>NZ_JAAATW010000001.1 GCF_009908315.1 Paragemmobacter ruber
GCCGCCCGCGCCGCGCCTTCCTCTGCCGGACCGGGCGCCGCACATGGGGGCAACCGGCGCGGCCGCCCCCTGCCCGCCCGCCCCGGCCGCCTGTCGCCCGGCGCGCGGCTTGATCTTGTGGCCACCCTGCGCGCCGCCGCCCCGTGGCAGCCGCTGCGCCGCCGCCAGACCGCGCGCCCCGATGCCGTCCTTCTGGTGCGCGCCTCCGACATCCGCCTGCGCCGCTTTCGCGAAACCTCCGACCGGGTGCTGATCTTCGCCGTCGATGCCTCAGGCTCTGCCGCCTTTGCACGGCTGGCCGAGGCGAAGGGCGCGGTGGAACTGCTGCTGGCACAGGCCTATGCCCGGCGCGATCACGTGGCGCTTCTCACCTTCAAGGGCGACCGGGCCGAACTGATCCTGCCCCCCACCCGATCGCTGGTGCAGACCAAGCGCCGCCTCGCGGGCGTGCCGGGCGGTGGCGGCACGCCGCTGGCCTCGGCCCTGCATCTGGCGCTGGCCACGGCGGCACAGGCCCGCAGGCGCGGCCTGACCCCCACGATCGCGCTTCTGACCGACGGGCGCGGCAATATCGCGCTGGACGGCACGCCCGACCGGCCCCGCGCGGAAGACGAGGCGCAGACGCTGGCCCGCCAGATCCGCGCCACCGGCACGCCCGCGCTGGTGATCGACGTGGCCAACCGCCCGCAACCTGCGCTGCGCGATCTCGCCCTGATGATGGATGCCCCCTACCTCGCCCTGCCGCGCGCCGATGCCCACCGCCTGTCGGCGGCCCTGGGCCAGGCGCTGGATGGCTGAGATGGATTTCGCCCAGATGCCCCCCGACTGGCCCCACCGCGACCGCGCCCGCCGCATCGCCAGCCGCCCGCATGACTGGTGCGTGATCGACGCAGGCGCCGGGCCTGTCCTGTTGCTGCTGCACGGTGCGGGCGGATCGGGGCACAGCTTCCGCACGCTGATCCCGCTCCTCACCCCGCATTACCGCGTCATCGTCCCCGACCTGCCCGGTCAGGGCTTCACGCGGTCCGGGGCGCGCAGCCGCTATGGCATCGACCCGATGGCCGAGGATCTGGCGGAACTGTGCCGCACCCTCGACATCGCCCCCGCCGCGGTGATCGGCCATTCCGCGGGCGGCGCGCTGGCGCTGCGTCTGGCCGAGATCCTGCCCCTGCGCGCCATCGTGGGGCTGAACGCGGCGCTCGGGGCCTTTGACGGGGCGGCGGGCGTGCTGTTCCCGCTGCTGGCCAAGGTGCTGTCCGTCACGCCCTTCATCCCGCATGTGGTGGCCCGGCTCTGGGGCAATGCCGCCACCGTGCAGCGCCTTCTTGTCACCACCGGCTCGCCTCTGGCCGAGGATGGCGTGGCGCAATACATCGCGCTGGTGAAGGATCCCGCCCATGTCGATGCCACGCTGGGCATGATGGCCCAATGGCGGCTGGAAGAGGTGATGCCCCGCCTCATGACGCTGCCCCTGCCCGTCCTCTTGATCGCCTCGACCGGCGACCGCGCCGTTCCCGCCCGCATCTCGCGCGAGGCGGCGGCGCAACTGCCCGATGGCAGCTATGCCGAAATCCCCGCGCGCGGGCATCTGATGCACGAAGAAGCGGCAGAGGATGTGGCCGCCCTGCTTCTGCCCTGGCTGGCGGCGGAGCTGTCCGGCACGGCCTAGCCAGCCCCGCCCTAACTTCCCTGCACAATCAGGATCGCCCGCGCCGCCCCCCGGGCGCGGATCTCATGCGGGCGGTCGGCGGCATAGCGCGCCGTGTCCCCCGCCCCCAGCGCCTCGGCCTCCTCGCCTGACCGCACCGTGACCTCGCCCTCGATCACCGTCAGATGTTCGCGGCAACCCGCGCTATGCGCCTCGGACACCAGCGCCGCGCCTTCGGCAAAGACCAGATCATAGACCTCATGCTCCCCCACCGCCTCGGCGGGCGACAGGATGCGGATGCGCACGCCGGGGCTGCGCGCGATCACCGGTGCTGCGCCCGCGCGCGTGACCTCGATCCCCGGCGCGGGGCGCCCCTCCAGAAGGCCTGCGAAATCCACCTGCAATGCCTGCGTCAGGTTCCACAGCGTGGCCACGGTGGGCGAACTTTCGCCGCGCTCGATCTGGCTGACCATCGAGCGTGACACCCCCGACAGCTTCGCCACCGCATCCAGCGACAGGCCGCGCGCCTTGCGCGCGTCGCGCAGGGATGCGGCAAGCCGGTCATGGATGTCGGAACGCGCGGTCATGGGCGCATCGTGGCGCGCAGGCGCGCCAAGGTCAACGCGCCTCAGGTGCCGCAATAGGTGACATGGCGGCCAAATCCCTGCGGCGCGGGCAGCATATAGGCCTCGCGTTCTACGAAAGGCTCCGACACCGCCGCCACCAGCGCCTCGAACGGGGCCAGATCGCCCGCCGTCGCCGCCGCCAGCGCCTCTTCCACCTTGTGGTTGCGCGCGATCACCGCCGGATTGGCCGCGCGAATCCGCGCCGCCGCATCTGGGGCCAGCCGCGCCTGCCAGCGCGGCAGCCACGCCCGCAAACCGCCTGCATCAGCAAAAAGCGGCGCCAGCCCGCCCGCATCGCCCCCCACCGCGCCCGCCAGCCGCCGGAAGGTCAGCGTCCAGTCCGCTCCCTGCCCCTCCATCGCCGCCAGCAGATCATCGGCCAGCGCGCCATCGCCCGCCTCGGCCCCCGCCAGCCCCAGCTTGGCCCGCATCACCGCCACCCATTCCGCGCGGTAGCGCCCCGCGATCCCTTCCAGCGCCACATTCGCCCGGTCCACTGCCCGGTCCTGATCGGCATCGAACAGGGGCAGCAGCGCCTCGGCCAGCCGCGCGAGGTTCCAGCCAAGGATCAGCGGCTGGTTCGCATAGGCATAGCGCCCGCCATGGTCGATCGACGAAAACACGGTCCCTGGCGCATAGCCCTCCATAAACGCGCAGGGGCCGTAGTCGATGGTTTCCCCCGACAGGGCCATGTTGTCGGTGTTCATCACCCCATGGATGAACCCCACCCCCATCCACTGCGCGATCAGCCGCGCCTGCGCACCGATGACCTGATCGAACAGCGCCAGATAGGGATTATCCGCCCCCGCCGCATCGGGGTAGTGGCGCGCGATGGTGTAATCGGCCAGCCTGCGCACCTGCGCCTGATCCCCCCGCGCGGCAAAGAACTGGAAGGTGCCCACGCGGATATGGCTCGCCGCCACCCGCGCCAGCACCGCGCCGGGCAACTCCACCTCGCGCAGCACGGGCGCGCCCGTGGCCACCACGGCCAGCGCCCGCGTCGTCGGGATGCCCAGCGCCGCCATCGCCTCGCCCATCACATACTCGCGCAGCATCGGCCCCACCGCCGCCTTGCCGTCGCCGCGCCGCGAAAAGGGGGTCCGCCCCGATCCCTTCAACTGGATATCCCAGCGCCGCCCGGCAGGATCCAGCACCTCGCCCAAAAGCAGCGCCCGCCCGTCGCCCAGCTGGGGCGAGAACCCGCCGAACTGATGCCCGGCATAGGCCTGCGCCACGGGCTCAGCTCCCTCGGGCAGGCGGTTACCGGAAAACATTTCGGCCGCCTCCTCCCGCAAGGCCGCCGCATCCAGACCCAGCCCCTCGGCCAGCCGCGAATTGAAAGCCAGAAGCCGGGGCGCAGGCGCAGGCGCAGGGCTCGCCGAAAGATAGGTGCCGGGCAGATCGCGCACCCAGGAATTGTCGAAAGCGATGGTCATGTCATCCTCTCGCCCGCGCCAAAGGCGGGCCGATGTCGCCAATCGCGACACCCTTCGATATGGCCCTCCCCGGCCCGGACGGCAAGCCGCGCCCTAGCGGATCTCCATCTCCTTCACCTGCCAGATGGAGCGGGCATAGATCACCTCGGACTGGAAATCACGATGGCTGTCATAGGGATAGATCACCCAGAGTGGCCCCTTCTCACGCACCGACAGATGCGATCCGTTCCGGGCAAAGGCCAGAATCGGCCCGCCCTCCACCGCATCCTTCAACGGGATCTCCACCGTGTATTCATTCAGCGCGGTCGCCGCGATCACCTCGCCCTCGGCGCCCAGCACCTCGACCAGCCGTGCCAGCGGCACGCCACGAAAGACCTGCGGTCCATGCGTCCAGATGGTGGTGGTATGAATCTCGACCGTTCCCAAAGCCTCGAGCATAGCCAGATCGAAATGCGCCCCGTCAGCGCTGTTGGCCTGCGTGATCGCACCGGTCACCGTCAGGACGACGGGACCCTCCGGCAGGGGCAGCGGATCGGCCTGGGCGATCTGCGCCAGAACCAGGGCCGAAAGGCCCGTCAGCAACCATCGCAACCCCAAGACTGCCATCGCATATCCTCCATCGCGGAATCGGATATGCCACAAAATGGCGCAACCGGGGATGTTTTCTGCACCCCCGCCCCGGCACCGCCGCAGCCGACGGCACAAAGATGCCGTCGCCACCTAGGACGGCAGCCATACCCCGATCAGCCCGGCGCCGGGGCCGGTGCGGCGTGCCGCGCGATCAGGCGGCGGATCTGCGCCTCCTCGGCGCGGGTCAGCACATCCTGGCCCGTCGCGGGTGTCCAGCGATCCTCGGCCAGCCCGTCGGTCCCGGTGGCGAAACGCGCGGCAAGCGTGGCCCGCTCGGCACCGACCGTCGCCGTAATCCGGGCGTGCAGGGCGGCATCCACATGCAGATCCGCCCGGTCAAACCCTGCCCGCGCCGCCCATTTCGGCCCGTTCACCATACGGGCCAGATGCGGGCGCAGGCGGCGGAACGCTTCCGTCGATACCTGCCGCCGCGCCGACACCGCCGCCGCCAGCAGTAGGTTCGACACCCGCGTGTTCTGCGCTGGCGGCACCTCCAGCACATCCACCCCAAGCGTGCGGCAGATATCCCCGATCAGCCCGCCCTCCCCGATATCCATCCGCTCGATGGATTTCAGCACCACCGCATTGTCGGGAAAATGCCGCGCGATCTGATCGGCATGTCCCCGCAGGGAATAGAGCGGAAAGCCCTTCAGCGCCTCAAAGGCCGCGACGAAGGCCGCAAGATTAGTGGCCGCCGGATCGTCGCCCGCTCCCTGGAAGAACCGCCCCGCGTTGATCTTGAACAGCCCGCCCATCACGAATTGCGCATAGCACGAGGCCACAAAATCATGCACGTTGCGGAAATAGGCCAGCACCCGCACCTGATCCGCCCCGAAGACGCGGTTCAACTCCGCCACCAGCGCCGCCCCGTTGCCCAAGGGCAGCGCATTGGCGAAATCCTCGCAGGACAGCAAGATGCGGTCGCATCCCGCTGCCTCGCTCGCGATGGCCGCCACCAGCGCGGGCAGGTCGGCCGGCGCCATGCGGGCCATGGGTTCATGGCTGCGATAGCCGCCCGTGCTGCGGCCGGTCGCGGGATAGCACAGGCCCTGCGCGCGGTATTGCTCCGCATGGGCGGCGAAGTAGCGCTGCACCGTCGTCGATCCGCATTTCGGCAGGCCGACATGCACCCAGACCTTGGCCCCCGTCCGCACGCGCCCACCCCCCCCGCGCCCCATCGCCCCGCGCCCCGTCATGCCTGCCCGCCCCCGACCGGCAGACCGAACAGCGCCATCACCTCTTTCGTCACCGGCAGCACCGGCCCCTCGCGGCGCTCCAGCCGGTTCATCACATTGTCCTGCCCCACCACCTGCAACCACATCGGCTGCAGCGTGTGGAGGTCGCGACTGTCGGCCACCTCGTGGATCTTGCCATGCGCCCGCGAAAACACCGTCTGCAACGGACGGTCGCCCGGTTCCAAGAGGGCAAGAAACGGGTTCTGCTGCCACACCGCCGGGCACCAGCTTTTGCCCGACAGCTTGGCCCCGAAGGAAAAGCACAACGCCATGCCCGGGCGATCCGCGCCGATCTCACCCGCCTCGATGGCCGCCCGCGCCGACACCTGCATGTTATAGAAGTAATGCACGTTCAGCGCGTCATCACAGTCCAGCCGCACCGTCATCACATGCGCCGCAGGCCCGCGCGCCGCATGTTCGGCCCGCACCGCATCGGCCAGCTTGCGCCCCCCGCCCGTCAGGAAAACCGGCTTGATGAACGGATGGGGCGCGCAGGCGGCAAGGATCTCTTCCACCTCGTCGGTCCGTTCGCCGAACCCGATCAGCCAGACGAAATCCCGCCGCGACTGCGCCAGAACCGATGGCAGGCAATAGCGCAGGAAAGCATCCCGCTTCGACCGCAGCCAATCGCCAAAGTCGATCCCCTCTTCCGCCAGCCGCGCCCGGTATTCGGGGATCGGCACGTTGAAACGCGTGAACATATAGGTCGCCACAGGCGGCGCGTCGGGGTCGATCTCGCGCACCGGGGCGCGCACGACATTGCGGATCAACAGCATCCGCCGCCCCCCGCGCGCCGCTGCCGCCAAACCGTTGAGGATACTGAAATTCCCGCCTGCCCTGCGCCCCTGCCGGACCCGTCACACACCATCACACTCGTCCCAAAACCGCAGCACAGAAGCAAAGCCGCCGCCCCGCGGGGCGTCACACTTCGTGATTGGTAGACAAGCCCCCGCAGCGCGTCAACCCGGCCCGCCGCATCCGGCCAAAGTCGCAGGCCCCACCCGCCACGGCGGCCCGCCCTGCGCGCCCCTGGGGGCGGACCAGTGATGTTTTCTCGTGATGCTGGTCGGGGCGATAGGATTCGAACCTACGACCTACGGTACCCAAAGCCGCTACGAATCATTGAAAGAAAAGCCTTTTTCTGCAAACGCCCCGAAAAACGGCACTAACAAAAACAATGGGTTAGTCAGCAGTTGCAAACCAGAAGATCGGGCTTTTCCACAGTTCGACCCACAACCCGGGTAGAATGTCAACACCCTGTTGCAGGAAAATCGTCAAGCGAAAAATCGCCCGTAACCCCCCAACATTTATGTTGAACAGGGTCCGCCGCCGCGACAGGTTGTGATGGTACCCGACGGGTACAGGCTATGGTGATGAGTAAGGGCAAGCCGAAGTGATCACCTCCGGCTTGCCGTAGGAAACAGGAACGCGCGATCCGCGCTCATCTCTCCCGATAGTGTGCACAAGGTGGCACGGGGGGAAGAAGGCCGTCAAGACGGCCAGCGGGTCGCGCCTCAACATGAAAGGAACTGTTGATGGTGAGGCACACCCTTCCGCCTCCACCGCCCGGATACAAGTACATCTTCCGCCCTTGGCGAACATGTGCGGTCACAGGGCAGAGGCTTCACGCCAGCGCGTACGGAAAGCGCGCGTGGCCTATTCTGGTGCCAGCCTAAGAACAGCGGGGGCGGCGCTGACCGCCCCCGCTACCGACACACCCTTTCCACATACGCCTGCAGCCCGATCAGCTGGCGGGCGTAGCCGTCAGCCCGCTCTGCCACCTCGACAAGCTGCGCCGCGCACTCCCCAAGGAATCCGGCTGCGACGGCGGGCGCATCAGCGCCGGGGGCGGCGGCGGCAGTTGCAGCGCCACCGGCACTGACAATGGCGCGCTGCAGGCGCACAAGATCGGCAGCAGCCCCAGCAGCAGCAGCCCGCAATTCCGCTTCCCGTTCATCCGCATCCCTCGCCACCTGATCCACCGCCTGCACCAGCGCCCGCTCCCGCGCCCGCGCGCTGGCCACCTCTGCCGCCCGCTCGGCCGCCACGCGGGCCTCGACCCGCGCCGCACCCTGCGACCAGCCCCATCCATATGCCCCGGCCAGCATCGCCAGCGCAGCGACCAGCGGCACCGCACCGCCGCGCAGGCGCATCACCCGCCCAGCCCTTGCAAGCACAGCGCCCGCTCCGCATTGCGCCGGTTCACCAGCCCGCGCACGACACGCCCCCCGGCCTTGTTCCACATCAGCAGCGCATCGCAGGCCCCGCGCAGATCGCCCGCCAGCGCGCGGCGCGACATGCTCGATCGGCAGAACCCGGCAGACCCGATGTTATACGCGGCAGAGATGAACGCCGCCCGCGTCTCGGCTGGCAACACCGCAGGCAGGCAAGGCCGGATCGCCCGCTCGAACTCCGCCACGCCGCGCGCCAGCATCGTCTGGCATTCCTCCAGCGTGGCCACATCGCCCATCTGCACCCCGCGCGTCTCGCCGTAACAGATCGTCGGCACCCCCACGATGTCGCGATAGGCGCGCAGCTCCACACCCTCCCACGGCGCGATGATCGCTACCGCTGCAGCCAGCGCCGCGCCAAGGCCCGCCACCCCGGCCACCCGGCGCGAAACCGCCCCGTCGTCATCGCCAAGGAACGCCCGCAAGGATCTCTGCACCACCAGCCGCGCAACCATGGCCGCCACCGTCACCAGCCCCGCCAGCGCAGCGAACACGCCTGGCGGCAGGCCGATCAGATCGGGCGAAACGAAGGCAAGAAACACCTCCACCGCCGAAAGCACCACCGCCACAAACATCAGCCGCATCGACCATGCGCGTGTCATCACCGCCCGCCACCCGCGAACCCACATCACCTGCACCCCTTTCACTGTAGAAACACCCTTAGCGCGTGGGACCGCCCCCGCCGTGCCGGATCGCCCAGATCGTGCCAACGATCACGCCAAGCGCGGCCAGTACCTGCGCGCCACGCACGATCCAGCGCGTGGCCTGATCCCCCACCTCAAAGGCGATGGCGACCGCAGCCACACGATCCACCAGCGCCTTCTCATTGCCCGGCTGCGGCACCATCAGCGCCTGATAAAGCCGGTCGATCTTCTGGCTATCCTCATGCCGCAAGGCCTGCGCATCTGCCGCTTGCCGTGCCTGCGCATCCACTGTTTCGACCAACGCCGCGATCTCCGCCCGCATCGCCTCGAACTCCGCCCGCGTCACCGCCCCCTTGCGTTCGGTCATTCGGGCCACTCGATCACCGGCAGGCCCGCGATCACATCCGCTACCGCAGGCGGCGGGACCGCCGTTTCCTGCATGGCATAGGCGGCCAGCCACACGGCATCGCGCCACGCCACAAAGGCCTGCGCCTCCGCCGCCCAGGCTGGCACCGTCGATGCCACATAGGATGCCAGATGCGCCGCGCCGTTATAGCCCTTTGCCTGCGCGGTCGCCTCGACATGGGCATCTATCGCGGCAGCGCAGATCGCCTGAAAGGTTGCAGGATCGTAGGTCCACCCTTCACCCGCCCAGACCATGCGCCCATCCGGCGGCGGCACATCGACCTCGACCGCGCCCTCGGGCGGCGTGGCCCCGTCACCGAAAGCGCCGATGAACCGGCCTTGGGTATCCACGAAGAACTGCGTATTGACGAAGCCCCCGATCACTCGATCATCCTCCATCAGCGCGCCCTCACGATGTACTGCCAGTTGGCCGCGTTCAGCGTCAAAGACCCCCCGGAATTGTTAAGCGCGGTGACGGATGCCCCGGTTCGCACCATGATCGCAGTTTGGTTCCAGGACACTGCCGCGCCGGCCACGATGTCCACTTCATCCCCAACAGCATAGGGCGACTGCGCCGTGATGCATCGGGCCACCAGCTTCACCTCTGACGGCGCACGCGGCAGCCCATGGAGTAGGGTCAGAAGCGACGCAGACGTGATGGCCTGCGGCGCGCTCAGATAGCGCCAGAACATTTCGGCGGCGTATACCCACGGCAGCCACCCGCCCGCGCTCAACTGCCGCGCCGCGCCGCGCTGGGGAATGACCAGATCGCCAATTATTACCGGGGCAGCCACCACGCGCTGCATGACACTTCGGATCGGGCTGCCGGGGAAAACATCTGTCACCGTGCGCACCGGCTCATAGCCGGTGCGATTCAAGCCCGCCTCCATCTGCAGCGCCTTGATGCGGAAGGTCACATCGATCACATCGCCCGCATCGCATTGAAAACGGATAAAGGTCCGCACCGCGTCCCGCCCGCTGCCGATGGTCATCGAAACCGACGAAAGTTCATCCGAACTGCCCGCGATAATCGGGCCAAGGTTTGTCCCGGTGCTGCTGCCACCCGTCCGCTGGTTCAAGGCCACGCGCAAGCCGCGCCCCGCAGACAAAGACCCCGCAATCCGCCGTGCGATGAAACCCGCCGCGAACTGCGCGCCTTCGGCAGTGGCCTGCTGCGACTGCATGACGTTGTAGATACCGTCATGCACCCCTGTCGCAGTCCCCTGCAGCCGGTAATCCGCGTAAGGCAGGCCATCGCCATCGACCCCCGTTGCGACCTTTGTCGCGGTCAGGCCATTCTGGACAACGGGCGTTGGCCAGGGCGTTGAATTACCGACATCCGCAGAACCCATGGCAAGGTTCTTGTAAGCGGCAGTCGGGATCACTTCGACCAGATCAGGCGGGCCAACCAGCGGCGGGCCATTGGTAAAGCCCGTCGCAAGAGTATAAACCCGCTCTTTCGCAGGCAGGCCGATGCAGGTCAGCGTGTCCAGATTGCCAGAAAACAGGCCCGCGAATTCGCGCGCGGCAAAGCCGATGGCCTGCGCATTCGCGGCGCTGGCCATGGCGATGATGGAAGCATCGGTCGCCTGCGTGGCAAAACTCTGCGCCAAGTTCGCCTGCACGGTCGCCTGCGCCAGATAGGCCAGCATGGTCGCCAAGGCGTCACCCTGCAACGGCACATACTGCCCGCCGTTGATCACCTGCATGGGCGTCAAGGGCTGCGGTGACGCCCAGATCACCGCCGATCCCAACGCCGCGGTCTCACGCCGCCCATGCTCGGGGTTCCACCATGTCAGCGTCACCCGATAGGCCAGCGGCAGGACCACGCCATCCTGCTCATTCAACGCACTGGCCCACAGCAGCCCGTCCATCTGCCCGGTGCTGTCCAGCGAGAAGATATCCGGCCCTGGCGCGACGATCCGCCCATCTTCCCGCCCCGGTGCGACCAGCAGCCACTCGACCCGCGCATTCGGCGGGACCGTGTTGTCAGGCATCAGGATTTGCCCGGTGATCCGGGTCATCGTCAAAGGCATCGACCGCCCCCCTGGTTTGTTAAAGACCGAAGTAAAGGATCACGGTAAACGGCCCGGCGCGCGGGCCGCTGATACCGGCGCTGTTGATCGGCTCGATCCAGTAGACATACGTTTCCGACTGGACCGTGCTGCCCTGCTGCGGCACGGCTCCTGTCGGTGCATCGATCACGCTATCCGATGCGCCTGCCGCGCCGATCTCATGCAAGACCGCCGCCGCCTCGCTGAAAACAGTCGTCGTCCCGCGCCAGATGCGCACACCGAAGTAAGGCGCAGGTGAGGCCATCCATGACAAGTTCACCTGCCGCCCCGTCCCGGCAGTCACCGATACGACCGGCAAGGCCGCAGGCGCGGCCGCAGAGGGGTTCAAGACGACTGGCACCGGCACAGCGGGCCACCAGCCCGACACGCGCCCGCTACCCTCCCGATTGCGCGCCTGCGCCTCGTAATCCTCGCCACTGATCAGACCGCGCACCGATGCAACGGTTTGCCCTTCCGCGACCGCCACCGCCGTCCAGTCGGTTTCGCCAACCTTCCGATACCGAAAATCCTGGATCAGCCCTGCCGCCTGCGCAGGCCACCGCCAGCGCAGCACAGCCGCCGCCGACACTTGCACCGCCCGGCCCCACAAACCCACCGGCTCCGGCACCACGTTGACCGATCCGACCTCGCCACGCTGCGCCATCTCGGGTTCCTCGACCGCCGCGTTGAATGCGAAATCTGCCGCCGATGCCGATACGGCCTCAAGCCGGAACGTCAGCCCGCCCGCATCCCGCGACAGTTTCTTGACCTCTACATCGAACACCCAAGCCGGGTTTTCCGACGAAAGGTCGATCCGCAGGAACCGCTGCCCGATGCACTCATAGCCGATCAGCTTGACCACACCCGACAAGCGCCAGCGCGCCCACTGCTGCCGCCCGATCCGCTTTGTGATCCTGCAGCCCTGATTGTGGTTTGTGACCGCAAAGCAGTCATCCACACGCCGCTTCCCGTTGGGCGTGATCACAATGGCCCCGGTCGTACCCTCCAGCCAGCCATTGGCCGGTTCGGTATATCGCAGGCAGAACTCACCCGGCAGATCAGGCCCATGATCCGAATCCGACACCTGCACCGAAAGGAAATCAGCCGCCGTCAGCGTCACCGTGGGCGCGATCCAGCGCCCGACCCGGAACCCCACCTCGCCCAAAGGCGTCTCCCAGAAGAACGCATCACAGGCCAGACCCAGCGCCGCGCGCACATCTTCCCAGTTCATATCGTCGCGGATTACCGCCCCCACGGCCCACCGCTTGCGCGACACGCCGTTCCGATCCGTCACGATCTGATCGCAGATCGCCGCTTCCTCTGCCACCACCGCCCAATCCACAGGCTTACCGAACACGACTGAGGCCTCATGCGCGATCACAAGCGCGGCGTTGTCGGTGTAGCCATAGGTCGCAGTGCGCGGATCGTAGATCTGATCATGACCCTCCCACACCGGGGCATACTCCCACTCGCGGGAATTCGGATAGATGGTCTGGAACGACTCCTGCGGCGGTTTCTTGGCCTCGATTACCGCATGGCTCAGACCCGCGAAGTTATGCGCCGGGCCGATCTCAGCAAAGGCAGCATCCAGACCGGGATCGACCCCCTGCCCCGGCAGGCCGCGATAGGTACGGATCGCGCCGAACCCGGCAATCGGCGCAGTGGTTACCGCACCGGCCGCGTCCAGCATCACCTGTGTCTTGTCCAGCCAATGCTCGACCGGGCCTTTCGTGCGATGCGCGGCGATGATCACCGAATAAAACCGCGTGGCGCTGAAAAAGCCGGTGAACCCTTTCGGCCCCCCTTTGCGCACCCGACCATAGACCCGCTCCATCGCTGACAACGGCTGCGACTGGTTCGACATCACATCCTGCGGCGTAGGCTGAGGCACCCGCCGCTGCGCCATCCGGGCGCTCAACGCATTCAACCCGACCACCAGCGCCAGCCTGCCCGCGATGGTGCTGAAAAACCCGCCCGCGCCGAAGGCCCCGATCACGCCGCTGATGATCGATCCGATAAACCCCAGCACGGGCGCGGCATGCGCCGGGTCAGGGGCAACGCAGAACAGCAGGACACAGGCCAGCAGACCCGGCTTAAACCACATAACCGACCCCCCAAGCCGCCCGCATCGCGACCACATCCCGCGCGATGCACGTCACACCCACCTCGGCGCGCACCGCCCAGAACCTTTGCCCGAACAGCACAGCGCCATGCGGGCGCATCCGCCCGCGCTCATCCGGCACATCGATCACCGCCACATCCCCGCGCACCGGCGCATCCGTAAGCGCCAAGCCCGCCGCCGCCATGCGCGGCGCGACCACGGCCAGCGGATCGGAATACCAGCGCAGCACCCGCTCCGCCTCGGCCGCCGATCCATAGGTCAGCCGCAGATCGGCAGCGGGATCGACCCCGCGCACCGCCCGCACCCAATCCGCTGCCATCAGCACACAGTCTGACTGCCCCCACAGGAACGGCTCGACCTGCTGCAGGTTCACGAAAGCCAGCAGACGGTCCATCAGAACAGCTTTTCCGGCTGGCGGTTGTCCTGCGGCGCAAAACGCAGCGAAGGGTTCGCCACCCCGCCCAGCAGCTTGGCATGGTCCTCTGTCGTATAGAACCAGCCCCGCGCCTCATTCCGCCCGGCATAGACGCCCTCATAAGTCAGCGTCAGGCTGCGCTGCACCGGGCCATTGATCCCGAACCTGATGGATTGCATCGTCAGCCGCGCCAGCGGCAGCGGGGCCACCTGCGGCTGCCACAGGTCCGACTGCGCAAACAGCGGCTGCACCAGGAACGTGATGGGGCGCCCCCGCACATAATCCGCCCCCAGCGCCTGCACCTGCGCCATCAGCGGATCATCGGCGCGGTCAGGGTCGCGGAAATAGTTCATCGTGATCGATCCCGCCGGGGCGGTCCCGTTGATGCTCATCTCCTGCGCCGGAACATCCAGCAGCCGCGACCCGACCCACACCTTGCCGGTCGTATCGGTGAATCTGCCATCCTCGCCCAGCAGGAACCCATAATCCCCATCAGGCGTGTTCACATTGGCAAGATGCAACACCCCCACCAGATCGGCGCGGCAGTCAAACCCAGCCGGAAAGAAACTCATCGCGTGATCCACTCCGAAAGGACCAGCCGGGGCGCGGCCACGCGGTCCATCCCATAGGCCGGATTGCCCGCCCCCAGATCGGTATTCAGGAACACCCCGCGCGCCAGCAGATCGATCTGCGCCCCTGCCGGGATCGCGCGGCGCAGCATCTCCACCTGCAGCGTGACCGCCGCGCCCGCGCCGCTCCGCCCGGTCACCAGAAACGGCCAGTCCTGATAGGAAAGGTACTGGCCCACCCGCACGGGCTGCCGGGCCGCGCGCTCATCGATCACGATGCTGGCGGCCCCGGCAAGGCTTGACCCCACCGCCAACGCAACCGGGCGCGGCTCCACCCACTGACCTGCCAGATAGGCGCGCCATTCCTGCAGCACCTCACCGCGCTCCAGCTGCAGGCCGATGGGATCGATCATCGCCACGCGCACCGCGTTCTGCCGCCCGCGCAGCCGCGCCCGGATCGCACGGAAATGCCCGATCATGTATTCCGGCAACACCAGCTCGGGCGCCGCGATGAACCGCGGAAAGCCGGTCACCACCACCTGATCGCCGCCGCGCACATCCTCGCCCGCACTGCGCCCGCGCGGGTCGATATCCCAATCGACCTTGGACAGGCGCAGAAAGATCGAAGGCAGATCAATGATCGAACGGATCATACCGTCCCCCGCTGGTCATAGGTGTTCGCCACACCGGGAAAGGCGCGTTGCGTCTCGGCCTGCGATGCGCTCACGATCTGCACGGTCTGCCCGCGCGCCTCGCCCAGCCATTCGGCCTTAAGGCCATCCGCCAGCGCGATGGTCAGCACGCCGCCACCGCCGATGGCCTGCACCCCCAGCGCACCAGAGGAATCCCGCGTCAGCGGCATGATCGCCTCCGGCCCGGCCTCGCCCATCACGCCCAGACCGCCCGACATCGCAAAGGCCGTGGCCCCGCTGACAATGCCGCCTTTGGCAAAGGCCATCACCCGGCCCTGATCGAACGCGCCACCCTTGGCAAAGCCCAGCAGATCACCGATCCCGCCAAGGAAGCCACCGCCGCTGAAAATCGAAGAAAACAGCGAATTCGTCGCCGCCTCGGCCAGCCGCGACAGCACCTGCGACAGCGCATCCCGCGCGCTCATCGACCCGCTGATCAGCCCCTGGAAAACCTGCTTTGCCGTCTGCCCCACACCCTGCAGCGCCGACTTCATCGAATCCGCAGGCGCACCGATGGCCTGCGCAACGCCGGTCATCGCGCCCTGCACCCCCGGCAACCCGTCCTGCAGGCCCAGCTGCAGGCCTTGCGTGATGAACCCGCCCATCTCGCGCATGACGCGGGACGGCGACTGGATACCGAACCAGCTGGCAAAGTCTGCCGTCAGGCGATCCGCCTTGTCCTGAAACCAGCCGACCATCGCATCCCAACGCTCGGTGATCCCGGCCTTCAAGCCGTCAACGATATCGCGCCCGAATTGCATGAACTCTGTTGCCCAGCCGGTCGCCAGCGCCTTGATCGCCTGCCACCCGTTCTGAAACGCGCCCTTCACCCCAACCCACAGTGCGGCGAAGTATTCGCTGATCCCGGTCCAGTTATTGTAGATCAGCGCGGCAGGCTGATACTCCGCCAGCACCAGCTTGACCGCATCCCAACCCAGCCGAACCCCAGCCTGAATCTCGGACCATCGGGCATCGAACCAGCCGGTGATCCCGTCCCAGTTCTGATAGATCAGGACCGCAGGCATATAGATCGCCAGCGATGCCTTGATCGCTTCCCAGCCCACCGCGACCCCGGCCTTGATGCCCTCCCACAGACCTGCGAACCAGTCCGTGACGCCATCCCAATTCTGGTAAAGCTGATATGCGCCGTAGGCGACACCCGCGATGGCCGCGACCGCCAGCGCCACCGGCGCAGAAATCGCAGCAAACGCCCCCGCAATCACCCCCAGCGAACTGATCGCCAGCCCCAGCCCGATCAGCAGCGGGCCGATCACCACCGTCAACCCGGCAAAGCCCGTGATGGCCTGCTGCACCCCATCCGGCAGACTGTTGAACCAGTTCGCCGCCTGGATCAGGTAATCGGTCAGCTGCGCCAGAACCGGGGCCATCACGCCCGCGATCTGCATCGAAACCCCATCCAACGCCAGCCGCAGCTTGTCCAGGTTCTCATTGAACTTGCCCGCCGCGTCTGCCGTATCCCCATCTATCACCAGCCCAAGGGTGCGCGCCTCATCGGCCAGCGCGCGCAACTGATCCGCCCCGCCGTTCATCATCAGCAGCATGTCGGCCCCCGACCGCCCGAACAGCTGCATCGCCAGCGCGGTTTTTTCGGCACCATCCGGCAGCTGCGCAAAGCCATCCGCCAGATCGGCCATCACCGCATCCGCACTGCGCACCTCGCCCGCAGCATCGGTGACACTCACCCCGAGTTTTGCGAATGTCGCCTGCGCCGCCTCGCTGCCCCCCGCTGCCGCCGCCATCTGGCGCGACAGGTTCCGGGTCGATGTCTCCAGCCCTTCCTGCGAAACGCCCAAAACATTCGCCGCGTAGGACAGCGCCGAATAGGCCTCGACCGAAACGCCCAGCTTCTCCGCCGTCTCGCCCATGGCATCGGCCTGATCGATCTGCCCACGAATGGCCATGCCGATGGTCGCGCCCGCCGCACTCATCGCCGCCCCGGCGGCGGCGATGCCATTGCCGATGGCCTTCATCCGCCGGTCGAACCCGGCAAGGCTTTTCTGCGCCGCCGTCAGGCCCTTCTCAAACGCCGCCGAATCCAGCGACAGAACCGCCCGCAACGCGCCGACAATGGCTGCCATGCCTTACCTCCTAATGAACCTTGGGGGGCGGCGTGCCGCCCAGATGGATCGTCCACGCCCGCATCGCCGCGTAAAGCTGATCGGGCGTCTGCGCCGGTTTCGGCTTGCGGTCAGGAAAGACCTTTTCGAACTTCGGCATCTCCTTCGGATTGTTCACCGCCCAGCCCACCAGCTGCGCCAGACTGTAGGTCAACCCTTGGTCACGGCGGAAACCCTCCGCCGCGCCCTTCATCATCACCTGCATCTCGCGCGGGGTCACAGACCAGAACAGGTCCGGCGGCAGCCCGACTGCGACCCAGGATCGCAGCAGCGACGGCCAGTCTAGGCCGCCGTCCCCTTCCGCTTTCCCGTGCCGCTGGCACCCTTGGCCTCTTGCGGAAAGGCCAGCGTGATCGCCTCGCCCAGCAGTTCCCCGCCCCGCCCGAAACCGACCGCGACAAACACCTCTGCCGCCTCATCCATCGTCAGCTTGCCACCGTTCAACGCCGCCCGAAAGAACGTGACCATATCGGTGACCCGCACATCCTCGCCTGCGTTCAACAGCTTGACCGCCTTGCCGAACGGCAACCCGGTATCGGCCTCGATCTGCATCATCGCCTTGGCATCAAGGCGCAGCTGATGCCGCGCCCCGTTCGCCTCGAACTCGACCGCGCGCTGCATCAGACACCCGTCCAGGTCGGAACGCCGGTCACCTTCAGGGTGATGCTGGCGGTCATCTTGTCCTCCATCGGAACGCCCGGCTCCCAGCCGGTGATGAAGGCGCGGAAATTGCACACCGGCGGCGTGGCGGCGATCTGCGGGAAAGCCACCTCCCACACGCGCGGCTCCCGCTCTGTCAGCAGCGCCTGGATCAGATCGTCGGTCGCATCACCGGGAACCCAAACAATCTCCGCCGCCACTTCGCCCCGGTCGATCAGGCCGGGAATGAACTCCCGCGTATGCCCCGGCGAATCCATTCCCGTGATATCCACCACATCGCGGGAATAGGGGGGCGGGTTTACGCTCTGCAACCGCCCCACCGCCACCGTCGCCGTGGTGGCGGCAAGGGTCGCCCCCACCCGCAGGATCGTGCCATACCCGATATCGGGCGTATTCGCTGCCGTCATAACCTATCACTCCTTGTAATGAACCCGCAGGTCCACAGCCACACCCGCCAGCGTCTTGCCAGTCGCCGCCGTTCCACCGGACAGGTCGCGCTCGCTATCCACGAACACCCCTGCCAACATGCCCCCGCGATAGCCGCCGACAGCGGCCTTCACCTGCCGCGCCAACCCCTTGGCCGCGCCATAGGTCGCGCCGATACAATCCACCTGCACCCGCGCCCGATGCAGGCCCACAGGCCCGTCATTCGCGTATTCCGCCCCGCCGCTGACCCGCATCAGGCGCACCCGCGGCACAGCCGCCCGCGCGTCATTCTCGCCCCAATCGACGGCCACGCCCGGCAGCGCCGCGCGCAGCAAGGCCCGCAGAACCTCTTCCATCACAGATCCCTATTTCCCGGCCTTCGCCGCCCGCCGCGCCGCCCGCGCGACCGCGCGATCAATCTCGCGCCGCAAATGCTCGGTCAGCGATGCCAGCACCGCCTGCACATTGCCATCCCAAGCCGGGCGCATGAACGGATGCGCTGGCATCGCCCCGGTTGACTTGCCCGACTTGTGGAACCGCTCCACCGTGCCAAACTCGATCAGATGCGCATGGGGCGATTCCGCACCGACATACATGATGCGCCGGAAATCGGTCGGGCGCTCCGCCCCATCCCTTTGGGATGGCTTAAGAACCTTCGCCACCGTGATCGTGTCGGCCATGTGCTTGCCGTCATCCGATCTCGGCGCAGCCGCCTTCGCCGCATCCGCGACAGGCCGCAGCGCCTTGCGCATCGCCCGCTCCGCCGTGGTCTTGGCCGTTCTGGTGCTCAGGCTTTTCAGCGCGTCATCCAGTTCGCGCAGCCCCTCGACCCGCATCTTGATCGTCACGCCGCCACCTTCGCCCGCGCCAGCACTGTCACCGTGCGCATCGGGCTTTCCGGCAGGATGCCCGCCACGATCCACTCCACGCCGCCCAACCGGATCACATCCGCCGCCCCGATCTGGCCGCCCACGCCCGACTGCCGCAGGATGAACCGGCAGGTCTGCGCCACGGCATCCTGCCCCATCCCCTCGACTTCTGCCGATCCCGCCGACTGCTGCGCCGCCCAGGCCTTGCCCAGCAGCACGGGCGCGCCGGGCCGCGACTGAAACCCGTCATCCTCGACCGACGGCCGCCAGACCTCGATCAGCCGATCCAGCTTGACCCCGCCCACAGTCGCCATGGCTCAGGCCACCCCGAACTCGGCAGGCCGCACATACTTCACCTGACGCATCAGCGCCCGCGCGCCAAAGCTGATCGGAACGCCCTGCCCCGCCTCAACCGCGATCCCCGCATCCATCCACTCCTTCGCCAGCAGGATCGTCGCCTGCCGCAACTGATGCGGTCCCGCGCCATCGGCATAGCCCACCGAACACGCCACCCGCACCACCCGGCCCGCAACCAAGGCCCCATCGGCAAAGACCAGCGACGGCTCATCCGCCGCCATCTCCAGCCGCCACGCCTCGGGCGCCAGCGCCACGAAACTGCCATCACCCTGCTGCAGCGACACGCTGGCCACCGATACGACGGGCGCGACCGGGAACCACCACCGCGCCCAGCTGGTCGCCCGCCATTCAATCAGCACCGCGCGCGGCGTCATGGGGCGGCGGGTGCCAGCCTCGACCGTATCCTGCGCCGCGCGCAACAGATCAGTGATCAGCGGGTCGTCATCGGTGACGCCCTCGATGATATGCACCGCCCGCTTGAACGCCGCCGCAGTCACTGCCGCTGGAACTTCACCCACCGCCTTCATGATCCGTCACCCGTCCCGGATCAGCCCGCCGCGCCCTGCTGGGGCGGCGCACCCGTCCCGGCATCGGTCTTGGCGGCATCCGTCTTGCCTGCCTTGCCGCCCTTCTGGGCCGCCTCAAGCTGCGCCTCCAGCGCCGCGATCCTGGCATCTTTTTCGGCCAGCGCCGTCACCAGCCCGGCATCCGGGGCCACCGCCGCCGTTCCGCCCAGATCGGCCTCCAGATTGTCGGTGGCCACGCCCGCCTTGATCAGCGCCGCCGCAAAGGCAGGCTCGAACCCGGCGATATCGCCGCGCACATAGACACCATGGGATGCGGTGAACTTCACCGCCACTTTCGCGCTCTCGCTCATCGTCTTGTCTCGTCTGTTGAGGATGGGAAGCGCGGCCCCGCGCGCCTCGCGGGGCCGTCACATCGCGTCAGGCCCGCAGGCCTGCAGAACCGAAAGGCTCAGGTCACAGCGACCAGTTAACGCCCGTCAGATAGGCAAGGCCCTGCGTATGCGCCGGGGCCAGATCGTGTTCGCTGATGGCGCGCATCAGCGTCTCATCGTTCTGGAACGCCGACCGCCAGTTGCCGCCCTGGACATAGGCCGCCTCGGTCGAAACCGACAGCGTCAACGCCGACGCATCCCCGATCATAACCTCGTTGAAGTCCGCGAAATAGACTTCCGTCTGGTTCGTGCCTGCGCCCAGATTGTTGGGAATCTGGCTCGTCGTGTAGATCGGATACCCGAACAAGGTGCCGGTCGCATTGATCGACGGATAGGCAAGGTTCCCCAGCGCGTCCCGCAGGCTGCCCAGAAACTCGCGCGTGCCTGCCCGCATGATCCAGCCGGGCCGAACCATCGGCACATCCCCATCGGCCACGCGCGAAACCAGCGTGCGCAGCGCGACATCGACCGCCGCAAAAGTGTTCGCCACCGCCGTCTGGATATTGCCCCCGGGCGTCCAGCTGCGAATGCCGGTGGGCGTGTTCGCGCTGCCGTCACCCCGGATGAAGGCCAAATCCTCGCGCCGGGCCATCACAGCCAGCAGATCATCCCGCACCAGCAACGCTGTCTGGGTCGTGAAGCGCAACAGCGAATTCGACACCGGCACCAGACCCGTCAGCTTCTTGAACGTCTGATCGATCTTGTCGGTGGTCGGTTCGGAAGGCGTGATGGCCGCATTCTCTGCCGAATAGCCCGCCGTCGCGGCCCCGTTTTGCCGCGCATGGCGCAGCTGGCCCGCAGGCATCGGCACCACGCGCGCCCCGGCATTGCGCACCACCACCCGCGCCCGCAGCAACTCGATCATCGTCTCCGCCATCGGGCGCGGCACCAGGACGCCGCCCGCCGATTCCGTGCCGGTGTTCAAGGTCGCCGCAAGGCCGGAATGCCCTTCACGTTCCAGCAGCGTCACGGCCTTGTCGCGGTCACCCTTCGACTGCGCCAACGCAATCACCGTCAGGCCCAGATCGACCCCCTTCATCGCCGGGTCCGCTGCCTGCGCATACACCGTCACGCCCGCCGCAGGCTTGCCCTGATCGCCCGCCGCCGCCGTGGCCTTGGCCGCCTCCACCGCCTCGGCCCGCTGCACCGCCGCGTTCAAGGCCTCGAACTGACCCTTGGCCGCATCGAACTCCGCCGAGGCTGCCGTCAGCGCCGCCGCATCGGCCCCGCCTTCGGTCGCCTCCAGTTCGGCAATCTTTGCCGCAACCGCCTCCATCTGCACAGCCGCCGCTTTGCGGTCGCGGCGCAGATCGTCCACGCTTTTCTTCGTCATCTTTCACCCTTTCCTGATGGCGGCCGCATCACGCAAGGCCGCACGCACTCACCCCGCCGCGCCCCCGCGCCGGTTCATTCAACACGCCGTCTCTTGCGTGATCCCGTCAGGTCGCCGCGATGGCCTTCGCCGCCGCCGCCACCGCCTGCGCCCCAAGCGCCGCCCGCCCGCCCGTGGCTGGACGGCGCGGCTGCAACCCATGCTGCGCAAAGATGCGGTCATAGAACGCCGCCCGCGTCTCGCGCCCGTCCACCAGCCGCCGCGCCAGCGCCGCCTCGAATTCGTAACTGGCACCGCCATCCGCCGGATCATCCGTCACCGACAGCAGCGCAGGCAGTTCCTCCAGCGCGATCCCGCGCCCCAGCGACACCGCCTGATGGAACCGTGCCTCGGCCTCATCCGCGAACCGCTGCAATTCCGCCCGCCCGACCTCGGTCGTGGGATCGGGCCGCTTCGCCCGCGCATGGCTCGACGTGATGATAAAGGCCTGATCCCCGTACAGGCTGGGCTGCACAGGCTGCAGCACTTCCGTCATCGTGCCGATGGAACCGACCAGCGCGCCCGGCGTCATCGTGATCGACGTGGCCTGCGATGCGATCAGATAGGCCGCGCTGGCGGCAAGCGGATTGACCAGCGCATGCACCGGCTTCACCGCGCGCAAGCTGCGGATCGCCTCCGCCGCCGCCTCACAGCCGATCACCAGACCGCCCGGCGAATTCATGTCCAGGATTACCGCCGTGACATCCGCATCCGCCGCCAGCTGCGCCGCCGTGTCCTCGATCCCCGAATAGGTGGCCCAGCCGAACCAGCTTTCATACAGCGCCGAACCATGGGTGAGGATGCCCCGCACCGGCACCACCGCCACGCCGCGCAGCACGGCAAACCGCTCACCCGGCTCCACCCGCAGGCCGTTGTTTGCCTCCAGCGCCATCGCGGGCCTGCGCAGACCCGCCACCATGGCATCTCCCTGATCAAGCGCCAGCAAGTCCTGCGCCCGGCGCAGGTCCAGCGCCATCACTTCGCCCGCCAGCCGCGCGCCGACCGTGTTCCGTTCCCGCTTCATTCGTTGCCCCCGTTCCCATCGCCCGCACCCGCCAGCGCGCCTGCATCCGCCGTCATGTTCGCAGGCGGATACAGCACATTCCCACCCGGAACGGGTGGCAGCCCGCGCATCTTCCGCCCCTCATTCGGGGTCATGATCGGCCCGCCGACCGCGACCTTGATCGCGTTATGCGCCTCGACCATGGTCGGCTCCATCAGCGCATCCCAATCATGCACCAGCGTCATCCCCGCCGCCCGCTCCGCAGGCGTCAGCAGCGTTTGCGCCATGAACGCCGCCGCCAGCCCGCCCCAGTGCAACAGGCAATCCGTCTTGTGGTCGATGGCTTGCTGCTGACCGTTGGCCTTCACCCCGAACTCCAGCATCTGCAGCTTGGATGGGGTCACCCTATAGATCGCCGCGATCTGTTCCCGGTCGAACTTGCGGCTGGCCAGCAATTCCTGATCCGCCGCCGACAGGTCCAGCGACTTGATCTCGCCTTTCTCCAGCAGCGGGATGCCGTTCGCGTCTGGATCGTTCAACTGACCCCGCACGCGCAGCGCGCTGCGCGTGGCCGCTTCCTCATCCTCGAAATAGTCGTCCATCTTGACGAAGGCCCGCATATGCGTCCCGGACGCCGACCGCGCCGCCGCTTCCTGCCCCGCCAGCGCCAGCCCGACCGACTCCGCCGCCACCTGCAACGGGCTGCGCCCGGTCCAGCCATCCTCGGCCATATAGCGCAGATGCACCATCTGCCGCGCCGCCACCGTCCGCTGCACCTCGGCCCCATCGGTGAAGGAATAGAACCGATCCCGCCCCGTGCGCCGCTCGGCCACCAGATCGGGATGCAGCACCTCGACCAGCTCAAGCTCACCAGCCCCATCGCGCGGCGCATAGGCATAGGACCGGCCCCGGATCGCAAAGGCATAGACCAGCGCATAGCGCATGGCCGTCGCAGGCACGCCGGGCGATGCTTCCGTGTTCAGCAGATAGGTCAGCGGATGCCCCTCGACCGCCGCCTCGGTCCCGTCCCGGTTCCGCTGCCAGACCAGCAGCGGCACTTTCATCAGATCCCCGGCGATCACATTCCCGCAGGCAAACACCGTGGCATGGCGTTCGGCCGTGCGGGGCGATACCGGCGGCAGGCTCTTGACCCGGCTTTGCCCAAGGATCAGCGAACTGAAACCGGCCTCGGTCGCCCCCGCAGGCGGCGCGCTCGATGCGCGCAACACCGGCTCGGCCCGCGCGACAGCAGGCGCGGCCACGGGCGCGCGGCGCAGCGCCGCACCACCGAACATCCGCTCCATAAGCCTCATACCGTTGTCACCTCTCTCGCCCGCCGTTTCTGTGCATTCTCGTTTGCGACCGCCCGACCGACCGCCATGATCGCGGCCACCGCCGCATCGATCCGACCCTGTGACCGCCGCTTGTTCGGCTTGATGTTGCCCGCTGCATCCTCGTCGCGATGCACGTTGCCCACCTGCCACGCCAGCACCGGGTTACCCCCGTGTCGGATCGTGCCGCGCGCCACCTCTTCCTCGAACCGCTTCATCGGGTTCGACATCGACGCAAAGCCCTGCCGATGCTCGACCATCGGAAACCGCTTCGCCTCCAGTTCTTTCGCCAGATACCGCATCCCCCAGGGATCGTAGGCGACCTCCTGCAGATCGAACTTGGCCCTGATCCAGTCCAGCCGATTGGCGATCTGCAGTTCGTCAATCGTGCCGCCGTGGTGAACCTCCAGCCAGCCTTGATCACGCCAGCCGATGTATTCCCGCTTCTCTGCCTGCGCCCGTGCAACAAACCCCTTCGGCCCGGATGGCAGAAAGGAATAGCTGATCAGATAGATCAGCCCATCCACTGGCACGGCGATCACGATGGCGGTCGTGTCCACCTTGTCGGACAGGTCCACCGCAACCCAAGCCTTGCGCCCGAACAGCTTTTCCACCGCAAACCGCTCGGCCATCTGGCTTGCATCCCAAGCGTCCCGCCCGATCCATGCCTCGGCCCCTTCCGTCCACAGGTTCAAGTGAAACCTGCGGAAGTTCGGCATCTGCCCCGCGATGGAAAGCGCCCGATCCGCCGCCGCCTGCATCCGATCCAGCGGCTTGGAAATCCGCAGGTTCGGGTTCCCCATTTCCCATGCCAGCGGGTCCAGCGGATCGGCATCCTTGGGCGGCTCGGCCACATAGCCAAAGAACGCATCATCCATCACATCGCCGCGCAGCACCGATTCCGCATAGGTCCGCAACTCGCCGCAGATCGACCCCCGATCATGCCCGGCGGTCGTGATCACCCAGTCAATCGGCTGCGCCCGCGCGATCATCGACTCTGTCAGCGTCTCGGCCAGTTCCCGATCCGTCCAGCGGTGCATCTCATCCCGCGCAAGGAAGTGCGGGTTGATCCCGTCCGAACTGTCGCCATCACGCGACAGGCACTTGATCACCCCATCCGTATTCGGGCAGTCGATGGACCCCTGCCACGTCTTGAACAGCTGCGAATGCACCGGCGACCGCCGGATCATCCGCTTCAACCCCTTGAACAGGATGCCCGCCTGATCGCGCGTGGTCGCCGCGCAATAGGCCTCCGGCGACCCTTCCCCATCGAAGGCCAGCGAAAACAGCATCGGCACCGCCGTGTCGGTCGTCTTGCCGTTCTTCTTGCCCACCTGGTGGTAAGTGTCGCGGAACCGCCGCAACCCGTCTGCCCGCTTCCACCCGAACACCGATCCGATGCGGAACACCTGCCACGGCTGCAACTCCAGCGGCTTGCCCGCCAGCGGCCCGGCCGTGTGCTGCAGCGTCCGCGCAAACCGCGTCAGCATTGACGCTGCCTGACAGTCGAACCACAGCCCCCGGTCGCGCCCCGTCTCCAGATCGGTTAGATGCCGCTGGCAGGCCAGCCGCACCAACTCCCCGGCCACCCGCCTGCCCTCGATCACGTCAAGCGCATAGCGGCTGACGGGATGATCAATCGGCTCCATTCTTCAACTGGTCCATCAGATCGCGGAACAGATCGCCCTGCCCCGTAACCTTCAACCGCGCCTCATCTACCGGCGACAGACCGAACAGCGCCGACAGCCGCATCATGGCCCCTAGCGCCTCCTGCTGCACCGCCCACATCGCCACCTTTTTCTGCTGCCGCCCGTTGCGGGTTTCGGTCTCGAAGAAATAACCATCAACCGCCAGACAGGCCGTCGCGTTGTAGAAGTTCGCCACGCTCTCGCAGTAGCCCGCGAACTGGTACTCGTAATGCGGCTGCAGCCGATCCTTGGCCACCAGATGCCCGGCCAACTCGCCCCACACCTCGCGCGCCTTCTCCGTCATCCACTCCGGCGCATCCGGCACCGGCTTGATCGTCTCGCCCTTGAACGGCAACACGTTCCGCAGTTCCGGCTTCCGCCCCTTCATCTCGCTACCCTCTCACTACCCTCCCCCAAGGCTAAAACCCCGTGGCTTTTTTCCCCAAATTCCCCCGCACAAAAACTGTTGGATGACGCCCGGTTTCAGGGCGGGGGGGCGGGGTTTTTCGATACCCCCCGGTGGCCCCACACCTCGCGGGCGGTCTTGCGGCTGTGGCAGGGTTTGCACAGGCCCTGCCAGTTCGACCGCTTCCAGAACAGTTTCGGATCGCCCCGATGCGGCACGATGTGATCGACCTCTCGCGCCGCGACCACCAGACCATCCCGCGCGCATTCGGCACAGTTCGGATGGCGGCAGAGATAGGCCTTGCTCTCATCCTTCCAGCGGGCCGACCGATAGAACCGATCCCCGCCATGCGCCGCGACACCGGCCTTCGCCCGCGCCCGCGCCGCCGCCACCTTGGCCTCGCGCTCTGCCTGATGGTCCGCACAACGCGGCCCACCATCCACCGCCAGATCGTCACAGCCCGGCGCGCAGCACAGTTTCATCACCATGCCGCACCCCACACCGCAAAAGGAAACCGCGCCGCAGGTCTGCCCTGGGCGCGGTTCTGGATCATGGCGTAAGGAATGCGCCCGGATGTCGGTTCTGTCAAGACACCGACCGCAATCCCTTGTCTGAGTCAAGTGAACGTAACTCAACACCGATGCCCATCATCCGGTCCAGCGCCGCCGCCAGCGCACCCACCGCGCGCGTCACAATCGCGCCCGTCACCGCCCAGCCATGCGCCCGCAACACGTCCGAAAGGTCGCGATCCTCCAGACAGACGGCATCGACCAGCGCCCGCGCCGGGATCGGCGCGCCCCGGCCCCGCACCGGCACCAGCGCCGCGCCCGCCTCCACCCGCGCCTGCATCGCATCGATCCGCCGCGACAAGGCCAGCCGGTGATCGGTGAACCCCTCGCGCGTCCCGCCGCGACTGCCGCCCGCCATCAGCGCCTCGCCACTGGCGCAGCGCACCGCGCCCGCGTCCCGATCCTCGACCAGCGTCCGATACATGCGCCCGATCCCCACCTGACTGGCCGTCAGCGCAAAGCCACGGCCACGCCGCCGCCCCTGCGCCTCCATCCGCCCGAACACATCCAGCCGTTCCATGCTGCGCCGCCCCAGATGCCCGGCAGGCTTCAACCGGCTGCCCTTCTCGCCATCAGGGTAAGAGGCATAGAAGTCGAACACCCGCACCGCACCCCGCGCGGGCGCGACCGGGATCGCATCGCCGCAGGCCTCGGGCACCGCGCCCGCCGCCTTGACCAGCGCCACCCGCTCCGCCTCGGGCAGGGCAGCCCAAGCCAGCGCCTGCGCCTCGGCCTGCGATCCGGCCTGCGCACGAAAGACAGCCCGATCCTCGGGCGCATGCAGCTGCATCGCCTCGCCCCCGAAAGACCGCATGATCTGTTCCAGCCGATCCATGCCCATCAGCCCTGCCCCTTTACTGCCATGATGAAATCCGACTCCACGCGGAACGCCGCGCCGGATGCCAGCAAATCGAGCAGTGCCGCCGATGGCACCACGCGCACCTGCACCGCGCGCCGATCCGGCATCCCCATGGCCTCGCATTGCGCCTCCAGCGCATCGGCCCAGGCGCAGGCGCTTTGCGACACCGCTTGGCAAACCGCGTCCAGATCGGCCTCGACCTCGACCTCCAGCTTTCGCAGCGGCACAATCTCCGCCATCACGCCGCCCCCTTCTCATCCCGCCGCTCTTGCCCCGCCGCGATCAGCCCGCGCGCAAAGTCGCGGTCGCGCGTATAGGCCTCCAGAAACCCGCGATCCTCGGGCCGCTCCACCCCGCGCGCCACGCGATCCTCGGCCATTGCCACCCAGCGCCGGTTATCCGCTGCCTCGGCCCGGATGCGCGCCATGTCCATGGCCATGGGCGGGCGGCGGCACTTGCGCAGATAGCGCAGCAACTCAACCTCGAACCCGCCTGCCAGCGCGGCAGGCCCTTCGATGGACCGCAGCCACGATTGCACCAGCGGCAGATCATGCGCGGGCCGCTTCTGCAGGCCTTCGGCAAAGGTCAGGATCGCCACCTCGCTGGGCCATTCGTTGCGGCCCCGCCCGCCGCCCATAGCCAGCAGGCTTTCGGCCAGCACGGCAAGGTTCGCCCGGCTCATATAGGCCAGCCGGTCCACCATCTTGCCCAGCCAGTCGCGATGCTCGGCCTCGGTCATACCCTTGCGCCGGATCATGCCCGCCCGATCCAGCCGGTCGATCAGCAACTCCCGCACCGCGCGCCGCCCCTCGGCCAGCGCCCCGCCATCTTCGCCCTCACCGGCACCCGCCACAGGGGCAGGCCCTTGGCCCTGTTGCACATCGCTCATCACTCGCACCCCTTTCCCAAGCACATCCCGGCTGGCCATCCCGCCCGCCGGTCAAATTCTGTCGCGTCCGTAAGTCTTTTCTTCTCTTTTCTTTTCTTCTCTTCTCTTGCGTGGAACAGTTCCATTCTGTGCCGGAACAGTTCCATTCTGTGTTTCCACAGAATGGCAACAGAACCGCCTAGACCGTCTCGCGCAGCCCCCCGAACCACTTCATCTGCTGGGCATGCAGGATCGCAGACCGATAGACGGCCTTGGTCCTGTTGCCCTTGTGATGCGCCTCCAGCCATTCATCCATCCGCTGGATCAGCACCTCATCGGCCAGCACCGCCGCACTCAGCCCCTCGGCCCCCAGCGCCTCGCGCAGCCGCTTGATCCGCTGCGCGCGGGCCTTCGCCTCCGATGACAGGGCGCGCAGATCGCGCCGCTCCAGCGCGTCCTGCACCTGTTCAAGGATCACCGGGTGATACAGCCGCCGCGCGCCCTCGACCGTCAGGCAGGGCCGCCAGTTCCGCAGCGGCCCCATCTCCATCGTCCGCAATTCGCGCATCCGGCGCAGATCGCAGCGCAGCATCACCGCCAATTCATCCAGATCATCGGGCAAGGTGCCGATGGGGCTTTCGGTCTGGGCAAAGTCGAACAACGCCCGCGCCATGCCCTGCACCTCCCATGTCGCCAGCTTGAAGGTGCGGCTGGCCATCCATCGCTGATGGTTCCACTTGACGAAGGAATGCGAATCCAGCCGTTCGGTCGCCGGGATCGGATAGACCGGCAGATCATCGACCGGCACAGGGGAAAGATGCGGCAAGGTCACGATGTTGGAACCTCGCTAAGGGCGGCATCAATTGCCTCCCCGATCTTTTGCCATTCGTGCGATGTGAACACGGCAGGGCTGGATAGGTTCAGCGGCGCACGGCCCTTGAATCGCTGCCAACAGTAATCTTGCGCAGCTTTCTTCGCTGTCGCTAGCGCCCGCTCCATCCGCGCCAGATCGGCGCGCAGCCGTGCATTTTCCTCAATCTCGCTGGCCAGCGCCTCGGCCATGATCGGCTGCGCAGCGCCGATCAGCGCATCAACCTGCGCCGGATCGACCTTTCGATCTGCCTCGGCCTGCGCCGACCGGATCACACCCGCCAGCCGGTCGATCAACGCTCGCGCCTCATCCGGTTCAACCGTCTCCGCGATATCAAGCCGTTCCTCGCTACCGTCAGGATAGATCACCAACGACCAGCCGCCCGCCAAACCCGGCACCTCGCCCGCGTAAAGCATCGCATCGCCTAACCCGACACTGATGCCAACATCCGGCCCCATATCCTCGTCGCTTGAATGCCAGACCACATTCCCGACCTGCATGAACTGCGGATCGTCATAGTCCAGCATCACCTGCGCATCATCACTCACGCCACCGCCCTCCCCCGCTGACCGTGCATCCGATCCCCCGGTCGCCGCACCTGCAGCCCGCGCCGCACCGCCGCGCGCACCGCATCCGCATCAAGGCCCACGAACTGGCAGACCAGATCGCAATCCGCCGTGTCGAACCAGCGCCGTGCCTGATCGACGGCGCGCTCCCGCGCGTTCTGCCGCGTTGCCTCAGTCCGGCCGCCATGCGGGTAGGCATCCACCGACCCGCCCGCCAACGCCAGCTGCTCCCGCAACACCGCCGCCCAAAGGGTGCGGCAGGCATCCGCATTCGGCTCCGAAAACGGCCCGCCGCGCAAACGCTGTTCGACCGGATCAGCAAGGATTGCATCGATCCGCGCGACCTCGGCCGCGCGCGCCGCGCGTGCGCGCGCCAGCGGATCAAGCGCCCGCTCCGGCTCTGGCATCGGCACGGGCAAACCCGGCGCGGTAGGGCGCGGCCCCCGCTTCGGCGCTTGGACAGGCACAGGCAGGGGCGGCGTATCCAAGGCCGCGCGCAGCCGCAAAGCCTGCTGCCGATCCGCCGCTGCCGTCTCTGCAGGCCTATCCTTCGACCAACGCACCTCGGCACGGCTGGCCCATTGGTAGGCCCTTTGAACAGTACACCCCATCGCCGCCGCCGCCGCGCGCGCTGTCAGGCCCTGCGCATGCAGAGCGGCCCAATCAGCAGACTTTCGCGCAGGCTCTGGCCATTTCACACCGGCCTGGCGCGCCCAACGATAGGCCGCGCTGCAGCAGCATCCAGCCCGCGCCGCCGCCTCTGTCGCGGTCAACCCCTCGGCATGCAGCGCCGCCCAATCGACGCGCCTGCCTGCCCGCACACCCGTGGGCCATGTCACCCCGGCGCGCTTGGCCCAGGAAAAGGCGCCCGTCACATGCCGCCCGCGCCGCCGCGCCGCTTCCGTCGCCGTCAGCCCCGCCGCATGCAGCGCCGCCCAGCTTTCCCCGCCACCCGCGCTCATGCCGCACCCCCCGGTCGATCATTGACCAACCCGCGCGCCCGCAGCGCCGCCGCCGTCTCCGCCGCCGAACGGGCCATGGCCGCACGCAATTCATCCTGCGCCCGCGCCGCCTTGAATTCCGCGACATCCAGATGCACCCGCTGCCCCTTGCGCCGATGGGGCAGCCCAAGGCGATAGGCCAAGCGCCGCACCGCCTGCGGATCAATGCCGAAATACTCCGCCATCGACTCCACGCGCACATTGCCCACCCACATCGCGCGAAACTCTTCCCCGCCAATGCGGATGCCTGCGCGATACCGCTCCACCGTCAGCGAATACTCCACCCCGCTGCTATGCGGGCGCGGCGCAAGGCCAAGCCGCTTGACCGCGTCATTGATCCCCGAATGCGACCAGCCGAATTCCCGGCACAGGTCTGCCACCGCCACCCCGGCCTCATACATCGCCACAAACTCTGGCCCGCCGATCTTGGGCTGCACATGCCACCCGGCACGGCTGGGAAGCCCCATGCGCCGCGCCCGCTTTGAAAGGAAATGCTGCGAACAGTCGAACCGCGCCCGGATCGCCTCGCAACTCACCTTAGGGTCCAGCCACAGCTTGCGGAACAAAGGCTCAGAGAACCGGATTACGCGAAACGCCATCACCGCACCTCCGCCGCCCGGATCAGATCGGCCAGCCACGGCGCAGGCTGCAGCACCATCGTGCCATCCGGCCGGAAAGCCCAGATCGACAGATCGTCGGCATCCTCGACCGCCCGCATCACCTGCGCCACCTCGCACAGAAGCAAGGCCCCACCCCGCGCCAGAGCATCCAGCCGCCCCAGCGCATCGCAGAAAGGCCGCGTATTGATCCGCAACTCCGCCACCACCATTACCGCACCACCCCTGCCGCCCGATCCCGCGCCGCGCGCACCTGCACCCAGCCCGACTGCGCCTGCGTCACGAACCGCCGCGCCGCGCGCACCAGATCGCGCCGCGCCGCATCCTCGCGCTCCCACTTGCCCATCCGATGCACCAGCAGCGCCGGGGCCATCCGATGCCCCCACAACCGCGCCTCGGCCACGAAAGCCCGCTCACAGGCCTCACAGCAGAACATCTGCCAATCCCGGCGCGGCTCGAACCGCCGCCCGCAGCCTGCGTTGAAACAGACGCCCCGATCCCAGAACGGCGCGGCCTCGATCTCGCGTGCGGCATAGACCTTGAACGGCTCCCACGCCTCAACCCCGCCAGCAGGGGCCGCGCCCAAATGCCGTGCCACGCCATGCGCGGGGCGGGTCTGGCTGGCACCCGTCATGCCGACACCCCCGCCACAGGCCCCTTGGCGGGCCGCTCCCGAACATCGCCCGCACCCGCCACCGCGCCCTCATCCACCCACGGCAACCCGTCCAGATGATCCGCAATCGCCCGCAACTCCGCCGCCGTGGCGCGGCTGGCAAAGCGGTTCGCCACCACCTCGCGCGCACCACCCGGCCAGCCATCGGTCAGGAACAGCACCTGCACCGTGCCCGCGTAGGTCACCACCGAAACCCGGTCGCCCATCAGATCGAAGTCGCGGCCCATCACCACCGCCCCCGCGCCTGCGGATAATGCGCGGCAACCACTGCCGCCGCCTCGCCGCTAAACCCCAGATCGTGGGTCAGCACGTCCGACTGGATCTGATAGACCCGCGAAGGCGTGATCCCCATGGCCCGCGCCACATCGGCCACCGCCGCCCGGCGCAACCGTGCCAGCACCTCCAGCATTACCTCATCCTGCGCCCGCGTCAGACGCCCCACCGCACCCATCACCGCCTCCCCACGCCAACCGCAGGCGAAAAAAGGCCGGGGGCATTCCCCCGGCCAGTTTGAGGCGCGCGGCCGCGGCGCAGGGAAACCCGCGCACCGCAACCCGCAGGCATCCCGCCAGACCGCATGTCGCGCAGGCGGCGGAAATCGGAAAGGAAACGGGGCGACGGCCCGGCCCCGGTGCCTGCGCACCCCCGACCGTAATCGGTGCCTGTATGACCGAACCGCCGCCCCGCAAGGCCGCACCGGGAGGAGGTGGCGCAGCCATACCGGCACCGGGAGGAGGTGGCACCGGATCGAAATTCCAAAGGGGCCGCGCGGCGATCCGCGCTCTGGGCCACCCCGGCCCCAGGTTCCACGGCTTCGACCCTACCTTCCTCGCCACCCTTGCAGGGGAGTCCACAGCCGCAGCTTGCTTTGCCCGACAGGTGCTGCCCCCCGCCGTGAAGTACCCCGCAAGGGCACACCGCCCCGGCAACGGCAGGCCACAGGCCCCGCGCCGGTGATCCCTCATGGCACACAGGCGCAGCACTCATGCTCCACCCCCGCCCGCCACGATCCGCTCATTCTGGATGATGATCTGATCCACCACCTCGCGCAGCGCGCGCATCCGTGTGACGACATCCGCCGCCTCCGCCGTGGTGATCACCCCATCCGCAAACGCCTCGAACAGCGCCGCCTGCGCCGCCCCCGCACTGACCGCCGACCGCGTGGCCAGCTCGAACAGCCCGATGGCGCACAACCGCTCCGCCCCCAGCCGCTCGGCCATCCGCCGCGTGATCGGCGCATCCCCCACGAAATCCTCGACCGCGATCACCGCCTCCAGCGTGATCCCGATATGGCCCGCGCACATCTTGCTGACCGTGCCCTTGTGGCCGACACCCGTTGCCGCCTCCAGCACAGCCGCCACGGCATCAACCCCGCCCGCCCGCCGCACCAGCGCATCGAACATGCCGCGAATGACCCGATCAGGCATGACAGACCCCCGCATCGGACTCGCTGCAGTTGTCACCCGCAACCGTGTTTCCTTTACCGATCCGCCCGGCAGGCGCAGGGTCACCGGCACCGCACCTGCACAGCACCAGAAGGAACAGACCAGATGCCCCGCCCCTCATTGCACCGCCTCCGCCTGATCGACTTGATCGCCCGCTTCGGACACGGGCCAACCCGCCAGCAGCGCAGGAAGATCACGGCCCTCCGGCCAGTTCTGGCGCAGCCAGATCATGGCGCGGTTGAAGCGCCCGACCGTGATATCTGCCACCCCGCCCCGCAGGACCGTCAGGCGCTTGCTGTCACCAAACATGCGATGGGACAGGGTGCTTTCCGGCAACCCGCCCGCGGCATCGCGGAAGGCGTCACATAGCATCACAAGGTCTGAAACACGCATCATCATGCCGCCTTTATGCGGTTTTCATACCGCACATGCAACGGTTTTTTTACCGCTGCACGCATGGCAAAGGCGGCGGTATTCTTACCGCACTAACAATGGTTACTAAGGATCAGCGCCATGAACGTGCCGGGCATCCTGGACCGCATCACCGCGCGCCGCACCGAACTTGGCCTTTCCGAGGCGGCGGTTGCCAGCCATGGCGGATCGCGCGACCTGATCCGCAACTGGCGCAGGGCCGCGCAAAGCGGCACCACGATCAAGCCACGGCTCGACTCGCTGGAGGCGATTGCACTCGCACTCGGGGTGTCGCTCGAATGGCTTCTGCACGGGGGCGCGGAACCCCGGCCCCACGCCACGCCACCGGCTGGCCTGCAAGAGGCCGTGACCCCGTATCGCTTGCAGCAGCACGGCACACAGGGCGCGATGCCGGAACTCGCCGCCCTGTTCGGCCCGGCGGCGAACACACCCGCCACCTATCGCATCAATGTCCCGATGCCTGATTTTCAGCTTGCCGCTGGCGATGTGCTGGTGGTGGACCTCGCCCGCCTGCCAGAACCCGGCGAATTGACGCTGGTCACCTTTACCGATGAAACCACGGCCAGCGGCACCTCGACCGTCTGCCGCTACCTGCCGCCCTACCTCTGGCCGGGCGAACCACAGCAGGCCGCGCTGCCGCTGCGACTGGACAATCCCCAAGTGACAGTGCGCTATCCGGTGATAGGATCGATGCGCGGGCTTTTGCCTGCCTGACCCCTAAACGTGTGACCTTAACCAGTGACGAGGCATTCATGTCCAACATCATCAGGACCGAAACCCGCAAGCGCGGGCTGTTCGGCTGGATCTTTCTCATCATCTTCTGGGCGTTCAATGCGCTGATGGCCTTGGCCTTTTTCGCAGGCATGAACGGGGCGGCTGAAAGCACAGCCACGCTGACCACCGATGCAGAACGCGCAGGCGCAGCCATCGGCACCGTGATCGGCGCAGGCATGATCGTCAGCATCTGGGCCTTTGGCGCGATCATCCTTGGCATTTTCGTGCTGCTGACGCGCGGGAAGAAGATCATCGTGGAAACCACGGCGAACTGACATGCGCAAGCTGATCGCCCTGTCGCTGGCCATCACGGCCAGCCCCGCCGCCGCCATGGATGACCTGCAGGCCATCATGCTGGCAAACAGCCTCGGCTCCATGATCGCCAGCGAAACCCTCTGCGGCCTGTCCTACGACCAGGCGGCGATCAGCCGGTACATAGCGACGAACGTCCCGCCCGAGCGGATGGACTTCGCAAGCCAGCTGCAGGTGCAGACCATGGGCATCGAACTGCAGCTGCAGAACCTGTCCGCATCCGCGCGTACCGCGCATTGCGCAGCCATAACCCAATCGGCCCGCCAAGCCGGTTTCATAGAATAGGCGATTCGGCGCAGCCCCACGGCTGCGCCACCCATGGCTGCGGTATTAAAACCGCATACCCCTTGACTGCGGTATAAATACCGCCGATAGTGACTCCATCGCAACCCGATGGAGTCACCCATGACCTACGCCTCCCACGCCCGCGCCCTTGCCGCCATCGAACTGCGCAGCGCGGCCAGCCTGCGCCGCGACATGGCCGCAGGCCTTCTGCCCCGCACCGCCGCCATCTCCGCGATCCGCGACTGCCTGCGCCACGCCCGCGCCTGCAACTGGGCGGCCTCCGTCCGCGCCCGCTTCCCGCTGGGATTCCCCGCGCAGATCGCCGCCCCCTTCGCCGCCTGACGCATCGGTGACCCGCCCCCATCCGGGGCGGGCATCCCATGCGTCAGTCCACAGTGCAAAGGTTCCCACCATGCCCACAGCCCTCGCCCAGGCCCGCGCCCTTCTGGCCGATCCCGCCTTCGACTGCGCCCCGCGCCAGCTGCGCCGCCTCGCGCTGCTGATCGTCGCCAGCGCCGAAGGCCGCACCCTCGCCCAACGCCGCCGCAAATCGGGGCGCTGACCATGGCGACCACACCCGACAACTGGCAACCCAGCGAAGAACGCATCACCGATCTGCTGGCCCGCTTCACGCCGCGTCAGCTTGCCATCGGCTACCTGCGCGCGCAGCGCCGCGCCCGGCAGGAAGCATCGGCCTTTGCTCTGCTGGATGACATCAGCTTGGCAACCATCGCCGCCACCCAAGGCGACCTGAATTCTGCAAGGCAACATATGGAGAAGGCGAACCGAACCGCCGCCACAGCAAAGCAGGTGCTCGAATGACCGAACCCACCACCTACGGCGAAAACTCCCCCGAAACCCGCGCCCTTCTCACCAACCTCTTGGCCGATGAGGAACTGCGCCAAGCCCGCGCCATCGTCCACAACCCGTCCTCGACCCTCGCCCAGCTGACATGGGCTTGCGACGTGCTGCGCGACAGCGCCGATCCCGCCGACCGCATCATCGGGCAGGAACTCCACCTGCCCCGCACGGCCGAGGCAAGCCACTTCCTCACCCACCCCGCAACCGGCCAGAAGATCGACGTGACCACGTTCCCCACGCCCGCCACAACGGAACCGATCCGGGCAACCAGCTTCCGCGCGCCCAGCTTCCGCACCGCGCGACCGCTGCCGCCCGCCGCAATCCCCTTTGCCGCAGGCGTGCTGACGGGCCTCCTGCTGGCCCTCGCCATCCTGCAACTCGCCTTCGCCCTGCCGACCAGCCGCGGCCCGCTCTGACAGGTCAATCATGCCGGAAACCACCGCCACCGCCCCCGACGATCCCCGGCCCGATCCGCGCCCGCAGGCCGCGCAGGAACTGGCCAAGGTCGCCCGCAAGGGCCGCGCGCCGATGCGCGACGATCCCGACTTCCGCAAGCACAATCAGGACGCCTATCAGGTGACTGCCGACGAACTCCGCCAGTTCATCGAACGCTGGGAACAGCTGGACGCGGAAAAGAAAGACATCACCGAACAGCAGAAAGAGGTGATGGCCGAGGCAAAGGGGCGTGGCTACGACACGAAAGTGATCCGCAAGGTGATCGCCCTGCGCAAGCGCAAGCCCGACGAAATCGCCGAGGAAGAGGCGGTTCTGGAAATGTACAAAGCCGCGCTGGGGATGACCTGACGCGCACCGATCTAACGAGTGAAAACAGGAGAGTCGCGATGCTGGACGCATCCCACACGGCAGAGACAGCCACCTTCAACGCCCGCGAACTGCGCAACGCCGTGGCCATGGCCGCGCAGGTGGTGGAACGCCGCAACACGATCCCGATCCTTGGCACCTTGCGCATCACGGCCACGCCGGAAGGCGCGCAGGTCCGTGCCACCGATCTGGACATGGAAATCTTCCTGCAGATCGAACCCCTCGCCGCCTCTGGCACACTCGACTTCACCATCGAACCGCGCCTCATGGCCAGCCTGCTTCGCTATGCCGACGATCAGGTGACCATCACCACCCACAAGGACCTGGTCACCATCACGGTTGACGATGTGGAGGCCCGCATCCGCGACCTTTGCAACCCGGCCACCGACTGGCCCGGCATGATCGGCCCGCTTTCGGATGAGGCAATGATCAGTGAGGCCGCGCTGCACAAGGCGCTTGCGGCCTGCATCCCCTGCATCTCAGCCGAAGAAACCCGGTACTACCTCAATGGGATCTGGCTGCATCAGATCGATGGCCACGCCTGCGCCGTCGCGACCGACGGTCACCGCCTCGCACGGTATCAGACACAGGAACCGTGGCCCTTTCCCGGCCAGATCGTCCCGCGCAAGACCGTGAAGCTGTTGCAACGGCTCCTGCGGCCCGGCGGCAACGGCCAGATCACCGCCATGGTCGCGCCGGATCAGACCAACAGCACCGAACCCACCCTTGCGCCCAAACAACCCAGCAACCGTGTGGAATTCACAGGCGACGGCTGGCGCCTGATCTCCAGGACCATTGACGGCTGCTTTCCTGATTACCTGCGGGTGATCCCGAAATCGGAACCGAATATCACTGCCACCCTCACCCACCACGCCCTCTGTCGGTTTGGCGAACCGCACGAACGCTGCCGCGCCATCTCCATCGATCCGGTCAAGGGCCGCATGACCTATAGCCGCCCTTACGGCCCCACCATCTCGATGCCGGTGCAGGCGAAAGGCGATCAGACCATCGGTTTTAATCTGGACTACCTGCGCGGCTTCACCGCCCGCGCAGGGACGATCCGCCTCGAAAGCAAGAGCAGCGGCGATCCCGCCTTGATCCTGACCGATGATCCGAACCTGACACAGGTTCTGATGCCGATGCGGGTGTGACCCATGGCTGACACATCACACGACGCCATGATGGTGGCGCACTTTGGCGACACGCGCGACCCCGCGCCTGTGCCGCTGGGGATCGGGATCGACCTCGCTCCGGCACCCGACCTGACGGCCCGTCAGACGATCCGTTTCCAGCCTTCCGATTATGCGGGCGGGCGCATCCTTCTGATGTGCGGTCAGGTCCAGGCCGGGGCCGTGTTCCCCCCGGCAAGCAGCAACCCCGGCAAACACCCTTGGGCATGGCGCTTCTGGCTTGGTGGACAGCCGACCCTTGAAGGCCGCGCCAGCACCGAACAGGCAGCCAAGAACGCCCTTCTGTCCACCTTCCGCGACTTCCTCTATCGCAGCGCTTTTTTGGTGCAGGTGCCTCGGTGACCCCCCTCCGCATCCTGATCGGCTGCGAAACCTCTGGCGTGATGCGCCGGGCCTTTGCCGCGCGCGGCCATGATGTCTGGTCATGCGACCTTCTCCCGGCCGAGGATGGATCGAACCGCCACATCCGCTGCGACATCCGCGACATCCTGCACGATGGCTGGGATATGATGGCCGTGATGCACCCGCCCTGCACAAGGCTCTGCAACAGCGGCGTCCGCTGGCTCACCACCCCGCCGCCCGGTCGCAGCCTGTCCGACATGTGGGCCGAACTGGACGCAGGCGCTGCCCTCTTTTCCGCCTGTTGGCAGGCCCCGATCCCCCGCGTGGTGATCGAGAACCCGGTGATGCACAAACACGCCCGCGCCCGCCTGCCCGCCGATCTGCCGCGCCCGCAGATCGTGCAGCCGTGGTGGTTTGGCGAACCCTATTTCAAGGCGACGGGCTTCTACCTGCGCGGGCTGCCCCCGCTCACCCCCACCCACCGCCTCACCCCGCCACAGCCCGGCACCGCCGCACACAAGGCATGGTCCGCTGTCCACCGCGCCAGCCCCGGCCCGGATCGCTGGAAATTCCGCAGCCGAACCTTCCAAGGCGTGGCAGAGGCCTGCGCCGATCAATGGGGCGGCCACGCGATGGGTGCGCGCTATGGGTAAGCGCAGCACCTTCACCGAGGCACAGGTCAAGCGCGCCCTGAAAGCCGCCCGCCAGATCGACCCGCAGGCGGTTCTGGAACTCACCCTTGACGGTCGGATCCGCATCCTGCCACCTCAAGGCGAAACCTCCGCATCCAGCGAGGTGGATGAATGGTTCGAAAGTAATGGTTAAGGTCAGCCTGCAAGGCATCAACTGCATTAGATCGAAACTCAAGGACGGAACCGTCCGCGAGTATCACTACGCTTGGCGCGGCAAGGGCGCGCCGATGTTCTGGCGATCCGACAGCGGGGTAAAGGTCGGCTCCCCCGAATACCTCGCCGCTCTGGCCGAATGCACCCCCAAGGGCGATCTGGCGCGCGGCCAGTTCCGCGAAGTGATCCTCGCCTTCCTCGACAGTCAGGACTTCGCCAAACTCTCGCCCCGCTATCGCAAGGACATCGAAATCAGCATCCGCCACCCAAAGAACGGGATCGATCAGAAGTTCGGCACCGCCCCCATTGCGGCCATCAGCGACCCCCGCATCCGGGGCCGGGTGCTGGCATGGCGCGACAGCATCGGCGGCAAGGTCGGGGATGATCGGGTGCGGCACCTGCAGCGCATCGTGAAATGGGGCCTAGACCGGGGCCGGATCGCGCAGAACCAGCTGGCCAACATCGCCAGCATCTACGAATCGAACCGCGCCGAAATCCTCTGGCACCCCGAGGAAATCGCCGCCTTCGAAAAGGGCGCGCCACCTCACATCGCCCGCATCCTGATCGCCGCGACAGAAACCGGCCTTCGCCCCGGCGACCTCGCCCAGCTGCGCCGCGAACATATCCACCCGACCCCCAAGGGGCAGCGGATCGTGCTCTGGACGGCCAAGGGCAAGCGCCACCGCCGCGTGGCCTCGATCCCCGTCACGCCGCGCATGGCCCAGATCATCGCGCAGGCGAAGGGCGATCACATCATCACCAACCTTGCAGGCGAACCCTACCAGCACGGCAACTATCTGGGGGATGCAGTCAGCACATGGCGCGACAAGCTGAAACTGCGCAGCGATCTGCGCCTCTACGACGCGCGCGGCACGGCCGCCACCCGCCTGTTCCTCGCCGGTGCCGATCTAAAGGAAATCGCCACCCACATGGGATGGTCGATCAAGCACGCCTCGCAGGTAATCGAACGCTATGTGGCCCTGTCGCCCGAGATGACAGACACCCTCGCTGACAAGCTGACCAGGATTGAAACGGGAACAGTTCTGCAAAATGAACTGCAAAACGGGAACCCCAAAATCCGCTAAGTGCTGGTCGGGGCGATAGGATTCGAACCTACGACCTACGGTACCCAAAACCGTCGCGCTACCAGACTGCGCCACGCCCCGAACGCGCTTTCCTTAGCCTGTCACCGCGCCCTTGGAAAGCACCCATTCGCTGGCCTGCGCGTGGCCGCCTCACTCACAGGGCCAGGCGGCGATGTCCTGCGACACGGCCGGATGGCGCAACTCCGCCCCCGGCACGATGCCCATGCGCGCGGCCAGTCCGCCATTGATTTCCAGCGTGAACTGGACGCCCTCGCCGCCGTCGATCGGCGTCTCGTCCCGCGGGATCGCATTGGCATGGACCCGCGTCACCACACCCCGCGCATCGGCAAAGATCATGTCCAGCGGGATCAATGTGTTGCGCATCCAGAACGACGCCCGGCGCGGCTGGTCGTAGACGAACAGCATGCCCGACGACATCGCCATCTGCTCGCGGAACATCAATCCGCGCGCGCGTTCGGCATCGTCATCGGCCACTTCCACGGTAAACCTCTGCTGGCCACCCGGACCACGCAGATCAACCCGATCCACCGCACAGGCCGCCGCCGCCATCCCCGGCAGAGCCGCAGCCCATGCCGCGATCAGCCAAACTGCCGCGTTGCCGCTTCCCATGACACCACCTGCACCGCCATCCGCCCGCGCTTGCCCTCGACGATCCGCAAACAGATCGCCTCGCCCGCCTGCAGATCCGCAAAACCCGAAACGCGCAGCACCTCGATATGGATGAAGACGTCCTCGGACCGGCCGAAGACATTGGCAAATCCAAAGCCCTTTGCCTTGTCGAACCACTTCACCCGGGCCGGTTCCAACGGCAGCCGCGCGATCTCGTCGGCGTCCACAGGCGCGCTTTCATCGCCCAGCGGAAAGGCAACGCCCTGCGGCGGTTCGATCTCCAGAACCTCCACCGCCTGGACGCCACGCTGCGTCATCTGCACCTTCACCGAAATCACCGCACCATCCGCCACAGAGTTCTGCCCGTAATTACGCAGAACATTGGCATGGAGAAGGATATCAGCCCCGCCCTCATCCGCAACAATGAAACCGAACCCCTTACCGGGATCGAACCACTTCACCCGGCCATGCACCACGTGCACGTCCTTATCCTCATCAATCATGTCTATGGCCATTCCCCAGCCGTCGTGATGGCCACGACATGACGCTAATGTCCCGCCCGATTCAAGGACAAAATGTTAACACTTTCGAACGCGTTCATTCGCGAAGCGCGAATTTTACGGGTTCAGACGGGCCACCTCCCACCCGGTATCGTTACCATTTCGCGTCCAGCGAAACCGGTCATGCAGGCGGAATTGCCCATCCGCCCAGAACTCGATCTCGAAGGGCCGGATGCGGATTCCGCCCCAGAAGGGCGGGCGCTTCGGATTCGGTCCCTGCTCGACCGTGACCTTCGCCACTTCGGCCATCAGCGCCGCCCGCGACGACAACGGCTCGGATTGGCGCGACGCCCAGGCGCCAAGCCTGCTTTTCAGGCTGCGACTGGCATAATAGGCATCCGCCTGCGGGCCTTCCTCGCGCTCTGTCACCCCGCGCACGCGGATCTGGCGGTGCAGCGATTTCCAGTGCAGGACAAAGGCCGCCTTTCCGCTGGCTGCGATTTCCTGGCCCTTGCGCGAACCGTAGTTGGTGTAGAAGACAAAGGCATCTGCCTCGATTTCCTTCAGCAGAACCATTCTCACATTGGGAAATCCCGCCGCATCCACCGTGGCCAGCGCGATGGCATTCGGATCGTTCGGCTCCAGCGGCTCAGCCTCGGCCAACCAAGCCCGGGCGATGGCAAAGGGATCCTCGCCTGCAAAAATTCCGCTTCTGTCCATGATGTCCTTGCACTTCCCTCTCGCGCGGCGGGCGACCGGGCCACCCTTGATGCAGCCGGACGGATCGCCTACACGTCAACCTCAACACAAAGGGTGGGCGAGGGACAGGCAATGTCAACCGGACTTATGGCAGGAAAGCGCGGTCTCATCATGGGGCTGGCCAATGACAAATCCATCGCCTGGGGCATCGCCAAGACGCTGGCCGATCATGGCGCCGAACTGGCCTTTTCCTATCAGGGCGAAGCGCTGAAAAAGCGTGTCGAGCCGCTCGCCGCCTCGGTCGGCACGCCGCTTCTGTTTGAATGTGACGTGGCCTCCGAAGAGTCGATGGATGCCCTCTTCGCGGGCCTCAAGGATCACTGGGGGCAGATTGATTTCGTCGTCCACGCGATCGGCTTTTCCGACAAGAACGAACTGCGCGGCCGCTATGTCGATACGACGCGCGCCAATTTCCTGATGACGATGGACATCTCCGTCTATTCCTTCACCGCCATCTGCCAGCGCGCCGCCGCCCTCATGCCTGCGGGCGGATCGCTCCTCACGCTCACCTATTACGGGGCGGAAAAGGTCATGCCGCATTACAACGTGATGGGTCTGGCCAAGGCCGCGCTGGAATCGAGCGTCAAATACATCGCCGAAGACCTCGGCAAGGACGGCATCCGCGTCAATGCCATCTCGGCCGGGCCGATCAAGACGCTGGCCGCATCGGGGATCGGCGATTTCCGCTACATCATGAAGTGGAACGAGTTGAACTCTCCCCTCCGCCGCAACGTCACGCAGGAAGAAGTGGGCAAGGCCGCGCTGTACCTTCTGTCCGATCTCGGCTCGGGCACCACGGGCGAGAACCTGCATGTCGATGCGGGCTACCACGTTGTCGGGATGAAAGCGGTGGATGCCCCCGATATTGATGCCGTGACGGGCCGGAACGGCAAGGAATGACGCTGGCGGCCTTCCTCGCCTTCGCGGGCCTCGTGATCTTTGCCGCCATCTCGCCGGGGCCTGCGGTCCTGATGTCCGCCCGCACCGGCCTGACCGAAGGCTTCCGCACGGGCCTGATGCTGGCGATGGGGATCGGCGCGGGCGCGGTGGTCTGGGCCGCGGCCGCGATGTTCGGCCTGAACCTCCTGTTTGCCGCTGCCCCCGCGCTCCTCTGGGCGCTGAAGCTGGGCGGCGCGGCCTATCTGATCTGGATGGCCGTCCATCTGTGGCGCGATGCCAAGACCCCGCTCATCACCGAAGACAGCCGCCCCCTGCCCCGCTCCGCCCTGTCGGCCTTCCGGCTCGGCCTTTTCACGCAACTGGCCAACCCGAAGCCCGCCGTGATGTTCTCGGCCATCTTCCTCGGCACCGTGCCGCAGGGCACGCCGCTCTGGGTCTATGCCGCGCTCTTGGCGCTGATCTTCACCGCCGAAACCGCGTGGAACACGCTCGTCGCCCGCATCTTCAGCCTTGATGGCACCCGCGCCCGCTATATCAGCCTGAAAACCGTCATCGACCGCAGCTTCGGCGGCCTGCTCGCCCTGCTCGGGATCAAGCTCGCCGCCACCTGAAAGGGAACCGCCCATGTCCGCCGAACGCCTGCCGCATGAAAAAGGCTTCCATGTCAGCTGGGACCAGATCCACCGCGATGCCCGCGCGCTGGCCTGGCGGCTGGATGGCAAGGGCCCGGGCGAAGGCGGGGTCTGGAAGGCCGTGGTCGGCATCACGCGCGGCGGCCTTGTGCCCGCAATGATCGTCAGCCGCGAGTTGGACATCCGCGTGGTGGATACGATCAGCGTGAAATCCTACAACCATCAGGCCCAGACCGAGGCCCGCGTCACCAAGGCCCCACAAGAAGATCTGATGGGCGACGGCACTGGCATCCTGATCGTCGATGATCTGGTGGACAGCGGCAAGACGCTGGAACTTGTCCGCCGCCTCTACCCCAAGGCGCATTTCGCCACCGTCTATGCCAAGCCCCACGGCAAGCCGCAGGTCGATACCTATGTGACCGAGGTCAGCCAGGACACCTGGATCTTCTTCCCCTGGGACATGGCGCTGCAATACGTCCAACCCTTCCGCGGCACCGACTGACCCGAGCCGCACGCCCGGCTCCAACCGCGAAAGATGGGTATTTTTGCCAAGATGAAGCTGCCGTTTCACCTTGGTCCAAATACCCATGCGACGCCGCCCACCCGCGCCGCCGCCCGTCCTTTTGCGCAAAGGCCCCTGCCAGCCTGTCGCAAAGGCGCAGCGGATCGTGCAAATCGGCAGTCGCAGCCCGCCCGATCCGCCCCTATCCTGCCCCCATAGCAAGACCGGAGCCTGCAATGTCCCTGCTTCTGAACCCCGCCATGGCTGCCACCTTCCCGCCCCCGGTGATGGAGGCGCGGCGCTGGCTGCAGGGGGCGACCTTCCCGCCCGACCGCCCGCTTCTGAACATCAGCCAGGCCGCCCCCGTCGATCCCCCGCCCCTCGGCCTGCGGCAGGCGCTGGCCGATGCCGCGCTTAACAACGATGCCGCCCATCTCTACGGCCCCGTCCTCGGCCTGCCCGAACTGCGGGCCGAAATCGCCGCGCAATGGTCCGCCGCCTATGGTGGTGCGATCCGCGACGACCAAACCGCCATCACCCAGGGCTGCAATCAGGCCTTCACCGCCGTCCTGTCCACCCTCGCGGGCGCGGGCGACGAGGTGATCCTGCCCACGCCCTGGTATTTCAACCACAAGATGTGGCTCGATATGCAGGGGGTGACAGCCGTCCCCCTGCCCGCAGGCCCCGGCCTGATTCCGCAGGCCGAGGCCGCCGCCCACCTCGTCACCCCCCGCACGCGCGCCATCGTGCTGGTCAGCCCCAACAATCCCGGCGGGGTGGAATACCCGGCCGAAACGCTGGCCGCCTTCCGCGATCTCGCCCGCGCCCACAAGCTCGCCCTGATCGTTGATGAAACCTATCGCGACTTCGACGCGCGCACGGGCCGCCCGCATGACCTGTTTGCCGATCCCGACTGGGACGACACGCTGATCCAGCTTTACAGCTTTTCCAAGGCCTACCGCCTGACCGGCCACCGCGTCGGCGCCATCGTCGCCAGCACCGCCCGTCTGGCCGAGGTGGAGAAATTCCTCGACACCGTCGCCATCTGCCCCAGCCAGCTGGGCCAGATCGGCGCGCTCTGGGGGATGCGCAACCTTGCGCAATGGGTGGCGGGGGAACGCGACGAGATCCTCGCCCGCCGCGCCGCCATGACCGGGGGCTTTGCCGCCCTGCCCGACTGGAAACTCCTCGGCTGCGGGGCCTATTTCGCCTATGTCGAACACCCCTTTGCCATGCCCTCCCCCGACCTTGCCAAACGCCTCGTGCACGAAGCCTCGCTCCTCATGCTGCCCGGCACCATGTTCCAGCCCGACACCCACCCCGAAGGCGCGCGCCAGTTGCGCATCGCCTTCGCCAACATAGACGCGGGCGGCATCGCCGAGATGTTCCGCAGGCTTGCCGCCTTCCGCGCCTGACGATCTGGCGGGGGCAGCACCCGCCACAGGGCATCAGGTCGCTTGACGCAAGGGCAAGGCGGGGGCATCCTGAGTTCCTTCTCGCATCTTTGCGGGGGTGCGTCGTCCTGTGGGCGGGCAAACCCCCATCGAACTGCCCCTGTTTTCCCGGTTTTTTGGTCAAATGGTGCCCGCAGATGCCCTTCATCCCTTCCAGCGATATCATCACGGCCTTTTCGGCGGTCACGAATGGCGACCTTGCCAACAACGACTATCTGCTCCTGCGTCCCGGGATCGACATCGTCAGCACGGGGGCCGTCGGTATCGACACCACCTTTTCCGTGCTGCGACTGGATTTGAACGGCCATGTCTTCGGCGCGAGCCGGGCCATAGCGCTCGACTCCTCGGTCGATACCCCATTCGACTATACCATGCGGGTCGGTGCATCGGGCGAGTTGGTCTCAGACCGCCTTCAGGCGCTCTATGTCGGATCCAACTTCGATCTCGCATCCCCGGCGGGCAACCGGATCAGCCTGATCAACGACGGGCGTATCACCGGGCTGGGAAATGGCGGGGCTTTCCTTTTCGCGGCGGAAACCGCGTCGGTCGTGAATGGCGGGACGATCGAGTCGCTCTCTCGCGGTAACATCTTTCAGGCGGCGCTCTACTTCTTTGCCGTCCAGACCGCATCGGTGATGAACACCGGAACGATCCGGTCCACCGCGCTGCCCCCCGCGCTGGATGGCGGCGCCGTCTACTTCGGTCAGGACAGCGGCAGTCTCGCGCTCGTCAATCACGGCACGATCTTCAGCCCGGCCAATGCCATCGTATCGGATGCCACATTGTCGGACGATGTTTCCAACTTCGGCACCATCTCGGGCAATGTCGTTCTGTCAGACGGCGCGCAATCGGTGATGTTCAACGCTGGCAGCATCCTCGGCACGGTCGATCTGCGCGGCGGGAACGACAACTACCGCGCCGGGGCGAACGGAACTGTCAGCGAGGGGGTCTTCGGTGGCGCAGGCAACGACACGCTGTCCGGGGGCGGCCTCGATGACCTGCTCTATGGTGACGTCGGCTTTGATCGTCTGATCGGCGGGGCGGGCGATGATGTGCAAAACGGCGGCGCCAATAACGACACGCTGCTGGGCGGCGCGGGGGACGACACGCTCGACGGCGGCGACAACACCGATTTTCTGCGCGGCGGGGCGGGCGATGACAGCCTGTTCGGCCAGATCGGCTTTGACAGCCTCTTCGGCGGCGCGGGCGACGATGCGGCCTTCGGCGGCACGCTGGACGATCTGCTCGATGGCGGGGCGGGCGATGACACGCTTCTGGGCGAAAGCCGCAACGACACGCTGCTCGGGGCCAAGGGCGAAGACAGCCTCGATGGCGGCGAAGGCAATGACCGGCTGGACGGCGGGCGCGGCGATGACACGCTGACCGGCGGGACGGGCCTTGATGTCTTCGTCTTCGCCCCCGGCGGCGGGGCCGATCTGGTGACCGATTATGTGGACGGGCAGGATCGCATCGACCTCGCCGCCCATTATTTCACAAGCTTTGCCGACATGCTGACCGAGGCCACGCTGGTCGCCGTGGCGGGGGGCGTTCGGATCAGTTTCGATACGGGCAACGTGGTGATCCTGCAAGGCGCCACGCTGGCGGGCCTGACGGCCACGGATTTCCTGTTCTAGCCGCGCCATCACCCCGGCACCGCGCATCGGGCCTGTCACCCCGCGAAAGGGTGATCCTTTGCGCAGCCCTGCCGCCGCAGCGCCGCTTGCCCCCCGCGCCGCGACCCACTAGACACGCGGTGATCCTGTTCCAGCCCGCAAAGGCACGACCGATGGCCAAAGACACCGAAACAGACCGCCCCCGCAAGAAGATGAAGCCCGGCAACCTTGTCGTCTGGGTCATCCTCGTGCTGGTGATGATCGGCTTGGGCGGCTTCGGCGTCACCAATTTCGGCGGGGGCATCACCACCATCGGCCGCGTCGGCGACCGCGACATCGAAACCACCGATTACGCCCGCGCTCTGCAGCAAGAAATGGATGCGCTCTCCGCCCAGTTCGGCCAGCCCATCACATTCTCTCAGGCGCAGGCCTTCGGCATCGACCAGCAGGTGCTGCGCAACGTCATCACCCGCACCGCACTGGATAACGAGGCCGACCGCATCGGCATCTCCGTGGGCGATGCCACCGTCGCCGCCGAAATCACCGCCATGCGCGCCTTCCAAGGCACGGCCGGGCTTTTTGACCGCGAAACCTATCGCTTCACGCTGGAACGCAACAACCTGACCGAGGCGCAGTTCGAAGCAGGGATCCGCAGCGATGTCGCCCGCTCCATCCTGCAGGGCGCCATCGTCGGCGGCTTCACCGCCCCGCCCGTGGTGGTGGACCGTCTCGCCGCCTGGGCCGGGGAACGGCGCGGCTTCTCGCTTCTCACCCTGACCGAGGCCGACCTGCCCGCCCCCGTCGCCGCACCGACGGATGCCGATCTGCAAACCTTCTATGATGCCAATATCGACCGCTTCACCCGCGCAGAAGCCAAGCGCATCACCTATGTGGCACTGCTGCCCGAAACGCTCGCCCCGACGATGGAGGTGGACGAACAGGCGCTGCGCGACCTCTACGACCAGCGCATCGACGAATTCATGATCCCCGAAAAGCGCCTTGTCGAACGCCTCGTCTACCCGACCGAGGATGAGGCGCAGGCGGCAAAGGCCCGGCTGGACGCGGGCGAGGTCACCTTTGACCAACTGGTGGCCGAACGCGGCCTGACGCTGGATGACATCGACCTTGGCGATGTGTCGCGCACCGATCTGGGCGCTGCCGCCGATGCCGTCTTTGCCCTCACCGAACCCGGGGTTGCAGGCCCCGCCCAATCGGACCTTGGCCCCGCGCTGTTTCGCATGAACGCGATCCTCGCCGCGCAGGAAACCAGCTTCGAAGACGCACAGGAAACGCTGGGGGCCGAACTGCGCACCGATGCCGCCCGCCGCGCCATCGGCGCCCGGATCGACGAGATTGACGATCTCCTCGCCTCCGGGGCCGATCTCGAAGAGGTGGCGCAGGACACAGGGATGGAACTCGCCACGCTGGACTATATCCCCAGCGACGCGCCCGAAGGCATCGCCGCCTACCCCGCCTTCCGCGAAGCCGCCGACGCGCTGGCCGAGGGCGACTTCCCCGAGGTGATCCAGCTGGACGATGGCGGCATCGTCGCCCTGCGGTTGGATGAGATCGTCCCGCCCACGCCCATCCCGCTAGCCGAGGTGCGCGACGACGTCGCCGCCGGTTGGCAGGCCGAGGCCTTGGCCAAGGCACTCGCCACCCGGGCCGAGGCGATCCGGGCCGAGGTTGAAGGCGGCGCCTCGCTGGGCGCCTACGGCATCGTCAGCGTCACCCGCGCCATCACCCGCGACGGCTTTGTCGAAGACGCGCCTGAAACCCTGCTGCCCACAGTCTTTGCGATGGACGAAGGCGCCGTGCAGGTCATCGCGGGGGACGGATTTACCGGCCTGGTCCGCCTCGACGGCATCCTCCCCGCCGAAACCGAAGGACAGGACGCCACCGATCTGCGCGACACGATCGAACTGCGCGCCCGCCAGGCGCTGGCGCAGGATGCTTTCTCGCTCTTCACCAATGCCCTGTCGAACGAGGCGGGCATCAAGATCGACCAGACCGCGATCAACGCGGTCCATGCCCAGATGAACTGAGCCCGCGATGAAGCTGGAACCCTCCTTCGAGGTCTTTGAACGCGGCTGGACCGAAGGCCGCAATCAGGTTGTCCACGCCCGCATCGCGGCCGATCTGGATACGCCCGTCTCGCTGATGCTGAAACTGGCCGAGGCGCGGGCAGATACCTTCATGCTGGAAAGCGTGACAGGGGGCGAGGTGCGCGGGCGCTATTCGGTGGTGGGCATGAAGCCCGATTTGATCTGGCAATGCCACGGCACGCAAAGCCGCATCAACCGCGAGGCGCGCTTTGATCCCGCGGCCTTCACGCCGCTCGAGGGCCACCCGCTGGATACCTTGCGCGCGCTGATCGCGGAAAGCCGGGTGGACCTGCCCGATGGCTTGCCCGCCATCGCGACGGGCCTGTTCGGCTATCTGGGCTATGACATGATCCGTCTGGTGGAACATCTGCCCGACGTGAACCCCGATCCGCTGGCGGTTCCTGATGCAGTGCTGATGCGTCCTTCCGTCGTGGCGGTGCTGGACGGGGTGAAGGGCGACGTCACGCTTGTGGCCCCGGCCTGGGTCGCCTCGGGCCTCTCGGCCCGCGCCGCCTATGCGCAGGCCGCCGAACGCGTGATGGACGCGCTGCGCGATCTGGACCGCGCGCCCCCGGCCGGGCGCGATTTCGGCGAGGCCGCGCCAGTGGGCGAGGCCGTGTCGAACTTCACCCATGACGGCTACAAGGCCGCCGTGGAAAAGGCAAAGGAGTATATCCGCGCGGGCGACATCTTTCAGGTCGTCCCCAGCCAGCGCTGGGCGCAGCGGTTCGAATTGCCGCCCTTCGCGCTCTACCGCTCGCTGCGGCGCACCAACCCCTCGCCCTTCCTGTTCTTCTTCAACTTCGGCGGCTTTCAGGTGATCGGGGCCAGCCCCGAAATCCTCGTCCGCCTGCGCGATGGCGAGGTGACGATCCGGCCCATCGCAGGAACCCGCAAACGCGGGGCCACGCCGGAAGAGGACAAGGCACTGGAGCTTGACCTCCTGTCGGACAAGAAGGAACTGGCCGAACATCTGATGCTTCTCGATCTGGGGCGCAACGATGTGGGCCGCGTGGCGCGGGTCGGCACGGTGAAGCCGACCGAGCAGTTCATCATCGAACGCTACAGCCACGTGATGCATATCGTATCGAACGTGACGGGCCAGATCGCCGAGGGCGAGGATGCCCTGTCGGCCCTGCTGGCCGGCCTGCCTGCAGGCACGGTCTCCGGCGCGCCCAAGGTCCGCGCGATGGAGATCATCGACGAGCTGGAGCCCGAAAAGCGCGGCATCTACGGCGGCGGCGTGGGCTATTTCGCAGGGAACGGCGAGATGGATTTCTGCATCGCGCTGCGTACCGCGGTGCTGAAGGACGAGGTGTTGTATATCCAGGCCGGCGGTGGCGTGGTCTATGACAGCGACCCGGAAGCCGAGTATCAGGAGACCGTAAACAAGTCCCGCGCGCTGCGGCGCGCGGCAGAGGATGCGGGCCTCTTCGCCCGGCGTGGCAACGGCTGAGGGCCCCGCGGCGGACCAAGAATTTTCCAGAAAATTCTTGGTTCTCCGATCCTTCTGCGAAGGATCGCGCAAAATCTTCAATGAAGATTTTGCCACCTTGTCCGAAAAATTTTCAGTGAAAATTTTTCGCGCGCGCCCGGTTCACGCGCGCCCGTTCGGATGGAGTGTCGGGCCGCTTCGCCCTTGCGGCGCCCATAGCGGCGGATCACCCGCCGCATCTGCCCTGTCCGATGTGACCGGGGGTGCTCCAGTCGCCAAGCGGGGCGGCGCAGCCCGGCTCTGCTGCGCCCTCTCTCCCGCGCGACGCCGCGAAGCCCTGCAATCCACCCTTCGATAGGCCGCTGCGCTGCAAAGCCAGCGCCCGGTGTGACACCTGTCAACACGCGATCCGGCGCGGTTTCCGGGCTGCGGGATCGCGGCTCCGCAGCCCGTCAAATCCGCGCGCGCAGCGTGCAGGGTGGGGCGCAGCGTGCTCAGGGGTTTGGCGTCGTCTCCAGCACTGCGCTCAGGGGGGCCAGCGCCACGCTGGCCGCCCGCCCCTCGACCGTCCATTCCAGGATCGCGGCCACGGTTTCCGCCCGCGCCCGCCCGATCACCAGAACCCGGCCCTCCTGCGCCGCCTTGAAGGCTGCGCGATCCAGGTAGTTGCGCATCTTGGGGATCGATTCCCCTTCGGCATCCAGCACCCGGAAAATCGTGGCGCGCGGCACGCCCTCCCGCCGCGCCACCTGATCGGCCGAATTCAGGCCCCGGTCATAGGTCACCACCCCGCGCCCCTGCTCGGCCACGATCGGCACCGCCTGCCGCGCCAGATCGAGGCTGTCCTGAAACCCGCCCTCGACCCGGTCCAGCACCGCCACCGCCTCGGGCATCGCCATGTCCAGCGCCTGAAAGGTCTGCTCCAGATCGCCGGGCGTCGCCCCCTGCGGAATGCCGTTGGCCACCATCGCAACCTCTTGCCCCGCCGCCCGGTACACCCTTGCCGCCTCGGCGGCATAGGGCGCCAGCGGGTCCAGCGCGAAGGTCACGGCGAAGGGCAGCGCGGCCAGCGTCTCGCGCTCCGCGGCAGGCAGGCCCTCGTCGATCAGGATCAGGCCAAAGATCGGCTTGGCCTCGGGGTTGTCGAAATCGCGGCGGAACAGTTCCAAGGGCGTGGTGCCCAACATCACCTCGGGCGGCACCGCTTCGGGCGCGGTTCCAGGCGCCGTATCGGGCGCCGCGCCCATGCCCTGCGGCGCGGCGGGCTCGTCATCCCCGATGCGCGGCAGACGGTCCGTCCGCACCCCCGGCACCACCAGTGCGAGGTCGTCCGCCCCCTCCTCCACCCCCGGCAAGGGCGCATCCGGCACGATCAGCGCCGGGGCGGGCGGGGCCGCATCTTCCGGCGCGGGCTGCAGCAGCGCCTCTTCGGGCGGGGCGGGGGGAAGCGGGGCGGTGTCTTCGTCAGGGAGAATAGGCGGGATCACCTCGGCCAATCCCGGCACGGGGTCATCCATATCCCCCGGCAGATCCGCACCTTCCTCGGGCGCCACGGGCGCCATGGGTGTGGCCTCTGCCGCCGGGACGGGCGGCTGGGGCGCGGGTTCGGGCATATCCGCTGCGATGGCTGCCTCGGACGGCACGTCGGCGCGCGGCGCCACCGCGTCGGGGACAGGCGCGGGTGGCGGCACAGCATCATCGGATGCTGGCAGGTCGGCCTCTTCCTCCGGGGCCGGGTCGGGCACTTTCTGCAGGATCTCGGGCTGAAGATTCTCGGCCTCGGGGGCCGCATCCGCCACTTCGGGGGCCGCCTCCGGCGCAGCATCAGGCGCAGCCTCGGGCGCCGCGTCAGAAGCGGCATCAGGGGTAACTTCCGGGGTCACCTCGGGCGAAGGCTCTGCCGGGGGCTTCACTGCTTCGGTTGCTGCGACCTCGGGCGCCGCGCCGTCCGGTGCCACTCCCTCGGCCGCGGCGGATGTGTCCTGCGTTGCGGTGCCCGCGCCGCCATCGCGCGTCGGCAAGGGGGCAACCTGCGACAGCACGGCAAGGCCCGTCGTCGCCACCACTCCGCCCCAGATCAGCCCCGTCACAAAGCCCCGGATCACTGCCTGTACTCCCCTGCCTGCCACCCCGTTCGGGATTCAATCGGCCTCACTTGGGCTTGACGCCCCTCGGCCGCTCGGCCCATGTATAGCCCGTCCCTCTCCGGGGTTCATCCCCTATCCGGCAAGGCCCCGCAAGATGCTGCTTCTGATCGACAACTATGACAGCTTCACCTACAACCTCGTCCATTATCTGGGCGAACTGGGGGCGGATGTCGTCGTCAGGCGCAATGACGCGCTGGATGTGCAGGCGGTTCTCGCCATGCGCCCCGAATGTATCGTCCTCTCGCCCGGCCCCTGCGATCCGGCACAGGCAGGCATCTGCCTGCCGCTGACCACCGCCGCCGCCGAGGCGCGCATCCCCCTTCTGGGCGTCTGCCTCGGCCATCAGACAATTGGTGAGGCCTTCGGTGGCCACGTCATCCGCTGCCACGAGATCGTGCATGGCAAGATGGGCACCATGCACCATGCGGGCCGGGGCGTGTTCCGTGGCCTGCCCTCGCCCTTCCTCGCAACGCGCTACCATTCGCTGATCGTGGAACGCGAAACCCTGCCCGATTGCCTTGAGGTCACGGCATGGCTCGAGGACGGCACCATCATGGGCCTGCGCCACAAGGAGCGGCTGATCGAAGGCGTGCAGTTCCACCCCGAAAGCATCGCCTCCGAACACGGCCATCAGCTTCTGCGCAACTTCCTCGATGAGGCCAAGGCCGCCACGGTGGCGGCATGAGCGATGTGCTGCGCCCGCTGATCGGGATCGCCGCCGAACGCCCGCTCACCCGGGCCGAGGCGGAAACCGCCTTCACGGCGCTGTTCAACGGCGAAGGGACGCCCGCCCAGACGGGCGGCTTCCTGATGGCGCTGCGCACGCGGGGCGAGACGGTGGATGAATATGCCGCCGCCGCATCGGTCATGCGCGCCAAATGTAACAAGGTCGAGGCCCCGCCCGGCGCCATGGATATCGTGGGCACCGGCGGCGACGGGAAGGGCACGCTCAACATCTCCACCGCTGCGGCCTTTGTCGTGGCGGGAGCGGGCGTGCCGGTCGCCAAGCACGGCAACCGCAACCTGTCGTCCAAATCCGGCTCTGCCGATGCGCTGACAGAGCTTGGCCTGAACGTCATGGTCGGCCCGGACGTGGTGGAACGCTGCCTGACCGAGGCCGGGATCGGCTTCATGATGGCCCCCATGCACCATCCCGCCATGCGCCATGTCGGCCCCGTGCGGATGGAACTTGGCACGCGCACCATCTTCAACATCCTTGGCCCCCTGACCAATCCCGCAGGCGCCAAGCGGCAATTGACCGGCGCCTTCACTGCCCGATTGATCCGCCCGATGGCGGAAACCCTGCTGGCGCTGGGGTCGGAAAAGGCCTGGCTCGTCCATGGCGGCGACGGCACGGATGAATTGTCCATCGCCGCACGCTCCAAGGTTGCCGCCGTCGAAGGCGGCCTGATCCGCGAGTTTGACGTAGGCCCCGAAGATGCGGGCCTGCCCTATCATCCGTTCGAATCCCTGCTCGGCGGCAGTCCGGCCGAAAACGCCGTGGCGCTGCGGGCGCTGCTCGATGGCGCGCCGGGGGCCTATCGCGATGCGGTCCTCTTCAACGCCGCCGCAGCGCTGGTCGTGGCGGAAAAGGTGCGCACCCTGCACGAAGGGGTCGAGGCCGCGCGCGCCTCCATCGACAGCGGGGCCGCCAAGGCCAAGGTCGCCGCGCTCGCCCGGATCACCTCGGCGGCCTGACGCCCCGCCCTGCCCTTCCCTTCCCGCCCGCCAAAGGGTAGCAACGCCGCATGAGCACCATTCTCGACCGTATCAAGACCTACAAGCTGGAAGAGGTCGCCGCCCGCAAGGCCGCGCGATCCCTACATGATCTGGAAGAGGCGGCCAACGCCGCCCCCGCCCCGCGCGGCTTTGCCCGCGCCCTGACCGAGGCCGCACAGGATGGCTATGGCCTGATCGCGGAAATCAAGAAGGCCAGCCCGTCCAAGGGTCTGATCCGCGCCGATTTCGATCCGCCCGCCCTCGCCCGCGCCTATGAGGCCGGGGGCGCCACCTGCCTGTCCGTCTTGACCGACGCGCCCAGCTTTCAGGGCGCCGACGAATACCTGACGCAGGCGCATCAGGCCACCAGCCTGCCCTGCCTGCGCAAGGATTTCCTCTACGACCCCTATCAGGTCGTGGAAGCGCGCGGCCTGCATGCCGATTGCATCCTCTTGATCATGGCCTCGCTGACCGACAGTCAGGCGGCGGAACTGGAAGATTGTGCCATGGAATGGGGCATGGATGTCCTGATCGAGGTGCATGATCAGGCCGAACTTGACCGCGCCGCCCGGCTGAAATCGCCGCTGATCGGGATCAACAACCGCAACCTGCACACCTTCGAGGTGACGCTGGACACCACCCGCACCCTTGCCCGCCGCGTGCCCGAGGATCGCGTGATCGTGGCGGAAAGCGGCCTCTACACCCCTGCCGATCTGGCCGATCTGGCCCGCTTCGGCGCCCGCTGCTTCCTCATCGGTGAAAGCCTGATGCGCCAACAGGACGTGGAGGCCGCCACCCGCGCCATCCTCGCCCGCCCGCTGACCGGACAGAGATAGCCGCCATGGCCCGCACCCCGCTGACGCATTTCGATGACAGGGGCCATGCCCATATGGTCGATGTGTCGGCCAAGCCGGTGACGGACCGGGTGGCGGTGGCCGAGGGCCGGGTGCTGATGTCGGCGGAAACGCTGGCGCTGGTGACGGAGGGGCGCGCGAAAAAGGGCGATGTCTTGGGCGTCGCGCGGCTCGCGGGCATCATGGGGGCCAAGCGCACCGCCGATCTGATCCCGCTCTGCCATCCCCTGCCCATCACCAAGGTCGCGCTCGACCTGACGCCCGACCCTGCCCTTCCCGGCATCCTCGTGCAGGCCACGGTCAAGACCGGCGGCCAGACGGGCGTGGAGATGGAGGCGCTCACCGCCGTCTCGGTCGCGTGCCTCACGATCTATGACATGCTCAAGGCCGCCGAAAAGGGGATGCGGATCGACGGCATCCGCCTGATCCTGAAAGAGGGCGGCAAGTCCGGGCGGTATGAGGCCACCCCATGATCTCGGTCGATGAGGCGCTGGCGCGCTGCTTCGCCCTTGTCGCGCCGCTCGGCACGGAAACCGTGCCCCTGCGCCAGGCCGCGGGCCGCGTACTGGCCGAACCCGCCATCGCCCGCCGCGACCAGCCACCCTTTGCCGCCTCGGCCATGGATGGCTACGCCCTGCAGGGCGACCCCGCCCCCGGCGACCGCTTCACCGTGATCGGCGAGGCCGGGGCAGGACATGCCTATCACGGCCGCATCGGCCCCGGTCAGGCCCTGCGCATCTTCACCGGCGCGCCCATCCCCGATGGCGCCACCCGCGTGGTGATCCAAGAGGATGTCACGGTGGACGGCACCACCATCACCCTGCGCGCCAATGCCGATACAGGCACCCATATCCGCCCCTTGGGGCAGGATTTCCGCGCCGGGGCCGCGCTGTCGCCGCGCCGCCTGCGGCCCAATGACCTTGCGCTCATCGCCGCGATGAACCTGCCCGCGGTGACGGTCCGCCGCCGCCCCGTGGTGGCGATCATCCCCACGGGGGATGAACTGGTGATGCCCGGCGAAGACCCGCGCCCGGACCAGATCATCGCCTCGAACAGCTACGCCCTCGCCGCCATGGTCGAGGGCGAGGGGGCCGAGGCCCGCCTTCTGCCCATCGCCCGCGACACCGAGGCAGAGCTGTTCACCGTGCTGACGATGGCGGAAAGCGCCGATCTGGTCGTCACCATCGGCGGCGCCTCGGTGGGCGACCATGACCTTGTCGGTCGCGTGGCCGAAAGCATGGGGATGGAGCGGGCCTTCTACAAGATCGCCATGCGCCCCGGCAAACCGCTGATGGCGGGCCGCCTGCGCGGGGTGCCGATGCTGGGCCTGCCCGGCAACCCCGTGTCGTCCATCGTCTGCGGGCATCTGTTCCTTCTGCCCATGGTGCGCGCCATGCTGGGCCTTGGCGCGCACCCGCCCGCCACGCAGCGCGCGATCCTCGCCCAGGACACCGGCCCCACCGGCCCGCGCACCCATTACATGCGCGCGCGCCTCACGCCCGGCGCGGGCCTGCCGCACATCACCCCGTTCGACAGGCAGGACAGCGCGCTCATCACCATCCTGACCGAAGCCGACGCCCTGCTGATCCGCCCCTTGGGCGACGGCCCCCGCCCGGCTGGCACCGAAGTGGCCTATCTGCCGCTCTGATCCCGCCAATCCGCGCCCCGATTCGGGAATGGGTTGACACAAAAGGGGAACACTGGCAGAACATTGCACCAACACAGCCGCGTTGGAGGGGCCTATGCTGACCCGCAAACAGCTTGAACTTCTGGATTTCATCAAGACCCGGATGGATGCCGACGGCGTGCCTCCCTCGTTTGACGAGATGAAGGAGGCGCTCGATCTGCGCTCCAAATCCGGCATCCACCGGCTCATCACGGCGCTGGAGGAACGCGGCTTCATCCGCCGCCTCGCCCATCGCGCCCGCGCGCTCGAAATCATCAAACTGCCCGAGGCGATGGAAAAGACGGGCTTCAAACCCCGAGTGATCGAAGGCGCCCGCCCTGCGGCACCCGCCCCCGCCACTCCGCCCCGCGCCGCCATGGCCGTAGAGGCGATCCACGCCATGGAACTGCCCGTCATGGGCCGCATCGCCGCTGGTGTCCCGATCGAGGCGATTGCCGAAGTGTCCCATCACGTCGCCGTCCCCGGCTCCATGCTCTCGGGGCGCGGGCATCACTACGCGCTCGAGGTGAAGGGCGACTCGATGATCGAAGCCGGGATCAACGACGGCGACATCGTGGTGATCCGCGAACAATCCACCGCCGAGAATGGCGATATCGTCGTGGCGCTGGTGGAAGAGGCCGAGGCCACGCTGAAACGCTTCCGCCGCCGCGGCAGCATGATCGCGCTCGAAGCCGCCAACCCCGCCTATGAAACCCGCGTCTTTCCCGATCACGCGGTCCGCGTGCAGGGCCGCCTCGTGGGCCTGATCCGCAGCTACTGATCACTCCGGCAGGGCAAGCGCGGGCGCCGCCCCCCGGGGCGACCAGATCCGCGCCTGCCCCCCGGTCGTGCGCAGGGCAAATCTGCCCTGCACGCCAACCACCGCAACCGTCCCGCTCTGCGCCAGTTCCGCAGCACCCAGCTGCAGGCATGGCCCTGCCATCGCCAACGCCTCCGCCGCAACGATCACCGCATGGCGGGCGCAGGCGCCCGTTGCCGCCACCTCACCCCGGCGCAGGACCAGCCCCGTCAGCGGCCCCTCCTCCCCCGCACCGATCGCAAAGATCATCCCCCCGTCGCCCGCAACAAAACCGGGCCGTGCCGCCGCCTCGGCCCGGCTGGCCAGATCGCCATCATTCTCTAGCCAGTTCTGCACCATGAACCCCGCCCCCCGCGGGGCGGATATCGCCCGCCCCTCCGGCCCCATCACACCGACGATCCCGCCCGGCCCGATCAGCACCGCAGGCCGCGCCGCCCCCAGCCACAGCACCAGCGCCCCCACCACCCCCGTCAGCCCGGCCCAGCGCAGCCGACCGGGCCAGAACACCAGCCAGCACAGCCCCAGCGTCAGGATGGGCAGCACCGCCCCCGGCGGGGCCGGGATCGCCGTCACCGCACCCTCCAGCGCGGCCACCTCATGCGCCACATACAGGATCCAGCGGCAGCCCAGTTCCATCACCGCCAACGGCAGGCCATGCAGCCCCACCGGCGCCAGAAGCCCCGCCACCGCGCCCGCAGGCATCACCACCAGCCCCATTACTGGCCCCGTCAGCAGGTTCGCCAGCAGCCCGTAATCGGTGAAGCGGTTGAAATGCGCCGCCGCATAGGGCGCGGTCGCCACGCCCCCCAGCACTGATGACAGCACCAAGGCCAGCCCGAACTGCACCGCCCGCGGCGCAGCCCCCGGCTCCATCCGGCGGCTGACCAGCCCGAACCCCGCGATCAGCGCCACCGTGGCCGCGAAACTCATCTGGAAGCCGGGCGACAACAGCGCCTCCGGCTGCCACAAAAGCACGATCACCGCCGCGATGGCCACCGACCGCAGGGTGATCGCGCGCCGGTCCAGAAGCACCGCCACCAGCATGACCGCCACCATGATGAAGGCGCGCTCCGTCGCCACGTTCGCCCCCGACAGCATCAGGTAAAACGCCGCCACCCCCAGCGACACCGCCGCCGCCAGTTTCTTGCTGTTCACCCGCAGCGCAACCGGCGGGATCAGCGCCAGCCCATAGCGCAGCAGCGCAAAGACGAAGGCGATCAGAAAGGCCATGTTCATCCCCGAAATGGCCAGCAGATGCGCAAGGCTCGAATCCCGCAGCGCCTCCACCGCCTCGCGCGACAGGCCGGATCTGTCGCCCGTCAGCACACCCGCCGCAAAGGCCCCCGGATCCCCCGCGATCTCGGCCCGGATGCCCGCCGACAGATCGGCGCGCAACCGGCCGATCCGCGCCTCGCCCGCCACGGGCTCCTGCCACAGCAACACCGGCACGCGGGTATAGCCCACCGCGCCCAGCCCGTCGAAGAATGCCATGCGGCGAAAGTCAAAGGCCCCCGGCTCCACCGCCCCCTGCGGCGGCGACAGGAAGGCCGTGGCCATGACCACCGACCCCGGCACCGGGTCCAGCCAGCGCTGATCGCCCTGCAACGACAGCCGCACCCGCGCCGGTGTGGCCTCTGGCGCCACATCCTCCAGCCAGACCCGATCCAGCGTCAGCCGCAGCGCCCCCGATTGCGACCTGTCGATCCCGACGATCCGCCCCGTCACCGCGCCGTACCATTCCCCCTCCAGCATCGGCGCGGCGACCAGCGCCACCCGTACCCCGCAGGCCAGATAGCCGCACAGGATGCAGGCCGCGAACACGGCAAAGGGCTGGACCGGCTCCCATATCCGCCAGAGCAGCACCGCCAGCGCCACCCCCACCAGCGCCAGCGCATAATCCCCCGCCCCCGGCTCCACCGGGCGCTGAAACCACAGGCCGATCCCGATCCCCAGCCCCACGGGGACAAAGGCAAACAACTCGCCCCGCAACTCGGCCAAGCCCGTCGCCACCCGGCCCGCAAGCGCCGCCGCCCCCGCCACCTTGTTTCCCGCCCCGCGATTGCCTAGACAGGCCCGAGCCTATGCCCAGACTGGTTTCCGAAAGGTTAAAGCACCCATGTGCGCCGCCGCCTCCGACCGACCCGCCGACCGTCCTGTCGTCACGCGTTTCGCGCCCTCGCCCACCGGCTACCTGCATATAGGCGGCGGGCGGACGGCGCTGTTCAACTGGCTCTATGCGCGCGGGCGGGGGGGCAAGTTCCTGCTGCGGATCGAAGATACCGATCGCGAACGCTCCACCCCCGCCGCGACCGAGGCCATCCTTCAGGGCCTGCGCTGGCTGGGCCTTGACTGGGACGGCGACGCCGTCAGCCAGTTTGCCCGAAAGGACCGCCACGCCGAGGTGGCGCATGAAATGCTGACCCGCGGCACGGCCTATAAATGCTTCTCCACGGCCGAAGAGATCGCCGCCTTCCGCGCCGTGGCCGAGGCAAAGGGCGCCAGCTACGCCGTGTTCCAAAGCCCGTGGCGGGATGCCGATTCCTCCACCCATCCGGCGGGGGCGCCCTTCGCCATCCGGATGCGCGCGCCGCGCACGGGTGAAACCCTTGTCGAAGATGCCGTTCAGGGCACCGTGCGCTTTGGCAATGACCAGCTGGATGACATGATCGTGCTCCGCTCCGACGGAACGCCCACCTACATGCTCGCCGTCGTGGTGGATGACCATGACATGGGCGTCACCCATGTGATCCGGGGCGATGACCACCTCAACAACGCCGCGCGCCAGCAGATGGTCTATGATGCCATGGGATGGGAGATCCCGGTTTGGGCGCATATCCCGCTGATCCACGGCCCGGATGGCAAGAAACTGTCCAAACGCCACGGCGCCACGGCCGTGGGCGATTATCAGGCGCAGGGCTATCCGGCGGCGGGGATGCGGAACTACCTCGCCCGGCTGGGCTGGGCGCATGGCGATGACGAGTTTTTCACCAGCGCGCAGGCGATGGAATGGTTCGACCTGCCGGGAATCGGCCGCTCGCCCGCGCGGCTGGATTTCAAGAAACTGGAAAGCATCTGCGGCCTGCACATCGCGGCCAGCGATGATGCTGCACTGCTGCATGAAATCGAAGGCTACCTCGCCGCCGCCGGGCACCCGGCCCTGACCGATCCCCAGCGCGATCTGTTGTCACGCGCGCTCTACTGCGTGAAGGATCGCGCAAAGACCTTCCCCGAACTGCTTGAAAAGGCACATTTTGCGCTGATCAACCGCCCGATCGTGGCGGATGAGGCAGCGGCAAAGGCGCTCGATCCGGTATCCCGTGGTATACTGAAAACATTGACGCCGCGACTGCAAAATGCTAGCTGGACGAAAGAGGGTTTGGAACCGATCCTGACCGAGACCGCATCGGAACATGGCATCGGATTCGGCAAGCTGGCCGCCCCGCTGCGCACGGCTCTTGCGGGGCGGACCGTAACACCAAGCGTCTACGACATGATGCTGGTCATCGGTCGGGACGAAACGATCGCGCGGCTTGAGGATGTCGCGGGCTGACAGCCCCCCCTCTGACGGCCGCATCGCTGCTACCAGCCGCAACTCGGGCCTTGCCCGGGAACCGGACTACAGAGGGACGTAGAAAGATGGCCGAAGGCACCAGATCCGCGACACTCACCCTGGACGGCAAGAGCTATGACCTGCCGATCCACAAACCGACGGTCGGCCCGGATGTGCTCGACATCCGCAAGCTCTATGCCGAGGCCGACGTCTTCACCTTCGATCCCGGCTTCACCTCCACCGCCGCCTGCGAAAGCGCGATCACCTATATCGACGGCGACGTGGGCGAACTGCTCTATCGCGGCTATCCGATCGAACAGCTGGCCGAGAAATCCACCCATCTCGAGGTTTGCTATCTGCTTCTGTACGGAGAGCTGCCCACCGCTGCGCAGCTTGCCGATTTCACCCAGCGTGTGACCAAGCACACGATGGTGCATGAACAGATGCACTACTTCTTCCGCGGCTTCCGCCGCGACGCCCATCCCATGGCCACCATGGTGGGCGTGGTCGGCGCCATGGCCGCCTTCTACCACGACTCGACCGATATCAACGATCCCTGGCAGCGCGAGGTGGCCGCGATCCGCATGATCGCGAAACTGCCCACCATCGCGGCGATGGCCTATAAATACTCCATCGGCCAGCCCTTCGTGTATCCCAAGAACAGCCTCAGCTACGCCGGCAACTTCCTGCACATGTGCTTTGCCGTCCCGGCCGAGGATTACGTGGTCTCGCCCATCCTCGAAAAGGCGATGGACCGCATCATGATGCTGCATGCCGATCACGAACAGAACGCCTCCACCTCCACGGTGCGTCTGGCCGGATCGTCGGGGGCCAACCCCTTCGCCTGCATCGCGGCGGGCATCGCCTGCCTCTGGGGCCCCGCCCATGGCGGCGCGAACCAGGCCTGCCTTGAGATGCTCAAGGAAATCGGCACGGTTGACCGCATCCCCGAATTCATCGCCAAGGCGAAGGACAAGAATTCCGGCTTCCGTCTGATGGGCTTCGGCCACCGCGTCTACAAGAACTTCGATCCCCGCGCCAAGGTGATGAAGGAATCGGCGGATGAGGTGCTGGGCCTTCTGGGGGTGGAGAACAACCCGCTCCTGCAGGTCGCCAAGGAACTGGAACGGATCGCGCTTGAAGATGAATACTTCGTCTCCAAGAAGCTCTATCCCAACGTCGATTTCTATTCGGGCATCATCCTCGAGGCGATGGGCTTCCCCACCGCCATGTTCACCCCGATCTTCGCGATTTCCCGCACCGTGGGCTGGATCAGCCAGTGGAAGGAAATGATCGCCGACAAGAACCAGAAGATCGGCCGCCCGCGCCAGCTCTACATCGGTGAAGCCAAGCGCGACTACGTCGATCTGCGCCTGCGCTGATCGCGGCGGAAAAGGACGGAACGGCGGCCCCTTGGCCGCCGTTCTTCATTTGGCGTGCCGGGTTCCGTCCAGCGTGTTCACCGTCCCGTACAACTCCACCCGCCGGTCGCGGAACAGCCCCCAGCTTGCCCGCAGCGCGGCGATGGCCTCCAGATCGAAGGTCGCGGTCAGCACCTCTTCGCGGTCGCGAGAAGCGCGCGCCACCACCTGCCCCGCCTGATCAGCGATGAAGGAGGACCCGTAAAAGGTCACCGCCACCCCCTCCGGCGCGGTTTCCGTGCCGATCCGGTTCGACGCGATCACCGGCAGGATGTTCGCCGCCGCATGGCCACGCATCACCGTCTCCCAATGCGGCTGGCTGTCATAGCCCGGCGCGGGCGGCTCTGATCCGATGGCGGTGGGATAAAGCAGCATCTCCGCCCCCATCAGCGCCATCGCGCGGGCCGCCTCGGGGAACCACTGATCCCAGCAGATACCCACCCCGATCCGCCCATGGGCGGTATCCCACACCCGGAACCCCGTATCCCCGGGCGAGAAATAGTATTTCTCCTCATAGCCCGGCCCCTGCGGGATATGGCTCTTGCGGTACAGGCCCAGCATTGCTCCATCCGCATCCACCATGGCGACAGAATTGAAATGCGCCTGCCCCGCGCGTTCAAAGAACGACACCGGCAGCACCACCCCCAACTCCCGCGCCAGCGACTGGAACCGCGCCACCAGCGGGTGCCCCTCAAGGGGCCGCGCCAGCCGGAAATACTCCGCCCGCTCCGTGATGCAGAAATAGGGCGCCTCGAACAGTTCCTGGATCAGGATCACCTGCGCGCCCTGCGCGGCGGCCTTGCGGATCATCTCCTCGGCCTTGTCGGCATTGGCGGGCAGGTCCCAGCTGCAGGCGAACTGGGTGGCGGCGACGGTGACATGGGTCATGGGCGGGCTCCGGGTCGGTTCGCCCCGCAGTTAACCCGGCGCGGGCGGCCTTGGAAAGCCGCTCACGCGGCGGCCTGCAACCAGTGCCAGATGCGCTGCGGCGAAAACGGCATGTCCACCCGCGTCACCCCGCGCGGGGCCAGCGCATCGCGCACCGCGTTGGAAATCGCGCCCAGCGCCCCCACCGTCCCCGCCTCACCGCAGCCCTTCATGCCAAAGGGGTTCAGCACCGATGGCACGGGCTCTGATGTGAAATCGACAAAGGGCAGGTCCGTCGCGCGCGGCAGCGCGTAATCCATCAGGCTCGCCGCCAGCACCTGCCCCTCCGCATCATGCACGGCCAGTTCCATCACCGCCTGCCCATAGCCCTGCGCCACCCCGCCATGCACCTGGCCGATGGCCAGTTCCGGGGCGATCAGCGTGCCGAAATCATCCACCACCGTATAACGGTCAAGCTGCAGCGCACCCGTCTCGGGGTCGATCTCCACCTCGGCCAGATGCGCGCCATTGGGGAAGGACCGCCCCTCCAGCGTGATCGTCGCCGCCTGATCGCACAGATCCGCCCGGCCCCGCGCGCGGGCCAGATCCGCCGCCTCGGCCAGCGTCAGCCGCAGGTTCGATCCCGGCGCCCCGAAGACGTGATCGGAAAACGCCACCCCGGTCAGGCCCAGTTCACCCTCCAGAAACGCGGCCAGCTTCGCCACCGTCTGCAACACCGTGGCGCGAAGCGCGGTTCCCTGCACGGTCACGGATCGCGAACCGCCGGTCCCGCCACCATTGGTTATCAGATCGCTGTCGCCCTGCACCACGCGGATCCGCTCTTCGGGCAGGCCGGTCATCCCGGCGGCCATCCGGGCGTAAACCGTCTCATGCCCCTGCCCGTTCGATTGCGTGCCGACATAGAGCGTGGCCCCGCCGCCTTCGTCCAGTGTCAGGCGCGCGGTCTCGCTCGGATCGCCAAGGATGGATTCGATATAGGTGGCCAGCCCCAGCCCCCGCAGCATCCCCCGGCTTTCGCTCTCGGCCCGGCGCGCGGCAAAGCCTGCGACATCCGCCTCCACTTCGGCCCGGGCCAGCACGCGGGGAAAATCGCCCACGTCGATCACCTGCCCCGTCACGGTGCGATAGGGAAAGGTGCGGATGAAGTTCCGCCGCCGCAGATCGAACGGGCTAACGCCCAGCACCCGCGCCGCCTCGTCCATCACCCGCTCGATCGTCAGTATCGCCTCGGGCCGCCCGGCGCCCCGATAGGCATCGACCGGCGCCGTATTGGTAAAGACGCCGATGGTATTCTGCCACGCATGGGGGATGTCATAGACCCCGGTCAGAACCTTGGAAAACAGCTCCGACTGGATGGGTTGCCCGAACTGCGAGTTATAGGCCCCCAGATTCGACAGCACCCGCACGCGATAGCCCGTGATCCGCAGCCCGGCATCGAACCCGATCTCTGCCTGCGCCACCAGATCGCGCCCGGCATTGTCCGACAGCATCCCCTCGCCGCGCTCCGACATCCAGCGCACCGGGCGGCCCAGCATCCGCGCCGCCTGCGCGATGACCACATATTCAGGATAGGTCATCGCCTTCATCCCGAACCCGCCCCCCACATCGGGGTTGGTCACCCGCACCGCATCGGGCGCAAGGCCCAGCATCCGCGCCAGTTCCTTCTTCTGGTTCCACACCCCCTGTCCGTTCACGCACAGATGCAGCCGCCCCTCGGCCCAGTCCGCCCATGCCCCGCGCGGCTCCAGCGGGTTCACGATCACTCGGTTGTGGATCACCTCCAGCCGCACCACATGCGCGGCCCCTGCCAGCGCGGCGGCCGTCTCCGCCTCCCGCCCGATCCCGTAATCAAAGGCCAGGTTCCCCGGCGCCTCGGGGTGGATCGTCGCCCCGCCCGGTTCAAGGGCCAGCGCCACCGGCACCTCGTCCAGCGACAGGTCGATCAATTCGCCCGCGTCCCGCGCCTGTTCCAGCGTTTCGGCCACGATCATCGCCACCGCCTCGCCCACGAACCGCACCCGCCCCTCGGCCAGCACAGGCCGCGCGGGCGCCGCGCCCCGGCTGCCGTCGCGATTGGCCACACGGGCAAAGCGCATCCCCGTCTCCACCCCCGCCGCGCGCAGGCCATCGGCCGTCAGCACAAGATGCACCCCCGGCGCCGTTCGCGCCGCCGCCACATCCAGCGCCGTGATCTCCGCATGTGCCCGGTCCGACCGCAGGAACCACGCCTGCAACGCGCCCGCCGGCGCGATGTCATCGACATACCGCCCCTGCCCCGTCAGGAAACGGATATCCTCGCGCCGCCGCGCGGGCTGGGCCTGACCGAATTTCATGAAATGCCCCCTGCTTGGCTGACCGCCGAAAAACTACGCCCCCGGACTGGAATGTCCAGCCGGGGGCGCGGGTTCTTTCCGCAATCAGACCGACGGCGCGATCAGACGCGCAGCGACAGCACCGTTGCCATGGTCAATTCGCCAAAGCCGTTGAAGCGCGTGTTGGTGACGGTGGAATAGGCCCCCATCCCCTGCACGATCACATAATCACCCTCGGCGATATCCGCAGGCAGCATCACCTCGCCCGGCAGACGATCTACCGAATCGCAGGTCGGGCCGAACACGATCCGCCCCTGCAACGCGCCATCCCGATGCACGCCTTCGGGCGACAGCACCTCGGTCCGGTCGATCACCCCGATCAGCGGCAGTTCCGTCAGCGTGCCATAGACACCGTCATTCAGGAACACATGCGTGTCATCCCGCACCGCCTTGACCTTCGCCGCCAGCGTGAAGGCATCGCCGCACAGCGCCCGACCCGGCTCGCACACCAGAAGCGGGCGGTTCTCGCCAAAGGCCTCGGTCGCCACGCGGTCGATCAGCGCGAAGGTCGCCTCCAGCGCCGGCACCACGCCCATCAGGCGGTGCGACGGGAACCCGCCCCCCACGTTCAGCCGCGCAATCTCCACCCCTGCATCGCGCGCGATATCGGCGGCGGTGCGGATATAGGTCTCCCACGCGGCGGGATCGGTACATTGCGTGCCCGGATGGAAGGTCAGCGACGGGATGAAACCCGCCTCGGCCACGCGGCGCAGCAGTTCCGTCGCCAGTTCCGCCGTCGCGCCGAACTTGGCGCCAAAGTTATAGGCCGCGCCCGCGACCGGCAGCTTGAACCGGACCGAGATTTCGCAATCCGCCGCCGGCACCATCTCGATCAGCTTGGCCAGTTCCGATGCGCTGTCCACCGAATAGGACTTCACGCCCCGCTCCACCGCATGCCGGATCTCCGACCGCGCGCGCACCGGGTTGTTGTAATGGATCGCCGCATCCGGGGCGAGGCGACGGATCAGGTCGATCTCAAAGCTCGAGGCGCAGTCATACCCACGCACCCCAGCGGCAGAAAGGTTTTCCACCACTTCCTCACCCGGGTTGGATTTCACCGCATAGGTGACCATGCCGGGAAAGCCGTCGATGAAGCGACGCGCCGCCGCCTGCAACGCAGAGGGGCTAAAGAACAGAACCGGGTTTTCCGGCTGCTGATTGCGAAGAAATTCGGTCGGATTGGTCCAGATCGTTTTGGACAGTCCCATCGGCGTGATCCTTTCTGCCAACAAGACGCAAGCCCTCCCCGCTGCTCGTTCACGGGACGGCAAGGCACCTGCGCGGTTTTTCCAACCAGGCCAGGTGCGTATGAGCCGCCCTTTTCCTGCAACTGAGGATGCCGCATATGGTGTACAAACTCACCGAACAAAACTGTATAAATGCATCGAAACGTCGTTATAATGACGAAAAGATCGGGCAGATTGCATGGACGAACTGGATCGCAACATCATCGGCCTTCTGGGGGCGGATGCCCGTATGTCGGTGGCCACGCTGTCGCGCCGACTAAAGGTTGCGCGCTCCACCATTCAGGCCCGGCTGGAACGGCTGGAAACCACCGGGGTCATCGCCGGATACACGCTGAAACTGGGCGAAGGGGCGCGTCAGGGCCGCATCCGCGCCTCGGTTCTTCTCACCATCGAACCCCGCGCGCAGGCCAATATCCTCACCCGCCTGAAGGCCATCGCCGAGGTGGAGCGTGTCTTCACCACCTCTGGCCGCTTCGATCTTCTGATGCAAATCGCCTGCCCCAACACGCAAGTGCTCGATCAGGTCCTCGATCAGATCGGCGCGATGACGGGGGTGAAATCCTCCGAAAGCCTGATCCATCTCAGCACGCGAATCGACCGCGCGGTGTGACCGCATCGCCGCCCCCTCTGCCAGGCGCCTCTGCCAGGCGCCTCTGCCCAGCCTCGCAGCAGGCCGGGGCATCTGCCGCTTTCCCTTGCCGCGCCCGCGCGCTAGAACCCCGGGCGACAGTCAGGGATGCAAGCGATGCCGATGGAAAAGACCTTCAACGCCGCCGAGGCCGAGGCGCGGATCTCCGCGAAATGGATCGAGAGCAAGGCCTTCCGCGCCGGGGCGAACGCCAAGCCCGGCGCCGAAAGCTTCTGCGTGATGATCCCGCCGCCGAATGTCACGGGCTCGCTCCACATGGGACATGCCTTCAACAACACGCTGCAGGATATCCTGACGCGCTGGCACCGCATGAAGGGCCATGACACGCTGTGGCAACCCGGCACCGATCACGCAGGGATCGCCACCCAGATGGTCACCGAACGCGAAATGGCCGCGCGGGGCGAACCCAACCGCCGCGACATGGGGCGCGAGGCATTCACCGCCCGCGTCTGGCAGCAGAAACAGAAATCCCGCGGCACCATCATCGGGCAATTGCAGCGCCTCGGCTGTTCCTGCGACTGGGACCGCGAGGCCTTCACCATGTCCGGCGCTCCCGGCGCGCCTCAGGGCGAAGAGGGGAACTTCCACGACGCGGTGATCCGCGTCTTCGTCGATCTCTACAACAAAGGCCTGATCTACCGCGGCAAGCGTCTGGTGAACTGGGACCCGCATTTCGAGACCGCGATCTCCGACCTCGAGGTGGAGAATACCGAAGTCGACGGTCACATGTGGCACTTCAAATACCCGCTCGCCGGGGGCGCCACCTACCGCTACGTCGAAAAGGACGCCGAAGGGAACATCCTCGTCGATGAGGAGCGCGACTACATCTCCATCGCCACGACCCGGCCCGAAACCATGCTGGGCGATGGTGCCGTGGCGGTGCATCCGTCGGACACGCGTTACGCGGCAATCGTCGGCAAACTCTGCGAAATCCCGGTCGGGCCAAAGGAACACCGCCGCCTGATCCCGATCATCGCCGACGAATACCCCGATCCCACCTTCGGCTCCGGCGCGGTCAAGATCACGGGCGCGCATGACTTCAACGATTACGGCGTGGCCAAGCGCGGCGGGATCCCCTGCTATCGCCTGATGGACACGCGCGCCTGCCTGCGTTCGGATGGCGTCCCATATGCCGACGCGGCGGGGATCGCGCAGGCCGTGGCGCGGGGAGAGCGGGTGTTGACCGAGGCAGAGGCCGATGCCCTGAACCTCGTCCCCGATCACCTGCGCGGGCTCGACCGGATGGAGGCGCGCAAGCGCGTGGTCGAAGAGATCACGGCGGAAGGTCTGGCCGTGATGACGCGGGCGGATGATCCGCGTCTGGGCAAGGCGGCGGTCAAGAAGGATGTCGAAGGGGCGGATGCCCCCGTGCCGCTGGTCGAAGCGAAGAAGATCATGCAACCCTTCGGCGATCGTTCGAAAGTGGTAATTGAACCCATGCTGACGGACCAATGGTTCGTCGATACTGTTCGAATTGTGCAACCCGCGCTGGACGCTGTCCGCAAAGGAACGGTGAAGATCATCCCCGAAAGCGGCGAGAGGACGTACTACCACTGGCTCGACAATATCGAACCCTGGTGCATCTCGCGCCAGCTCTGGTGGGGCCATCAGATCCCGGTGTGGTATGACGACGAAGGCAACCATTACTGCGCCCCGACTGAGGCCGAGGCGCAGGCCATGGCCCCCGGCAAGCCCCTCACCCGCGACCCCGACGTGCTGGACACCTGGTTCTCCTCCGGCCTCTGGCCCATCGGCACGCTGGGCTGGCCCGATCAGACCGACGCACTGAAGCGCTACTTCCCCACCTCCGTCCTCATCACGGGCCAAGACATCCTCTTCTTCTGGGTCGCCCGGATGATGATGATGCAGCTTGCCGTGGTGAATGAGGTGCCGTTCAAGACGGTCTACCTCCACGGCCTCGTGCGCGATGCCAAGGGCAAGAAGATGTCCAAATCCCTGGGCAACGTCATCGACCCGCTGGAAATCATCGACGAATACGGCGCCGACGCGCTGCGCTTCACCAACGCCGCGATGGCCTCCCTCGGCGGTGTGCTGAAACTCGATACGGCGCGCATCGCAGGCTATCGCAACTTCGGCACAAAACTGTGGAACGCCTGCCGCTTTGCCGAAATGAACGGGGTCTGGGACGGCCACGCCACGCAAACCGTCGCCCCCGACGCCACCGCCACCGCGAACCGCTGGATCATCGGCGAAACCGTCCGCACGCTGGCCGAGGTGGACGCAGCACTTGCCGACTACCGCTTCGATCAGGCCGCCGACACGCTCTACCGCTTCGTCTGGGGCAAGGTCTGCGACTGGTATGTCGAATTCGCCAAACCCCTGTTCGACGGCCCCGCCGCCGCAGAGACACGCCAGACCATGGCCTGGGTGCTGGATCACTGCATGATCCTGCTGCATCCCATGATGCCCTTCCTGACCGAGGAGCTTTGGGCCACCACCGGCACCCGTGCCAAGATGCTGGTCCATACCGACTGGCCCGCCGCCGACCTCTCCCTCGCCACCCCCGCCGCCGACCGCGAAATGGGCTGGGTCACCACCCTGATCGACGAAATCCGCTCCGCCCGCGCGCAGATGCACGTCCCCGTGGGCCTGAAGGTCGACCTGGTCGCCACCACCCTGTCGGATGAGGCCCGCGCCGCCTGGTCCCGGAACGAGGCGCTGATCAAGCGCCTCGCCCGCGTCGAAACCCTGACCGAGGCCAAAGCCGCCCCCAAGGGCAGCATCTCGATCGCGTTGGACGGCGCGGCCTTCGCCCTACCGCTGGAGGGCATCATCGACATCGCCGAAGAAAAGGCCCGCCTCACCAAGGCGCTCGACAAACTGGCCAAAGAGATCGGCGGGTTGAAAGGGCGCCTCAACAACCCGGCCTTCGTCGCCTCCGCCCCGGAAGAGGTGGTCGATGAAGCCCGCGCCAATCTGGAAGCGCGCGAGGACGAGGCCGCAAAGCTCAACGCCGCCCTCACGCGTCTGGCCGAGATCGGGTGATCCCGTCTCTGCAAATCCATCCCGTGGGATCATCCCAAGCCGGGGGGAACAAGGGGGCGTGAAGCCCCCTTTTCCTTTTCTGCCAGACGCGCGACACTTCTCCAAAAAGGAGAGCACCCATGTCATGGCTGTCCCGTCTTGCCGAACGACAGATGCAGAAGGCGCGCCTGAAAGGCGATCTTCAGGGGCTGGAGGGCGAAGGCAAACCCCTGCCCGACCGCCCCGGTGATGCCTTCGTCAGCCCCGGCGACGCCATCGGCTTTCGCATCATGGCCGAGGCCGGCGTCCTGCCCGAGGAGATCGTGCTGAAGAAGGAAGCCGCCCGCCTGCGCGAAACCCTGCAGCACGAGGCCGACCCCGCCCAACGCAAGGCGATCATGGCCGAACTTGCACAGGTCGAGATGCGTCAAGCGATGGCAGAGGAAGCCCGCCGCCGCTTCCTGCGCGACTGATCGCTTCCCCCCCACCCAAGCCCGAAAATTTTCCCGAAAATTTTCGGGCGCGCCTGCCCAAGAATTTTCACCGAAAATTCTTGGGCGAGACGGGGGGAAGAATTTTCGGCCGAAAATTCTTCCCCCCTTGCACTCCCCCGCGCCGCTTGCTTCCCTGCGCGGCATGACCGCGCCCCGTCTCACCCCGCTTGCCGCCCGCCTGCCAGACACTGTTCCCTTTGTCGGCCCAGAGGCACAGGAACGCCAGCTTGGCCGCGCCTTTCGCGCCCGCCTAGGCGCGAATGAAAGCCGCTTTGGCCCCTCGCCCCGCGCGGTGGCCGCCATGGCCGCCGCCGCTGCCGAGGCCTGGATGTATGGCGATCCCGAAATGGCCGAACTGCGCGCCGCGCTGGCGGCGCATCATGGGGTCACGCCCGCCCATCTGATCGTGGGCGAAGGGATTGATGGTCTTCTGGGCATGCTCGTCCGCCTGACGGCAGGCCCGGGGGATGCGGTGGTAACCTCGCTCGGGGCTTATCCCACATTCGCCTTTCATGTCGCAGGCTACGGCGCGGATCTGACCCGCGTCCCCTATCGCGACGATCTCGAAGACCCTCAGGCCCTGCTCGACGCCGCCCGCCAGACGCAGGCGAGGCTCATCTATCTCGCCAATCCCGACAACCCGATGGGCACTTGGCATGACGGTGCGGTGATCGAGGCGATGGTGGACGCGCTGCCCGAGGGCAGCCTTCTGGTCCTGGATGAGGCCTATTCCGATCTTGCCCCTGCCCAAGCCCTGCCGCGCCTTGCCATGGATGACCCCCGCGTGATCCGCCTGCGGACCTTCTCAAAAGGGTATGGTCTGGCCGGGCTGCGTGTGGGCTATGCGCTGGCCGCGCCCGCCCTCATCCGCGCCTTCGACAAGGTGCGCAACCATTTCGGCATGGGCCGCGTGGCGCAGGCGGGTGCCATGGCGGCGCTCGCCGATCAGGACTGGCTCACCCGGGTCAGGGCCGAGGTCGCCACCGCGCGCCGCCGCATCGGCGACATCGCTGCCGAGAACGGTCTGGCGGCCCTGCCCTCTGCCACCAACTTCGTCGCGGTGGATTGCGGCCGTGACGGGGATTTTGCCCGTGCCGTGCTGCGCGGCTGCATCGACCGGGGTCTTTTCATCCGCATGCCCGGCGCAGCCCCCCTCGACCGCTGCATCCGCATCAGCGTGGGAACGCCTGACGATCTCGACGTGCTGGCAGAGGTGTTGCCGCAGGCGCTGGCCGCCGCGCGGGCCTGATCATTCGGCCCGCAGCACGGGCGCCGGGCCGGGCGCCGGTTCCACCGCGGGGCCAAGGCGCGGCGCGGGCGGCTCCGGGGCAACCGCCCGCAAGCTGGCCTCGCCCGGTGCCACCCCAACCGTCCCCGGCCCTGCCAGCGCGCGGCGGAAGATCAGCACCGTCTGCTCCACCACCCGCGTCTTGGTGAACCCCGCCCGCTCTTCGGTGGGCAGCGTCTCGGCGCGGACATATTCCCACCCGTCCCGGCCCAGATCGTTCATCACATTGGACAGGGTCAGCGCGAAGCGGTCCTCGCTCGTCTTGGCTTCGCGCGACTTGGTGCCGCGGCGCGGGGCGGGGATAACCTTGTATTCATGGCGCGACATGGGGTTGGCTCCGGTCGTTTGCGCAGGGAAAGTAGCGTCGGGCGGCACATCTTTGAAGGGACAGGCGCGCGGCAGCGGGCTTTCCCGCCGACCGCGCCGTGATGAGCGTCCCCGATCAGAGCCCCAGCTTCGCGGCCACCATCTGGTTCACCACCGCCGGATTGGCCTTGCCGCCCGTGGCCTTGAGCACCTGCCCCGTGAACCAGCCCGCCAGTTTGGCATTGACCTTGGCCTTCTCCACCTGTTCGGGGTTGGCTGCGATCAGCGCGTCCAGCGCCCGCTCGATCTCGCCCGTATCGGTGACCTGTTTCATGCCGTGCCTGGCGGCCTGTTCTGCCGGATCGCCGCCCTCGTTCCACAGGATCTCGAACAGGTCCTTGGCCATCTTGGTGGTGATCTCTCCGCTGGCGATCAGATCCAGCACGCCGCCGATCTGGGCGGGCGACAGGGGGCTGTCCGCCACGCCCTTTCCGTCCTTGTTCAGCCGCCCGAACAGCTCGTTGATGATCCAGTTCGCCGCCTGCTTGCCATCGCGGCCCTTGGCCACCGCCTCGAAGAAGGCGGCGTTGTCCACCTCTGCCGTCAGCACATTGGCGTCATAATCGGTCAGCCCGAAATCGGCCATGAAGCGCGCCTTCTTGGCATCCGGCAGTTCCGGCATAGATGCGGCGATGTCATCGACCCATGCCTGTTCGATCTCCAGGGGCAGCAGGTCCGGGCAGGGGAAATAGCGGTAATCATGCGCCTCTTCCTTCGAACGCATCGACCGCGTCTCGCCCTTGTCGGGATCATAGAGCCGGGTTTCCTGATCGACCTTGCCGCCATCTTCCAGAATGGCGATCTGGCGGCGCGCCTCATATTCGATGGCCGCCTGAATGAACCGGAGCGAGTTCATGTTCTTGATCTCGCAGCGCGTGCCGAGGTGCGAAAAGTCCTGGCTTGCCTGATACTTCTCGTAATCCCCCGGACGGCAGACCGACACGTTCACATCCGCCCTCAGGTTGCCGTTCTGCATGTTGCCGTCGCAGGTGCCCAGGTAGCGCAGGATCTGGCGCAGCTTGGCCACATAGGCCGCCGCCTCTTCCGGGCCGCGAATGTCGGGGCGGCTGACGATTTCCATCAGCGCCACGCCCGTGCGGTTGAAATCCACGAAGGACATGTTCGGATCCATGTCATGGATCGACTTGCCGGCATCCTGTTCCAGATGGATGCGCTCGATCCGCACGCGGCGGGCGACGCCCGGCCCCATCTCGACGATCACCTCGCCCTCGCCCACGATTGGGTGGTAAAGCTGGCTGATCTGATAGCCCTGCGGCAGGTCGGGATAGAAATAGTTCTTCCGGTCAAAGGCCGACCGCAGGTTGATCTGCGCCTTCAGGCCAAGGCCGGACCGAACCGCCTGCTCCACGCAGAATTCGTTGATCACCGGCAGCATCCCGGGCATCGCCGCATCGACGAAGGCCACGTTGGAATTGGGTTCCGCCCCCACCTGCGTGGACGCACCCGAAAACAGCTTGGCGTTCGATGCGACCTGGGCATGGATCTCCATCCCGATCACCAGTTCCCAATCGCCGGTCGCACCCGCGATCACCTTGGGTTTCGGGGAAGCATAGGAAATATCCAGCATGGCGCGCCGTCCTCATCACCGTTTGCCCGCCTGTCTAGGGCGTCCGGCCAGCCGCATCAAGCCGCCATGCTGCGCCGCGCCCCACCGCGCGCCGCACCGCGCGTCTCAGGGCAAGGCCGACCTTGGCCGCACACGCGCCTCCGGCATGGCCTCGCCCGTCTCCCGGCGCTGCGACAACAGCCACACAAAGGGATACAAGGTCAGAAACAACATGAGGTTGAACAAACGGCCCGCAAGATCGGCCGTCACCGACTGGTGCAGAAAACGCGACATGGCAGTGTCACACCCATTACCAAGGCAGGCCACCCGCGCAGCCTGCGAGACCATCAATCGCCTGCCGGGTGCAACGGGCAGATCGCCACACCGCGCAGACGTGACAAAATTCCGCCAGAATTGTGGCAAAATCGGGGCAGACCACCCACCCGCACCCCCCGAAAAGCGGTTTTCTGCCGATCCGAACCGAGAACAGATCGTTTCCATGGACAGATCAAGCTTCCGTTGATTGAAGGCACAGGTCGCACATGGGGGTGCGATGCTGCCTGACGGAACCTGATGCAACGTCCTTTCGCCGCCTTTGGCCTGATCCTTGCTGCCGCCACGCTGGCGGGCTGCGTGTCCGACACCGGCGATGCCAGCCTCTCGACCAGCGGTCACACGCCGCCGATGCAGTGGGATGTGCGCCCCGAGGGCAGCGAATGGACGCGCGACACGCTGACCGCGCTGGAACAGCACGACCCCGTGCTGGCGGCCACCGTGCCCGCCGATGTGGCGACATGGTGCCCCGGCTACGCCAACGCCTCGATCGAAGACCGCCGCGCCTTCTGGGCGGGCCTCATGTCGGCGGTCGCCCGCTATGAAAGCACCTGGAACCCGCAGGCCTCGGGCGGCGGCGGGCGCTATATCGGGATCATGCAGATCTCGCCCACCTCCGCCGGGTATCACCAGTGCGAGGCCGACACCGTGTCGGAACTCAAGGACGGGTCCGAAAACCTCGAATGTGCGGCGCAGATGATGGCCTCGGCCGTCGCGCGCGATGGCATGGTGGCGGGTGGCGGCAATCGCGGCATCGGGCGTGACTGGATGCCCCTCCGCGATGCAGGCAAACGCGCCGCCATGGCCGAATGGACCCGCGCCCAACCCTATTGCCAGGCGGGGAACGACGGCGGCTTCTTCGCCCCGCGCCAAAGCGTGACCGTGTCGACCAAAGGCTAGGTGCGGCGGCGGGAACCCCGCCCTACCGCGCCACGCAAAGCCGCGACAGGCTCACTCCCCCTGCATCCGCGTGACCATCTCGCCCAGATCACGGCTCAGCCCCGGCGTGGCCGCGATGCGCCCCAGCGCCGCCAGCGCCTTCTCCCCGCGCGCGCCGTCGTAGCGCGGCCATGTCTCGAAGGCCGTCGACATCCGCGCCGCCGTCTGCGGATTGACCGGGTCCAGCCGGATCAGCCAATCCGCCAGCAGCGCATAGCCCGCGCCCGAGGCATGGTGGAACCCCGCATGATTGCCCGACAGCGCCCCCAGCACCGACCGAAACCGATTGGGGTTCTTCCAGTCAAAGGCCGGATGCCGCGTCAGCGCGTCCGTCACCGCCACCGCGCGATCAGGATGGGCGTGCAGGATCTGCAGCGCAAACCACTTGTCCATCACGTTGCGATCCTTGGACCAGCGCGCCTCGAACAGGGCCAGCTCCTCCTGCCCCGCCCCGATTTCCAACAGCGCGGCCAAGGCCCCCACCTCTTCGGTCATGTTGTTGGCCGCCCGGTAGGCCGCCGCCGCCGCCCGCCCGCCATCGACCCGCGCCAGCCAGCCCAGCGCCGCGATCCGCAGCGCCCGCCGCCCCGCCGCCCGCGCATCGGGGCTGAAGGGCCCCGGCTCGGCCAGCCGGTCGATCAGCGCGGGCAGTTGCGGCGCCAGCCGCCGCGCCAGGGCCTCGCCCATCCGCCGCCGCTCGGCCCAGATGCGCGCAGGGTCGGGCGTCACGCCGCCCGCATGCAGCGTGGCCGCCATGTCATCCTCGCCCGGCAGCCGCAGCGCCAGCGCCCGGAACGCTGGATCCAGCGCCTCGTCCATCACCACCCGCGCCACCGCATCCAGCCAATCCGGCCCCGGTGACGCACCCTCCGTCACCATCCGCGCCAGCAGGTCCTTGGCCAGCGCCCGCCCCGCCTCCCATTTGTTGAACGGGTCGGTATCATGCGCCAGCAGGAAGGCGCGCTCCTCGGGGGTAACCTCGCGCTCGATCACCACGGGCGCGGAAAAGCCCCGCAGGATCGAAGGGATGGGCCGCGTGGCCGCCGGGAAACGGAACGACTGCCGCGCTTCCGTCAGTTCCAGCACCGTCGTCGGCAACACCTCATCGCCATTGGGGTTCAAAAGCCCCACCGCGATGGGGATGACCTTCTCCCCCTTCGCCGGCTGGCCCGGGGTTGCCGGGTTTACCTGCGCGAAGGTCAGGGTATAGGTCGCGCCATCCCATTCCTCCCACACCTTCACCCGCGGCGTCCCCGCCTCGGTATACCACCGCTTGAACTGCGCCAGATCGCGCCCCGTCGCATCCTCAAAGACCTTTAGCCAATCCTCGATCGTCGCCGCCTGCCCGTCATGGCGCGTGAAATAGAGGTCGAGCGCGCGCGCATACCCCTCATCCCCCACCAGACGCTTCAGCATCCCGATGATCTCGGCCCCTTTTTCATAAACCGTCGCGGTATAGAAATTGTTGATCTCGACATAGCTTTCCGGCCGCACCGGGTGCGCCAACGGCCCGCCATCCTCGCGGAACTGCAGCGCGCGCAAGAGCAGCACATCCTCGATCCGCTTCACCGCATGGGACCGCATGTCGCCGGAAAACTGCTGGTCGCGAAAGACCGTCAGCCCTTCCTTCAGGCACAGCTGGAACCAGTCGCGGCAGGTGATCCGGTTGCCGGTCCAGTTGTGGAAATACTCATGCGCGATGATCGCCTCGATCCGCGCGAAATCGTCATCCGTCGCCGTCTCGGGGCTGGCCAGCACGAATTTGGAGTTGAAGATGTTCAACCCCTTGTTCTCCATCGCGCCCATGTTGAAATCATCGACCGCCACGATGTTGAACACGTCCAGATCATATTCGCGGCCGTACACCTCTTCATCCCAGCGCATCGACCGGATCAGACTGTCCATCGCATAGGCGCAGCGATCCTGATCGCCCGGACGCACCCAGATGTTCAGCGCCACATCCCGCCCCGATGCTGTGCGGAACGGCGCCGCATGGGCCACCAGATCGCCCGCGACCAGCGCGAAAAGATAGGCAGGCTTGGGCCAGGGATCCTCCCATTCCGCCCAGCCCTGCCCTTGCGCCACGGGATTGCCGTTCGACAGAAGGACCGGCAGATCGGCCTCGATCCGCACGCGGAACGGGGCCATCACATCGGGCCGGTCGGGATAGAAGGTGATCTTGCGGAACCCCTCCGCCTCGCATTGGGTGCAATACATGCCGCGCGACATGTACAACCCCTCCAGCGCGGTGTTCCCCTCGGGCGCGATCTCCACCTCCGTCGTCAGCGTGAAGGCCCCCTCGGGCAAGGCACCCGCCGGGATCGTCAGCCCCGTCGCATCCGGCACCACGGCCAGCGCCTGCCCCTCCACCGCCAGCGACAAAAGCTTCAGGTTCTCGCCATCCAGCCGCAGGTCATGCCGCCCCGGCCGCGCCGGATTGGGCGCGATGCGCAGCACCGCCGCCACCCGCGTGGCCTGCGGGTGCAGCCGGAAGGTCAGCGCCACCTGCTCGACGCGGTGGGTGAATGGCTGGTAATCGGCAAGATGCACGGCGCGCGGCTGTTCGGTCATGGCAATCCCCTTTTGGGGCGCAGGCTATGAACTGGCCCGGGCGAAGGCAAGGCGCGCAAAACCCCGGCGCGCGGGCCGCCGCATCACGCCAGCGGCAGGCACAGGGTGAACGTGGACCCCTCCCCCGCCCGGCTGACAAAGCCCACCTCGGCGCCGATCAGCTCGGCCAGCCTGCGGCAGATCGCCAGCCCGATCCCCGTCCCGCCGATGCTGCCGTTTTCCTGCCCCAGCCGGTCAAATGGGGTGAACAGGCGCGGCTGCATCGCGGCGGGGATGCCGATCCCGGTATCCTGCACCTCCACGCACAGCCGCCCCCCGGCCAGCACGGGCCGCACCGTCACCCGCCCCCCGGGGCGGTTGTACTTCACCCCGTTCGCCATCAGATGCGTCGCGATGCGACGGATCACCTCGGCATCCGCCCGCACCTTGGGCAGGGGCGAGGGCGGTTCTTCCATCTCCACGACCACGCCTCCCGGCGCCGCCGGATCGGGCCGCAACTCGGCCATCGCCTGCCGCAGCAGCGGCATCAGGTCGAGGGGTTGCAGGTTATGCGCCACCTCGCCCTGTTCGATCCGGCTCAACTCGATCACTCCGTCCACCAGCTGCAAAAGCTGCCACCCGGCGGCATGGATCGCCTGCACCTGCCGCCGATCCTCGTCCGACAGGGGTTCGACCGGCGCGCTCGCCAGCAGGTCGGAATAGCCGATGATCGCGTTCAGCGGCGTGCGGAACTCGTGGCTCATGGCTGACAGGAAATTCGCCTTCGCCCGGCTCGCCGCCTGCAGCTTCTCGCCCATCGTCACCAGATGATCGCCCACCCTCTGCACCTCGGCCACCGCATAGCGATGCCCCGCCGGCACGCTGCCCCCGGCGGCGATCTGGCCCATGTTGCGCTCGATCTCGGCCAGGGGGGCCGCCACGCGATCCGACATGGCAACCGACCGCCGCCACAGGAACAGGAAGAACCCCGCATAGAACAGCACAAGGATCGCCAGCATCCCCTGGCTCACCAGCCCCAGCTGCTCGCGCAGCCGCGCGGCCCCGCTCAGCACGCTCTCTTCGCTGGTCAAGAGCATCAGCTTCCACTGCGGCCCCGCGATCGTGGCCCAGGCCGCGATCATCGGGCGGCCCAGATCCACACGCCGGTTGCCCTCGGGCGCTGATTGCAGCGCATCGGCCACGGCGAAAAGCTCGGCCCGGCGATACATGTTGAAACTGTCGGGCTTGAACGTGTCCTGCAGGATCGCCTCGCTATAGCTGTGATCCGACAGGACGCTCACCCCCAGATCGCCCTCGCCCTCGGGCGGCAGGGCAAGGATGGTGCCGTCACGGCTGACAAGGATCGCATAGCCATCGCCATCCAACTCGATATCCAGCACATCCGCCACGATGCTGCCCAGCGTCACGTCGATCCCGACCACGCCCTCCAGCCCCGCCCCCCCGGCGCCCGCTTCCGCGCCCACCTCCGTGCCCGCCGATCCGTCCGCCACAGCGCCGTAAACCGGCGCGATGGCCGAAACCATCCAGCCCGATCCCGCCGGATCCAGATAGCTGTCCGTCCACACCACCCCCCGCTTGGGGTTATGCGTGGCATCCGCCTCGTAATAGAAATTGTAGCTCGGGATATCCATCTTGGGCGGATAGATCGCCAGCACATCGAACCACGGATAGATGCGGTTCAGACTGTCATGCGTGTTCAGATAAACCTGCTGGATCAAGGGATCGCTGTCCGCAATCGACCGCATGATCGGATCAAGCCGCGCGCTGCGCCAAACCTTCTCCCGCTCCGCCGGACCCACCGGCACGATCCCGCTGTAGAACACCGCCGATCCACCAGCATCCACCGTGCTGTAGAACACCCCGTCCGGCGTATAGGCGTACCGCGCCGCCTCCTCGGGCGCGACCCCGCCTGACGGCGTGGCCAAGGCCCGCGCCGCCTCGCCCGCATAGATGCGCGTCATCGCCCCGATCGTCTCCAGCCGCCGCGCGATGATCTCGCCCTCGCGGCGGGCGGCGGCGGTCAGGGCTTCGGTGGAAATCTCGCTGATGGCGCCGGCGCTGCGGTCATAGACAAAGCGGCTGGTCCCCCAGTACAGCGCCACGAAGGTCAACTCGATCAGCAGAAGCGGCACCAGCGCAGCCCGCAGATAGGATTGCCACAACCACCGCGTCAGCGGCGGCGGGTCCTCAACCCCCGTGCCTGCACCTTTCCGCATTCTGATCCGTGTCCAGGGCCGCCCTTGCGCAATCCGGCACCGCAAGACGGCCGTCCCCGGAAACAACCACCGGGCGACGCCATATGACACCTCCGCGCAGGCTCAGTCACTTATCCTAACGGATAGGATCGCCCCCCCGCGGCGGCAATCAGGCCTTTACGAATCCGCCCGCCCCGCTACATAAATGTTCCATGAATGTTCTCGTCTGGTTCAAACGCGACCTGCGCCCCCACGATCACCCCGCCCTCGCGCGCGCCGCCGAATGTGGCGCCGTGCTGCCGCTCTACATCGTGGAACCCGCGCTCTGGCAGCAGCCCGACGCCGCCGCCCGGCAATGGTCTTTCATCGCGGAATCGCTTGCCGATCTGCGCGCCGAACTGGGCGCGCTGGGCGCCCCCCTCGTGATCCGCGTGGGCGAGGCGGAACAGGTGCTCGACCGGCTCTGCCGCCAGCACCACATCGCCCGCCTCCTCAGCCATGAGGAAACCGGCAACCTCTGGACCTATGCTCGCGACCGCCGCGTCGCCGCCTGGGCGCGCAGCGCGGGCGTCCTGTGGGAAGAGATGCCCCAGCAGGGCGTCATCCGCCGCCTGCCCCATCGCGACGGCTGGGCGCGCCGCCGCGACAGTTTCGTGGCCGCCGCCCCGGTCCCCGCACCCGCCGCACTCACCCCCGTGCCGGGGGTGGAACCCGGCGCCATCCCCACCGCCCGCGCCCTGCGCCTGCCCGATGACGCCTGCGCCCACCGCCAGAAGGGCGGGCGCGCGCAGGGCCTGCTCCTGCTCGACAGCTTCCTCACCCGGCGCGGCGAAGGCTACCGCGCCGCCATGTCCTCGCCCGTCACCGGCGAACGCGCCTGCTCGCGCCTCTCCGCCCATCTCGCCTTCGGCACCCTCTCCTCGCGCGAGGTGGTGCAGGCCGCCGCCGCCCGCGCGGCAGAACGTCCCGGCGGGCGCTGGCCCGGCGCGCTGGCCAGTTTCCAAAGCCGGATGGCCTGGCGCGATCACTTCATGCAAAAGCTCGAATCCGAACCCGCGATCGAGATCCGCGCGCTCCACCGCGCCGCGGATGCCCTGCGCCCGCGCGAACCCGACGCCGCCCGCCTGCAGGCCTGGGAGGCAGGCGAAACCGGCCTGCCCTTCCTCGACGCCTGCATCCGCTATCTGCGCGCGACAGGCTGGCTCAACTTCCGCATGCGCAGCATGGTGATGGCGGTGGCCTCCTATCACCTCTGGCTCGACTGGCGCGCGACCGGCGCGATCCTCGCCCGCCGCTTCACCGATTACGAACCCGGAATCCACTGGCCGCAGGTTCAGATGCAGGCGGGTGTCACGGGGATCAACACGATCCGCATCTACAACCCCGTAAAGCAGGGCCATGATCAGGATCCGACCGGCGCCTTCACCCGGCGCTGGCTGCCCGAACTCGCCGCCGTGCCCGATCCCTTCCTGCAGGAGCCGTGGAAATGGCCCGGCGCGCGCGGCGTTCTGGGGCGGCTCTATCCCGAACCCGTGGTCGATGTCGCCGCCGCCGCCCGGGCCGCGCGGGATGCCTGCTGGGGCCTGCGCAAGGACCGCAGCTACCGGCAAGAGGTGGCCGAGGTAATCGAACGCCACGCCAGCCGCGCCGATCCCCGCTTCGTCAACGACCGCAGCCCAAGGCCGAAGCGCCGCGCAGATGCGGCCCAGATGAGCCTCGACCTCTGATGGCCAAGATGCGCAAGAAGGGCGATCTGCCCACCAAAACCTGCGCCTCCTGCGGCCTGCCCTTCACCTGGCGCAAAAAGTGGGAGAAGGTCTGGGACGAAGTGAAATACTGCTCCGACCGCTGCCGCGCCCAACGCAGCATGGGCAAGTCTGCCCATCCTACGGAAACGAAGCGTTAACTCCGCGCCGCTACCCTGCGGCGATGACCAGCTATCGCCGCTTGCGCATCTCCGGGGGCAGCTATGCCTTCACCCTGTGTTTGGAAGAACGGGGCAGCACGCTGCTCCTGGACCGGATCGACCCGCTGCGCGCCGCCTGGCGCGAGGCGTTCATGGCCTTTCCCGCCACCCTCCATGCCGTGGTGATCCTGCCCGACCATCTGCATGTCGTTCTGACCGAGCCGGAGGGTGAGGTGCATTTCTCCCACCGCTGGCAACGGCTGAAGGCCCGCTTCAGCCAAGGCATTGCCGAGCGTGCGCCCCCGCGCCCGAGCCTCGCACGCAAGCGCGAGGCGGGCATCTGGCAGCGGCGGTTCTGGGAACATGCGCTGCGCGACGGGGATGCGGTGCAGCAGGCCATGGCCTATTGCCGGCATGATCCGGTGCGCCATGGTCTGGTCCGCGACGCGGCGGACTGGCCCTATCTCACGCTCCGCGATGGCCCGGCCCGGGCGTGGCCCAGCCCCCCAGGCGCGCGGGTGGCGGGGCCGCGTAGGATGGGCCATCCGGCCCATGGGCCGTTCGGGCCGTCCCCGTAGGATGGGCACAAGTGCCCATCCTACCCCAGCAGCGCCGCCAGCTTGCCCAGCGTCTGCAGACCCAGCGCCTCGGCCCCGAAGCCCTTCGCCTCCTGCCACTCCCCCTCGGTGGCAAAGGCCATGCCCAGCGTCACCCGGGTCGCGCCCCCCGCCTCCTCGAACCGCACCCAGGCATCGGCGTGCTTCGGCCCGTCCTCGCCCCAGTGCAGCGCATAGTCGATCCGCGCCTCAGGGATCACCGCCGCATAGCGGTGATGGTTCGGCCAGACCGTGCCATCCGGCCCGATCATGTCGAACACCCATTCCCCGCCCGCCCGCAGGTCGATCCGCCGCGTCCGGCAGGAAAACCCCTCCGGCCCCCACCAGCGCGGCAAGGTCTCGGCGCTCCACCACGCGCCCCAGACGGCCGCCGGGGGCGCCGCGATCACCCGTTCGATCACCATCACCCGCCGCGCCAACGCCGCCAGGTTGTCCAGCCCGGCCGCAAATCCAGCGCGATAGCCTGCCGTCATGTCCTCGGCCAGATTGGCCAGCTGCACCGTCACCTGCAGGCCGCTGCCCCCGCCTTCCGCCGCGATCCGCGCCGTCACCAGCGCGCCGGACAAGCTAACCCCGGCGCGCGACACCACCTCGTAATTCACGCTGCGGCCCGCAGCGCGATCCAAGGCCCCCTCCCCCGGCGCCACCATGTCCAGCCAGCCCAGCTCGCAGCGGATATCCGGCTCCCCCGCGACCTTGCAGAGCGACACCTCCCGCCCGCCCACCCGGCTGTCGGCCTCAAGGAATTCCACCGCCACCACCGGGCTTGGCGCCGCCCAGATCGCCCGCGCGGCGGGTGCCGTCCAGACCTGCCACAGCACCGCGGGCGCCACCGGCAAGGCCCGCTCGAACGCCAGCGTCGCAAAGGATCCGGCCGTCACGCACCCAGCCCCTGCGCATGGGCCTCAAGCTGCTGGGCCACCGTGCCCCACCCGTCGTGAAAGCCCATCTCGCGATGCTGCCGCGCCGCATCGGCGTTGCGATGCCGCGCCACGGCCTTGTACCGCGTGCGCCCCCCGCCCAGATCATCGAAGGTCACGATCGCCGTCATGAACGGCTCCGGCGCGGGCTTCCATCCCACCGTATAGGCATCGGTGAACACCAGCCGCGCCTCCGGCACCACCTCGAGATAAACCCCCCTGTTCTCCATCAGGTTGCCCTCAACCTCGAAGGTCGTGTTGCAGGCCCCGCCCACCCGCACCTCCAGCAGGCAATCCACCACGCGATGCGGCTTTGGCACGAACCACTGCTTCAGATGCTCGGCTTGCGTCCAGCAGCGCCAGATCAGCGCGCGCGGCGCCGCCAGGTCACGTTCCAGCACAAGATCAAGCTCCGGGTCCAGATCGCTCTCACTGGTCATGCCCACCCTCCTTCATCAGTTGCATCACGTAGGCTTCCAACCGGTCCAGCCGCGCCTCCCACAGCGAGCGCTGCGCCTCCATCCAGTCTCGCGCCGGCGCCAGCGCCCCCGGCACAAAGGCGCAGGTGCGGATGCGCCCGTCCTTCGCCGAAGCGATCAGCCCCGCCGCCTCCAGCACCCCCAGATGCTTGAGCACCGTCGGCAGCCGCAGCCCCGTAGGCGCGGCCAGCTCCGTCACCGTCAAAGGCCCCGCCGCCAGACGCGCCAGCATCGCCCGCCGCGTCGGATCGGACAGGGCGTGAAACAGCGCGGAAAGGTCAGGATCATGCTTAGCCATACGGCTTAGTAACACACCCCACCCGAGTCGTGAAAGAAAAACTTAGCCAAAAGGCAAAGCTTTCACCCGCCACCCCATCCTCTCGCAAAGCCAAAAGGTGATGTTCGGAAATTCCCGCCAATCTCCCCGGCCTCATGGTTGCGGCCCCCGGCCTGCATTTTATATGGTGTGCCATCGCATACCGAAATTCAGGAGGCGCGCATGGAACGTCTGGATCGCAACGGCCTGCAGGTGGATGCCCGCCTCGCGCGCTTTGTCGAGGAACGCGCCCTGCCCGGTACCGGCATCGCGCCTGCCCGCTTCTGGCAAGGGCTGGCCGAGGCCGTGGCCACCTGCGGCGCGGAAAACCGCCGCCTCATCGACATCCGCGCCCGCCTGCAGGCGCAGATCGACGACTGGCACCGCGCCCGGCGCGGCCAACCCCATGACGCGGTCGCCTACACCGCCTTCCTGCGCGAGATCGGCTACCTCCTGCCCGAAGGCCCCGATTTCACCATCCGCACCTCCGGCACCGATCCCGAAATCGCCACCACCCCCGGCCCGCAACTGGTGGTGCCGGTGATGAACGCGCGCTATGCGTTGAACGCCGCCAACGCCCGCTGGGGATCGCTTTACGATGCGCTCTACGGCACCGATGCCTTGGGCGACGCGCCGCAGGGCAAGGACTACGATCCCGCCCGCGGCGCCCGGGTCATCGCCTGGGCCAAGGCCTTTCTCGATGACGTGGCCCCCCTCGCGACGGGCAGCCATGCCGACACAACCGCCTACCGCGTGCAGGACGGGGCCCTGTCGCCCGCGCTCAAGACCCCCGCCCAGTTCGCAGGCTATCGCGGCGACCCCGCCGCCCCCTCGGCCGTCCTGTTGCGCAACAACGGCCTCCACCTTGTCCTGCGCATCGACCCCGGCCACCGCATCGGCGCGGCCGACCCCGCCGGTGTCGCCGACATCCGGATGGAGGCCGCGCTTTCCGCCATCATGGACCTCGAAGACAGCATCGCCGCCGTGGATGCCGAAGACAAGGTCGCCGCCTATGCCAATTGGCTCGGCCTGATGAAGGGCGATCTGGTGGAAATGGTGCAGAAAGGCGACCGCACCATCGAACGCCGCCTGCGCGACGACTATGCCTTCACCGCCCCCGATGGCACCCCGCTCACGCTCAAGGGCCGCGCGCTCATGCTCGTGCGCAATGTGGGCCATCTGATGACCAACCCCGCCATCCTCGATGCGCAGGGGCGCGAGGTGGGCGAAGGCATCATGGATGCCTTCATCACCACGCTCTGCGCGCTCCACGACCTGCAAAAGACGCAAGGCCCGCGCAACTCGCTCCACGGCTCGGTCTATGTGGTCAAGCCCAAGATGCACGGCCCCGAGGAAGTCGCCCTCGCCTGCGCGATCTTCGACCGGGTAGAGGAAACGCTCGCCCTCCCCCGCTTCACCGTCAAGCTCGGCATCATGGACGAGGAACGCCGCACCAGCGCCAACCTCAAGGAAGCCATCCGCGCCGCCGCCGACCGCGTGGCCTTCATCAATACAGGCTTCCTCGACCGCACGGGGGACGAGATCCACACCGCGATGGAGGCAGGCCCGATGATCCGCAAGGGCGACATGAAGAACGCCCCCTGGATCAAGAGCTATGAGGATCGCAACGTCGACATCGGGCTGGCCTGCGGCCTCAAGGGCCGCGCCCAGATCGGCAAGGGCATGTGGGCCATGCCCGACCGGATGGCCGACATGCTCCGCGCCAAGATCGCCCACCCGCAGGCGGGCGCCACCTGCGCCTGGGTGCCCTCCCCCACCGCCGCCACCCTGCACGCCACCCATTACCACCGCATCGACGTGCTGGCCCGGCAGGCCGAGATCGCCGCCGCAGGCCCCCGCGGGCGGCTGGAGGACCTGCTCACCCTCCCCCTCGCCGAGGGCGTGAACTGGTCCGACGCCGACATCCGCGACGAGGTGGAAAACAACGCCCAAGGCATCCTCGGCTATGTCGTGCGCTGGGTGGATCAGGGCATCGGCTGCTCCAAGGTGCCCGACATCCACGATGTGGGCCTGATGGAAGACCGCGCCACCTGCCGCATCTCGGCGCAGGCGCTGGCCAACTGGCTGCACCACGGCGTGGTGACCGAGGCGCAGGTGATGGCCGCCTTCCGCAAGATGGCCGCCGTGGTGGATCGGCAGAACGCAGGCGACCCCGCCTATCGCCCGATGGCCCCCGCCTTCGACGGCGTGGCCTTCAAGGCCGCCTGCGATCTGGTGTTCCAGGGCCGCGCACAGCCCTCGGGCTATACCGAACCCGTGCTGCACCGCCGCCGTCTGGAACTCAAGGCCCGCGCGCGGCTCCACGCCGTCTGACGCCAATCAGATTGCGCGGGCATACGCCCGCATGCCTTTTGCCTCGCCTGCGCGCGTGCCGCGCTCGGCTCAGGTTTTTGGGTATTTTTCCAAGGTGAAAGCCGCTTCATCTTGGCCAAAATACCCGCGGGGGAGACGCCCGGAACGGGCGACGGGGGCGGCAGCCCCCCAACCCCGAGCCGAAGCGCGTCCGCGCGCAGGCGAGACAAAGGGAATGCGCAGCCCCCTTGGGGGCAAGCTCAATTCACCTCACGCGATATCCAGCGCCAGCGCATGGATGCGGGTGTTCAGGTCCCCCAGCGCCTTCTGCACCGCCCGGTGCCGCTCCAGCCGGCCCATCGTCGCGAAGGCGGCCGCCCGGATCTTCACGCGGAAATGGCTTTCGCCCGATCCGTCATCGCCCGCATGGCCCGCATGGCGGTGACTTTCGTTCTCCACCTCAAGCAACGTGGGCTGGAAAGCCTCGGTCAGCCTCTGGGTGATTTCGTCGCGCACGGCCATTTTTCGCCGCCCCCTCTTCTCTCTGCTGCAAGAACCCCTAAACTCTCGCCTCCGAGTCGGAAAGGCCAGCCTCACCCATGTCCACCCGCCCCCCCTTCGAGTTCGATATCCGCGTCTCTTCCGACAAGAAGCGCCGCAAGACCGGCCGTCGCGGCATGTCCGGCGCGTTCGAGACGTCGCAGAAGAATTGCGACTATCCCGGCTGTTCCGAACAGGGGGCCTACCGCGCGCCGAAATCGCCCGACCACCTCGATGAATATTTCTGGTTCTGCAAGGATCATGTCCGCGAATACAACCTGAAGTGGAACTTCTTCCAGGGCACCACGGATGAGGAGTTCCAGAAATTCCTCGAGAAAGACCGTTTGTGGGGCCGCGAAACCCAACCCTTCGGCAAAAGGCCCGATGAAGGCCGCGCCTGGCAACGGCTGGGCGTGGATGATCCGATGGCGATCCTGGGCGAAAAGGCCACGCTGAACCCGGCCAAGCCCACGGGCAATGCCACGCGCAAGCTGCCCGCCACCGAACGCAAGGCGCTGGAGATCCTCGACGCCCGCGACACCATGACCAAGGCGGAAATCCGCAAGCAGTACAAATCACTGGTCAAGGATCTGCACCCCGACATGAACGGCGGCGACCGGTCGGATGAAGACCGCCTGCAAGAGGTCGTCTGGGCCTGGGATCAGATCAAGGACAGCCGCTACTTCCGCGACTGATCCCCCGCGCCGTCGTCGAACCGGCGCGGGCGCCGCTGGCGCAGCGCCATCACCTGCGCCGCCCCGCAGGCAAAGACCGCACTGCCCCAGGCCAGCGGATGCGCAGGCAGCGCCAGAAGCAGGCCCAGCGCCCCGCCCTCGGGCGGCAGCACCGGCAGGATCACCGCCCCGGCCAGCCCCGCGCCCGCCAGCACCACCAGCGTCAGCCCCGCCGCGCGCAGCCAACCCGCCACCCCCGGCGCGCCAAAGCTCGGCGCCACCAGCCAGCCCAGCAGCACCGCCACCGGCAGGGCGCGCACGAAGGCAGGCGTGAACAGCGCCGAGGCCTCGGTATCCGCGCCCAGTTCCGCCCGCGCCACCGCCGCCGCCGTCAGCAGCGCCAGCGGCAGCACCAGCGTCAGACGATGGCGCAGCGTCATGGGAAGGGGATGGGGATGGGGTCGGGCCGCGGGGTCGGGCAGGGTCATGGGAACTCCGGTTCGCTCACGCCCCTATCTGGCCCGCCCGCCCCGCCCGATCAAGCCGGGCGAAAGATCAACGCCGCCCCGTTCAGGCAATGCCGCTTGCCCGTGGGTTTCGGGCCATCATCGAAGATATGCCCGAAATGCCCCCCGCAATTGCGGCAATGCACCTCGGTCCGCGTGGCAAACAGCCGGTTGTCCTCTTTCGTCCCGATCGCCCCGGGCAGCGCCTGCCAGAAGCTGGGCCAGCCCGTCCCGCTGTCATACTTGTGCTCCGATGCATAGACCGCCAGATCGCAGCCCGCACAGTGGTAAAGCCCCGCCCGCGTCTCCTTGTCCAATGGGCTGGTCCCCGCCCGCTCCGTCTCCTCCTGCCGCAGCACGGCATATTGCAGCGGCGTCAGCCGCGCCCGCCATTCGGCATCGGTCAGGCGGAAGGGGAAATCCCCCCCGGCCGCGACACCCCGGCCCGGCAGCGCAAGGGCAAAGGGGGCAAGCGCGCAAAGGCGCAGAAGCTGGCGGCGATGCATCGGATGTCCTCCCTTTGATGCGGATCACTCTACCCCATCTTACGCCGCCCGCCGCCCCCGGGTTTCACCGCCTCACGCAATCGCGTTCCGCCCCCACCCCGCCACCCCCGCAATGTCGCCTCCGGCCGCAATCACGCCGCCCTTCCCCTTGCAGCCCCCCGCGTTATGTTCCACACACGCGCAAGGGCCCGATCCCCGGGCGCAGGCGATAACGATGGCGGACGGCATGCTCGACACTGTGATGAAACCCACCGAAGAAATCTCCGTCCGCGACGTGTTCGGCATCGACACGGATATGAAGGTCAAGGGCTTCCCCGACCGCACCGACCGCGTCCCCGACATCGACCCCACCTACAAGTTCGACCCCGACACCACGCTCGCCATCCTCGCGGGCTTCGCCTACAACCGCCGCGTGATGATCCAGGGCTATCACGGCACCGGCAAATCCACCCATATCGAACAGGTCGCCGCCCGCCTCAACTGGCCCTGCGTGCGCGTCAACCTCGACAGCCACATCTCCCGGATCGACCTCATCGGCAAGGACGCGATCAAGCTGCGCGACGGCAAGCAGGTGACCGAGTTTCACGAAGGCATCCTGCCCTGGGCGCTGCGCAACCCCGTCGCCATCGTGTTCGACGAATACGATGCCGGCCGCGCCGATGTGATGTTCGTCATCCAGCGCGTGCTGGAACATGACGGCAAGCTCACGCTTCTCGACCAGAACGAGATCATCACCCCCCACCCGTCCTTCCGCCTGTTCGCCACCGCAAACACCGTGGGTCTGGGCGATACGACGGGCCTCTACCACGGCACCCAGCAGATCAACCAAGCCCAGATGGACCGCTGGTCGCTGGTGGCCACGCTGAACTACCTGTCGCATGATGCCGAGGCCGCCATCGTCCTGGCCAAATCCCCGCATTACAACACCGACAAGGGCCGCAAGACCATCAGCCAGATGGTCACCGTGGCCGACCTCACCCGCACCGCCTTCATGAATGGCGACCTGTCCACGGTGATGAGCCCCCGCACCGTCCTCAACTGGGCGCAGAATGCCGAGATCTTCCGCAACGTGGGCTACGCCTTCCGCCTGTCCTTCCTGAACAAATGCGACGAGCTGGAACGCCAGACCGTGGCCGAGTTCTACCAACGCTGCTTCGGCGAGGAACTCCCGGAAAGCGCGGCGAGCATGGCGATGAAGTGAGGAAGTTGAAAGCGCAAATCCTAGTCGGATATTGCTTGTATAAGAAATACCTGCATGAGTTCAACGAGTTGGTTAGGCAATGATCTATAACTTAATCGTCGAAAACTGCAATTCCATCGACCGCGCGAGCCTAGAAATAGCCAAGGGAAGTCTTAACATAAAGTATGGACCAAACGGTCTTGGGAAAAGCACTATCGCAAAAGCCATCGCTTCAAAGGCGAAAGCAGATGATAGTCTTAACTCGCTGACGCCATTTAAGCATCGGGCGAACTCTGCGGCAAGTCCTCCAAAAGTTTCGGGCATCGACGACATTAAATCTGTTTTGATTTTCGATGAAGAATATGTAAGTCAGTTCGCCTTCCAACAGGATGAAGTTGTAAAGAATAGCTTCGATATCTTTATCAAGACGCAAGAGTATACTGCGACTATGGAAGAGATTGAAAAACTATTCTCGGGAATAAAGAAGGCGTTTTCTGATAATCCAGAAATCGAGCAAACTGTCAAAGACCTCAAAGATCTTCGCGACGCTTTTGGGACTATGAACAAAGATGGCTCAATTGCAAAGTCAAGTAAGATCCTAAAGTCTTATGGCTCTGGCAACAAGATCGAGCACATTCCCGAAAAGCTCAAGCCATTCGAATCTTTTATCAGGGGTTCAGAGCCGTCCAAATGGATTGCATGGCAAGTTAAGGGAAATGACTTTCTGAAACTTGGTGATACTTGCCCATATTGCGCCACTCAGTTACCTGATCAAGCGCAGAAGGAAACGGCTCTAGCAGTAGCCAAAGAGTATGATGCGACGGCGATAGGCCATCTCAACACCATTAAGGCAGTAATTGAAAGGCTCGGCAAATACTTCAGCGCAAAGTGCCGAGAGAATATCGAAAAAGTTACGAAAGCCAAGATTGAACTTGGCGCGCCTGAGAAGAGCTTTCTCAGCAGTTTAAAAAATGACATTGATGCCCTTATAGTAAAGCTTGAAGGCTTGAGAACAATTTCCTTCTTCTCTCTCCGTGATGTTGACGAAATAAGTGACAGAATTCAGTCGCTAAAGATTGATCTTGGCATGATCGATAAACTGGACTCCGACGAAACAAGGACAGTTGTAAATCCAGTCAATCAACAACTTGAACAGCTCATCAAACAGGTTGGCACCCTGAAAGGTAATATCAACAAGCATAAGTCGCGCATCAAAAAAGCCATTGAGGACAACCAAGACAGCATTAATAGCTTTCTCAAGTCGGCAGGATACAAGTATAACGTAGTAATTATGGCTGAGCCTGAAACATATAAGATGAAGTTAGTTCATAATGATATGAGTGAGCATATCTCATCAGCATCTAAGCACCTGAGCTATGGTGAAAGAAATGCCTTCGCTCTTGTACTATTTGTGCATCAGGTCCTTAGCGAAAACCCAGACTTGGTTATTCTTGATGACCCAATATCTTCCTTTGACAAGAATAAAAAGTTTGCGATTCTTCATCAACTCTTTAAAGGAAAGGCTAACCTCAGAGGCCGAACGGCTTTGATGTTGACGCATGATATTGAGCCAGCCATCGACATGATAAAAAGCACTGCTGCGGTGTTTGAAGGTGCACGACCGAATGCGTCCTTCCTTTCTTCTAGAAATGGCGTGGTTTCTGAGAAGCCAATTGGCAGAACCGATATCCAGACCTTCGCTCAGGTTTGCCAAGATGTAATTGCAACTCAACAAGATGCGATCATCAGTTCAATTTATTTGCGACGTCACTATGAAATAGTTAATGATAAGGGCTTAGAATACAATCTTCTCGCAAGCCTTTTCAAGAAGCGCGACGTTGCATGCTTCCGCAGTGCCACTGGCGATATAGATATGACTGATCAGCAGAAGACGGAAGCCGAGGCAAATATTCGCAAATTTATTCCAGGTTTTGATTACGACAATCTGATTTCGGTCGTTAAAAACGATGTTGAGATGCGCGCTCGATATGCTGGCACAAGCGTCGGATATGAAAAGATACAGCTATTCCGAATCATTCATGGGAAGCATGATGATCACGTGATTACAAAGTTCATCAACGAGTCATACCACATCGAAAATGAGTATGTAATGCAACTTAATCCACACAAATTTGAGAGCGTTCCCGAGTATGTTATCGATGAATGCAACAAGTTACTCGCTCCGGCCTAACTTGCTCCGGCAAGAGTTGATGCAACTTGAACTCTTCTGCAGGGCTTCCGGCATCGGTTGATAGCCACCTTCAAAACGCCCACTCGCTAAGCACAAAGTCCTGTCTCATGCGGCAAACATGGGCGGTTTGCGACTTGCCTTCCCCCGGGCCCGCCCCGCCCCCCACACAGCCCCGGCCGGATTACCCCCCAACCCCAATCAACCCCCGCAAACCCCCACCCCACAAACACCCGCCCCGACTCACCCCCGCCCCCTTCCCACACGTTAACCTTAACGCCCCGTCACCGCGCGCTGCGTGCATACGCCTGTCTGCACTGCGCTGCTGCACAGGTTCCTGCACGCCCCAAATCTGCCAACCCCTTGTGTTAACGCCACAAATCATCGGCAAACAAAGAAACAACCGCGCCCAAATGGCCACCCCGCCCCCCACCCGCGACAGGCCCCAAAACCACCCCCCATCGCGCGCCGCCCATACCAAAGCTGCCCATACCTACGGTTGTCCAGCCACCGCCTGCGTAAACCCGCGCGCGACCCTGCCGTTCAAGTAGCTGAATCCTGTTCCTATCTTTCCGGAGACCCGCCGCATGAAGCTGATCCCCAAACTCTCCCTCAGGACGCGCCTCCTCGCTGCCCTTGTCACCACCATGGTGATCGTCACCGCCATCGTGATGGTGGCCGTCCTGTCGCTCAAGGAACAGGAACTGCGCAACTCCACCGCCGAACGGGTGGATGCGGCGATCTGGGCGCTCTCGCGCAGCCTGCCGTTCGAGGCGCCGGGCTTCGCCACCGGCCCCGCCACCGAGGGCCGCATCAACGCGCTGCTGGCCGACAGCAGCGCCGTCAGCATCGACGAAGCCGTTGTGGATGCAGTGTTTTCCGGCCTCGATACGCATGTCACCTACTTCGCCTTCCTGCCCGAGACGCAGGAATTCATCCGTGTCATGACCAGCATCACCGCCGCCGATGGCACCCGCGCCGTGGGCACCCCGCTCGATCCGACCGGCCCCGTCATGCCCGTCCTGATGCGCGGCGAGGTGTTCGTGGGCGATGCCACGATCCTCGGCCAACCCTTCATCACCCGCTACGAGCCGGTCTTCGATGCCCAAGGCGCGATCGTCGGCGCAGTCTTCGCGGGCAAATCCATCGCCCAGATCCGGGCCGTCTTCATGGAAACCGCGCTCTGGCTCGGCTCGGTCATGGCGGGCCTTCTGGTTGTGGCGACGCTCGTGTGCCTCTTCCTGATCAACCGCACGATGCGCCCGGTGCGGCGTCTGGCCGATACGGTCAACCGCCTGAAGGACCGCGACTATGACATCACCATCCACCCCGTCGCCACCCGCGATGAGGTGGGCGAACTGACCACCGCTTGCATTAAGCTGCGCGATGACCTGCGCGAAGGCGCCGAGGCCGCCAAGATCGCCGCCGCGCAGGCCGCCGAGCGGGAAGAGCGCCGCGCCGAGATGGACCGCCTCATGCTCCAACTCAGCCGGGGCGCCACCGAACAGGCCGCCGCGGCAGAGAAGGCCAGCGCCTCGATGGAGGAAATGCGCGCCAACATCCGCCAATCCGCCGAAAATGCCGCCCAGACCGAACGCATCGCCCTGATGGCCGCAACCGATGCGGCCGAGACGGGCGCGGTGGTGACGGATGCAGTCAAATCCATGTCCACCATCGCCGAAAAGATCGGCATCATCCGCGAAATCGCCCGCCAGACCGACCTTCTCGCCCTCAACGCGGCGGTCGAGGCCGCCCGCGCGGGCCAGCACGGCCAGGGCTTCGCCGTCGTCGCGGCCGAGGTGCGCAAGCTGGCCGAACGCAGCCAGCAGGCGGCGGTGGAGATCGGTCAGCTTTCAGGCAGCACCCTGCAGGTCAGCCGCAAGGCGGGCGAAAAGCTCAACGCCCTCGTCCCCGCGATCCAGGAGACCGCGAACCTCGTGCAGGCGATCAGCCTGGCCTCCAGCGAGCAAAGCATCGGGATCGAACAGATCAACGAGGCGATCCGCGATCTGGACAGCGTCATCCAGCAGAACGCCTCTGCCGCCGCGCGGCTCGGCACCGATGCGAACGACCACATCGCCCCGCCCATCCGCCGTCTGCGGGCGGCCTGATATCCGGCGCCGGGGATGGCGCCAGCGCGCGCCTTGCGCCCTGCTACATCCACCCCACCGGCCCCGCGCGCCCCCCGCGCGGGGCCGCTGCCTTTTGCGATATCCTGCGAACGGTGGCTGGCGGACCCATACCTGCGCCCATACCTACGGTTGTGTCACGGTCACGCGCGTAAATCCCCGCGCGAGGCGGCCGTAAAAATAGATGAATCCAGTATTCATCTTTCCGGAGCCGTGAATGTCCTTTCTTCCCCGATTGTCCCTTCGAACCCGCCTGATCGCCGTGATCGTCGCCGCCATGATCGCCGTGACGGCGGCGCTCATCGCCTTTGTCCTGTCCGAGAAGGAACGCGAACTGCGCGATTTCGCCAGCGAACGCGTCGATACCGCCATCTGGGCCCTGTCCAACAGCCTGCCCGTCAATGCCAGCGGCTTCACGCTTGGCCCCGATGTGGAAGGCCGCATCAACAGCCTGATCGTCGATGACGCCAAGGTGGAGATCGCGCCCTCCGTCAACGACGCCATCTATGAAGGCACCGGCGTCCATGTGACCTATTTCCGCCTCAACCCCGAAGCCAAGGAATTCGTCCGCGTGATGACCAGCGTCACCGCCGCCGATGGTACCCGCGCCGTGGGCACCCCGCTCGATCCAACCGGCCCCGCCACCGCCGCGCTTCTGCGGGGTGAAACCTACACCGGCGACGGGATCATTCTGGGCGCCCTGCACCTGACGCGCTATGAGCCCGTCTACAACGCGGAAGGCGAACTCGTGGGATCCGTGGGCGTGGGCAAATCCATCGCCCAGATCGAAACCATGCTGCACGACACGACCAGCCGGCTTGCGGTGGTGATGCTGGTCCTCATCCTTGCTGCTGCGGTCGGTTCCCTCTTCCTGATCAACCGCACGATGCGCCCGGTGCGGCGTCTGGCCGATACGGTCAACCGCCTGAAGGACCGCGACTATGACATCACCATCCACCCCGTCGCCACCCGCGACGAGGTGGGCGAACTCACCACCGCTTGCATCAAGCTGCGCGACGACCTGCGCGAAGGCGCCGAAGCCGCCAAGATCGCCGCCGCCCAGGCCGCCGAGCGGGAAGAGCGCCGCGCCGAAATGGACCGCCTGATGCTCCAACTCAGCCGGGGCGCCACCGAACAGGCCGCCGCGGCCGAAAAAGCCAGCGCCTCGATGGAGGAAATGCGCGCCAACATCCGCCAATCCGCCGAAAACGCCGCCCAGACCGAACGCATCGCCCTGATGGCCGCGACCGATGCGGCAGAGACGGGCGCCGTGGTGACGGATGCGGTCAAATCCATGTCCACCATCGCCGAAAAGATCGGCATCATCCGCGAAATCGCCCGCCAGACCGACCTTCTCGCCCTCAACGCGGCGGTCGAGGCCGCCCGCGCGGGCCAGCACGGCCAGGGCTTCGCCGTAGTCGCGGCCGAGGTGCGCAAGCTGGCCGAACGCAGCCAGCAGGCCGCGGTTGAGATCGGCCAGCTTTCCGGCAGCACCCTGCAGGTCAGCCGCAAGGCGGGCGAAAAGCTCAACGCCCTCGTCCCCGCGATCCAGGAGACGGCGAACCTCGTGCAGGCGATCAGCCTGGCCTCCAGCGAGCAAAGCATCGGGATCGAACAGATCAACGAGGCGATCCGCGATCTGGACAGCGTCATCCAGCAGAACGCCTCTGCCGCGGCGCGGCTCGGCACCGATGCGAACGACCACATCGCACCGCCCATCCGCCGTCTGCGGGCGGCCTGACATTATGGGGGCCCGGCCATGGCATACCGCGCGCGGTGCCCATGGCCGGGCCTTCACGCCGGCCCTGACTGGGAACGGCACTGTTGCGAAGTTTTCAGATCGCCTTCTTGATCGGCGTAAAATTATTTCTCATGCTGCAATCATGGGCGGTTTGAAAACTTACCTCTCTCTTCTGATGCTGCTTTGCGCGCTTGCGGGCCCCTCCGCCGCGCGGGCGGGAAACGACGTTCCCGACAATCCCCTTCAGTTCTTCGCCACCTGCGCGGGCCGCATGTCGGCGCTGATGGAACATCAATGGCTGGTCGATGGCCCCGCCTCTGACCTGACCAAGGCACGGCGCGCGGCGGTTCTCGATGTGGTGGCCTCGATCACCCCGGCGGGGCAGGAGGCGCAGGTCATGGCGTGGCGGATCGAGGCAAAGGTCGCCCATGCCGCCCTTCTCGGCGCCAGCCGCCACGGCACGGCCCAAAGCCGCGCCAGCGCGGCGCGGCAGGCAGCAGGCCTCATCTCCCCGTGCGAGGCCTATCTGTCCTGACCGCCCCCTGCCACGGGGTGATGCGGTGCCACCCGGCTGCGCCACCATGACCAGCGCCGCCAAAGAAAAAGGGGCGGCCCAAGGCCACCCCTTCCCCGACAGGGAGATGTCGTCCAGATCAGCCGCGCGCGGCCTTGGTCGCGTTCGCCCACCAGACCAGTTCGTCCAGCGAGGCCTGCGCCGCGGGCAGCAGGTTGGCTTCCACATCGGCCATGTTGCCCGAACCGCCCAGGCCCGGATGCACCTTGAAGAAATCGGCCATCCCCAAATGCACGGCATTGCGCGTGGGCACCATCATCAGCTCCACCCCGATCAGGCGCAGATGCTCCAGCGCGCGGGTGCCGCCGACCGACCCATAGGCGATGGCGGTAAAGGGCTTGCGGTTCCAATCCACATAGGACTGATCCAGCGCGTTCTTCAGCGCGCCGGTGATCGACCGATTGTATTCCGCGACCACGAAGATGTAGCCGTCGAATTCCGCGATCTTCTTCTGCCATGCCACGGCGCGCGGATCAGACGAGGGCGCCCAGAGGTTGGAGGCAACCTCGTCAAACAGCGGCAGGTCGAAATCGCGCAGGTCGACCAGTTCCACCTCGATGTCGGTGCGGGCCTTGGCCTGCGCCAGCATCCATTGCGCGGGGATATCGGCGAAACGCGATTTGCGGGTCGACCCGATGATGAGGGCGATCTTGGGTTTGCTCATGGCTTGGGTTCCGTTCCGTTGAGGAGGGGTTGAATTCCGTGCCCCGATAAATGGCCCCCCTGCGATTTTCCGCAATTCGGCGCGCCCGCAAGACTGTTGTGCGGGAATGCACGGACTTCGCCCCTTTTGCCCCGATTTCCGCGCGCGCGCCCTTGCCCCCGCCCCACCCCGGTGCAATTCTGCCGCAAAGCCGGGGGGCCATTCGGCCCCCCGGACCCCCCTTCGCGTGATCCCATGACCAAACCGAACGACAACCCCGCCGATCCGTTCAAGAAGGCGCTGGCCGAAGCCACCCGCACCATGGCCGATGACCCGGACATGACGGTGCAATATTCGGTGGATCCCCCGGGCATGAACCGCGAAGGCGTGCGCCTGCCGCAGGTCAGCCGCCGCATGACGCGGGATGAGGTGATGCTGGCCCGCGGCACCGCCGATGCCTTCGCGCTGCGCCGCAAGTTCCACGATGACGGCGTCGCCGCCCGCTATGCCCCGCAGGGCAACCTTGCCCGCGAAATCTACGAGGCGATGGAAACCGCAAGGTGCGAGGCCGTAGGCGCCCGCGCCATGCCCGGCACCGCCGTGAACATCGACGCCAAGATCGCGCATGAGGCGGATCGCAAGGGCTATTCCCAGATCACCAGCATGCAGGACGCGCCCCTTGCCGTTGCGGCGGGCTATCTTGTGCGCCACCTCGCCACCGGGCGCGACATGCCCAAAGGCGCGGGCAATGTGATGGACCTCTGGCGCGGCTTCATCGAGGAACAGGCCGGCGGCACGCTGGAAAACATCGACCACGTGCTGGAAGATCAGGCCGCCTTCGCCCGTCTGGCGCGCAAGGTGATCTCGGACCTCGGCTATGGCGATCAGCTGGGCGACGACCCCGATCAGGACGACCCCGACGATCAGGAAGGCGAGGCCGAGGAAGATCAGGACAGCCCCGACAGCACGGGCGAAGAGGAACAGGAAAGCGACGACTCCGAGGCCGCGCCCGAACGCAGCCAAGAGGAACAGCAGGATCAGTCGCAGGCGCAGGTCACGATGGAGGACAGCGCCGACATGGAACAGGGCGACGAAGCCGAGATGCCCGAAGGCGAGGCCCCGCTGGAGCCGCCGCCGCCCGCCCCCCATTCCGACGCCGATCCGAACTATACCGTCTACACCTCTGATTTCGACGAGGAAATCCGCGCCGAAGAACTGGCCGAGGCGGCCGAACTGGAACGCCTGCGCGCCTATCTGGACCAGCAGCTTGAACCCCTGAAAGGCGCCGTGTCGCGGCTGGCGAACAAGTTGCAGCGCCGCCTTCAGGCCCAGCAGAACCGGTCCTGGCTCTTTGATCTGGAGGAAGGCACGCTGGATGCCGGCCGTCTGGCGCGGGTGGTGGCGAACCCCACCACGCCCCTGTCCTTCAAGCAAGAGAAGGACACCGAATTCCGCGACACCTGCGTGACGCTGCTTCTGGACAATTCCGGCTCCATGCGGGGCCGCCCCATCTCCATCGCCGCGATCTGCGCCGATGTGCTGGCGCGCACGCTGGAACGCTGCTCGGTCAAGGTGGAAATCCTGGGCTTCACCACCCGCGCCTGGAAGGGCGGGCAGTCGCGCGAACGCTGGCTGGCGCAGGGGCGCCCGCAAGGCCCCGGTCGCCTGAACGACCTGCGCCACATCATCTACAAGGGGGCCGACGCGCCATGGCGGCGCGCGCGGCCGAACCTCGGGCTGATGATGAAGGAGGGGCTGCTCAAGGAAAACATCGACGGCGAGGCCTTGGAATGGGCCCATCGCCGGATGCTGGCCCGGCCCGAGGCGCGCAAGATCCTGATGGTGATCTCCGACGGCGCGCCGGTGGACGACTCAACATTGTCCGTCAACCCCGCGAATTTCCTTGAAAAACACCTGCGCGACGTGATCGCGATGGTAGAGCGGCGGCGGCAGGTGGAGCTTATCGCCATCGGCATCGGCCATGACGTGACACGCTACTATCAGCGGGCCGTGACGATCACCGATGTCGAACAGCTGGCCGGCGCGATGACCGAACAGCTGGCCGGGCTTTTCGAGGTCGATCCGAAGAAACGCGCCAAGGCGGGCCTGCGGCGGGCGGGGTAAGGGAGGGGGGGCCGTCTGCCCCCCTCTGGGCCATGCGGCCCATTCACCCCCCGAGGATATTTGAACAACGGGGAAGAGCCATGTTCCAGACATTCGAGACGACCGCCGACCCTTCTGCCGGGCCGGGGCGTCTGGCGCGGCTGCGCGATCACCTGCGGGGCGAAGGGTTGGCGGGGTTCCTCGTGCCGCGGGCCGATGTGCATCAGGGCGAGTATGTGGCGGCGCGGGATGAACGGCTGCAATGGCTGACCGGTTTCACCGGCTCGGCGGGTTTTGCCATCGTGCTGCCCGATATCGCGGGGGTCTTCATCGACGGGCGCTACCGGGTGCAGGTCAAGCATCAGGTGGACCTGTCCGCCTTCACTCCCGTGCCATGGCCCGAGGTGAAGCCGGGCCCCTGGATCGCGGAACATCTGGCAGAAGGGGCCATAGGCTTTGACCCCTGGCTGCACACGGCCGACGAGATCGGGCGGATCGAAGAGGCGCTCAACGGATCCGGCGTGACGCTCCGCCCCGTCGCCAATGCCGTCGATGCCATCTGGCCCGACCAACCCGCCGCACCGCAGGGGGCCGCCTTTCCCCATCCCGTCACCCTGGCGGGCGAGACGTCAGAGGCCAAGCGCGCGAGGCTGGCCGAGGGGCTGCGCAAGGCCGGGCAGGATGCAGCGATCATCACCCTGCCCGATTCGCTTTGCTGGTTGCTGAACCTGCGGGGCGCGGATGTGCCGCGCAATCCGATCCTGCATGGCTTTGGCATCCTGCGGGCGGATGGGTCGGTCGATGTCTTCGTGGCACCCGCCAAACTCGGCGATGCCACGCGGGGCGCGCTGGATGCGGGCCTGCGTCTGCATGCGGTGGAGCAGTTTGGCCCTGCCCTGCACTCCCTGTCGGGCAGGATCCGGGTGGACCGCGCCACCGCGCCCCTCGCCGTGTCCCAACGGGTGGAGGCAGGCGGCGGCACGGTGGTCTGGGGCGATGATCCCTGCCGCCTGCCCAAGGCCGCCAAGAACGCCGCCGAAGTGGCCGGCATGCGCGAGGCGCATCTGCGCGACGGCGCGGCGGTGGTGGAGTTTCTCTGCTGGCTGGACGGGGCCGCCCCCGAAGGCGGCCTGACGGAGATCGACGTGGTGACCGCGCTGGAAGGCTATCGCCGCGCGACCAACCGGCTGCACGATATCAGCTTTGATACGATCTGCGGCGCGGGTCCGAACGGCGCGATCATGCACTACCGCGTCACGGAACAGACGAACCGCCCGGTCCGGCGCGATGAACTTCTGCTGGTGGACAGCGGCGCGCAATATGCCGATGGCACGACCGACATCACCCGCACCCTTGCCGTGGGCGATCCGGGCGATGAAGCGCGCGATTGCTATACCCGTGTGCTGCAGGGCCTGATCGCCATCTCGCGCGCCCGCTGGCCGCGCGGGATCGCGGGCCGCGATCTGGATGCGCTGGCGCGTTTCCCGCTCTGGACGGCGGGGATGGATTTCGACCATGGCACCGGCCATGGCGTGGGGGCCTTCCTGTCGGTGCATGAGGGACCGCAGCGCATTTCACGCATTTCGGAGGTGCCGCTGGAACCCGGCATGATCCTGTCGAACGAACCAGGCTACTATCGCGAAGGCGCCTTCGGCATCCGGCTGGAAAACCTGATCGTCGTGCAGGCCGCGCCCGCACTGGGCGACAATCGCGATCAGCTGTGTTTCGAGACGCTGACCTTCGCCCCCTTCGACCGCCGCCTGATCCGCGCCGACCGGCTGTCGCCCGACGAACGCGCCTGGCTGGATGCCTACCATGCCGAGGTCATGGCAAAACTGTCCCCCCGCCTGTCAGAGGCGGCCCGCAACTGGCTGGCAGCGGCCTGCGCGCCGCTCTGACGCGCCCTTCTGACGCAAGGATAGGCAGCATCCCGCCGCCCAAGGCCCGTTTCGCGCAGAAGCCGGCCTATCGCGGAGGGAACGCTTGTCACAAACCTGTGAGAGGTTCATCCTGCCTGACAACTGGGGGAGGAAAGCCGAATGACCGTTACATTTGACAGTGTCACACTGGAAATCCGGCCCGCGCCGGGCCGCTACATCGTGCGCGCCCAAGGGGCGATCATCGGCGAAACCGACCGCGCGCTGGAACTGACCGAAGGCACGCGCGCCCCGGTGATCTATGTCCCGCGCGAGGATGTGGCGATGGCGCTTCTGGATGCCAGCGACCGGCACAGCACCTGCCCTTTCAAGGGCGAGGCCCGTTACTTCAGCATCTCTACGCCGGAGGCGCGGCTGGAAAATGCCGTCTGGTCCTATGAGAACCCCAAGCCGGGGGCCGAGGCGATCGCCGGTTACCTCGCCTTCTACCCTGACAAGGTGCGGGTAGAGCCGCGCTGAACCCTGTGGCGTGCGGCATCAACTCGTGACGTTGAAGAAACGCGTGAGGATCACGTCATATTCGGCATCAGGCGTCGGGTTGCCATCGAGATCGGTCAACGCGTCAACATCCGCCCCGATGGAAAGCCCGGTCACACCGCGCAGGGTGGCCAAAATCTGGCCGCCCCGTCCAGAGATGATCGTGTCGCCTTCCGGGGTTTCGGTGACCGTGACTTCGCCGGTGAACGGGACCGGGTCGCGGTCGGGACCCGTGCCGTCCCGACCGAAAAAGTCATGGGTGATGATAAGCCGGTCCTGCGTCGGGTCGAAATCCGTGATCTCGACTCCGGACAGGTCAAGATCGGCATACAGATAGACATCGATGAAATCCGCCCCCGCGCCAGAGGTGACAAGATCACCATGCGAGGCGCCGATGCTGTCGTTCCCCATCCCGCCATCCAGCGTGTCAGGATCACGGCTTGCGTAAAAGGAAAGAAAGTTCGTGGCCGACGGCAGGAAGACCGAGTCCGATCTCGTGCCGATCAACGTGTCATCACCCGCGCCGCCAAGGACCGAAGAGGCACCGTTTTCCCCGAAGAACCAGTCATCCCCCTCGCCCATGTCGACCTGCCCGGAGCCGGAATGGATAAGGGCATCGTCACCGCCGCCCATGGTGATGTCCCCGCTAGTGGAACTGCGCACGAGATCGGTGCCATCGGATCCGAGATAGGTGGACGCGCCCGCCAAGGTCGCCATCCCCCCGCCAGAGCCAGCAATAACCGTATCGGCACCGTCCGCAAAGACCAGCACCCCCGTGGCATCGCCCAGTTCGATGTTGTCATCTCCGTCACCGCCGGTGACGATATAGCCGCTCCCGGACAGGATGAGGGTGTCGTTGCCCGCCCCGCCATCTATGGACATGGGGTCTGCACCAAGATCGGTGTCATAGTAAAACGTCAGCGGCTTATTCTCGGAAAACAAAAGCGCCCCTGTCTCGGCCTTGACGGTGATCACGTCATCGCCGCCGAGCGCATCGAACTCTCCCGTCGCGGTCTTGGGCAGCGTCAGTTGATCGGCCCTTTGGGTGGCAACGGGAAGGGAAGGCGGTTCTTCGTCATCACCCCCGTCATCGTCGGGACCTGCGCTGCCTCCGGTTCCGTCCCCATCCGGGGTGCCGCCATCCGTGCCGGGTGGATCATCCGAGGCTTGATCCTCTGGCAGATCGTCGTCGTCCATGACGTGGTTAAGGACAAGACCCGCCGCCAGCATGGACATAACCAGAGCAAACATCGCCAGCACCACACAACACAACAACACAACAACACAGAATTGTGAGGTTACCTGCAAAAGAATGAAATCAACAGGGCCTTTTGGCCCGCGCGGACGTCAGGCCGCCGCTGCCACGGCGCGGATACGCTCCACCATCGCGCGCAAGCCATTCGACCGCTGCGAGGACAGGTGATCCGTCAGGCCCAGCCGCGCCAGTTCCGCAGGCGCGTCCACCCGGCCCACCTCTGCCACCGGCAGCCCGGCATACAGCGCATGCAGAACCGCGATCAGGCCCTTCACGATCATTGCGTCGCTGTCGCCCTGAAAATCGAACCGGCCATCGGTGATCACGGGTTGCAGCCAGACCTGAGACGCACAGCCCTGCACCTTGGTCGCAGGCACCTTGAACGCCTCGTCCATCGCGGGGAAGGCCTTGCCCAGTTCGATCACATGGCGATAGCGGTCTTCCCAGTCGTCAAGGAAGTCGAAGGTTTCGGCGATCTCTTCGAATGCGGGGGTGGCCATCACGCGCTCCTGTTCTGGGGGACAGACCTAGGCGGTGCGGGGCGAAACGTCCAGCCCGGCCAAGGTTCTTGCCGCCATGGCCTTCGCGCAAGGCGGCGCTTTTCAAACCCGCCGCCATCGGCTACCCAAGGGGCAACAGACGGGGGACCGGCATGAAGAAGACAGTTCTGGCGGCATTTGGCGTGGTTCTGATCGTGGCAGGCTGCGGGGGTATCCGCGAGTCGCGGCTGAACCCGTTCAACTGGTTCGGCCGCGCCGAGCCGCGCGAAACAGTCGCCGCCGTCGCCACGCCCGAAGATGCCCGGCTTCTGGTCGAACAGGTGGTTGATCTGAAGGTTGAACCCTTCAGCACCGGTGCCATCATCCGCGCCCGCGGCATCCCGCCCAGCCAAGGCTGGTGGGATGCGGAACTTGTCGCCCGCCCGCTGGATGAAAACGGGGTCCTTGTGTTCGATTTCCGGGTGTTCCCGCCCATCGCCCCCACGCCGCAGGGCTCCCCCCGCTCGCGCGAGATTACGGTGGCCACGTCGCTGTCGAATGTGCGGCTGGATGAGGTGCGCGAAATCGTCGTCCAAGGCGGGACGAACGCGCTGTCCTCGCGCCGCTAGGGCGCCGGGCGCCCCGTCACACGACACCCCGTCACAGAACGCCCCGTTATAGGCGGATCACCCGCACCTCCGTGCCCTTGGCCGACAGGGCAATCTCGCCCTTGCACAGGCGCAGCGCATCCTCGCCAAAGGCCTCGAACCGCCAGCCCTTCAGCGCCTCCACATCCCGCTCGCCCGCCGCGATGGCATCCAGATCGGCGGCCGAAGCGATCAGCTTCGACGCCACGCCCAGCTGCTCTGACTTGGCCTTCAGCAGCACCCGCAAAAGATCGGCCAGCGCCGGGTTCACCTGCAACTGCTCGCGGCTCAGATCGGGCTTGGGCAGATCCTCCTGCCGCGCCTCCATCCCCCGCTTGATCGCCGCCAGAATCCCGTCGGCAATCTCGGGCTTGCGCCCCTCGCGCAAAAGCAGGCGCGACCGCCCCAGCTCTTCCATCGAACCGGGCCGGGTCGAGGCCAGTTCCAACAGCGCGTCATCCTTCATCACGCGCGACCGCGGCACATTCATGCGCTGCGCATAATCCTCGCGGAAGCGGGCAAGTTCCCGCACCACGGCCAGAAACCGCCCCGATGTGGTGCGCGTCTTGACCCGCTGCCATGCCTCGTCGGGATGCACGGTATAGGTCGCCGGATCGGTGAGGATCGCCAACTCCTCCTCCACCCAGCGGGTGCGTCCATTCTTGGTCAGTTGGCCTGAAAGCCATTCATAGATCACCCGCAGATGGGTGACATCGGCCAGCGCATATTCCTGCTGCGCGGTGGACAGGGGGCGGCGCGACCAATCGGTGAAGCGCGAGGTCTTGTCGAGGTTCTCTTTCGCGATCTTCTTGACCAGCGTCTCATAGCCCACCTGTTCGCCGAACCCGCAGACCATGGCCGCGATCTGGGTGTCGAACAGCGGTTCGGGAAAGACCTTTCCCTCTACGAAGAAAATCTCCAGATCCTGCCGCGCCGCGTGGAAGACCTTCACGGTCGCCTTGTGGCGGAACAGGTCATAAAGCGGCTCAAGGCTCATGCCTTCGCCAAGGATCGGGTCCACCAGCACCGCCTCGCCGGTCTTGCCGGGCAGCGCCATCTGGATCAGGCACAGCTTTGACCAATAGGTCCGCTCGCGCAGGAATTCCGTGTCGATGGTGACATAGGGCTGGCTTTTGGCAGCCTCGCAGAAGGCAGCAAGGTCTTCGGTCGTCGTAATCGTGCGCATCATGCCTTCCGATCGGCCAGGGTGGCACGGGGTCATCCCGCCTGTCTGCTATAGGGCCGATGTCGAAAAATGGAAAGATGCGTTGACGCGCGCGTCAGCCGTCACAAGAAGACGGGCGTCCGATCCCCCGCCGCGAAACGGCGCAGCACCGCCGGATAAAGCCGATGCTCCTGCACCAGCACCCGCGCGGCCAGCGTATCCGCCGTATCCCCCGCCAACACCGGCACCCGCGCCTGACCCAGGATCGGGCCTGCATCCAGCACGGGCGTCACCTCATGCACGGTGCAGCCCGCCTCGGCATCGCCGGCCTCCAGCGCGCGCTGATGCGTGTGCAGGCCGGGATATTTCGGCAAAAGCGAGGGGTGGATGTTCAGCATCCGCCCGGCAAAACGATCCACAAAAGCAGGCGTCAGCACCCGCATGAAACCCGCAAGGCACAGGATATCGGGGCGCGCGGCCAGGATCGGCTCCAGCAGCGCCGCCTCAAAGGCCGCGCGGTCGCCGCCAAAGGGCCGATGATCCACCGCCGCCACGGCAACCCCAAGAGCGGCCGCCCGCGCCAGCCCCGCCGCGCCCGGATCGTTCGACGCCACCAGCACGGCCTGCGCCGGATGGTCGCCAGACGCCATGTCCCGCAGCAGCGCCAGCATGTTCGACCCGCCACCGGAAATCAGGATGGCGACGCGGGCTGTCACAGAAGGCGGCCCGAATAGACCACGCCCTCGCCCGGCACCACATGGCCCAGCGTGACCACCGTCTCGCCCATCCCCGCCAGCAGATCGGCAAGCGCCGCGGCCCGCTCCGGCGCCACCACAAGGATCATCCCGATCCCGCAGTTGAAAGTCTTGAGGAGTTCCGCCTCAGCCATGTTCGCGGTCGTGGCCAGCCAGCGGAACACCGGCGGCAGGGTCCAGGCGTTCAGGTCGATCGCGCAGGCCAGTCCTTCGGGGATCACGCGCGGCGGGTTCTCAGTCAGCCCGCCCCCGGTGATATGCGCCAACCCATGCACGCCCCCCGCCCGGATCGCCGCAAGGGCCTGCTTGACATAAAGCCGCGTCGGCGCCAGCAGCGCCTCGCCCAGGGTGCCGTCCGAGAAGGGCGACGGCGCATCCCAGCCAAGGCCCGACAGTTCCACCACCTTGCGCACAAAGCTGTAGCCGTTGGAATGAACCCCGTTCGAGGCCAACCCCAGCAGCACGTCACCCTCGGCCACACCGGCGGGCAGATCCGCCCCCCGCTCCATCGCGCCCACGGCGAAACCGGCAAGGTCGAAATCGCCCTTGTGATACATCCCCGGCATTTCCGCCGTCTCGCCCCCGATCAGCGCGCAGCCCGAAGCCTCGCACCCGGCGGCGATGCCTTCGATGATCCGCGCGGCCTGATCCACATCCAGCTTGCCGGTGGCGAAATAGTCCAGAAACAGCAGCGGTTCCGCCCCCTGACAGACCAGATCGTTCACGCACATGGCGACAAGGTCGATCCCGATCGTGTCCACGTTGCCCGTGTCGATGGCAATGCGCAGCTTGGTGCCCACACCATCGGTCGCAGCCACGAGGATCGGGTCGTTGTATCCCGCTGCCTTCAGATCGAACAGCGCGCCAAACCCGCCCAGCCCCGACATCGTGCCGGGCCGGTTGGTGCGCTTGGCCGCCGGCTTGATCCGTTCAACCAGCGCGTTGCCCGCGTCGATATCCACCCCCGCCTGCGCATAGGTAAGGCCGTTCGTCATCGCGCTTGCTCCGCCAGTCTGTCCCTGATGGGCGCAGGCCATATACCAGCGCCCGCCCCATCGCAACGGCGCAAAGGCCCCTCGCAGGCCCCTGCCTGCCGCCGCCCGCGCGCGCGGCTAGCATAACCCGCCCGCAACAGCGCCACAGGAACCGCCGCCGCTGGCCTCCCCCGACCTTGACCACCCCCGCGCGAAGCCTTACCCCAAAAGACGTGGGGCTGTAGCTCAATGGTTAGAGCCGGGCGCTCATAACGCCTTGGTTGGGGGTTCGAGTCCCTCCGGCCCTACCACATCGCCCACCTGCCCTGCGATCCAGCCGCGAAACGCGGCCATCGCCGGGCGCGGCGGCACGGCGCGCGGCCAGACCAGCCAATAGCTTCCCGCCGCCCGCACCGGCCCGCCCCAGGCGGGCATCAGCCGCCCCGCAGCCAGATCCTCGCCGATCAGGAATGTCGGCAACAGCGCCACGCCCAGCCCATGCACCGCCGCCTGCTGCATCGTGGCGAACTGGTCAAACAGCATCCCCCCCGGGCGCTGCCCCGCCAATCCATGCGCCGCGAACCAGCGCCCCCAGTCCCCCGTCCGGCTTTCGATCTGCAACAGGGGCAGCGCCAACAACCCCTCCACCCCCGCCAGCGGTGCCGCGATCAGCCCCGGCGCGCAGACGGCCTGCACCTCTTCCTGCATCAGCAGCAGATGCTCCGCCCCCGGCCAATCCGCCCGGCCATAGTGGATCGCGGCATCGAACGCCTCGGCCTCCATGTCAAAAGGGCGCAGCCGCGTGGTCAGCGTCAGCCGCACCCCCGGATGGGCGGCGCGAAAGTCGCGCAGGCGCGGGGCCAGCCAGTGCATCCCGAAGGCGGGCAGGATCGCCAGCGACAGGCTCTCCGCCCCGCCGCCCGCCCGCAGCCGCTGCCCCGCCTGCCCCAGCACGCCCAGCGCGCGCCGCGCCTCGGCCACATAATCCCGCGCCGCAGGCGTCAGACGCAGCCGCTGCCGGTCGCGGATCAGCAGCGTCACGCCCAGCTGCGCCTCCACCTCCTGCAACGCCCGGCTCACCGCACCCGGCGTCAGGTTCAACTCCGCCGCCGCTGCCGTGGCCGTTCCCAACCGCTCCACCGCCTCCAGCGCCAGAAGGCCGGGCAGGCTGGGCAGATGGCGGCGCGGCGGGATCATGTGCGCAAACCTCAACAAGTATGAAATAAGTTTCGCTATAAACTCACAAATTCCTGCGCCATACAAGCGCCATCCCCGGCATGGCGCGACTCAGGCCCTGCTGTCACACTGCCTCATCCAAACGGAGGACCGGCCATGAGCCTTGACGCCCCCCATACGACTGACAAGCCCAAGATCAAGGCCAAGGATGCCCCCGATCTGGGCCGCTTCGATTGGGAAGACCCGTTCCGCCTGAACGACCAGCTGACCGAAGAGGAACGGATGCTGCGCGACGGCGCCCGCGCCTATGCGCAGGAAAAGCTGCAACCCCGCGTCGTGGCCGCCTATCGCGAGGAAACCACCGATCCCTCGATCTTCCGCGAAATGGGCGAGATGGGCCTTCTGGGCGTTACGATCCCGGAAGAATACGGCGGCCTCGGCGCGTCTTACGTCGCCTACGGCCTCGTGGCGCGCGAGGTGGAGCGTGTGGACAGCGGCTATCGCTCGATGATGTCGGTCCAGTCGTCGCTGGTGATGTATCCCATCTACGCCTACGGCACCGAAGACCAGCGCCGCAAATACCTGCCCAAGCTCGCCTCCGGTGAATGGATCGGCTGTTTCGGCCTGACCGAACCCGATGCCGGCTCCGATCCGGCGGGGATGAAGACGACGGCCAAGAAAACCGCCAACGGCTATGTCCTGAACGGCGCCAAGATGTGGATCTCGAACGCCCCCATCGCCGATGTTTTCGTCGTCTGGGCGAAATCCGAAGCACATGGCGGCAAGATCCGCGGCTTCGTGCTGGACAAGGGCATGAAGGGCCTTTCCGCCCCCAAGGTCGGCGGCAAGCTGTCCCTGCGCGCCTCCATCACGGGCGAAATCGTGATGAAGGATGTCGAAGTGGGCGAAGACGCCCTCCTTCCCTTTGTCGAAGGCCTGAAAGGCCCCTTCGGCTGCCTCAACCGCGCGCGCTATGGCATTTCCTGGGGGGTCATGGGCGCGGCCGAATTCTGCATGCACGCCGCCCGCCAGTACGGCCTCGACCGCAAGCAGTTCGGCAAGCCCATCGCCGGAACGCAGCTGTTCCAGCTGAAACTCGCCAACATGATGACCGAAATCTCGCTTGGCCTGCAGGCCAGCCTGCGCGTCGGCCGCCTGCTGGACGAGGCGAATGCCGCGCCCGAGATGATCTCCATCGTCAAGCGCAACAATTGCGGCAAGGCGCTGGATGCCGCCCGCTGGGCGCGCGACATGCACGGCGGCAACGGGATTCAGGAAGATTTCCAGATCATGCGCCACATGGTGAACCTCGAAACGGTGAACACCTATGAAGGCACCCATGACGTGCACGCCCTGATCCTTGGCCGCGCGATCACCGGGGTGCAGACCTTCTTCTGATCCCCACCCCGCCCGGAAAACCGGCACGCGTCGCCCGTCGGGCGGCGCGTTGTCGTTTTCGGGGATGACAAGCCGCGTGGCGCGGATAGGTTTTGCACCATGACTGATCATTCCCCCCGCCGCATCGGCGACATCTCCTTCTGGTATGCCGATATCGGCCTGCCCCAGACCCGCCGCCCGCCCCTTGGCGGCGACACCACGGCGGACGTCTGCATCATCGGCGCGGGCTATACCGGCCTGTGGTCGGCCTATTACCTGAAAAAGGCCGATCCCGGCCTGAACATAGTCATCTGCGAAAAGAACTTCGCCGGTTTCGGCGCCTCGGGCCGCAATGGCGGCTGGCTCACGGGCGGCTTCGCGTGGAATCACGAACGCTATCTCGCCACCTCGGACGAGGCGTCGGTCCGCGCCATGGTGAAGGCAATGACCGGCACCGTCGATGAAATCATCCGCGTGACACAGGCCGAAGGGATCGAGGCCGACATCCTGCGCACCGACGAACTGATGGTCGCCACCAGCCCCGCCCAGCTTGCCCGATGCGAGGCTGAGACCGCCCACCGCCGCCACTGGGGCGAGGATCGGGTGCATATGATCGGCGCAGGGCAGACCGCCTCGCGCGTCAATATCCCCGGCGTCCTCGGCGCCATGGTCGTGGGCGGCGTGGCCCGCGTGCAACCCGCCAAACTCGTGCGCGGTCTGGCGCAGGTGGTGGAAGCCATGGGCGTGCGCATCTGCGAGGAAACGGAAGTCACCGCCATCGCCCCCGGCCGCGTCACCACCCATCGCGGCACCGTCACCGCCCACACGATCCTGCGCTGCACCGAAGGCTTCACCGCCACCCTGCCGGGCTTGCGGCGCGAATGGCTCCCCCTCAACTCCGCCCAGATCGCCACCGAACCCCTGCCGCCAGAGGTCTGGACCGAAATCGGCTGGCACGGCCATGAAATCCTTGGCGATTTCGCCAATGCCTATTGCTACTGCCAGCGCACGCGCGAAGGGCGCATCACCGTGGGCGCGCGCGGCGTGCCCTATCGCTTCGGCTCGGCCATCGACAATTCCGGTGCGCCGGATGCGGAAACCATCCGCCGCCTGACCAACATCCTGCACACCCATTTCCCGGCCACCAAGCGCTTCCGCATCGACCATGCGTGGTGCGGCGTGATCGGCGTGCCGCGCGACTGGTGCACCACCGCAGGGCTCGACCCCGCCACCCGCATCGGCTGGGCGGGCGGCTATGTCGGCGTGGGCGTCTCCACCTCCAACCTGTCAGGCCGCACGCTGGCCGACCTGACGCTCGACCGCCAGACAGACCTCACCCGCCTGCCCTGGGTCAACCGCCGGGTGCGCAAATGGGAACCCGAACCCCTGCGCTGGCTGGGCGTGCACGGGATGTATGGCCTCTACGCCATGGCCGACCGGCGCGAGGCGGCCCGCCGCGGCCCGCCGTCCCGGCTGGCCAAGTTCGGCAATTGGCTGACGGGCCGCTGATCCCCATGACCCGCGCCCTGATCTTCGATCTCGACGGCACGCTGGTGGACAGCGCCCCCGACATCCATGCCGGGGTGAACGCCATCCTTGCCGAGCAGGGCCTCGCCCCCCTGCCCTTTGACACCGTGCGCGGCTTCATCGGCGGCGGTGTCCCCATCCTCATCACCCGCGTGATGCGCGCGCTGGACCTGCCCGAGGATCCGGCACGCCACGCCGATATGGCCGCCGCCTTCACCGCGCGCTACGAACATGATCCGGGCGGCCTGACCCGCCCCTATCCGGGGGTTGAGGCGGCGCTGGATGCGCTGACCCTGCCGCTCGCTCTCTGCACCAACAAACCCGAAGGCCCGACCCGCGCCCTCCTGGCCCATCTGGGCTGGACCGACCGCTTCGCCGCACTTGTCTGCGGCGACAGCCTGCCCGTGCGCAAACCCGACCCCGCCCCCCTGCACCATGCCATCGCCGCGATGGGGGGCGGGCCGGTCCTGTTCGTAGGCGACAGCGAGGTGGATGCCGAAACCGCCGCCCGCGCGGGCGTGCCGCTGCTTCTGTTCACGCAAGGCTACCGCAAGACGCCGGTCACCGACCTGCCGCATCATGCCGCCTTCGACCACTGGCAGGATTTCCCGGCCCTCGTGTCGCGCGCGGGCGATGTCTGACACAGACATCGCGTAAAATTCTGACACAGAATTTTGCCGCGCGCGCCCACCGCGACCCTGCGCATGTGCCAACCGTGGGACGCGAAATCTGTGCCAGATTTCGCCGCGATGTCTGCGCGCGATCCCGCCCGCCTCAGACCACCGCCACCCGCAGCCCATCCGGCCCCTCGCGCAACCCGGGCGCCAGCGCCGTCCCCTGCAGGCGCAGCCCGCGCCACAGCGCGGGCGCGGCAAAGCCCGCCCGCGCGCCCCGCAAGGCGGGCGGTTCATAGAGTTCCACCATGCTGTCGCCCAGCGACAGGAACCGCACCCGCGTCACCCCGTCCGGGCGCGCAAGGTCGACCGCCGCCACGGGTGCCGCACCCAGCCCCTCCCAAAAGGCCGAACTCGCCGCAATGTCGGTGCAGGGAATACCCAGATGGTCATGCCCCGGCAGGCCGGGGCGCGCCGCGCCGCCCAGATGCGCGCATAATTCGATCCGCGCGCCCTCCGGCCCCTCCAGAAAGACGTAGCGCACCCCCGCGCCCCAGAATTCGGCGATCTCGCGCGGGCCCTTGGGCGTGGTCGCCTCCAGCCGCGCACCGCGCGCCACGAACGCGGCCAGCGCCGCATCCACATCGGCCACCGCCAGCGCCAGATGGTCCATCACCCCATGGCCCGGCGCCGCCTCGGCCTGCACCAGCGCCACCGCCTGCCCCCCGAAGTGCAGCAGATCCCCGCCCCGCGCAAAGCCAAAGACCTGCACCAGCATCGCCTCGGCGGCCGGTCTGTCCAGCACCGCCAATTCGGGGATCACCCTCACCTCTGCGGTCATGCGCGCCCCGTTCATCTGTTGCCTAATCGTTACCCGCCTGTGGCAGAAGCGCAGCCGTCAATCAATATCCTGACCGGGCTTTTGTGCACTCCTGCTGTTTTGTTGTCCGAACCCGTTCAAAAAATGCCGGGGCAGATTGACTTTGCCGCAGCATAAGTAAATTCAGGATACAGATATTGCCACTTTGGCGGCCTGCTGCCGCCATTTCCACGTAAAGGCCCCTTCCCATGGTCATCCGTTTCATCATCGCCATCGTCCTTTTGGGTGCAATCGGCGGCGGTCTGGTCTGGTTCAACCTGTTCCGCGACAGCATGATCGCGCAGGTCTTCGCCAACATGCCCCAGCAACCCGCTACCGTCTCGACGGTCGAGGCGGCCCCCGTCACATGGTCCCCTGCGATCGAGGCGATCGGCACCGTCAACGCCGCGCAAGGCGTGGATCTGACGGTGGAAAGCGCAGGCGTGGTGAAAGAGATCCTCTTTGAGCCGAACACCACCGTGGAAACCGGCGCCGTGCTGCTGCGCCTTGATGATGTCGTGCAGCGCGCCGATGTGGAAACCGCACGCACGCAGGCGGAACTGGAACGCAGCAACCTCGCCCGCGCGCAGGATCTCACCCGTCGCGGCGTGGCCACCAATGTCTCGCTCGATCAGACGCAGGCCGCCGCACAGGCGGCCGAGGCGCAGCTTGCCCGCGCCATCGCCGTGCTGGAACAGCGCCAGCTCGCCGCGCCCTTCACCGGCACGGTCGGCCTGCCGCGCGTCGATCTGGGCCAATACGTGGCCCCCGGCACCATCGTCGCCACGCTGCAGGATATCTCCACCATGCGGGTGGATTTCAGCCTGCCGGAACAGGAACTGCCCAACCTCGCCATCGGGCAAAAGATTGAAGTGCGCATCGAAGGGCTGGACGAGGCCTTCCCCGGCGAACTGACCGGGATCGACCCGCGCGTGGATCCGGCCACCCGACTTGTCGCGCTGCGCGGATCCATCACGAACGCGCAGGGCAAGCTGACGCCGGGCCAATTCGTCCGCATTCAGGTCAGCCTGCCTTCGGAAGAAGGCGTGATCGCCCTGCCGCAGACCGCCCTCTCCAGCAGCCTTTACGGCGATTACGTCTATGTCGTGCGCCCGTCGGAAGAGAACGCCGAACAGCTTCAGGTCAGCCAGATCTTCGTCACGCCGGGCCGCCGCTCCGGCGGGCTGGTCGAGATCGCCGAAGGCGTCGCGCCGGGCGATCAGGTGGTCACCGCAGGCCAGAACCGCCTGACCAACGGTCAGCCTGCCGTCATCGACAACACCGTGAACCCCGCCGCCGCCACGACAGGCCCCGCCGTCACGCCCCCCGCCGAAACGCCGCCCGCAGGCGATGATGCCGCCGCCGAACCCGCTAGCGATGCGGACGCCGACACAGCGACCGGAGCCGACCAATGAGCCCCGCCGACATCTTCATCAAGCGCCCGGTGCTCTCCACCGTGCTGGGCCTCCTGATCATGCTGCTGGGCCTTCAGGGCTTTTTCAACCTGCAGATCCGCGAATACCCCGAGGTGGAAGAGACGGTGGTCACCATCACCACCGTCTATCCCGGCGCCTCTGCCGACCTGATCCAGGGCTTCATCACCGCCCCCATCGCCTCGGCCGTCGCGACGACCGAGAATGTGGATTACATCACCTCCACCTCCTCGCCCTCCGCCTCCACCGTCACCGTGAACATGCGCCTTGGCGCCAATCCCGACGTGGCCCTCACCGAGGTGATGTCGAAGGTGCAGCAGGTCCGCTCCAGCCTGCCGTCCGAGGCCGAGGATCCCACCATCGTCAAGGGCACGGGGATGACATTCGCCACCATGTATCTGGCGATGCAGAACCCCAACATGACCTCCACGCAGATCACCGAATACATCGAACGCGTGATCCGCCCCCGCATGTCCACCATCCCCGGCGTGGCCGAAATTCAGGTGCTGGGCGGGCAGGAATATGCCATGCGCATCTGGATCGACCCGATCCGCCTCGCAGGCCGCGGCCTGACCGCGGCCGAGGTGCTGGCCGCCGTCAACAGCGCCAACTTCCTCGCCGCGCCGGGCAAGACGCAGGGCGAATACACCGCCTATTCCATCACCATGGAAACCACCCTGCAAACGCCCGAGGCGTTTGCCGCCCTGCCCATCTCGGGCAATGGCGCCGATGTGGTGCGTCTGGCCGATGTGGCGCGGGTGGAACTCGCCGCCGCCTCAACCGACACGATCGTGAACTTCAACGGCGAACCGGGCACCTTCATCGGCGTCTTTCCCACGCCGGGGGCGAACCCGCTCGACATGTCCGCCGCCGTGCTGGCCGAACTGCCCATCATTCAGTCCAGCCTGCCGCAGGGCATGACGCTGACGCTGATGTATGACGCGACCGAACAGATCAGCGCCTCGATCGAAGAGGTGTTCATCACCATCGCCGAAGCCGTGGCCATCGTCATCGTCATCATCCTGCTCTTCCTCGGCTCGTTCCGGTCGGTGCTGATGCCGGTGGTCACGATCCCCCTGTCGCTGATGGGGGTGCTGTTCGTGCTTTATGTCTTTGGCTATTCGATCAACCTTCTGTCGCTTCTGGCCATGGTGCTGGCCATCGGCCTCGTCGTCGATGACGCCATCGTCGTGGTGGAAAACATCCACCGCCATATCGAGGAAGGCTATCGCCCGATCCAGGCCGCCTTCATCGGGATGAAGGAAATCTACGGCGCCGTCATCGCCATGACGATCACGCTGGCCGCGGTCTTTGCGCCGCTGGCCTTCACCGGCGGCCTGACCGGCGCGCTGTTCCGCGAATTCGCCGTCACGCTGGCGGGCGCGGTCATCATCTCGGGCCTCGTCGCCGTGACGATCACGCCCATGATGTCGGCCCGCCTGCTGCAAAAGGGCAATCATTCGCGCTTCCAGATCGTGGTGGACCGCGCCTTCGACCGGCTCGCCGGCTGGTACGAACGCCGCGTCAACGGCTCGCTCGACTATCGCTTCATCACCGTGCTGATGGTTGTCGTGCTGGCAGGCCTGACCGGCTATCTCTTCACCAAGACCTCGAGCGAGCTCGCCCCTGAAGAAGATTCGGGCGCCCTCTTCGCCTTCGTCAACGCGCCGCCCTACGCCACGTCGGAATACACCCGCACCTATATCGACCAGATGCGTGCGCTGACCGAGGACCTGCCCGAACTTTCGGCAAACTTCTCCATCGTCGGCATGGGCGGGGCCACGAATTCCGGCATCGCGCTCTGGGCCTTCAAGGACTGGTCCGAACGTGACCGCTCGCAGGCCGAACTGCAGGCCGACATCCAGGCCAAACTGAACAGCGTGGCCGGCGTGCAGGCCTTCGTCTTCGCGCCCCCCTCGCTGCCCGGCGCGGGCGGCGGCCTGCCAATCAGCGTGATCCTGCAATCCACCGGCCCCTCCGACCGCATCTTCGAAGTGGCCGAAGAGGTGAAGAACGCCGCCATGGCCTCGGGCCGCTTCATCGTGGTGCAGAACTCGCTCTCCTACAACTCGTCCCAGATCGTCATGCGGATCGACCGCGAACGCGCGGCCGCCCTCAACCTGCCCGCCCGCGACATCGGCACCACGCTCGGCCTTCTGGTCGGCGGCGGGGCGGTGGCGCAGTTCGACCGCGACAACAACAGCTATGACGTGATCATGCAGGTCCCCGAAGAGTATCGGAACAACCCCGAACGGCTGACGGATTTCTTCATCCGCTCCGCCACCGGGCAGATGGTCCCGCTCTCTGCCGTGGTCACCGTGGAAACCCGCGTCGCCCCCAGCGCCATCGAACAGTTCAACCAGCTCAACTCAACCACCATCAGCGCCCTGCCCATCCCCGGCGTCTCGACCGGCGACGCGCTGCAGGTGATCGTGGATGAGGCGGAAAAGGTGATGCCCGACGGCTTCTTCATTGACTATTCCGGCCAATCCCGGCTGGAGGTGACCGAAGGCAACACCATCCTTCTCGCCTTCGGCCTCGCCGTGGTGGTGATCTACCTCGTTCTGGCCGCACAGTTCGAAAGCTTCCGGGATCCGCTCATCATCATGATGTCGGTGCCGCTGTCGATCTTCGGCGCCATCGTGCCGCTGAACCTCGGGCTCGGCACGCTCAACATCTACACGCAGGTGGGGCTGATCACGCTGATCGGGCTGATTACGAAGCACGGCATCCTGCTGGTGGAATTTGCCAACCAGCTGCGCCACGAACGCGGGCTGTCGGCACGCGAAGGCATCGTCGCCTCGGCCAAGGTGCGCCTCCGCCCGATCCTGATGACCACCGCCGCCATGGCGCTGGGGGTGATCCCGCTCATCATCGCCGATGGCGCAGGCGCCGCCGCGCGCTATTCCGTGGGTCTGGTGATCTTCTCTGGCATCACCATCGGGACACTCTTCACGCTCTTCGTGGTCCCGGCCTTCTACACGCTGATCTCGCGGAAAGAGATGGCCAAGCCCGTGGAAGACCCCGTCGCCACCCACTGACGGCAGGCATCGACGCAAAGGATAAGGGCGATCCGCACCCGCGGATCGCCCTTCGATTATTCGCAGAAGAATCGCCCCGCCCCGGATATCCACCGGAAACTTTTCTCGATTTTTCGACGAAAAATCGCCTGCTCCCGCCCCGCACCACGCGCGCCCGATTTTTCGAAGGAAAATCGCCCAAAGCTGCCCCAGCCAGGACCTCCCCCGATTTTTCGCCGAAAAATCGCGCCCCTAGACCCCGTCCACGATCACCAGCGCAACCTCTGCCGCGCCCGCCCGCGCCGCCCGTGCGGCGCGGTACGCGTCCGAGGCATAGCAGGCCCGGGCCGCCGCCAGATCGGGAAACTCGATCACCACATGGCGCGCCTGTTCCGGCCCCTCCAGCACATCCGCCTCCCCCCCCCGCGCCAGAAACCGCCCGCCAAAGCGGGCAAAGGCCGCCGGGGCCAGCGCCTGATAGGCGCTGTAGCGTTCCGGGTCCGTCACCGTGACATGGGCAATCCAATAGGCCGCCATCACACCCCCTCCAGCTTCCGCTGCGCCAGCGCCGCCGCCTCGCGCAGATGATCCTCCACCGCCTGCCGCGCCGCGGTCGCGTCATTCGCCGCAATCGCCGCCGCGATCCGCGCCATGCGCACCCGCCCCGGCACCGCCCGGTCACTTGCCGCCAGCGTCAGCGCGCGCAACCGGCTGATCCGCCCGTTCAACCGCTGCACGATCTCCCACGCGATGTCATGCCCGGCGGCGCGGAAGATCACCTCGTAAAACCGCGTGGTCGCCTCGAACAGCGCATCCTCCCCGCCCGCCGCTTCCAGCGCGGCAAAGGCCGCCGCCAGATCGGCCTTCACCCCCGCATCGGCCCGCACCGCGCAATCCGCCGCCGCCGCCCCCTCGAGCAGCAGCCGGATGTCATAGATCTGCCGCGCCTGCGCCCAGTCCAGCCGCGCCACCACCGGCCCGCGATTGGGCAGGCTCTCCACCAGCCCCTCCGCCTCAAGGATGCGGATCACTTCGCGCACCACCGACCGGCTCACCCCCAGCTGATCGCACAGGGTCCGCTCCACCAGCCGTGCGCCGGACGGGAACCGTCCCGCGATGATCGCGGCCCGCAGCCGCGCCAGTACCATCTCGCGCAGGGTTTGCGGCATCCGCTCGATCCGCAGATCGCCCACCGCCTGCCCCGCACCCTGCGCATCGGCCACAGCCTGTTCCATACCCTCTCCCCCGGCTCTCCCCTGCCCCGGCGTCCCTGCGGCACGACCGCCGCGCAACGACTCATTGACAGACCATCTTATGGTATACCATCTTACCAACATCCGCAAAGCCCGAGGTTCCGATGCCCGCCCAGATCCGCAAGACGCTTCTCCACGTCGAAACCACCCTCATCGAAGGGGGCCGCGCCGCGCCCACACCGCTCAAGCTGATTGCTGCGGCGGCGGTGATCCGCAACCCATGGGCCGGCATGGGCTTCGTGCAGGATCTCAAGCCCGCCATCCACGCCATCGCCCCGGAACTGGGCGCGCTTCTGACGGGCATGATCCTTGATGCCGCAGGCGGCGGCGACCGGGTCGAAGGCTATGGCAAGGCCTCGGTCGTCGGCCTGGATGGCGAGGTGGAACACGCCTCCGCCCTGATCCACACCCTGCGCTTCGGCAACCACTACCGTCAGGCGGTGGGGGCGAAGACCTATCTCGCCTTCACCAACATCCGGGGCGGCGCCAATACCCCCGTCATGATCCCCCTGATGGACAAGAATGACGAAGGCCGCCGCTCGCATTACCTGACCGTGCATTTCGCCATCCCCGACGCCCCCGCCGCCGATGAAATTCTCGTCGCCCTCGGCGCCTCCATCGGCGGGCGTCCGCATCACCGCATCGGCGACCGCTATCAGGATCTGAAGGATCTGGGCCATGATGTCGCGAATCCTGCGGCTGTCTGATGGCAGCGCCGTCGGCCTGATCGAGGTCGGCCCCCCCGGCCAAGGGGGGGAGCCGCTCCTCCTCATCCATGGCGTGGGCCTCAACGCCCGCGCCTGGGCGCCGCAGATCGCGGCGCTCGCCGCCACCACCCGCGTCTTCGCGGTGGACATGCCGGGCCATGGCCGGTCCGACCCCCTCCCCCCCGGGGCCACATTGCCCGCCTTCGTCGATTGGGCGGCGCGCGTGATCCTCGCCCTCGGGGTGGGCGCGGTCAATGTGGCGGGCCACTCCATGGGCGCGCTCATCACCACGGGCCTTGCCGCCGACTATCCCGAACTTGTCCGCCGCATCGCCATCCTGAACGCCGTCCACCGCCGCACGGCCGAGGCGCGCGCCGCCGTCCTGGCCCGGGCCAATGCCATGGCGCAGGGCGAATTTGACGCCACCGCCCCCCTGAAACGCTGGTTCCCGGATGACGCGCGGGATGCCGCCCCCCGCGCGCAGGTCGCCCGCTGGCTGGCCGAGGTGGACCGTGCCGGCTATGCCGCCGCCTACCACGCCTTCGCCACCGGCGATGATGTCTATGCCGATCGGTGGGAAGCGATCACCTGCCCCGCCCTCGTCCTCACCGGCGATGGCGATCCGAACTCCACCCCCGACATGACCCGCCTCATGGCCGCCTCCGCCCCGCGCGGCCGCGCCATCGTGATCGAAGGACACCGCCACATGGTCAACCTCACCGCGCCCGACCGGGTGACGGCGGCGCTGCGCGACTGGCTGCAAACCCCGCTCTGGGCGCAAAACATGGGCCTGCGCGCATGACCGCCGCCCCCGACACCCGCCGCGCGCTGCGCGATGCCTTCGGCACCTTCATGACCGGCGTCACCGTGGTCACGGCGCTGGATGACCACGGCAACCCCTTGGGCTTCACCGCCAATTCCTTCGCCTCCGTCTCGCTCGACCCGGCCCTCCTCCTGGTTCAGATCGCCCGGACCTCGGTCAATTACGCCGCCTTCACCTCCGGGCGCGGCTTTGCCGTCAACATCCTGTCCGAAGGCCAGAAGCACATCTCCAACACCTTCGCCCGCCCCGTGGCCGACCGTTTCGCCGGGATCGACTGGCAGCCCGGCCCCCACGGCGCGCCCATCCTGCCCGATGTGGCCGCCTGGTTCGACTGCGCCCTCCATCAGGTGGTGGAGGCAGGCGATCACGCCATCCTCATCGGCCGGATCGAGGCCTTCCACGCCACCCAGGCCCCTGGCCTTGGCTATTACCGCGGCACCTATTTCACCCCCGTCGCCACGCAGGGCGCCGTTCCCACCGGGCCGGATATCATCGTCTCGGCCATCCTCGAACGCGAAGGTCAGGTCCTCTTGATCGACGATGGCTTCGGCGGCCTGACGCTGCCCACCGCCCGCGTGGGCCGCGACGGCACCGCCGCCACGCTGGCCGCCCTCATCGCGCAATGCGGCCTGACCGCCACCCCCGGCCCGCTCTACTCCGTCTACGAAGACGTGGCCCGCGCCCAGCAGCACATCGCCTTCCGCTGCCCCGCCGCCGCAGGCAGGCCCGCAAAAGGCGCCTTCGTCGATCTCTCCCCCACCTCCTTCACCGATGTCACCGATCAAGCGCTGCGCACCATGCTCGACCGTCTGGCCGACGAAACCCGCATGGGCAATTACGGCATCTATTTCGGCAACCAGAACGCAGGACAGGTCGCGCGCGTCGCGACGGGCCAGGCTGGCAAACGCCCCCTCGTCAAAGGAACCACCCGATGAAATTCTCGCTCTTCGTCCATATGGAACGCGTCAGCCCGACCGATCCCGAACCCCGCCTCTATCAAGAGATGCTGGACCTGTGCCACATGGCCGACGAAGGCGGGATGCACGCGATCTGGACGGGCGAACATCACGGCATGTCCTTCACCATCGCGCCGAACCCGCTTCTGAACCTTGTCGATATCGCGCGCCGCACCAAACATGTCCGCCTCGGCACCGGCACCGTCATCGCCCCCTTCTGGCATCCCATCCGGCTGGCGGGCGAGGCGGCGATGGCCGACCTCATCATGGATGGCCGGCTGGAGCTTGGCATCGCGCGCGGCGCCTACAGCTTTGAATATGAACGCCTCTTGCCGGGGCTTGATGCGTGGAACGCGGGCGGGCGGATGCGCGAACTGATCCCCGCGATCAAGGGGCTCTGGGCGGGCGATTACGCGCTGGATGGCCAGTACTGGCAGTTCCCCGCCACCACCTCGGCCCCCAAACCCCTGCAACAGCCCCACCCGCCGATCTGGGTCGCCGCGCGCGATCCCAACAGCCACGAATTCGCCGTGGCACAGGGTTGTAATGTCCAATGCACGCCCCTGCACAACCCGCATGAGGAAGTGGTCGCCCTGATGGCCCGCTTCAACGACGCCTGCGCCAAGGCGCCCGAACAGCCGCGCCCCCGCATCATGCTCCTGCAGCACGGCTATGTCGCCTCTGATGCCGCCGATGCCGATCTCGCCGCGCGCGAGCTTAATCACTTCTACAACTATTTCGGCGCTTGGTTCCTGAACAAGCGGCCCATCCAGAACGGCCTGATCCAGCCCCTGACCGAAGATGAGATCGCCGCCCACCCCTTCTATTCGGCCGATGTCATGCGCAAGAACCTCCTCATCGGCGACAAGGCCGAGGTGATCGACAAACTCCACGCCATCAAGGCGCTGGGATATGATGAATTCTCGCTCTGGATCGACAGCGGCCAATCCTTCGCGCGCAAGAAGGCGGGGCTCAAGCGCTTCATCGAAGACGTGATGCCCGCCTTCGCCTGAGGCCCGCGCAAGGGATGCCCATGGATCGTTTCCAACTCTATATCGACGGCCAGTTTCAGGATGGCGCCGCCACCTTCGCTAGCCTGAACCCCGCCACCGGCACTCCTTGGGCCGACATGCCCGAGGCGCGCGAAGCGCAGGTGAACGCCGCCGTGGACGCCGCGCATCGCGCCTTCACCTCCGGCCCATGGCCCGCGATGACCGCCACGCAGCGCGGCAAACTCCTCCTCCGCCTCGCCGATCTGGTCACGGATGCCGCGCCAGACCTCGCCCGTCTGGAAACCCGCGACACGGGCAAGATCATCCGCGAAACCACCGCCCAGATCGCCTATGTCGCCGATTACTACCGCTATTACGCAGGGCTCGCCGACAAGATCGAAGGCGCGCATCTGCCCATCGACAAGCCGGACATGGAGGCATGGACACGCCGCGAACCCATAGGCGTGGTCGCCGCCATCGTGCCGTGGAACAGCCAACTGTTCCTCTCTGCCGTCAAGCTTGGCCCCGCGCTTGCCGCGGGCTGCACCGTGGTGCTCAAGGCGTCCGAGGATGGCCCCGCCCCCCTGCTGCACTTCGCCCGCCTCATCCATCAGGCAGGCTTTCCCCCCGGCGTGGTCAACATCCTTACGGGCTTTGGCCCCACCTGCGGCCATGTGCTGACCACCCACCCGCGCGTCGCCCATATCGCCTTCACCGGCGGTCCCGGCACGGCACGGGCCGTGGTGCGCAACTCGGCCGAAAACCTCGCCTCCACCTCGCTGGAACTGGGCGGCAAATCCCCCTTCATCGTCTTTTCCGATGCCGATCTGGACAGCGCCGCCAATGCCCAAGTCTCGGGTATCTTCGCCGCCACCGGGCAAAGCTGCGTGGCAGGCTCGCGCCTCTTGGTCGAAGCGGGCATCAAGGACACCTTCCTCGCCAAGCTGAAAGCCAAGGCCGACACGATCCGCATTGCCGCCCCTGACGACATGGCAACCGAGGTGGGCCCCCTCTGCACCGCGCGCCAGCGCGACCACATCACCGCCACCATCGCCGCCTCCCTCGCCAAGGGCGCGCGCCTCATCACCGGCGGCCAGCCCCTGCCCGGCCCGGGCTTCTACTTCCCGCCCACCATCCTCGACTGCTCCGATGCGCCCGATGCCCCCGCGCTGTCGGACGAATTCTTCGGCCCCGTCCTTGCCGTGACCACCTTCACCAACGAGGCCGAAGCCCTGGCCAAGGCCAATGATACCGCCTATGGCCTTGCCTCCGGGGTATTTACGCGTTCTCTGACCCGCGCCCATCGCATGATCCGGGGCATCCGGGCGGGCGTCGTTTGGGTCAACACCTACCGCGCCGTTTCGCCCATCGCCCCCTTCGGGGGGCATGGCCTGTCGGGCCACGGGCGCGAAGGCGGTCTCGCCGCCGCGTTGGATTACACGGTCACCAAAACCGTCTGGCTCCGCACCTCCGACGATCCGATCCCCGATCCCTTCGTCATGCGCTAGGGGTTAACAAAACAGCCCAAAGTCTTAAGTAAACGCACGCCGCGTGCATACAGGTTGCTGCACGCAAAGCGGCACCGCAGGCATACCGCCACGCACAGGTCATTTCCGTTCAGGATCAACGCCTTGCCCCTGCTTAGGCCGCACCGCAAACGCCTCTCGTGCAGCCGCAGGATCGCATGACAACCGCAGATCACGAATTGTGACAGCCTGCCCCCCGCTCAGGCCCCCGCCGCCCCCGCAGGGCGCAGCATCGCCTCCAGCTCCGCCAGTTCCACCGCCGCCGCCTCTGCCGCCCGCTCCACCACCGCCCGATAAAGCCGCAAGACCGCCTCGCCCGCCTCGGTCACTTCCGCCCCGCCTCCCCCGGCCCCGCCGCGGGTCGAGGTGACGACCGGCGCCCGGAAGGCCCGGTTCATCTCTTCCACCAGCATCCAGGCGCGCTTGTAGCTCATCCCCATCTGCCGCCCTGCGGCCGAGATCGACCCAGTATCCCGGATGCGCGCCAAGAGTTCCGCCTTGCCCGGCCCCAGCATCGCGTCGTCAAACAGGATGCGCAGCTTCAGCACCGTCATTGCACCGACCCGCTCACTCCCGCCGCACCGGCTCTGCCCCCGGCGCCAGCGTCCAGAACGCATCCGCCGCCAGCGCCTGCCACGGCCCCACCGTCCCATCGGGCCAGCGCACGCGCACCTCCGTCGTCTCTGCCGTGCCCAGCCCGAAATGGTGCCAGCCCAGCACACCCCCGACATGGCCCCCGCCGATCGTCACCTCGCGCTGCTGCACCAGGCCATCGGCCAGCTTCACCTCGATCCACGCGCCCACCGCCTGCCGGTTCGGCCCCGGCATCTCCAGCGCCACCTGCACCCAGCGCCCCGCATCAGCACCCGCATCCGCCCCCATATTCCGCCAGACCTGCGCAGGCTCGTTGCGGTTGATCACCACCATATCCAGCCAGCCATCCATGTTCAGATCGGCCAGCGCCCCGCCCCGCCCCTGCCGCATCGACGCCACCCCCGCCCGGTCGCCCGACTCAAGGAAGGTACCATCCGCCCGCTGCAACAACAGGTTGTTGGGATCGGCCTGCGCGAAATCCGGCATCTCCCAGACATTGCCCTTCACCACGAACAGATCCGACAGCCCGTCATTGTTCACATCGCCAAACTGGGCGTGCCACGCGGTCGAAGGGCGCAGGTCATCGCCCGTATAGGGCCGGTGCGCCGTCACCCCCGCCTTCAGCGCCACATCGCGATAGCGCGGCTTGGGCGCCCCCTCGGCGGGCACCTCGGCCAGCGTCTGCAACTTGTTGTCGGCCATGCTGGTCAGGTAGAATTCGGGAAAGCCGTCGAAGGTGATGTCCTCCTGCGCGATGCCCATCCCCCAGATACGCAGCCGCTGCCAGCCATCCGCCTCGGTAAAGGCCACGGGCGGCTGGCCGGGTTCGATCCGCCACAACTGCTCCTGCCCGCCCTTGTAATATTCGCGGTCGTTCGACACCCGCAGATCGGGCGTTCCCTGCCGGTCCCAATCGGTGAACAGGATCGACAGCGCGCAGAACCCCGGCTCCAGCGGCAGCGGCGCGGCAAAGCCGCCGCCCCCAGCCGGGCGATACAGGTGGTTGGGCGTGCAATTGCCCCAGGGAAAGGCCTCCTGCGCCCGGTCGATATAGGTGCCCACCGCCAGCGTGGGCCAATCCTGCCCGGCCTCCCATGTCGCGGCAAAGGCGGTGGACCACAGGTCCAACCCGTCAAAGCCCCAAGCCGCGCTCGCATCCTCGAACCGGCACTCGCCAAGGCCCCGCATCAGACGGTCCGGCCCCACCCGCAACAGGGCCACGTCGATCACCCCGTCGCCGTCGATGTCGATCGGATAGGCGCCCGACACGGCCTCCTGCTCCAGCCCGCTCTCCACCGGCGTCAGGCGCAGCGCCCCGCCCGTCTCGCTGTCATTGCGGAACATTTGCCCGGGCGCCGTGCCCCCGGCGGCAAAGACATCCGGCCGCCCATCCCCCGAACAGTCAAAGACAGCGGTGCCGCCGCCCACCATGAACTCCCATTCGCCGGTGAAGCTATGGGCGAAGCCCGCCGCCTCCGTCTCTTCGGCAAAGGTCGCGATGGCCGGGTCCTCGGCCCGCACCGGGCCCGCCGCCAGCGCGGCACAGATCATCAGCAGCCCACGCCCGCGCGTCATTTCCATGTCTTCAACCCGTTCACGAAATCCCCGACGCAGGCCCCCTGCTCCAGCCCCAAATCAATCGCCGCCCGGAAATGAATGCCCCCATACAGCCGCGATATCCCCGCCTCGCGCGCCGCCGTCCAGAAATCCGGGAAATCCCGTGGCGCCAGCCCGTCATCCACATGGGTGCTGTCGGTGAAGGCAAAGCCCTCGCCAAACACCGCCGTCAGGACCTGCGCCACGGCCCCTGACTGGGTGGAATGGCCCGACGGATATTCCGGGAAAGGCGGCGTGTTCAACAGCGGCTCCCAGGCCGGGTCGATCACCCGGCGGATATAGGTGATGGGGCGCAGCAGATCATAGCGATACTTGTCGCGCCAGTTCACGATGAACCCGTCCGACACCGCGATCCCCAACCGCACCAGCGCATCCACCTGCGCCTCGACCGGGCGCTGATCCCGCGCGGCAATCTGGAACAGGATCGCCACCCAATGCCCGGGCGGCGTGGGCGACAGCATCGGATCATCCGACCAGAACCGCGCGATCCGCTTCTGCTCATCGGTCAGCGCCCTCGATGTCTCGTACACCTCCATCGCCTGCGCGTGGAACTCCGACCCCGGCTCTTCCGAATAGGCCGGCGGCGGCGGCAGCGGGCAGGCCTCGCCACTGGGCAGCACCATCGGGCGGTTCGTCCCCCATGCGGGCAGAAGTGGGGCCTGCTGCAGCCGGATCAGGTTCGTGGGCACCCAATCCTGCGGCTCGCCGCCCAGCGTATGGGTCATGGGAAACCCCATGTTCTCGATCACCGCGCCCCCGTCATCCTCCGACGCCGCGATCACATGATCGGCCACCGCCGTGCCATAGGCCGCCGACCGCGCCAGCACATCCGCCGCCACGCCCGCGCCGACCTTGCCCTCCAGTTGCTTATAAAGTGCGGCCTTGGCGCGCTGCCCGGTCGGCCCAGTATTGGCGAAATACACATCCACCGCCCGCGCCATCGCCGCGTTCAGCACCACGTCATCGGCATAATCCACCCCCGCCTCACGCACAGGCAGCGGGTCCAGCCAGACCAGCTGCCCCGCCAGCGTCTGCAACTCCGGCGCGCCCGAGGCGGTCGCCTCATAGGCGATGATCGCAGTATAGGCGAAGGACCGGCTCGCCACCGGCGGGGTCTGGGTAGGGGTGTGGCGCACCAGTTCAAGGATCATGCGATACCAGTTCGCCAGAACCTCGGATCGGTCATCCTGCGCAGGCCCCGCCAACGCAGGCGCGCCGCCAAGGCAGGCCACCACCGCAAGGGCCACATAGACCCCCTTGAATATCTTCATGTTTCCCTCCCGAAGGCCCGGCTGCGCCTGTCCGGCGTCTTCCCGTCAGGCAAGCACGATCCCGCCCGGAAAAGCAAGCGCCGCGCGCCGCATCAGCCTTGGCTCAGCACCGCGCGCCGCCACGCCGCGGCATAGGGCATCAGCGCGGGATCGGGCGTAACCTCCCGCCCCGCCGCCCCGCCTCCGCCCGCCGCACCCCCGAACAGCAGCGCCGCCCCCAGCGCCGTTCCCGTCCGCGCCGACGAGGCGATCACCGGCCGCCCCGTCGCCGTGGCGAGCATCGCGAGAAAGGCCTCATTCCCGCCAAAGGGCCCCTCGATCAGGCTCGGCCCCGCCGCCCCGATCATCCCCAGACATTCCGCCGTCATCAGCGCAAGGTAATAACCCAGTGCCACCGCCCGCTCGCCCTCTGTCGCAGGCTGTTGGGTCCAGCGATGCACCCGGCCCGGAAACGGCCCGCTCTCCCCCACGACAGAGGGCAGCAGCATCACGCCCCCCTCCCGCACCCGCGCAGCATCCCCCGAACTGCCCGTCCCCACCCGGCCCTGCCGGATCAGGTCATGCTCTCGCCCGCCCATGAACCGCGCCGAAGGCACCGGCGCGCCCAGCGCGTTCACGTTCACCAGCGTATCCCGCGCCGGGTCCAGCGTCACCGCCGCCCCACCCACCGCCATCGAGATCACCCATGTCCCCGTCGAGACCACCGCGAAGGGCGCCGCCCGCCCCCGCAGATGCGGCAGGAGCGAGGCGTTGGAATCATGGATCCCCGCCAGCACCGGCACCGCGCCGATGCCCAATTCCGCCTGCAACTCCGCCCGCAGCGGCCCCAGCACCGCCTCCGGGCGCCGGGCAGGGGCCATCCGACCCGCCAGCCCCAGCCGCGCCACCAGCCCCGACCACTCCCCCCGCCACGGGTTCCACAGATCGGTGTGGCAGCCCAGCGAACAGACATCCGACGCCACCACCCCGGTCAGACGGTGCCCCCAATATCCCGGCCATGTCACCACCTGCGCCACCCGCCCGCGCAGGCCCGCCATCCCCTCCAGCATCCAGTGCAACTGCGCGCCAAGGTTCAACCCGGCGGGCAGCGCCGGGCTTCCCGTCTCGTCGAAGTCCGGGCGGATCGCGTCATAGGCGGCCCGCAGCGCGTCTGGCCCCGGATGCTCGTAATCCAGCACCGGCGCCGCCAGTTCCCCCGCCGCATCCAGAAGCGCGGCACAGGCGCCATGCGTCGTCACCACGATCCCGTCGATCCGCGCCGCACGGCCAAGCCGCCGCAGCGCGGCGGTGATAAAGGTCCACTGCCCCGCCACATCGAAATGCGGCCAGGGCGGGCCGGGGATCACGGCATTGGCCTGCGTCTCCACCGCGATCTCGGCGCCGCGGCCAAGATCGACCAGCGCCACCTTCACATTCGTCTTGCCGATGTCGATGACGGCTGCGGTCTGCATCGGTCAGGCCATGTGGAACAGCGTCACCAGCGGCACGGCGACAGGTTCAAGGTCGGGCTTGGTCTCCATGATATCGGCCATGTGCGCCCACCAGCGCTTCATCACCGGATGGGCGGGCAGGTCCGCCATCCCGTGATCCGCGCGCCGCCACAGCACGCCGAACAGCAGGTTCGTCTCGCGGTCCAGATGGATCGAATAATCCTCCACCCCCGCCGCGCGCAGCAGATCCACAAGGTCCGGCCAGATCGCATCATGGCGGCGGCGATACTCCTCTTCCATCCCCGGGTTCAGCCGCATCCGAAAGGCGTATTTCTCCATCATCCCCTCCGCAGCAGGCGGGGCAGCGCGATCACCCCGATCAACAGCGCGCCCAGAAAGATGCTCATCACGATCCCCGGCACATTCAGCAGGCCGAACCCGAAGGTCACCATCCCCATGATGACCGCCGCCAGCACCACCCCCGGGATCGTCCCCGATCCGCCAAGGATGTTCACGCCCCCCAGCACCACCATGGTCACCACCTCCAACTCCCACCCCGTCGCGATGGAGGGCCGGGTAGAGCCGAGGCGCGACGTCAGGCACACCGCCGCCACCCCGCTCATCACCCCCGTCAGCAGGAACAGGATGAACCGCACCCGCTGCACCCGGATGCCGGAAAACGCCGCCGCCGTGGCGTTGTTGCCGATGGCATAGACCGCCCGGCCAAAGGTGGATCGGTGCAGCACCGCCCAGAAGATCACCGCAAAGGCCGCAAACAGCACCAGCTCGAACGAAATCACCCACCACACATAGCCTTGCCCGAAATAGGCGAACTCGGGCGGATAGCCGGTAAAGGCCTGATCCCCCAGCACGATGAAGGCGATCCCGCGGAACAGGCTCATCGTGCCGATCGTCACCACGATGGACGGCAGGCCCAATCCCGCCACCAGAACTCCGTTCACCGCCCCGCAGATCAGCCCCGTGCCGATCCCAACCAGCACGATCACCGGCACCCCCGCCCCCGCCGTCATGGCAAGCCCCATCGCGGTAGAGGCCAGCGCGATGATCGACGCCACCGACAGGTCGATCTCGCCCGCCACGATCAGCATCGCCATGGCAAAGGCGATCATCGCCTTTTCGGTGAAGTTGAAGGTCGCGTCCGACAGGTTCCACGCATTCAGGAAATAGGGCGACAGCAGCGTGTTTCCGATGAAGACCGCAATCGCGACTACCAGAAGGATCGCCTCCCAACTGCGCAGCGCGCGGCGCAGCGGCGAATGAAGGCGGTCCGCGACAATCCGGGGGGCGGGCTTGGTCACGGGCGCAGTCATTGCGCGGCCTCCCGCAGGATCAGCCGCCCCCGGGGCCGCCGCTGCGCGGCGTTGAAGGCCACCGCCAGAATGATCGCCAGCCCCGAAATCGCCATCTGCCAAAAGGGCGAAATGCCCACCACCGGCAGCGCGTTCTTGATCACCCCAAGGAACAGCGCCCCCAGCATCGCGCCCCAAAGACTGCCCGCCCCGCCCGCGATGGCGATCCCGCCGATCACGCAGGCCGCGACCACGTCCAGCTCGAACCCGCCCGCCACATCGACATAGGCCACCGCATAGCGCGCCACCCACAGATAGCCCGTCACCCCCGCCAACGCGCCCGAAATCACAAAGGCCCAGAACTGCGTGCGACCCACATCCAGCCCCGCATAGACCGCCGCATGGGGATTGCCGCCCACCGCATAGAAGGCCCGCCCCAGCGCCGTGCGTGCCAGCACCACCGCAAAGACCGCGATGGTGGCGATGGCGATCCAGCTCATCACCGGCAGGCCAAGGATCACATGGCGCGGCAGCGCCTTGAAGGCATCGCTCATCTCATGGGCATTCACCCATTTGCCTTCCGTCATCAGAAAGATCGTCCCGCGGTAGATCGTCATCGTCCCCAGCGTCACCACGATGGACGGGATGCCCAGCTTCCAGACCAAGACCCCGTTCACTGCCCCCAGGGCCGCTCCCAAGGCAACCACCGCGCACAGGATCAGGGGCAGCGGCACCCCCGCCCCGTTCATCAGCGCGGCCACCATGCCGGTCAGCGCCAGATTGGCCGCCACCGACAGGTCGATGCACTTGGTCAGGATCACGATCATCTGCCCGATGGCCAGCAGCATCAGGGGCGCCGTGTCATTGAACACATTGGCCAGATTGGACGGCGCGACAAAGGCCGGAAACCGCGCCGCGATCACCCCAAGGGTGACAAGGATCGCCAGCGCCAAAAGCGCCTCGCGACTTTTGAACAGCGTCATCGCCCAGCCCCCCACCCGATCCAAATTTGTTCGAACAAATTTGCAAAATTCTTCGAAGAATTTTGGTCGCGCCCGGTCATGCCGCCACCGCCAATCCCGCCGCAGCGCGCACCAATGTCTCGGGCGTCATCCGCTCTCCGCTCACCTCATCCACGATCCGCCCCTCGCGCATCACGATCACCCGGTCCGACATGCCCAGCACCTCGGGGATTTCCGACGACACCATGATGATCGACAGCCCCTCTGCCGCCAGTTCCGCCATGAAGGCATGCACCGCCGCCTTCGACCCGATGTCGATCCCCTTGGTGGGCTCATCCAGAATGATGACGCGGGGCCGCGTGGCCAGCCACTTGGCGATCACCACCTTCTGCTGGTTGCCCCCCGACAAAAGCCCCACATCCTGATCCAACGCCGCCGCCCGCAGATCCAGCCGCCGGGTATAGTCGCGCGCCAGCGCCAGTTCCTCGGCCATGCGCAGGAACCCTGCCCGGCTGACCGCCCCCAGCGACGGCAGCGTGACGTTCTGAAAGATCGGCAGCCCCTTCACCGCCCCCTGCCGCCCGCGATCCTCGGGGACATAGACGATGCCCGCATCGACCGCCTCGGCCGTCGACCGGATCACCCGCACCTGATCATCGACCCGGCAGGCCCCCTTGGACGGGGTGGTGATGCCGAACAGCGCCTGCATCACCTCGGACCGCCCCGCCCCCACAAGGCCGTAAAAGCCAAGGATCTCGCCCCGGTGCAGGGTGAAGGAGATGTCTGCGAATTCCGTCGGATGGCTGTAGCCCGCCACCGTCAGCACCGGAGCGCCCACATTATGCACCCGCGCCGGGAAGATCTGATCGACCGACCGGCCCACCATCATCTGGACCAGCGCCCCCTCCGTCACCTCGGCCATCCGCCCCTCGGCCACGAACTGGCCGTCCCGAAACACCGTGTAGCGGTCCGCGATGCGGAAGATCTCGTCGAACTTGTGGCTGATGAACAGGATCGCCTTGCCCTGGCGTTTCAGCTTTTCCACCAAATCGTAAAGCTCGTGGATTTCCTTGTGGCTCAGCGCCGCGGTGGGTTCATCAAGGATCACCACCCGCGCCTCGATCGACAGCGCCCGCGCGATGGCCACCATATGGCGCGAGGCGATGCCCAGATCGCCCAGCCGCGCGCCGGGGTCGATCTGCGCGCCGATCCCCGCCAGAAGCCGCGCCGCGCCCTCGCGCATCGCGCGACGGTCGATCAGCCCGAACCGCCCGCGCGGCGCATGGCCCAGCCAGATGTTCTCGGCCACCGTCAATTCGTCAAACAGCACCGTTTCCTGATGGATCGCCGTCACCCCTGCCCGCGCCGCCGCATCGGCGCTGGTCAGGCGGACCCCGCGCCCGTCGATCTCGATGGTCCCCTCCTCGGGTTGGTAGATCCCCGTCAGCACCTTCACGATGGTGGATTTGCCCGCACCATTCTCGCCGATCAGGGCGGTCACCTCGCCGGGATAAAGGTCAAGCTGCACCCCCTGCAGCGCCTTGACGCCCGGGAATGACTTGGAAATGCCGCGCAGGCGGAGGACGGGTTGCATCATCATGTCCATGAAGAAAGGGCCCCGGGCGGGGGAGCATCCGCCCGGGGCACGTTCACCGATCAGAAGATCGACTTGAACTGATCAATGTTGGACGCGTCATAGGTGAAGGGGTCCGACATCGCGGCCTCGTTCCCCTGATCCAGCGTGGCGGTGCCCATCCGGCCCATGCCGATCTCGGCGCCCGGCTCGGCGGCGGCGTTGCCCTTGACCAAATTGTAGGAAATCATCGTGGCCGCATAGCCCAGATCAATCGGGTTCCAGATCGCGAAGGATTTGGTCGCCCCCGACGCCACGGCGCCGGCCATCTCGGACGGCAGGCCAAGGCCCGTCACGTTGATCTCTCCGATCTTGCCCGCATCCGTCACGGCCTGACTTGCGGCAAGGATGCCCACGGTCGTTGGCGCGATGATCGCCTTCAGGTTGGGATAGGTCGCCATCAACCCCTGCGCCTCGCGATAGGATTTATCGGCAAGGTCATCGCCATAGACCGTCGCCACCAGATTGATGCCGGGATAGTTGGGCAGCACCTTCGTGGCCTCTTCGATCCAGATGTTCTGGTTCGTCGCCGTGGCAGAGGCCGACAGGATCGCCACATCGCCGCCCTCGGGCAGGTGATCGGCCGCCAGCTTGATGATCGTGTTGCCGATCAGCGCATTGGACGACGGGTTCAGGTGCATCATCCGGCCCTCGGGCGCCACGCCCGAATCCCACGAGATGACGGTGATCCCCCGCTCCATCGCCTTTTGCAGCGTGGGCACCAGCGCGTCGCGGTCATTGGCCGACACGGCAATCGCATTCACGCCCTGCGCGATCAGGCTGTTGATCACCTCGATCTGGCCTTCCGCCGTGGTGTCGGTCGGGCCGGTATAGATGATCTCCACATCCCCCAGTTCCGCCGCCGCCTCTTCGGCGCCCTTGGCGGCGGCCTCGAAAAAGCCGATGCCCAGCGCCTTCACGACCAGCGCGATCTTCACATCCTGCGCCGCCGCCGCTTGCGCCATCAGCGCGGTCGCAACCGCCGCCGTCGCCAGTGCCTTTGTCCAGATGCCCATTTTGTCCTCCCTATGAGCCGCTTCTCTTCCGCCTCAGGCTTCGCCCGCGCGGTCCTCCGTCCTGTCTGCGGCGCCGATCCGCGCCACGATCAGCCTGACCTCGGCCGCCTCCAGCATGGCGGCGTCGCGGTCGGTGATGCCTTCATCGGTGATCACCGTATGGATGCGCTTGAGCGGGCAGAGAAGCAGGCTCGACCGCGCGGCGAATTTGGAACTGTCGGCCAGCACCACCAGCTCCTCCGCCTGCCCGATCAGCTTCTGCTCTGCCTGCACCAGAAGCGGGTCCCCCTCCATCAACCCCAGCGGCCCCAGGCCCCGGCACCCCATGAACATCCGCCGCGCATAGAAGTGGCGGCTGCCATCTTCATCAAATGGTGAGAGAATGATGTTCTGCTCCCGGTAGATCGCTCCGGCGGGCAACAGAACGGTATTGCGCGAATGTTTCAGCAGATGGTCGGCGATGGGAAAGCTGTTGGTGAACACCTGACAGCGCTTCGCGCTCAGCGGGTGGACCATCTGAAAGGTCGTCGTCCCCCCGTTGATGATGATCGCCTCGCCATCGCTGCACAACTCCACCGCCGCCCGCGCGATCGCGCGCTTCTCGGCCAGACGGATGCCCTCGTTCACGCTGAAGGGGCGCGCATTGATCCCAACAAAATTCGGCGGCGCGATGGATTCCGCCCCGCCCCGCACCCGGCGCAGCTTCTTGGCCACATGCAGCGCGGCGATGTCGCGCCGGATCGTCGCCTCGGACGCGCCGGTCAGCGTGACCAGATCTGCCACCGTCACGACGGGACGCCCCTCAATGGCCGACAAGATGATCCGGTGCCGTTCGCTTTCGTGCATGGCGTCCTCCCTACATGGAAAGCTTTCACTTGAATCGCTCAGTGTCAATCATTTTCAATCACACAATTTCATTCTGCACCGCAGCATGATTGAACTTGATTGTTTGTGATTGACTTTCCCGCTCACCTCGGCACATTTGCCACTAGGACCGAGGGAGGAGCGCATGACCACAACCGCCAACCGGCTGCAAAGCCTGTGGGATGAAACCCGCGCCAAGGGAATGTCAGAGCCGGAAAAGCTGCTCTACCGATCCAACCTGCTGGGGTCGGACAAGCGGGTGACGAATTACGGCGGCGGCAACACCAGCGCCAAGGTGATGGAACGCGATCCGCTGACGGGCCAGATGGTGCAGGTCCTCTGGGTCAAGGGATCGGGCGGCGATATCGGGTCGATGAAGATGGATGGCTTCTCCACCCTCTACATGGACAAGCTGCAGGCGCTGAAGGGCCTCTATCGCGGCCTCGCGCATGAGGATGAGATGGTGAGCTACCTGCCCCACTGCACCTTCAACCTGAACCCCCGCGCCGCCAGCATCGATACGCCGCTTCATGCCTTCGTGCCCCGCGCCCATGTCGATCACGTCCATTCCGACGCGATCATCGCCCTCGCCGCGTCGGTCAATTCGCGCGATCTGACGGCGCAGATCTTCGGCGACAGCATCGGCTGGCTGCCGTGGAAGCGCCCCGGGTTCGAGCTGGGCCTGTGGCTGGAAAAATTCGCACTGGAAAACCCGCAGGCCCGCGGCTGCGTCCTGGAAAGCCACGGCCTGTTCACCTGGGCCGATGACGCGAAGGACTGCTATCTGACAACGCTCGATGTCATCAACACCGCCGCCGACTGGCTGGCAGAACAAAGCGCAGGCAAGCCCGCCTTTGGCGGCCCGGCCCGCCCCACCCTGCCGCCCGCAGACCGCCGCGCCGTCGCCGCGCGGCTGATGCCCGCCATCCGCGGCCTGATCTCGAAGGACCGCCACAAGGTCGGCCATTTCGACGACAGCCCCGCAGTGCTGGAATTCGTGGGCTCGGCCATGCTCGAAACCCTCGCGCCGCTTGGCACCTCCTGCCCCGATCACTTCTTGCGCACCAAGATCGCGCCGCTGGTGGTGGCCTTTGATCCGGCACAGCCCGATCTCGACGCCACCCTAGCCGCCCTGCCCGCCGCCGTAGACGCTTACCGCGCCGATTACGCCGCCTATTACGACCGCTGCAAACACGCAGACAGCCCCGCCCTGCGCGACCCCAATGCCGTGGTCTATCTGGTACCGGGCGTGGGCATGATCACCTTCGCGCTGGACAAGGCCACCGCCCGCATCTCGGGCGAATTCTACATCAACGCGATCAACGTGATGCGCGGGGCAAGCCAAGTTTCCACCTATCAGGCGCTGCCCGAGCAAGAGGCCTTCGACATCGAATACTGGCTTCTGGAAGAGGCAAAGCTGCAACGCATGCCACGCCCCAAAGCGCTGGCCGGCCGCGTGGCGCTGGTCACCGGGGGCGCGGGCGGCATCGGATCGACCACCGCCGAACGCCTGCTGTCCGAGGGCGCCTGCGTCCTCTTGGCAGATATCGACGACGCCGCAGTGACGGCCACCGCCGATGCGCTGGCCAAACGGCACGGGCGCGATGTGGTGCGCCATGTGGTGATGGATGTGACGCAGGAAGAGGCCGTCGCCCGCGCCCATGCCGAGATCGCGGTGGAATTCGGCGGGATCGACATTCTGGTGTCGAACGCAGGCATCGCCTCCTCCGCGCCCATCGAAGACACCAGCCTCGCGCTGTGGAACCGCAACATGGACATCCTGTCCACGGGCTATTTCCTTGTCAGCCGCGACACGTTCCGCCTCCTGCGCGCGCAAGGGATCGGCGGGGCGGTGATCTTCGTAGCCTCCAAGAACGGCCTCGCCGCCAGCCCCAACGCAAGCGCCTATTGCACCGCCAAGGCGGCCGAGATCCACCTCGCCCGCTGCCTTGCGCTGGAAGGGGCCGAGGCAGGCATCCGCGTGAACGTGGTAAACCCCGATGCCGTGCTGCGCGGGTCGAAGATCTGGTCGGGCGAATGGCTGGATCAGCGCGCCAGCACCTACAAGACCGACAAGGAAGGCCTTGAAGAGATGTATCGCCAGCGCTCGCTGCTCAAGCGCGCGGTCCTGCCCGAAGACATCGCGGAAGGCGTCTATTTCTTCGCCTCTGACCTTTCGGCCAAATCCACCGGCAACATCCTGAACGTCGATGCCGGCAACAAGGAAGCCTTCACGCGCTGACCGCGCGCCATCCGGGGGGAGCCGCGATGACCAAAGCCTATGATCTGGCCAGGGATGCCTATGCCGCATGGGGCGTGGATACCGAAGCCGCCCTCGCCGCCCTGTCTGCCATCGCCATCTCGGTGCATTGCTGGCAGGGCGATGACGTGGGCGGGTTCGAACGGAAATCCGGAACGTCCGGCGGCGGAATTCAGGCCACCGGCAATCACCCCGGCCGCGCCCGCACCCCCGATGAACTGCGCGCCGATCTGGATTTCGCCTTCTCCCAGATCCCCGGCCGCCACCGGCTGAACCTGCACGCCTTCTATCTCGACAGCGCCGACAACCCCGACCGCGACCAGATCGAATACCGCCACTTCACCCCATGGGTGGATTGGGCGCGCGACCGGGGCCTCGGGCTTGACTTCAACCCCACCTTCTTTGCCCATGCCAAGGCCGACGACAACCTGACCCTGTCGCATCCCGATCCGGGCATCCGCGATTTCTGGATCGAACACGGCCGCCGCTCGCGCGACATTGCCGCCCGCATCGGTGCCGCCTTGGACAGCCCCTGCGTGAACAACATCTGGGTCCCCGACGGCTACAAGGATACACCCGTGGACCGGATGGCCGCGCGGCAGCGGCTCTGGGCCTCGCTCGATGCGATGCTGGCCCCGGCGCATGACCCTGCCCACCTCCTCGATGCCGTGGAATCAAAGCTGTTCGGCATCGGGGTCGAGGCCTGCACCGTGGGCAGCCATGAATTCTACATGGGCTATGCCGCGCGCCGCGACATCGCGCTCTGTCTCGACATGGGGCATTTCCACCCTACCGAAAGCGTGGCCGACAAGCTGTCGGCGGTCGCCCTGTCGATCAGCAACCTGCTTCTGCACGTCTCGCGCCCCATGCGCTGGGACAGCGACCATGTGGTGCTTCTGAACGACGATCTTCTTGCCATGGCGCAGGAACTGGTCTTTGCCGGGCTCTTGGGGCGCACCCGCATCGGCCTCGATTTCTTCGACGCCACGATCAGCCGCACCGCCGCATGGGTCACAGGCGTGCGCAATATGCAAAAGGCGCTGCTGCGGGCGCTGCTGCTGCCGCAGGCCCACCTCAAGACGGCCGAAGAACAACTCGACTTCACCGCCCGCCTGCTCTGGACCGAAGAGGTGAAGGATCTGCCCCATGGCGCGGTCTGGGCCGAATTCTGCGCCCGGCACGAGGTGCCTGCGGGAACCGCGCTGATCAGCAGCCTGAACGCCTATCAGCAAAAGGTCGCGGCGCGCGGCTAGGGCCGCGCCCCTGCCCCCGCCGCCGTGACGCGGGCTATCCCGCACCCGCCCCCGCATTCGTGCGGGTCTCCCCCGTCCCGGGCGCGGCCCCGCCGTGACATTTGGCCCCACGCGGGATGTTTTCCCATGCCGCAGCGGGCTTTGCCTTTCCTGCGCCGCCCCCGGCCTTATCTTGCGCGCCAGGAGATGCCCCATGCTGCTCAGCCTGCGCGACGTGACCAAGACCTATCCCCAAGCCCCGGCCCCGGTGCTGCGCGGCATCGCGCTCGATCTCGCGGCGGGCGAGATGCTGGCGCTCACGGGCGAATCCGGCTCGGGCAAAAGCACGCTCCTGCACCTGATCGGCGGGCTGGACCGCGCGGATTCGGGCACGATCCGCGTGCAGGGCACCGATCTTGCGCCGCTCGACGATGCCGGTCGCGCGGCGCTGCGGCGCGGCACCGTTGGGGTGATCTTCCAGCAGTTCAACCTGATCCCCTCGCTGACGGTGGCCGCCAACATCGCCTTTCAGGCCCGTCTTGCCGGCCGCCACGATCCCGCCCGCGATGCCGCGCTGGCCCAGAGGCTGGGCCTTGCCGATCACCTGCGCAAATACCCCGAACAGCTTTCGGGTGGCCAGCAGCAGCGCGTGGCCATCGCCCGCACCCTTGCCCCCCGCCCGGCGCTGGTGCTGGCCGATGAACCCACCGGCAATCTCGATGAGGCCACCGCCGACAGCGTGCTGTCGCTGTTGCAGGAACTGGTTGCGGAAACCGGGGCCGGGCTGATCATGGTCACCCATTCCGAACGGCTCGCCGCGCGGCTGCCGCGCCGGGTGCACCTCAGCGCGGGGCAGATCGCGTGACCGCCGCGCTTCTTTCGGCGCTGGCCGCGCATTGGCGGCGCAACCCGCTGCAACTGATCACGCTCACCCTCGGCCTTGCGCTGGCCACGGCGCTGTGGTCCGGCGTGCAGGCCATCAACGCCGAGGCGCGCGCCAGCTATGACGCCGCCGCCGCCACACTGGGCGAGGGGCGGTTCTCCCAGATCACCGCCACGGATGGCGCCCCCATCGCGCAGGAAACCTACATCGCCCTGCGCCGCGCGGGCTGGCTCGTCTCGCCCGTGATCGAGGGGCGGCTCGCAGGCGTCCGCCTCCTGGGGATCGACCCGCTCACCGCGCCCGGCGGCCTTGGCCCCGTCCGCCCGCAGTCAGGCGGCGATCTGACCACCTTCCTCTCCGGCCCGGGCCAGATCTTCGCGCGCAGCGACACGCTGGCCAGCCTGCCCGAAACCGGGGCCACGGGCGTGGCCGCCCTCGATGTGGCCCCGAACACCGCTATCACCGATATCGGCCTTGCCCAGCGCCTGCTCGATCGCGCAGGCCAGATCGACCGCCTGATCCTCGCCCAAGATCAGCCGCTGAACCGCCCGCCCCTGTCACAGATCGCCCCCGACCTGACCCTGTCGCCCCCGCAGGATGGCAGCGATGTCGCCCGGCTGACCGACAGCTTCCACCTAAACCTCACCGCCTTCGGCCTTCTGTCCTTTGCCGTGGGGCTGTTCATCGTGCATGGCGCGATCGGCCTCGCCTTCGAACAGCGCCGGGCCACGCTGCGCACGCTGCGCGCGCTGGGCGTGCCGCTGCGCCGGCTGATCGCGGTGATGGCGGCCGAGCTATCGGTGATAGCGCTTCTCTCCGGGGGGATCGGCGTGGGATTGGGCTATGTGATGGCGGCGGCGCTGATGCCCGATGTGGCGGCCACGCTGCGCGGGCTCTATGGCGCGGATGTGTCGGGACAGTTGACCCTGCGCCCGGAATGGTGGCTGTCGGGCCTTCTCATCGCGCTGGGCGGCACGGCCTTTGCCGCCACGGGGGCGCTGCGCGGCATTGCGCGGATGCCGCTTCTCAGCGGCGCGCATGAACGCGCCGCCGCCATGGCCCGCCGCTGGGGGTGGCAGGCCGGGGCCGCCGCCGGGCTGATCGCGCTGTCGGGCGCGCTCGCGCTGGCGGGGGGCGGGCTGGTTGCGGGCTTTGCCATGCTGGGCGCGCTCCTCATTGGCGGGGCGCTGGCCCTGCCCCCCGTCCTGTCCACCCTTCTCGCCGCGGCCGAGGCGCGGGCGCGCTCGGCCACCGCGCAATGGTTTTGGGCCGACACCCGCCAGCAGGTGCCGGGCCTGTCGCTCGCGCTGATGGCGCTGCTTCTGGCGATGGCGGCCAATGTGGGCGTCTCGACCATGGTCTCCTCCTTCCGGCTCACCTTCACCGGCTTTCTCGACCAGCGCCTCGCGTCCGAGTTGTACGTCAGCGCCACCGATGCCGCGCAGGCCGACGCGATCCTCGCCATCGCCGCCACGCAGGCCGATGCCGCCCTTCCCCTGCTCAGCATCGACCGCGAGGTGGCCGATCTGCCCGCCCAGATCTATGCCGCACGCGACCACGCCACCTATCGCGACAACTGGCAATTCCTGCGCGCCGTCCCCGATGTCTGGGGCCGTCTGGCGGCAGGCGAAGGCGCGCTGGTCAATGAACAACTCTACCGCCGCGCCCAGCTGGATCTGGGAACACGGATCACCGTCGCCCCCGGCACAAGCCTGCCCATCCTCGGCATCTATGGCGATTACGGCAATCCCATCGGTCAGGTCATCCTCGGCGAGGCGCGGTTCCGCGCGCTCTTCCCGCAGGTGCAGGCGCTGCGCTTCGGCCTGCGGGTGGCGCCCGACAGCGTCCCCGCCCTGCGCGAGGCGCTCAAATCCAGCGCAGGCCTCACCGACGCCGCGATGATCGACCAGGCCGCGATCAAGGCGCTGTCGCTGTCGGTCTTCGAACGCACCTTCGCGGTGACGGCGGCGCTGAACATCCTCACCCTTGCGGTCGCGGGCTTTGCCATCCTGACCAGCCTGCTGACGCTGGCCGCCATGCGCCTGCCGCAGCTTGCCCCCGTCTGGGCGCTGGGGCTGACGCGGCGGCAGCTTGCGCTTCTCGATCTTTTGCGCGCGCTCATCCTTGCCGTGCTGACCGCGATCCTTGCCCTGCCCTTGGGCCTTGCGCTGGCTTGGGCGCTCCTCGCCGTGGTGAATGTCGAAGCTTTCGGCTGGCGCCTGCCGCTCTATCTTTTCCCGCTCGATTACCTGCAACTGGCCGCACTTGCCCTGCTGGCGGCCGCGCTGGCCGCGCTCTGGCCCGCATGGCGGCTGTCCCGCACGCCGCCTGCACAGCTTCTGGGGGTATTCCGCCATGAACGCTAAGGTTCTGATCCTGCTCCTCTTCTGGCCCTTCGCCGCGCTTGCCCAGGGTTTCGCGGGCCTCGGGACCGAGGCCGGGGATTTCGCCACCCCCACCCCCGGCCGCGCCTTCGACTTTCCCGCCGATCACGGCGCCCATCCCGACTACCGCATCGAATGGTGGTATCTGACCGCCAACATGACCGGGCCGGACGGCACGCCCTACGGCCTGCAATGGACGCTGTTCCGCTCTGCCCTCCAGCCGCGCGACGGCACGGGATGGGACACGCCGCAGCTCTGGATGGGACACGCCGCCGTCACCACGCCCGACCGCCACCATGTGGCCGAACGGCTGGCCCGCGGGGGCATCGGTCAGGCCGGGGTGATCGGCGATCCCTTCTCGGCCTGGATCGACGACTGGTCGATGGCAGGCCCCGACATGGACAACCTCCGCCTCACCGCCACCGGCCCCGACTTCGCCTATGACGTGCAACTGCGTGCCACAGGCCCGCTGGTGCGCCACGGGCAGGATGGCTATTCGGTGAAATCCGCCGCAGGACAGGCCAGCTATTACTATTCCCAACCCTTCTTCACGCTGACAGGCACCCTCAGCCTGCCGCAGGGCGACATCCCCGTGATGGGGCAGGCGTGGCTCGATCGCGAATGGTCCTCGCAACCCTTGGCCGAGGATCAGGAAGGTTGGGACTGGTTCTCGCTCTCCTTCGATACGGGCGAAAAGATGATGGGCTTCGTCCTGCGCGGGCAAAGCGATTACACGTCGGCCACATGGATCGCGCCCGACGGCACCGCCACCGCCTTCCCCGACGGGGCCTTCGCCGCCACGCCGATGGGCTGGCACCGCGTGGCGGGCCGCGATGTGCCTGTCACATGGTCCGTCCGCCTGCCCGCGCGGGGGGTGGATGTCACCGTCACCGCGCTCAACCCCGATGCGTGGATGACAACATTGGTCCCCTATTGGGAAGGCCCCGTCACCCTCAGCGGCAGCCATGGCGGCGTGGGCTATCTGGAGATGACAGGCTATGACGACTGATCCCCACCCTTGGGCCGAACGGCTGGACAGCCTGCTTGATCAGGCGTGGTCGCGTCTGCTGCGCGGGGTGCATGACCGCCACGCCCCCACCCGGCACCCGACGCTGGCCACGCAGGCCCCCGACGGCTGGCCCGAAGCGCGCACCGTCGTGCTGCGCGCCGCCGACCGCACGGCAGGCACGCTCGACCTGCATACCGACCTGCGGTCGCCCAAGATCGCCGCCCTCGCCGCCCTGCCCCGCGCGGCGCTGCATGTCTGGGATGCCTCGGCCCATCTGCAATTCCGCCTGCGGGTCGAGGTGGCGGTGCTGACCGGCCCCGACACCGCCGCCCTGTGGGATCGCGTCCCGCCCGCCTCGCGCATCAGCTACGGCACCCTGCCTCCCCCCGGCCAGCCCATCCCCGGCGCACTGGACTACAGCACGCAGCCCGATCCCGACCGCTTCGCCGTGCTGCGCTGCCATCTGGTGGAGATGGACCTCCTCCATCTCGGCCCCCGCCATCGCCGCGCCCGCTTTTCCCGGGCCGACGGCTGGGCGGGCACATGGCTCGCCCCCTGACACCCGCCCCGCCCCGAAACTGACCGCGCGGCCGCAGTTTCTGTTGCCATCTCCCCTGACAGGCGACATCGTTAACCTAGTTTACCGGATTGAGAAGAAGCGCCCTCTTACCCAAGGAGCATTCTGCATGTGCCTGTCCTGCGCCGAGGCGGTTGCCGCCGGTCACGCGCCGATCAACCCCTGCCTCTGCGGCGCGCCGGAAACGCAGGCCGCCATGCGGCGGCTCGAGGCCGATCTCGACCGCCGCCGCCTCTTGGGCGGGATGGCCGCCATCGTGGGCATGTTCGCAGGCTTCGGCCTTGCCCCCGGTGAATTGCGCGCCCAGACCGCAGGCCGCCCCACCGTGCTGACCAACCTGCGCTTCTTCGACGGGCGCACCCTGTCGATGCAGACCGGCCGCGACATCGTGATCGAGGGCGGCCGCATCACCGCCCTGCCCGCCACCGGCACAGGCCCTGCGGATGCGGATGTGATAGATTGCGGCGGCCGCGCCGTCACGCCGGGCCTTATTGATTGCCACTGGCATTCCACCCTTGTCGCGGTCAGCCAGATCGCCGCCGTCACGCAGGATATCGCCTGGGTCCACCTAATGGCCGGGCGCGAGGCAGGGGCCACCCTCCTGCGCGGCTTCACCACGGTGCGCGATACGGGCGGCCCGGCCTTCGGCCTGAAACAGGCCATAGATCAGGGGGCCGTCACCGGCCCGCGCATCTTCCCCTCGGGCGCGATGCTGTCGCAGACCTCGGGCCATGGCGATTTTCGCCTCCTGAACGCGGTGCCGCGCATGCCGGGCGATCCGGCCGATTACACCGAACGCACCGGCGTTGCCGCCATTGCCGATGGCGTGGACGAGGTGCTGCGCCGCACCCGCGAACAGCTGATGAAAGGCGCGAGCCAGATCAAGATCATGGCCGGCGGCGGCGTCGCCTCGCCCTATGATCCGCTCGACACCACCCAGTACACGCTGGATGAGATGCGCGCGGCGGTGCAGGCCGCGGCGGATTGGGGCACCTATGTCTGCGCCCATGTCTACACGCCCACCGGCATCCAGCGCTGCATCGAGGCCGGGGTGAAATCCATCGAACACGGCCAGCTCGCCGATACCGCCACGATCCGCGCCATGGCCGCGGCCGGCGCCTGGTGGAGCATCCAGCCCTTCCTCGCCGACGAAGACGCAAACCAGTATTCCGACCCGCGCAGTCAGGCCAAGCAGCAGCAGGTCGCCGAAGGCACCGTCCGTGCCTTTCAGGAGGGCCGCGCCGAAGGCGTCAACATGGCCTTTGGCACCGATGTGCTGTTCAACCCCACGGGGGCCGCGACCCAGGGCCGCCAATTGGCCAAACTCACCCGCTTCATGTCCCCGCTCGAGGCGCTGCGCATGGCCACCGGCGCGGCGGGCGATCTGCTGGCGCTGTCGGGCGAACGCGCGCCCTATCCCGGCCCGCTCGGCGTGATCACCGAAGGCGCGCTCGCCGATCTTCTGGTCTGGGATGGTGATCCCGAAACCAGCCTCGATTTCATTGGAACCCCCGATACCAGCCTCCGCCTCGTGATGAAGGGCGGCCGCATCTTCAAGGACGCCCTCGCATGATCCGCCGCCCCGCTACAGCCCTTCTCGCTGCCACCCTTGCCCTCGCCGCGCCCCCGGCGCTGGCGCAGGACTGGTCCGGTCAGGTCACCGTCTACGGCTGGGGCGCGGGTGTGGGGGGCGATTTCACCCCCTTCACCGGCGCGCCGACCCTGTCCTTCGACAAGTCGCTCTCTGACGTGCTCGAAGACCTCGACGCCGCCGTGTTCATCACCGGCCTCGCCCGGCGGGGCGATCTCGTGTTCTTCGGCGATCTGACCTACACCGCCTCGTCGCGCGCAGGCCTCGTCCCGCCCGGCATCCCTGCCGCGGGCGAGGTCAGCCTGCGCGCCCTCACCCTCGCCGGGGGCAAGCGCCTGCAGGCGGGCGGCGGCACCACGGTCGATGTTCTGGGCGGCCTGCGCGCCTGGAAGATCGACGGCGAGGTGACCTCCCCCGTCCTCAGCGTCGCCCCCTCGGCCAGCTTTGTGGACCCCATCCTCGCCCTGCGCGTGAACACCCCGCTCTCGGATCGCTGGTCGGTCCTGTCCTATGTTGATGTGGGCGGCCTTGGCGTGGGGTCCGATTTCACATGGCAGATCGCGGTGACCGCCAACTATCAGGCGCGCGACAACCTGTTCTTGTCGGCAGGCTGGCGGCATCTGGCGGTGGATTATTCCGACGGCGGCACGGTCTTCGACGGCGCGCTGAGCGGCCCGATCCTCGGGCTGACCTACACCTTCTGACCGGGGGACCGGCGGATCGGCGCTGGTGCCGCCCCCCCGGCCCGCAATTTGCGGGCCGCGGGTCTGTCCACCATTGTCTGCGGGCCGAACAGGCCGCACTATGCGCAAAACGCAGACAGAGGTGAGCAGACCCATGCAGATCAACCGCCGCCAATTCGCGCTGGCCTTCTCCGCCCTTGGCCTTTCGGCCTGCATGCCCAGCCTGCCCAGCGGCAGCGGCATGTCTGCCGACCTGCCCGCCGATTTGCGCCCTGTCCCCAACGCCGCCTATGATGCCTGGGTGCAGGCCTTCCAGTCGCGCGCCGCCGGTCAGGGCATCTCGCCCTCCACCCTGTCACTGGCCTTCCGCAATACGGGCTATCTGCCCGGCGTCGTCACCCGCGACCGCAACCAGACCGAAACCTCCCGCAGCCTCGAAGATTACCTCTCCATCGCCGTCTCCGACGAACGCGTGGCCAAAGGCCGCGCCGCCTTCGCGCAATATCGCGGCACCCTCGCCACGCTTGAGGATCGCTACGGCGTGGATGCCGAAATTATCACCGCGATCTGGGGGCTCGAAAGTTTTTACGGCGAACGGCGCGGGAATGTCCCCGTCATCTCGGCGCTGTCGACACTGGCCTATGACGGGCGGCGCGGGGCCTTTTTCGAACAGCAACTGATCGCCGCCCTGCGCATCCTGCAGAATGGCGACATCACGGTGGACCGCATGACCGGCAGCTGGGCCGGGGCCATGGGCCATACCCAGTTCATCCCCACCTCCTATCTGGAGTTTGCCGTCGATTTCACCGGCGACGGGCGGCGCGACATCTGGTCCGACGATCCGACCGATGCGCTGGCCTCCGCCGCCGCCTATCTGCAACGCAACGGCTGGACCCGCGGCCTGTCCTGGGGCGGCGAGGTGGGCAGCAGCGCGCCGGCCGGCGCGGTGATCCAGCCGCAACCGGGCGGCCCCCGCTTCGCCACCACCGCCAATTTCCGCGTCATCAAGCGCTACAACAACTCCGATGCCTATGCGATCGGCGTGGGCCATTTGGCCGACCGGATCGGCGGCGCGGGCCCCCTCCAGACCGCCTTCCCCCCCGATGCCAACGGCCTGACCAAGGCCGACCGCATCACCCTGCAACAGCGCCTCACCGCGCGGGGGTTTGACACGCAAGGCAGCGATGGCGTGATCGGCAAGAACACCGAAACCGCGATCCGCGCCTATCAGGCGGCGCAGGGCCTGCCCGTGACCGGCACCCCCTCGCCTGCGCTGCTGCAGATGCTGCGCTGACCACGGGCGGCGGGCACAGACGGGCCGCGCAGGCCCGTCAGGCCACCACGAACTCTTCCACCAGCGCCTGCAAAAACCGCTCTGCCGATGGCGCCAGCGTGCGCGATCGGCGGCGGCACAGGCACATCCGGGTGGATGTGCTGTCCAACCCCTCGATCTCGATGGGCAAGAGATCGCCGTCGCGATCCTCGTCCCAGATCGCCACCTCTGGCATCACCGCCACCCCGATCCCCGACCGGGCATAGGCCTTCAGCGCCGGGATGGAATTGGCCGTCATCTGGGGCGTGCTGTCCCGGTTCTGGCTGGGCACCACCGTGTCAAACGTCACGCGGCTGGTGTAACTTGGCGGCATCGCGGCATAGGGACCGGCCATCAGGTCCGCCATCGTGATGGATGACGCCCCGGCCAGCGGATGCGCCGGGCTCACCACCCCCACGATACGGTTGCGTCGCTCGGCCACGATCTCGATATCCGGGTGGTCCGGCGCCGTCACGACCAGCGCGAAATCCGCCAGATCATGCACCAGCGCCCGTTCCGCCTGCCGCCCCGCGGCGATGTGCAGATGGGTTTTCAGATGCGGATAGGTCCGCGCCAGCCGGATCAGGCAGGGCATCAGGAACCGCTCGACCAGCGATTGCGACACATGGATGCGCACGGTGCCATGCCCGACCTGCTCCACCTCGTCGATATCGGCGGCCAGCCGCTCCATCCGCTGGATGATCTGGCGCGCCGCCTCCACCACCAGCTTGCCCGTCGGCGTCGGCCGCATCCCGCGCGAATGTCGCTCGAACAGCGTGACGCCCAGCTCATGCTCCAGGAGCGCGATCTTCCGGCTCAGGCTTGAGGCGGTCAGATTGACGATCTCGGCCGTGGCCAGCGTCGATCCGGTTTCGGCAATCAGCACGACATAGCGCAAAACTTCCAGAGGCAAGCGCGGCAGCGCACCAACAATCTTTGACCGTCCCATCACCGCCCCTCCAGACACCTGCGCTTCACGCTTTGCAGGATATGCACAACAGCTGTCAACATTCACTGATTGTCGACAGCCCACCCCCGCCCCAGATTGCACCCCCGTGGCACAGGGACATTGTGCCGCATCGACAGTCCAGGGAATTATCCACGCATGACCTCTTCGCCGTCCGACCTTTCCTTTGATGCGGCACATCGCGATGCCGTCCAGCCGGGCGTGGCGCGGACACGGATCACCGTGGCCACCTGGGATCATGACCGCGCCGTTCCGGTGCTCAAGGGCGATGTCCCCGTTCCCGGTTTCGTGGTGGAACCGCATGTCCTGCCCACCACCCAGCTTTTCCCCATCGCGGTGAACGAGGCGCGCTTCGACGTGACCGAACTGTCGCTGTCCAGCTACATGCTGCAGGTGTCGCGCGGCACCTGCGCCTATACCGCCATCCCGGTCTATCTGGCCCGCGCCTTCCGCCATAACGGCTTTTTCACCCGCGCGGGCAGCGGCATCCGCACGCTCGCCGATCTGAAAGGCCGCACCGTGGGCGTGCCGGAATACCAGATGACGGCGGCGCTGTGGATGCGTGGCATCCTCAAGGATGACCACGGCATCGACGCCACCGATCTGACATGGCGCACCGGCGCGCTGGATCAGGGCATCCGCAACGAACGGCTGGAACTTGACGCCCCGCCCAACCTGTCGATCACCCCCATCGCCGCGGGCGAGACGCTGCAAGACCTGCTCCTGTCCGGGCAGGTGGATGCGCTTCTCGCGCCCAACCCGCCCCGCGCCTTCCGCGATGGCGATCCTCGCATCGTCCGCATCCTGCCCGATTTCCCCCGCGCAGAAGAGGATTACCACCGCCGCACGGGGTTCTTCCCGATCATGCACCTGATCGCGGTCAAGAAAGACCTCGTCGCCGCCCATCCCGGCCTTCCGCGCGCGCTGTTCGATGCCTTCAGCGCGGCGCGCGACATCGCGCTCACCCGGCTCGAAGATGTCTGGCTCGGCTCGGCCAACCGTCTCAGCCTGCCATGGCTCAACGCCGCGATGGAACGCACGCGCGGCGCCATGGGCCGCCACTACTGGCCCTACGGCTTTCGCGCGGCGCGGGCGGAACTGGAAACCGCCTGCCGCTATTCCGTCGAACAGCACCTGTCGCGCCGCGCGCTGACCCCGGAGGAGCTTTTCTACCCAGACTTACTGGATACCTGACCGGGCGCCCCCGGGGCGCCCGCCACACCTGAACCTGCAATCTTTGGGAGGAGATGCCGATGAACATGAAACTGAACTTGGGTGCCGTGCTGGCCCTCGGGCTGACCTGCACGACCGCGTTCGCACAAGAGATGCGCGCGCCGGAAGGCCCGATCGAATTCACCGTGGGCTCTGCCGCGGGCGGCACGCCCGATGTGATCATGCGCACCATCGCGCAGATCATGAACGAGGAAGGGATCGTCGAGAACCCGATCGTCATCCAGAACCGCAGCGGCGCGGGCCATTCCAACGCCTATAACCACGTCCTCGGCCTGCCGGGGGATGAGAACACGCTGCTCACCCTCGCCTCGCCGGTCTTCACCACGCCCATCGTGCAGGGCACGCCCTCGGTGATCGACCAGATCACGCCCATCGCGGGCTTCGTGCAGTCCGAACTGATGCTGCTCACCACGCCCACCAGCGAATGGACCGGCATCCAGGACATGGTCGCCGCCGCGCAAGCCAACCCCGGCGCGGTGCGTGTCGCAGGCGGCGCCTCGGGCGGCAATGACCACATCGCCACCGGCCTTGTGGAAAAGGCCGCGGGCATCACGCTGACCTACATCCCGCATGAAAGCGGCGGCGCGGCCCGCGCCACCTTCCTCGGCGGCAATGTGGAGTTGCACTTCGCCACGCTTGCCGAAGGCATGGAACAGATCGCCGCGGGCACCGCCAAACCGCTGGGCCTTCTGTCGGCCGCGCGCCGCACCGAGGCGGGCGTCGCTGACATCCCCACCCTGCAGGAACAGGGCGTCGATGTCGTCTATACCCAGTTCTGGGGCGTGGGCGGCCCGCCGCAGATGGACCCGGCGCTGGCCGCGTGGTGGGCGGACAAGTTCCGTCAGGCCACCGAAACCCAAACCTGGAAGGATGGTCTGGCCGCGAACATGCAACTCGGCAACTTCTACGCGCTGGACGAGGCCAAGACCTATTTCGCCGCGGAACAGGATACCTTCCGCGCTGTCCTCACCCAGATCGGGCTGGCCAAGTAAGGCCGCGGCACGGAAAGCGAGGCAATCATGATGCGGTTTCTGCAAGCCGTTCCCGCCCTCTTCATGATCTGCCTCGCGGCTGGCGTGATGATCGGGACAGCGGGGCTTGCATTCTGGGATGGGTTCACCCCCGGGGCGCGCTTCTTTCCCGGTCTCCTCTCGGCGGCGGCGGTGATCCTGTCACTGGCGCTGCTCCTCACCCTGCAGCGCGGCACGGATGCGGGGCGGCCCGAACTGCCAGATGCCCCCGGCGCGCGGCGCGTGCTGGCGGCGATGGCGGGGCTGGTGACGCTGGCGCTCCTGATCCCGGTGATCGGCCTTCTGCCCGCGGCGGGGCTGTTCATGCTCTTCCTGCTCCTTGTCGTGCTGCGGGCGGCGCTCCTGCCCTCGCTCCTGACCACCGCGATCCTCCTTGTCGGGGTCGAGGTGATCTTCGTGCGCTGGCTGGCCGTGCCGCTGCCCGCACCGCTCTTCCAATGATCCAGACACCCCGGGAATACCAAGAATGATCGAAGCACTGCTGCAAGGGTTCTCCGTCGCCATGATGCCGGAGAACCTGCTGTTCATCTTCATCGGCGTGCTGATCGGTCAGGTCGTCGGCGCCCTGCCGGGCGTGGGCCCGGCGGCGGGCATGGCGCTGCTTTTGCCCCTCACCTTCGGGCTGGAGCCGGTCACCGCGATCATGATGCTCGCCGGCATCATGTATGGCGGCCAGTATGGCGGCACGCTCACCTCGGTCCTGATCAACGTCCCCGGCGAGGCATCGGGTGTGATGACGGCGATGGATGGCCACGCCATGGCGCGACAGGGCCGCGCCGGGGCAGCGCTTGCGATCGCGGCCATAGGATCGTTCATCGCGGGTCTCGGCGCCGTTCTTGCCGTGGCCGTGATCACCCCGCCGCTCGCCAGCATCGGGCTGAAATTCAACGCGCCCGAATATTTCCTCCTCGCCCTTCTGGGCGTGATCGCGGTGGGCAGCCTCGGCGACGCACCGATCCGGTCGCTGCTGGCGGGCGTCCTCGGCCTTCTCATCGCGCTGGTGGGGGTGGACCCGCTGACCGGGACGCCGCGCCTCAACTTCGGCATCCCGGCCCTCTATCAGGGCATCGACTTCATCCCCGTCGCCATCGGCGTCTTCGGCATCGCCGAGGTGCTGCACTCGCTCGAACGCAGCGAAAAGGTCGAACCCATCCGCACCCGGCTCAAGGACATGTGGCTCACCTCGCAGGACTGGGCCGCCTGCCGTTTCTCCATCCTGCGCGGCGGTGTCATCGGGCTGTTCGTGGGCATTATGCCTGGCGCCGGGGCCTCGGTCGCCTCGCTCCTGTCCTATCTGACGGAACGCAAATTCTCCAAACACCCCGAACGCTTCGGCAGCGGCGCCATCGACGGCGTGGCGGCGGCGGAATCGGCCAATAACGCGGCCTCGCATGGCGCGCTGATCCCGATGTTGTCCTTGGGCATCCCCGGCTCGGCCAGTTCGGCCGTGCTGCTTGCCGCGCTGATCCTGCACGGGATCAAGCCCGGCCCGATGCTGATGAGCACGGAAAGCGCGCTGGTCTGGGGGCTCATCGCCTCCATGGTGGTGGGCAACCTCTTCCTGCTGATCCTGAACCTGCCGATGGCCCCGGTCTTTGCCGCGCTCCTGCGCGTGCCTTACGTCTATCTCGCGCCGGGCATCCTGGTGATCTCGCTGGTCGGGGCCTATGCGGCCACGCTCAGCATGGCGACCGTGTGGATGTGCATCGTCTTCGGCCTTCTGGGCTGGCTGATGATGAAGCTCGACATCCCCCGCGCGCCGCTGGTCCTCGCCCTCGTGCTGGCCCCGCTGATGGAGGCGTCGCTGCGGCAGGCCCTGCTCCTGTCTTTGGGCAGCCCGATGATCTTCGTCGAACGGCCCATCTCGGCGGTGCTTCTGGCGGCGGTCCTCTTCGCGCTGATCGCGCCGATCGTGCGGGTGATGCGCAAACGCCCCTGACCGCGCCCCCGCACCCACCGCCCGCTGACGGCGCATGATCCAGCAAGAACCCGGCCCCCCGCCGGGTTCTTCGCCTTTGCGCAACCCGCCACCGCCCATCGCCGCGCACGCCACCGCGCGATGCCTGCTGACCGGATTTTTAGGGAAGTGGTGCCGCTGAAGGGACTCGAACCCCCGACCCCATCATTACGAATTGTTTTCCTAAGCAATATCAATATATTGGAGCTCGACTGACAGCGTTGCAGCAACCATCATAACGCATTGGCAGGCCTCGTCTTTCCCGAACTCAAGTCTCGCAGACCGTTGGACGCCACCGGGCCACACCTTATGGCGCTTTCGTACTATGGCCCTACAGATTTTCGTTTGCCCTACTAAATCGCGATTGCACGGAACCATCATCAGTCGCTTGCCGAGGCGAGCCGGTTTGGCACCCTCCTACCCTGCCTTGCCCCCCACCGCACCCCATCAACGGGCCGTCCAGAACCCAGCTGGCAGGCCGCTCTCCAGTTGACCCCTCTCTTGAGGTGGCTTGATCCTCGCGTGCGAAACTTCCTTTTTGGCGCTGTTGGTCGCCGCGATGGCTGCACTGGTTGATCGAGTCGTAGTAGCGACCGGCACTGAGGCCAACACCCTGAAAACGCACAACTTGCACAGGTGACCTCGACTGATGGACAAACTATGTCTTAAGCCAGTGATCATGCTGTTCAGGGTTCGCATGCGCGCGTTCGACCTACGCATCTACTAGGGGACCACAGCAGTCACTTCATAACGTCAGTGACAGGGCCACATCGCCTCGATCCAGCAAGCGAGTGCAATTTACAGTGTCCCACGCTCCCTGCTACACAAGATGCAGAAAAAACTTGAAGAATCAGGAGGGCGGTATGGGGCTGGACAACGCTTCGACCATGGAGCGTACGAAAGACAGCGCTGCGATAATCGCTGCTATTCGCGCTGACATGCTCGACGAATACCGCCAGCCTCACAGCTACCCGTGGATCATTGGTTATTCCGGGGGCAAAGACAGCACCCTAGTGACCCATCTCGTCTTTGAAATGCTCATGTCGTTACCGCCTAGCCAACGAACGAGACAAGTCCACGTCGTTGCAAACGACACTTTGGTCGAAAGTCCGCTCGTCGTGCAGCACCTTGTAGAGAGCGTTTCCGAAATTGAAGAAGCCGCGCAAGCTTTTGCGCTCCCCCTAGTAACGAAGATAACCCGCCCGGCTCCTGACCAGTCATTCTGGGTAAATGTGATCGGGAGAGGCTACCCTCCGCCTAACCGCACCTTCCGTTGGTGCACAGACCGGATGAAGATCCAGCCAACCAGTAGGTACATCAAGACAAAGGCCGATGAAGAGGGACAAGTTATTCTTCTCCTTGGGGTACGGCGCTCGGAAAGCGCGACACGGGCAGCATCCGTTGGGCGCTATGACAACGGTGAGCGCCTGAACAGGCACAACGATCTCATGGGATGTCTAGTCTACCGACCAATTGTTGAGTTGGACACCGAAGATGTTTGGGAGTTTCTTGCGCTTAAGGACCCACCTTGGGGCGGATCGCACTTGAAGCTTATCGGCCTCTATCGTGATGCCAGCGGAGGCGAATGTCCAGTCGTCACCCAGAAGTCCGACGCACCGTCGTGCGGCACCACCTCGTCTCGCTTTGGTTGCTGGACCTGTACCGTAGTGGAGAAGGATCGAAGTCTGGAAGGTTTCGTCGAAGCTGGGTACGCGGAGTTCGGCCCCTTGCTAGATTTCCGGGACTGGCTGGCTTCTATCCGCAATGATAGGGACCGCAGACAGGCACGTCGCCGCGATGGTCGGATTACCATCACGGATGGAGGGACGTTCGTCCCCGGTCCCTTCACCTTGAAGGCACGTGCAGAGATCTTTGAACGCCTGCGTCAGCTAGAGAAGACCACCGGACAAGCCTTGATTAATGAAGAGGAAGTTGGTCTCATACATGAAATATGGGCGCATGAGATCGTCGGGCAGACTAAGGCAAAGCCGATGGACGTCCGGGAAATCAAGAAGGGTCGTTGAATGTCGCGGAACGTGGTAGTTTTACTGGATAACCCCGAAGGTCGCACGCTAGTAAGAGATGCCTGCAGAACGAGCGGAATCCTGTTCTTCGAATTTCAGGAATTGGTACAAGCTGAAATCGAGCAAACTGGCAAGCAGCGCAAGAAAGGCTTGTGGGATGACTTCGATGATATTCTTGATCGCATCCAGGTGGATGACTGAGACCTATGCACATTTCTCAAATTGTTCTTCGGGACTGGAAAGCCTACACAACCGCTACATTTGATTTCCCAGCACCTTCAGCTGGCCGCAACATCATTCTTATCGGCGCGCCAAACGGCTACGGCAAGACCAGCCTATTTGAAGCGATTGTTCTTGGAATGTTTGGGCGCGATGGTCTGCCGCTGATTGCGCGTTCGCCATTCTCGGGGGGGGACAAAGAGCGTCTTGCTACGTCTTATAAGGCGTTTCTTGAAAAAGCATTGCACAAGGGCGCAACAGACGCAGGTCGTACGTCCTGTTCTGTAAAGATCACCTTTGTGGATGACGAAGGCGAACATTTAGAAATTCAACGCATTTGGCACTTCAGCGATAGCGGCGGCTACCGCCCTCTTGATGAAGAAGTTCATATCTTCGAAGGCCCGACCCGAAAGGCTGTTGGTCCAACGGGCTTGCAGGGCAATGACCGCATGGATTGGTACCGGGACTATATTGCCCGAACTTTCCTGCCATACTATCTTGCATCATTTTTTCTTTTCGATGGTGAACAGGTAAGTGCTTTCGCCGAGCGCGAAATGGCTGCACAAGTCCGCACAGGGATTGAAGGTCTATTGGGAATTCCGGTTCTCAAGCAATTGGCAGAGGACCTACGTGCGTACGCTGCTGTACGGCGGCGTGAGTCGCCTAACGTGTCGGACAAGACCATTGAGAAGCTGGAGCTTGATCGGGATGTTCTCAAGTTTCAGTATGACGAAAAGCGCAGGCGCTTTGAAGAAATTGAACCTGACCTAGCAAAGCTGAAGGAAGAACGGGACAATCTCACTCGCGAGCTAGCTAGCTTCGGCGCAGGCTCGCAAGCACAATTGCAAGAACAATTGGAGCAACTCAATCAGTTGCGACGCGCTGTTGAAGCAGGGCGCGCCCAACTTGAAGAATTGATGGCCAAAGATATCGCGCTAGCTCTTTCCGGCCTTGGCCTCCGGGAAGCGTTAAAGGCTCGTTTAACGAGTGAGACTGTATTGGAGCGCTGGGAAAGCGGAAAGAAGCAAGGCGACACTAATCTTGAACGGTTTTTGGGGGCCGTTGACAGTGGTATGATGGGCATCGACCCACACTTGACCGAATCACAGCGTAATTCTGTGCTGACAACCGCTCGAAGTGCGTGGGAGCAGCTTTGGTATCCGCCGCCTGACAACTGCGCCAAATCTTTCCTTCATCCGCATCTAAATGAACTGGAGCGCAGTAAGGTAATTGATCGGTTGGATGAGCTTGATGAATTGGGTGCACCCGCTATTGTAGAGTTGCTTAATGATATAGCATTCAATGAAGAGGCTCTTGAGCGACTGCAGCAAGAAGTCACGCGGACGGAGTCGGTTGCGCCTCATGTGGACAAGAAGCGCGAACGCTTGACGGTTCTGAACGGACAGATTCAGGAACTAGATCAGGAAATTGGAGCGCTCAAGCGTGAACTTTCTGCGCTAGAGAGCCAAATCAACCAGAAGAATACGGACCTAACTAAACTAGCCGGGCAGTGGGATCAGGCAAAGCCATCAATGCGCAGAGCGATGCGCGCGCTCAAAGTTGCCAGTATGGTAGATGATATTGTGTCGCAAGCAGTTCCCAGCCAGATCGACGCTATCGCAAAGGCTATGTCCGCGGCGCATCGCTCTATGGCGCACAAGAAAGACCTTGTTGAGCGGATTGCCATCGATGAGAATTGCGATGTGCAACTCTTGAACTCACAGGGCATCGACGTTCGGCGTTATGATCTTTCCGCAGGCGAAAAGCAGATTTTTACTCAAGCACTGATTTCAGCAGTATCGTCAGTTTCCGGGCGAGGCTTTCCGATGGTTGTTGATACCCCGTTGGGTCGGCTGGACATTGAGCACCGCAAAGGCGTTCTCAATCATCTGGTGAAGAGGGAGCATCAGGTGATTTTGCTTTCAACAAATACTGAGGTAGTCGGCGAATACCTGAAGGAAATTGAACAGCACGTGCAGAAGAAGTACCTGATTCATTTTGAGCGCGTGGGCGACATTGGGCAGTCCACCGTTAAGCCGGGATATTTTGACAATGCGGGGAGCGCGTCATGAGCATTTCCCTCGTTGAAGTGGCCGGAGCAAATTTTCGTACGGATGAGAAGAGCGACACCCTGAACACCGCATTCATGGGCAGGCTCGGCATGCGCAAGCGCTATCTGCCTGCGCGTCTAGCAATTTCGCGTTCGCTCGCAATGCCTGCCCCCCCTGAGTTGGCCGATGATGAGTCTGATCCCGGCAAGGCAATTAAGGGCGATACGCTGTTTGGTACTGGAACAACGCTATCGGTCTGGCTGGCGCTGATGGTAGAGCGCTCAGCTGACCCTGAACTTGACTTGAAGAAGCTTATTGCTCTCGTTGGAGCTCACTGGAGGCGTGGTCTAAAGCTTCTGGACAGGGAGTGGGAGCAGGCTGATCAGGATGTCGCAAAGTTCGTCAAGCGGCTAGTGGAGGTCGCAGAGTTGCCTCTGTCCAAGCAGGGGTCCTTGCGTTCCGGCGGTGCAAGCCAAGGCATGACGTTCTCCAGCGGTCGGATTACCGTTCCGATTGGCGAGATTGCGGAAGACTTTGCAACCAAAGAGAAAATCGTCTGGGATCTCAATGGTTCTGGCGGCTCCCCGCACAGTGCGATAATGGGAGGCGTGGGGTCGGGCAAGACCAGAACTGCTGTGGCCATGCTTCGCTCGATCCGGCAGCAGGCTTCTGTCCCGCTGATCGCTTTCGACTTCAAAGGCGACCTTGGCACGGACTCAACCGGTGGAGGCTACCGGATTGACGAGCTCTTCGAAGCGAGGAGCCTTGAGCCTCCCCGCGCACCAATTCCGCTTGATGTTCTTTCGCTTCGCTCGCGAGGTGAGATTGACGTTGCGGAAGCAGCCTCGCGGTTCCGGGAATCTTTCTCGCGACTGAAGGGAAGTCGCCTTGGGGATCGTCAGCGGACCGCCTTGCACGAAGCTGCAACGCGGGCGCTTGCTGCCGAAACTCCTTGCGAATTGCACCATATCAGGGACGCCCTCGTAAGCGTATATGCTGAACATGAAATGAAGGAAGACGGCGCAATCGCGATGATGCAGGAGCTTTGTCGCTTCCCTCTTTTCGAACCTACCTACGATCCGGCATCTTTCTTCCAGCAAAGCTGGATCATTAAGCTGCCGCCGAACGTGGCCGAAGACAGCCGTACAATCGTGGTCAACCTCGTTCTTGACGCGCTGGATCAGTACTTGAACAGCCTAGTCGATTCTGAGCGCAGCGCCGATGGATCGCGCGGCCTTCGGGTACTGTGTATGGTAGATGAAGCACATCAGATACTTGGGTCCAAGCTTCCGTCGTTGGCAAACCTTATCCGCATGAGCCGCTCAAAGGGTGGAGCAATCATGCTAATATCGCAATCTCCAGATGATTTCTCAGGCGAAGATGATGAGTTCCTCTCTGAAATGGGCCTAGTTGCCGCTTTCGCTACCAACGCGCCGCCCAAGAACGCAACGCGTATTCTTGGAAAGGGCGCGAATCTCAGCGCACTACAGACAGGTCAGTGCTACGCCAAACGGCGGGGGGATCAGACTGCTAAGCGGATTAAGGCATGGTAGGGCTACGAGATTAGCTCTTTGGCCTGTCGATCCTGATCGCCTGCCAGACTATATGGCTTCGACCCAGTAGGTCGCTCTGCGAGGCAAGTGACTTTACAGGGATCGACAGGTTGGAAGCAAGGCGGCGGAAATCTTCCAGTGACACGCTGTGGATTCCCCTGCTTGGCTCTTCAGGACCAATGCGCAAGGTGAGATAGGCTGTTCCTCCGGGAAGCAGCAGGCCGTAGACGGAGGTAAGTGCCTTAGCTCTATCTTCCTCTGGCAAGTGCATCCAAACAGCGCTCAGAATGACAAGGTCGAAGCGTTTTCCCGTCGCATGGATCTCGTCCAACGTGGGCAGGGTGTCGAAGACCCAAGAAATTCCTTCGTCGCTATGCAATCGCTTGCCGATGGCCTGCATTGCTTCGGAGGGTTCTACCGCAACGACCCGGTGGCCCCGATGCGCTAGCCAAGCTGCGTCTCTACCTGTACCTGCGCCAACATCCAGTATGTCCAAGACAGACCCAGCGCGCTCCGTCATAAGGATCCTGACAAGGTCGGGATGGGCATCTTCGAAGGCCAACGCTTCGTAGCCGTCTGCCAAATCTGCTGCATGGCGACGATAAAATGATAGTGCGTCGCTCTCTGGCTTAGGTCTCAGAACAGCCTCCCAATCGGCTTGCGATGCAGATACATAGAGCAACCCAAAGCTTACAGCCGCAGCAAGTCCTAGCATGCCCTGAAAGGCATAGCGCACGACATATTGTCGGTTGAATGGGTTTGTGCCCTCCGCCACAACAGCACCGTCCGGGTGCTTGTCTCTCAGCCAGTCTAGGTACAAGCCCATGACATACCGAAGACGATAGAGCACTACGATCAATGCAATGTTAGCTAAGCCCGCAAGAAGTAGCAGGGCCATCGTGAAGAGAGCATAATCTTCGGTTCGCGATACGCCAAACCAAAGGCCACCTGTCAGCGTCATAGCGATCAACGGAATCTGCCACATTTGCTGGTTGAGCGACCTGAAGGCCTCGTGGTTCTGGTTGAACGCAGCTAGCCGAAACTCTTGGTCTTCAGTTGGTTCAGTCTGCAACACGATCTCCGTCTAAGGAAAACTGTACTCGGACGGTCAACTTAACTGATCAGCCGCTTTTCGTCGATGACTGGCTTCGACCACAAACGAGTGCGCCACCTAGAGTACCGGCGAGTTCGTCCATTTTTGTTCGCAAATCGAAGCTGTCGGTAGGACAGCCCGGCATTCCCTCGCAAGAGCTTCAGCACCATCTCATAGACTGCACTTCACGACGTTGCAGACGGCTTCACGAGGCTGGACAAAACACACAAACATCTGATTTTGCTTGCATTTTTGCGATCTTTTGGCGAGGATGAGCTGAGGCCAAAAGGAGGTCTCAATGCCAAGCCTGCGACTTACACGCCGTCAAATTGATGAACTACCGCACCCTGAGGCGGGTCAGGTCTACTACCGCGACACAGCGCTGCCGGGCTTTGGCCTCCGTGTGGGATCGCGAACTAAGATGTACTTTGCAGAAGGCCAAGTGCATGGCCGAACGCGCCGGGTCACAATCGGTCGTGCCGACGTGTTCGCACCAGAGGTTGCTCGGAAACGGGCTTTGGCCCTGCTTGCTGAAATGTCCGAGGGACAAGACCCTAATGAACAGAAGCGGAAGGCCCGGACAGAACAGATCACGCTTGCCACTGCGTTCACGAATTTCTTCGAAGCCCGTACGAACCTTTCGCCCTACACGGTCGGGAGCTACCAGCGGAGCGCGAGGCTCTATCTTAAGTCTTGGCAGAAGACGGCGCTGACCATGATCACCCGGCAAATGGTGCTGAAGCGGCACCAAGAAATCGCCAAGGCGCATGGGGAAACGACCGCGAACAATGTGATGCGCCACCTCCGGTCGGTGTACAACTTCATCGCTGCGACCGAAGAAGATTTCCCACCGAACCCCGTCCAAATCTTGTCACAAGCACGCGCTTGGTATCGTGAACGTCGGCGGCAAACGGTGGTGACAGCCCTTGACCTGCCCATGTGGTGGAAGGCCGTGATGGCCGAGCCGGAGTACTCGCGGGATTTTCTTTTGCTTGCACTTTTCACCGGCATGCGTCGCGGCGAGTTGTCCAGATTGCGTTGGGAGAACGTTGACCTTAGGGCACGCACCCTGCACTTGCCGACCACAAAGAACGGCGATCCGCTGTCTTTGCCGTTGGCGGGTTTTCTCGTCGAACTGCTTGAAGCCCGTTCAAAAGCAAGTGGGGGTTCGGAATGGGTCTTCCCCGGCACCGGAAAGGTTGGCCACCTTGTCGAAACGAAGAAGTTCCTCGCTCGGGTCGGCGCTGGATCGGGGGTCGCCTTCACCATGCACGACCTTCGGCGGACGTTCATTACCATCGCTGAAAGTCTCGATGTGCCCCATTACGCGCTGAAGCGCTTGCTCAACCACCGCACCAACGGTGACGTCACTGGGGGCTACATTGTGATTAATGTCGAAAGACTGCGCGATCCGGTCGAAAAGGTCGCTACTCGCATTCTGGAGCTTGCAAATGTCTGAGCAGAACGGACCGGACAACATATTTGACGACGCGGTCGTTGCCAATGCCGGGCAAGCATTCGGGGCCAGTCCCTTCGAACGGCTGCTGCTTGCGATCATTTCTGCCCATCCCGATCAAAGCGGGAAGACTTCAAAGCAGCGGTTGGATGCAGCGATGAAAATGCTGGTGGGTGAGCGCGCAACTCCGCATCCTGAGCCGGGCAACCGCGATGATCGCGCCTTGATCTGGATGGGTAGTGAGCGCCACATCGACAAAGCCAATAGGGACATGTACGCGCTCAACCTCCGTATAAAGCCTGACCGGACGGCTACTCCCCCCCGGAAACCTCGCTCTGATCTGGCCCTTGCAGAGGAGGCAGCGGACCTTTTCTTCGGGCAAGAGAATGCCGAAGCTCGTCACGCGATAGTTAATCGGCTTCGCGAGAAGTTTTCAGGCAGTTACGCCCGGAAGCAGGGCAAGGGACACGGTGTGGACTTCGAGGCGACGTACATCTATCGGGCCGTTGAGCACGACTATGTGCAGGAAAGTCTTGAGGCAGAAACGTTGAAACGAGTTTGCGACGCACTCGCGGAATGGGGTGTCGCAACCAAACTGTAGCGTCGCCTCTGGTTGCGCAAAAAGGCGCAAGTTGTTCGCAACATTACTGTCCGGTTCACTGGCAGCGTCCTTCCATCTGCAACGGAGGGCAAAATGCCAAACAGATCAACATCGCTGCTTACGACCAAGCAGCTCCCGGAAATCACTGGTCTAAGCGTTAGCTTTTTCGAGAAGGGTCGCATCTACGGGTACGGCCCACGGTACATCCGTATTCAGTCCGGTGCCAAGGCTGGGAAGGTCCTTTATCGCCGCGAGGACGTGGACAACTGGCTCATGGCTCAGTCATGCACGCCGGAGGCAGGTCGCCATGGCCACTGAGTTTCAGCCAAACCCCACGAAGGCTGTGCAGTTCTACCGCTGGCTGCACCCCGACGGACCACTGCACATCGAGACGATGGCAAGTGTTGGGCCTGCGAAGCCGATTGTCCGTCAGTTCGCGCCGGGAGAAGAAGCCCAAGCCGTCGAGTTCATTTCGGCGGCAAACAACGATGACTCTCGACGCAATGTCTACTTTTTGTCGACCGCTAAGTTTCTGAAAGGCTCTCGGAAGAAGGAAAATCTTTCCTTCGCCCAGACGCTTCATGTTGATCTGGACAACAAGGACTACCCCGGCACAGAAGCGGAGCAGCTTGATAGAATTCTTGCAGTGCTGCTTGATCCAAATGTCCGACCAAAGGGAGTACCTGAACCCTCGGCCGTGTGGTGCACTGGTGGCGGCTGTCAGGCAATCTGGAAGCTTTCAGAACCCATTGCTGTTGAGGCGGCGGAGGCACTGAACCTTGCCATTTTGGCAGCAACGCAGGGCGGTCCCGGCACTCACAATGCGGACCGACTTCTCCGTCTGGCTTGGACTATGAACTGGCTGAACGACAAGAAACGTGCTGCGGGTCGGCAACCCGCAACGGCATGGCAGGTGCATCCAGTTCGCCTTGACGCACCTCCGAAAACCTATCGCCCCGCCGATTTTTTGGTGAAGGCACCAAAGTCGAAAGGTACGTCAGAACAGTTAAAGGGTGCTGGACTATCGGGGCCGGAAGAAATCGCGCCACTGCCTCTTTCCTCCAACCTGATGGAAATTGTGCCGTTTGATCCAAAATGGGTCGACGCCATCATTTCTGGCAAGAACCCACCTCACCACGACTACTCTTCCCGTTCTGAACTCGTACTTGCCGTATCACTTTGGTTGCTCAGTCAGGGGGTTCTGCCGGGCCACGTGCTGTCGATCATTACTGCACCTGACCTTGGGATTAGCGCCCATGTACGCGAAAGCCCCGATGTCATGCGCTACGCGCAACGTCAGGTGAAGCGGGCGATGGCGCTTCTTGAGGCACGGCGCGGGGATTGGCCGGTCTTGAACGAAAAGTTACAGCCAGTGGCACACCATCCCAAAAACGTGCGCTATGCGCTCGCCCGCCTTGGGGTGGATGCACAGCGTAACCTGTTCAACAAGACTGACGAAGTCAGAGGGGCGGGGCTTGATGGCCGGGACCTGAACGATATCGCGGAAATTCTCTGTAGTCAGATTGGCCGCGAACTCGACTTCGCGGCAACTCCTGCTGCGATCAAGAGGGAACTGCTCGCGATTGCCCATGAAAACCCATACCACCCTGTTTACGACTATCTAGACGGGTTGACGTGGGATGGAACGCCAAGGATCGACCGGTGGCTAGCTACCTATTGCGGTGCCGACGATACGGAACTCAACCGAGAATTTAGTTCCAAGCTGTTGATTGCGGCCGTCCGCCGCATCAAGCAGCCGGGGTGTAAGTTCGACACGATGTTGGTACTCGAAGGTCCACAGGGTGCCGGGAAGTCGCAGGTCGCCCAACGGCTAGCGGTGCGAGACGAATGGTTCTGCGGCAGCCTTGACCTCAAGAGTGACGACAAGACCAAGGCCGAGTTGCTGGCGCGTGCGTGGATCGTCGAGTGTCAAGAGTTGGATGGGCTGACCAAGGCAACAAGCCAGAACCTCAAACGCTTCCTTAGCACTGCAACCGACAGCTATCGGCGCGCCTATGGCCGCGATGCTGGGGAATACCCCCGACACTGCATTATCCTTGGGACCACCAACGAGGGGGCGTATCTGCGCGACCTCACGGGCAACCGTCGGGTCTGGCCGGTGATGGTCGGGCAGATCGACCTTGTCCGCTTTAGCGCCGATCTGGATCAACTTTGGGCAGAGGCCGTCGTCCGTGAGCAAGCAGGCGAGAGCATCACGCTATCGCCGCACCTTTGGGCTGCCGCTGCCGAGGCGCAGGGTCAACGAATGGTCGGGGACGCGTATGCTGACGTTTTGGAGGACACCTTTGGTGACCTAACAGGCAGGGTATCCATGGACAGCGTGAAGTTTCTGCTGGGCCTTGATACGGCACGCATGTCACCCCTCGACACCAAGCGCATAATGGCAGCCATGACCACGCTGGGGTGGGAGTACGGAACCCACCGCCTGCATGACCTTAGCGGAAGGGTGAAGACCCAAAGGAAAGGTTTTGCGCGCGGCGGCGACGATGATCGGAAACGAGAGTTCATCGCCAAACGGATGGACGGCGGGGGAGTAGTCCTTCTTCCTGTGCGTGGCGCGTCCGACGATGAGCCGCCATTTTGATTGCCCGTTTCAAGTGCCGTAACCGGTAACGTAACCCAAGGGGTAAAAGAAATGTGCGGGGCGCTGCTGTGCCCCGCACAGTTTTTTGCTCTGCAACCTTTCGAACAAAGTTACGGTTACAAGTTACAAAACCATTCAAAATCATATACTTAGATCAAGCGCCGCTTGAAAGCGCCTGCTGCGCCGTTAAGGCGTGTGCTGGGCCAGCCTACAACGTATACCCAGCGGCCCTTTAACGCCCCCTGTATGGGCCGCTGCGCGCGCCGTAGGTGGATGCAACGTGCAGGGCTAGCCTTCAACCTTCAGTTCCAGCGTCCGCCATCCACCGCTTTCTGGGAAATACTGCACTTTTCCTTCGAAGGTGGTGCGCAGCATTGCCCCGAACCCGTTTTGAGCGTCCACCTTGCCGAACACTTGGTAGATGCAGTCACCGAGGTGCCTCGTGCCCGGCTCATATCTGCCGGGAAAATCCGCCGTCGATGGTGCGCGTAACTGCTCGCGTACTTCGTTTTGGAGCATCACGTATGCCAGCCCTGCTTTGTCGTCGGTGCACTCGGCTAGGTAGGCACCCGTCGCGGTGTTCTGGCGTCGCTTCGCTTCGACCTCGTATTCCTCGGGGCGGAGTTCCTTCAGCGCGTTCAGCCACCGGACTTCGTCTTGGCTACGCAAAGTGGTGAGATACGCTTCGACGTCGGTGGCGCGCAGATTGGCCAACTCAGCTTCCTGATGGGCTTGGATCTTCGGCCCCATGAAGATGGCCGCGCCAAAGCATACAAACATGACCATGAATGCCTTGAAGCGCCCAGTAATGCGGGGCGGCTTCCAACCGAAAAGCAAGCAGAGCGTCGCCACCACGAAGATGCCGAACGTTGTCCACATGGCGACTTCAACATGGGCATAGGTGAGGATGACCAAAAGCACCGTAAGCGCGGTCAACTCCAAGTAGGCAATCAAGAAATGCATCGGAAAGTCTCCACAAAACCGAGACTTATAGTCTGCACACGCCAAAGCAGAGCGACAATAGAAAATGAGACTCATAGTCTGTAGATCAATAGTCTACAGCATTGCGCTATGGCCGTATGAACATAAAGGCGGTCGTGGGCAAGAACGTGAGGCGGTATCGGGAGCTGAAAGGCATCTCACAGGAAGAACTTGCCTTCGACGCTGAATTGCACCGCACCTATGTCAGCGGAGTTGAACGCGGGGTGCGCAACCCCACCGTTCTTATCGTAGGCCAACTAGCCAATGCGCTTGGCGTTGCGCCTTGCAAGCTGTTGGAATTTCATGAGAAATCTTGAGAAGGATGGTGCCGGTGAAGGGACTCGAACCCCCGACCCCATCATTACGAATGACGTGCTCTACCAGCTGAGCTACACCGGCATCCTTCTCTGCGTTGGCCCTACTATGGCCCTACTAACAATACAACCCCCGATCTAACTACTTGGCTTTACACGTCTTTCACGAGCGGACCCGCTACTTACGAATGACGTGCTCTACCAGCTGAGCTACAGCGGCCTGGTGGCGCGCTATTAGCACCCCTCTCTGGCGGTGTGTAGCCCCCCGGCACAGAAAAATCGCGCCGCGCGCAAAAACCTGTCACCGCGTGAAATCGTCGATCACCGCCACACCGGGCGGCATCGGCGCACCAAAGGCGCGCAGCTCGGCCGACGCGCCCGACAGGGGCACCCTGCGCGCGATCAGCGGCTGCATGTCCACCACGCCGCGCGTGATCATGTCCAGAAGCGACGGATATTTCCACGACGGCATCCCCCGCGTGCCGTACAGCGCCAGCTGCTTCATGTAGACCGCGTTCATGTTGATCTCCATCCGCGCGGTATGGCCCACGGGCAGACCCACCTGCACATGACGGCCCAGCGTCCGCAGCCCCTCGATCGAGGCATTGGCGGTGGCCTCGATCCCCAAGGCCTCGATCGACACATGCGCCCCGCCGCCCGTCACCTCGACAATCCGCGCGGCCACGTCGCCCTCGCGCGCGTCAATCGCCGCGTCCGCCCCCAAGGCCAGCGCATGGGCCAGCTTTTCGGCCACCACATCCACCACCACCACCCGCGCGCCCAAGGCCCGGCCAAGGATCAGCGCCGACAGCCCGATCCCGCCCGTGCCATGCACGGCCAGCCACTCCCCCGCCCGCAGATCCGCCCGCCCCGTCAGCGCATGCCACGCTGTCGTCACCCGGCAGCCCAGCCCCGCCGCCAGCACGGGCGAGATGCTGTCAGGCAACCGCGCCAGATTATGCGCATGGGGAACCGAGATGTATTCCGCATAGGCCCCCGGCTCGCCAAAGCCGGGCACACGCTGGGTCTTGCAGGTGTTCGACAGGCCCGCCCGGCACTCCGGGCAATCCCCGCAGGCAAGGATGAAGGGCGCGATAACCCGGTCTCCCACCCGCCACGTCGCAAGCGGCCCGGCCTCCACCACCTCGCCGCAATATTCATGCCCGGGAATGGCACCGGGCTTCACCTTGGGATGCTCGCCCACCCAGCCGTGCCAGTCGCTGCGACAGATGCCGCAGGCCAGCACGCGCAGCACCACGCCATCCGGCTCGCAGACCGGATCCGGCACCGTCTCGATCACCAGATCGCTGTTATAGGCTTTCAGCACCGCCGCGCGCATCGTATCCCCCGCCGCTCCTTTGGCCACAGGGGAAGGCAGCGCCACCGCAAGGTCAAGGGCGTGTCGCGCCTGCGCGTCGGCGGCAGGCGCCCGCCACGCGCCGGATCAGATAAGCTCCACCCGGTAGCTTTCGATCACCGTATTCGCAAGCAGCTTGTCGCACATCGCGCGCACCTCGGCCTCGGCCTTGGCGGCATCCGTCTCGGCAAGGTCCAGCTCGATCACCTTGCCCTGCCGCACGCCGTTGACCCCGGCAAAACCAAGACTGCCCAGCGCATGGCGCACCGCTTCGCCCTGCGGATCAAGGACGCCGTTCTTCAGCATGACGGTCACGCGCGCTTTCATGTCGTCCCCCTTGGGCAGAAAATACAGGCCCCGTCCTAGCGCCCCGCCCCGACCGGGACAAGGCCCGAAGCGGCCTGCTCAGTTGATCAGCGTGGGCTTGGGCTTGTGCGTCACGTTCGACGGCAGAACCCCCAGCCGCCGCGCCAGTTCCGTATAGACATCGGCCAAGGGCCCCGGCTCGCGCACCACGCCCTCGCGCTCCATCGCCTCCGAGGCGGAGCGCACATCCCACAGGCGGCAGGAATCGGGGCTGATCTCGTCGGCCACGATCAGGCGCATGTAATCGCCATCCCAGACCCGGCCCACCTCGATGCGGAAATCGGCCAGCCTGATGCCCACCCCCATCATCACGCCTGACAGGAAATCATTCACCCGCAGCGCCAGCGCCACGATGTCATCCAGATCCTGCTGGCTGGCCCAGTTGAAGGCGATGATATGCTCCTCGCTCACCATCGGCGTGCCGAGACGGGAATCCTTGTAGTAGTATTCCACGATCGGCCGCGGCAGCGGCGTGCCCTCCGGGATGCCCAGCCGTTCCGACAGGCCTCCGGCGGCGAAATTGCGCACCACCACCTCCAGCGGGATGATCTCGGCCATCCGCACCAGCTGCTCGCGCATGTTCAGGCGGCGGATGAAATGCGTGGGCACGCCGATGGCGTTCAGCCCGGTCATGAAGAATTCCGACAGGCGGTTGTTCAGCACGCCCTTGCCTTCCACCGCTGCCGGGGCGGGGATGGCGGCGGTGGGGGCGCTGTCATCCTTGAAGTACTGGATCAAGGTGCCCGGCTCCGGCCCTTCGTAAAGGATCTTCGCCTTGCCCTCGTACACCTTCTTGCGACGTGCCATGAATTCTCCGCGGAAACACCGATGGCGGGGCCACCCGCTGGTTCCCCGCCTCATCCCCGGGCCTATAAGCCAAGCCGCCTTTCGCCGCAAGCTGACCCTCGGATCTCGCATCCCGCGCGCGGCCGCCCTCGGGCCCCGCCCCCTTGCGGCGCGGCCCCCGCGCAGGCATATGAAGACCCAAGCGAACACAGAACCAAGGGGCCTGCCATGACCAGCTTCGACGACCGCGAACGCGCGTTTGAAACCAAATTCGCCCATGATGCCGACATGCAGTTCCGTGCCGAGGCGCGCCGCAACAAGCTGGTGGGTCTGTGGGCCGCGGGCCTGATGGGCAAGGCGGGCGATGCGGCCGCGGACTATGCCATGTCCGTCGTCTCGGCCGATTTCGAAGAGGCCGGGATCGAGGATGTGGTGCGCAAGGTGGCGGGCGATCTGGACGGCAAGGCAAGCGCCGATGAGGTGCGCGCCAAGATGGCCGAACTGCTGCCCGTGGCCAAGGCGCAGCTGATGGAAGAGATGTGATCCCGTAGGATGGGCCGCGGCCCATCCTACGCGGGCCGCTCAGACCGCCCGATCCCCGCATCGGGCTCATGATCATGATGCGGATAATCGAATTGCCTCACGCTTCCCCGCGTGGCAGAGGGATGTGACAATCTTCCGGACAAAGGTGCCCCATGGCAGACGCGCTGACCGAGTTGCTCTCCACCCGTGACTGGCTCTTGGCCGACGGGGCGACGGGGACGAACCTGTTCAACATGGGGCTCTCCTCGGGCGAACCGCCCGAGCTTTGGAATGTCGATCAGCCCGACAACATCCGCGCGCTCTACCGTGGCGCGGTCGAGGCGGGGTCAGACCTGTTCCTGACCAACACCTTCGGCGGCAATGCCGCCCGGCTGAAGCTGCACAACGCGCAGGGCCGCGTGCGCGAGTTGAACCGCGTGGGCGTCGAACTGGGGCGCGAGATCGCCGATGCCTCGGGCCGCAAGGTCGTGGTGGCGGGGTCCGTCGGCCCGACGGGCGAGATCTTCGAACCCATGGGCACCCTCACCCACAAGGATGCGGTGGAGATCTTCCACGAACAGATGGAAGGGATGAAGGAGGGCGGCGTCGATGTCCTCTGGATCGAGACCATTTCCGCGCCCGAAGAATACAAGGCGGCGGCAGAGGCCGCGAAACTGGCCGGTCTGCCCTGGTGCGGCACCATGAGCTTTGACACGGCGGGGCGCACCATGATGGGCGTGACCTCTGCCGCGCTGGCCGAACTGGTGGAGAAACTGCCCAACCCGCCCATCGCCTTTGGCGCCAATTGCGGGGTGGGCGCGTCAGACCTCATGCGCACGGTGCTGGGCTTTGCCTCCACCGGGACGGAACGCCCGATCATCGCCAAGGGCAATGCGGGCATCCCGAAATACCATGACGGCCACATCCACTATGACGGCACGCCGGAACTGATGGCCGAATATGCCGTGCTGGCCCGCGACGCGGGTGTGCGGATCATCGGGGGCTGCTGCGGCACCATGCCCGAACACCTGCGCGCCATGCGCGCTGCGCTGGAGGCCCGCCCGCGCGGGCCGCATCCGACGCTGGACGTGATCTCGGAAAAGCTGGGCGGCTTTTCCTCGGCCTCTGACGGCACCGGTGACGATGCCGGCGGCCCCCGCCGCGAACGCCGCGGCCGCCGCGGCTGATCCTGCGGGCCGGCGGGGGGGTGCCACTGCACCCCCCCGCACCCCCCCCCTGCACTTCCATCCGCGCCCGCGCAGGCCATACCTGCCCTTGCGCGGCATCCCCCGCCCTGCCACGTACCGCCTCTTAAGGCTCGTCGCGCCACCGCCCACCCCCGCCGACCGGACGTCCCGGGTCAGGCCCGGGACGCGCACCGCAGGCCAGGCGGGCACCGCGCGCCCCGACAACCCTTGCACCCCGCCCCCACCCCGCATAAGAAGCGCGCGGAAATCGGGCCTTGCGGGGGGAACCATGCCGCTTCTCGTGATGAAATTCGGCGGCACGTCGGTGGCCGACCTCGCGCGGATCGAGAATGCCGCGAAAAAGGTCGAGAAAGAGGTCGCCCGCGGCTATGACGTGATCGTCATCGTCTCCGCCATGTCGGGCGAGACGAACCGCCTGGTCGGCTATGTCGAAGGCACCTCCAAGCTGTACGACGCCCGCGAATACGATGCCGTCGTCGCCTCTGGCGAAAACGTCACCGCCGGTCTCATGGCCCTGCGGCTGCAGGAGATGGGCATCCCCGCCCGGTCCTGGCAGGGCTGGCAGGTGCCGATCCAGACCACCGCCCAGCATGGCGCCGCGCGCTTCGTCGATATCCCCCGCGCCAATATCGACGCCAAGTTTGCCGAAGGCTTCAAGGTGGCCGTCGTTGCGGGCTTCCAGGGCGTCAGCCCGGAAGGCCGCGTCACCACGCTCGGCCGCGGCGGCTCTGACACCACGGCAGTGGCCTTCGCCGCCGCATTCGGCGCCGAACGCTGCGACATCTATACCGATGTGGACGGCGTCTACACCACCGATCCGCGCGTCAGCGGCAAGGCACGCAAGCTCGACAAGATCGCGTTCGAGGAGATGCTGGAACTGGCCTCCCTCGGCGCCAAGGTCCTGCAGACGCGCTCGGTCGAACTGGCCATGCGCTACAAGGTGCGCCTGCGCGTCCTGTCATCGTTTGAGGATACCGACGAAACGTCCGGCACCCTTGTGTGCGACGAGGAGGAAATCATGGAATCGAAAGTCGTCTCTGGCGTCGCCTTCTCGCGCGAGGAAGCGAAGATCACCCTCTTCACCATCGAAGACCGCCCCGGCGTCGCCAGCGCCATCTTCGGCCCCCTCGCCGATGCCGGCGTGAACGTGGACATGATCGTTCAGAACATCAGCGAAAAGGACTATGACGACGCCCATCCCGGTGCCGTCACGGACATGACCTTTTCCTGCCCGATCAATCAGGTCGAACGCGCCCGCAAGGCGATGGAAGATGCCAAGGCGGCAGGCCTGATCGGCTATGACGAGCTGATCGTGGATACCGATGTGGCCAAGGTGTCGGTCGTGGGGATCGGGATGCGGTCCCATGCGGGCGTGGCGTCCAAGATGTTCAACGCGCTGGCGCGCGAGGGGATCAACATCAAGGTCATCTCTACGTCCGAGATCAAGATTTCCGTGCTGATCGACCGGAAATACATGGAACTCGCCGTGCAGGCCCTGCACGACGCGTTCGAGCTGGAAAAGGCCTGATCTTTTCCGGGCCAAGTTTCTGCGAAGAAACTTGCGAAAGTTTTCGAAAACTTCTGTCCCGTCGCTGCCGGGACAGGAACCCAGGCAAGGCGGAACTTCCTCTTGATGACAGGGGGTTCCGCAAGCCCCGGTCCTGTGGTCTAAAGACGGCAACAGGGACAAGAACAACCATGCCGGAACGGACCGAAAGCGAAAGCCGCAAGCTGCTGCGCCGGTTGCGCGACACGCTCGCCACCACCGGGGGCGGGCAGGACAGGCTCGACCGCATCACCCATCTGATCGCGGATTCGATGGGGACAGAGGTCTGCTCCATCTACCTCTTCCGCGACCCAGAAACGCTGGAACTTTGCGCCACCGAAGGGCTGAAGAAAGAGGCCGTCCACCAGACCCGCATGAAGCTGGGCGAAGGGCTCGTGGGCCGCGTCGCCCGCAACGGCCTGCCCATCAACACCGCCAACGCGCCACAGGAAAAAGGCTTTCGCTACATGCCCGAAACGGGGGAAGAGCTCTACTCCTCCTTCCTCGGCGTGCCGATCCAGCGGGTGGGCGAAAAGCTGGGCGTGCTTGTCGTCCAGTCCAAGATCGCGCGCGAATTTTCCGAAGATGAAATCTACGCCCTCGAAGTCGTCGCCATGGTGCTGGCCGAGATGACCGAACTCGGCGTCTTCAACGGCGATGCCGACGGGATGCGCGCGCTGCATAAGCAATCGGTGATGATCCGGGGCGGCACCGGGCAGGAAGGCGCGGCCGAAGGGCGCGTCTGGCTGCACGAACCCCGCGTCGTGGTCACCAACCCCGTCGCCGACGATCCGCTGACCGAGATCGACCGCATCCGCGAGGCGGTGGGAAAGCTGCGCGTCTCCGTCGATGATCTTCTGTCGGCCGAAAGCCTCGACAAGGACCAGAAACAGGTGCTCGAGGCCTACCGCATGTTCGCCAATTCCCGCGGCTGGCTGCGCCGCATGGAAGAGGATATCCAGCGCGGCCTATCGGCCGAGGCGGCGGTGGAAAAGGAACAATCCGCCGCCCGCGCCCGGCTGGAACAGGTGCCGGATGCCTATTTGCGCGAACGCCTGCACGATCTGGACGATCTGTCGAACCGCCTTTTGCGCATCCTGACCGGTCAGGGGCAGGACACCGGGGCCGCGATGCCCGACAATCCCGTGCTTGTCGCCCGCAACATCGGCCCGGCCGAACTGCTGGACTACGGGCGCAAGCTCAAGGGTGTGGTGCTGGAGGAAGGTTCCGTCGGCAGCCATGCCGCCATCGTCGCCCGCGCGCTGGCCATCCCGCTGGTGATCCACGCCGATCGCATCGTGACCGAGGCGCTGAATGGCGACCAGATCCTTGTCGATGGCGATCAGGGCATCGTCCACCTGCGCCCCGAGGAAACCGTCGCCCGCGCCTTCCGCGACAAGATCGCCATGCAGGCCGCCGCCCAGCAGCGCTATGCCTCGCTGCGCGGCCTGCCGGCCGTGTCGAAATGCGGCACGCTCACCACGCTGATGATGAATGCAGGCCTCATGGCCGATCTGCCCAGCCTTGAAGGATCGGGCGCCGAAGGGGTGGGCCTGTTCCGCACCGAACTGCAATTCCTTGTCCGCAACAAGATGCCCCAGCGGGCCGAACTGGCCGCGCTCTATGCCCGCGTGATGGATGCGGCCAAGGGCAAGCGCGTGGCCTTCCGCACCCTCGACATCGGGTCCGACAAGGTGCTGCCCTACATGAAGCCGCAGGATGAACCCAACCCCGCGATGGGGTGGCGCGCCATCCGCGTGGGGCTGGACAAGCCCGGCGTGCTGCGCATGCAGTTGCAGGCGCTGATCCGCGCCGCCAATGGCCGCCCGCTGACGGTGATGTTCCCCTTCATCACCGAACTGTCGGAATTCCAGAACGCCCGCGCCCATGTGATGCGCGAATTGCACCGTGAAAAAAGCCTTGGCCACCGCGTCCCGTCGCGGGTGGAGATCGGCGCCATGCTGGAGACCCCCTCTCTCGCCTATGCGCCGCGCGCCTTTTTCGAACTGACCGATTTCGTCTCGATCGGCGGCAATGACCTCAAGCAGTTCTTCTTCGCCGCCGACCGCGAAAACGAACGCGTACGCCGCCGCTATGACACGCTCAACGTGTCCTTCCTGCGCTTCCTGATGCAGATCATCGACCGCTGCCGCGAAACCGGCACGCCGCTTTCCTTCTGCGGCGAAGATGCGGGCCGCCCGGTCGAGGCGCTGGCCTTCGCCGCGCTCGGCCTGCGCGCGCTGTCGATGCGCCCCGCCTCCATCGGCCCGGTCAAGGCCTTGCTGCGCCGGGTGGATCTGGCGGAAGCGCGCGCCGTGATCGACCGCGCCATGGACGAGGGCGCCGAAACCGTGCGGCCTGCGCTGATGGACTGGCTGTCGAACCAGCCGGAGTGAGGCCGACCGGGAAACGGTGACAAGGCAAAGGGGCGTTCCGCCCCCTCTTGCCGCGTGCCGCGGCAATTCACCCCCTGAGGATATTTGAACAACGGGGAAGCGGCGGGATCAGGCCTTGGTGACCTTGGGCGGCGTCACCGCATCGGCAAAGGCCGCAAGGATCGGCTCTGCCCCGTGCTGTTCGGCCAGTTTGAGCAGGGCAAAGCGGATCTCGGCCATCTCGCGGTAATAGTTCAGGAATGCCGCGTTCAGCGTGGCCCCCGCCACCGCGCCCAGCACTGGCACCGCCTGCGTCGCCAGCTTCTGGCCCAGAGCGGCGGCCAGACGCGGCGCCACGCTGCGCGCCACCTGCGCGATGGCAGGCCCCGTCAGCGTCAGCCGCGCCGACAGGAACGAGGTGTTGATGCCGTCATCGGCCGCAAGCGGGCTGCCCGCCATGAAGACGCGCAGACATTCCGCCCGGATCGCCGGATCGTCCGGGTCATAGCCCGCCTCGCGCGCCGCGCGGCGGATCGCGTGCAGGATCACCGTGATCGTCACCGGCAGTTCCGCAACCGATGTGGCAAGCCCGCCCGCCCCGCCCACGGCCCCGCTTAGCATCGCCGCCGCCATCGGCCCCCGCCGCCCCAGATCGGGCGCGCGATCCCCGGCCCCGGCCAGCCCATGCGCCGCAAGCAGCGCCCGCTCCGTCACCGCGCCGATCTGGGCGCGCACCCCTTCTGGCACCGCCTTCAGCCGGTCCTCCAGCGATCCGCCCAGCCGGTTGACCAGCGCCATCACCGGCCCGTTCGCACGGCGGTAGCGCCGCGCCAGCGCCGTGATCTCGGCGCGGCGGTCGGGGGCGGCGATGGCGGGCAGGTTGTCCATAGCCCGAATGTGGGGGCATCCCCGCCCCGGCGCAAGGCTCAGGTGGCCTTGGTCACCGCCCCGCGCACCCCGTCCCAGGCCCCGGCCTTGAGGGCCAGCCCCAGCACCCGGTCCGGATTGGTGGGCGGTGGCATCTCCACCCCGTCCAGCTTGGTGAAACCGAAGCGCGAATAATAGGGCGCGTCGCCCACCAGCATCACCCGCTCCCAGCCCAGCCGCCGCGCCTCGGACAGGCTTTCGTTGATGAGCAGGCCCCCCAGCCCCTCACCCTGCCGCGTGGGGTGCACGGCGACGGGGCCAAGGAGCAGCGCATCCTGCCCCCCCACCTCCACCGGCCAGTAGCGGATCGCCGCCGCCATCGTGCCATCGCCATCCCGCAGCGTCAGGCACAGCGCCGCGACGGTGGGCACCCCATCCCGCAGCCGGTAGGACGAAAGCGCGGTGCGCCCCGGCGAGAAGCACAGGTCATAAAGCGCCTCCACCTCCCACCAGTCGTCCTCGGTTTCCTCTTCAAGCCGGTACAAGCGGGGGCCTCCGAATCTGCTGGTCTGGCGCGTAACATGCGATTACGTCAGGATCAAATCAGCCAGCCCAGCCGGAAAGCCCCCGCGCCATGTTCTACCGCCCCGCCCAAGGCCATGGCCTGCCGCACAACCCCTTCAACGCCATCGTCACCCCGCGCCCCATCGGTTGGATCTCCACCCGTGGCCCGCAGGGCGACAACCTCGCCCCTTATTCCTTCTTCAACGCCGCCGCCTATCACCCGCCGCAGGTCACTTTCGCCTCCACCGGCGTGAAGGACAGCCTCACCAACATCCGCGCCACCCGCGTCTTCGCCGTGAACGTGGTGGCCGAGGCGATGTTCCACGCCATGTCGGCCACCTCTGCCGCCCTGCCGCCCGAGGTGGACGAATTCGCCCATGCCCATGTCGCCAAGGCCGAATGCAGCACGATCCATTGCCCCCGCGTGGCCGATGCCCCCGCCACGCTGGAATGTGATCTGATCGACATCATCCAGATGCGGGGCCAGGACAATTTCCTGATCCTTGGCGAAGTGACGGGGGTGCATCTGCGCGACGATTGCCTTGTGGACGGGCAGTTCGACGTAACCCGCTTCAACCCCGTCGCGCGGCTTGGCTATCGCGATTACAGCATCCTGCGCGAGGTGGTGACCCTGCCCCGCCCGGATGAGGCGTAACGCCCCGAACGCCACCCACCCGCCGGGCTTGACGCCCGCCCCGTCCCTGTCATCTCCTGTCGGCGCGTTGCTTGTACAACGCAGCCCCCAAAGGCCCGAGGACAGCGCGATGACACCCGGCCCCACGATCCCGCCCGCCGCCCGGCGCGCCGCCGCCGCCCTGGCCCTGCTGGCTTGGGCCGCGCTTGTGGTCCAGCTGGCCGCCGTGATGCAGGATGGCACGGCCTCGCTGCCTGTCGCAGTCTGGGCCTTGCTGCGCTACTTCACCATCCTGACGAACCTCGCGCTGGCCCTTGCGATGACGGGCATCGCGCTGGGCTGGGCGCTGACCTTTCGCCCCGCCATCCTCGGCGGGGTGACGCTGTCGCTTCTTCTTGTGGGGTCCGTCTACCACCTCCTGCTGCGCGGGATCGTGCCGCTGGCCGGTCTCGGCCTGATTGCCGATCTTCTGCTGCACAGTGCCACGCCGCTGGCCGCCCTCATCTACTGGTGCGCCTTCGTCCCACGTGGCCATCTGCGCCCGCGCCACGCGCTGCTCTGGACGCTCTACCCCATCGCCTACGGCGCCTATGCCCTGACACGCGGGCTGATCGACGGCATCTATCCCTACCCCTTCCTCGACCTGCCCCGCATCGGTCTGGCCCACACGGCCCTGAACGGCGCCGCCGTAATCCTCGCCTTCGCGGGGGCGGCCCTCGTCGTCGCGTGGCTCGACCGCCGCCATGCCCCCCTTTCCACCGCCGGGCAGAGCACCTAAGGTCCCGCCAAAGACCCCGGAATACAAGGAGATCCCCATGCAAACCATGATCGGCGTGATCGGCGGCTCGGGGGTCTATCAGATCGACGGTCTGGAAGGCGCAAGCTGGGTGCGCGTCAAATCCCCATGGGGCAAACCGTCGGATGAGGTGCTGGTCGGCCGCCTGAACGGCCTGCCGATGGCCTTCCTGCCCCGGCACGGGCGCGGCCATGTCCATGCCCCCTCCGACATCCCCTTCCGCGCCAACATTGACGCGCTGAAACGGCTGGGCTGCACCGATGTGGTGGCCGTCTCGGCCGTGGGCAGCTTGCGCGAAGATTACCGCCCCGGCGATTTCGTCATCGTGGATCAATATATCGACCGCACCTTCGCGCGCCCCAAATCCTTCTTCGGCGCGGGCTGCGTGGCCCATGTGGGCTTTGCCCACCCGACCTGCCCCCGCCTGTCGCAGGCCTGCGCTGCGGCCGCCCGTCAGGCGGGCGTCACCGTGCATGACGGGGCCACCTACATCGCCATGGAAGGCCCGCAATTCTCCACCCTCGCCGAATCCCGGCTCTACCGGTCCTGGGGCGCCGACGTGATCGGCATGACCGGCATGCCCGAGGCGAAACTCGCCCGCGAGGCCGAGCTTTGCTATGCCTCCGTCGCCATGGTCACCGATTACGATTGCTGGCATCCCGGCCATGATGCGGTGGATGTAGCCGCCGTGATCCGCACCCTTACCGCGAATGCGGGCAATGCACGCGCGCTTGTCGCAGGCCTCCCCGCCCTCCTTGGCCCCGACCGCTCCCCCTGCCCGCATGGCTGCGACCGCGCGCTCGACACCGCGCTGATGACCGCCCCGGACAAGCGCGATCCCGACCTTCTCGCCCGGCTCGATGCCGTCGCAGGCCGCGTGCTGCGGGCCTGACCGCACGCCGCCTTAAGGCTTCGCCAACCGCGCCCGCGCTTCCCTGCCGGTCACCGGGTCCGCTCCGGCCCCGGTCAGCCGAGGAGCGCGCGACCATGCACCCCACCCATATCTGCTTCCTGCAAACCCGCCTCGCCGGGATGGGCCTCTATACAGGTGCCATCGACGGGCTGCGCGGCCCCCTCACCGATATGGCCAGCCGCCGCGCCCTGTCCCGGCTGGGCCATCCCCTGCCGCAGGGCTGGGCGATCTGGCCGGGCTATCGCCATGCCGCCGCCGCGCTTCAGGTCATGGCGCGACAGGCAGGCTTCGACCCCGGCCCTGTCGACGGCCACTGGGGCCTGCGCACGCTGCAAGCCGTCAACGCCCTGATCGACAGCACGGAAGAAGACCGCCCCGATCCCCCCGTCACCCCGCATCGCTGGCCCAGCGAAGGTGACGTCCCCGCCTTTTACGGCCCCCATGGCACGCCAGAGGGCGCCCGCCCGCCGCTGGTCCAGGTGCCGACGCCGTGGCTCTTCCGCATCGCGTGGGATCTGTCACAGACCCGCCGCTTCCTCTGGGCACATGAAAAGACCGCCGCCAGCGTGACGCGCATCCTCTCCCGTATCCATCACCACTACGGCGCGGCCCGGATCCATGACCTGCGGCTCGACATCTTCTCGGGGGATTACGCCCCCCGCCTCATGCGCGGCAGCCGAACCCGCTGGTCCATGCATGCCTGGGGCATCGCCTATGACTTCGACGATACCGAAAACCGCCTGCACTGGGGGGCCGACCGCGCCCGCCTCGCCCGCCCCGACTACCGCCCCTTCTGGGAGATATGGGAAGCCGAAGGCTGGGTCTCCCTCGGCCGGACCCAGGACCGCGACTGGATGCATGTGCAGGCCGCCCACCTTGATTGACGCGCCATTCCCCTCCCCCGGCACGGGGAAGGGTCAGGGAGGGGGTATCCCCGCCACAAGACCCGCGCCACATCCCGGCTGTGCAACCACGCACCCTTGACCACGCCACCGCCCGCTTCTCTGCCCGATTTTGTATGCACACTGTATGCACAGCCGTCTGCACCAGTTGCGGCACATCCGGCACACCCCCGCCCCCCGCCAAAACCCCATCGGAATAAGGGCTTACCCCCTCGACGCCCCCCGCCCCGCCCGCTAGACCAGAGCCAAACATCACACCCGCAGGGCCACAGAACATGCGCAAGACCGTCAAGGACTACATCCGCACCATCGTGGACTTCCCCCATGAAGGCATCCTCTTTCGTGACGTGACCACCCTCTTCGCCGATCCGCGCGGCTTTCGGATGTGCGTGGACCAGCTTCTCGCCCCCTATGCGGGCCTGCGCATCGACAAGGTCGCGGGATTGGAGGCGCGGGGTTTCATCCTCGGCGGCGCGGTCGCGCATCAGCTTTCCACCGGCTTCATTCCGATCCGCAAGAAGGGCAAGCTGCCGGGGGCAACGATCAGCCAAAGCTACACCCTCGAATATGGCGAGGCGGTGGTCGAGGTGCATGACGATGCCATGCAGCCCGGCGAAAAGGTGCTGCTCGTCGATGACCTGCTCGCCACCGGCGGCACGGCCGAGGCAGGCATCCGCCTGATCGAACGGCTTGGCGCGCAGGTCGTGGGATGCGCCTTCGTCGTGGACCTGCCCGATCTGGGCGGCCGCAAGCGGCTCGAAGCGATGGGGATGGAGGTGCACGCCCTCTGCGCTTTCGAAGGCCTGTGACCGTGCCAATCTGGCCCCGGTCTGGCGCTAACCCTTTCTTAACCTTCGGCCCCTATACCTGATTCCGTCGCGGTCAAAGCTGCCGCGGCGCTGCTTGCAAAGACCACACACCCCAACCCACCCCGCCGGTTCACCCCGGCGGGGTTCTTTGTAATTGTCCTGTTACCCTCGGCGCGCTAGGTGCGCTCCATGACACCGCTTTCACACCTGTTCCGCACCTTCGGCCATATCGGCCTCATGTCCTTCGGCGGCCCCGCCGCCCAGATCGCGCTGATGCATCGCGTTCTGGTCGATGAACGCAAATGGCTGACGGAAAAGGAATATCTCTCCGCCCTCTCCTTCTGCATGCTCCTGCCGGGGCCCGAGGCGATGCAACTTGCCACCTGGTCCGGCTGGCGCCTGCACGGCACGCTCGGCGGCCTGATCGCGGGGGGGCTTTTCGTCCTGCCCGGGGCCTTGGTGGTGCTGGCCCTCTCCGCCCTCTATGCGGCCTTCGGCAATGTGCCCCTGATGCAGGCCCTGTTCATGGGCATCCAAGCCGCCGTCGCGGTGATCGTGATCGAGGCGCTGCTCCGCGTCTCGAAACGCGCGCTCAAGGGACGCGCCGCCTATGTCGTTGCGGTGCTCGCCTTCCTCGCGCTCTTCCTCGCCAATGCACCCTTCCCGCTGGTGATCCTTGCGGCAGGCATCTGGGGCTGGTTCGCCGCCCGCAACACGCCCGCCTCCGGGGATCCCCTCCCCGATGCCCCCCGCGCCGCCGCCACCGCCCGGACCTTCACGCTCTGGCTCGCGATCTGGCTCGTGCCGATCGGCGCGCTCTGGCTGGTCGAAGGCGGCCTTCTGGCCGAGATCGGCCTCTTCTTCTCGCAACTGGCCATCCTCACCTTCGGCGGTGCCTATGCGGTGCTCGCCTGGATGGCGCAGGCGGTGGTCGAAGACAAAGGCTGGCTCACGCTGCGCCAGATGATGGATGGGCTGGGTCTGGCCGAAACCACCCCCGGCCCGCTGATCCTTGTGACCGAATTCGTGGCCTTCCTTGCAGGCTTCCGGCAGGGCGGCTGGCTCACCGGCCTTGCCGCTGCGGCCATAACCCTCTGGGCCACCTTCATCCCCAGCTTCATGATGATCTTCGCCGGGGCCCCTTGGATCGCCCGCATCACCGCCGACCCGCGCCTCTCCGGCGCGCTTTCCGGCATCATGGCCGCCGTGGTGGGCGTGATCGCCAACCTGTCGATCTGGTTCGCCGCCCATGTCTTCTTCGCCAGCGTCGGGCGCAGCGATTTCGGCCCGCTCAGCCTGCTCACCCCCGACCCCAGCAGTTTCCGGCCCGCCATGGCCGCGCTGGCCCTGATCGCAGGCTGGCTGCTCCTGCGCCGCCACATGCCCCTGCCGCTCGTCCTCGCGCTTGCCGCGCTTGGCGGCCTCGGATTGCAGGCGGCGGGCCTCCTTCAACCGTTGGCCTCCTGACGCAATCCGCGCGCTTCCCGGATCGGCCCCCTTTCCTTTGGGGCCGAATCCCCCGTAAATGAACACAACCACCGGAAAGGACAGCACATGGCCCGCTCCATCGACTATGGCAATCTGATGCACCGGGCGATGCGCGGACTGATCCAGACCGTCCTGCAGGATGTGGCCCGCGACGGCCTTCCCGGCGCGCACCACTTCTTCATCACCTTCGACACCACCCATCCCGGCGTCGCCATCGCCGATTGGCTGCGCGCCCGCTACCCGGTCGAGATGACGGTGGTCATCCAGCACTGGTTCGAAAACCTGACCGTCACCGATGACGGCTTCTCCGTCACCCTCAATTTCGGCAACCAGCCCGAACCGCTGGTGATCCCCTTCGACGCGGTCCGCACCTTCGTGGACCCGTCAGTAGAGTTCGGCCTGCGGTTCGAAACCCATGAGGATGACGAAGACACCGAAGACGAGGGCGACGATGACGGCGACGATGACCCGCCGCCCCATCAGGACGCCCAGATCGTCAGCCTCGACAAGTTCCGCAAGCACTGAGCGCCCCGAACCGCGCGGCAAAGGCGCTGTATGCGACGGTATGCCAATTGATTTCAACGCCCCCGCCCGCTAAGGGCAGATCAGCGAAATCAGGAGGCTTGCCCATGTCCGCCACCCGCACCGAGACCGACAGCTTTGGCCCGCTCGAGGTTCCCGCCGACAAGTACTGGGGCGCACAGACCCAGCGCTCGATCATCAACTTCCCCATCGGCTGGGAACGCCAGCCCGTGGCCATCATCCGCGCGCTGGGGGTGATCAAGAAGGCCTGCGCTCTGGTCAATATCGACCAGGGCGACATCGCCCCCGAACTGGGGCAGGCCATCGCCGCGGCGGCGCAAGAGGTGATCGACGGCAAGTTCGACGACAACTTCCCGCTGGTGGTCTGGCAGACGGGATCCGGCACCCAGTCCAACATGAACGCCAACGAGGTCATCTCGAACCGCGCCATCGAAATGCTGGGCGGCGTGATGGGATCGAAAAAGCCCGTCCACCCGAATGACCATGTGAACATGGGGCAGTCGTCGAACGACACCTTCCCCACCGCCATGCATGTGGCCATCGGCATGATGGCGCGCGATGTGCTCTTGCCGGGGCTGGAGAAACTGTCCGCCGCGCTCTGGGCAAAGTCCCATGAATTCAAGGACATCATCAAGATCGGCCGCACCCATACGCAGGACGCGACACCCCTGACGCTGGGCCAGGAATTCTCGGGCTATGCCACGCAGGTGGACAAGGGCATCGCGCGGGTGAAATCCTGCCTGCCCGACATCTACGAACTGGCCCAAGGCGGTACCGCCGTCGGTACCGGCCTGAACACCCGTGTGGGTTGGGATACCCGCGTGGCCGCCCGGATCGCCGAAATCACCGGCCTGCCCTTCGTCACCGCGCCCAACAAGTTCGAGGCGCTCGCCGCCCATGACGCGATGGTGATGTTCTCCGGCGCGCTGAAAACGGTCGCGGCGGCGCTGTTCAAGATCGCCAATGACCTGCGCCTTCTGGGCTCCGGCCCCCGCTCGGGTCTGGGCGAGTTGATCCTTCCCGAAAACGAACCGGGCTCGTCCATCATGCCCGGCAAGGTGAACCCGACCCAGGCCGAGGCGCTGACCATGGTCTGCGCCCATGTCATGGGCAATGACGCGGCGGTGGGCTTTGCCGGCAGCCAGGGGCATTTCGAACTCAACGTCTACAACCCGATGATGTCCTATAACGTGCTGCAATCCATGCAGCTTCTGGGCGATGCGGCGGGGTCCTTCACCGACAACATGGTGGTAGGCACACAGGCCAATGTGGCGCGGATCGACAAGCTGATGAAGGAATCGCTGATGCTCGTCACGGCACTGGCACCCACCATCGGCTATGACAACGCAACCAAGGTCGCCAAGACCGCCCACAAGAACGGCACGACCCTGAAGGAAGAGGCGATCGCCTTGGGCTTCGTGGACGAAGAAACCTTCGACCGTGTGGTGCGGCCCGAAGACATGATCGGGCCGAAAGGCTGACCCATGGCCGAAATCGTCAACCTGCGCGCAAAACGGAAAGAGGCGGCCCGCAAGGCCGCCCGCGCCAAGGGAGATGAGAACGCCGCAAAGTTCGGCCGGACCAAGGCCGAACGCGACGTGCAGAAAGCCCGCCTAGACAAGGCGCGGACCAACCTCGACGGCCATCATCGCGAGACAGAAAGTTGAAACTCCTTGGGCGATGCGCCTCATGATGCTACCATCAATTAATTTTATGCAAATTAATGGTAGATCATGATCCGCACCGCCGCTCTCGCCGCGCTTGTTTCACTCTTCCTTCCCCATCCGACGCGCGCGGAGAACATCGGAATAGACTTCCGCACGATGCCAGTCGGCTGCAGTTGGACGGTCCGCTATTCCAACGGCAATCTCTGGATCCATACGTTTAAGGGGCGCAAGGGTGGTGCCTACGTCACGGAAGTGCGCGAGGATACCACCACGGGCCCCCTGGTTTCGCGGATCCGCTACAATAAGCGGGGCTGGATGACCGAGCGTGTCTGGGCCGATGGCAAATGGGAACGCTTTTCTCCCTATAGCTGCTTCGGTGAGTTGGGAAAGTGCAGCTCCACCTACACCAATGCCGACGGCGTGCGCTTGGAGATGGTGAACACGACCACGAAAGCAGGAAACACCTACACGGTCGAAGGCCGTGTCAAAGACGGCGACGTTTATCCGACCGAGTATTTTACCCTTGGGCCGTTCAACGTGACTACAATGAACAAATCCTCCAACTACTGGGCCGAGACAAAGAATTTCTATAACTGCGGTCTCGGATCGTCCTGACGCAGGGTTTCGCGGGACTGTGCTTTGCAATAGCTTGATCCCATGACCGCCCGCCCCGCCAAACACTCCCTTACCCTGCGCGGCCACCGCACCAGCGTCAGCCTTGAAGAGGAATTCTGGCAAGCCTTCCGCGCCATCGCCACCGAACGGGGCCTGACGCTGAACCAGTTGGCGGTGGAGGTGGACGAGGCGCGCGACGGCGATGTGGGCCTTGCCTCCGCGATCCGCGTCTTCGTGCTGCGGCGCTATCGCAGTTAACCGGGTGTTTACCGACTCGATGCAAGCTGGCGGGATGAGCACGGTTCCCATCCCCATCACCCCGGACCGCTGGATCATCCAGCTTTTCAGCGCGAAATCCGTCGCAGAAGGCGGCATCATTCGGCGGAAGGTGGAAGATGTGGAGCGTCTAGTGGGGCGTCGTCGCTTTCTGACCGAAGTAAACCGGCGTTGGTTTCACGTCGTGGAAAATGCCGGTCAGTTCATCATCTTCTGCAATCAGGACCCGGTGACGGTCCTGCTCTGATCCAAATTTCTTCGAAGAAACTTGCAAAGAATTTTTCGAAAAATTTTGGGCGAGAACAAGCTCTCGCCATCCCCGAAGGACGGATGTCAGATTTCGCCTCCACGCCGCGTCACCCGCAGCCAGATCCCATCCTTCGCCCGCACCGTCAGATGCGCCACCGGCACGGGCACCCGCCCCTCCACCACCTCGAAGCGAAAGGCCCGGGCCAGCATCGCCAGCAGCAGCACCCCCTCCGCCATGGCAAAACCCGCCCCGGTGCAGACCCGCGGCCCTGCCGAAAAGGGCAGCCAGCCATCCCGCGCCGCCGCCTTCGTCTCCTCCCGCCCCCAGCGGGAGGGGTCAAAGCCATCGGGATCGGACCAGATCCGCTCATGCCGACCCAGATGCCAGGGCGACAGCACCACCTGCGCCCCGGGCTTCACTGCCCGCCCCCGAAACGCCTCGGGGCAGGTCGTCTCGCGCACCATCATCGGCACGGGCGGAAACAGGCGCAGCGTCTCGCGGAACACATCCCGCGTCAGCCGCAGCCGCGACAGGGCAGAAAACTCCGGCACCATCCCTGCCGCCTCCGCCGCCACCGCCTCCTGCACCTCGGGATGCGCCGCCAAGAGCCACAGCGCCCAGCCCAAGGCGCTCGCGCTCGTTTCATGCCCCGCAAGAAAGAAGATGGCGACCTGATCCACCATCTCCTCCGTCCCGAACCGCTCTCCCGTCACCGGGTCTGCCGTCACCATGATTTTGGTCGCCAGATCATCGGGCGCCGTCCCAGCCGCGATCTCTGCCGCCCGCCGCGCCGTCATCGCGGTGATCAACGCCCTGATTTCTGCCGCCGCCGCGCGCGTGCCGCGCCGGAACCCGCGCGGCAACCAGCGCGGCAGGGGAACAAAGGCCGCCAGATTCAGGATGGGCTGCCTGCGCTGATAGGCGCGGAAGGCATGGAACACCGCCGCCGCATCCCTATCCTCGATCGGGACGGAAAACAGCGTGCGAAAGATCACATCCGCCGCCGCATGGCTGGCGAATTCCTCCACCTCCACCACGCCCTCGGACAGCCGCGCCACGGCCGCCTGGGCCGCCGCCCACATGGCGGGAAAGGTGTCGCGCAGCCGCCCCCCTTCGAAGGCCGGATCGATGATCCGCCGCTGCCGCTTCCACATCTCGCCATTGGTGACAAAGACCGACTGCCCCAGCAGCGGCGCCAGCCCCTCGCGGATCCGATCGGATTTCGGGAAATCGTCGGGCCGCTCCTGCAGCACAAGCCGCACCAGCACAGGGTCATTGCACATGTAGCTGCGGAAGAAGGGCGTGCGGAACTCCGCCATCCAGGCGCGATAAAGCCGCGCCGGCTGGGCCGACAGGATATCCGCCCGGAACAGCCGCAGATAGCGCCACCACGAAACACGCTCGGGCCTCGGCTTGGGCTTCGGCACCTTCATGCCACGCTCCGATGGCCCGACAGCGCCCGCTCGATCCGGCTTTTCGAAGGGCTGCGCCCGCGATACCGCGCGCCCAGCGTCAGGGGTCCCGCCGTGATGCGGAAATAGTCGTAATCACCGGGCCGGTCGAAGGCGCACATGTACTGGAAATGCAGCCGGAACCAGCGGAACCGCATCTGCCGCCACCGCTCCGGGCTGAAAGTCTGGCTGAACGCGGCCGAGATGACCAAGGGCCAGCGCTTGCCCGCAGGCGCCACCCCCGTCACCGCCACCGGATCACACAACGCAAAGGCACAGCCATCCCCCGGCGCGGTGACATCGACCCAGGTCACCTCCTCGCGCGCCGAAAGATAGGCCAGATCGCCCCGCAGCCGGCGGGCCTCGGGCAGGAAAGACACCATCGGCACCACCTGCCCCAGTGTCAGGAAGGAAAGTACCGGCCCCTGTGCAGGCACCCCCGCCCGGATCAGATCGGACAGGATCGACACGCCAAGGATCGCGCCAGACGAATGGCCCACGACCAGCACCTCATCCGCCCCACTGTCCAGCGCCGCCCGGATGCGCGCCCCGAACACCGCCATCCGCGCCTCCATCTCCGGCGGATAGGCCCCCCAATGCCCGGCCGAAAAGGCGTAATCATGCATCAGGTAATAGGCAAGGAACCGGCGATCCGCCCGCTGGAACAGCCGCAGCACGGCCACAGCCAGCACCAGCCCCGCGCCCAAACCCAGCATAACCCCGGCCCAGCCCGGCACCGCCGCCGCCAAGCCAAGGCCTAGGCCCCACCCCGACAGTCCCGCCACCCCCGCCTGCAGGCTCAGCATCACCACCGGGTAAAGCGCGGCTAGCGTCGGCCCCTTGCGCAGCCGCCCCAGCCGGAACAGCGCCCCCGACGCCACATAGATCCACGCCGTCCGCAGCATCTGGCCATAAGTCGCCAGGATCGTCCGCCGCATTGACCCGCTGATGATGTCGGCCCAGGCCAGCACCTCGACCTCGGCCTCCACCCCCTCGCCGTCGATCTGCGCTGTCACCGACCAGCCATGCGCCGCATCACCGCGCTTTGCGCCGACCTCCAGCACATAGCCCGAGATCGCCGCCTGTGCCGGCCCCTCGCTGCGATAGAACTGGCGGTAGCGCCGGGTCTGCAGGGGATCGAAACCGGGGATATAGAAGACGCGCCGCCGCCGCACCTGTCCGGTCTCTCTTGCCGTCAACCCCGCCATTGCACGCCCCGCACCCGTTACCCCGCCACTATGGCGCGTCCCGGGCCTCAGCCCAAGAGCGGAATACCGAACCGGTCAAAGGTTTCCAGCAGCCACCAGCTGAAATCGGTGAAGGCCCCTGTCAGCAGCGCCAACCCCACAACCACCAGCAGCAAACCCATGGCCCGCTCGATCCAGCGCATATAGGGCTTCAGCCGCTGCATGATCCCCATCGCGCGCTCGATGAACAGCGCGGCCAGCAGGAAGGGGATGCCCAGACCCGCCGCGTAGATGCCCAGCAGCACCGTCCCCCGCTCCACCGATCCCTCCTGCGCAGCCAGCGACAGGATGGTGCCAAGCTGCGGCCCGATGCAGGGCGTCCAGCCAAAGGCAAAGGCAAGGCCCAGAACATAGGCCCCAAAGGCCGATCCGCCCCTGTCCCCCGCATCCAGCCGCGCCTCGCGGTCCAGCAGACCGATGCGGAACACGCCAAGGAAATGCAGCCCGAACACCAGCACCACAAGACCCGCCACCTGCGAGAACCGTTCCTGATTGGTCAGGAAGAAGGCGCCGAACGCGCTCGCCGTGAACCCCAACAGAAGGAACACCGTCGACAGGCCCAGCACGAAGAACAAGGCAGGCAGCATCACCCGCCGCCGCGCCGCACCGGCCGCGGCCGCAGGCCCGCTGACCTCGCGCAGGCTGATCCCGCCCATATAGGCCAGATAGGGAGGCACGATGGGCAGCACGCAGGGGCTCAGAAAGGACAGAATCCCCGCCGCCAGCGCCACCAGCATCGCGGGAAGCAAGCCCGCATCTATGATGTCCAACCCGAACATGCCCCTCTGATACCCGCTTCCCCCCGTTCCGTCACCACGCCGGATTGTCACATTGCCGTGGCCGCGCTGCAACGATTGCGCTATCTGCCCCGTATGGACCGTTGGGATGTAGAGATTGATTGTGCGGGGCTGCTCTGCCCCCTGCCCGTGCTCAAGGCGCGCAAGGCCCTTGCCGCCATGCAGCCCGGCCAGATCCTGCGCCTGACCGCGACCGATCGCATGGCCGCGATAGACCTGCCGCATTTCTGCACGCAGGCCGGGCACCGCTTCCTTGCAACCCGGGACGAAGGCCCCGTCACCGCCTACCTGATCGCGCGCGGCGACTGACCTGCCCTTCCGCCACGGGTTTCATCTTGGCCCAAATACCTGGGGGTCCGGGGGGCACCCCCGGGCGGAGCCAAGCGGCGAAGGCCGCGCAGGCGACCCAAAAGAATTGCGCCGCAAGGCGCGCCGCTTGGCTGGCGTTGACCAAAGCGAAGGGGGCCGGAACACGCGCCCCGGCCCTCCCGTAGTCCTGCGCCACCCGCCTCAGCGGCCGAGCGACCACCAGCCCTTCTTGCGCGGCTTGTCGGCCTCGGCCTTGCGTTCGGCCTCGGTCTGCGCTGGCGCGGCTGCGGGGGCCTGCGGTTCGATCGCCGCCACGGCCGCCTCGCCCGGATCGGCGATCAGCGCCGCCGTCGGCGCCGGTTCCATCCCCGGATCGGCGGGGAAGGCTTCCGCTGCCGGAGCGGGCGCCTCGGCAGGCGCCACGGCCACAGCTTCGGCCTCGGCAGCCTTGGCCTTGCTCGTGCTGCTGCGGCTGCGCGAGGTGCCTGCCTTCGGCGCACCGTCCGCGTCAGCCTTGCTAGCCCCGGCTTTGCCGCCCTCAGCCTTACCGCCCTCAGCCTTGCCACCCTCAGCCTTGCCACCCTCAGAGTTGCCGTCCTCTGCCTTGGCGGTCTTGCTGGCGGCGGCCTTGCTCGGCGCGGCCTTTGCTGCCCCGGATTTCGACGCCGCCGTCTTCGACGCCGTCGATCGCGATGTCGTGGTCTTCTTCGGCTTACCCTGCGCCGGGTCCTCCGCCGCAGCGTCAGTCACGGCCTCGGCCGCCGGGGCCTCGGCAACCACCGTCGCTGCTTCGGGCTTCTTGGCCCGCGATGCCGCGCTGCCCCCACGGGTCCGGGTGATCTTCTTCTTGGGCTCTTCCCCGGCCTCGGCCTCTGGCGCCTGCGCGCCCTCTGCCGCGCCTACCGCCCCGACAGGCGCATCCTCAGCACTGGCTGCGCCGCCCTCATCCGCCTCGTCCTCGCCATCGTCGGCACCATCGTCAGCGCCCTCATCAGACCCGTCATCAGCCTCAAACTCGCCACCTTGCGCGCCCGATCCATAGCCCGATCCGCTCTTCTTGCGCCGCCGACGACGGCGCTTCTTCTTTGGCGCCCCCTCACCCCGCGGCTCACCACGCGTCTCGCTCCGGCCCTCGGTGCTGTCCTCGGCCCCCTCTTCGGCCTCGTCCAGTTCCTCGTCCAGCGGCAGATCGTCATCCTCGTCCTCGTCCACCGGCGCGCCCATTAGCCCGGCATGGCCCGAGATGACCGACGAAATCTCCGGCACCACGCGGGTGGCGGTCTTGAACTTCTCGATCACGAAATCGGGGCTCACCAGCGACGGGTCGCCCTCGATCCGCACGCTCATGCCATAGCGCGCCTCGATCAGCGCGATATGTTCGCGCTTCTGGTTCATGAGGAAGTTCACGATGCCGACCGGCGCCTTCAGCAGCACCTCCTTCGACCGCTTCCGCGTGCCTTCCTCTTCCAGCGCCCGCAGGATCTGCAAGCCCAGCGAATCGTCCGACCGGATCAGCCCCGTGCCATGGCAATGCGGGCAAGGCTGGGTGGTGCTTTCCAGCATCCCCGGCCGAAGGCGCTGGCGGCTCATCTCCAACAGGCCAAAGCCCGAGATGCGCCCCACCTGAATCCGCGCCCGATCCGTTTTCAGCTTTTCCTTCAAACGCTTCTCGACGGCGGCGTTGTTCTTGCGCTCTTCCATGTCGATGAAGTCGATCACGATCAGACCGGCCAGATCGCGCAGGCGCAATTGCCGCGCGATCTCTTCCGCCGCCTCGAGGTTGGTCTTCAGCGCGGTGTCCTCGATGGACCCTTCCCGCGTCGACCGGCCCGAGTTCACGTCAATGGCGACCAGCGCCTCGGTGATCCCGATCACGATGTAGCCGCCCGACTTCAGCTGCACCGTCGGGTTGAACATCCCGCCCAGATAGCTTTCCACCTGATAGCGGGCGAAGAGCGGCATCTGCTCGTCATAGCGCTTCACCAGCTTGGCATGGCTGGGCATGATCATGCGCATGAAGTCCTTGGCGGTGCGATAGCCCGCCTCGCCCTCGACCAGCACCTCGTCGATCTCGCGGGAATAGAGATCCCGGATCGACCGCTTGATCAGGTTGCCTTCCTCGTAGATGGCCGCCGGCGCGATGGATTTCAGCGTCAGTTCGCGGATCTGCTCCCACAGCCTCATCAGGTATTCGTAATCGCGCTTGATCTCGGGCTTGGTCCGCTTGGCGCCCGCCGTGCGGATGATCAGGCCCGCACCTTCCGGCACCTCGATCTCGCCCGCGATTTCCTTCAGCTTCTTGCGATCCGCCGCCACCGTGATCTTGCGGGAAATCCCGCCGCCCCGCGCCGTGTTGGGCATCAGCACGCAATAGCGGCCCGCCAGCGACAGGTAGGTGGTCAGCGCCGCACCCTTGTTGCCGCGCTCTTCCTTGACGACCTGCACCAGCATGATCTGCCGGACCTTGATCACTTCCTGAATCTTGTAGCGGCGATGGCGCGGCTTGCGCGGCGCGCTGATTTCCTCGGCCACATCCTCTTCGGCGACCGACTCGATCTCGTCATCGGTCTCGCTGGCATGGTCCATGGCACGATAGGCGCGCTCGCCATTCTCGGCGCCCCCCTCGGCCTCGGCGGCCGGCTCATGCGCGTGGTCATGGCGGTGCGCGTTCCCGCCTTCGGGCGCCGATGCCTCGGCCGGGCCCGCGCCGCCTTCGTCCACCAGCGTGGCCGCGCCCTCATCCTCGTCCAGATCGACGACATCCATCCCGCCGATCTCGGCGGTCTTCACCTCGTCGCGCTTGGCCGTCTCGGGGCGCGGGCGCGGCTTGGGGCGCGACCGGCGGTTGTCCTCTTCATCCTGCGCACGGTTATAGGCGCGCTCTTCCTCGAGCAGCGCCTTCCGGTCCGCGACGGGGATCTGATAGTAATCCGGGTGGATTTCGGCGAATGCCAGAAACCCGTGACGGTTCCCGCCATAATCCACAAAAGCCGCCTGGAGTGAAGGCTCCACCCGCGTCACCTTGGCAAGGTAGATATTCCCCGCAAGCTGGCGCTTGTTTACGGTTTCAAAGTCAAACTCTTCGACCTTGTTCCCATCCACCACCACGACGCGGGTTTCTTCCGCGTGGGTGGCGTCGATCAGCATTTTCTTGGCCATGTTGTCCTGTCGCGCCCCGGCACGGCCTTCCCCTGCCGGAGCAAGCTCCAGGATCGGGGTCGGACGGGTCAAGGCGGCTTGTCTGGGCAATGTGGCGCGGGGCGAAAAGCCGGGCCATGCCCTGTGGGCATCCCTCGGCTTTCGTCATCAAAATCGCGCGCATCATCGCGGTTCTCTTTCGGGCACCCTGCGGCACCCACCTGATTAAGCCCGCTGCGTCCTGCGACCTGACGGGCAAACTGACGACCTTTCGGCCGATCCGACTGCCCCCCGGCGCGGCAGCGCTAACGGGCTGCGGCACAAGGGGCAGAGAATTCCACGGCGGGGCAAACCCCGCATCAGGCGACCCTAGCGGCAAAGTCGCGGAAAACACAATGGGGGAATTTAACGAATGACCCCAAACCTTCACAGGGGTTGCAGCGGCCCCGCCGCTTTCAACCCCCGATCTGCGCCGCCCGGCCCGCATCGCTGCACCACCCGCGCGCTTCCGCCGGGTGCAGCCCTGCGGCCCGGACGGCACACGATGTCAGGTGTAATCAGACCGGCTCAACGCGTATTTGGCCATCTTTTCGTTCAGCGTCCGGCGCGGCAGGCACAGCTCATCCATCACGGCCACGATGCTGCCCTTGTGGCGGCGCATCGTGTTGTCGATCAGCATCCGCTCGAACGCCTCGACATATTCCTTTAGGGGCTTGCCTTCCGTCGTCATCGCAGGCCCCGACGCCTCGTTATCGGCCATCAGAAGGCTGGCGATCGACCCCGATCCCCGGCGGTTCTGCAACACCGCGCGCTCGGCGATGTTCACCAGCTGGCGCACATTGCCCGGCCACGGCGCCTGCAACAGCTGCGCCGCCTCCTGCGCGGTCACCTGCGGCGCCTCGCAGCCGTATTCCTCGGCGAACTGTTCCGACATGCGGGTGAACAGCGTCAGGATATCCTCGCCCCGCACCCGGAGCGGCGGGCACAGGATCGTCATCGCCCCCAGCCGGTAGTAGAGATCCGACCGCAGCACATCCTCCAGCGTCTTGTCCGGCGCATGCGCGTTGCAGATGGCGATGATGCGCGTCTCGGGCGGCGTGCCCTGATCGTTGATCAGCGTCAGAAGCCGCGCCTGCAAGGGCTGGCTCAGCGCTTCCACATCCTCAAGGCACAGCGTGCCGCCCCGCGCCTCTTCCACCAGCGGGATCTGGCCATCCTCGCCGGGGCCGAACAGCTTGGCCGCCAGCTGATCCTCCGACCACGCCGCGCAAGAGATGGTGACGAATTTCTTCGTCGCCCGCGGCCCCACGGCATGCAGCGCATGGGCCACCAGCGTCTTGCCCGTGCCGGTTTCCCCGTCGATCAGCACATGGCTATCCGCCTGCCCCAGATCGAGGATGTCCTCGCGCAGCCGCTCCATCACCGGGCTCGACCCGATCAGCTTCTTCATTAGCACCGACCCGTCCGACAATTCCTTGCGCAGCGCGCGGTTGTCCAGCGTCAGGCGGCGGGCCTGCGTCGCGCGCTTGGCCAGTTCCGTCATCCGGTCCGGGTTGAACGGCTTTTCCAGAAAGTCATAGGCGCCCACCCGCATCGCCTCTACCGCCATGGGCACGTCGCCATGGCCCGTGATCATGATGACGGGCAGCCCCGAATCCATGCCCATCAGGCGCTTGAGGAACGCCATGCCATCCATGCCGGGCATCTTGATGTCGCTGACCACCACGCCCGGAAATTCCGGCCCGATGCCCTTCAGCGCGTCCTCGGCACTGGCATAGGTTTCCGTGTCAAACCCGGAAAGCGCCAGCCACTGGCTGATGGACTGCCGCATGTCCGCTTCGTCATCGACGATCGCCACCTTCATCGCCCGCGCCATTCCAACCTCATTCCGCTGCTTCAACTTCTCGGCCCAAAAGGGGCAACTGCATCTCGAAAACCGCCCCGCCGCCTTCGGCATTGCGCGCCGTCAACCGGCCGCCCAGATCCGTCACGATCCCGGATGAGATGGCAAGGCCAAGCCCCACCCCCTCACCCGGCTTCTTGGTGGTGTAGAACGGCTCGAACAGGTTATCCAAATCCACGATCCCGGTGCCGTTGTCGCGCACCGCAAGCAACGCCACATCGCCCGATGACAGGATCAGGTCGATCTGCGCATCCGCCCGGTCGCGCGTCGCATCCAGCGCGTTGCGCAACAGGTTGATGATCACCTGCTCCAACCGGATCCGGTCGGCCATCACCATCACCGGCGTGCGCGGCAGGGTGCGGGTGATCTTGACCACCCGCTGCTTCAACTGCGGCTCCATCATCGACAGCGCCCCCGACAGGGCCGATCGCAGATCGACCGGCTCGAAGGCCTCGCCGCCCTTGCGGGCATAGGATTTCAACTGCCGCGTGATCGCTCCCATGCGTTCGATCAGGTCGTCGATGCGCTGGAAGGACGACAGCGCCTCCTCCGGGCGCTTGCGCTGCAACAAAAGGCGCGCGCCCGCGAGATAGGTCTTCATCGCGGCCAGCGGCTGGTTCAACTCATGGCTCACCGCCGCCGACATCTCGCCCAGCGCGGCCAGCTTGGACGATTGCGCCAGCGTCAGTTCGGCCACCGCAAGATCCTTCTGCACCTTCTCGCGCTCGGCGATCTCGCGCTGCAGCCGCGCGTTCAGCATCCTCAGTTCCGCAGATTCCCGCTGAAAGCTCACGCTCTGCGACCAGGCCTTGCGCGACAGGAAATAGAACGTCAGCGCCATCAGGATGGCAAAACCCATGATCTCCAGCGCAAGGATCCCGTTCACCCGTTCGCGGACGGAATCATAGGCGGTGAAGGTCACCATCCGCCAGCCGCGGAACGGCACCCGCGCCTCGGTCTTCATCACCGCCTCGCCGCGCACATAGGCATCGGGCGGCGATTGCGCCCAGTCAGCCGTGGCCTGCAAGGCGCGGCTCAGGGCCGAAGGCGCATCGCGCACGGCCAGCGCCTCTTCCATCGGCAGGCCGCGCCAGCGCGGCTCGGTCGCAAGGATCACCGTTCCCTCGCTGTCGGTCACCATCACCGCATCCTGCAGGCCCGCCCAGGCGCGTTCGTATTTCATCAGATCGACCGCGACGACGATCACCCCCCCGGCCCGGCCATCCATGATCACCGCACGCGAATAAGTGAAATCGAACCCGCCCCCTTCGCGCGCCTGCGCGGTAAAGACCGTGTCCTTGTTGCGCACCGCTTCCACGAAATACCCGCTGGAGCGGTGGTTGGTGCCCAGAAGGTTGCGGTTGGTCGCCGCCACCGTGCGCCCGTCCGCATCAATCAGCATGATCGACGCCACGCCGATCTCGGCCTGCACGCGGATCAGTTTCTGCGACGTGTCAGGAAAGTTGCGCGTCCGCAGCGCTTCGACCAGCGCCGGATCGCCCGCCAGCAACAGCGGCACGACCGACGTACGCTGCAACTCCGACACCATGTTCCCGGAATAAAGCGCCAGCCGCAATTCCGCCCGGTTGCGCGTCGTTTCCGTGAACCGGTCCGACAACCAGCGATTGGTCACCAAGACGACGCCGATCGCCAGAATCACCATCAGGGCGATGGCCAGCTTCACCCGCCAGGAAATGCCCGGCGCGGTTTCGGCGTCATTCAGCGGGGTTGCGGCGTCACTCATGGGCGCAATCTAGGCCCGCCCCGCCCCCGCCTTCAAGCGCAGGGGGCAAAAGCCCCCGTCAGGCAAGCGCCAACCCGCCCAACAGGCCCTTGAACAGCGCCGCGCCATCGGTTCCGCCCTGCGCCGGATCCACCACCCGCTCGGGATGGGGCATCATGCCCAGCACGCGGCGATTCTCCGACAGGATGCCCGCGATATCCCCCATCGACCCATTGGGATTGTCCGCATAGGTAAACGCGATGCGATCCTCGCCCTGCAGGCGTGCCAGACCCTCGGCATCTATGGTGAAATTGCCGTCGTGATGGGCCACGGGCAGCACGATCTCCAACCCGCGGGCATAATCGGCGGTAAAGGCCGTCTCGGCCGTGGCCACCCGCAAGGTGACCATCCGGCAGACGAATTTCAGCCCCGCATTGCGCATCAGCGCGCCGGGCAGAAGCTGCATCTCGGTCAGCACCTGAAACCCGTTGCAGATGCCCAGCACATAGCCGCCCCGCGCTGCATGCGCCCGGATCGCCGCCGCGATGGGCGATTGCGCCGCAATCGCGCCGCAGCGCAGGTAGTCGCCAAAGGAAAACCCGCCGGGCACGCCCACCACATCCACACCGGCGGGAAGCGCGGTGTCCTTGTGCCAGACCCGGGTGACCTGCCACCCCGCCCGCTCAAAGGCCACGGCAAGATCGCGGTCGCAGTTGGAACCGGGGAAGGTGACGACGGCGGCCTTCATCTTGGCATCCTTTCATGTCGGGCGGGATGGTTCGCGCCATAGCGCAAACCGCCCCGCCCCGCCACCCGGAATCACGATTGCGGGCGCGTCTTCTTGGGGTCGTAATGCGACAGGGGCACGATCACCGCAGGCAGCCGCTTCTGCTGGCCGTCCAGCTTGCCCACCTCCAGCGCCGTGCCCACCTCGGCATGGGCCACATCCACCCGCGCCAGCGCGATATTCTTGCCCAGAAGCGGCGACCGGGTGGCCGAGGTGACCACCCCCACCTGCGCGCGGCCCAGATGGATCGTGTCGCCATGCCCCACATCCACCGCCGCGTCGATCTCCAGCCCCACGAACTTCCAGCGCGGGTTCTCTTTCCGCCGGATCAGCGCGTCCCGCCCGATGAAATCATCCGTCTTGGATTTCAGCGGCACGGTGAACCCGATGCCCGCCTCGAACGGATCGGTCTGATCGCTGAAATCATATCCCGCGAAGATCAGCCCCGCCTCGATCCGCACCATGTCCAGCGCGGCAAGGCCCATCGGCCGCAGCCCCAGATCGCGCCCATGGTTCCATATCGCATCATATAGTGCGATTCCGTCCTTCGGGTGACAGAACAGCTCATACCCCAATTCGCCGGTATAGCCGGTGCGCGACACCACCAGCGGCGCCCCCTCCGGCCCGCCCAGCCGCGCCACCGTGAAACGGAACCATCCCAGCTCTTCCACCGTCGGCTGATGCGGCGCGGTCCAGATCATCCGCCGCAGGATCTCGCGGCTGTTTGGCCCCTGCACAGCCAGATTGTGCAACTGATCGGTCGATGACCGCACCATCACCTTCAGGCCCAGCTTTTCGGCCTGTTCGCGCAGCCAGATGCCGCCGTAATCATCCCCGCCGATCCAGCGGAAATTGTCGCGCCCCAGCCGGAACAGCGTGCCATCGTCGATCATCCCGCCATGTTCGTAACACATGGCGGAATAGACGACCTGCCCCACGCTCAGCTTCTTGACGTCCCGCGTCAGCGTCCACTGCATCAGCGCCTCGGCATCCGGCCCCGTCACCTCGAACTTCCGCAGGGGCGACAGGTCCAGCACCACCGCCTTCTCGCGGCAGGCCCAATATTCCTGAATCGCACCATCCGCCGCATAGACCTGCGGCAGCCAGTATCCCTTGTATTCCACCACATGGCGCGTCAGCGCCCCCGTGCGTTCGGAAAAAGCGGTGTCCTTGGTCATCTTCGGCTCCGAATCCGGGGTGGCGCGCCAGGCGACGGCGCGGCTGAACTTCTCCTCACCCGAATAGGTGCGGACATGGATATCGCTGAGGTACCAGCCATTGGCGGGCGTCGTGTCATCGGGGCAGGCAGAAGAGACACAGACCAGATCGGTCAGCGCCCGGAACAGAACGTAATCCCCCGGGCGCGACCACGGCTCATCGGCGTAAAGCACGCCATGCGCGTCGATCCCCGTATTGAAGAACAGGTTCACCGCCATCCAGCCCGGCCGGGCGGTCACGCCATACTCTGTTAAGGCGCCGTTGAAATTCTCGGAACAGTTGGCATGGCCCGGATAGCCGATGTCGTCATAATATTTGGCTGTGCAGGCCATGGCAAAGGCATCATGCCGCCCAACCGTATCCTGCACCACCTCCAACAGGGGCAGCATGTCGTGATCGTAGTATTTCGAGTGAAGCCCCGGCATCGAATAGGCATGACCCATCAGCGTGCGCGAGGTGGTCACATCCAGCGCATGTTCAATGCCACGGTCCAGCTTGCGCGCGGAAAAGGCCTGAAAATCCGTGCATTGCCGCCCGTCCACGTCGAGGATCTGGATATAATCCCCCGCCTTCACGAAATAGGCCCGCGCCGTGGCGGATTTCACCCGCAGATCCAGCACCGGATCGGCCAGCGGATCGGGCAGGTCGAACTGCCCCACGGTCATCAGCGCCGACCGCTGCACCAGCACCGTGATGGGCGTGGCCGTGTCCTGCCCGTCGGGCGCCATGTCGCCGCCCGGCGCGGCGATCACCAGCACCCCGTCCCGCGTGATGGTAAAGGTTTCCTGCGTGCCCGCCGGCGTCTCGGCACCGAAGATCGCCACCGCGCCCGCCTTGGCCAGGTCCATCCCCCGCCGCTCCAGCCCCAGCCGCAGGCCCCCCATGCCCGATCCCAGCCGCGGCCCCGCCGCAAGCAGCGCCTTCAGCCCGCCCGCATCGGAATTGGCCGCCACGCCCAGCAATCCCGCATCAATCCGCCCGGCCCCATCCGCCGCCACAAGCTCGGCCCGCTGGCCCCCTTCCGGATTGCCGATGGTCACGCGGTCGCCCGTCCCCACCCGGATCAGGATCGCCCCGTTGCCCACCACCTCATACCGCTCCCGTCCCGCCCGCGCCGTGACCGTGGCAGGCGTCAGGATGCGGCTGGGGCGCGGCGGGCCGGACATCACCTTGGGATAGAGATCGAGCATCGCCGCAGCCTCCGGCAGAGTTGCATCAGTGTAAAATCTGTTTCACAAAAAGAATATGCGGCGGATCCCTTCGGGGCAAGCGCCATGATGCTGGAAATGGGGCGCCACCGTGATTGCACTTTCCTTGGGTCTTGTCGCGGCGCTGTTCTGGGGCCTGCATGATTTCACCATCCGCCGCGTGGGCGGCAAGGCCGATGTGGCGGCGATCTTCGCGCTGGTCACGGTCTTTGGCCTGATCCCGCTTGTCCCCATCGCGCTGCTGGCGGGGGGATGGGGGGCCGTCGGGCCGCAACAGGCCCTGCTCGCCGTGGCGGCGGGTCTGGGCGCCGTCTGCGCGAATGTCGCCCTTTACCGCGCCTTTACCATTGGCCCGGTCGCGCTGGTGGCGCCCATCTGCGGGTCTTACCCGGTGCTTTCGGTCCTGTTCGCCATCGCCCGGGGGCGCGAGGCGGGGGTGCAGGAATGGCTGGCCGTGCTGGCCGTGGTCGCAGGCGTTGCCATCGTGGCGCGCGGCGAAGGCGGCACCTCCTCGGGCAGCCGCGCGGCGGCCATCGGCTGGGCGGCGCTGGCCTCGGTCTCCTTCGCCGTCACCTTCGGGCTGGCGCAATGGTCGGCGGAAACCGGGGCGCATATGCCCGTGGCCGCCATCACCCGCGCCACCGCGCTGGTCATCGCGGTCCTGTGGCTCTGGCAGCGGCGCCCGAACCTCGGCGGCTTGGGCGCGATCTGGCCTGCGCTGTTCCTGATGGGGCTTCTGGATGTGGGCGCGATCAGCGCCGTCACCCTCGCCGGTGGGCTGGAGAATGCCGAATATGCCGCCGTCGCCTCGTCCATCTTCGGGATCGTCACGATCCTGCTGGCATGGCGCTTCCTGCGCGAACCGATGCGCCCCGTCCAATGGGGCGGCGTGGCGCTGGTCTTTGCGGGGATCGCGGCGCTCGGCCTGTCGTGATCATTCCGACGGCGGCAAGGCCCCGGCCAACCCCCGCAACCCCACCAGCCGCCGCCGCTCATCCGCCGGGTTCACACCGAAGGCTTCGGCATAGTGGCGCGTCATGGGCGTGGAACTGGCATAGCCCACCGACAGGGCAATCTCGGTGATCGACTGGGTGGAATACAGCACCTTCTGCCGCGCCTTCTTCAACCGCATCAGGCGATAGTATTTCAGCGGGCTCTGCCCCGTCGCCTGCTTGAAGCTGCGTTCCAGATGCCGCTCCGACATGCCCAGCGCGCTCGCCACGTCCGAGATCTGCACCGGATCCTCGATATGATCGGAGAACACCTGAATCGCCTGCCGGATCGCGTCGGGCAGCATGTCATCCGTCCCGCCCCGCTTCTGCACCGGCACCTTCTGGCTGGCATCATCGGCGCGCACGAAGGGGTGCTGGAACCAGCAGGCGACCTCCGTCATCGTGTCGCGCCCCAGCTTTTCCTCGATCATCCGCAGCATCAGATCGAACACCGCCCCCGCGCCCGATGCCGTATGCCGCCGCCGATCCCGGATGATCACCGACTGGCTGGCCGCGATATCGGGAAATTCCGCCTTGAAGGCCGCCTCATAGCACCAATGCACCGAACAGACATGCCCGCCCATCACGCCCGACCGCACCAGCGGAAAAATCCCGCCTGAAAACCCGCCCAGCACAACGCCTGACCGATCCATCCGCCGCACCTGCGCGTTCGACCGTTTGGGATGGGCGAAATTCGACTGCGGCATCGACAGGAAAAACAGGCAATCCAACCCTTCCGCCTCGGCCAAGGTGGCATCGGGGTCAAACTTCACTTCGGCCGAAGACCGGACCGGACCCGCCTCCTCGGCCAGCAGGCGCCACGCGAATTCCCGCCGCCCCACGATCTCATTCGCCGCCCGCAAGGGTTCGATGGCCGAGGTAAGGCAGGCCATCGGAAAGCCCGGAAACAGCAGGAAGCCCAGGCTTGTGGGCTGCCCAGTCTCCGCCATTGTCAATCCTCCGGCCACCAGCCCGGCGAGGTGGGGGCGCCGTCGTCATATTGGGCAAGCCATGCCGTCATCAGATCGCGGTTGCGCAGGAACCCCTTATAGGCCGCCAGTTCGGGGTGGATGTCGCGCACCACCCGGTGCATACGCCGCGCCCATTTCGGGACCGTCACCAATTCGTCATACTTGATCAGGTAGCAGCGGATCGGGAAGGCGATGGCATTGGATCGCGGCAGCCGCCACAGCGTCTGCAACTCCACCCGCAGATGCATCCGCTGGCCCAGATTTTCCATCGTCATCTCGGTCCGGGTCGGGCCCCATTTGGGATAGTTCTCGGGGCTCGTATCCAGCAGCGGGTCCACCGTATGGGTCCAGTTGAACCGCCGCACCGGGGCGCCATGCTGCAGCTTCAGCAGGAATTTCAACGCCCGGTCAAAAACCCCCTTCTCATGCGCCAAGGGCACGGGGGCGTGCCATTCGTGAAACCCCATCCCGATGTCGAAATCCAGCGACCAGTCGGCCTGCGTCGTCACCATCCCCGCTTCGATCCAGAGGTTGTCATCCCTCTGATCCTGCAAGGTGAAATCGCCTTGCGTCTGGCGGGTGATGTATTCCATCGGGCCATAAGGCAGCGTGGAGGGATCGAGGAAGGTGAAGGTCTGCTCGATCTCCATCGGCCGGTTGATCCAGGTCCAGCGGTTGCCGGTCTTGTGCAACGCAAACCAGTGCGGATAGTCCCGCGCCTTGCTTTCCATGATCAGTTCCAGCAGGTCCCACCCCGCCAGTTCCATATGCGGCAGCGACTGGCAGCGCAGCGGGTCTTCCTTCAACACCAGATCGCGGTCGCGCATCTCGGCCAGGTAATGCTCATCCACGTCGAAGGCGTGCTCGAACACCGATCCGGGCCGCCCCGGCACATGCGGCTCCATATTGACCGAATACATGTAATCGTCCCGGTCGAAGGGAAAGGGAAAACGCCTGATCGCGCGTTCCGAGTTCTTGAAGGTGAAATCGTTGCGGAACGTCTCGTTGTTGAACTCGAAACCCATGGCTTCCCCCCTCAGCGGTCGATCACGAGGGATCTGCCCTCGAACCGCGACACGCATGGCATGATCTTGGTGTTCCCGGCCTTCTCGTCATCGGAAAGCCAGTGGTCGTGATGATGGATATGCCCGTCGCAGCGGATCACAGCCGTCTCGCACTGCCCGCAAGCCCCGCCCCGGCACAGGTAGGGCGCATCCACGCCTGCGGCCTCCATCGCCTCAAGGATCGACTGCGCCGCCCCCACGGTGATGGACCGGCCGCTTGCCGCAAGCTCCACCGCAAAGGGCTGGCCGACCGGGGGGGCAAGGAATTCTTCGGAATGAACCGTATTCTTAGGCCATCCCATCCCGGCTGCCGTGGCCTTCACCCAGTCGATCATTCCCTTCGGCCCGCAGACATAAAGATGCGTGCCAAGCGGCTGGGTGGACAGCAGCGATGTCAGGTCGATCGCCTCGCCCCGGTCGTCCACATAGATGTGCACGCGTTCGGCATATGCACTTTTCAAACGCTCCACATAGGCGCCCAGCGCTTCTGACCGCACGGAATAGTGCAATTCGAACCTTTGGCCCATCGGCTGCAACTGCGCCATCATCGACATGAACGGCGTGATCCCGATGCCGCCGGCAAGGAACAGATGCTTCCGCGCCCGTGCATCCGGGGGAAAGAGGTTCACCGGATGGCCGATCTGCATCCGCATCCCTGGCACGACATGGCGATGCAGGAACAGCGATCCGCCCCGCCCCGCCTCATCCCGGCGCACCGAAATCTCATAGCCCTTGGTGTCCGATGGATCGGACATCAGCGAATAGGGATTCATCCGCCGCGTGCCGTGATCGTCCATCTCCACCACCACATGCGACCCGCCCGAGAAATGGGGCATTTCTCCCCCATCCACGCGCTCGAAACGGAACCGCTTGATGAGCGGGTTCACCTCCACCACCTCGGTCACGACGACATCCAGTCTGGGGGCTCCGACGCTCATTTGAATCGCTCCACCGGCGGGGGCACGTTGCCCGGCTCCTCGGCGTCGATGCACACGCCCTGAAACGCCGCAAGGCGGCGGGAATAATGGTCGCGGACAAACAGGTTCAATCCGCAATGCGAACAGGTGAAGGGATCGGTCCTCACATTCTCCGTCACCCCCTTGCAATGCACGCATTGCACCCGACGGGCCAGCGATCCGCGATGTTCCGTCTGCACCGCGTCATGGGGCAGCCCCGCCTCCATCACATCGCGCTGCGCCAGACCGATCAGCGTCTCCGTCCCGGCGAGATAGACCTGCAGCCCCATATGGGCATCGGCCAGCACCTTGCGCAGCCGCGGCTCCGCCGCCCAGAAAGATGGCGAGCGGTGGCATTGCGCCGCCCCCAGCGCCTCCAGACTGGCGAATTCATCGGTGCCGTTCGCGCTGCTCGGGACATAGATGATATGCGTCCGCGCCAGCATCGCGGGCGCCCCCGCCCCCACCTTGGCAAAGAGGTCGCGGATCGCCCCTGCCCCCTCGCCATCGGCCACGCAAAGATGCGCGGTGCCCGCGCGCGGCTGCAACACGCCATAGACCGGGCGGCTGCGGATCGACTTTTCGAAAACGGTCTGGCTCATGGTCCTGTCAGTTCCGCCTGGCCCCGGTTGCAGAAAGGGGCGCGCCCTGCGGGATGGCGCGCCCCCCTTCGTGTCAGTCCTTCGCCGTGCGGCGTTTCTTTTCGACATCGTAGAAGGGCATGGAATGGGTAACCGCCGGGATTTCCCCATGGGTGGCGCAATTGACCACCAGCTTGGTCCCATTGTTCGCGCAATCCACCGGGATGCGGGCGATGGCGATGTTGTGCTTGTTCAGCGGCGAATACATCGCCTGCGTGACCACACCCACCTTCTTGCCGTCACGGAAAACCGGCGCACCGTTGCCCGGCACATTGGTGCCTTCCATCTTCAGGCCCCAGATCTTGAACCGCTCCTTCCCCTTCAGACGGTAATGCTCTTCCGCCCCACGGAAGCCCACCTTGCCGGGGCTGACGGTGAAATCCAGACCCAGTTCCCACAGCGTATCGCCCGGGCCTTCATCCTCGAACGGGTACATCTCGGAATTGTCGAAGGGGAAGAACAGCAGATAGCTTTCGGTGCGCAGCAGGTCGAGCGTGGTGAAACGGCAGGGGATGATCCCCATCGACTTGCCCTCGTCCAGAATACGGTCCCAGATCATCGGCGCATCTTGCCCGCGCACGAACAGCTCATACCCCCGCTCGCCGGTATAACCGGTGCGCGAGATCATGGCAGGCTTGCCGAAAAGCGAGGTCTGCATCTGCGAGAAATAGGGCAACTGCCGGATGCCGGGGACGTGCTTTTCCAGATAGTCCACCGCCAGCGGCCCCTGCAGCGACAGGTCATGCGTGTTGTCGTCAAAGCGGACGGAAACATCACGCCCCGTCGCGGCCATGGTCAGCTGTTCATGCCCCTGCCCCGATCCATGCACCACCATGAAGCTGTTCGGCGCAAGGCGGTAGATCACGCAATCCTCGATGAACTTGCCCGCATCGTTCAACATGCAGGCATAGACCGACCGGCCCGGCATCAGCTTTTCCATGTTCCGGGTGGTGGCGCGTTCGATCACATGGCTTGCGGCAGGCCCGGTGATATGCACCTTCTTCAGCCCCGACACATCCATCAGCCCGGCCTTGGTGCGGATCGCCATATATTCCGCATCCGGATCACCGTCATAGGACCAGGCGGTTCCCATCCCGCTCCAATCCTCAAGGTTCGATCCCAGCGCACGGTGCCGGTCCCCCAGCGTGGAAAAGCGCCACGAGTTCGTCATCTCCGTCCCTCCCGATGGACTTATTGATTGCCAATACTCTCCAACCATCCCCCATTGAAATCAACCTTCATGTGCAAAAAGTTTTCCTCTCAGGGAAAGTTTTTCACCGCGCGCGCCCTTCGCCCGGTCCTTGGGCAGAAGGGGCCACAGGACGGGCGGCATGCAAAGAACGCATGCGAAAAGGGGCGGCCACCGGGCCGCCCCTTCCCCTGATCGCTGCGCCCGGTTCAACCCGGCAGCACGAAGAACCAGTTCGACCAGAGCACGACCGCCGCCCCCGCGATCAGCGCGAGATAGGGCAGCATCCCGGCCCGGCGCGGCCCCAGATCGCCATGATCGGACAGGCCCAGATCCTCCATCGCTTCCTTGGGAAAGCGCCCCTTGTCCACGATGTAATGCCGCCAATAGAAGACAGGCAGGATCAGCGCGGCAAAGATCAGCCCCGCCCACAGCGCGTTGGAATAGCCCCAGACCTTCGCCCCTGCGCCAAGGAACAGCGCGTTCACGAAGGCCAGCACGGTGTTGATCCCGATCAGCACCGTCGGCGCCTTCCACGGGCGTTCCATATGGGGCGAGTCGATCCGATGGATCCAGCCCGCGTTCAGGTTCAGGAAGTTGAACAGGATGTATCCGACGTTCGAGATGGCAAGGACGTAGAAATACCCCCCCACATCCGACGCCAGCGCCAACAGGATCAGGTTGAAACCGTAATCCGTCCACATCGCGCCGGTGGGCGCGCCGTTATTGTTGACGCGGCCCAGATACTTGGGCAGCCAGCCATCCCGCGATCCCTGATAAAGGGTGCGCGACGATCCCGCCATCGCCGTCATGATGGCCAGGAACAGCGCCATGATCATCAGGATGACGAACAGCTGGATGATGACGTTGGACGATCCAAGGAACCCGCCCAGCGCCGCCGCGATCCCCGTGCCGTCCACGATCCCTGTCTCGAGCATCCCGGCATGTCCCAGAACCCCCTGGAACGAGAAGGGGATCAGGAAGAAGAAAACGATGCACAGAAGCCCGGAATAGAAGATGGCCCGGAAGGTGTCGGTCTTGGGGTCCTTCAATTCCCGCGTGTAGCAGACGGCGGTTTCGAACCCGTAGGTGGACCAGGCGGCGATATACATGCCCCCCAGAAACAGCGTCCAGCCGCCGATGTCCCATGCCCCGTTCTCACCCGAATAGGCGGCCGTGGGTGGCACGATGTTGGTGACGTTCATGCTGTCGATCTGTCCCGTCAGGATCGGAACGATCCCCACCAGCAAAAGCGGGATCAGCACGACCACGGCCAGCACCTTCTGCGCGCTGGCGGTCGAGGCGATGCCGCGATGCTGGATGACAAAGATGATCGACATCAGGATAACGCCGATCACGAAGGTGGAATTGAAATGCAGCGTCCCCAGCCCCGGCACGGGGATGTTGAAGGCCTCCCAAACCCGGAAGGCGGGGGTGAGTGCTGCCACACCATCCGCCGTAGCCACCGCCGTGATCGCGGCATCCACCGTCGATCCGGCATTGGCGGCCATGTATTCGGCCACGGCGGGCGTCTCGGCCGTGTAATTGGCAAGGTTGGCCGCCACCCAATCCAGCACCGGCTGGCTTTCGGCCAGCGGGATCGGGAACAGCGCGTTCAGGATATAGCCCGCCGCGATGACGCAGCCCAGGCTCAGCACCGGCGACCAGGCGAACCAGTTGCACCACACCGACAAGGGCGCGATCAGCTTGGAATAGCGCAGCCACGCGGTCGCGCCATAAACCGATGCACCGCCCGACTTGTTGCCGAACATGCCGGCCATCTCGGCATAAGTGAAGGATTGCAGGAACCCCATGCACATGGACAGCATCCAGACGACAAACGCCGCCTGACCCGCCACACCCGCGATCCCACCCAGCGAAAACAGAACCAGCGGGGGCACCCCCGCGGCAACCCAGAAGGCACCCTTCCAATCGAGCGCGCGATGCAGCTCGCCATTCGTTGTCGTTGACGACATTGATTACTCCCTCGTTCCCTGTTGTCCCGGCTCCCGTGGCGTTTGCCGCTCTCTGGTCCGGGTTTCTGATATCGCCCCGCCGCACCCCCGCGCCGGAACGGTGTTCTTGCCGTGCCAATCCGCGCGCGCCCCTATGGACGGCGGCGCCACGACGCTGCGACTGCGGGGGAAACCCGCCATCGCGGAAGACCGCAGCCACGGCAGCTGCGACCTGCTGTCGCTGAGAAAAGCACGGCCCATCCCGCATGGCGAGAGGAATTTCATTCAGGCGAAAATTTGTTTCCTTGTCCGCCCGGGGCCTGCAGCACTCAAACGGCACGACGACAAAAGGCCCGGGCGTTTGGCCCGGGCCTTGTTTTCTTGGCTTACTGCCCCGGATTGGGTGCCTCAGCGCGGCTATTTTGCCTTGCTGTAGGCCAGCTTTTCATGCCGCAACCCGGCCGCCAGCGCGGCGACCACAAGGATCATCGACAGGAAAAGCCAGATGCCTTCCGTTCCCATGCCTGCATAATAGGCGCCTTCGACTGCGCTCCAATCCGTGATGTCGGTTCCGACCAGCATGTTTCTCTCCTTTCCTTGGGTTTCACTCGGCGGGGGTCTTGGCGGGGATGCCGCCCGGGAAGAACTCAGGATAGGCCTCGACAGGGACCTTGACCTTGTCCAGCCCGATCAGTTCCGCCTGCTTCGGCACGCGCAGAAGACCCATCTTGTTCAGGATCAGCGACACGACATAGCCCGGCACAAAGCCCAGAACCGCCATCACCAGCGCCCCGCCGATCTGCCCGAACAGGGTGATCGTCGGCGCCCCTTCGGCGGGCAGGGCCGGATAGCCAGCCGCGAAGATGCCCACCGCGACCACGCCCCAAAGGCCCACCACGCCATGCAGCGCCACGGCACCCACGGCATCGTCGATGCGCATCCGTTCCACAAAGCGCGCGACCACTGGCATGATCAGGCCGCCGATCACCGCGATGACAAAGGCCATGGGCGGCCAGTAGAGATCCAGCCCCGCCGCGACCGAGATGATCCCGCCCAGCGCGCCCGACATCATCCAGAACGGATCATGCGTCAGGACCCAGGCCGCGATGGCCCCCCCGGCAAAGCCCATCAGGATGTTGAACGTCATGGCCGACAGCGTGACCGGCGTGCCGTAGATGGAATGGAAGATGCCGGTCCCCCAGCTCCATGCCTCACCGGGGAAGATCACGCAGCCCATCAGGAACCCCCAGAAGCCCGCGATGATCAGCATCAATCCCACCAGTGCGGCCGGCATCGAATGGCCGGCGATGGCGTTCGCGCTGCCGTCCGGGTTGAACTTGCCTACCCGCGCGCCAAGGTTGATCAGCACGCCCAGCGTGAAGAAGCCCGCGATGGCATGAACCACGCCCGACGCGCCGAAATCGTGATAGCCCAGCGCCGTCACCAGCCAGCCATCCGCGTGCCAGCCCCAGGCCGCGCCGAGGATCCAGACGAAACTGCCCAGAACGATGGCGAGGATCGTGAACCCCACGATCTGCACCCGTTCGATCAGCGACCCCGACATGATCGACGCCGTGGTTGCCGCGAACATGGCAAAGGCGCCGAAGAACACGCCGGTCGCGCTGTCGGCCACGTTGGGGCCCATGGCAGGGCCGACCGGGCTGGCGGCGGCCAGCGCATATTCAAGGCCCGAGGTGCCGATGGGACCGGGCGTCATCGAAAATCCTGTGGGGAAGGCCCAGTAGATGAACCAGCCGGCATAGTAAAAGGTCGGGATGATGAAGGCAAAGGCGAGGATGTTCTTGATCCCCGAGGCCAGCGCGTTCTTGGCGCGCGAGGCGCCCATCTCATAGGACAGGAACCCCGCATGGATCAGCACCATGAGCGGGATCGTCAACCAGTAGAAGGTTTCGGCCGTTGTCTTGTTCAATCCGGCCGTCGCGTCCTTCAGCGCGGCCAGTTCCGCCGTCAAGGCGGCAATCTGTTCTTCCATGCGTAAACTCCCCAGCTGTTGTGTCGCCCCCATGTGACCCGGGGGCTGACGGCCAAAGTTAAGCACGGGCGGGCAGAGCCACGGCCGCAAAAGGTGATGTGAAGCAACTTTGTTTCGCGGCAAGGCGTAGTTTTGTCATAAAATGATCAATGATCATGCAGTTTCGATCCGAATGGGCCAAGATTTCAGCATTTTACGCCTGATCGGAAACACCGCGGCGGGCAAAGGAAAACGGCCCCGCGCAGAAGCGGGGCCGCAGAGGCCGAACCATTGTCGCGCCACGGCCGGGCTGGCCGGGCGCCTCAGTTCCGCAGATAGCTTTCCATCGAATCCTCCAGCGCGTCCTTCCACGGCGTATGATGGACGGGCGCCATGGTGCCGGTGATGACCGACCGATAGGCATTGTTGCGGAAACCCATGATGTCCTTCTTCTTGTGTTCCTTCCACTCGAAGAAAGCCTCGCAGGCACCATCCACGTCAAAGGACGGATAATCCGTCTCTTCGATCAGTTCCTTCACATAATCGCCCTGATAATGGATGGCGTCATGCGCGTCCTGGCCCGCATCCTCGGCCGCGACCCGGTCTGCCACGTCCTTGAGCAGCACCGCCTTGTCCGTCGGGATCGCGATACGCCCCATGATCGCATCGCGCACCCACCAGGCCTGCGCATCGAACATGTTGAAGGTGAACCACTGATCCTGCATCCCCAGATAGAACAGCTTTGGATTATGGACCCAGACCACCCCCTTGTAGAGGTCCGCCGTCGCCAACCTGTTGGCGGTCTTCAGACGCAGGTCATCGGGCAGGAAGGGGAAGTGGTGTTTGTAACCCGTGCACAGAATGATCGCGTCCACCTTCTTGGACGAACCGTCCGAGAAATAGGCCGTATCCTCATCGACATGGTCCAGTCTGGGCACCTCTTTCCAGTTATCCGGCCAGTTGAAGCCCATGGGCGCATTGCGATAGGCGACCGTCACTGACTTTGCCCCGTATTTCCAGCATTGCGACCCGATATCTTCGGCCGAATAGGACGAGCCAAGGATCAGGATGTCCTTGCCGCTGAACTCACGCGCGTCGCGGAAATCGTGGGCGTGCAGGACACGTCCGTTGAACCTGTCAAAGCCCGGATATTCCGGCACGTTCGGCACCGAGAAATGGCCCGATGCGACAACGACGTTGTCGAACTCCTCTTCATACACCCGGTCGTTCTTCAGATCATGCGCCGTCAGGGTGAAGTTGCCCTTCTCGGCATTGTAGCGCACGAAGCGGACCGGCGTGGAGAAGCGCACCCAGTCACGCACGCCGGCCTTTTTCACGCGCCCCTCGATATAGTCGAACAGCACCGCGCGGGGCGGATAGCTGGCGATCTGCTTGCCGAAATGTTCCTCAAAGGAATAGTCGGCGAATTCCAGCCCTTCCTTCGGGCCGTTGGACCACAGATAGCGATACATGGAGCAATGGACCGGCTCGCCATATTCATCCAGCCCGGTGCGCCACGTATAGTTCCAAAGCCCACCCCAGTTCGACTGCTTTTCAAAACAGACCACTTCGGGAATGTCGGCGCCCTTGGCCTTGGCGGACTGGAACGCCCGGAGTTGGGCCAGACCCGACGGCCCGGCACCGATGACTGCAACACGCTTTTTCATTCTACCCTCCATGTTCGTTCTTTTTTGTCGTGTTGCCGGGAAGGCTAATCGCGGCAAGCAATGCGCGTCAAATAATTTTCCTTGGATGAAATTATCCGCCTGCGCCGCCTCTGGCAGATCCGGCAGAGATGCGGCCAACCCTCTGGAGGGGGCGAGGATGAACAGCCGGACCTGTCTGCAACCGCCGGGCCGCCGTTTTCGGCCCCTTGGGGAAACAAACCGCGGCTCGCCCCCGTCATTTCCTGCCCAAACAGGCAAATGGCCGGATTTATGCCCTTCTGTGGCCATCATTTCCACAGACACGGACGTCTAGGTTGTGTGGGTAAGTATGTGCCGTGCGGAAGTCCGACCGTGCGTTTCGTGTTTGTGCCAGTACCAGACGGACGCCCTCAGGCAGCTGGTTGCAGCATGAAAATACTAGCCGTCGATGACGACGAAACGATCCTCGATCTGCTGGCAGAGGCCTTGGCCCTGTCCGGGCATGAACGGATGGCGCGCGCCCGTTCGGCGCATGAGGCGCTTGGCGTGATCGCCGCGACGACCACACCGTTCGACTGTCTTCTTCTGGATATCCAGATGCCCGGGATGGACGGCATCGCGCTCTGCCGCGAGGTGCGCAGCCTGCCCGGCTATACCTATACACCCATTCTCATGCTGACGGCCATGTCGCAGCGCGAATACATTGAACGCGCCTTCATGGCGGGCGCGACCGACTATGTGACCAAACCCTTCGATCTGCTGGAACTCAGCGCCCGCATCGGCATGGCCTATCGCCTGGTCGAAGAGCGCAACCGGGTTGAGGACGGGCTGACAACGATCGAGCGGCTGAAACGCGAATTGCGCACCTTGCCTGCCCTGTCGCTGAGCGATCCGCTGGATCTCGGTCAGGTTCCCCGGACAATCGCCTATCTGTCCTTCGAGAATTACATCCTGTCGCTGACGCGCGCGAAACTGTTCACCTCGAATGTGATGGCGGTGAAGATCGTCGATATCGAACGGATCCATGCCGAAAACCGGCCGGCCGAGTTTCTGGCCCATCTGCGCCTTGTCGGGCAGGCCCTGGCCGAGGCGACCGAGGGCGAAGGCAGCATCCTGTCCTATCGCGGGAACGGAACCTTCCTCTGTGTCAGCCACCATCGCAGCCGCCTGACGCCCGAAGACATCGAAACGCATATCAACGATTCGATCCTCGTCGGCCAGGGCGTATCGGTCATGGTGGGCGACCGGCTGTCGCTGGGCTCCTTCACGCGGTTCGGATCGCTGCAGTCGATCAACAAGGCGGCCGCAGCGGTGGAGCGCAAGCTCGAGACGATCGGCAAGGCACCCGCCCTGCCCCGGTCGCTGCCACAAAGATCACTGGCGCGCTATCGCGGCGAACAGGAGCGATCGGCCTATGAGGGCCTGCTGCGGCAGGTGCTGAACGAAGACCTCGCCCGCCTGCGCGGCGAACTTAATGCAGGCGCGGGTCGAGGTTCATCACAGCGACCTGAACCTTCACGCCGTCCAGCACCATGACCGGCCCTGCGGGATCCGCCCGCAGGCCGAGCCTGCCGATCCAGCGTGGCCAGACCGCCGGACCAAAGGCGATGATCTTATGCGCGCCGAGCGAACGCGCGGTGCGAATCATCTCGTACATCAGATCGCCCTGAACCTTCTTGCGCAGCCGCGCCGGCACCGCGTTCGACACGAAGATGCGCGATGCCTCCCAGATCTTGGGATCGACGGGAGCTTCGAAATCCATCAGGTCGGACGGAATGGAATCAAGCATCCCGCGCTGCGCGTCACGGATCATGTAGGTATACATGCCGACGCGAGCCGTGGTCGGGGTCAGCCGCACGCCTGCCAGCACCTCGCCATTCTCGTGCACGGCGATCCAGCGGCTGGCCGGGGTGTCGTACTGGTCGAACTCCATCCCTTCGGCTTCGGGAAGGCGCCAGTTGTTCCTGACGATAAAGGACTTGCGGCGCGCGCGCAGCAAATTGACGAACAGGTCACCGTGCTGATGCATGTTCTGGAAGGAAAGGGTCGTCGTCAGCATTGCAGGTCCTGGTATCGTCGTATCAGTGGTGCCGGCCACGGGCCGCCCGTCGGGCTGTTGCGGTCCGTCGTTCACCGGCAAGTCGGCCTGCCGCAGGTTCGTTCGGTGCGGAGGAAGGCTGACCATAGCATTCTCAAGCATAAACAATCGTTAAGCACATTCAGTCACGCAGCGTGAAAAAAACAACTCAAAACAACGCGCCCGGATGAATCTGGCAAAACTGTGGCAAATCGGCAAAGCAAAAAATCCTTAGCTTACAGTGTTTTGTTGCACATTCTTTACGCGGATCACGGCCTGCGCCCTTGTCAAATCGCAACATAAGAGCCGCGCCGTCCTGTCTGCATTGTTACGCAAACACAGACAATCCCGCCATGCGGGAAAATTCAAGAATCATTTCTACCATCGCGCGAAACACGTCGGCAGCGCGCATCCACGCCAGAAATCACCGCAGGACCACCATAATATGGTCCAACTGCGCGGGTAGCTTTCCAGGAAGTCCGCGCTGCACAGGCCCCTATGGGCCGAAATCCCTACGGGACATGTCATCGCGGAAGCGTTTCGGAGGGCTGGCATGCGTCGCTATTTTCAATGTTTCAAGGTATTTGGCGAAGTTGCCGATCTGATGCTGCTCGAACGGCCCGAGCGGCGTCTGCTGATCGACGTGTCGCTGGAACCCGCGAATCATGGGCCGGGGCGTAACCCCTATCCGCTGCGCACGACATTCTGCATCACCGACAGCGCCCTGATGGAGCGGTTCCTGTCCGAAATCGCGATCGGTGATGCCATTGACGCCCAGGGAACTTTCGTTCAGTCCGACTACATCCCTCACCGCACCACCTGCATCGACACGACCTTCCTCATGCTGGATTTCAGACGCCTCGCCGATCCGGAACAGCTGATCCCGGCACCCGCCGAATTTGCGAAGGATGCGCTGCGCAGGATGCGGCTGCATTGAACGAAAGGCTCGACCAGAGCATGACATCCGCCCCCTACAGCGCGGCAACGGCCTCGACCCGCGGCAGTCGTCTGACGACCGCGATGCGCGTGCGCCGGTATCTGCGCGCGGCGCTTCGCCTTGAAACCAGCGCCACCCGGCTGGAAAAGCAGGTGCGCGACTATGTGAACGGCAGCCTGGAGCTGTTCTGGAAGCGCCAGACGATCTATGCGGCGGCCGCGATGCTGTGCGGGTTCTACTATGATCTGCAGGTGGCGGTGCTGTGCTACCTGTTCATCCAGTTCACCGAGTTTTGCGACACGTGGCTGTCGCTGCGGATCGTGAAATGGAAGGGCGGCGGCCTTCGCGAGGCGCGGCGTTACCGCGACCTTCTGCTGCTTTCAGCGGTGCAAAGCACGACCGCGATCGTTCTCTGGGCGGGCATCGTTGCGCATATGGAGGGGATCTCCTCCCACTTCATGCCCCTGTTCTTCCTTTTTGCGGCGGGGCTTTTCGCCGCCGTGAACAACCATCAGATCCCGCAGATCCTTTTGCTGCGGCTCATCATGTATACGGGGGTGTTCCTCTACATCCCCATCGCCGATCTGCTTCACGTGCGCCCCCCGATCCAAAGCTTCCTTTGGCTGCAGCTGTTCACGGTGGTGTTCGTCCTGTTCTTCGTGATCGAATGTTCCGTCATCTTCCTGCGGCTGTATCGGCGCGGGCTCGATCAGCTGGATGAACTGCGCCTTGAGCGTGACCGCGTGCAGGCCGCCTATGAGGTGAAATCGCAGTTCGTCTCGGTGGTCAGCCACGAATTGCGCACCCCGCTTACTTCCATCAACGGGGCGCTTGGCTTGCTGCGGACGGGCGCCTATGACGCCGATCCCGCGAAGGCGCGCAACATCCTTGAAATCGCGCATAAAAACAGCATCCGCCTGTCCGCACTGATCAACGATCTTCTGGACCTTCAGAAGATCGAATCGGGGCAGATGAGTTATAACTTCGAAGAGATCGACCTGTCCGATACCATCGACGAATGCATCGGCTCGATGGAAACATTCGCGCAGGCCTACGGGATTACCATTGATTTCAAACCGCCTGAGCGATCGGCCATCGTCGTCGGCGACCGGGACCGCCTGCATCAGGTGCTGGATAACCTGATGTCGAACGCGATCAAGTTCTCACGGCGTGGCGAAAAGGTGCATGTGCGCGTCCGCAGAGACGCCGACCGTATCCTTGTCGAAGTGGAAGATCGGGGGATCGGCATCCCACCGGATTCGCGCGACAAGGTGTTTGGCAAGTTCACGCAGGTGGATTCGTCGGATCGGCGCAGCCACGGCGGCACCGGCCTTGGCCTGTGCATCGCGCAAGAGATCATGGCCGCACATGGTGGCAGCGTGGATTACAGCAGCACCCTTGGCGAAGGCACCACCTTCGTGATTGATTTTCCCCTGAAGGACAGAACGAAATGACGTTTCAAGCAGATGTTCCCCAGCACGCTGACATGGCCGCCCGGCTTGCGCCAATCCGTGCGCATTTCGTGGGAACCCTGCCGCCCCGGCGCGACCGGTTGGTGATGTTCCTCGCCCTGTCCGGCGAGCGCGCGCCAGATCCCGCGGTGATGCGGCAGTTGCAGGAAGATGCTCACAAGATCAGGGGTGTGGCACCGACGCTGGGTTTTGATGCGCTGGGACAGGTTGCCGCGAAAGCGGATGAAATCCTCGAACCCTGGCGCGACAGTGTGGACAGCGCACCCCTCACCGAGGATGTCATCCGCGCCCTCGCCAACCTTCTGGCCGAGGTTGAAAAGCTGATCGTTTCCGCCTGATCAGCCGGCGCTGCCGTCTTTCCGCGATTTCCATATCCGCCGGATGTCGGCAGGCAAAGACACAGGATCGAAGGGCTTGGTGATGCGCCCCAGCACGCCCAAGCCGCCGAACTCTGCCTCGACCGTATCCATCGCCTTTGCCGTCATGAAGATGGCGGGTGTCTGGGCAAGTTCAGGTTGTTCCCGCAAGGCCTGCAGGGTCTGCAACCCGTTCATCTCTGGCATCATGTAATCAAGAAGAAGAAGGTCGGGGGCGAAGGCCGCAGCCTGAACCACGGCCTGCGCGCCGGACGAGCATTGCAACACTTCAAAGCCGCCCAGATCTGCAAGGGCAAGCCGTGCGATCATCAGGATATCCTCATCGTCTTCGACGTGAAGGATACGGTTCAGAACAGTCATCGGCACCCCCCGCAGCGCCCGGTAGCCGGTTATCCCCAACCGTCACCCTCGACAGAGCCTGACGATCCGGTGACGTTGCGTCAATCGCCCCGTGTGGAAAAGTTATCCAATTGTGCAAACGAAATGTTTCCCGATCGCGAACGACAGGGCACAAACGCCACAACGGATCGCCGACTTTGCATTTTCGAGCGTGCCATAACGGGCGCCGTTCCGCCACCGCTTCCGTTGCGTAATGGGCCGTCCGAAACCTGATCTGCACCTCCGCAAGGCATAATCATCCAACGCGCCTCGGGCAGCTTCCGGCTGAAGTGAAACATCGCAAACATACAACAAGCCGCCGACCCGCAAAGGACGGCACCTGCCAGAATGCCTGAAATTGAACAGTCCCCGTCTTCGGCGGGCCGGAACCGAAAAGCGCGGTCTCGGCCCTGCAACTTGGGTTGCAGAGCCGAGACATGCGATCGGGGTGCAATGGCGCGAGGTGCGGACAAGGCACTTGGATAGATCGGCGCAGACAGCGCGATCAATCACCATTCCAGAACAGAACCAAAGCCAATGTCGACAATCCCAGACCTGCTGGCCACCCTGCCGCTCAAGGCGGACCGCCCCCTTGGCTGCCCCTTCCCGCGTCCGGTGATCGGAAGCGTGCCGTACAGCCTCGCGGTCACGGCGTTCATCATGGCTGCGGACAATCAGACGTTCTGGCGACGCAGTCTGGAGGTCTTTGACGGCAACCTGCTGCAGCTTGCAGGCTGGGGTGGCGCCGTTTCCATGCTGACGCTTCTGACCCTCAGCTTGCCCGGCTTCCGTTGGCTGCTGCGGCCGATGGCGGCTTTCCTGCTGATCCTCGCCTCGGTCACATCGTATTTCATGGACAGACTCGGGATCATCATCGACCGCGAGATGATCCAGAACGCCATGCTGACGACCATGTCCGAATCCAAGCATCTGATGACATGGAGTTTCGTGGCACAGGTGATCATCTGGGGCGTCCTGCCGGCTGTCGTGGCGCTTTGGGTGCGCGTGCGCCGCGGGCCATTGCTTGGCGATACGCTGCGCTGGGGGCTGACGGTGGCCGTGACGCTGGCCGTCTTCGCGGGCCTGCTTTTCAGCGACTTCAAGGCCTATTCTGCTGTGGCACGCGAACATAAGGAAGTTCTCGCCAGCTATCAGCCGGGTGCCGCCCTCAGCGGTGCCGTGCGCTATGCCAAGATGATGCTGAAGGCAAAGAACGTCGTGGTCAGCCCGGTCGGCCTGGACGCGCATAAGGGACAGCGGATCAGCACGCTGGCAAAGCCCGTGCTGACGGTGGTCTTTGTGGGGGAAACCGCACGGGCGCAGAACTTTGCCCTGAACGGCTATGACCGCCCGACCACACCAGAACTGGAACGGCGCGGCGTGATCAACTTCACCGATGTCACCTCTTGCGGAACCTCGACCGCGGTATCGGTGCCCTGCATGATGTCGAACCTTACGCGGGATGGCTATTCCTACAACCGTTCGATCCGGCAAGAGAACCTGATCGACGTGTTGCATCATGCCGATGTAGACGTCCTCTGGTGGGACAACAATACAGGCGATCAGGGTGTCGCCGCGCGGATCACCAAGGCCCGCCGCATGACCGCGGCCGACGACCCAGAGGCCTGCGTCGCAGGCGAATGTACGGATGCGGTCTTTCTCGGCCCGCTGAAACAGGCCCTGCCCACGATCACCCGCGATACGGTGCTTTTCGTGCATATGATCGGCAGCCATGGACCGAGCTACTACCTTCGCTATCCGCCGTCTGCTGAATACTTCACCCCGGCCTGCCGCACCGCCGAGTTCGCCGACTGCACGGTTCAGGAAATCGTCAATGCCTATGACAACTCGATCCGCTTCACGGATACCGTGATCGCCCGGACGATTGACCTGCTGTCGGCGCAGACGAACATTGCCCCCGCGGTGCTGTATCTGTCAGACCACGGGGAATCGTTGGGCGAGGATGGCCTCTATCTGCACGCCGCGCCCTATTTCATGGCCCCTGCGACCCAGACCACGGTGCCCATGATGATGTGGTTGCCCGACAGCTACACCTCCGGGCTGGCGGTCCAGCGCAACTGCATAGAGGCCAAGGCCGGGCAATCCCAAAGCCATGACAACCTGTTTCACACCGTTCTTGGCCTGATGGACATCGAGACGGAGGCACGCGATCCGTCGCTCGATCTGATCAGCGGCTGCCTCTAGACGGCGCACCCGGCCTTCAGCCCCTCGAACACCGCTTCTTCCGCGGTGCGGGGGGCAAGACAATCGCCCGCCATATGCAGCTCGATCCCCAGCGCCTCCACCGTCGCTGCCAGATCATCGACAGGCCGATGCCCGAGGCAGAGCACCAGCGTGTCGATCTCGGCCAATTCGACCGCCTCGGCAGAGGGCACATGCTGAAGGAACACGCTGCCTTCCGCCGTGCCGAACAGGCGCATGTAGGGGCGCACCTCGACCCGCAGGCGATGGAGTTCGGCGGCGATGTTGTCGCGCACATAAAGCGGCAGCACCTCGCCCGCATGAAGCCCGTTCACCGCCAAGGTGACCGCGGATCCTGCCTTGGCCAGCATTTCCGCCACCCCGGGACCGATCCAGTCGCAACGCCAATCCGCCACGACGACGCGCCCGCCGGGGCGCACCTCGCCGCGCAGCACCTGCCACGCGGTCACGACCTGCACCGATCCGTCATGGGGCATGTCGGCGGGCAGGTGCGGCTCTGCGCCGGTGGCCAGGATCACCGCATCGGGGCGCTCGGCCCGCAGGACGGCCTCTGTCACCCGCGCGCCCCGCCGCAGCGGGATCTGCGCGCGCTCCACCTCGCGCAGAAGGTTGGTGACCAGACCACCGAATTCGGCCCGTCGGGGAAGCAGTTGCGCAAGCAGGGCCTGCCCCCCCGGTTGCCCCCCAGCCTCGTGGATGGTCACGGAATGGCCGCGCCGCGCGGCCGTCACGGCAGCCTTCATCCCGGCAGGACCGCCACCGACGACAAGCACCTTCTTGCGCTGCGGCGCAGGCGGCAGGCTTGCATAGGCCAATTCGCGGCCGGTTTCGGGATGCTGAATGCAGGACACGGGCAATCCCTTGTGGAAATGCCCGATGCAGGCCTGATTGCAGCCGATGCAGGCGCGGATGTCGTCCACCGCGCCGCGCGCTGCCTTGGCCGGCATTTCGGGGTCTGCGATCAATGCCCGCGTCATGCCGCAGACATCCGCCAGCCCCGCCGCGAGGATGGCCTCGGCCTCATGCGGCTGGTTGATCCGGCCCGCCACGAAGACCGGCACGCGCAGCGCCCGGCGAAAGGCCCCGGCATCCTGTGCAACATAGCCCGGCGCATAGGCCATCGGTGGCGCGATATGCACCGCCCCCCCAACCGAGGCCGAGGTGCCCGTCGTGACATTCACATAATCAAGATCGCCCTGAAGGGCGATGCAGGCCTCCAGCGCCTCGGGGATGGTCAGGCCCTCATCATCACGCTCGCCCGCGCTGATCCTCAGGCCGATCACGAAATCCTCATCCGTCTCGGCCCGGATCGCCTGCAGCACTTGGCGCAGGAATGCCTGCCTCCGCGGGGCATCACCGCCATAGGCATCTTGGCGGCGGTTCACCCGGGGGTTCAGGAACTGCGCCGGCAGATAGCCATGGCTTGCCACAACCTCCACCCCGTCCAGCCCCGCCGCATGCATACGGCGCGCGCCGGCGGCATAGCCTGCGATAATCTCGTCGATCAGCGGCACCGTCAGGGCGCGGGGCATGACATGGAACCGCTCATTCGGGCTGATCGAGGGCGCATAGGCCACCGCCAGCAATCCATCCGCGCTTTCCATGATTTCGCGCCCGGGATGAAAAAGCTGCGAGATGACCGTGGCCCCCGCGTCATGCAGGGCCTCAGCCAGCCGTCGATAGCCCGGGATACAGCCATCCGTCGTCGCCATCAGCAGATGCGATGTGTAGCGCGCGGTTTCATGCACGCCGGCCACCTGCGTGACGATCAACCCCGCCCCACCCCGCGCGCGCGCCAAGTGATAGGCGATCAGCGCGTCATTTACGGTGCCGTCCTTTGGCAGAACCGTGTCATGGCCGGTGGACATGATGCGGTTGCGGATCGTTGCGCCGCGAATGCGCAGCGGAGAGAAGAAATGCGGAAACGCTGACGCTCTGCCGGTCCGTTCGTCCGCGATCATGTGCCTGCCTCCGCCTTCGGTCCTTCCGCGCCGCGTGAACGATGGCGGCTTTCGCCCTTTCCGGCCCGCTCGCCGCCGACGGCAAACCAGCATGAGGCGACATGCGATGCCCGCGCCTCCCTGTCGGTGCGCCGCGATCACCCGGGACAGCCCCCCTTTTGCGCAGGCCGACGCGGCGGCGAAAAACTTTCGCGGGCCGCGGAATAAGTCGGCGACGCCTGCGTTGTATCTGCGTCGGCATGACCGGCCAAGGTCACAGCAACATGCATGAAGGATACGAAGATGCAGAACGATGACACGAAATCCAACGTCATGACGCGCCGCAACCTGCTCCGCCGCGTCGGTCTGGCAGCGGGCGCCGCCTATATCGCGCCGGCCATGGTCGGGTTCAGCGCGGCGCGTGCCAGCAGCGGCGGTTCGGGCGGTGGCAACTCGGGCGGCGGCAATTCGGGTGGCAACTCGCGGGGGAACTCCGGCGCCTCGCGGTCGGGGTCCAGCGGCCAGTCGTCGGGCGCATCGCGTGGCCGCAATTCCCGGCCGTCGAACGACTTCAGCGCATCGCGCGGCACGTCGAACACGTCGGGCCCGTCGCGGGGCCGCGGCCAGGGCGCGGGCGCCAACCCGGCCTGGGTCGATCGGATCATGCAGGGCCTCTGATTTGGGCGCGCACCGATCCCACAAGAACGCAGGCACGGGAGAGTTCTCTCCCGTGCCGCTGCTCTGGAGGCTGCAGTTCGACGGCATCGCCGCGCCGGTCCTTCTTCCGCAACAGGCGGAGTTTCTGGCCGCGCTGGACCAATGCATCACTGGATGGCGTCACAGAGTTTCGAATTTCGATCCCGACGATCCGGCCAGTGAACGCCCGCTCTGCATCATCGAGGCGCGTCCGGGCGGCACCTATCGCGCGCATTCCCGCTTTATCGAGGGGCCGCTGGATGGGCTGGGTGTTGCGACCGCCGTCTGCGTGATCTTGGCCGACCTGTCCCAGCATTACGCCGATCTCGATCTTGGACATGCGTTCGGCCTGCATTGCGGCGGCGTCATTATGAACGACCGCGCGATCATCCTTGCGGGTGAGAAACGCGCTGGAAAATCCACCCTCGTCGCGCGGCTTGCTTGCGACGACGGGGTCACGGTGCTGAGCGATGATGTCCTGCCCATCGATCATTCGGGCACCATCACAGGCCTTGGTCTGGCACCCCGCCTGCGCCTTCCTCTGCCGGTCAATGCCTCGTCTGCATTTCGGGCGCAGGTGGATCGGCTGCTCGGCGCGGCGGATGATCGTTACGGCTATCTGCTGACGCCCGGCCTCGCCCCGCATGGGCGGCGCGCCAAGGCCCACGCCTTCATCCTGCTGGACCGGCGCCCGGACGGCCCGGCCGCGTTGCATCATCTGGCCGAGGATGAGTTGCTGCAGGCAATCATCGCCCGCAGCATTGCCGGCCCGGATGGGCCCGAGGCCGTGCTGGATGCGGCGGAAAGTCTGGCCGTCGGAATGGTCGGGCTGCGATTAGTCTATTCCGATCTTGAAGAGGCCACGCGCCTGCTGCACCGGGCCTTTGCCGCGACCACGGACCAGAGGCAGCCAAGGGTGGACATCGGCCCCCCCCTTTCCCCCCGATCCGCGCCGGACAGGCGCGATCCCGCCCAACTGGACCCTGCCCAGCGCCTTGCACGCCAGCCCGATACCGCGATCCGGCACGTCGGTGGTGCCGCCTTTCTCTGGCGTCCCGGCGATGCCATGCTTTGGCACCTCAACCCGGCGGCACAGGCCATCTGGGCCCTTCTGGACCGAAGCGCCACCGCCAACGAGATCACCGATGACATGACCGTGATCTTCCCCGAGGTGCCCGCCGCCCAGCTGTTTGCAGACACGCGCCAGATGCTGGCGCAACTCTGCGAGGAAGGCTTTGTGCTGCCCGCGCCGCCAAACGGCGCCGATGGCGCTTGACCAGCGTCCGGGGCGGGCAACGCCCCGGACGCTGTGGCGATGTCAGACGGGGTCACCCGGAAGAATGGCGTGTCTGTCCCAGTCCAGCGACTTGCGGTAACGCGCCACGACCCGACCTTCCTGCAAGGCCAGAAGGTGCAGCCACCCATTGTCGAACAAGGCTCGCACCCCGTCATGCTTGCGCAGAACGTCGGTCATTGCATCCAGCGGCGCTTCGATCATCACAGTCAGGCGCAGCGGCTCATGCCCTGCCGCGGTGCCGTCATGCACCGCCTGCCACGGCAGCCCCGCGCGCAGGATGCCACCGTTCCCCTCGACCACGCCAATGCCGCCCACGACATTGTGGATCAGCTTGTTGCCACCGCCGAAAACCTCGGGCGTGATTGTCGATGCATAGTATTGCAGGCTGATCCAGCTTGCCACCACAACCGGCGCGGTCAGGATCAGCTCCAGCGTGCCAAATCCGCCATCCGCCTGCCAGTCATAGCTGTGCAGGAAGGCCCTGCCCCCCAGATTCTTGCCTTTCGTCACGCGGCGCGGCGCAGCGATGAAGGCCGCGCATCCCGCAAGGCCCCATTCTGGGCGCACCTCAGACCAGTCAGAGGCGCGCTTGGCCAAGGTATCGGTAGTTGCGCCGGGCAGACGCAGCGCACGCTCAGCCCGCGCGACCTTTCCTGCCGCAGCCAGCCAGCCTTCGGCCCGGGCAATATCCGCTAGATGGCCGGGGGCCTCACTGTCCTTGTAAAGCTGCACCCGATCCGTCACCGTGTCGTGCAGCCCGGCCAGGAAAAGCGTGTCGCTGGGCAATTCAATCCCGAAAGTGGAAAGCCCGGCCCGCGTCTCAGGATCATTCAGCAGCGCTGCCAGAAGACGGGCCGAAACCTCGCCCGTCTGGCCGCAGCAGGCGCCGCAGTGATAAGCGCTTTCATGCGGATTGTTGGTCACCTGCGCACCGTGACCAAGCAGCAGCACCAGCCGCGCGTGACCTTGGGTCAGGCTCATTGCCCGCAGCACAGCGGCCGCCGTCTTGGCCTTCTGTTCCCCCGTCAGCCCGTCCTCAAGACGCGGCATGGGTGATGCGGCCAGCCCTTCGCCACCGGCGCGCAGTGCATCACGCACCAGCTTGCCGCCGTAGAAGGGACCGGTCGCTTCGACAAAAGCAAAGGATGACACGGCCGCCTGCCGGAACCGCCCCCAGGCACGCTTTGCGCGGGCGGCGATGCGTCTGGCCTCCTCTGCGGCATCGTCCCCGTGGCTGGTAGAGATGAGCGCAGGGTTCAACAGCGCGGGCAGGTGCGCCTGAACCTCATCCGTCCCGGCGGGCCGATGCCCGATCGGAAGGCCGAAGAACCCGGCAAAGCCGATCGTTTCGATGCCGTCGTTCTGATCTTCCAGCGCCCGGCGCAGGATTTCCGAGCGGACGTCGATGCAGAAGGCCGCCTGCAGCAAGGGGCGCCCCGCCTGCGGCGCCGGCCCAGACAGCAGCCCGGCCAGATGCCGCTGGTGGGCACGCTCTGCCGCCTCTTGCAGGATGGCATCCAGCGTCTGATCCGGCGATGGCGACAGCGCCGCCCCGTGCAGGGCGACCGTGGCCTGCCAATCCGCCGCGATCTCGGGACATTGCGCCAGCAACGCCTCTTCCCAGACCAGACGGATCGCCAGAAGATCGGTCAAGGTCGTCTCTGCCTGTCCCTTCAGCTCTGCCTGCCACAGCAGCCAGCGCGCATGCATGGACCACCCCCCAAGATCAAGCAGCAGCCGGTGGAACACCGTCTCGGCCGCCTCGACCGTCAGTCCCAGCTTCTCGCTGGCCCGCAGGACCGCGCGATCCGCCGTGTCGGGGGCCGCTGCCACATGGGCGCAGAACTCGGCCAAGCCCGCGATTTCAGGCGTCAGGTCATGCGTCGCCCATTCCCGCCACGCGGCAAAGGCCCCCTGTCCCGACCGCGGTGTCCAAAGCGCCTGACCACGGTCAAAGTATCCCGCCGCCCACAGGCCGAAGCTGCGCGCGATCACCGCGGGCCAGTCGCGCCCGGTCACCAGCGCGGCAAGTTCGGCCACCGTCGGCAGGGCCGCAGGTGCTTCGGCAGGCCCATGCATGCGGGCCTTGAGCATCGCCAGATCCAGCGGCTTGACCGGCGACGCGCTGGCGATCAGCGCGGCGGCAAGATCATCATCGGTGATCTCGCCTCTTGCGACCTTGGCCGACAGGTCCGCGCGCGGTTGCGTCAGGCCGATGCCCGCAACGCGGGCCAGCCGGGCCGAGGCCTGCGCAAGGTCTTCCCCGGTCTGCCCGAGGAACGGGTTCACCGCCACCGTGGCGTCCAGCGGAAAGGCGGGCGGGATCGCGCGCGCCGCTGCCTCTGCCGCCCGCAGCAAGTGCGATGCAAAGGAGGGTGCGATCTGCGTATGTTTCAGAAACATGCTTGCCTCCAGAAATCAGGATTTTGCCGAGGTACGGAAACCGCCGATCATCCGATCGAGCAGCGCGTTGAGATAAAGCCCGTTGGCCAGATGCACGCGCAGCCCCGCCATCGACGGGTGATGCGCCCAGATCGGAAACAGGGCCTGCGCAAAGGCGACCAGCCCGAAAGACAGGACCGCCACCACGATCAGCGCCCATTCCAGCGGGCCAGCCACCGGCGTGACGGGCAGTGACGGCCCCCAGATGGCCTGCGCCAGCACCTGAAAGCTGAAATATGCCAACGCCGCCGCGATCGAAGCCCCCACCGTGCGCCGCGTCAGCGCACCCGGAGCGGCATCCGCCAGCCCCTGGGCGATCAGATAGGACACCCCGAAGATTAGGATCGCCCCCAGCGCCAGCGCCTGCGGCGACTTCTCACCCACCAGCGCTGAAAACCCGGCGGCAACACCGATGTAAAGCGTCAAGGCCAGCGCGAAGGACCGCCCCACCGCCAGCAGGCCCGGCACGGCCACCGGCCCGGGCTTGCGCAGCGCATTCACCGCGCGCACCGCACCGCCCGAAGACAGGAAGGCATGGGCCTTGTAAAGCGAATGGGCGATGATGTGCAAAAGCGCCAGTGCCCAAAGACCCAATCCGCATTGCAGCAGCATGAACCCCATCTGCGATACGGTGGACCAGGCCAAAGCCGTCTTCACGGCGCTCTGCGTCAGCATGACCAGCGCCCCGAACAGGGCCGTGAAACCGCCCAGCACAACCAGTGCGGCCATCGCGCCCGGGCTTTGCTGCACCAGCCCAGACAGGGTGATCAGCAGCACGCCGCCGGAATTGATGATGCCTGCGTGCAGCAGGGCGGAAACCGGCGTCGGCGCCTCCATCACCTCGGTCAGCCAGCCGTGCAGCGGAAAGGCCGCTGTCTTCAACGCCGCAGACAGCACGATCAGCGAAACCGCGACCTGCGCCCCCGTCGGCAGCGCATCGGCAGAGATCAGCGTCGCGATTTCGACCGATCCTAAGCCGTGCCAAAGGAGGATCGACGCGGCCACAAGGGCCATATCGCCAGCCGCCCAGACACGGATAAACTTGGCCGCCGCCCGCTGCGCCTCGCGCCGGTCGGCATAAAACAGCAGAAGTTGGCGCAGAACCAGACCGGTCGCGACAAAGGACAGGACGAGGACCGGCAAGCTCGCCGCCTGCACCAGAACCAGAACCGACGCGACGGCGGTCAAGGTCAGGGCATGGAAGCGGCCCTCCCGCGCCTCGCCGTCCAGATAACGGCGGGCATAACGCAGGACCACCCAGCCGACGAAAGCCACCAGAAGGGCAAGGGTCACGCTGACCGGATCCAGCCGGACCAGATCCAAGCCGAACAGCGCAAGGGTTTCTGGCCCCGTGATCCAAAGCCGCACGGCCGCCGCAAGCGCAAATGCAACTGACACAAGGGCGGCGGTTTCAGCCAGCACAGGCAGCCGACCGGGGCGGCGGCCCGGATGCAGGGCGAACGGCATGGCTGCTGCCAAAAGGATCAGCGGGCCAAGGGCTAGGATCGGCACAGTCATCATCGCGATCTCCCATTGAACGACAAAGGGCGATGTAGCGCTTGCAGAATATGCAGAAAATTACATATATTCGACGATATCATTCCACAAAATAGAACAATGTCACAGATCAACCTGCATCACCTGCGCCTCTTCCGGGCGGTCGCCAGCGACGGGACACTGACCGGCGCGGCGCGCGCGCTGAACCTGTCGCAATCCGCGCTGTCCACGCAACTCAAAGCGCTGGAGGCGTCGCTCGGGCAGGATCTGTTCGAAAGGCGCGGCCGCGGCCTTGTGCTGACCGAAGCAGGCCGCATCGCGCTCGACCATGCCGAAGCGATCTTCCGCACCGCCGATGACCTGACCGCCACCCTGCGCGAAACCGGCAGGGCGCGGCGCGCGCTGCGCGTGGGCGCGCTTGCAACCCTGTCACGCAATTTCCAGATGCAGTTCCTGCGCCCCCTGCTCGGACGCGCGGATGTAGAGGTCGTCCTGCGCTCGGGATCGCAAGAGGAACTGTTGCAGGGCCTTGAAGAACTTGCGCTCGACGTGATCCTGACAAATGTCGCGCCTGCGCGCGATGCCACAAGCCACTGGCTGATCCACCGGCTGGACGAACAGCCCGTCAGCCTGATCGGAACGCCCGCCCGTGCAGGTTCTGCACCCTATCAGCTGCGCCAGTTGCTCGGCACGCAACCGCTGATCGTGCCGACGCGGACCACAGCCCTGCGCGCGGCCTTCGATGCGCTGGCGGCACGGCTGAACGTCGCCCCGATCCTTGCCGCCGAGGTGGATGACATGGCCATGATCCGCCTTCTCACCCGCGCCGATGCGGGGCTGGCGATCATTCCCCCTATCGTGGTGCGTGATGAGTTGCAGGCCGGCTCGCTGGTCGAGGTCAGCCGCCTGGACGGCATCAGCGAAACCTTCTTCGCCGTCACCCGCGAACGCCGCTTTCCCAACCCGCTTCTGGGGGATGTCTTGAAGGCTTGAGGGATCAAGACGGTGCTGTCAGACGAATGCGAACGCGTCTCCATTCGCCCTACCCATGGCTTACGTCAGGCAACGAGGAGACCGCGCCACTCGGCAACGGCGGCGGCGCGGTTGGCCTTGTAGTGGTCTCGTGACGTTAGCGTTCGCTCCAAGTTGAAGTGGCCGCAGACAGAGGCGTGGACGGTAGCGAACTTCTGCAGACTTCGCATGCGCCGGAACCGCAGCATCGCGCGCTCCCGCCTTCGGAAAGGCGGATGAGAGCTCTCTGCCCTGTTGTTTGCCCACCGGGCGATCTCCTGGTCATCGCCACGGCCGAGGTCTTTCAGCGCTGCCCCGTAGGAGCGCAGCTTGTCTGTGACGATTGTTTCAGGGCGCCCATGCCGGCGCATGGATTTCTTCAGAAATTTCAACGCAAACTTGCGATCCCGTGTCTTTGTCACGAAGCTTTCGAGGACCTCGCCCTCGTGATCGACGGCCCGCCAGAGGTAGTGCATCGCGCCGTTGATCTTCACGCACATCTCGTCGAGGTGCCACTTCCACTTGCGGCACTGGCTCATGCGATCGACGCGCTTTCTGCGGATTTCGGCTGCGAAGATCGGGCCGAAACGGTTCCACCACCAGCGGACAGTTTCATGGCTGATCTCGATGCCCCGCTCGTGGAGGAGATCCTCCACGTTCCGCAGCGACAGCGGGAAGCGGATTTAGAGCATCACCGCGAGGCGGATGATCACGGGGCTGGTCTTGAAGTATCGGAAGGGGGATCGTTGGGTCATCTGGGCAGTCGAGTGGCGTCCACTCCGCAGAGCAATGCAAGCTCCTCTGACATTGCCTCCGCGCCCAAGGATCGTTCGGATCAGTCCAGCCCATCGCTTGGCGCAGTATCTGGCGAGAGCGAGCGGAGACGCGAAGGATCCGACCTAACAACTCTGCGCTAACCGATCCATGTGTCCTCGTTCAGACTGCTACCCAGAAAAGACAGGCCAGACCGAAGCCCCTCTCGCGTGATGGAGCCGCCGAGGCAGATGCGCAGATGTTCGTTCGGCGCGCCCGAAACGGTAAAGGCATCCGACGGCATCAGCCCGATCCCCCGCCCGTTCATGCGGCCCATGATCTCGGCCCGGCCCATGCCTGCGGGCACCGTGAGCCAAAGGTTAAAGGCATGGCGATCCGAGGTGAACTCAAACCCCTGCAAAAGACGCGCGGCGATATCCTGGCGGGCGGCGCTTTCGGCGCGGATGAAACGGCAGATTCGATCGGCCGTGCCATCCTCGATCCAACGCGTCACCAGCGCCATCGCAAGGGGAGAGGCCATGACATTGGCCACCCGCAGATTTTGGGCCAATTGAAACGCGGCCCGGCTGTCGGGCGCGATGGTGAAGGCCAAGCGCAGACCCGCGCCGATGCATTTGGCCAGCCCGGTGATATGCCATGTCAACTCGGGCACCAGCGTGGCAAAAGGCGCAGGGGCGTGGGGATGCACGAAACCGTAGGCATCATCCTCGATCAACGGCAGGCGATGGCGTTGCAGGGTTTCGGCGATCTCCATCCGGCGGGCGGCGGGGATCGTCAAGGTGGTGGGGTTGTGCAAGGTGGGGTTCAAATACAGCGCCTTGGGTTTGTGGCGCTGGATCGCGTCGGCAAGCGCATCGGGAAGGATGCCCTCCGCATCCATCGGCAACCCGACCAGCACCAGCCCAGCCCGCGCGGCGATGGCCCTGATGCCGGGATAGGTGATCGCCTCGCACAGGATCGTGTCGCCGGGGGCGGCCAGGATTTGCAGCACCGCCGCCATCGTGGCATGGGCGCCCGGCGTCACGGCGATGCGATCTAGGTTGGGCACCATCCCGCGCATCGACAGCCATGACAGCGCGGCCGAGCGGTCCATTTCCGACCCGACCGTGGATTGATAGCGCAACAGCGCCACCAGATTGGCACCCACCGTGTCCAGGCCCTGGCGCATCGCCGCCAGAAGCGCCGGATCGTCGGGTTCCGGCGGCAGGTTCATCGCCAGATCCTGTTCGCGCGCCCGTCGGGGGTCGGACACCGGCCCCGTGGCACCGGGGCGCGCACGCACAAAGGTGCCACGCCCGACATGGCTGTCGACCAGACCGCGCGACTGCGCCTCGGTATAGGCGCGGCTGACTGTGGTGAAATCCAGCCCCAGCACATCCGCCAGCCGCCGCTGCGGCGGCAGTTGTGCGCCCGCCTTCAAGACACCGCTACTGGCATCCCGCTCGATCGCGTCGGCGATTTCCAGATAGCGCGGCTTGCCGCTTGTGCTGAAGCTGGGCACCCAGGATGTCATTGCACACTCCGGTCATCACAAATTGACTGCATATGTATGCATCCCGGCAAAGGGCCGAAAGCGCAAGCCGATTCTCATGGGAACGTTGCAATAACCTAGGTCGATGCTGCATTTCCGTGCAATTCTGTGTGGATTTCGCCCAGCATTCCAGCGATCAGCAGAAATTGCCTGCTAAATTGTATGGATAATTGATTCAGATATTGGCTGCATGGCCCGCGCGAGCATCCTTCTCCCATATCCCATCCAGACAGGAGAGGCCGATGCCCACAGTCACCAAAGACGCCCACAAACCCGGCGACTATTTTGTCGATTACGAGAGCAAGGTTTTTGAGGATGTGAAGGCCGACCCGGGCGAAAAGGCGCTGGTGACCTTTCACACCATGGCCTTCGAAGGCTCCATCGGTCTGGTCAACATCCTGAACGCGATCCGGCTGAACAAGAAGGGCTATGAGACGTCGATCCTGCTCTATGGTCCCGGTGTTCTGCTGGGCGTACAGCGCGGCTTCCCCAAGATCGGCGACGAGGCCTTTCCCGGCCACCAGAACTTCAACAAGAACCTCGAACGGTTCATGGCTGAAGGCGGCAAGGTCTATGCCTGCCGTTTTGCGCTGCAGGCGCTTTATGGCAGCGGCGAACCCGCGCTGATCCCGGGGATCACCCCGATCATGCCGCAGGACGTGCTGGACTGCATCCTGCTGCACAAAAAGGCCAATGCGGTGATCATCGACACCTGGACAGTCTGACATCTCCGGCCTGCCCCCATCCCGGGGCAGGCCAATCCCCCGCACGCCGGAGAAGACCATGCCCGCCAAACCCGTTGTCCGCGCCGCCGCCGTGCAGATCGCACCCGACCTAACCTCGCGTGCGGGCACGATGGAACGGGTGCTGAACGCAGTCACCGAGGCGGCAGACAAAGGGGCGGAGTTCATCGTCTTCCCCGAAACCTTCGTGCCCTTCTACCCATATTTCAGCTTTGTCCTGCCCCCCGTGCAGCAGGGGCCGGAACATCTGCGCCTGTATGAAGAGGCGGTCACCATCCCCTCGTCAGAAACACGAGCCTTGGCCGAAGCGGCGCGCAAGCGCGGCGTCGTGCTGGTGGTGGGGGTCAACGAACGCGACCACGGCTCGCTTTACAACACGCAACTGATCTTTGATGCCGATGGCACGCTGGCGCTGAAACGGCGCAAGATCACGCCAACCTATCATGAGCGGATGATCTGGGGCCAAGGCGATGGTGCGGGGCTTAAGGTGGTCGATACCACCGTGGGCCGCGTGGGCGCGCTGGCCTGTTGGGAACATTACAACCCGCTGGCGCGCTATGCGCTGATGACCCAGCATGAGGAAATTCATGCGTCCCACTTCCCCGGCAGCCTTGTCGGGCCGATCTTTGGCGAACAGATCGAGGTGACGATGCGCCATCATGCGCTGGAGGCCGGGTGTTTTGTCGTCAACGCCACCGGCTGGCTGTCCGAAGATCAGATTGCGTCGATCCACTCCGACCCAAAGCTACAAAAAGGCCTGCGCGATGGCTGCATGACCTGCATCATCACGCCCGAAGGCCGACATGCCGCGCCGCCCCTGACCGGGGGGGAAGGCATGGTCATCGCAGACCTCGACATGAAGCTGATCACCAAACGCAAAAGGATGATGGACAGCGTGGGCCATTATGCCCGCCCCGAACTTCTTCGCCTGTTGCATGACACCCGCCCCGCCCAGCCCAGGCAAGATTGGGCCCCCGAACCGATAGACGTTGAGGAGCCGAGCGATGCTTGATGCAGACCTGATCAACGAGTTGCAGACGCGCGGCGCGCGGCTGGTGGACCCCTCGGTTGGGCATGAAAGCCGACGTGGCGGCGCGGGCCCGTCGGACCACAAGGCGATGACGCTGGCGGGGCAGACGGTGATGGTGCCCGTGCACACCGCCCCCGCCTTTGACAGCCCCTATGTGATCGACGCGCCCGACGGCACAAAGGGCGAGGCGCGCGTGCTGCGCGACGGGGCCGAGGTAGGGCGCATCAGCTTTCCCACGCGGCCCAAATTCTATGACCTGACCACCGCCGATGGCACCCCCTATTCAAAGATCGCTGTGCTGCATGGCCGCGATGTGCTGGCAACGACGGTGTTGCAGACATGCATCCGTTACGAGTCCCGCAAGAAGACCTGCCAGTTCTGCGCCATCGGCCAAAGCCTTGCCGCCGGGCGCACGATTGCCCACAAGACACCCGCTCAACTGGCCGAGGTGGCCAAGGCGGCGGTCGAATTGGACGGCGTCAAGCATATGGTCCTGACCACCGGCACACCCAAAGGGTCGGACCGTGGGGCCGCCGTGCTGGCCGACAGTGCGCGCGCCATCAAGGCGGCGGTCGATCTTCCCATCCAGGCGCAATGCGAGCCGCCCGAGGATGACGTCTGGCACCAACGCATGTTCGACGCGGGCGTCGACACGCTTGGGATGCATCTGGAGGCCGTGACGCCAGAGGTGCGCGCCCGGATCATGCCGGGCAAGGCGACGGTGCCGCTTGAGAAGTACTTCTCCAGCTTCGCGGCGGCGGTCCGGGTCTTCGGGCGCGGGCAGGTATCGACCTATATCCTGGCAGGTCTGGGCGATACCGCCGAGGCGATCCTTGAAATGTCGGAAAAGCTTGTGGCCATCGGGGTCTATCCCTTTGTCGTGCCCTTCGTCCCGATCTCGGGCACCCCATTGGAAAGCCATCCGGCCCCGTCATCGGCCTTCATGGCGTCGATCCTGAACCCGCTGTCTCGGATGACGGTCAGCGGCGGCATGCAGGCCAGCCACATCAAGGCCGGCTGCGGCAAATGCGGCGCATGCTCGGCCCTGTCCACCTACGAAAAGCTGAGGCAGGCATGACCCACCAGACATCCGAGGCGCGGTTCCTGCAAAGCTATCGCATCTGCGCGGCGCAGGGTGAATGGATGAACCAGGGCGCTGCGCGGTTGCGTGCACAGGTCTTCGTGCAGGAACAGGGCGTGTTTGCGGGCCATGACCGCGACGCGATAGACGCGGTTGCGCTGCCCCTCGTGGCGATTGCCGAGGATGCAACGGGCGGGCCGCGCGTGGTGGGCACGGTCCGCATCCATGAGGCGGAGCCGGGCGTCTGGTGGGGATCGCGCCTCGCCGTAGCGCCAGAATGGCGGCGGGTCGGAAAACTGGGATCGGAACTGATCCGGCTGGCCGTCGGCACGGCGCGGGCACGGGGCGCGGTGGAATTTCACGCCCATGTGCAGCGCCAAAACGTGCCGCTGTTTCGCCGCCTCCATTGGGCCACGACGGCCGAGGTTGAACTGCACGGCCGTCCCCATGCGCATATGCTGGCCAGTCTTGTGCATTATGCCCCGATCGCCGACCCGACGACTGGCTGGCAGGTGCAGGCCCCCGGCGCCGTGGAGGACGGGGCATGAGCCTTCAGGCCTTGGCGGCAGGCCTTGCGGTGCATCCGTCGATCCTGGGCAAGCTGGACATTGCGCAAGCGACGCGTGCCCTGCAGCTGACCGGGGACAGCACCGGCCAGCCCGGCGATGATGCCGCTGCCCTGCCAAGGCCTGACGGCGGCTGGGATCTGTTTGCTGCCGAAGGCTTCATCCCCGGCTTTGTTGGGGATGATCCGTGGTTCGCTGGCTGGTGCGGGGTCATGGTCAACCTGTCTGACATCGCCGCGATGGGCGGGCGCGCCACCGCCATCACCGACATGATCTGGGCCCCCGATGCCGACTGCGCCGCCCCCATGCTGGCCGGGCTGAAACAGGCCGCACAAGCTTATGGCGTGCCCATTGTGGGCGGGCATACGAACCTGCACGCGCCGGCGCTGAACCTTGCCGTGGCGGTGACAGGGCGGGCGGACGCCCTGATTTCCAGCTTTGACGCTCAGCCCGGTGATGCCTTGATCGCGGCGGTCGATCTGCGCGGCGCGTGGCGCCCCCGGTTCGACAACTGGTTTGCCGCCGCTGACGCGCCCCCGTCCCGCTTGCAGGGCGATCTAGCCCTGTTGGCCGATCTGGCGGAAGCGGGACTTGTGCGCGCCGGTAAAGACATCAGCCAAGGCGGTATCGTCGGCACCAGCCTGATGCTGGCCGAATGCTCCGCCTGCGGGTTCGAGATTGACCTTGCCGCCGTGCCAATGCCTCCAGGCACGGACCCCGCCCGCTGGCTGCGCGCTTTCCCCAGTTTCGGCTTTCTGCTGTCGGTCGCTCCCGACAGGGCTGCCGAGGTTTGCGCCCGTTTCGCCGCGCGCGATCTGGCGGCTGCGATCATCGGCCATGCCACCGGGACACCTGCCATCGACCTGCGCCAAGGCACCGACCGTGCCCGATTCTGGGATTGGCAGGCCCAGCCCTATCTGGGCCTGCACGCCAAGGCGGTGGCCCATGCCTGAGGTGATCTTTCACATCCGCTGGCCCGATGGCGTGGAAGAACGCTGCTATTCGCCCTCGACAATCATCCATGACCATCTGACCGCCGGGCATAGCTATCCGCTGCCGGATTTTGTCGCCCGTGCCCGCGCGGGCCTGAACGCCGCATCTGACCGGGTCGCCGCCCGTTATGGCTATGCCTGTTCCAGTGCGATGGACCAACTGGCCCGGATCGAGGCCACCGCGAAACGCCACAGCGCTGACGGCCCGCCGGTCGTCTGCCTGTCCCTGTCATGAAAGCGATCCCCATGCCGCAGAGCCAATCATCCCATGTGTCGGTCGTCATCATCGGTGGTGGGCAAGCGGGCCTATCGGTCAGCTGGTATCTGACCCGAGACGGCATCGACCATGTGGTGCTGGAACGCCACCGCGCCTTTCATTCCTGGCGCGAAAACCGCTGGGACAGCTTCTGCCTCGTCACTCCGAACTGGCAGTGCCGCCTGCCGGGCCACCCTTATCAGGGCAACGATCCCGACGGGTTCATGCTGCGCAACGAAATCGTGGACTATCTGGACGGCTTCGCCGCCAGCTTTGACCCGCCCCTGCGCGAAGGCGTGTCGGTTACCCGCGTCAGCCCGATGCCGGGCGGCTACCGCGTGGAGAGCACTGCCGGGGTCTGGACCTGCGAACAAGTGGTGGTGGCGACGGGCGGCTATGACCAGCCCATCGTGCCGCCCTATGCCGGTGCTATTGCACCGGATGTAATGCAGATGCATTCGGCCCAATATCGCCGCCCCGCACAACTGCCCGCGGGCGGCACGCTGATTGTAGGCACCGGCCAGTCAGGCGTGCAGATCATGGAGGATCTGCACCGCGATGGCCGCGACGTGCATCTGGCGGTTGGCCCGGCCCCGCGCAGCCCGCGCAAGTATCGCGGGCGCGATGCCACCGACTGGCTTTATGACATGGGCCATTACGCCATCACCATCGACCGCCACCCCGACCCGATCAAGGCGCTGACCCAGACCAATCACTACATGTCCGGCCGTGATGGCGGCAAAGAGATAGACCTGCGCCGCTTTGCGCTGGACGGCGTGCACCTTTATGGATCGCTTTCGGGGGCAGAGGGCACGCGGCTGCGCTTCCTGCCCGATCTGGAAAAGAACCTCGATGATGCTGACCGCAGCTATTGCGGCATCCGCGACCAGATCGACGCCTGGATCGCAGCCCAAGGCATCGACGCCCCGCCTGCCCCGATTTTCCACAAAGTCTGGCGACCAGAGGCAGAGGTGACCGAGATCGACTGCGCCGCGCTTGGCATTACCTCCATCGTCTGGGCCATCGGCTTCCGGCCCGATTATAGCTGGCTAGAGGTTGATTGCTTTGATGCCCAGGGCCGCCCGCTGTATCGGCGCGGTGTGACGGATGTGCCGGGCGTCTACTTCATCGGTCTGGGCTGGCTGAACACTTGGGGATCAGGCCGGTTCCTCGCCGTGGCGGATGATGCGCGTCACCTTGCCGAACAGATCGTGCAACGCACCCACGCCGGGGCTCAGGCGGCCGAATGAAGCACGAATCCTTCTCCAACGCCCCGCGTGTGGCCCAGCATCGGTTGGGCATGGCCGAATGCGGCTGGCGCGGCCTGTCAGAAGGCTGGCTCTTGCGGCATCTGGGCGATGTGCACTGGTCCCAGATCGCGCAGGCCATGGGCCAGCCCGTCGCGGTGTTTCGAGATGAAGCGGGCGCTCCGGTCTACGCCGCCTTTTGCGCCATCGGGATCGACATTGCACAGCCCTTGGCGGCGCAACCCGGCGTGGTCCTGACGATCGCCTCCCGCTTGCAGCGCCTGTCGACCACGCGGCTGATCTCTTTCCACGACCTGTCCGTGGAGGATGCCACCTTCGGCAAGGTAACGATGATCACCACCTTCGTGCGCCATGATCCGACAGGGCGCAATGCCCAGATCCAGAGGGTGCAGCCGCGCGGCGTTCTGACCGTGCCGATGATGGACCCCGATGCCGATGCCGGCTTGGTCGATGAGGCAACGCGCCTCGCGCGCCAGACACCCGACCGCAAAGCCGGACTTCAGGCTGACGTAACCCCCTGCCCCACAACCGATTTCAACGCCGCAGGGCTTCTTTATTGCGCAAGCTACCCGGCCCTTGCCGACCGTGCCGAATGGGCGCTGTCGCGCGCTTCGGCGCAAGGTTTTCTCACCCGTCGTCGGATCGTCTTTCTGGGCAATGTCGATGCGGCAGAACCCGTCACCGCGCGGCTGTGGCACGACACGGCACAGGTGGGGCAGCATCACATCACCCTGTCCTCCCGCGACCGCCTGATTGCACAGATCACAACGCAGAAGCGGGTCTGAGGGTGGCGCCACGGCAAGCCCGGCCCTCTCTGACGCGCGCCCTCTAACGCGATTGTGATGACGCAAATCCCCTAGACCAAAGCCGCATCGACGCGCGGCACATAGGGCAGTAACCCCTTTGCTGCTCTGATCCACAGCGGGTTGCTCACCTTTCGTCCAACCCGCCCACCCGCAGCGCGAAGGGAAGGCAAAGACAGACCCATCGTTGATCGACACCCCCGTTGCGCTAATTGACCATCCTCAAAATGACATAAGGCATATCATGAACCCGAACTTCTCTCGCCGCACCGCGCTGTTCGGCGGCGCTCTTGCCCTCGGCGCACCGCTTCTAAACGCGCGCGTCGCCATCGCGCAGGAAAGCGAAACACCCAAGGTCGCCTTGCCCAGCTTCTATGACCGGATGGTTGGCGATCTGCGGGTGACGGCGCTGGTGGACGGGTATTTCGATCTTGGCCGTCCCCTGATCACCAACGCGACGGCCGAACAGATCGACACGGGCATGGCACAGGCATACCTCCCCCCCGGCGACTTGATCCGCCTGCCCATCAGCATCCATCTTGTGCACGGCCCGGACGGCATCACCATGATCGACGCCGGATCGGGCAGCGCCTTTGGCCCCACCGCCGGGCGGGTTGCAGGTGCGCTTACCGCCATGGGCATCGACCCCGCCAGCGTGACCCGCATCGTCCTGACGCATATGCATCCCGATCACATTGGCGGTCTTCTCGCTGCGGATGGGGCAGCGGCCTTCACAGGCGCCTCCCTGCATGTCCACGAGGCCGATTTGAAGTTCTGGACGGATGAGTCCATCGCCGCCTCCGTCCCGGACGATTCAAAGCCTTTCTTCGGATTGGCACGCGGCGTCGCAGCCGCCTATGGCGGGCGCTTGGCGCCGTTCTCCGGTGCCGCCGATCTTGGCGGTGGACTTTCCACCCTTGAGGCGTTCGGGCACACCCCAGGGCATTCGGCGGTGCGCGTGTCCAGCGGGTCGGATCAACTCATGATCCTTGGTGACGCGGTGGCCATCGCGGCCGTGCAATTCGCGCATCCGGACGCCGGAATTGCGTTTGATGCTGACGGCGCGCAGGCGGCGGTGACGCGCAAGGCGATCTTTGACATGGTCTCGGCCGATAAGATCGCTGTGGCCGCCACCCATCTTCCGTTCCCGGGTGTCGGGCATGTGGAAAAGAAGGATGGTGCCTATGCCTGGGTGCCAGAACATTGGCAGGTGATGTGAAGATACTTTGAAAATCAAGCTGGGCGGCACCAGTCGCCCAGCTTTTGCGGTTATGTTTCCGAACGGCGCTGCATCTGATGCAATGTAATCCGTCGGATGACTCCAGAATCCGCAGAACAGGGATTTGTTCAATTCAGTGACAAACCTATGGGGCTGGTTGGTCAGAAGATCTCCACTCTTCCGGTCAAGAGAACACGCTTTCCACCTCGAAGCCGCTTCCACTGCGGAAATCAGCGAATGACTGCTCTTCCGCCCTCTCGGACGCTCCCGCTACAGGCTTCTTTCGGCCCAGAGCGGGCAGTCGCACGAGGCCTGGGTCATCCGTGTGTCTTGCCCTAAAAGAGAAACAAGATACCTCTGGCCGCCACCAGAACAGGTTAGCCGAGATGCAGACGGCGGCCGTCCAGGAACACGCATAGACGATTTGTCGGCACGGCTATCGAAACTGCCTCGCCAATACGGGCCGGGCTTGTGCCGCTGACGCGCACCTTAACGCGATGGGCGTTCCAATCGATACCCAAAACCTCGTCCGCCCCCTCGAACCAGATCCGGGTTACCTTGCCCTCCAGATCGCCAGCCATTGGGCTAAGCGTGGCGTGTTCCGGGCGGAATCCGATTTTCAGATTGCCCTGAGGCAAGGCTGCAGGGGCGGCGACGGATAGATCGGTGCCTGGCACGATGATCCGATCCTTTTCAAGCAAAGCCGGCAGGAAATTCATGGCGGGTGATCCGATGAACCAGCCGACATGCTCGGTTTCTGGGCGTTCGAACAATTCGGTCGGGCTGCCCATCTGCACCACTTCGCCGTGGTTCATCACCACGATCTCTTCGGCGAATGTCAGCGCTTCGGTCTGGTCATGGGTGACCAGCACCATGGTCAAGCGGAATTCCTCGTTGATTTCCTTGAGGATACGGCGCAGGTCGAACTTTAGCTGCGGGTCGATCACCGTCAGCGGCTCGTCGAGCAGGATGGCCGCCACATCCTCGCGCACCAGCCCGCGGCCCAGCGACACCAGCTGTTTCAGATCCGCCGTCAGCGCGTTGGCGGGTTTCGACAGGATCGGCGCAAGGCCAAGGCGCTCAGCCACAGCCTCCACCCGCGCCTTGATCTTGGCGGCAGGCGCGCCGCGGCACACTAGCGGAAAGCCCAGGTTTTCGCCCACTGTCATCGACTTGTAGATCACCGGCACCTGAAACACCTGCGCGATGTTGCGCACGCCGGTATCAAGCGCTGTCACGTCGCGCCCGTCGAACAGCACCCGCCCCTCGGACGGGCGGAGCAGCCCCGAGATGATGTTGAGCATGGTGGATTTGCCGCAGCCGGACGGCCCCAGCAGCGCATAGGTGCCGCCGTTGCGCCATGTCAGCTGAAGGGGCTTCAGCGCATAGGGCGCGCCCGGCGCATAGGCATGGGCAAGACGTTCCAGCACGATTTCAGCCATGAACCGGCTCCTTTTCGATCAGACGGCCATGGGGGTCGAAGATCAGCGCATCATCCAGATGCAGGGCCAGATGCAGAGTGCTGCCGATGGCATGGTTGGTCACCGTGCGTTCCAGCATCACCAGCGCCTGACCCGCGGCCTGCAAGTGCGTGACTGTTTCCGACCCCGACACCTCGGACAGTGCCACGCGGGCCGGGAGGGTGCCGCCCTGGCGCAGGCAATGGGCGCGCAGGCCCAGCGTATAGCGGCCCGGCGGCAGATCGCGCCCCAGGGCCGTGCGCGGCAGATCGGCCAGCCGCTCAAGGCGCAGCGCGTCCCCGGTCACCTCCAGCCCGATCAGATTTATCGGTGGGTCGCTGACCACCTCGGCCGCGCGGGTGGTGGCAGGGTGGGCATAGACGGTCTGCGGCACGCCGGACTGGATCGCCCTGCCCTCGGCCATCAGGATGATGTCATCCCCCATCTGAAGCGCCTCTCGCGGGTCGGTCGAGGCATAGATCACGATGGTGTCACGCTCGGCCTGCAACAGGTCGATCAGTTCCTCGCGCAGGCCTTCGCGCAGCTTGTAGTCCAGATTGACGAAGGGCTCATCGAGCAGGACCACGGGGGCTTTTTTCACCAGAGCGCGGGCGATGGCGACGCGCTGTTGCTGGCCGCCCGACAGCTGGCTGGGGCGGCGGTCGACCATCGCGGCAAGGCCGACCCGGCCCAGCATGTCGCGCGCTGCCTCACGCGCGCGGTCTTGCGGGACGTTTCGGCGCACCAGCGGGAAGGCCACGTTATCCAGCACCGACAGATGCGGATAGTTGATGAACTGCTGCGTCACCATCGCAACCGGGCGCTGCCACGGCGCCAGCCGCGACCAATCGGCCCCGTCCAGCCGCACCTGGCCTGCATCGGGCAGCGCCAGCCCCGCGATGATACGCATCAGCGTGGTCTTGCCCGCGCCGGTGCGACCCAACAGCGTGGTCAGCCGCCCCTTGGCAAAACGCACCGACACATCGGCCAGATGTGGCACGCGGCCTTCGGTCAGGGAAATTCCAGTCAGTTCAAGCATCAGCGCACCGCCCCGGCCAGACCGCCGCGCGACAGGAACCGCTCGACCACAAAGGCCAGCACCGCCAGCGGCGCGACAGAGACAATCGCCGCTGCCGACAGCGACCACCACGGCGTGACGGATGAATTCAACGCCACGATGGAGACGGGCAGCAATTGCACCTCGGTAAACGTCATGGTGAAGGCAAAGAAAAAGTCGTTCCAGCCAAAGATCACGCAGAACATCGCCGCCACCACCAGCCCCGGCACCGCATTGGGCAGGATTACCCGCACAAAGGTGGTGACCGGCGCGCAGCCATCCATCCACGCCATCTCGTCAAGGCCCCGCGGCACCGAGTTGAAAAAATCAACCATCACCCAGACCGCAATCGGCATCAGCATCGCCACATAGATCAGGATCAGCCCCGGCAGCGTGTCGAGAAGCCCGAGGAAGCGCAGCATCAGAAAGAACGGGATCGCCAGCACGATTGGCGGCATGATCCGCTGGCTGATGAAGAAGAATGTGATGTCGCCATTGCCCAACGGCCCCGCCTTGAACGTGAACCGCGACAGCCCGTAGGCCGCCAGCGTGCCCAGCACCAGCGCAATGGCCGACCCTGACAGGGTGACGATGCCGGAATTGAGATAAGGCTTGACGATGTTGATCCCGCCTACCCCACCAAACAGTGATTGCCAGCCGGCCAGCGACGGCTCGAACTGCACCCAAGGCAGCCATTTCGCCCCCGCCGTCACCGCATTGGCGGTCTTAAAGCTGGTAGACAGCATCCACAGGAACGGAAAGATAACGAAGGCCGACCACAGAACAACGGCAAGGTATTTGAGGGAAAGGTAAAAGGTTCTCATGTCCGGTCCTTCACCATAAGACGGATCAGCGCCTTGGCGATCAGCGTCAGGGCCACGCTCATCACGATCAGGTAGGTCAGCGACAGCGAGGCCGAATAGCCGATCTGAAAGTCGCGCATCCCGCGGATGTAGATGTAATAGCTGGTGGTTTCGGTCGCGGTCCCTGGCCCGCCCGAGGTCAGCACATAGACCGTCTCCATCAGCTTTGACGCCTCGATCAGCCGGATCAGGATGGCCCCGACCGAGATCGCCCCCATCATCGGTAATGTGACTGACAGAAAGGTGCGGATCGGCCCCGCGCCGTCGATCCTCGCGGCCAGAAATGGCTCGTTCGGCAAGGACAGCAGGCCCGCAAGAAGCAGAAGGAACATGAAGGGGGTCCATTGCCAGACCTCGACGATCATCACCGCCGCCAGCGCAAAGCCTGCATCGCTCAGCCAGGGCTGCGCATCGATGCCGATGGCCTCGAGGATCGGGTTCAGGGGGCCGAGGCTTTCATGAAAGATCGTGCGCCAGATCACCGACATCACCACCGGCGTGGTCATCATTGGCACAAGAAACAGCACACGGAAAAACCGCCGCGCCGCGATGTCGCGCCACACGAGAAGCGCCAGCGCAAAGCCGAGCGTATATTGCAGCGTCACTGTGGCCACAGTCAGAAAGGTCAGCCGGATCAACGCCTCCCAATAGCGGGCGTCCTCCCACAGGCGGGCGTAATTCTCGCCGCCGATCCAGTTCAGGCCGGGGTTGTAAACATCCCAGGACGAAAAGCTGACACGGATGGTGAACAGCAGCGGAAACAGGATAATCGCCACAAGGACCAACAGGCCCGGCAGCAGGAAGATGTATTTCTGGCGATACATGGGGCCCCCCAAGGCAAGGGGGCCGCGTGATGGCGGCCCCCCTGATGCGGTCAGGATCAGTTGTCTTCGAGTGCGACCACGTTGGCATAAGCCTCGCGCACACGGTCGACGCCGATACGGTCGACAATCGCCTTCCACTCGGCGGCAACACCGTCGAGTGCCTCTTGCGCCGAGGCCTCGCCCGATTGCGCCCGCGCCACACCGGCGGCCAGCGACGACATGAACTCGCCCACACCCGGCACGCGCAGGTCAAAGACCTGGTTCTGGCCGCCATCAATGGCTTTCAGCGTGTCGGTGTAGGTGGTCGCCACATTCGCATCCCAGCCCAGCTCAGTCTGATAGAACGCCGGGTCGAAATGCGCCTCGCGGTAGGGGTTCACGCCGAACCGGCCGATCTGCAGGTCAGCCAGCGTGTTGGCCTCGTTCGAGAAGAAACACAGGTAGTCGAACGCCATGTCCTGATTTTGCGACCCGGCCGCCACCGCCGACGACCAGCCCCAGGTGACATAAGGCGCGGTGTTGGGCGTCTCGAACGTATCCCACTGGCCGGTGGTGCGGTTCCAGACCTCGCGCGCGCCGGGCAAGGGGGCTGCGGCCACCTTGTTACGGATCGGGCTGTCAGCCTGCATCGCCTGGATGAACGCGTCATCCCAGCTGTAGGACATCAGGGTCTGCCCACCGCCGAACGAAAAGATCTCGTCGCCCAGACCAAAGGACGTACCACCCGGCGGCATCGAGGCTTGGGCCGCCACGAATAGCTCCAGCCCGCGCACCCAGCCAGGGGTGTTGACGAGGGGTTCCATCGTTTCAAGGTCAAAGAAGAAGCCGCCCTTCACGTCCGGGTGCTTGGCATAGGGTGCGACCCGGCTGATGAAGGCCGAGAACATCAGGTCGTCGCGTTTGGTGACCTCGGCGGTGCCGAAGTTTGGCGCGCCGTCGCCGTCCCAGTCCATGTTGTTGAACACGGCGGCAACCTCGTTGTATTCCTCCCACGTGGCGGGAACGGTTAGGTCGCGCCCGGTCTTTTCCTTGAACAGCGCCTGCATCTCGGGGTTGTCGAACACATCCGAGCGGAACTTCAGGTAATGGCGGTCGCCGTCCATCGTGTAGTTAAGCATCTTGCCGTTCCAGCTGGCGACGCCCTTGTAGGTGGGGGTCACCGACTGCATGCCCGACACCTCTTGATAGGCCTGCGGCACCTCGGCGAGGTAGGCATTGAAATCCCCCAGCCAGAGCGAGGCGAAGAACAGCACATCATAGGCCTGCTGCCCGGTCTGGAACGGGATCATGATGCGCTGGAACAGATCGCCAAAGGGCACATGCACCACATTCACCGTCGCCCCGGTCAGTTCCTGGAACTGCTGGGCGTGCAGCGCGGTCGGCTCACCGATCACCGGGATCGCATGGGTGATGATGTTCAGTGTGCGGCCCGAATAATCCTTGGCATCAATCGAGGCAAAGGAGCACGCGCCCGGCACATCCTCCTTGATGCCAAAACGGGTGTAATCCTCGGCGAGTGCCGCGCCCGCCGAGATCAGGATGGCCGACGTGGTCAGCATGGCCCCCCGAAGGGTGGTCTTGGTCTTCATTCTCTCTCCTCCCAAGTCTGTCTTTTCAGTGATGGTCTGTCAGGGGTCAGCCTCAGGGCACGAGAACCGCGCGCCCCTTGATCAGCCCGTTATGCAGGTCTTTCAGCGCCTGATTGGCATCGGCCAGCGCATAGTGCTTGGTGTGCAGCTCCACGAGGCCACGGTCGGCCAGCGCCATCAGCTCGGTCAGCTCGGCCCAGGTGCCGACAAGGTTGCCGATGATGTTCTTTTCGGTGATCACCATGTCGACAGTGGGCACCTGGATGTCTTCGCCGTAGCCGATGACGTAATAGCTGCCCGCGGACCGGGTCATGTCGATGCCCTTCTTCGTGGTGCCCTTTTCGCCCACGAAATCCAGCACCGCCTCGGCGCCCTTGCCGCCCGTCAGCGCCTTGACCGCCTCGACCTCGCCGCCGTCCGCCTTGACCAGATGATCCGCCCCGCCCATGGCCGCCAGCTCCAGCGCCTTGTCCGAGATATCGACGACGATGATGCGCGCGGCACACATCGCCCGCAGCACCTGAATGCCGATATGGCCAAGGCCGCCCGCACCGATCACCACCGCCGACTGGTCGGGCAGCAATTGCTGGGCGGCCTTTTTCGCCGCGCGATAGGCCGTCAAGCCCGCATCGGCATAGGGTGCCACATCCTTAGGCGCCAGCGTCTTTGGCAGCGCGATCAGGTTGCGCGACGCGGTGTGCAGATATTCGGCATAACCGCCATGCGAGTCGAGGCCCGGAAACTTGCCGTCGCCATGCATGTCATGGCCCCGGCGGCAGGCGATGCAGGTTCCGCCCGTCACCTTGGGGTGCACGATCACCGGATCGCCCTTCTTGAAGCCTTCGACCTCGGGGCCAATCTCTTCGATCCAGCCCGCGTTTTCATGCCCCATGATCAGCGGCAAGAGCGCGCTGCCGGTCGGGTCGGTGTGCGGCCGCCAGATGCCTTCGATGATGTGCAGGTCGGTGCGGCACACGCCCGCGCCACCGATCCGCACGATCACGTCGGTCGATTTGTGGATTTTGGGGTCAGCCACATCCTGCATCGTCACCCAGGTTGGTGCGGTCAGGGCGGGATCGTAATGGTGAAGAACCTGTGCTTTCATCGTCATGCGCCTTGGATAGACCGCCCCGAACCGGCGGCACGGCGGCTGGTATGGCCCAGGGTGCCGCGATCCCAAACGCCGCGCCGCAGCATAGGCCGCGCGCGCACAATCGCTGGACAGAGGCCTGCGCGCGGTGTTCAGAAAGCGGACAGCCATGCCATCGCCCGGCCCGCGCCCGGCCCGCGCGCGGCGTTCTGCGACCCGACTGTCCAGTTTCTGAACAGATCGTCCGCGAATCAGCCCGCGCATTGACTTTGGCCCGCAAACCGCCACCTTCCCCGCACGGCCGAGGATCGGGGAGGTGACTTGGCATGGAAGTCCGCACCACCGCGCTGATGCGCGCGCGTCACATGCTGGAAAGCCAAGGCCGGTTTCCCGGCGGCGCGCTGCCCGGCGATATTTCGGACAGCTGGCTGCGCAGCCTGTCGCACGGGCTTGACCCTCTGGCCCGCCACGAGGCGATGACGCTGACCGATACCGAGTTTCGCCTCTCGCAGGACCGGCATGCCGATCTGATCCGCTTTGCACGGCCCGAACTGGAGCTGCTCTTTGACCAGATCGCCGGGTCGAATTTCATGATCGCGCTCGGTTCGCCCGAGGGCGTGGTGCTGGAAACACTGGTCGACACGCAATTTGCCGACAGCGATGCGGGCAAGGCGGTGGTGCCCGCATCGGTCTGGACCGAGGAGTTGCGTGGCACCAATGCGCTGGGTCTGTGCATCTCGACCCGCCGTCCGGCGCAGGTTTACGGCGGCGAGCATTTCCTGCGCGCGCATTCCGACGTGTCGTGCATCAGCGCCCCGATCTTTGACGGGCGCGGCGGGCTGGCGGGGGTGCTCGATGCGTCCTCGCGGTCCACGGTGCGCCAGCAGCACACGGCGGCGCTGGTGCAGATGTCGGCCAGCAATATCGAGAACTGCCTGATCCGGTCGGCGCATGACCGGCGGATCGTGCTGCAATTTCACCCGCGCCCCGAATACCTTGGCACCCTGTCGGTGGGCATGCTCGTGCTGGAAGATGACGGCGCGGTGCATGCGGTCAACCGCAAGGGCGAGATGTTTCTGGCTGGCATCCGCAACTTGATCGGCACCGGGTTCAACGCGATCTTCGAACAGCGGTTCGAGGATGTGGCGCTGCGTCTGGCGCAGGGCGAAACCTTGCGGGTGCGCGATCGCATGGGGTCGGCGGTGTCGATGCGCTGCGTGGCCAACCGCGCCAGTTTTGCGCTGGCGGTGCGGCTGTTCTCGGCCGCCAACCTGCCACAGGCGCGCCCCACCCCGTCTCACCCGCCCGAGACGAGGAACCTGTTTCGCGATGTGGTGATCGAGGACGAAGAGCTGATCCGCCGCCTGCGCCCCCTGCCAAAGGTCGCCACCACCGGCACGCCGATCTTCATCATGGGCGAGACCGGGACCGGCAAAGAGATCACGGCGCGCCTTGCGCATGCGGCCTCGGGGCGCAGCGGTCCCTTTGTGGCGGTCGATGCCCGCACCCTTGGGGCCGAGGCCGAGGCGGCGCTGCTCGGCCGTCCGAATGGCGCAAAAGGGCTGCTGGAGCAGGCCGCATCCGGCACGTTGTGTATCGACGAGGTGTCATGGCTGCCGCATCCGGCCCAGGCCACGCTGTTGCAGGTGCTCGATCACGGGTCCTTCCGCCACCCCGCCGATGGACGAGAGATCCGCTGCCCTCTGTTTTTCATCAGCACCTCGGTCAGCAGCCTGACCGAGGCGGTGGCGTCAGGGCGGCTGCTTCCGGCACTGCGGTTCCGGATCGAAGGCTTCTCGATCCAACTGCCACCTTTGCGTGACCGCAGCGATATGGACGCGCTGGCGCGGCGGTTTGTGCGGGCACAGGATGATCGCGCCGACATTGATGCCGACGCGCTTTACCTGCTGGGACGGCATGACTGGCCCGGCAATCTGCACGAGCTGCGCTCGGTGATCGCGCAAGCGGTCCTGCGGGCCAGCGGGCTTTGTCTTACGGTCGAGGATTTTGGGGGGCTGGTCCCGGTCGCGGCCGAGCCCCTCGCGCATGCGGCGGCCTGCCCGCAGTGTGCGGGCGTCCCGTGGAAGGAAAGCCAGTGCCGTTCCATCCGCGATACGGTGCGCCAAAGCGGCGGCATTGCGCAGGCTGCCCGCACCCTGGGCATCTCGCGGACGACGATCTACAAACACCTTCTGGCGCAAGCCTGAGAAAGGGAAATAGTCACAATCATGAGGCTCCAGACTCATGGATCGTCAAAGCCAGAACAGGACGGTAGCGGCCAGGGCGACGGCGGATAGGAAGGTCTTCGCGCACCTGTCATAGCCTGTGGCGATGTCGAGCCATTGTGGCGCCATTGGTTCAAGCCCAATGGCGAGGGCCAGTCCTTCAACCTGCCGAACATGATCTCGATGCGGTTGCGGCGTTTGTTGCGGCGCTTGTCGTAGCGGACGGCCTTGCCGCGAGACTTCCGGCCTGGGGTGAAGGGCGATCAGATTTGATCCAGTGGATCAAATCAGCCCTGAACGGGCTCTATCCCTCTGTCTTTCGAAGACTCCCTGAACCAGTCGGCATCGTAGCCCCGGTCGGCAATCCGCCATTCGGCAGCCGGCAGGCTGCCCAGCAGGGCGGCGGCACCGGTGTAGTCATTGACCGCGCCCGCCGTCATGAAGAACCGCAACGGGCGGCCATCGCGTCGGTCACGGCGTGCAGCTTGGCATTCAACCCGCCCTTGGTCCGCCCGATGAGGCGGCCGCGCTTGTCGTCGGGCCCCCCTTTTTACCAACAGGTTTGAGGCCGTGCGGTGCGCCTTCAAATACGTCGCGTCTATCATGACGACCTTCTCCCCGCCGCCTTCGGAGGCCAGCCCCTCCATCATCCGAGCGAAGACCCCCATATCGCCCCACCGCTTCCATCGGTTATAGAGCGTCTTTGGGGGGCCATACTCACGGGGCGCATCACACCACCGCAACCCATTGCCATTGATGAAGATTATGCCGCTCAAAACGCGCCGGTCATCCACCCGCGGCTTGCCATGGCTCTTCGGGAAGGACGGCTTCAACCGCTGCATCTGTTCGTCGGCAAGCCAGAAAAGGATGCACATCTTCACCCCCGTCAGTTCACGGGCTTGAATCACGCAGGCCGGGCAGCCTCAACCAGATGAATGGGTCCTGACCCTAGGGGCCTGCGACAGGCATTTTTTCCTTCACCAAGTCTGCAAGCTTTCGATCAACCTCAGTACACCCCTCATCATACCGACGGAAATACTCCATATCCCGTACATGTTCGTGCCTTGGCGTTGCCGCATCACCTCGGGTCATCTTGACCGAGGTGAAGAAACTCAAGCTCTGTATTGGATAATGGTTCAATTGAAATCGAGTGATGTCAGACACCGTGCGGCTCGAATCGGCTCCTTTGACCTTATGTATGCCAACTGAGGATTGACGCTTCAGAACGCTGGTCCGGCACATATACTTCGTATTGATATGCCAGTTCACTCCCGGCTTTCGCAACACAAAGGACATCCTGACACTTTCTGGCTGCTCAACAAAACCACCGCTTCCAAACATCACCCAATTGGAATAAATCACGTCGAAATTGCTAAACTCCCGCAAAGCATCTGGGATGCTATCACCACTTGGACAGAACCAGTACTCGTCAAGATCAGCGACCAGCAACCAATCACAGTTTTGCTTGATTTTGAAATGCTTTATTGCAGTCCAATAATGCTGAGTCTGTTTATACTTTTCGGGCAACTCAATTACGCGAACACGACCGCCTTTCTCCCATTGCCGTGCTTTCTGCAAAGTATCGTCTGTGCTTCCGTTGTCGATGAGATAAATCATGTGAGCACCAACCCAGAGGTAGTGCTCAATCCATTCATCAATACTGATGGATTCATTCTTCATAATTGCCAAGACGCCAAATTTAATTGGACGCGCTAAAGTTTCTTCGCGCCTCTTAGCGAGCCATTCACGTCTCCGCCTCTTTGCATAAGAAATAAGTCCTTGAAGCAAAATATTTCTCCAGCTTCCTTTGAACGACTACGCACTTATCAGATAGATTAGTTGGGGTACTGAGTGGTTAACATGCGGCGCAACCCACCGAAGAACTAAGTGTTGATGACGTAAACAGTGTTCTCTGCGATTCGACAAGTTTAGGATAGCTTGTCGCCAAGCTAATTGGATCGGGCCAGTTTAAAAAGCGCTTTTCGCCCCGAGCGCCCTCGGTATCCTTGCAACCAACTGCATTCGGAGGATTCAACCGTACTTCCGAAAAAATCTCACACGGCATGCCATCTTTTCACAGCGCAGAACAACTCCATGCGGCTACTATTACCTGTAGGAACTAGTTTGCCAAACGGCAATCAAAATGACCCGCGTAAATTTGACAAAGCAGACAAAAGTCCCACGTAACCGCCGCTTTGGGCGCGGCGGGGATACACGCTAACCTGACCTGTTCGGGGTAGGCCGGGGGGTGGGGGTGGCCCCGCCCCTGCCGGACCAGCCCCGCGTCCGGTGTCTACGTCCGCAGCCGAGACGCCACCGTTGGCTAGCCCAGCCACGTTCGCGCCCCTCCCCGGCGCGGCAGCCGTCCGAGGAGGGGGAAATAGCCTTAACCGGGCAACGTCCGGGGAATGACAAGGCCGCCCCTGCCGGATAGCGTGGAGGGATAGTCAGGAGGAAATTGGATGCTGCGCCGGTTGATCGCCCCCGCCTTGGCCCTTGACCTTCTGCCCGGCATGGGCGCTGCCAGCGAAGAAGGCGCGAAGGCCCCGCGGGCGATGTGGACGGCTTTTGAGTGCGGCACCTATGCTGAGTTGGCAAGGAAGGCAGATCGAGCCAGTGACCACTACGCGACCGGGCTAGACGCCGGGCGGCGGTTCTATGCTGCCTTGGAAGCTGGGACGATCACCGACGAAGAACTCAGCCAGCATGCCCCCATGATCCTCGGTTCTCTCAACGCCGGGCCTTCGGTGGACTTCATCCTGGGCAGAGTGTTCCATTATGCGACGGACGCAGCACGATCCGACGTGTCGCAAGAAGACCAACACGGGCTTCCACTGCCAATCAAAGACTGGCTTCTTGAGCCGGAACTGATCGCTACGAAAGCGAACATGCTCTACAGCGCGGGCAACTGCGACCTTCTCTGACGGCCCGGCAGTGCGCCCAGATCGGGCCGGGCTGCCCAACTGCCCCTGCCGGGGAAAGGTGCGACAGCCTGCCACACCCAAGCCCAGAGCCGCCCGACACGGCAGACACGGCCCAGCGCATGCGCCTTTAGTGCCCATTTAGTGCCCCTAGCGGGAAGCGCCAAATTTCTCAATCATTTCGATAGTATTGGCGGACAGTGAGGGATTCGAACCCTCGAGACGGTTCCCCGCCTACACACTTTCCAGGCGTGCGCCTTCGACCACTCGGCCAACTGTCCTTGCGGCACTCCTTAAGCGGTGAAACTTGGCGGCGCAAGGGGCTCGACGGATCAATCCATCAAGGTGATCGACACGCGGCGGTTCTGGCGGCCTTTCTTTTCGATCCGGCCAATCTCCACCCGGCCGATTTCGGCCGTGCGGGCGACATGGGTTCCGCCGCAGGGTTGCAGGTCCACCTGCGTCGCGCCCTCGCCGATCCGCACCAGCCTGACCCGCCCCTGCCCCATCGGCGGCTGGACCGACATGGTCTTCACCAATCCCGGATTCCTCAGCAACTCGTCATCACTGATCCAGCTGTCGGTCACCGGCAGATCCAGCCCGATCAGCGCATTCAGCCGATCCTCCAGCATCTGCACATCCGCCGGCGGATCAGGCATATCGAAATCCAGCCGTCCCCGTTCCGTTCCGATCTGTCCACCTGTCACGGGCAGCGGGATCACGACCGACAGGAGGTGCAGCGCCGTGTGCACGCGCATGTGGCGATGACGGCGGTCCCAATCCAGGATCTGGGTCACGATCGCGCCCATAGGCGGCATGCCCGCCGGTTCGGCCGGCACCAGCGCGATGCGGCCGCCCTCGGCCTTGACGGCGGTCGCGATGGGCAAGCGCCCGCCCTCCCAGACCAACCAGCCGGAATCTCCCGGCTGCCCCCCGCCGGTGGCGTAAAAGAGGCTGCGGTCGCAGATTACGCCGCCCTCGGCGGTATGGGCGATCACCGTCGCCTTGGCCTCGCGCAGATAGGCGTCGCTGCGAAACAACGGCTCGGTCATCCTGCGGCCTCCTCACTCCCGCTGTCGCGCGCCCGGGTGGCGGTGCGTGGCATCGGATCCCCGGCCTCTTGCGCCGGCGAGGCAGGTGCCAACCCGCGCAGTGCGCGACCCAGGGCATCCACGTTGCGCAGGTAAACCTCGGTCTGCGCGAAGGGGATCTCGATCCCTTCTTCTTCGAAACGCTTGACGATCTGGTGGTTCACCTCGGTGCGCACCGACAGCGAGAAGTTCACATCCCGCAGGATCATGCGGATTTCGAAATTCATCGCATCGGCGCCAAATCCCATGAAGGCCACCAGTGGCGGCGGGTTCAGCACGGCCAGTGGTTGCGCCTCGGCAATCTCGCGCAGGACACGCTCCACCTTGCGGGTGTCGGTCCCGAAAGCCACCGAAACGGGCACGATCAGCCGCCCGGAAAGGTTGAACCTTGTCCAGTTCGTCACCTGCTGCGTCACCAGATCGGCATTGGGTACGATGACATCCGAACGGTCGAAGGTCTGGATCCGCGTGGAACGGACCGAGATGGATTTCACCGTCCCCTGAACCTGCCCGACCTCGATCCAGTCGCCTTCGCTGACGGGGCGTTCGATCAGAAGGATGATGCCCGACACAAAGTTCGACACGATGTTCTGCAGGCCGAAACCGATGCCCACAGACAGCGCACCGGCAACGATGGCAAGGCCCGACAGATCAATCCCGGCAAAGTTGATGGCGATGAGCGCGGCAAGGAAAATGCCGATATAGCCCACCCCCGACACGATCGCATTCTGCCCGCCCTGATCCAGCGTCGTGCGGGGCAGCACCGATCCGCGAAGCGCCCCCTGGAACAGCCGCGTCACGGCATAGCCCACGGCGAAGATCACGGCAAAGATCAGGAAATCGGTGGGCGAGACGCGCGTCTGGCCGATCTGGAACCCGTTCAGGAAGCGCTGCCACAACTCGGTGATATCGGCCAGCCGCGCCCCCCAGACCAGCGCGAACAAAGGCAGCGATGCCAGCGTCATCGCAAAGCCGATCAGCACGGGGATCAGCCCGTCCTGATCCGCGGCATCGGATTTGGTGACCAAGCCGTAAAGATCGCCCACCAGACGTTGGGCTACGAACAAAAGCGCCACCAGACCCAGCGAGATCACCGAAGGGAAAACAAGCGCGGTCGCGGCTGCAATATAGCCGATCGCCCCCAGCACCACGCCGGCAAGGCCCGTCAGCATCACCCCCCGCGCCAAGAGGCCCAGCACGCGCAGGCCGATGCTCGGCCCTTCTTCCCCGGCCGCCACGCTGCGCACATGGCGGCGCAACAGCTGCCCCATGCGGAAGATCAGCACCGCCATCGTGGCAAGCAACGGAAAACCCAGCACCGCATTCGCGGTATCGCTGGCCCGCAACTCGGCCATGACAACCTGCAAGACAGCCTCAACCCCCAGCACAAGGCCAATGGTGCGGGCCAGAAACCGCCCCTCGGCCCTGCGCTCGGGCACCTCGATGCCGGACAGGTCGATCCCGTCATCGAAGGGAAAGATCGTGGTGCCCAGCCAGTTCGCCGCCACCATCGTGAAGACGACGCCCGGCAGCAGGACGGCCAGTTCCGATCCGACCCGCCCGAACAGCCCGGTCAAAAGCAAGGCCTGGCTCAGGGCAATCGCGCCAAGCGTGGGCAGTACGACCTGCATCATAGAAAGAAGCAGCAGCACGACCCGCCGCCCGCGCGCCGTGCGCGGCAGGGGCAATCTGCGCTGCAACGGCGCCAGCACGCGCCGCGATTGCGAGATGAGGGCAAGGCCAAGCGCACCCAGCAGCACGATCAGCGGCAGATTGTCCACCAGCGCCTCGCGCCCATCCCCTTGCGTCCAGCGCGAGCTTGTCTCGGTCCATAGCGCCACGGTCGCATCGCGCAGGAACGCCAGCCCGGCCGGCCAGTTCGCCGGATTGATGGGCGAAGGCCAAAGCTGCAAAAGCTGGCTCGCCTGCCGCTCGCGCAGCACACGGTCCACTTCGCCGATCAGGCCATCGGCGCGGCGATAGGCCTCTTCCGCGGCAATGCCCGGCGCCTGCAATCGGACAAGCTGATCGGAAAGCTGCTGCCTTCGCGTCGCGATTTCGGCCGCCTCCGTTTCGCCCTCGGCGGGCGCAGGGCCAAGGGCGGCGATCTGGTCGCGCAGGGTGGCGATGCGGGTGGAGTTGGTGTTCTGCGCCACCAGAAAGGCGGCGCGCCAATCCACGATCTGCGTGCGCAGGTTATCAAGGATCCGGCTGTCGACATCGGGATTTGCCAGCACCGACTCGGCCCGCTCGGCCGCACGTTCCCATGCCGCGTAATCAAGCGTCGAACCGCTGCGCCCCTGCCCCTTGGACACTACCACGGTGGTGCCCTGCGGCGTGACGGTGACGGTCGGTGCGGCTGCCGGGGGGCTCTGGGCGGGAGCTTGCCCCGTGGGTGTCTCTGCCGTGGCGCCGGGCTGTGCGCTGTCGTCCTGCGCCGCAGGGGCATCCGCAGGGGCCTCCTGCTGCGCAAGGGCGGGCAGCGCGGGGCCAAGCGCCACAGCCATCACCATGACCGCCAGCCATGACCGCCACCCGGCAAGGGCCTTGCGTCCGGCCTCGTGCCTCAGGTCCCGGGGCGCGCGCCCATCGCGCAGGTCCTGCGCTGTCATGCGTCCTCGAACACCGTGGGGATCGCCCGCGGCGCACGGTCAAGCCAGGCCGGAACCGGCAGGCCTTTTTCCTTCAGGAACGCGGGGTTGTAGAGCTTTGACTGATAGCGGTTGCCGTAGTCGCACAGGATCGTCACGATCGTGTGGCCCGGCCCCATGTCGCGCGCCATGCGGATCGCGCCCGCGATGTTGATGCCCGACGATCCGCCAAGGCAGATGCCTTCTTCCTGCAACATGTCAAAGACAAGGGGCAGCGCCTCGGCATCCGGGATGCGATAGCTGAAATCCGGCTTGAACCCTTCGAGGTTCGCCGTGATGCGCCCCTGCCCGATCCCTTCGGTGATCGACGTGCCGGGGCTTTCCAACACGCCCGTGGTGTAGAAGGAATGCAGCGCCGCGCCCTCGGGATCGGCCAACCCGATCTTCACGCCCCGGGGTTGCAACGCCATGCCGACACCGGCAAGCGTGCCGCCCGATCCCACCGCGCAGATGAAGCCATCCACCTTGCCCCCGGTCTGATCCCAGATTTCCGGCCCCGTCGTTTCGATATGCGCCTGACGGTTGGCCACGTTGTCGAACTGGTTCGCCCAGATCGCCCCGTTCGGCTCTGTCCGTGCCAGAGCCTCGGCCAGACGGCCGGAATAGCGGACATAGTTGTTGGGGTTCTTGTAGGGCGCGGCCGGCACCTGCACCAGTTCCGCCCCGGCCAGCCGCAGCATGTCTTTCTTTTCCTGGCTTTGCGTTTCGGGGATCACGATCACCGTGCGGAACCCCATCGACGCCCCCACCAGCGCCAGCCCGATGCCGGTATTGCCTGCTGTCCCCTCGACGATCGTGCCACCGGGCTTCAACGCGCCCCGCGCCACCGCGTCCCGGATGATGTAAAGCGCGGCGCGATCCTTCACCGATTGCCCCGGATTGAGAAACTCGCACTTGCCCAGAATGGTGCAGCCCGTCATTTCGCTGGCATGCTTCAGCTTGATCAGGGGCGTGTTGCCGATCGTCTCGGCCAGATCGCTGTAAATCCGCATCGGGGCTGTCCTTCACCTTTTGCCCAACGTGTAGGCGCAGGCGGCGGGAATCTCAAGCCATGCAGGGCAATCGAGCGGTTTCACCCCACGCTTCCCGCCCAAACAGTTTCAAATAATTTCAGTGAGCGGATGCTGACAGCCGGCCCTATCGTGCACGGCTACCGAAAGCCCGGCGAAAAGACCGGGCGCACTAACCGGACCGCTCGCCCGAGGGGGGCCGCGGAGACGGCGCGAAGAACAGCACCCCTCAGGGAAAGGAACGAAACGCATGACCCAGGCGGTCCATCCGGTAGACGAGGTTCTACCAACCCCCAAGCTCTTCACCCTTGGTCTTCAGCATGTGCTTGTGATGTATGCCGGCGCCGTTGCGGTGCCCCTGATCATCGGACGCGCGCTGAAACTGGAACCGGCCGATGTGGCCTTCCTGATTTCGGCCGATCTCTTTGTCTGCGGCCTTGTCACGCTGATCCAATCGCTGGGCGCGACGCAATGGTTCGGCATCCGCCTGCCGGTGATGATGGGCGTGACCTTTGCGGCCGTAGGGCCGATGGTGGCCATGGCGAACACGAATGGCGGGCCAGAAGGCGCGCGGGCGATCTTTGGCGCGATCATGGCAGCGGGCGTCATTTCCATACTCGTCGCGCCCTTCATCAGCCGGATGCTGCGCTACTTTCCGCCAGTCGTGACGGGGACGATCATCCTTGTGATCGGCGTCAGCCTGATGCGGATTGGCATCAACTGGATCTTCGGAAACCCCGTCGGCCCCACCGCGCCGCAGATCGTGAACCCGGCCCATGCGGCGTGGCTCTCTTCCGTGACAGAAGGGCTGGCCGCTGGAAGCGCGACGGGCATCGCCCCGCCACCGGAAGGGCTGGCGCTGGCGGCACGGATGGACAATCCTGCCTACGCGCCCTTGGGCAACATCGCCGTGTCCACGGTCGTGCTGCTATCAATCCTTCTGATCGCCCGCTTCGGCAAAGGCTTCGTGGCAAACATCTCGGTCCTCCTCGGGATCGTCGTCGGGGCGGTGATTGCGGTGGCGACGGGCGCCATGACCTTTGACAAGGTGGGAGAAGCAGCATGGTTCGGGCTGATCACGCCGTTCCACTTCGGGGCGCCGATCTTTGATCCCGTGATGATCCTGACCATGGTTCTGGTGATGATCGTGGTGATGATCGAATCAACCGGCATGTTCCTTGCGTTGGGCGACATGACGGGACGGAAGGTCAGCCAGCCGATGCTGTCGGCCGGGTTGCGAACCGATGGTCTGGGCACGTTGATCGGGGGCATCTTCAACACCTTCCCCTACACTTCCTTCTCGCAAAACGTGGGGTTGGTGGGCGTCACGGGGGTGCGGTCGCGCTATGTCTGCGTGGCCGGGGGCATCATCCTGATCGTGCTGGGCCTTGTGCCGAAGATGGGTGCGCTGGTGGAAAGCGTGCCGACCATGGTGCTGGGCGGTGCGGGGCTGGTGATGTTCGGCATGGTCGCGGCGACCGGCATCCGCATCCTTGCGGGCGTCGATTTCGCCCGGAACCGAAACAACCTGTTCGTCGTGGCGGTCAGCCTTGGCTTCGGGATGATCCCGCTGATCGCCCCCAACTTCAAGATGTGGATGCCCCATGCGATCCACCCGCTGATCGAAAGCGGCATTCTGCTTGCCTCTGTCGCGGCGGTGCTGCTGAACGCCTTCTTCAATGGCGCGACCCTGAACGAAGACGACATCAAGGCCGCTGCCGCCGCCGCCGATCATTGAGACAAGGCAAACAAAAGGGCGGCGATCCCTGATCGCCGCCCTTTTTTCATTTTCTTACAATGGCTTATTCGGCCTTGGCGACAAGCAATCCGTCCGCCTTCAGCCCGGCATAGCTTTCATCCAGCGACTTCTTCGCCCGTTCGATCAGGGTATCAATCTCGCCCGGCGTGATGACCAGCGGCGGCGCGATGATCATGCGGTCGCCCACATGGCGCATGATCAGGTTGTTGGCAAAGCACCGCTCGCGCGTGCGCAGGCCGACAGTGCCCGCCTCGGAGGCGAATTTCGCGCGCTTGGCCTTGTCGGGCGTCAGCGCGATGGAACCCATCAGACCCACGAGTTTCGCTTCACCCACCAGCGGGTGGTCGGCCAGCGCGTCCCAGCGTTCCTTGAGGTAGGGGTGCGCCACATCGCGGACATGGTCGACGATGCCCTCTTCCTGAATGATCCGCAGGTTTTCCAGCGCGACCGCCGCGGCCACGGGGTGGCCGGAATAGGTGTAGCCGTGGAAGAATTCGCCCCCTTCCGCCACGACCGCCGCCACCTCGTCGCAGACGATGGAGCCACCGATGGGCTGATAGCCCGAGGACAGGCCCTTGGCGATCGTCATGATATGCGGCTTGATCCCGAAGGTTTGCGAACCGAACCAGTTGCCGGTGCGGCCAAAGCCGGTGATGACCTCATCCGCGATCAGAAGGATGCCGTATTTGTCGCAAATCCGTTGGATTTCAGGCCAGTAGGTAGCGGGCGGGACGATCACGCCACCTGCGCCCTGAATGGGTTCACCGATGAAGGCCGCGACGTTTTCGACGCCGAGTTCGAGGATCTTGTCCTCCAACTGCTTGGCGCGTTCGATGCCGAAATCGGCCTCGGTCATCGCGCCGCCCTCACCCCACCAATAGGGCTGGTCGATATGGACGATGCCGTCGATCTTGCCGCCATGGGCATGGATCGGGGCCATGCCGCCCAGGCTGCCGCCGCCCATGGTGGAGCCGTGATAGCCGTTCTTGCGGGCGATGATGATGCGCTTGTCGGGCTGGCCCTTGACCTGCCAATAGCGGCGGACAAGGCGGATGTTGGTATCATTCGCCTCGGACCCCGAACCGGCAAAGAAGACGTGGTTCAGATCGCCGGGCGCGATCTCAGCCAGTTTGGCGGCCAGCGCGATGGCGGGGACGTGGGTCGTCTGGAAGAAGGTGTTGTAATAGGCCAGTTCTTCCATCTGGCGCGCCGCCACCTCGGCCAGTTCGCGGCGGCCATAGCCGATATTGACGCACCACAGGCCCGCCATGCCGTCGATGATCTGCTTGCCTTCGCTGTCGGTCAGCCAGACACCCTTGCCGCGGGTGATCACCCGCGCGCCCTTGGCCGCCAGACCGTTGGAATCGGTGAAGGGGTGCATGTGATGCGCGGCGTCGAGCGCCTGAAGTTCGGCGGTCGGCAGGTGGTTGGTGATCATGTTCATGGCAGGGCCTCGCGGAATCAACGGCCCGCCGGGACGACAGGCATTAGGGTGAGCATAGGGTCAAATCGGCGCACACTCAAGAAATTTGATCAAATTCCGGCGCATTGCAGTCCTGCCTGCGGAAAAGCGTGCCTTTCCAAGGATCTGGCAAAAATCGGCGTGCAGCAACGCGTTCAACACCGCGTGCAGACAAGCGTATGCCAAAACGCGCGCCGCTTCGGCCCGGACGCCGGGTCAGACCCCGCCTTCGGCCTGCGCCTGACGGATCTGGTCGATCCCCTGCTGGATGTCGTTCTCGATGGCGCGCGCCAGCGCGGCCCGGTCGCCCGCCCGCATGGCGGCGAGCGCCTCTTCATGCCGGTCAGGCAGCGCCGCCGCGCCGTAGCGGGCGCAAACCACGCGCAGCGACGGCCCGAAACGCAGCCAGAGCCCGCGCGCGATATCGACAAGGATCGGCGCATCCGATGCCTCATACAGCGCGAAGTGGAAGGCGTGGTTGGAGCCAAGGTATTCCGACACCGACCCCGCGCGGATGGCGCGGTCCACGTGATCGTCGATGGCCTCCAGCCGGTCGATCAGCGCGGGGGTGAGATGCGCCCCGGCCAGTTCGGCCAGTTTCGGCTCGACCGTCAGGCGCACGAAGGCCAGCTGATCGAGAAGCGCGGGCGTAAGCTGCGGCACGGCCACGCGGCGGTTGCCCTGCGGCATCAGCGCGCCTTCCGCCGTCAGGCGTCGGATCGCCTCGCGCACAGGTGTCATCCCGGCATCGAGGTCGCGGATCAACCCCTGGATCGTGACAGGCTGGCCGGGCAGCAGGTGGCCGAACAGGATCATGTCGCGCAGGCGGCCATAGGTCACCTCGTGCGATGGTATCTTCCGCGTGTCGTCGTCCATGCGCCCCGCCCTGCCTGACCAGCGACACCTAACCCCGGCGCCTGCATTTGATCAAGTTGCAATGCTCTGGAAGGGCCCGGCGTCTATGTCACAGCCCGGCGCGCAGGCGGGCGCGTTCGCGCTGAAGCCAGAGCGCGGTCAGGATCAGGGGGGAATTCGCGATCTCGCCGCTGGCGACAAGCTCCATCATGTGGTCGAAGGCGATCAGGTGGCCGCGGATATCCTCGGCCTCATCCGCCTGCCCGAAGACCCCGGCGATGCCGTCGGGCAGATCGGCCAGACCCACATAGGAGTAGAGGTATTCGGTCAGGATGCCCGGGCTGGGGTAATAGGATGCGGCGGGCAGCAGCGGGCCCAAGGTGAGACCCGCCTCCTCCACCGCCTCGCGGCGCGCGGCCTCTTCCGGCGTCTCGCCCGCGTCGATGCGCCCGGCGATGGCCTCAAGCTGCCATGCGGCGGCATCGCCCCGCGCCATCGGCCCCGCGCGGAACTGTTCGATCAGAAGCACACGGTCGCGGACCGGATCATAAGGCAGCACCGTCACGGCGTCGCAGCTGACAAAGACCGCCCGATCCACGGGCGCGTTCATCGCGCCGTCGAACTGCCGCCAGCCGACGCGCCATTCCTCGACCGCGAAGAAACGGGCATAGGGCACCTCGCGCGCGGTGACGTGCAGGTCATCCGCGCGGGGCGCGCGGCGCAGCGTGGCCGGTTGCGGCGCGGCGGCGCGCAGGCGGCTGGCCCCGCGCACCAGCATCGCGCCATAGCGCGCGGCAAGGGCCGAGGCCGGCAGCTTGCCGCGCAGGGCCATGAAATCCTGCGCTGTGGCCACGGCGGTGGGGCCATAGCGCCCCGCCCAATCGGCAAGGCGCCACGCCTGCCCCGGCTGCCACAGGCCCGGGCGCGGCAGGTAGACGCGCGCCTCGACCGGGCCGTTATCCGTCTCCACCCGCAGCGTCCGCGCGTCATAGCCGAAGCCGCCTTCATAGAAATCGAGCCGCGCCGCGTCTTCCCCGCTCAGCCCCTCGCACAGCAGCCCCTCGGCGGTGCCATCCGGCGCTGGGAAGATCAGCGGGAATGCCGCCCCTTCCGCCCATGCCACGCTGTGGCCCGCCAGCCGGGCGGGCCGCGTTGCCGCCGCCCGTCCAAGCACCGTCTCCAGAAGCGGGGGGTGGCACAGCGTGCCGTAGAAAAAGAAGGCCACCATCATCCCGTCCTTGCTGCGCGGCCATTAGCGCCAGCGCCGCCCTGCCCATTCCGTCATCATACCCGCCACCGCGCCACCCACGAAAATCGCGATCACGACGGGGGCATGAACCAGCAGCAGGCCGAATTTTATGAACTGGTTGACGATGTCGAGAAGCGCATCCATCGGCCCCGGATAGATGCCGCGCATGGACACCTGCAGCATGGTGGCCACGGCAAAGGCAAACAGCGCCGCCAGCACGGCGGTCATGGCCGTGCGAACACCGGTCGAGGCCGCGTCGATATATCCTGACCGTTTGGCCGCGCCCGAGATGAACCACCCCGCCAGCGCCGCGATCGCGATCGACACGGGGTAGAGGCGCCCCACGCGTTGGGCTTCGGGCAGGACGCCCTCGATCACGATGCACACCACCCAGGCCAGAAAGGCAAAGCTCAACGCGGCAACCAGCTTTGCGGCAGTGGGCATGGGCGTGGCCTCAATTCGGGCGGGTGACGGTAATCTGTGTTACGTCGCAGTTTCCGCCCTGAAACGCCCCGGCGCAAGAGGTGAGATAGAAGTTCCACATCCGGCGGAAGCGTTCGTCAAAGCCGATGCGGGCCACGTCATCCCAATGGGCGTTGAAGGTTTCGTGCCAGCGCCGCAGGGTCAGGCTGTAGCTTTCCCCGAATTCGATCGACCCCTTTACCTTGAGCCCGGCCTTCTCCACCTCGGCCCGCAGCACGGCGGGCGAGGGCAGCATACCGCCCGGGAAGATGTATTTCTGAATGAAATCAACGCCTTTGCGATAGACTTCCCAGCGCTTGTCGGCGATGGTGATGATCTGCAGCGTGGCGTTGCGGCCGGGTTTGAGGCGTTCGCGCAGCGTGTCGAAATAGACCGGCCAATAGCGTTCGCCCACGGCTTCGAACATCTCGATTGAGGCGATGCCGTCATAGGTGCCGCGTTCGTCGCGGTAATCCTGCAGCTTGATTTCCACCCGGTCGGACAGGCCCGCGCGTTCCATGCGCGCCACGGCGTAATCATATTGCGCCTGGCTGATGGTCAGGCCCGTCACCTTCAGCCCGCGCTCGCGGGCGGCATATTCGGCAAAGCCACCCCAGCCGCAGCCGATTTCCAGCACATGTTCGCCGGGGCGCGCGCCCATCTGATCGACCATGGATTTGTATTTTTCCGTTTGCGCGGCCTCGAGGCTTTCCTGCCCCGTGCGGAAGATCGCGCTGGAATAGGTCATCGTGTCGTCAAGCCAGAGGCGGTAGAAATCATTGCCCAGATCGTAGTGATGGCTGATGTTCTTCTTCGCCTGTGCCTTGCTGTTCGACTGCATCCAGAAGCGCAGCCGTTCGAACAGGCGCAAAAGGCCCATGCCGGGAAAGCCGTCGTTGATCGGGTCATTTTCGGGCAGTTGCACAAGGTCCATCAGCGCCTGCAAATCGGGCGAGGACCACCAGCCTTCGAGATAGGCATCGCAGAAGCCAAGATCGCCTTCCCGGATCAGGCGGGCAAAGACATCGGGGTTGTGGATCATCACCTCGCCCACCGGGCCGGGCTTTGGGCCGTCGATGCGGAAGCGGCGGCCATCGGGCAGGACAAAGTCCAGCCGCCCCCGCCCCATCCGTTTCAGCACGTCAAAGGCCGAGGCAAAGTAGCGCGGCAGGCCCGACTGGCCCTTGATGGTGGTCAATACGTCCATGGACTCCCCACGTTTCTTGTTTTTGGCGCAACAGTCACAGATACGCGCGATGCACTCAAGGGTTTCATCTCGTTCGGATTGGCCGTTTCACGGGCCATCGCCAGCCTGACCTAGCGTCAATCGCCCTGCCCTCCGCGCGCAGCATAGGCGGCAAGGGCGCGGGCGCGGCCTTCGGCCAGATCGACGATGGGCGCCGGATAGCGCCGCGCGGGATCAAGGCCCCAGGCGCGCGGGACGGCATCGAAGAAGGACAGCGCCTCAGGGCCGGGCTGGCGGCTGAGTTCGGCGATGAAGCGGCGGCGGTACTGGCCTTTGGGATCGAACTTTTCCACCTGCGTGGCCGGGTTGAAGATGCGGAAATAGGGCGCGGCATCGGGGCCGGACCCTGCCGCCCATTGCCAGCCCATCGCATTGGCGGCGGGGTCCCAGTCGATCAGGCAATCGGCGAACCAGTCCAGACCGATCGTCCAATGCGTCATCAGATGTTTGGTCAGGTAAGAGGCGACGATCATCCGCCCCCGGTTGTGCATCGTGCCGGTCACATACATCTCGCGCATGGCGGTATCGACGAAAGCCTCGCCAGTCATGCCGCGCCGCCAGGCTTCGGCCTGCGGGCCGTCGCCCTGCCACGGGAAGGCATCCCATTCCGGTTTCCAGTTGGCATGGGTGATGTGCGGCGTGTGGTGCATCAGGTGATACGAGAATTCGCGCCAGACGAGTTCCTTCAGAAAGGTCTCGGCCCCCGGGCGGCCCTGATCAAAGGCCATCAGCGCGGCATGCCAGACGCGGCGGATGCCGATCTCGCCATAGGTGAGGTTTTCGGACAGGCGCGATGTGCCGGGTTCCGCAGGCAGATCGCGCGCCTCGGCATAGCGGTCAACGGGGCCGGAGAGAAAGGCATCAAGCCGCGCCCGCGCCGCCTGTTCGCCCACCCGGACATGGGCCGCAACGACCGCCGCGCCGCGCCGCATGGCGGCGCCCGTCTGCCAGTCCTCCAGCCGGTCGGAGGCGGGCCAGTGATCGGGCGCGGGCAGGCGGGCGGGCGCGGCCTCGGGCGCGGCCACATCGCGCCCCCGCACCGCGCGCCAATAGGGGGTATAGACGCGGTAGAACCCGCCCTGCCCCGTCTCGACCGTCCAGGGTTCGTGCATCAGGTGCCCCGCATGGCTTTCAACGCGCAGCCCGCGCGCTTTCAGCGCGGCCTTCACCTCGGTATCCCGGACCTTGGACGCCGGATCGTAGAGCCGCGACCAGAACACGCCCGTGGCCCCGGTCTCGGCCACCAGCGCCTCGAGCACGGCCAGCGCGGGCCCGCGTCGCAGGATAAGACGCGACCCCGCCGCCGCCAGCGTCTGGGCAAAGGCGTCGATCCCCAGCCCCAGGCGCCATTTCGGCGCCGCACCCAGCGCCTCGGTTTCCGGATCAAGGATGAAGACAGGGATCAGGGGCTGCCCGCTTGCCACGGCAGCGGACAGCATCGGCAGGTCATCCAGCCGCAGGTCGCGGCGGAACCAGAGGATCAGGGGAGAGAGGGTCATGCGCGCCAGTCTTGCCTTTTCCCTGATACGACGCGGCCTTGTAGGCGGATCACAAGACCGCGTCGAGGGCCGCGATCAGGCGATCCACATCGCCCGCGCTGGTGTAATGCACCGCGCTCATCCGCAGGACGCCTTTTTCAAGGTCCACCCCCATCGCCGTCAGCGGGCGGACGGCATAGAAATCGCCCGCCCAGCAGGCGATGCCGCGGCGGCCCAGTTCCTCGGACACCGGTTCCGCCGCGCGGCCCAGATCGACGGCAACCGTGGGCGCGCGCCGGGCCGCATCGCGCGGCCCGATCAGGCGCAGGTCATTGCGCCCGGCAAGGTAGTCAAGAAGCGGCGCGATCACCGCCACCTCCTGCGCGCGCATCAGATCATGCACCCCGCGATTGCGCGCCGCCGGATCGCCTGCGATGCCGTGATGGGCGGCCAGCGCGTCGATCAGATCGGCCATGCCCGCACAGGCGGCGATCTGGGCATGATCGGGGCCGGCCGGGGTGAAGCGCTTGTAAAGCGTGCCGTTGTTGAAGAAATGCGCCTGCCCCGGCAGTTCCATGCCAAAGCCCTCGCGGATCACCATGATCCCCTGATGCGGGCCATATGTCTTGTAGGCCGAGAAGAGATAGACATCGCATCCCAGCGCCGGGATGTCGGGAAAGCCGTGCGGGGCATAGCTCACCCCATCCACCACCGTGCGCGCCCCCGCCGCGCGGGCCAGCGCGCAGATCGCGGCCACATCGTTGATTTCCGCCACCACGTTGGAGCAATGCGGAAAACAGATCAACCGCACCTTGCCGTCGGCGAGCAGCGCCTCCAGCGCCGCAGGGTCCAGCGATCCTGTCGCCGGGTCCAGCCGCCATTCGCGAACCTCGATCCCCTCATCCGCCAGGCGCCGCCAGACACCGGAATTCGCCTCGTGGTCCTGATCGGTGACGACGATGGCCAGATCGCGGCCCGACAGCCATTTGCGCACCGCTTGGGCCAGGACATAGGTATTGGCACTGGTCGAGGGGCCGAAGGCGACCTCGTGCCGCGCCACACCCATCATCGCGGCCAGCCTTTCGCGGGCCTCGTCCATCTCTGCCCCGCCCGCCTGCGCGCCGGGATAGGGGGCATAGGGCTGCACCTTGCGGTCGGTATAGAAGCGGTGCAGGCGATCTACCACCTGACGGCAGGGAAAGCTGCCGCCTGCGTTTTCAAAGAAGGCATGGGTGGACAGGACCGGCGAGGCAAAGGCCGGAAATTGCGCGCGGACGAAGGTGAGGTCGAGGGCGGTCATGGTGTCGGGGTCTTTCCTTACAGCGTTTCCAGTCGGACCCGGGCAGCCCCGCACGGGCGGGGCCATCCCGTTCCGTGGCAGGTCTTCCAGCCGGGCCGCCGGGATGGCTCCCCCGTCGGCAGAGGCGCGGCGCAGGCGCCGATCCTCAGGTCCCGTGATACCGGGCCTGCGGGCGCGCGTCAAACCGCCTCAACGCCGGACATCCACCACAACGCGGCCGCGGATGCCGCCGCCAAGGATCGCCCGCCCCAGTTCCGGCAGATTGGCCAGACCGCAGTTCTGCACCATCGGCTCCAGCCGGTCCATCGGCAGATCCGAGGCGATGCGGTTCCATGCCATGACGCGCTGGATATAGGGGACATCGACCGAGTGGATGCCAAGAAGGTTCACCCCCCGCAGCAGGAAGGGCGTGATCTTGAGCGGCACCTCGGCCCCACCGGCAAGGCCCACCGCCGCGACCGATGCATGTGCCCGCATCTGCCCCAGAAGACGGGCCAGCATGGCGCCCCCCACATTGTCGATACAGCCCGCCCAGCGTTCGGATTCAAGCGGTTTGGCCACCGTCCCGGCCAGTTCCGCACGCGGCACGATCCGCGCCGCGCCCAAGGCGCGCAGGTAATCCCCGGCCTCTGGCCGCCCGGTCACCGCCGCCACCTCATAGCCCTGCCCGGCCAGAAGCGCCGTCGCGACCGAACCCACGCCGCCTGCCGCGCCGGTGACCAGCACCTCGCCCTGACCGGGGTGCAGACCATGCGCCTCAAGCGCGATGAGCGCGAGCATGGCCGTGAACCCGGCGGTGCCCACGGCCATGGCCTGGCGCGTGGTCATGCCTGCGGGCAGCGGCACCAGCCAATCAGCCTGAACACGCGCCAATTCGGCATAACCGCCCCAGCGCGCCTCGCCCACGCGCCAGCCGGTCAGGATCACCCGGTCGCCCGCTGCGTAGCGCGGATCGTCGGACTGTTCGACGACGCCTGCAAAATCAATCCCCGGCACATGGGGCCAGACGCGCACCATGCCGCCCCCCGACCCCATGCACAGCGCATCCTTGTAATTCAGCGTGGAGAATTCGACCGCCACGGTCACCGCGCCGGGGGGCAGCTGCGTGGCGGCGATATCCTGCACCGACGCCTGCGTCGCGCCATCCTGCGTCTTCTCAACCACCAGTGCCCGCGCCATCCGCCCCCCCATTCCTGCCGTCACCTGCCCCAGAGAACCGATCGCCCGTCGCAACCGGGCGCCGGATTTCGCCGCTGACGCCGCCTTTTCAGGCGAATGCGCCAGAAAATGCGGCAAGACCGCCCCCGAACCCTTGCCCCCACGGCAGGGAATTCCAATCTCGTGGGGGGCTTGAGACAGGGCCACGCCTAAACTAGCGTAAAACCGCTATTCTGTCGCAATGGGAAATGGCGACGGAATACCCAGCAGAGAGGAAGATGTATGACCCGGACGAGAATGCTGCTTGCCACCGCCGCGACCTTGATCGTGATGACGGGGGCTGCGCGCGCCGCTGATCCCGAAATGACAGTTTTCGACTGGGCGGGATGGGAAATCGAAGGCGTCCTGACCGACTATGTCGCCAAGCATGGCGCGAACCCCACCTACTCGTTCTACGCCGATGATGATGAGGCGTTCCAGAAGGTCAGCTCTGGCTTCAAGTCCGACGTGACGCATCCCTGCGTGGCCAGCCTGCCGCGCTACAAGGATGCCGGTCTGATCGAACCGTGGGACACCAGCAAGATCCCGGAATTCGCCAATATCAACCCGGTCCTGATGAACTCCACCTATGTGCAGGACGATGGCGGCGTTTGGTTCATCCCGACCGATTACGCCTATACCGCTGTGGCCTATAACACGACCGAAGTCCCGGCCGAGGATGTGGCGACGCTGCAGGTCTTTGCCGATCCGAAATATGCAGGGCGCATCTCGCTGCCCGACAACTCGGATGACATCTGGGCGCTGGCCTTCCTCGCCACGGGGGTGACGAACTGGGACAACGTGACGGACGAGCAGTTCCAGGCCGCGGCGGATTGGCTGCGCTCGGTGCATCCGAATGTGCGCGCCTATTGGGCGGACCCGGCGGAACTGTCGCAACTGATGGCGACGGGCGAGGTGCTGGTCGCCTGGTCGTGGAATGACGGCGTGGCGCTCCTGCAGGCCGAGAATTTCCCCGTGGGCTTCAACCGCGCCCCGGCGGAAGGCGCCTCCACCTGGTATTGCGGCTATGTGAACATGAAGGACGCGCCCGGATCGGAAGACAAGGCCTATGACTTCATCAACTCGCTGCTCGCCCATGGGTCGGCCCGCGCGCTGTTGGATGAGCTGGGCTATGCCCATTCGAACAACGCCGCCATGGCCGAAATCCCGGTCGAAGAACTGCAGGCGGCCTTCGTCGATCCGGTGACCACCACGCTTCTGGCGCAGACCCCGGTCACGGCCGAGTTCCGCGAGAAGATGATTCAGGAGTTCGAGAACATCAAGGCGGGCTTCTGATCCCTGACATGCCCTCTGCGCCGCCCGGATCCCACCGATCCGGGCGGCGTTTCTTTGCCATCGCCCCGCCCTGCGCGCACGGGGTCCCGTGCAGCGGCCTGACCGACGCGGCGAGAAAGCCCCCCGCAACTGGCCCCAACTCGCTCTTGTGACCCACACCGCCCGCGCCTATATTCATCTTGTCCGGGGTAACCCGGACTATGGCGATAAACGCACCTGTAATAGACGGCTCGGACCCGGGGGCGGTACCCGGCGGCTCCACCAATCCACCCGGTCATTGCGGGGGTTCGGGGCCGAAACAGGATCGACGAACGTTCAAAGAGGCCAGCTTTCGCTCGGTGAGGTACCACCGTTATCGGTCCAAGATCACAGTTGCCAATGACAACCGTGCTCCGGTGGCGCTGGCTGCGTAAGCGGCTCGCAATACCAAATCTAAGCCCTTGCGCTTAGCCGCGTAAGGCGGGGTTCGCAGGTACCTGGCAACAGAAACCTGCACTTTCCCCCCTCCCGCGCCCGAAGATTTTCCATAGAAAATCTTCTTCCCCTGAAAATCTTTCTGCGAAAGATTTTCAGGCTGCGCCCGCGCAGCCAAGACCCGAGAATTTTCTAGAAAATTCTCGGCCCCCTAAGCTTGCCGCAGCACAGCGCCGGGGTTGAGGATACCCATGGGATCCAGCGCGGTCTTGACCGCGCGCATCGCCGCCAGTTTGCCCGGATCGCCGTATTTCTCCAGATCGCGGACCTTCAGCCGCCCGATCCCGTGCTCGGCGCTGACCGATCCGCCCATCTCATGCACCAGATCGTGGACACAGGTCTTGATCGCGTCCCGTTCATGTTCGTGATCCTTGCGGCTGCGGCCCGGCACCGGGAAGACGTTGTAATGCAGATTGCCGTCGCCCATATGGCCAAAGCAGTTGATCCGCCACTCCCCCAGCCGCGCCAGCGCGGCATCGGCGCGGAGGATGAATTCGGGCACGGCCGACAGCGGAACCGAGATGTCATGCGACGACACCGCACCGATGCGGCGGTTCGCCTCGGGGATCGATTCGCGGATGCGCCACAGCGCCGTGCGCTGCGCCTCGGACACGGCGATCACGCCATCCTGCACCAGCCCCGCCTCTTCCGCCTCGGCGTAAAGGGTGGCCATCACCTCTTCCGCCTCGAACACCGAAGGCAGGCCCAGTTCCAACAGCACACACCATGCGGGGTGGCTGGCAAAGGGGATCGTCACCTCGGGCATCTTCTCCGCCAGAAAGTCGAGGCCCATGCGCCCGATCAGTTCAAAGGCCGACACCATCCCCGGCACCCGGGTCTGGCACAGCGTCAGCAGGCGCAGCGCAGCGGCGGGATCCGGCACGACAAGCAGCGCCGTGACCTCTGCCGCCGGGCGCGGCACCAGCCGCAGCGCGGCGGCCGTGATGATGCCCAGCGTGCCTTCCGCCCCGATCAGCAGATGGCGCAGGTCATAGCCGGAATTGTCCTTCCGCAGACGTTTCAGCCCGCCCAGAATGGACCCGTCTGCCAGCACCGCCTCGACCCCGAGGCACAGGTCGCGGGCATTGCCATAGCGCAGCACGCCGATCCCGCCCGCATTGGTGGCCAGCACGCCCCCCACGCGCGCCGTCCCCTCGCTGGCCAGCGACAGGGGGAACTGCCGCCCTGCCGCGGTGGCGGCCTCCTGCGCGGCGGCAAGGGTCATGCCCGCCTCGGCGATCAGGACGTTCTCTTCGGGCCAGAGGCCGCGCAGCGCGGCCATGCGTTCCAGCGACAGGATTACGGGCGCCGGACCTTCGGGCATGATCTGCCCGCCCACCAGACCCGTCCCCCCGCCCCAGGGCAGGATGCCCACCCGCGCGTCAGCACAGGCGCGCACGACCGCCTGCACCTCTTCGGTGCGGCGCGGATAGACCACCGCCCCCGCCTGCCCCGCCCATCGCCCGCGCGGTTCTTCCACGTAGCGGGGTTCCGCTTCGCGCACGGCGCCTTCGGGCAAAAGCACGGCGAGGCGGGCGACAAAGGCGGCATCGGCGGGGTTCAGCATGGGCATGTCTCCTTCGGCGCGGGTCCTAGCCCAGCCACAGGGCAGAGGAAAGGTTCAGAACGGAAAGTAGCGCGGTGTCAGGACCATGACCGTCATTTCGCCGGGCAGGATGGCCGCCGACAGGTCGATCTGCGGCGACGACGTCAGGACGACGGGAAACTCCCGTTCGAACTGCGCCATGACCTGCGCGAGCGTCTCGTAGGTGTTCCAATGCACCGGGATTACCACCCGAACCTGCAGATGGCGCAGCAGCGCGATCATCTGATCGGTGGGAAGCAGGTTCGGCCCTTCCACAGCGATGATCGCCACATCCAACCGGCCGATGCGGGCCAGTTGATCGGCATTCGGCATCACCTGCAACAATCCGAAATGAGCGACGCACAGCCCTTCCGTTTCAAAGATGAAGATGGAGTTACCGCCCACGCGCATCCCCTGCCCGGCCGTGCCACGGGTGTTGGTGGTGACATTGCGCACCAGCATGCCGCCAACGTGCAGGTCATGGGCGGCGGGTCGGCCCTGCGCATCCGGCCAGCCTTGCAGGATATGGGGGATCCGCGCATCCGGGGTGTCGGTCTTCTGGGTGGGAAGCGTGTCGTTCATGGTGATCACATCCGGCACCAGCGTCGTGATGCCGGGAATGTCGTTGTAATCGGTCGCGGCGATCGTGCCGTCCGATGCGATGATCACCACACCGCCATGCCCGCTGAAATGCAGCCGCACCTCGCCGGGGTTGATCGGGCCCGGATCCGGAGACCTCGGAAAAAGCCGGGGCGGCTCTGGCAGGTTGGGCGCGGGTTGTGGGGCCAATTGGGCGTGCCAGAGCCGATCCATCCCGTCGAGGCGCGACACCGCAGAACAGGATCCCGCGGCCTGCACCGGCGCTGTCAGCGGCAGAAGGGCCAGACAGGCGGCGGCAATCACGCGGGCAAGTCGGGGCAAGGGGAACGGCAATCGGGCTATCGCTTCAATAAGGCTAAAGAAAAAGGCGTGGGCTCAAGGCATGGCCTTGCCCCGACGGTAGCCTTGGACGGGCGCGCTGGGAAGGGGTTTCAGGGGATATAGGCCGGCTCCAGCACCATGATGGTGGGGCGCCCCGGCAGATCCTGCAGGGACAGGTCAAGATCGGCCCCCCCGGTTTCCACCACATCGAACTGGCCTTCCATTTCGTCGAGGAAGGTCACCAGCGACGCGCCCGAAAACCAGTGCATCGGGATCACGACCGACGCGCGCAGACGGCTGACGACTTCGGCCATGGCCTCGGTGCTCATGGTATAGCCGCCATCGACAGGGACCATGACCACGTCAAGCCGCCCGATCGCGGCGTATTGCGCATCATCGGGGATCTGATGCAGATGCCCAAGATGGCCGATGCACAGGCCGCCCGCTTCGAAGACGAAGATGGAATTGCCATCCGCCCGCGCGCCTTCGCCAAAGGGGCCGCGCGTATCGGTGGTCACGTTGCGCACCAGCATGGAACCGAGGTCAAGCTCGTGAAAGGCGGGTTGGTCGTCCGTGGGCCAGCCGGGCAGGACATGGGGGATGCGCGGATCAGGGTTCGCGGTCCAATGGGTGGAATGGGCGTTGTTCATCGTCACCACGTCGGGCACCACATCCGCGTTGCCGATATAGCCGGTGTAATCCGTCACGGCGAGGGTGCCATCCTCGGCCTCGATCGCGAAACTGGCATGGTGGATGTAACGGATGCGGACATGGCCTTCGGCCAAGGGCGTGCCGATGGAGGCATGCCAGAGCCGCTCGCCCCCCGGGGCATGGGCGAGCGCAAAGCAGTTCGACGGGATGCGCTCCTGCGCCATCCCCGGCAGGACAGCCAGACCCGCCACAAGACCCGCTGTCACAAGGATTGCCCGACCTGTCTGCCCGTTCATCGCGACCGCCCCCATTGCTCTGTGCCAAGGCAATTAGCCTGCCATCGGCACAGGCTAGCGTGGCATCACGCTTTTGTCAGGGGGGCAGGTTTTCCACAGGAAAGCGACAGGTCAGCCCACATCGGTGCGCCCGCGCCGATCCAGCCGGAGCGAGGCATAGAGCACATGGTTACGCCAGCGCCCGGCGATCTGCAGGTAGCTTTGCGCCACGCCTTCATATTTGAAGCCGCATTTCTCCAGCACCCCGCGCGAGGCGGCGTTCTCCGGCAGGCAGGCGGCCTCGATCCGGCTCAGGTCCAGCACGGTGAAGGCATGGTGGACCACGGCCTGTATCGCCTCGCGCATGTATCCCTGCCGGCTGAACCGCGCGCCGATCCAGTATCCGAGCGTGCCGGATTGCGACGGCCCGCGCCGGATATTGTCCAGCGTGATCGCCCCGAGCAGCGCCTGATCCTCGCGCCGGATCATCAAGAGCGGCAGCGCGGTGCCCTGCGCCTCGGCCCGGGCGGCCCAATAGACGCGGTTGGTGAAGGCGCGGCGGGTGAGGTGGTCGCCCGCCCAGACCGGCTCCCACGGGATCAGGAAATCGGCGCTTTCTTCCCGCAGCGCGGCCCATTGGTTCCAGTCGCCATGCGTGGGCAGGCGCAAGGTCATCCGCTCCGTCTCGACCCGGACCTTGCGGCGGAAGGTCAGCATCACGCGGCCAGCCTTGCGCGGATCGCCTCCAGATCGGGCGCGTCCGCGACCGGGCCATACAGCGCGACCGCCGCCTTGGCCCCCACCAGCCCCGCCCCATAGGCGCGCACATCGCCGGTGGAGACGGCGTCGATCTTGGCCACGGTTTCGGCCACATCCGGCACCCTTCCCCAGATGGCCAGAAGGCGCGCGTTGCGCTCGGCCCGGCTGGAGGGGCTTTCCAGCCCCATCAGGAGCCCGGCCTTGAGCTGGGCGCGCGCGCGGTTCACCTCGGCCTCGGTCATATCATCGGCGGCGCGCTTCAATTCATCGACCGTCAGACCGACGAGATCGCCGATCTCATCCTCGGACGTGCCGGCATAGACGGTGATCTGGCCGGTATCTTCATAGGCCCCGCTTTGCGCGAAGATGGAATAGCACAGGCCCCGCTCTTCGCGGATCTTCTGGAACAGGCGCGAGGACATGCCGCCCCCCATCGCCGTGGCATAGACCTGCGCGGCATAGACATCCCCCGCGCGGTAACCCGGACCCTCAAAAGCCAGCGCGAAATGGACCTGTTCCAGATCCTTGACCTCGCGCCGTTCGCCCCCGCCAAAGCGCGCCGGTTGCAGCGCGGCCTTGCCCACGGGTTTCAGCCCGCCGAAGATCGCCTCGGCCTGCGCGACGATGGCCTCATGATCCACCCGCCCCGCGGCCGCAAGGATCATCTGGTCCGGCCCGTAATGTTCGCCCACGAAACGGCGCAGGTCATCACGGCCGAAGGCCTGCACACGCTCGCTCGGGCCAAGGATGGTGCGGCCAAAGGGTTGATCGGGGTAGGATACTTCCTGCAGCCAGTCAAAGATGATGTCATCGGGCGTATCCAGCGCCTGCCCGATCTCTTGCAGGATCACGTGGCGCTCGGTCTCGATATCATCGGTGTTGAAGACGGGGTTCAGCACGATGTCGGAAATCACATCCAGCGCCAGCCCGACATCGGGGGCAAGGACGCGCGCGTAATAGGCCGTCATCTCGCGGCTGGTATAGGCGTTGATATAGCCGCCCACATCCTCGATCTCTTCGGCGATGCGCAGGGCGCTGCGCCGCTCGGTGCCCTTGAAGGCCATGTGCTCCAGAAAATGCGCGATGCCGTTCTGTTCGGCCCGCTCATGCCGCCCACCCGCCGTGACCCAGATCCCCGCCGAGGCCGACAGAAGGCCCGGCATGTCTTCGGTCACGATGCGGAAACCATTGGGAAGCGTGGTGATCTTCAGGCTCAATGCCCGGTCCTTTCGCGGATGAGGGCCTGCAAGGCGGCCAAGTCATTGGCCACGCGCGTCACACGCTCGGGCCGGGAGTAAAGGTCGCCCATGCGGGGCGGCAAGGCCGGACGCAGGCCCATCGCGCCTTCCACGGCATCGGGGAACTTGGCGGGATGGGCGGTGGCCAGCGTGATCATCGGGGTGGGGCCGAGGTTTTCCTCGGCCACCTTCACGCCCACGGCGGAATGGGGGCAAAGCACCTCGCCCGTGGCGGCATGGGCCGCGCGGATGGTGGCCGTCGTTTCCTCTTCCGAGCAGCGGCCCGAGGCAAAGGTCGCGCGCAGCATCTCAAGCGCGCCCTGGCTGATGTGGAAGCCGCCCGCCTTGAGTTCGGCCATCAGCTGCGCCACCGCCGCGCCGTCGCGGCCATAGGCATCGAAAAGGGCACGCTCGAAGTTGGACGACACCTGAATATCCATGGACGGGCTGATGGACGGCTTCACCCCATCAGTCACATAGGCGCCCGACCGCAGCGCGCGGTCAAGGATATCGTTCTGATTGGTGGCGATCACCAGCTTCTCGATGGGCAGGCCCATCTGGCGGGCGATATAGCCTGCAAAGATATCGCCGAAATTGCCGGTGGGCACCGTGAAGCTGACCGCGCGATGCGGCGCACCGAGGGCGACGGCAGAGAAGAAGTAATAGACAACCTGCGCCAGAACCCGCGCCCAGTTGATGGAATTCACCCCCGCCAGCCGCACGCCATCGCGGAAGGCGAAATCGTTGAACATGTCCTTAACGCGCGCCTGGCAATCGTCGAAATCGCCATCCATGGCCAGCGCGTGGACATTTGCCTCGACCGGCGTGGTCATCTGGCGGCGCTGCACCTCTGACACGCGGCCATGCGGGTAAAGGATGAACAGATCCACATTGCCAAGGCCCCGGAAGGCCTCCATCGCCGCCGACCCGGTATCGCCCGAGGTGGCGCCCACGATGGTGATGCGCTGGCCCGATTTCTCCAACGCCGCCTGCATCATCTGCCCGATGAGCTGCATGGCGAAATCCTTGAAGGCCAGCGTCGGCCCGTGGAACAGTTCCAGCAGGAAATGGTTGGGGGCAAGCTGCACCAGCGGCGCGCGGGCGGCATGGCCAAAGCCCGCATAGGCGCGGGCGATCAGGCCACGGAATTCGTCATCCCCGAACGTATCGCCAAGGAAGGGGCGCATCACGCGGAAGGCCGTCTCCTCATAGCTTTGCCCGGCCAGCGCGGCGATGGCGTCCTTGCTCATCACCGGCACGGCCTCGGGGACGTAAAGGCCACCGTCACGCGCAAGGCCTGTCATCATCGCCTCGCCGAAGTTCAAAACCGGCGCCGCCCCACGGGTCGAGATGTATTTCATCGCTTTGCCTTCAAACCGTCCGCTGCCTGATACGCCACAGAAGATACGCTGTCATCCCCAGCCAGACGGCCGCCAGCGAAAACCATGTGATGGCGTAGCTCAGATGATCATTGGGAATACCCGATGTATCGACGGGCATCGGTTCGATCGCGCCACCGGTTGGCCTGCGCGCGACAATTAATGTCGCCTCTGTATCCAGCGCGGCCGCCATGGCGGGCACGTCACGGGCAAACCACAGGCCGGTGGTCGGGTCGGGCGGCGGGGTGAAACCATCCACCTCATCGGGCCAGTGCAGGTTTCCCTCCACCACGGCGGGGCCAGAGACGCGCGGATCGTCGCGCGCATCCTGCGGCAGGAACCCGCGATCCACCATGATGCGGCGGCCCGAGGTGGTTTCAAACACCTCGATCACGCGCAGTCCGGGGCCGATCTGCTTGCGGCTGACCAGCACATCCAGATGCTCGCCCGTGAAGCGGCCATCGACCGCCACGGGAAGGTAACGATCCGCCTGCGGATCGGGCGTGACAGGCAGCGCCACCGGCGCATCCGTGATGCGCGCGGCGATATCGGCCAGCACGCCCTGCTTCCACGACAGGCGCTGCACCTGCCAGACGCCCAGCGACAGCAGAACAGCCGCACCGACAAGGCCGATCAGAAGGGGCACGATCATGCGGCGGGTCATGGTTTTCTCCGGCTCAAAAGGAAAGGCGCGCATCCGGCCCCGGATCCGCGCCTTGCTGCAGGGGTCGGGGGGCGGGGCGCCGCCCCCCGGGTCTCCGATCAGGCGGGATCAGCGACCCCAGACATAGATCGAAGCAAAGAGGAACAGCCAGACCACATCGACAAAGTGCCAGTACCATGCCGCCGCCTCGAACCCGATATGCTTTTCGGGGGTGAAATGCCCCTTCATCGCCCGGATCAGGCACACGAGCAGGAAGATCGTGCCGATAATGACGTGAAAGCCGTGGAAGCCCGTCGCCATGAAGAAGTTGGCGCCATAGATGTTGCCCGCAAAGCCGAAGGCCGCATGGCTGTATTCATAGGCCTGAAAGCCCGTGAAGATCACACCCAGCGCGATGGCAAGGATCAGGCCGTTGATCAGGTCTTTGCGGTTGTTCTCATGCACCAACGCATGGTGCGCCCAGGTCGCCGCCGCACCCGAGCAGAGCAGGATCAGCGTGTTGATCAGCGGCAGGTGCCACGGATCAAATGTCTCGATCCCCGCGGGCGGCCAGACGCCATCAATGGCCGGGCTTTGCGGCCCCATCGGATAGAGCGCGTGCTTGAAGAAGGACCAGAACCACGCCGCGAAGAACATCACTTCCGACATGATGAACATGATGAAGCCGTAGCGCAGGCCGATGCGCACCACAGGCGTGTGATCGCCGACCTGGCTTTCTTTCACCACATCCGCCCACCAGCCGAACATCACGTAAAGGACGCCGACAAAGCCGATCAGGCCAAGCCACGGCCCCTGCCCGTGCATCCACAGCACCGCGCCGAACAGCATGACAAACGCCGCGACCGCGCTCAGGAAGGGCCAGATCGACGGCGGCAGGATATGGTAATCGTGGTTCTTGGCGTGTGCCATTCCGGTTCCCTCGTGTTTTATTCTCAGTTTACCGCTTCGCCCGCGGGCGCGGCAAGGGCGGCCTGCTCTTCGGGCAGGTCGATCTCATAGAAGGTGTAGGACAGCGTGATCTCTTTCACGAACTGGCCTTCGGGGTCCTTGACCATCTCGGGGTCCACGAAAAAGCTGACCGGCATTTCCACCCGTTCGCCCGGCTGCAGCACCTGTTCGGTAAAGCAGAAGCAGGCGATCTTGTCGAAATAGCCCCCCGCCGCCTCGGGCGCGACGTTGAAGCTGGCGGTGCCGGCCACCACGCGATCCGTGGGATTGTAGGCCTCGTAGAAGGCCAGTGCGTTCTCGCCGATCCGCACCGTCATTTCGCGCTGCACGGGGCGGAATTGCCACGGCATCCCGCGTTCGATCGAGGCGTCGAATTTCACCACCACGGTCTGGTCAAGGATCGTGTCGGGTGCGCTTTCCGCCACGCCCGTGGTGCCGCCAAAGCCGGTGACACGGCAGAACCAGTCATAAAACGGGACCGCCGCGAAAGACAGCGACGCCATCAGAACGACCACGCCCCCCAGATAGGCCGCCGTCCGCTGCTGCCCCGACAAGCGCTGTGTCATTCCCCCGCCCCTCCTTCGACTGCCATTTCAGGGCGGACCGTATGGTCAAAGCCCTGCATCGGATCGCCCCGCGTGACCTTCACCACCGTCAGGGCAAAGACCAGCAGGATGAACAGGCCAAGCGTCACCGCCACCCCGACATTCCGCCCAAGGCGGCGCTTGTGAAGTTCATGTTCCGGCTTGAACACCATCACCACCCCCCAAGCCCGTAGGGCTTTAGCGTCGCTTCGGCGAGGAAGGCCGCGAAATGGAGGAAGAGGTAATAGAGCGAGAAGCGGAAGACCGCCTTCTCCACCGCATAGCCATCCGCCTCGGCCACGCCCTCATCCCGCCGCCAGATCCGCCACGCGCCGATCAGGAACCACGCGTTCAGCGCCAGTGCCACGGCAAGGTAGACGGGGCCGCCGATGGAGGTGAAGGCCGCACCCACGGCCACGGGGGCCAAGAGGATCGTGTAGATCAGCACATGGTTGCGCGTCGCCCGGCGGCCATGGGTCACCGTCAGCATCGGCACGCCGGCCTTGGAATAGTCATCCTTCATGAACAGCGCCAGCGCCCAGAAATGCGGCGGAGTCCACATGAAGATCAGCGCGAACATCAGCAGGCTTTCCACGGACACCCCGCCCGTGGCGCAGGCCCAGCCGATCATGGGCGGAAAGGCCCCCGCCGCGCCACCGATGACGATGTTCTGCGGCGTGGATCGTTTCAGCCACATCGAATAGACGACGGCATAGAAAAAGATCGTGAAGGCCAGAAGCGCCGCCGCCAGCCAATTCGCCGCCAGCCCCAGCATGATCACGGACAGGCCCGAAAGCCCCAAACCCACGCCCAGCGCCTCGCCCGCCTCCACCTTCCCGGCAGGAACCGGGCGGCCCCGCGTGCGCCGCATCACGGCGTCGATATCCGCATCCCACCACATGTTCAGCGCACCCGATGCGCCCGCGCCCAGCGCGATGAACAGAATGGATGCAAAGGCGATCACGGGATGCACGCCGACCGGCGCCACCAACAGGCCCACCAGCGCGGTAAAAATCACAAGCGACATGACGCGCGGCTTCAGAAGCTGCACATAATCGCCGAAACTGGCGTCGCCGTTTTGGTCGAGGGCGCGGATATCGCTCATGCCCGTACTTCTTCCTCCAGGTGGGTCAATGGCCCCGGCGCTTGCGGGGCCACCCCTGCCTCAATCTGCCGCGATCAATCTGCCGCGAACCGTCTGCCGCGATCAGTTCGACGCCAGATCGACCGGCGCGGCCAGATCCGCATCCGACAGCAGAACGTCACCCGTGCTGCGCGCCTTGGCGACCCATGCGGCATAGGCCTCTTCCGACACCACCTTCACGGTGATGGGCATATAGGCATGGTCCTTCCCGCAAAGCTCCGAGCACTGGCCAAAGTAGATGCCTTCACGCTCGGCGCTGAACCACAGCTGCGCCAGACGGCCCGGCACCGCATCCTGCATCACGCCAAAGGCCGGGATCTTCCACGAATGGATCACATCCGCCGCCGTCACGTTCATCACAACCGTCTTGCCCACGGGCACGACAACCGCCGTATCGGTGGCCAGAAGATACTGGTTCGGCTCATAGCCATATTGCGCCAGCTGGTCGCGCTGCAGCAAGAAGCTGTCAAAGGCGATCGGATCCGCCGCCTCATCCGCCGTCACGCCATCGTCGGTATATTCATAGGACCAGTACCACTGCGCGCCCGTCACCTTGATGGTCACATCCGCCACCGGGATTTCCTGCTGCTTGAACAGCACGGGCAGCGAGAAGGCCCCGATGAAGAACAGGATCAGGATCGGCACCACCGTCCACGCCACTTCAAGCGGCGTGTTGTGCGTGAAGGTGGAGGGCGACTTGTTCGCCTTCTGGTTGAAACGGATCATCACCCAGATGAGCAGCGCGGTCACAAAGATCGTGATGACCGTGATGATGATGAGCAGGAGATGATCAAGCCCCTGCAGATCGCGGGCGAGTTCCGTCGCCGCGGGCTGAAAGCCCGTCTGCTGCGGCAGCGGTTGGCCCACCACCTCCAGCCCCTGCGCGAAGGCCGCGCCTGACAGGAACATGCCGGAAGCGGCCGCCGTCAGAGCTTTCATCTTGGTCATAAGACGCATGTTCGTATCCCGTTCGCGTGCGCGGCTTTTCGCCGCTGCCGTTTTGCCCACGTGCCGCCCGCAACAGGCATGCCCGCAGAATCCCGTTGTTTCCGCCTTGCTTGAAACCATATTAGGGCCAGCACGGCAAGCCAAACCGTTGCGGCAAAAGCGCGCCGTTTGACCCAGATCAAGGAATTCCCCGATGAGTGATGCCCCCTTCCGCCCCTTCGAGACGGCGCTGGACGAAGGCACCGCGCTTGCCATCCTGCGCGCGGCCACGGCGGGCGCCGATGACGGCGAGCTGTTCCTTGAACGCAAGCGGTCCGAGGCGATCGTGATCGACGACGGGCGGATCAAGACCGCATCCTACGACGCCTCCGAAGGCTTTGGCCTGCGCGCCGTGCGGGGCGAAGTGGCGGGATATGCCCATTCCACCGAAATTTCCGAACGCGCGCTGCGGCGGGCCAGCGAAACCGCGCGCCTCGCCGTGGGTGATGGCGGCGGGGTGCTTGCGGCGGCGCCGATGGGCACGAATCTGCGGCTCTACAGCGATGCCGATCCGATGGCGGATGCGACATTCGCCGGCAAGCTTGACCTGCTGAAAGAGATCGACGCCTATGCCCGCGCTCTCGACCCCCGGGTGGTGCAGGTCTCGGCCACCCTCTCGGCGGGCCTGCAAGAGGTGGAAATCCTGCGCCCCGAAGGCCTGCGCCTTGCCGATATCCGCCCGATGGCCCGGCTGAACGTATCGGTGATCGTCGAACAGGGCGGGCGGCGCGAACAGGGCGGGATGGGCAGCGGGGGCCGGATCGGCCTGGCCGCGCTGATGGACCCCGGCCGCTGGAAACCCATGGTGCACGAGGCGCTGCGCATTGCCGTGGTCAACCTTGACGCCGTGCCTGCACCTGCGGGGGTGATGGATGTGGTCCTCGGCCCGGGCTGGCCCGGCATCCTGCTGCACGAGGCGATCGGGCACGGGCTCGAGGGCGATTTCAACCGCAAGCAAACCTCGGCCTTTGCCGGGCTGATGGGGCAGCGCATCGCCGCGCCGGGCGTGACGGTGCTGGATGACGGCACCATCCCCGACCGGCGCGGCTCCATCAGCGTGGATGACGAAGGCACCCCGTCGGGCAAGAACGTGCTGATCGAGGACGGCATCCTCGTGGGCTACATGCAGGATCGGCAGAACGCGCGGCTGATGGGGGTGGCGCCCACGGGGAACGGGCGGCGCGAAAGCTTCGCCCATATCCCCATGCCGCGCATGACGAACACCTACATGCTCGCCGGGCCGGACGATCCGGCCGCGATCCTCGCCGATCTGAAGGACGGGATCTACGCCGTTGGCTTCGGCGGCGGCCAGGTGGACATCACCAATGGCAAATTCGTCTTCAGCTGCACCGAGGCCTACCGCGTCCAGAACGGGCGCGTCGGCGCGCCGGTCAAGGGCGCCACGCTGATCGGCGACGGGGCCACCGCGCTCAAGGGCATCCGCGCCATCGGCAATGATCTCGCGCTGGATCCCGGCATCGGCAATTGCGGCAAGGCCGGGCAATGGGTGCCGGTCGGGGTGGGACAGCCCACACTTATGATCGGCGGCCTCACCGTCGGCGGCAGCGCGGCCTGACGGCCAGGCTTCAGGCGTAGAAGAGGGGGGCTATCTGCCCCCCGGCGCGTGCCGCGCCCCCCCGAGGATATTTGCACAACGGGGAACGGGCGGGGAGAGGGCGGGACAGTGATGGGGAGCCGACAATCCAGAAAGGGTTCCAGCCCCTGCCCAGCGATCCAACCCCGTCAGAGGCGATAAAGGCAGGGGCCTTCCCCGTTGACGGTCATCGGCGTCCCCGCCTGTACCGTGGCTGAAGGATAGCCCGGCCTGATGAACAAAACCTTAAGCCCAAAAGCCATGCTGCTTCCCCGTTGGAAAAATATCCTCGGGGGTGAATGGGCGCGCGCCCCGCGCCCAGAGGGGGCAGACAGCCCCCTTCCCCTTTTCACCGCAAAGCCCCGCCGCGCCGTCAGCGCCCGAACTTGCCTTTCAGCGCATCGGCAAAGGCGTTGCCACCGCCACCGGCCTTTGGGGCCGAGGACATGAGGCCACGCACGGGCTGGCCTTTCGCGGGGGCGGCGCGGCGGTCCTGCGCGGCCTCGCGCGCCTCGCCCGACTGCGATTTCATCGTCAGCCCGATCCGTTTGCGCGGCACGTCCACCTCGACCACGCGCACCCGCACCACATCGCCCGCCTTCACCACCTCATGCGGGTCCTTCACGAACCGGTCGGCCAGCTGGCTGACATGCACCAGCCCGTCCTGATGCACCCCGATATCCACAAAGGCGCCAAAGGCCGCCACGTTGGTCACCGTCCCCTCCAGCAGCATCCCTGGCTTCAGGTCCGAGATTTCATTCACCCCTTCCGTGAAGGTCGCGGTGCGGAAGCTGGGGCGCGGGTCGCGGCCGGGCTTTTCCAGTTCCGCCAGAATGTCCTTGACCGTGGGCAGGCCGAAACGGTCATCCACGAATTGCCGGGGATCCACCGCCTTCAGCGCCGCCGCATCGCCCATCAGGGCGCGGATGTCGCGCCCGCAGGCGACCACGATCCGGCGCGCCACATCATAGGCCTCGGGGTGGACAGATGAGGCATCCAGCGGCTCGGCCCCGCCGGGGATGCGCAGGAAACCTGCCGCCTGTTCAAAGGCCTTGGGTCCCAGCCGCGCAACCTTCAAAAGGTCGCGCCGGGTGCGGAAAGGGCCGTTCGCATCGCGATGGGCGACGATGGCCTCGGCCAGCGACGGCCCCACGCCCGACACGCGCGCCAGCAGCGGGGCAGAAGCCGTGTTCAGATCCACCCCCACGGCGTTCACCGCATCCTCGACCACCGCCTCCAGCGACCGACCCAGACGGTGCTGGTCCACATCATGCTGATACTGGCCCACGCCGATGCTCTTTGGTTCGATCTTCACAAGTTCGGCGAGGGGATCCTGCAACCTGCGGGCAATCGACACGGCCCCGCGGATCGAAACGTCCAAATGCGGGAATTCCTTCGCCGCCAGTTCCGACGCCGAATAGACCGATGCGCCCGCCTCGCTGACGATCACCTTGACCGGCTTTTCCGCCCCCGGCAGCACGGCCAGCATATCGGCCACCATCTTTTCCGTCTCGCGGCTGGCGGTGCCGTTGCCGATGGCGATCAGCTTCACCCCGTGCTTGCCGATCAGCTGCGCCAGCGTCACCTGCGCCCCGCGCAGGTCGTTCTTGGGCTGGAAAGGATAGACGGTGTCATGGGCCAGCACCTTGCCCGTGGCATCCACGACCGCCACCTTCACCCCCGTGCGGATCCCCGGGTCCAGCCCCATCGTGGCCTTGCCCCCGGCGGGGGCGGCAAGGAGCAGATCCTTGAGGTTGCGGGCAAAGACGCGGATCGCCTCTTCCTCGGCCCTCTCCCGCATCTCGCCCATCAGATCGAGCGTCAGCGAGGTGCGGATCTTCACCCGCCAGGCCCAGGCCGCGGCCTCGCGCAGCCACGCATCGCCCGGGCCGCGCCCGCCTGCCGCCAGCACCGCGCCGCAGGCGCGCTCGGCCGGGCTGTCGCCCTTGGGCGCATCGGCATCCACCTCCAGATCCAGCGTCAGGATGCCCTCATTCCGGCCCCGCAGCATGGCCAGCACGCGGTGCGAGGGCGCACCCGCCCAGCCTTCGCTATGGGCGAAGTAATCGGCGAACTTGGCGCCCTCGGCCTCTTTGCCCTCCACCACCTTGGCGGTGAGCTTGGCCACCTGCTTCATGTGGCCGCGCAGGCGGCCCAGCAGATCGGCATTCTCGGCCAGCCCTTCGGCCACGATGTCGCGCGCGCCGTCCAGCGCGGCCTTGGCATCAGGCACGGCTTCGGACAGATAGCCTTGCGCAAGGCCGGCCGGATCGGCCAATCGGTCGGCAAGGATCGCCTCGACCAGCGGGCCAAGGCCGTTTTCCCGCGCGATCATGGCGCGCGTGCGCCGCTTGGGTTTGTAGGGCAGATAGATGTCTTCCAGTTCGGCCTTGGTCGTGGCCTTCACGATCGCGCCCTGCAGCGCATCGGTCATCTTGCCCTGTTCGGTGATCGACGACAGGATCGCCGCACGCCGCGCCTCCAATTCGCGCAAGTAGGCCAGCCGGTCGGCCAGCGTGCGCAGCTGCGTGTCATCAAGTCCCCCCGTCACCTCCTTGCGATAGCGCGCCACGAAAGGCACGGTCGCGCCTTCGTCCAGCAGGCCGATGGCCGCAGCCACCTGCGCGGCTTGCGCGCCGATCTCGGCGGCGATGATCTGGGGGATGCGGCGGGCAGTATCGGGGGTCATGGAATTCCTTTGCGGCGGTCCTGTGTCGCGAAGCGTGACCATAGCCGCGCCGCGCGGCGCATCCAAGACCTGCGGGCGGATTGGGGCCGCCCCTGCGCAAGACCCCTGCACAACCCCGCCCGCCTTGCCTAGATTGGGGGGATGACGCAACGCCCCCCCTCCGCCCATCCGCCTGCGCCGCTGCGCGTGGCGACATGGAACATCCACAAGGGCGTGGGCGCCGACCGCCGCCGCGACCTGCGCCGCACCGCCGCCGTGATCGCCGAGATCACGCCCGACGTGATGGCCCTGCAAGAGGCCGACCGTCGCTTCGGCACGCGGGCAGGGCTTCTGGACCTTGATCACCTGCATGACCTGACGGGGATGCGCCCGCTGCCGACCGGGCTCGACGGCCCGTCGCATGGCTGGCACGGAAACCTGATCCTGTTCCGCCGGGCGCGGGTGACCGACCACCGCCGCCTGTCCCTGCCGGGGCTGGAGCCGCGCGGGGCGCTGATCACCGATCTGCATCTGGACCACGGCCCCCTGCGGGTGGTGGCCGCGCATCTGGGCCTTGTGCGCGCCTCGCGCCGGGCGCAGGCCCGCGCGATCCTTGACGCGCTGGAACGGCTGCCGCCGCTGCCCACCCTGCTGATGGGCGATCTGAACGAATGGCGTGACGGGCCGGGCAGCCCGCTGCATGAATTCGGGCGCCGGTTCAGGCTGCCCGCGCCGGTTTCCAGCTTTCCCGCCCGCCGCCCGTTCCTGCCGCTGGACCGGATGATGGCGACGCCAGAGGGGCGGATCACGGATGTGGCCCTCCATGACACGCCGCTCGCGCGCCGTGCCTCGGACCATCTTCCGCTGACCGCGCGGCTGCATCTGCCGGGGGATGGCGCGTGATCCTGACGCTGGTCATCGGCATGGCGGGCGTTCTGGTGCTGGTCCTGATGGCGGCATCCCTGCTGGCGATGCGGTCCTACAACCGCTTTGCCGCGCGCGCCCGGGGGGCGCCCAGCACCCATCTGCCGCCCGGCGGCGGGCGGGACACCCCGCTTGACCGCCTGCTCGGCCCGCCCGCCGCCGCGCATCCGGGGCGATGCGGCCTCGCGAACCTGCTCGATCCCATGGATGCCTTCGCCGCGCGCAGCCTTTCGGCCGCAGAGGCGGGGCGCAGCCTCGATCTGATCTACTACATCTGGCGCACCGATACCTCGGGCAGCCTGCTGATGGCCGATCTCCTGGCCGCGGCCGACCGTGGGGTGCGGGTGCGGCTCCTCCTCGATGATGTGAATGTTCAGGGCTTCGATCTGGCCTTTCTCGGCCTAACGCACCACCCCAATATCGAGGTGCGCCTGTTCAACCCCGTGCGCAACCGGGGCCACCGCCTGCGCCGGGCGGTGGAATTCGTGCTTGGCCTGTCGCGCTTCAATCGCCGGATGCACAGCAAGTTGTGGATCGCGGATGGCCGTCTGGCGATCCTTGGCGGGCGCAATGTGGGGGATACCTATTTCGGCGTTCCCGGCACGGCCAAGCGTCTGGCCCATGACGCAGACATCCTGCTGGCCGGGCCACTGGTTCAGGATGCGGCCCGGATCTTCGATCAGTTCTGGAACCTCGGCCTGTCCTTGCCGCTGGTCACGCTCTGGCCGGGCCTGCGGCGGAATGACGACCGCTTCCGCAGCCGCCTTGCACGGCGCAACGCCGCGCCGGCGGCCCGCCACTACCGCGACCGCGCCATCGCGGGGCGCGCGGCGCCCGATCTGCTGGCCACCCCCCTGCGCTGGATCGAGGATGTGGCCCTGCTGTCCGATCCGCCGGGCAAAGCACTGGGCCGGCAAGACGGACCGTGGCTGTCGGACCATATCGCCGATCTGCTGCGCGGCGCGCGGGCCGAGCTGCGGCTGACCACGCCCTATTTCGTCCCCGGCGCGGCGGGGCTGGCGCTGATCACCGGGCTGGCGCGGCGGGGCGTGGCCGTGAAGGTGCTGACCAATTCGCTCTCCACCACCGATGTGGCCGGGGTGCACGCCGCCTATGCGCATTACCGCCAGCCCTTGCTGGAATCGGGCGCGGCCTTGTGGGAATTCGCACCCGAACGCCCCCCGCGCGCGGGCCTGCCGCAGGCTGTCCGCGGCAGCCGCGACCGTCTGCATGCCAAGATCTTTCTGGTGGACGGGACCGAGGCGCTGGTCGGGTCGCATAATTTCGACATGCGCTCCGCCCATCTGAACACCGAAATCGGGCTGCGCTTCCGCGATCCCGCGCTGGTGGCCGAACTGGAAAATCTCTTCGACCGCCAGACCGCGCCCGCCTCGGCCTTCTCGGTGACGCTGGAAAACGGTGCGCTGCACTGGAACGTGGTCGCAGGCGGACGCGCGGGCAAAGAGCGGGCCGAGCCTGAGGCCACCATCTGGCGCCGCATTGCCGCCCTCGCGATGGCGCGCCTGCCGCATGACTGGCTCTAGCCCGCCTCACCCCGGCGGCAGGATCAGCAAGGCCCGGAAATCGTTCACATTGGTCAGCGTCGGCCCTGTGATGACCTGATCGCCCAGCGCGGCAAAGAAGCGGTGCGCGTCATTGGCCGCCAGCGCCGCGGCCGCGTCCCACCCGACCGTCGCCGCGCGCTGCAACGTATCGGGGGCGACGATGGCGCCCGCCACCTCGGCCGCGCCATCGACGCCGTCGGTGTCACAGGCGATGGCATGGACGCGGGGCTGGCCCTGCAGGGCCAGCGCAAGGGCAAGGCAGAACTCCGCATTCGGCCCGCCGATCCCGTCGCCGCGCCGGGTGACCGTCAACTCCCCGCCCGACAGGATCAGCACAGACCGATCCCCCGGCGCCAAACCCGCCGCCACCTCGCGCGCAAGCGCGGCCTGCGCGGCGGCCACCTCGCGCGCCTCGCCTTCCAGCGCGTCACCCAGATGCCGCACCTCCACCCCGGGCAGCAGCGCCGCTGCCTGCTCTGCCGCGGCCTGCAACGATTGGCGCGGCGCGGCGTAGATCACGTTCTCCACCCGTGCCAGCCGCGCATCGCCGGGCGGCACCACACCCGACCCCTGCGCCAGCGCCGCACGCACGGCATCCGGCACCGCCACGCCCCAGCGCGCCAGCACCGCCTGCGCATCGGCCGGGGTAGAGGCATCGCCCACCGTCGGCCCCGATCCGATGAAGGCCGGATCATCGCCCGGTACGTCGGAAATCATCAGGGCCAGCATCCGCGCCGGATGGGCCACCGCCGCCAATTGCCCACCCTTCACCCGGCTCAGATGCTTGCGCACCGTGTTCATCCGGTCGATCGGCGCGCCGGAGGCAAGCAGCGCCGAATTCACCGCCTGCTTCTCGGCCAGCGTCACACCCGCGACCGGCGCCACCAGCAGGGCCGACGCCCCGCCCGAGATCAGCGCCAGCACGAAATCCCCTTCCCCCAGCCCCGACAGCAGGTCGATCATCCGCGCCGTGGCCGCCGCGCCCGCCGCATCCGGCACGGGATGGGCGGCCTCCACGATCTCGATCCCCCGGCAGGGGCGGGCATAGCCGTAGCGGGTGATCACCAGCCCCTCGCAGGGGCCCCAGACAGCCTCGACCGCCTCGGCCATGCGGGCGCTGGCCTTGCCAGCCCCCACCACGACAACCCGGCCCGGTGGTTTCGGCGGCAGGAACCGCGCCAGCGACCGCATCGGATCGGCCACCTCCACCGCCCGGTCGAACACTGCGCGCAAGACCGCCGCCGCCTGATCCGCCGTCATATCCCCTCCCCTCCTGCCGGGATCATGCCCGGCCCAGCCGCCGCGCCAGCGCCGCCGCCCGCAGCCGCACCATCGCCACCGCCTGTTCGGGCGTGACTGCGCGGAACCTCACCACCGCATGTGGCCGCAACTGCGCGAAGCCGTCCAGTTCGGAACCGACCAGCGTGGCAATCTTCGGATAGCCGCCCGTCGTCTGATGATCGGCCATCAGCACCGTGGCCACCCCGTCCCCCGCCACCTGCACCGCGCCGCGCAGCACAGGCTCGGACGGGATGGCAAGCGCCCCGTCCGGCGCCAGTGACGGGCCGCGCAGGCGCACCCCCATCCGGTCATAGGCATCGCTCAGCCGGAAGGGCGCCCCCAGCAGCACCTCGATCCGGTCCGCGCCGAAGAACCGCTCCTGCGGCCCGAGGACCAGCGCCACCGGATCACCGGGCGCGCGCGCCCAGACCGGGCAGGGAATCGCGGCCTCGGGCAGCAGCCGGGCGTCTTCGATCACCAGCCGCCGCCCGGCGGTCAGCGCGCCCCCGCCCAAGCCCGACAGCGCATGGGTAGCCACATGGCCCAGCCACGCCTCCGCCTGCAGCACCCCGGCAAAGGCGATGCAGCACCACGCCCCCCAAGGCCCGCGCCGCACGGCCAGCCGGTCGCCCTCTTGGAGGGTGACGACAGACCACGATCCCAGCCGCCGCCCCCCCGCCTCGACCATGAAACCGCCACCGGCGACGGCCACCGACAGCCGCCCCTCTTCCAGTTGCAGCACGATCCCGCCCAGCGATACCTCGGCCACCGCCGCGCCGGGCGGATTGCCCAGCGCGTGATGGGCCAGCGCCATCGCCACACGGTCCATCGGCCCCGACACCGGCACGCCAAAGCGCATCATCCCCGCCCGCCCCGCATCTTGCAGCGAACAATGCGGCCCCGCCTCCAGCACCCGCAACACGGCCCTCGGCATCACGCCCCCCCCGGCGCGGGCAGCGCCCCGGATTGCGTTCCGGCCAGCGCGTCCACCCCGACGCGGCGAAACCGCACGCGATCGCCCACAGCAAACAGGAAGGGTCGCGCGGGATCACCCGTCAGGATGGGCGTGGGCGACCGTCCGATCACCCACCAGCCCGTGGGCATCGTCAGCGTCGTCACCAGACATTGGCCCGCCGCGATGATGACACTGCCCGCAGGCACCCCCCGCACGGGCGCAGGCTTGCGCGGCAGGCGGATCGGCTCTGGCACCCCGGTCAGATAGGCATAACCCGGGGCAAAGCCATACATCGCCACATGGTACTCTCCCGCCAGATGCGCCGCGATGACCGCCTCGACGCTGCACCCGGCCTGTGCCGCCACCGCCGCCAGATCGCGCCCGAACGCGCCGTCATAGCAGACCGGCACTTCATGCACGGCGCCCTGTCCGGCCTCCGGCACAAGGTCTGCCAAACGCGACGCCAGCGCCGCCCGCACTGCGGCGTGATCCGTGACCAGCGGATCAAAGACCACAAGAAGGTTCACCATCGCAGGCACCACTTCCACCTGCCCCGGCACCGGATCGGCCCCAAGCGCGCGGTCCAGCGCCAGAACCGCGGCATGGACCGCCGCGTCCACCACGGTGCCGAACTCCACCAGCACGGCGCGCTCGGCCACAGGGGTCAGGCGGGGAGGCGTCATCTCAGCCCCCGGCAAAGGGCCGGATCGCCACGCCCGCGCCCTCCAGCCGCTTGCGCAGGGCGCGCGCCATGGCCACCGCGCCGGGGCTGTCGCCATGCACGCAGACCGACCGCGCCGCCAGCGCCACCTCGCCCCCGCCCAGCACCGGCATGCGCCCCGTCTCGGCAAAGCGCAGCATCCGCGCGGCCACCTCTTCGGGGTCGTGCAGCACGGCGCCCGGCACTTCGCGCGGCACCAGCCGCCCGTCCGCGCGATAGGCGCGGTCGGCAAAGACCTCGGCCACCACGGGAAGACCCGCCTTGCGCCCCTGCACCTCCAGCTCCGTCCCCGAAATGGCAAGCAGCGCCAGCCTGCCCGGCAGGTCGCGCACCGCCACGGCGATGGCGGCGGCCACCTCGGCCCGGTCGGCGGCGAGGTTCGCCAAGGCGCCATGCGCCTTGACATAGCGCACCTCCACCCCCGCCAGCGCCGCCACGCCCTGCAGGGCACCCACCTGCGCCGCCACCATCCGCGCGATCGCGTCGGGCGGCATGGGGATCACGCGGCGGCCAAATCCTTCGCGATCCGCATAGCCCGGATGCGCGCCCACCACGACACCCCGCGCCGCGGCCTGCCGCAGGCTGGCAAACATCACCTCTGCATCGCCCGCATGGCCACCGCAGGCAAGGTTGGCACTGCTAACGATGTCCAGCATCGCGGCATCATCGCCCATCGTCCAAGGGCCGAACCCTTCGCCCAGATCGGCGTTCAGGTCGATCTCGCGCATCATGCCGCCCGCCCCCCTCGATTCGTGCCACTGCGGCCCTGATCCTGCCCGCCCGCGCGCCCGTGGAAAACCCGCAAAAGCCCCGGACCGGGCGCACATTTTTCCTCTTGCGCCGGGATTTGCCCTTCGTTAGACCGCCCGTCATCCACCGTGGCCCGTTCGTCTATCGGTTAGGACACCAGGTTTTCAACCTGGGAAGAGGGGTTCGACTCCCCTACGGGCTGCCACTCCCCCCTGAACCTGCCAGCCGACGCGCAGACAGCGCCCCGCCGATCATGGCGCGCCCGGCCTCACGGCGCTTGCGTCAAGGCCGGGCTTGCCTATCCTGTGGGCGATTGTTCCCTCGCTCTGGTGTTCCATGATCCGCAAAAGCCCGCGCTTCGCCGCCCGCTCGCTTGCCCTGCCTTTTTTCCTGCTCTTGCCCGCCCTCGCCCAAGCTGCGCCCTGCTCTGACACCGGCGCGCAATACGAGGCGTGGAAACCCGTCATGGCGGCCGAGGCCGAGGCCGCAGGTGTCGGCCCGCGCGGGATTGATGCGCTGATGGCCACCTCCTATTCCAAGGCCACCATCGGCGCCGACCGCAACCAGAAAAGCTTTCGCTACAGCCTCGACAAGTTTCTCGAGGTGCGGGGCGCTAGCGCGATCATCTCGCAGGGGCGCAAACGCAAGGCGCAGAACCCCGATTTCTACGCCGCCCTCGAACGGCAATATGGCGTGCCGGCGGGGGTGCTGATCGCCATCCACGGGATGGAGACGGGCTTTGGCAATTTCATGGGCGACACCAATGTCGTCTCGGCCATCGCGACGCTGGCTTATGACTGCCGCCGGTCGGATTTCTTCACCCCGCATCTGATCGGCGCGTTGAAGCTGATCGACGCGGGCGCCATCAGCCCGCAGACGCGTGGCGCCAAGCATGGCGAACTGGGCCATACCCAGTTCCTGCCCGGCAACGCGCTGACCTATGGCGTGGACGGCAATGGCGACGGGCGCGTGGATCTGACCGATCTGGTCGATGCCATGGCCTCGACAGCCAATTTCCTGCGCCAGAAAGGCTGGCGCCCGGGCGTGGGCTATCAGCAGGGCGAGCCGAACTTTGCCGTGATCGAGGCATGGAACGCCGCCACCGTCTATCAGCAGGCCATCGCGCTGATGGCCGCGCAGATCGACAGCTGACCGCTTCCCTGCAACAGTCCGGGGGGGATCCTCCCCCCCGGCTAAACAGTCGGGCCGCGCCCTCGTTCTCAAAGGAAATGAGGGAGGTGTCGCCATGACCGAAAGAACAGCCTGCTATCGCCTGTCGCACTGTCCCGCCGATGGCGCGCGTCCGTGCCCGGGCTGCACCGCCCGGCCTGCCGCAGTGCCGCGCACGGGCCAACAGACTGGCCAGCAGACGGCCCCGCGCATGACGCTTGCGGAAGATGCGGTAATGGCCATGGCGGCCTCCGTCACCTTCGCCACCGTCTTCATCGCGGTTGCCTTTTGGCTCGCGTGACGCGCGCCCGCCGCAGCGTGGTGATCTTGGGGGATGGTACCGCCTCCCCGGCTCGAACGGGGGACCCCCAGATCCACAATCTGGTGCTCTAACCAACTGAGCTAAGGCGGCACTTGGCGGGCCGTTTACCCCCCAAGCTTGGCGATTGCAAGGGGATGATTGGCCGATCATCGCTGCGGGCCGTCCCGACTTGCGCCGCCCGCGCCAGCGCCGGGGTTGCCCGCGCACGGCTTGCCACCACTTGCATCCCGCGCTAGGCGAAAGGCGTGTCAGAAACGGGGATGCACCATGGGGATCGACAAGCAAAGCGACATCGCGGCCAATATCCAGATCGGCCCCACCGATCAGGGCATGGTGCGCATCTATGTCGAGGCCGAGGGCGGCATCGAACTGCCGCTCGATTTCGATCCGGATGAGGCCGAGGAGATCGCCGAGGAACTCCGCGCCGCCGCCGAGGCCGCCCGCGCCATCGGCTCCGCCCCGTCCAAGGGCAAGCCCGGGCGGCGCTGAGCGGCCATCACAGCGCTACCACACCGCGCCCGCGCCCGGATCGCGCAGCGATTGCAGGCGCAGCGCAGCGTGGCGCGCGAATTTCTGCATCATCACCTTGCGCCGCGCCGGTGCCAGCGGGACCTCCGGCCCCATGCGCAGGATTTCCGCATCATAGGCATCGGCAAGGATCAGGCCCGTCCCTTCGGGCAACAGATCCACCGGAAACTCGGCATCCACGGCCCAGAAGAACCGGTCGCACCATTCCAGATAGCCCTGCCACTTGCGGTCGGCCCGGTAATCGGCCCGGCCGGACTTGCATTCCACCACCCAGATCTCGCCCTTCGGCCCCACCGCCATCACATCCACCCGCAGCCCCGGCGCTGGCACCAATTCCTCGACAGTCACGAAATCCATCGCCAGAAGGCCCCGGCACACCCCGCGCTGCAGGCGCTGGCCGGGGAGCAGGGTCAGGGGATCATCCATCCGGTTCATGCCGCCAACCATGAACCAAACGTGAACATTTTTCAAGCCACCCGCATGGCAGAACCGCGCCGCCCCGGCCCCCGCCCGCATCGCCGCCCTTGCCCTGCCCCGCACGGGCGCCTAAGTCTGGGGATGGCGGGTGCTGCTCTTCGCGTGAGAGGCTCTTTTCCAGTGGCCGATAAGCAACCGATTGGGGGCTGGCTCTGGCAGGATCCTGGTCTTGCTAACTGGCTCCCACCTGAGACCTCTGGCTCTCGGGAAACCATGCCGTCCACGGTCGCTGCGGGCCCGCCACCCAATCCTCGGACAACGTCAGACACGAAAAAAGGGGTGCGATCTCTCGCACCCCCAGGCTTCAGGCACAGGCAGGAACAGTGTCAGAAGCCAAACACCAGCGACACGCCCAGCTTGTTGTCGGTGCGGATCGCCCGGTTGTCGTTGTACTCGGTCAGATAGCTGATCCGGGTCGACACGGCGTCGGTCACGCGGAAGTTCACGCCAAGGTCGTTGTTCACCCGCAGCGCCGAATCCGACGACAGAACGTCGGTATCGTTCGTCATGAACATGCTGTCGCTGATCTTGGCATAGAAGCGCGACCCCGCCAGATAGCCCGTCTCGGTGACCGAGTTGCGCGCGCCATCCTCAAGATAGCTCACCCCGATACCGGCCTGCACGCGCCAGGTCATGTCCGGCGTGTTGATCACGCGGTAACCCGGACCAAAGCCCACGAAACCGTCGCGGCGCACCTCATCGGCCGTATCGGCCAGACCGTCGGCCTCAAGCCGCGCCAGCGCAAAACCGTAGAAGCTCTGGTCAAAGTAATAGTTGGCGTCATAGACGGCGAGGATGTCTTCCTTCGTCTTGGCCGTGCTGTCCTCGGCAAAGTCCACCGCCGCGCCGATCGTCTGCACGAAATTGCCCTGCGCATAAGACAGGCGCACACCACCCGAGAATTCCTGGCTCTCGTTATTGCCGGTCTTGCCCGAATAGCCGATCGAGGCGCTGCCCGACAGGCCCTGCCGCGATTCCGGCGCGCCGAAGCGGGCGGCGTCCTCGGCCCGTTCCATGTCTTCAGCCACGACCTCGTTGATGTCGTCGATCCGGTCATTCACGTCGCGGATGCCGGTGATGTTGGTCTGCGCCAGCACGGGCGCCGCCATCATCATCGCCAGAACCGAGGCACCTGCCGTCTTGGTAATCGTCTTCATCTCATGTCCTTTCCTGCAAGGAGCGGCCCGCACGGGCCACCGAACTTGTCACGAACGCTGAGATAACCGATTGATTTCAGATGAAAATTTAAATTATTCTCAAGCCTGACCCAAGAATTTCTCGTATCCCTTTCCCCTTGAATTCGTCCCCGCGCGCGCCCAGCGCCGCGCCGGGCGGCGATTTTCACGGCGTTTCAGGGGCTTGCGCGGCGGTCAGACGTCGCCCAGCAGGTCGGCCACCTCGGCCTGCACCTGCGCAATTGCCGCCCCAAGGCTGTCGCGCGCCACTTCACGAAGGGTTGACTCGATATCCGTGCGCCAGACGGCCCAGATTTCCTGCGCAAAACTGGGGGCATCGTCCACCGGGAACAGCTGCCCCGCATCCACATAGCTGCGCACCGACCGCGCCGGAACATAGGCCGCAAGGGGCCGCGTCGCGATATAGCGCAGAATCAGCGTCCCCAGCGCCATCTGCACCTCGGGGATCGGCAGTTCCGGCAGCGCCGCCTCGTGAAAGCGCAGGAAATCCTGCCCCCAATCCGCCAGAACATAGCGCCCGCGGACATCCGACAGCTGCGCATCCTCCCATGGCGAGACGAGGATCAGCTCATCCTCCATCAGCATCTCGCAATCCAGACCCGACCGCACCGCCGGGCTATAGGTCAGCGCGGCCTGCAAGGTGCCCTCGGCCAGCCGCCGCATCAGCGCGTCAGGCCCGTCCACCTCGCTTCGCAGGGCGATCTTGGGTTCATGCGCAGCCAGCCCGTCCAGCCAGCGGAACCCCAGCCGCGACCACAGCGACACCTCAGCCCCGATGGCCAGACTGCTCACCGCGCCCTCGGTGCCGCCTACCTGCATCCGCGCCTGTTCCCAACTGCGCAGGATCGCCGCCGCGTGGCGGCGAAACTCGCGCCCCGCCGTGGTGGGCGTCACCCCGGTCTTGCCGCGGTTGAACAGCGGGCGGCCCAACTGCCCCTCCAGCCGGTTGATGCGCAAGGACACCGCCGATTGCGTCACGCGCAGCCGATCCGCCGCCGCCGCAAAAGAGCCCGTGTCGATCACATCCAGAAACGTGCGCAAAAGCTGCATATCCATCGAAAAATACCCCTGACATCAATGCGCCGCGCCCATGGGCGCGGCGGCAACAAAGACCATATGAAAAAGGCCCCTTCCCATCGGGAAGAAGCCTAGCACAGCGCCGTCAGGCGCCAAGGGCCATGCGGCCGGATCAGCGCCGCCCGCGGCGCAGCTGTTTTCCGCGTGCCTCCACCCGCACCGGGATCGGCACCAGATGCTGGCGCAACCCGCCGCGCGGGGCGTCGTCATCCTCGGCCAGGCGCGAGATGGCGATGGCAAACTGAACGCCCGAAAACACGATGCCGTTGAACACCACCAGCATCACCGCCGCCACCAGCCCCGATGACGACCCAAGGATCAACCCCCGAAGGCCCGCCACATCCATCGCAAGCACCGCCCCCAGAAACACCAGCGAAAGCGCAAAGCCCGTGGCGATGCTGGCAACATACAGGCGGATCAATCTGGGCATCGTGGCACTCCTCTACCGACAGAGGGGAGCCTAGCCCCTTGCCGCCGGACGTCCAGCACCAATTTGACGCAGCCCGCGCTTTGCCGCCCCATGCGCGCCATTTCGCCCGGGCGCGGATCAGAACGCGGCGGGTTTCTCCTCGCGCGCCATGTGGTCGAGCACGGCATTCACGAACTTGGCCTCCTTGCCTTCGGGAAAGAAGGCCTTGGCCACATCCACATATTCGTTGATCACCACCTTGGGCGGGGTGTCCATCGACACCAGCTCCCCCCCCGCGGCGCGGAACAGGGCGCGCAGCACCGGATCAATCCGGTCGATGGGCCATTTCGCCACCAGCGCGCGATCCGTCATTTGGTCGATCTTGGCCTGCCAGTCCACGGCAGCATCCACCACCTTGCGGAAATGGTCGGGGTCGCCCTCGGCCATCTCGCCCTCGTCCAGCACTTCGCCGAACCGATGCGTCTCGAACTCACGCACGATCTTTTCGACCGTCTGGCCGCTCGTTTCCATCTGGAACAGCGCCTGCACGGCAAACAGCCGTGCGGCCGATCTCATCTGCTTCTTGTCAGGCGCGGTCATGCCCGGAATCCGATCCCCTTGGTCTGGCCGGCCCAGTTGCGCGAAAGCGCGATCAGATGCAAGGCCGCCGCCGCCGCCCCGCCGCCCTTGTTCTGCCCGGCAGGATCGGCCCGCACCACCGCCTGCGCGCGGTTCTCCACCGTCAGGATACCGTTGCCAATGGCCGCCCCCTGCAATCCCAGCAGGCTGATCGCGCGGCTCGAATCGTTGCACACCGTATCGTAATGCGTCGTCTCGCCCCGGATCACGCAGCCCAGCGCGACATAGCCATCATATTTGGCCAGCCGCTCGGCCATGGCGATCGCCGTCGGCACCTCCAGCGCGCCCGGCACCTCCACCAGATCGACCTCGGCCCCGCAGGCCGCCGCCGTGGCGCGCGCGCCCGCCACCAGATCATCGGTGATGTCCTTGTAATAGGGCGCCACCACGATCAACAGCTTCACCGGCCGGTCAAAGCTGGGCAGCGCCAGCGTGTAATGCGTCTCGCTTCCCGCCATGGCTCAGACCTCCCGCAAGGGGCGCGTGCCGGCGATGGACAGGCCATAGGCCTCCAGCCCCACCACCTTCGGCGCCGCCGAATTCGTCACCAGCGTGATCTGCGACAGGCCCAGCGCCGACAGGATCTGCGCCCCCAGCCCGTATTGCCGCAGCGTCTGGGGCGAATGTTCGCCCCCCTCCACCATCTTCATCGACGTGTCCCGCAAAAGAACCACCACCCCGCGCCCTTCGGCCGCAATCAGCCGCATCGCGGCGGGCAGGTCGCCACCCCCGCCGATGCCCAGCACATCCTCCAATGGGTTCAGCGAATGGACGCGCACCAGAACCGGCGCCTCGCCCGTCAGATCGCCCTTGGTCAGCACCACATGTTCGGCGCCTTGCGTCTCATCGGCATAGACGCGCATCAGCCAGTCGCCGCCATGCACTGACTGCACCGCCTTCACGGCTTTTTCATTCACCAGATTGTCGTGCCGACGCCGATAGGCGATCAGGTCGCTGATCGTGCCGATCTTCAGCCCATGCTTCTGGGCAAAGCTGATCAGGTCAGGCAGCCGCGCCATGGTGCCGTCATCATTCATGATCTCGCAGATCACGCCCGACGGGTTCAGCCCCGCCAGCCGCGCCACATCCACCGCCGCCTCGGTATGGCCCGCCCGCACCAGCACGCCGCCGTCGCGCGCCCGCAACGGGAAGATATGGCCGGGCGAGGCGATGTCGGACGCGCCCTTGGTCGGGTCGATGGCCACCGAAACGGTCCGCGCCCGATCCGCCGCCGAAATGCCCGTGGCGATGCCCTCCACCGCCTCGATCGACAGGGTGAAGGCCGAGGAATGGCGCGACGAATTCTTGCGATCCATCAGCTGCAGGCCCAGCTGATCCACCCGAGCCGCCGTCAGCGCCAGACAGATCAGCCCGCGCCCATGCGTCGCCATGAAGTTGATGGCATTGGGCGTGCACATCTGCGCGGGGATCACCAGATCCCCTTCGTTCTCGCGGTCCTCGTGATCGACAAGGATAAACATCCGCCCGTTGCGGGCATCCTCGATGATCTCCTCGACCGAGGAGATGGCATCCGAGAAATCGGTCTTGGCGTCGGTCATGGTGCAGGCCCTCGCAGCTCTCGCCAGCGTCCTAACGCGCAGCGCGGCCAAAGGCCAGTGCCCGTGCGACGCACAAGCGCTGTGCATCGACATGCCCCACCCTGGGCGCCCCCGCCGGGCCCCGATTTCTGGGTCAGAGATCGCCGCGAAATCTGTGTCAGATTTCGCCCGCCCCGCCGCCGAAATACCGCTCGGCCGGAAGATAGCCCGCCAGCCGCCCCGCCGCGCACCAGTCGCGCTCCAGCGCCATGTCGCCCACAAGGATCACCCGGTCCCCCGGCACCGGCCCCAGCGCGGCGCGGATCGCCGCGCCCGCGGCACGCCACGGCCCCATCAGCGGCGGCGCCGGATGGGCCGCGTCGATCACCGCCCCCGCCGCCGCCAGCACCGCGCCGGGCGTCAGCGGCGGCAGGGCCAGCGCCACCCGACCGCACCCCGTCACCGCCGCCAGCTTGGCCGCCCGCTCCGCCGGCAGCACAGGCAGGGGCGCCAGCATCCGCAGCGCATTGGACGAAAACAGGAAGGCCACCACATCATGCCCCGTCGCCGCCCGGACCGAGGCATAGGTGCGATAGTCCAGCCCCAGTTCCGCCGCCCGCCGCACCCGCAGGCGCACCACCTCGATGGGCAGGGTGGGCAACAGCCGCGCCCGGGCCGCCGTCCAGCAATGCCGCCGCCAGCCGAACCCCGGCTCCAGCGTCGGGCCGCCGTTATGGCCGATCCCGCGCACGGATCCCGTCACGGACCCCGTCACTGGCCCCACTCGCGCAGCCGCGCGACATAGCGCGCCATTGTGTCCACCTCCAGGTTGACCCGGTCGCCGACGGCGACCCTGCCCCAGGTCGTGGCCTTCTGCGTGTGCGGGATGAAGTTGATGCCGAAATCCGTGCCATCGACCTCGTTCACCGTCAGCGACGTGCCGTTCAGCGCGACCGATCCCTTCGGCGCGATGAACCCGGCCAGCGCATGGGGCGCGCGGAATGTCACCCGCACCGAATCGCCCTCGGGCGCCACGCGCACCACCTCCGCGATGCCATCGACATGGCCCGAAACGATATGCCCCCCCAATTCGTCGCCCACCTTCAGCGCGCGTTCCAGATTGATCCGCGTGCCGGGCGCCCAGCCGTCGATATTCGTCTTCGACAGCGATTCCGCGCTGATCTCCACGTCAAACCAGTTACGCGGGCTGGTCCCCAGCGCGATCACCGTCAGACAGACGCCGTCGCAGGCGATCGAGGCGCCGATGTCGATCCCGCCCACATCATAGCCCGTGCCGATCCGCGCCCGCAGATCGCCCCGCCGTTCCGTTTCCAGCACCTCGCCGATGTCGGTGACAATCCCGGTGAACATGGCCGCCTTCTCCTTCGTGGTCCGCCCCTAGACCTAGCCCTGCGCGCCGCCATCGGCAATGCGTCCCGCGCCGCCCTAATTTTGCCGTCTGCTGCGGGCAGTCTGGCCCGCGTAACGATTTCTGCCTACCTTGCAGCCATGCCCGCGGGCAGATGCGGGGGGGCCGTCCAGTTGGGGCGCAACATGCGAGTATCCGGCACAGGCCGCAGTTTCCTCTTCCTGCAGGGGCCCCATGGCCCCTTCTTCCACCGTCTGGGCCGCATGCTGCAGGCCGCAGGCGCCGCCGTGCACCGGGTGGGCTTCAACCGCGGGGATCAGGCCTTCTGGCCCGATCGCGCGACCTACATCCCCTATCGCGGCACGCCCGAGGATTGGCCCGCCACGCTGGCCGCCCTTCTCGACCGCCACGCGGTGACGGATATCGTCCTTTACGGCGACACCCGCCCGATCCACGCCGCCGCAGTCGCCGCCGCCCGCAGCCGCGGCCTGACGCTGCATGTCTTCGAAGAAGGCTACCTCCGCCCCTATTGGGTGACCTATGAACGCGGCGGGTCCAACGGCCATTCCCGGCTCATGCGCCTGTCGGTCGCCGACATGCGCGCCGCGCTGGCCCGCAGCACCGCGGATCAGCCCGACGCCCCCACCGCCTGGGGCGACATGCGCCAGCACATCTTCTGGGGCGCGCTCTACCACTGGTACGTCTTCGCCGGCAGCGCCGCCTATCCGCGCTTCCGCCCGCACCGCGCCCTGACCGTCTGGCAAGAGGCCAATCTGCACCTGCGCCGCCTCCTCGCGCAGCCCGTCCATCGATGGGAGCGCATCCTGAAAACCGCCGCGATCCGCCAGAGCGGGCATCCCTTCCACCTCGTGCTGCTGCAACTGGAACACGATGCCAGCTTCCGCACCCATTCCCCCTTCCAAACCATGACCGAATTCCTCGCCGTGGTGATGGAGGGCTTCGCCGCAGGCGCGCCGCCGCATCACCACCTCGTCTTCAAGGCGCATCCGCTGGAAGATGGCCGTGTCCCCCTGCGCGCCGAAATCCGCCGCCTCGCCGCGCAGCACGGGGTGACGCAGCGGGTGCATTTCATCCCCGGCGGCAAGCTCGGCCCGCTCCTGAACCTCGCCCGCTCCGCCGTCACGGTGAACTCCACCGCCGGTCAGCAGGTGCTCTGGCGCGGCCTGCCGCTGCGCACCTTCGGCGAGGCGGTCTATGCCAAGCCCGAATTCGTCTCCGATCAGCCGCTGCCCGAATTCTTTGCCCGCCCCACCCGGCCCGATCTGCGCGCCTATCGCGATTATCGGCGCTATCTCCTTGAAACCTCACAGGTTCCGGGCGGGTTTTACTCGGCCCGCGGGCGCCGGGAACTGCTGCGCCATGTCACCGACATGATGCTTTCGCCCGAAGATCCCTATGATGCGCTGCGCCTGGGATGCGCGGCGCATCGGCAACAGTTGCACCCTGCGGACTGATCCCTGAACAGAGTGTTTGGCAAATTACCCCATCCTCCTGTAGGTTTACTGACAAAACTTGAGGCAAACTCCACCCAAGGAGCCCGAGCAGTGAGAATGTCAGTATCCAAAGGGGCCAGGTCCATGGCCCTCGTCGTGCTTGTCGGTGCGGTCGCAGCCTGCGGCCTGCCGCGCAGTGGCCCGAACAAGAACGAGATCTTCGCAGGCTCCGTCCTGCGCGAAGGTGACGCCTTCGTGGTGACGGTGAACAGCCGCGTCACGCAGGCCACGGCGGTGACGCCGTCGCTCGGCTTTTCCAACAGCTTCCTCTCCGCCGGGCGGATCGGGTCTGACGTAATCGCCCCCGGCGACCGGCTGACGATCACGGTCTATGAAAACGTCAAGGATGATCCGCTCTTGGGCAATTCCGGGCAGCGCCTGTCGCAGCTCACCGAATTGCAGGTCGATGGCGAAGGCTTCATTTTCATCCCCTATGCCGGTCGCGTCCGCGCCGCCGGCGCCTCGCCCGAAGACCTGCGCAACGAGATCGCGCAGAAGCTCGACCCGCAGACGCCCGACCCGCAGGTGATCGTGCAGCGTGTCGCAGGCGACGGCTCCACCGTCACCATCTCCGGCTCGGCCGGGGCGCAGGGCGTCTATCCGATCGAGCGGCCCACCCGCACCCTCGCCTCTATGATCGCGCGGGCCGGCGGTGTGACCATCGACCCCGAAACCGCCATCGTCCGGGTCACGCGCAACGGCCATACCGGCAAAGTCTGGCTGCTTGACCTGTATGAAAATCCCCAGCTCGACATCGCGCTGCGGGCGGGCGACCAGATCGTGATCGAAGAGGACACCCGCGCCTTCGTCGCCCTCGGCGCGACCGGGGCGCAGAACCGCGTGCCGTTTGAGAGCCAGAACCTTTCGGCGATCGAGGCGCTGGCCATCGTCGGCGGCCTGAACACCAGCCTTGCCGATCCGACAGGCGTCTTCGTCTTCCGCAACGAACCGGCCGAGGTGGCCAATGTCGTTCTGGGCCGCAACGATCTGACCGGGGCGCAGCGGATGATCTATGTGCTCGACCTGACCCAGCCCACGGGGATGTTCGAGGCGCGCGATTTCCTGATCCGCGACGGCGACACCGTCTATGTGACCGAGGCGCCCTATGTGCAGTGGCAAAAGACCATCGGCGCGCTGACAGGCACGGCGACGGCGGCGGATTCGCTGGCCAACGCGGCCGGCAACTGATCGGCCATGGCCGATCCGGCCAGCCGTCGCGATGCGGCAGGCGCCGCCGGGGCCATTCCCCGGCGGTTGCGCTTTCTCAACGGCGGCTTCCTGAACGGCGCACTGCGGCGCATCCTGGCCGCCGCAGGGCATGAGTTGCGCCCCGGCCTGCCCCGCGCGGGCGAGGGCGTCATCGTCTGGGGGCGGTCGCCCACCGCCTGGCGGGGCGAGGCGGCAGCAGCCCGCCACGGCGCGCCGCTGATCCGGGTCGAGGATGCCTTCTTGCGTTCGCTCCGGCCGGGCCGCATGGGGGATGCGCCGCTCGGCCTTCTGATGGATCCGCTGGGCGTGCATTTCGATGCCGCCGCGCCTTCGTGGATCGAACATCTGCTGACCACCGATCCACTGGACGATTCGAACCTTCTGTCCCGCGCGCGGGACGGTATCGCCCGGCTGATCGCCAGCGACTTGTCGAAATACAACATCCATGATCCTGACCTGCGGCCACCGCCAGCCGGCTATGTGCTGCTGATCGACCAGACCCGCGGCGACGCCTCGATCCGCCATGCGGGCGCCACCGACACCACCTTCCAGACGATGCTCGCCACCGCGCTGGAGGACCACCCCCGCGCGCGCATCCTGATCAAGACCCATCCCGAAACGCGGCTCGGCCTGCGACCGGGGCATTTCGACCCGGCCGCCCTGCCGCCGAATGTCACGCTGCTGACCGATGCCGTCTCGCCCTGGCGGCTGCTGGAAGGGGCGATCGCCGTCTACACCGTCTCGTCCCAGATGGGGTTCGAGGCCATCCTCGCGGGGCATCGCCCCCGTGTCTTCGGCCAGCCCTTCTATGCGGGATGGGGCCTCACGCTGGATGAACAGCCCATCCCGCGCCGCCGCCGCACCCTGACCCGCGCGCAGCTGTTCGCGGGGGCGATGATCCTTGCCCCCACTTGGTTTGATCCCTGTCGTGGCCGGATCTGCCGTTTCGAAGAGGCCGTCGATCAGCTGGAGGCCGACACGCGCGCCTGGCGTGCGGACCGGGCGGGTTATGTCGCCTTCGGGATGCGCCTGTGGAAACGCAGGCCCCTGCAACAGGTGTTCGGCCGCCACCGCCCCGTGCTCTTTGCCCGCACGCCGGATCAGGCCGTCGCGCAGGCGCAACGGACCGGGCGCCGCCTCATGGTCTGGGCCGGAAAGGCGCCCGATCCCGCCCCGCCCGACCTGCCGCTTCTGCGCGTCGAAGACGGTTTCCTGCGGTCGCGCGGGCTCGGGGCCGAACTGGTGCCACCCCTGTCGCTGGTCACCGATGATCTGGGCATCTACTACGATCCCCTCCGGGAAAGCCGTCTGGAACGCCTGATCCTTGCGCCGCCGCCCCCCGGGGGCCTTGACCGCGCGGAACGGCTGATGGCGCGCATCACGACGCTCGGCCTGTCGAAATACAACCTGCCCGCCACGGCACTGCCCGATCTGCCGCCGGGTCACCGCATCCTCGTGCCCGGGCAGGTGGAGGATGACGCCTCCATCCGTCTGGGCGCGGGCGACGTCCGCACCAACCTTGCGCTCCTGCAGGCCGTCCGCGCCGCCCATCCCGATGCGGTGATCCTCTACAAGCCCCACCCGGATGTCGAGGCGGGCCTGCGCCCCGGCGCGGTTGCCGCCGCCGATCTGGCCCGGCTGGCCGATGCGGTTCTGCACCATGCCGACCCGCTCGCCCTGATCGCGGCCTGCGACGCGGTCTGGACCATGACCTCCACCCTCGGGTTCGAGGCGCTGTTGCGCGGCAAGCCCGTCACCACGCTGGGCGCGCCCTTCTATGCCGGCTGGGGGCTCACCCGCGACCTCGGCCCCGTGCCGCCGCGTCGCCTTCGCCGCCCCGATGGCAGCCTGCAGCCCCGCCCGTCGCTGGCCGCCCTCGCCCATGCCGCGCTGATCGCCTATCCGCGCTACTTCGATCCCGTCACGCGCCGCCCCTGCCCGCCCGAGGTGGCGCTGGACCGACTGGCGCAGGGCGGCGGCCCATCGCCGGGCCCATTCAACCGCGGCCTGTCCAAGCTTCAGGGCCTGTTCGCCGGTCATGCGCATCTTTGGCGGCGCTGACATCAATAGATATAGCGGATCTGTTCCATCCAGAACCGTTCCGTCCGGCGCAGGCCTTGCGCGATCTGGTCCAGCCCCGCTGCATCCACCATCCCGCGCCGGTGCATCAGCCCGGCATGGCGGGCAAACAGATCGGCGATCGTCGCGCGCAGCCGGCGCCCCTTCTCGGTCAGCTTCACGCGCACCGAACGGCGGTCCACATCCGACCGCTGGTGGTGCATATAGCCTGCCTCCACCAACTTCTTCAGGTTGTAGCTGACATTCGACCCCTGATAGAAGCCGCGGCTTTTCAATTCGCCCGCGCTCACCTCATTCTCGCCGATGTTGAACAGCAAAAGCCCCTGCACCGGGTTCACCTCGACGATGCCCAGCCGTTCGAATTCATCCTTGATCACATCCAGAAGCAGCCTGTGCAGCCGCTCCACCAGACCCAGCATTTCCAGATACCCGGCGTGGAAGGCCCGATCAGACCCATCCAGCACCGCTTCCTGCACCGACATCGCAACCCTCCGTCCGATCCTGACATCCGGCAGAATCGACGAAGAATCCCAACATCCGGTAAAAGCCCGCGACCGGCCCGAGGTGTTTGATCCCACGGTTCAATGGTGCGATCCCGTCGCCGGGAAGGGAGGAAGCACTATGGGACAGGTTCGTCACGGGAGCGCCACGACCACGTTCGCCGTCAGCGCTGCAATACAGCGATCGCAAGCTTCGCGCACGCAACTGAGCCAGGGGTTGGGGATCAATCCGAAGACGGTGGCGAAGTGGCGGCAGCGGGCGACGGTCGAGGATATGAAGACCGGGCCTTCGGAACCGAGGTCCGCGTCTTATCCGAGGCCCGCCAAGCGACGGCCGTGGCATTTCGAAGGCACACGCTCCTGCCACTGGACGACTCTCTCCATGCTCTCCACCCCTCTATCCCGCACCTGACACGGTCGGCGCTGCATCGCTGCCTGCAGCGTCACGGCATCTCGCGTCTTCCCGATGTCGCGGGAGATAAACCCCGGCGGCAGAGGTTCACGCGCTACCCCATTGGCTTCTTTCGCTGCGCGGACCTGCGGTTCAATTCGACAGCGCGGAAGTGCAGACCGCCGAGGGCAAGCACTTCCTCTTCGTCGGCATCGACCGCACTGCAAAGTTCGCTGTCGCTCAACCCGTTGCGATAGCTGACCGAAAGACAGCTTGGGCGTTCCTGCAGCACATGCTCGAAGCCGTGCCCTACCAGATCCACACGGTTTTCGCCGACAACAGGATCCCGGTCGCAGAGCAGCCGTGGAACCGGAACACCATCTACTCTCACCCGATGCGCTTCGACATGATCTGCGAGGCCAACGGGATCGAGCACCGGCTGACCAAGCCAAGCCACCCGAGGACCAACAGTCAGGTCGGGCGCATGCACCGGACGATCAAGGACGCGACAGTCAAGCGCTTCCACTGCGATAACCACGACCAGTTGCGAACGCACCTCACGGACGTCATGGCGGCCTGCAACTGCGCGCGTCGCCTCAAGCCGCTCGGAGGCCTCACGCGCGACGAAAACATCTGCAAAATCCCCACATCAGAGCCGGATCGACATATCTTCGATCCGATCCGCCCGATGCCGGGACTGAAAACCCAATCCAGACGTTGTTTGCGGGACCATCACTCACACATCCAACTCCTCCACAAACCGCGCGTTCTCCTGAATATACTGGAAGCGCAGTTCCGGCTTCTTGCCCATCAGGCGTTCCACCAGGTCGCCGGTCATGCCGGGTTCGTCCTCGTCGATGCTGACGCGGATCAGCTTGCGGCTTTTCGGGTCCATCGTCGTGTCCTTAAGGTCCTTGGCATCCATCTCGCCCAGACCCTTGAAGCGCTGCACGTCGATCTTGCCCTTGCCGCCCAACCCCTTGGCGAGCCACTCCTCCTTCTCGGCATCGGACGCCACATAAAGCCGCTTCGCCCCTTGTGTCAGGCGGTAGAGGGGCGGGCAGGCGAGGTAGAGGTGGCCCTTGTCGATCAGCGGGCGCATCTGGGTGAAGAAGAAGGTCATCAGGAGCGAGGCGATATGCGCGCCGTCGACATCGGCATCGGTCATGATGATGATCTTTTCATAGCGCAGATCGTCGATCTTGAACTTCGTCCCCATGCCCACGCCGAGGGCTTCGCAGATGTCGCGGATTTCGCTGTTCTCATGCAGCTTGGACGAGGCCGCGCCGAGGACGTTCAGGATCTTGCCCTTGAGCGGGAGGAGCGCCTGCGTCTCGCGGTCGCGCGCGCCCTTGGCCGAGCCGCCGGCGCTGTCGCCTTCGACGATGAAAAGCTCCGTCCCCTCGCGGGTTTTCGACGAGCAGTCGGTAAGCTTGCCGGGCAGGCGCAGCTTTTTCGTCGCCGTCTTTCGGGCGGTTTCCTTTTCCATCCGGCGCCGCAGCCGTTCCTCGGCCCGCAGGACGAGGAAATCGAGGATGGCGCCTGCAGATTTCGTGTCATTGGCAAGCCAGTTGTCGAAATGGTCGCGCACCGCGCCTTCGACCCATTTGGCGGCCTCTTCCGTGGCGAGGCGGTCCTTTGTCTGGCCCACGAATTGCGGTTCGCGGATGAAGCAGGACACCAGCGCGCAGCCCCCGGCGATCAGGTCGTCGCGGGTGATGAGTTCGGCCTTGCGGTTCTTGACCAGATCGCCATAGGCGCGGATGCCTTTCAGGATCGCCGCCCAGAAGCCCCCCTCATGCGTGCCGCCTTCGGGCGTGGGAACGGTGTTGCAGTAGGACTGGATGAAGCCATCCCGCGCGGGCGTCCAGTTGATGGCCCATTCGACAGAGCCGGGGACATTGTATTTCTCGGTAAAGTTCACCTTTCCCGCGAAGGGGCGGTCGGCATAGGTGGAGGTTTTCGCCAGTTGATCCGACAGATAGTCGGCCAGGCCGCCGGGGAAGTGGAACACCGCCTCCAGTGGGGTTTCGCCATCGTTGATGGCGGATTTCCAGCGGATTTCGACGCCCGAGAAGAGATAGGCCTTGGAGCGGACCATCTTGAGCAGGCGCGCGGGCTTGAAGGTCTGGGAGCCGAAGATTTCATGATCGGCATGGAAGGTGACGGAGGTGCCGCGCCGGTTCGGGGCGGGGCCTACCTTTTCCACCGGGCCCTTGGGGATGCCGCGCGAGAATTCCTGGGCGAACAGTTCGCGGTTGCGGGCGACCTCTACCCGCATGTGATCGGACAGCGCGTTGACGACGGACGCGCCGACGCCATGCAGGCCGCCGGAGGTGGCATAGGCATCGCCGCCGAACTTGCCGCCCGCGTGCAGGGTGCAGAGGATGACTTCCAGCGCGGATTTGCCGGGGAATTTCGGGTGCGGGTCGATGGGGATGCCGCGGCCATTGTCGCGGATGGTGATGGCGTAATCGGCGTGAAGCTCCACCTCGATCCGCGTGGCGTGGCCGGCAACGGCCTCGTCCATCGAGTTGTCGAGGATTTCCGCTACGAGGTGGTGCAGCGCGCGTTCATCCGTGCCGCCGATATACATGCCGGGGCGTTTGCGGACAGGCTCCAGCCCTTCCAGCACCTCGATGGAGGCGGCGTTGTAGCTCTGGTCCCCGGAGGAGAGGAGGTCGTTGGCCATGCGCTGTGCTCGATTCTTTATGGGTGCGATGTAGCGCGGGATTAGAGCATCGCAGGGGGGCCGGGCGCAAGATGTGGGGGTTGCCCTGCCGGGCCTGCGGGCTATCCCTGTGGCGGAGCAAACAACGGAGAGGCATGATGCGGGTTTTGTTCACGGGTGGATCGGGGAAGGCGGGCAAGCATGTGGTGGCCTATCTTGCCGCGGCGGGGCATCGGGTGGTGAACGTGGACCGGGTGCCCTTGGGCCATGCAGGGGTGCATGATTTCATCGCCGACATCACCGATGCCGGGCAGATGTTTTCGGTCCTGTCGGGCCATGCCGGATATGACGAGTTGGACGCGGGTCCGGCCAGGCCTTTTGACGCCGTGGTGCATTTCGCGGCCATCCCGCGGCTGATGATGATGCCGGACACCGAGACCTATCGCGTCAATGTGGTGGGGACCTACAATGTGATCGAGGCGGCGGTGAAGCTGGGTATCCGCAAGATCATCATCGCGTCGAGCGAGACCACCTATGGGGTATGTTTCAGCGAAGGGGTGGTGGATCCCAAGGTCCTGCCTCTGGAAGAGGATTACGACATTGATCCGATGGACAGCTATGGCATGTCCAAGAAGGTGAACGAGGTGACGGCGCGCAGTTTCCAGCGGCGGTCGGGGGCGGATATCTATGCGCTGCGGATCGGCAACGTGATCGAGCCGCAGGAATATGCGACGCTCTTCCCGCCACTGAAAGAGGATCCCGGCCTGCGGCGGCGGATCACGTTCAGCTATATCGATGCGCGGGATCTGGGGCAGATCGTGGATCTGTGCCTGAAAAAGGATGGCTTGGGCTGGCAGGTGTTCAACGCGGTCAATGACAGCAATGCCGTGCCGCAGCCGAATGACGAATTGCTGGCGCGGTTCTTCCCCAACGTGCCCCTGTCGCGCCCGCTGGAGCCGCATGAGGGGCTTTTGTCCAACCGCAAGATCCGCGAGGTGCTGGGTTTCAGGGAGCAGCACGACTGGCGGAAATACGTGGGCTGAGCCGGGGTAGGATGGGCAGTCCTGCCCATCCTACGCGGCGGGCGGCGCGCACTTCCGGATAAGGCGTTGCAGGCGTGGCTTTTCCCGGACGTGCCCCGGTCGCGCGGGCGGGAGCCGCATGAGGGCCTTCTGCCCAACCCCCGGACCCGCGAGGTGCCGGGTTTCAAGGAGCAGCGCGACGGGCGGACATATGTGGGCCGACCTTGAGGTAGGATGGGCAGTCCTGCCCATCCTACGCGGCGGGCGGCGGGCTATTCCGGCTCGGCCAGCCGCGCCTCCCACATCTTGCGGAAGGCGGGACGGGATTGTGCGGCGCCCAGCCAGCGCGCCACATCGGGGAATTCGGCGATCAGGGCGGCATGGCCCTGCGCATAGCGCAGGCATTCGGCCGTATTGATGTCGGCCACGGTGAAGCGGTTGCCCACCAGCCAATCCCGCCCGGCGAGATGGGCGTTCAGTCGCCCCAAGGGGCGGCGCAGCTTTTCTGCCGCGATCCGGAGGATGCCCTCGCCCGTGGCCCCTGCCGGGGCCTGCAGGATTTCCAGCGCCGGGCCTTCCACGGCGGTTGCGGCAAACAGCGCCCATTGTTCCATCAGCGCGGCCTCGGCATCGTCCTGGGGGCCGAGCTGGCCGCCGTAGCGGCGCGCGAGGTAGAGCGCGATGGCAAGGCTTTCGGTCAGGACCAGATCGCCATCCTGCATCGCCGGGATCTGCCCCTGCGGATTGACGCGCAGGAAATCGGGCGAGGTCGTGTTGATCTGCGCCCCCGGCGCGGCGGGATCGGGCAGGCGGTAGGCCTGGATCACCGGGATATGGGTGAAGGCTGTCCCCGTCTCCAGCAGCACCCAGAGCGGGCGCGTCGCGCGCGAGCGGTAGACGCCATATAGCGTGATCATGGCCGTTCTCCTGTAGCGTTCCGGCGGCGACCCTAGGCCGTGGCGCGGCGACTGGGAAGGGCCTTCGGATGCGGCCTGCTGCCGATGCGGCGCGCGCCGCCCGTGCCGCCCGCGCCACGCTGGGCGGCCTGCCGCCGAGGGCGGTTGCACCCGGGCGGGTTGCGGCCTACCTGTGGCGGCAGGACGGGTGCGGGGGTGGCGCGATGCGGCAGGCGCTGGCAGTGGTGGCCGGGATCGGGGCGGCGGCTGTGATAGCCGCGCCGGTGCTGGCGCATCCCCATGTCTTCATGGATACCGCGCTGGAGGTGATCCGCGATGAGGCCGGACGCGCAGAGGCACTGCGTGTGACATGGACCTATGATCCGTTCTTCTCGCTCGTCCTGATCACCGAACGGGGCCTGGACCCGGATGGCGACGGCGTGTTGACCGAGGCCGAGACCGCCGCCCTGCAGGGCTTTGACATGAACTGGACCCCCGGCTTTCCGGGCGACACCTATGCCTTTGCCGGGACGCGGGCCGTGGCCCTGTCTGGCCCGCGCGACGGGGTGGCGCGCTATGAAGGGGGGCGGATCATCTCGTCCCATATCCGCGATCTGGCAGAGCCGGTGGCGGGGCTTCTGGTCGTGAAGAATTACGACCCGACCTATTACACCGAATACACCATCCGCGAGGTGCGGGCCGAGGGCTGCGGGACCGAGATCATCGCGCCCGAGATTTCCCAAGCAGAGCAGGAATTGCAGGCCGCGCTGGCCGAGATTCCGGCGGATGTGGACATCGAGATGGGCTTTCCCGAGGTGGGCGCCCTCTTCGCGCAGGAGGTGCGGGTCACATGCGGCGCGAGCTGACGCTGGCGGGGCTGGCGCTGGCCTTGGGGCTGGGGCTGGTCTGGGCCTTGGGCGGGATGGACCTGCTGGCGCGCTGGGCCGCCGAGACGCAGCGCGCCTTGCAGGCGCCGCTGGCCGGGGCCGTGCGGGCCGTGCAGGCGGGCGAGCCTGCGGCCTGGGGCGGGCTTCTGGCGGTGTGTTTCGGCTATGGCGTGGTGCATGCGGCGGGACCGGGGCATGGCAAGTTCCTGATCGGCGGCTATGGCGTCGCCCGGCGGGTGCGGCTGATGCCGCTGGCGGGGGTGGCGCTGGCGGCGTCGCTGGCGCAGGCGGCGGTGGCGGTGGGTCTGGTCTATGCCGGAGTGCTGGCACTGGGCTGGACGCGTGAGCGCATGGTGGGGCTGGCCGAAGGTGCGCTGGCGGCGGCCAGTTGGGCCGCCATCGCGGGCATCGGGCTGTGGCTGATGTGGCGGGGCGGTCGCGGGCTGGGCCGGGCGCTGCGGTCGGATCAGGCGCGGTCGCAGGGGGAGGTCGGACATGATCACGGTCACCATCACACCCAGGATCACGCCCACGCCCATACCCATGGTCCTGATTGCGGCTGCGGCCATGCGCATGGGCCGACGCTGGCTCAGGTGGCGGGGCTGGCCGGATGGCGCGACACGGCGGCGCTGATCTTCGGTGTGGCGGTACGGCCCTGTTCGGGGGCGTTGTTCCTGTTGATCCTGACCTTCCAGATGGGGATCGGCGCGGCGGGCGTGGCGGGGGCCTTTGCGATGGGGCTGGGCGTGGCGGTGGTGACCATCGGCGTGGCCGTGCTGGCCGTCTGGTCGCGCGAGGGCGCGTTGGAGGGGCTGGGCGAGGCGCGGGTCTGGCGGGTGCTGCCGGTGTTGGAACTGTTGGCGGGGCTCGTGGTGGCGACACTCGCGCTGGGGATGCTGGCCACGGTGATCTGAGCGCGCGCCGTCGTCTGAGACAGAAACTGGGTCGGCCGGGGGATCGGCACGGGGGCCAACCTTGCGCCGTGGGCAAGCCCTGGGGCGCAGTGCCTTTGTCCCGCGCGCAACGGCGCGGTTCGGGCGGGGGCGGAAGATGGGTCATTTTCCGGCGCGTTTTCTGTGTCAGAAAACGCTCTCCGTCGCGCGACTTGCGCCGCGCTGCGGCGAGGGTGGTGTCTTGTGGGCGCCATGCGGCGCGGCTAAGCCGGAGCCATGACACAGTCCCTGACCCATGCCGGACATGCGCGGGCAACGCTTGCGCTGGGCCTGCCCCTGATCGGCAGCCATCTGGCGCAGATGGCGCTGCACGTTGCCGATACCGTGATGATGGGATGGTATGGCGTGACGGAACTGGCGGCGACGGTGCTGGGCGCGTCGAGCTTCTTCGTGATCTTCATCCTCGGTTCCGGCTTCGCGCAGGCGGTGATGCCGATGGTGGCGGCGGCCTTGGCCGAGGGGGACGAGGCGCAGGTGCGGCGCGACACGCGGATGGGGCTGTGGCTGTCGATCCTGTTCGGGCTGGGGTGCTATCCGCTGTTCTGGTGGTCGGGCGACATCCTGCTGGCGTTGGGCCAGCAGGCAGAGGTGGCCGCGCTGGGGCAGGATTACCTGCGCGTGGCAGGGCTGGGGATGATCCCGGCGCTGATGGTGATGGCGCTGAAGAGCTATCTGTCCGCACTGGGGCGGACGCAGGTGGTGCTCTGGGTCACGTTGGGGGCGGTCGGGCTGAACGTGGCGATGAACTGGGCCTTCATCTTCGGCAACTGGGGCGCGCCGGAATTGGGCGTGGTGGGCGCGGCGCTGGCCACGCTGTCGGTGCAGGTGGCAAGCTTTGTGGCCATGGCGGTCTATGCCGGTTGGGTGCCGCAGTTGCGCCGGTTCCGGCTGTGGCAGCGGTTCTGGCGGGCGGATTGGGTGGCCATGGGCCGGGTGTTCCGGCTGGGCTGGCCCATCGGGATCACCGGGCTGGCCGAGAGCGGGCTGTTTCAGGCCAGCGCCCTGATGATGGGCTGGATCGGCACGGTGGAACTGGCCGCCCATGGCATCGCGATGGAGGTGGCGGCGCTGACCTTCATGGTGCATCTGGGCCTGTCGAACGCGGTGACGATCCGCACCGCCCATGCCGATGGCAGCGGCGACCGGCCGGGGATGCGGGACGGGGCGCTGGTGGGCATCGCGCTGTCGGCGCTGTTCGGGCTGGCGATGGTGGTGGTGTTCCTGACGCTGCCCGAGCCGATCATCGTGCTGTTTCTGGACATGGCGAAGCCCGAGAGCGCGCAGATCGTGGCCTTCGGGACGGTGCTGCTGGCGCTGGCGGCGCTGTTCCAACTGGCCGATGCGATGCAGGTGATCGCGCTGGGCCTTCTGCGCGGGGTGCAGGACACGCGGGTGCCCATGGTGCTGGCGGCGGTGAGCTATTGGATGATCGGCATCCCTGCCAGCTACGTGCTGGCCTTCCCCTTGGGCTATGGCGCGGTGGGGCTGTGGCTGGGGCTGGTGGCGGGGCTTGCGGTGGCAGCGGCCACGCTGATGTGGCGCTTCTGGGCGCGGTTCCGGCGGATGGGCGTGACGGCGGGGGCGTAAGGCGGGGGCTATTCCGCCGCCTTCGGCCCCTTCAGCAGACGGTCTGCCTTGCGCTTGATCAGCACGGTGCGCAGATCGTGCATGGCGAGGAGAAGGGCATCCGTCACCTCGTCCAGTTCGGCCTCGGTCGCGCGGGTCTGCGCCCAATGCGCGGTGAGGTTCAGGTGATCCACCGCGCGGTGGATGTCGTCGAGGTCGCGCCGTGCAAGCTGGGCGCTGCGCCGTTCCATCCAGTCGCGGATCAGTGCGGTTTCCTGCGCCGTCAGCGTGTGATCGCCATGCGGCTTGATGTTGCCGTTCCTGAGGTTGATCGTCGCGATCTCATCCAGTTCGATGCGGCGCTGGCGGTTTTCGGTATCCACCTTGAACAGGATGGCGCCGTTGTCGCGGATGCGGAAATAGTAGTCGGGCAGATCACCGGCCATGCGTTTCCTCCCCTGTATCGCGGTTGTCCATCACGCGCAGAAGCGATCCGTCGGGATCAATCAGCGCAAACATGCGCGGGGCCGTGCCGGGCCGGAAGAAGCCGGTCAGGCGGGGGATCGCCGCCCCGTCCGCAGGCAGGCCGAGCGCGCCCCATTCGGCATGGAGCGCATCGGGATCATCCACGCGCAGGCAGGCAGAGAACCAGCTTGTCGCGGGGTCAAGACCGGGATGGGGAAAGAACTCCAGCGTCATCTCCCCACGGTCAAGGATCATCCACCCGTCATCGCGATAGGCGGTGACAAAGCCCAGACGTGTGTAGAAAGCCTCGGTCGCCCCGAGGTCGCGCGCGGGCAGATTGGCGGTGATCCTGTCGGCCATGATCCCCTGTCGCACGCTCCTCACTAGATGCGCACGCGCCCCCCCCGGGTCACGCGGCGCTTCACACGCCCACAGCCACCGCTGCGCCGTCAGACGAGGGCGGCGCAGAATTTCTGGATGCGGGTGCAGGCCTCGGCCAGCACCGCATCCGAAGTAGCGTAGCTGACGCGGAAGTTCGGGGAAAGACCGAAGGCGGCCCCGAAGACGACGGCGACGCCCGTTTCCTCAAGCAATGCCTCGGCGAAGACCTCGTCATTGGTGATGATCGTGCCGGACGGCGTGGCGCGGCCGATGCAGCCCGAAATGTCGGGATAGACGTAGAAGGCGCCTTCCGGCGTGGGGCAGGTGATGCCGGGGGCCTTGTTCAGCATCGACACCACCAGATCGCGGCGGCGCTGGAAGAGGGTACGGTTCTCGGCCAGGAAATCCTGCGGGCCGGTCAGCGCCTCGACCGCCGCATATTGCGCAACGGATGAGGGGTTGGAGGTGGATTGCGACTGGATCGTTCCCATCGCCTTGATCAGCGCGACGGGACCGGCGGCATAGCCGATGCGCCAGCCGGTCATCGCATAGGCCTTGGACACGCCGTTGCAGGTAAGGGTGCGGTCGTAGAGACCCGGCTCGATTTCGGCCGGGGTGCAGAATTTGAAATCGTCGAAGACGAGGTGTTCGTACATGTCGTCCGACATGATCCACACATGGGGGTGGCGCATCAGCACATCGGTCAGCGCCTTCAGCTCATCCCGCGTATAGCCCGCCCCGGTGGGGTTGGAGGGCGAGTTGAAGATGAACCATTTGGTGCGCGGCGTGATCGCGGCCTCAAGCTGGGCAGGGGTGAGTTTGAACTGCGTGTCGATCCCGGCCACGACGGGGACGGGCGTGCCGCCCGCCAGAAGCACCATGTCGGGATAGCTGACCCAGTAAGGGGCGGGGATGATCACCTCGTCGCCGGGGTTCAGCGTGGCCATCAGCGCGTTGTAGAGGATCTGCTTGCCGCCCGTGCCGACAGTGACCTGCGCAGGCGTGTAGGTCAGGCCGTTTTCGCGCAGGAATTTGGCGCAGATCGCGGCCTTGAGTTCCGGGATCCCATCGACAGCGGTGTATTTCGTCTTGCCTGCATCAATCGCGCGCTTCGCCGCATCCTTGATGTTCTGCGGCGTGTCGAAATCGGGCTCGCCCGCGCCCAGACCGATGATGTCGCGCCCCGCGGCCGCCAATTCGCGCGCCTTGTTGGTGACGGCGATGGTGGGCGACGGCTTCACACGGGCAAGCGTGTCGGACAGGAAGGCCATGATCGGGGAACCTTTATCGGGTGGAGGGTTTGTCTTTTCGGCTGTCAGCCTTTAGGGTCGGCCCCCCCTGCAATCAAGCGATATCAGAAGAAGGAGAGGCAAGATGGCGGAACATGGCGAGACGATGCTGGAATTCACCGACGACGTGGCAACCTTTGGCGACCGGCTGACGCATGCGCGCGAGGCGGCGGGTCTGACAGTGGCGGGGCTGGCGCGGCGGCTGGGCGTGCGCCGCCCGCTGGTCGAGGCGTGGGAGGCCGATCAGCGCGAGCCGCGCGCCAACCAGTTGCAGATGATGGCGGGCCTCTTTGGCGTGTCGCTGCGCTGGCTGATGACGGGAAGCGGCGGGCGGGACGAGGCCCCGCCCGAGGGTGGACCGCTGCCGGAACAGGCGCGCCGCGCGATGGGCGAGTTGTCGCAGCTGCGTGCAGAGCTTCTTGCGCTCGCGGGCCGGATGGGCGAGTTGGAGGCCCGGTTGAGGGCGGATCTGGATGCGGGGCAGGCATGACCGAAACATCGGAAGCGCGGCTGAAGCGGATGACGATGCGCAGCTGGCGGCGTGGCACCAAGGAGATGGATCTGGTGCTGGGACCTTGGGCGGATGCCCATCTGGCCGGTCTGGATGAAGGGCGGCTGGCGGTCTATGACCGCCTGCTTGAGGAAAACGACCAAGACCTGATGGCGTGGATCCTTGGGCAGGGCCAGGCCCCTGCGCCCATCGCGCCGCTGCTGGCCGAGATCGCCGCCTTCGCCCGCGCGCGGCTGGCGGCGCGGGGGTAGGTGTTTGATCCCACAGTTTGATGGTGCGATCCTTTCGCCGGGATGGAAGGAAGCATCATGGGACAGGTTCGTCACCGCGGCGCCACGACCACGTTCGCCGTCAGCGCTGCAATACAGCGATCGCAACCCTCGCTCGCGCAACTGAGCCGGGAGTAGGGGATCAATCCGAAGACGGTGGCCTCAGGAAGCTGTGTGTCGCCCGCGACGGCGGCGGCAAAAGCGGCGGCTACTGATCCATCCACTTCTACGCGCCGGGGCGTGGCCTGCCGGTCTTCCTCCTCACCGTCTTCGCCAAGAACAAAAAGGACAACCTGACCCCGACCGAAGCCACACAGATGCAAGCCTGCGGCGGCCGGATTGCCAGAACCTACGGAAGACGATCATGAGCGAAGCCTTCGACCGCATCATGCAACGCCTCAAAGAGGCCGAGGCCTACCTCAACGGCCAAACCTCTGGCTCTAACACCCACCATATCGACGTCCCCACCCCCGACGTCCGCGCCATCCGCGCCAGCACCGGCCTCAGCCAGGCCGACTTCGCCCGCTCCATCGGCGTCAGCAAAGGCACACTCCTGAACTGGGAACAGTCCCGCCGCACCATCGACGGCCCGCCTGCGCCCTCCTCGCGCTCATCGCCAAGAAACCCGGCATCGTTCGTGCAGTGGATGCTCCACCCTTAACCCCACCTTAACCCTCCCCACCCCACACTCCCCCTTGCCCGGCAACTTAATGTATGCATATAAATGTGGGACTGGGACGAGACCAAGCGCCAGCACAACCTGCGCAAGCACGGCATCGACTTCGCCGCGCTGGATGGGTTCGATTGGTCCACCGCAACCCATGAGGCAGACACAAGAACCGATTACGGCGAAGCGCGGATCGTCACCACGGGCTATATCGGCGACAGGCTCCACATCCTCGCCTGGGCACCCCGCCACGGCCGCATCCGCATCATCAGCTTGAGGAAGGCAAATGACCGCGAACAGAAAGCATGGCACAGCCTCCGCGCCCCTCACTGACAGGCAGGGCGAGGTCCGCGAACTCACCGCCGCCGATTTCGCACGCCAGCGCCCCACCGCCGATTTCCCCGAACTCGTCGAAATCCTCGAAGCCCATGGCAAACTCGGCCGCCCGCCCCTGCCCGCTTCCGAGCGCAAGCAACGCGTCACCCTGCACCTTGATCCCGATGTCCTGACAGCCCTCAAGGCCGAGGGGCGCGGCTGGCAGACCCGTGCGAATGCGGCCCTGCGCCGCGCGTTGAACCTGCCTGCCACCAAGTCCTGACCAAAACGTGATATCCTTGGCCCCGCATCCGTCCTATCGTTTGCGGATGCGGCACTGGCTCCTCCCCCTCGCCTTCCTTGCCACGCCCCTCCACGCGCAGGAGGTGGATCTGGAGCTTGTCCTTCTCGCCGATGCCTCCGGCTCCATCGACCAGGCCGAGATCGACTTTCAGCGGCAGGGCTATGCGCAGGCCATCACCCATCCCGATGTGCTCTATGCCATCTCCTCCACCCTGACCGGCTCCATCGCCGTCACCTATGTGGAATGGGCCGCCAATCAGGCCGTGGTGGTGGACTGGACCGTGATCGCCAACCCACAGGATGCCGAGGCCTTCGCCGCCAACCTGCTCGTCCCGCCCCGCCTTGCCTCGGGCCGCAATGCCATCGGCGCGGCGCTTCTGGAAGGCAAGCGCCTGATCGAAGAGAACAGCATCACCGGCCTGCGCCGCGTGATCGACTTTTCCGGCGACAGCGCGAACAACTGGTCCGGCCCCAGCATCGTGGAGGCGCGCGATCAGGTGGTGGCAGCGGGCATCACGATCAACGCCCTGCCCATCCTGCGCGACGGCGTGTCCGAGGTCAGCGGCGAGAACCTGATCGAGCTTTACACCGACCGCGTAATCGGCGGCCCCGGCGCCTTCATCGTGGCGGCCGAAAGCGGGGCCAGCTTCACCGCCGCCGTGCGGCGCAAGCTGATCCTCGAAATCGCGGGCAGCCCGCCCGCGGTGATCCCCACCTCCGCCCCCTAAGGGCAGTGTTCACCCCGCCGCATCCGTTAGCAACCCGTCACCCCACCGCCCGCTGCGTGCATACGCCCGTCTGCACTGCCGTGCTGCACCGCCTGCTGCCCTAGTTCTGCAGCGTCTTCAGATGCTCGGCCAGTTCCACCAGACGGATCGGCGTCGGCGTCATGATCCCGTCGCCCCCGTCATAAGGCACCAGCGCCCCATCCAGCAGCGCGCTGAATTGCGGCATCACCCGGCCCCCGTCCCGCCCGCCGGTATAGCCCCAGATCTGCGCCATCACCCGCGTTGTCGGGAAGGTGCCGCCATTGCGCGCGGCCAGTTGCGTCAGGTCCGCCGGGCGCTGCGGCAGGCCTGCCGCCATCTCGCCATCCCCTTTGCCGCCCGGCCCGTGGCAGCCCGCACAGAAGGCTGCATAATCCCCCGCGCCGGTCGTCTGCCCGGCCCGCTCCGCGCCGGGCAGCACACAGGCCGCCAGAAGGAAAAGGGAAATCATCCCAATGGGATAGAGGTATACGCGCCGCATCTTTGCCCCCGTTCATTCTTATTGATGAACAGTGAAGCACGATCCCGCCCGCGCATCAACGCCCGTCCCGCCCCCCCGGGCTACAGGCCAACAATCCGCCCCTGATCCAGCCGCACCACCCGATCCATCTGCGCGGCAAGGTCAAGGTTGTGCGTCGCGATCAGCGCCGAAAGCCCCGTCTCGCGCACCAGGTCCATCAGCGCGCCGAAGACCTGATCCGAGGTCGCGGGATCAAGGTTCCCCGTCGGCTCATCCGCCAGCAACAGCTTGGGCTGATTGGCCAGCGCCCGGCAGAAGGCCACCCGCTGCTGCTCGCCCCCCGACAGTTGCGCCGGGCGATGCGCCGCCCGCCCCGCCACCCCCACCCGGGCCAGCAGATCGCGCGCCCGCGCCTCGGCAACACTTGCCGAAACGCCATTGGCCAGTTGCGGCAAGACGATGTTTTCCAAGGCAGAAAACTCCGGCAGCAGGTGGTGGAACTGGTAGATGAAGCCCACATCCGCCCGCCGCGCCTCGGTCCGCGCCCGGTCGCTCAGGCCGCCCATATCCCGCCCGCCATGCGCCACCCGGCCCCCATCCGCCGTGTCCAGAAGGCCCGCGATATGCAGCAGCGTCGATTTCCCCGCACCCGACGGCGCGACCAGCGCCACCACCTCACCCCGGGCGACGGCAATGCTTGCCCCGCGCAGCACGATCACCTCGGACGGCTTGCCGCGGTTATAGCCCTTCTCGATCCCGTCCAGCGCCAGCACCGCCTCACTCATAGCGCAGCGCCTCCACCGGGTTCATCCGCGCCGCGCGGCGGGCGGGAAACAGCGTCACGACAAAGGACAAGAACAGCGACAACCCCACCGCCGACAGCACATCCTGCAGCTGCAGCTTCGCCGGCAGCGCATAGATCCCCCGGATCGACGGATCCCAGACCCCGCCCCCCGCAAGGTAGTTCACGAAGGAAAAGATCGGGTCGATATAGATGGCAAACAAGCAACCCAACACCACCCCTAGTGCCGTGCCCACCAGCCCGGTTGACGCCCCGCACAGGAAGAACACCCGCAGCACCGCCCCCTCGGTCAGCCCCATGGTGCGCAGGATGCCGATATCGCGGCCCTTGTTCTTCACCAGCATGATCAGGCCCGAAATGATGTTCATCGACGCGATCAGCACAAGTATCGACAGGATGACGAACATGATGTTGTCCTCCACATCCAGCGCGCGCAGGAAGGCGCCCGAACTGTCGCGCCACGTCCAGAGCATCCCCTCCGCCCCGGCAGCCGCCAGCAGCGCGGGCGCAAGGTCATCCACCCGCTCGGGATCCGCCACCATCACCTCGATCTCGTCCGCCATGCCTTCCTTGTTGAAATAGGACTGCGCCTCCTCAAAAGGCATGTAGATGCGGGTGCGGTCGATGTCATAGCGTCCGGCGGTGAAGATATAGACCACCTCATAGGCGTTCACGCGCGGGCTGGTGCCAAAGGCCGTCTTCACCCCCGATGGCGCGATCACGCGCAGCCTGTCGCCCAGCCCGACGCCCAACTCGCGCGCGATGCCCGATCCGATGGCGATGCCTTCGGGATAGCGGGCAAGGTCGCCCTCGGCATTGGCACCGCGCCCCACCCGCGGCAGCGCCTCAAGATCGGCGGCGCGCATCCCGTACACCTCGGCCCCGGTCGTGCCCTCGCCCGCCGTCACCATCACCTGCCCCTTCACCAAGGGCGCGGCGCGGGTCACGCCCGGCACCTCGGCCACACGGGTGGCGATGGCGTCATAATCTGTGAAGCCGCGCTGCAACTGGCCCGTCTCGGTCACGCGGCCCGCGGAATAGACGGTGACATGGGCATTGGCGCCAAGGATAGTGTCCACGAATTCCGCCCGGAACCCTGCCCGCACCGCCAGCGTCGCGATCAGCGCAAAGACCGCCAGCGTGATGCCGACAAGGCTGATCCAGGTCATCACCGACACGCCGCCCTCGGCCCGGCGCGCGCGCAGGTAGCGCCACGCGATCATCCATTCAAAGGGTGCAAAAGGGGGGGTACTCGCCATGTTCTGCCCGTTATCCGGCCCGCTTCGGGCTTTGGCGCGGACAGTGTCGGCAAGACCCGCCCGCGTCAAGCCACGCCCCCGTGAAAGGCGCCCCACCGCCAAGGCGCCCCCCGGATGTCCCCGTGGCTACTGCGCAGTGTCAGGTGGCCACGGCGATGGCCACGGCGGCGAAATGCAGCCCCGCCGCCACGGCCACGCACAGATGCCAGATCGCGTTGTGGAACTTCAGCCGGTGCCAGCGATAGAAGGCCACGCCCGCCACATAGGTGACCCCCCCGAGAACCAGCAGCACGAGCGACGGCCCCGGCAGGGCGGCACGGGCAGGGCCGATCGCGGCGATCCCAACCATGCCCAGCGCGATATAGGCCACCACCGCCAGACCATCGAGACGGCCGGGCCAGACCAGCTTCACCACCGCGCCAAGGATGGCACCGGTCCAGACGATGCCCGCCAGAACGGCCGCGAAGAGCACATTCTCGAAATGCACCACCACGGCCGTGTAGGTCCCCGCAATCATCAGGTAGATGGCGGAATGGTCGAACCGCCGCAGCACCCATTTGATCGGTGACGGCGGAACCATGTTATAGGCCAGCGAAAAGCCGAACATCGCGAAATACCCCGCCGCATAGACGGCCAGCGCGGCAAAGGTGCCAAGATGCCCGGCGCCAAGGACATGGGCAAGAAGGATGGAAAAGGCGATCATCCCCGCCACCAGCGCCACCGCATGCACGATGCCATCGGCCAGCAATTCGCCCGGCGTGAAGGGGCGCTTCGTCAGGCGGGGATGATTGGCAGGCAGGGTCATGGCTGGCTCCGCAGATGTGCCGCCGCAGGATGCGCCACGCCCCCGTACAGTCAATCCGCCCTTAGGTCGCATGACGCCACGTCAGAGGTCGCCCACCGCCCCAAACAGAAAGGGGGGAGCCCCGGCCTCCCCCCCGATTTTTCGAAGGAAAATCGCCACCCCCGCCCGATCAGCGCCCGGCGTAGATCTGCGCGATGCGGTCCACCGCCGCCTCGGGCGACATCTCCTCGCTCTCGCCCGTGCGGCGCGAGGTCAGTTCCACCACCCCATTGGCAAGGCCGCGCGGCCCCACCGTGATCCGCCAGGGCAGGCCGATCAGGTCCATCGTGGCGAATTTCGCCCCGGCGCGTTCGTCGCGGTCGTCATACAGCGCCTCAAGGCCCCGCGCCGCCAGCGCCTTGTAGATCCCCTCGCAGGCGGCGTCCGCCGCGCCGTCGCCCTGTTTCAGGTTGACGATCCCCACCGGGAAGGGCGTCACGCCTTCCGGCCAGATGATGCCCTTGTCATCATGGCTGGCCTCGATGATCGCGCCCAGAAGGCGGCTCACCCCGATGCCATGCGACCCCATCTCCACCGGCACGCGGCTGCCATCGGGTGTCACCACGGTGGCCCCCATCGCCTCGGAATATTTGGTGCCGAAATAGAAGATCTGCCCCACCTCGATGCCCCGGCCCACCTTGCGATGCGCCTCGGGCACGGCCTCGAACACCGCCGCGTCATGTGTTTCGTCCGTGCGGGCATAAAGCGTGGTGAATTCTTCACAGACCTTGGCCACTTGCGCGCGGTCGTCATAGTCGATGTCGCGCGCGCCCAGTTTCAGGCCCGTCACCCGGTCGTCGTAGAACACTTCCGACTCGCCCGTCTGCGCCAGCACAAGGAATTCATGCGTGTTGTCCCCACCGATCGGGCCGCTCGCCGCCCGCATCGGGATGGCCGTCAGACCCATGCGCTCATAGGTGCGCAGATAGCTGACCATGTGGCGGTTATAGGCGTGGATCGCGGCGTCACGGTCGAGGTCAAAATTGTAGCCGTCCTTCATCAGGAACTCGCGCCCCCGCATCACGCCGAAGCGCGGGCGCATCTCGTCGCGGAACTTCCACTGAATGTGATACAGCGTCAGCGGCAGGTCCTTGTAGCTGTTCACATGCGCGCGGAAGATGTCGGTGATCATCTCCTCATTCGTCGGCCCGTACAGCATCTCGCGCTTCTGCCGGTCGGTGATGCGCAGCATTTCCTGCCCGTAATCGTCATAGCGCCCGCTTTCGCGCCACAGGTCTGCCGGTTGCAGCGTGGGCATCAAGAGCGGGATATGGCCCGCGCGGATCTGTTCCTGATGCACGATCTCCTCGATCCGCTTCAGCACACGATAGCCCAGCGGCAGCCAGGAATAGATGCCCGCCGCCTGCTGCTTGATCATGCCCGCGCGCAGCATGTAGCGATGGCTCACGATCTGCGCCTCGGCGGGGTTTTCCTTCAGGACGGGCAGGAAGTAACGGGTCAAGCGCATGGGGCGTCTCCAGTCGATGCGCGCTTGGCTTACGCAATTGAAACAATCCCCGCAAGCCGATCACGCCGGATAACGCCTTTGCCAAGATCGTGAAACGAAGTGATCGTTCACACATCTTGCGGCGTAAGCGGTCCGACAAGGCAGTGACGCCTGTCGTACCAATGGGGACTTTCATGAAACTGAAGCTTGCACTGGCCGCTCTGGCCCTCTCCGCCGCCACCGCTCAGGCGCAGTCGATCGTCGACATCGCCGCCGGGGATGAGCGGTTCACCACGCTCGTCGCCGCCGTCACCGCCGCAGGCCTTGCCGAAACGCTGGCCGGTCCCGGCCCCTTCACCGTCTACGCCCCGGTGAATGATGCCTTCGCCGCCCTGCCCGCCGGCACGGTGGACAACCTGCTCAAGCCGGAAAACAAGGGCCAGTTGACGGATATCCTTCTCTACCACGTCGATGACCGCAACCTTCCCGCAGCCGCCATCCCGGCCGGTTCGACCTATTTCAAGCCGCTGCTGACGTCGCAGCGCCTCTGCATCACCAAGGGTGACGCGGGCGTGACCATCGCCGACGGCACGGGCGAGGTGGCCAATGTCATCATCGCCGACATCAAGGCCGACAACGGCGTGATCCATGTGATCGACAAGGTGCTCCTGCCCGGCCAGCGCCCCGCCTGCCACTGATCCGGTCAGGCCTGATCCGATCGCACAAGCCCTGGGGAAGGCCCGGCTGCCATGTGGGGGCAGCCGGGCCTTCCTGCTGTTTGCGGCCCAACTTCCGCCCCGCGCCACGGTGGTTTCGGCCCCGCCCCTTGCGCCGCGTCGCGGCAGGCGTGATATGTTGCTCTTATTGCACCCGGAGGCGACCATGGCCCTGCCCGTTCGGCAACAGCTTCTTTACTGGGGGATCGCGGCGGCGGTCTTTTTCCTGCTGCTCTGGCTGCTTGGGAATGTGATGCTGCCCTTCCTCGTGGGCGGGGCGATTGCCTATTTCCTCGATCCTGTCGCCGACCGGCTGGAACGCGCCGGGCTGTCGCGTGTGGGGGCGACCGTCACCATCTCCCTGATCGCGCTTCTGATCGCGGTGCTCTTGATCCTCGCCATCATCCCCACGCTGATCCAGCAGCTGACGGGCCTGATCAACGCCGCCCCCGAAATCGCCCAGCGTCTGCAGGCCTTCCTCGTGGAACGCTTCCCCGAGCTGAGCGACAACACCTCCACCATGCGCCAGACCCTTGCCCAGATCGCCCAGACGATCCAATCCAAAGGCGGCGAGCTGGCCGAAACCCTGCTCTCCTCGGCCATGAGCCTTGTGTCAGCGGTCATCTTCATCGTCGTGGTGCCGGTTGTGGCCTTCTACATGCTGCTGGACTGGGATCACATGGTCGCCCGTGTCGACAGCCTGCTGCCCCGCGACCATGCCCCCACGATCCGCCGCATCGGGAACGAGATCAACGCCGTCCTTGCGGGCTTCGTGCGCGGGCAACTGTCGGTCTGCGTGCTCTTGGGCAGCTTCTACGCCATCGCCCTGATGGTCGCGGGGCTGCAATTCGGCCTGATCGTGGGCGCCATCGCCGGGGCCATCACCTTCATCCCCTATGTCGGTTCGCTGGTGGGCGGCACGCTCGCCATCGGCCTTGCGCTGTTTCAGTTCTGGGGCGACTGGTTCTCCATCGCCATGATCGCCGCCATCTTCGGCGTGGGACAGTTCGTCGAAGGCAACATCCTGACGCCCAAGCTGGTGGGCAATTCGGTGGGCCTGCACCCGGTCTGGCTGCTCTTTGCGCTGTCGGCCTTCGGGTCGCTCTTCGGCTTTGTGGGCATGCTGGTCGCCGTGCCGGTGGCCGCCGCCTTCGGCGTGATCACCCGGTTCGGGATCGAGAAATACCACGCCAGCCTTCTCTACAAGGGCTATGCCGCCTCCGACAAACACCAGCCCAAGGACGAGGCGGCGGAGTGATCCGCCAACTGGCCTTCGACCTGCCCACACGGCAAGGCTATCGGCGGGAAGATTTCTTCGTCTCGCCCGCCAATGCCGTGGCGCTGGCCGCCGTGGATGACTGGCGCAACTGGCCCGGGGGCAAGCTGATGCTGGTCGGCCCGCCGGGCAGCGGCAAGACCCATATCGCGCGCCTCTGGGCGGCCGAGACCGGGGCCACCTGCCTGCCCGCATCCGATCTTGCCACGGCCGACCTGCCCGCGCTGGCCGCGGCCGGGGCGGTTGCGGTCGAAGATGCCCAGACGATCGCCGGGCAACCCGCGGCAGAGGCGGCCCTGTTCCACCTGCACAACCTTGTCACGCCGGGCGGGCGGCTGCTGGTCACCGCCGCAAGCCCGCCGCGCGACTGGGGGCTCACGCTGCCCGATCTGGCCAGCCGCCTGCAGGCCGCCCCTGTCGCCCGGATCGAGCCGCCGGATGATGCCCTTCTCTCTGCCGTGCTGATCAAGCTCTTTGCCGACCGTCAGGTCACGGTCCCCCCGACGCTGATCGCCTATCTCGTGCAGCGGATGGAACGCTCCATCGACGCGGCGCGCGATCTGGTGGCGCGGCTTGACGCGCTGGCGCTGGCAGCGGGGCGCCCCATCACCCGCCAGCTGGCCGCCGATCTGCTGGGCCGCGCGGATTGACCGCCCCCCGCCCCGGCATTTCGGCCAAAGCCAGGCGCGCGCGCTGGACAGGGCCCCGCAGCGATGATCATCTGTCACACAGTTGTTGTCATTCGTCCTTACGGCTTTGCGCACCATGACCCATGCCGATTTCCTGAAGTCCCCGTTCCCCGCCCCTGTGACCCTGCCCGAGGCGGAACGCACAGGCCCGCGCCGTTTCTTCAACCGCGAGCTTTCGTGGCTGGCCTTCAACTGGCGCGTGCTGGACGAGGCGTCAAATCCCAAGGTTCCGCTGCTCGAAAGGCTGCGCTTCCTGTCGATCTCGGCCACCAACCTTGACGAATTCTACACCGTCCGCGTCGCGGGCCTGCGGGCGCTGGTGCGCAACGGCAATGCCAGCCTGTCCGAGGATGGGCGCAGCCCGATGGAACAGCTGGAACTGATCCACGCCGATGCGCGCCGCCTCATGCAGACGCAGCAGACCGTGTTCAACAAGCTCAAGAAGGAAATGGAAGCAGAGGGGATCATCATCCTCACCCGGTCCAAGCTGACCGCGCGCGATCTGAAGCATCTGGAAGAGCACTTCCTGAACAAGGTCTTCCCGGTCCTGTCGCCACTGGCGATCGACCCGGCCCATCCCTTCCCCTTCATCCCCAATACCGGCTTCTCGCTCGCGCTTGAACTGGAACGCGAAACCGACCACCGCACGCTTCAGGCGCTGCTGCCCATCCCCCAGCAGATCGCCCGCTTCGTGGCCCTGCCGGGCAAGCCCGGGGAAAACCGCTTCCTGCCACTGGAGGAGTTGCTGCTTCTGCATCTCGACATGCTGTTTCCCGGCTATACCGACCGGGGCCACTGCATCTTCCGCGTGCTGCGCGACAGCGATCTGGAAGTCGAGGACGAGGCCGAGGATCTGGTGCGCGAATTCGAGGTGGCGCTGAAACGCCGCCGCCGGGGCGAGGTGATCCGCCTGAAACTGTCCGCCGGCGCGCCGCCGGAACTGCGCGCGCTGATCATGGACGAACTGGCCGTGACCGAGGACATGGTGGTCGAGGTGCGCGGCCTGCTGGGCGTGGCAGACCTCAAGGAACTGGTGCTCTCTTCCCGCCCTGATCTTCTGTGGCCCCCCTTCACCTCGCGCATCCCCGAACGGGTGCAGGATCATGACGGCGATCTCTTCGCCGCGATCCGGCAGAAGGACATGCTCCTTCACCACCCGTATGAGACCTTCGATCAGGTCATCCGCTTTCTCGAACAGGCGGCGCGCGATCCGAACGTGCTGGCGATCAAGCAGACGCTCTACCGCACGTCGTGGGACAGCCCCATCGTCTCTGCCCTGTGCGAGGCGGCCGAGGCCGGGAAATCCGTCACCGCGCTGGTCGAACTCAAGGCCCGCTTCGACGAGGCCGCGAACATCCGCCAATCCCGCCGCCTGGAACGCGCGGGCGCGCATGTCGTCTATGGGTTCATGCACCTCAAGACACATGCCAAGATCAGCACCGTCGTCCGGCGCGAGGGCGACCAATTGGTCACCTACACCCATTACGGCACGGGGAACTATCACCCGATCACGGCGCGCATCTATACTGACCTGTCCTTCTTCACCTGCGATGCGGCGCTGGGACGTGACGCGACCAAGGTGTTCAACTACCTGTCCGGCTATGTGCAGCCCGAGGGGCTCGAAAACCTCGCCATCTCGCCCATCACGCTGAAACCCCGCCTGCTGGAACGGATCGCGCAAGAGGCCGATCACGCCCGCGCCGGGCGGCCTGCCGAAATCTGGGCCAAGATGAACAGCCTCACCGATCCCGAGGTGATCGACGCACTCTATGCCGCCAGCCAGGCCGGGGTGCGGATCAGCCTGATCGTGCGCGGCATCTGCGGGGTGCGCCCCGGTGTGCAGGGCCTGTCAGAGAACATCCGCGTGAAATCCATCGTTGGGCGTTTCCTTGAACATTCGCGCATCGTCTGCTTCGGCTCCGGCCACGGGCTGCCCTCGCAAAAGGCCAAGGTCTACATCTCTTCGGCCGACTGGATGGGGCGCAACCTGAACCGCCGGGTGGAGACACTGGTGGACATCAGCAACCCCACTGTGAAGGCGCAGATCGTCAGCCAGATCATGGCCGCCAATCTCGCGGACGAGGCGCAAAGCTGGGTGCTGCGCCCCGACGGCACCTATCACCGCGAATTGCAGCCCGCCGATGGCAACCTGTTCAACTGCCACCGCTTCTTCATGGAAAATCCCTCGCTCTCCGGGCGCGGGACGGCGGGCGCGAAGGATGTGCCGAAACTGGCGCAACTGCGGGATGAAGCCCAGACCGGCGCACTGGACGGCTGAGGCATCGCCAAGGCGGCGCCCCGCCGCCGCCCCATCGTGGCGCGACACAGGCCGCGCGCGGCCCGGAACCTTGCGTCAACCATCTTGACCGCGCAGGTCATCCGCGCCACCTTCCCCGCGCCAGACGAAGGACTGCCAGAATGAACGAGACCGCCCCCGCCGCCGAACCCGGCAGTGATGATGATTGGGGCCCTTTTGGCCGACCGCTGTTCGATGATCCTTCCGTGCGCGCGCTGTCGCGCGTGGGCGTGGTCGATGTCGGCTCCAACTCCGTGCGGATGGTGGTGTTTGACGGCGCCGCCCGCAGCCCGGCCTATTTCTACAACGAAAAGATCATGTGCGGCCTTGGCAAGGGTCTGGCCGAGACGGGCCGACTGAACCCGAATGGCCGCCTCCGCGCCCTTGCCGCGCTGAAGCGTTTTGCCCTGCTGGCCGAAGGCATGGGCGCGGCCCCCCTGACCGTCGTCGCCACCGCCGCCACGCGCGAGGCCGAGGATGGCCCCGATTTTCAGGCCGAGGTGCTGCGCGAGACCGGCCTCAGGATGTGGGTGATCGACGGCGATGAAGAGGCCCGCCTGTCGGCCCAGGGCGTGCTTCTGGGCTGGCCCGAAGCCAAGGGTCTGGTCTGCGATATCGGCGGCAATTCCATGGAACTGGCCCGCATCGGCGCGGGCGAGGTGGGCAAGCGCCTGTCCACGCCGCTCGGCCCCTTCCGCCTGCAACAGGTGACGGGCGGGGATGACAAGCGCCGCGCCCTGATCGAACGCATCCTGAAAACCGCCCAATCCAAGCTGAAATCGACGGGCGAGCGGATCTACCTCGTCGGCGGTTCGTGGCGCGTGATCGCGCGGCTTGACATGGAACGCCGCAACTATCCGCTGACCGTGCTGCACGAATACCGGATGACGCCAGAGGGCCTGATCGACACGCTCGACTGGATCGCCGCCAGCGACCTTGCCGTGCTGCGGGGCCGCACCGGCACCTCGTCGGAACGGATGGAGCTTGTCCCGCTGGCCTGCGAGGTGCTGCGCGAACTGGTGCGCATCTTCAAACCGTCCGAAATCGACGTATCGGCCTACGGTATCCGCGAAGGCCTGCTCTACGAACAGATGCCCCCCCGCCTGCGCGCCCGCGACCCGCTGATCGAGGCCGCCCGCATGGCCGAGATGACATCGGCCCGCGTGCCGGGCTTCGGCAAAAAACTGTATGAATTCCTGCTGCCCCTGTTCAAGGATGCCGACAAGGAACGCCTGCGCCTGATCAAGGCCGCCTGCCTGCTGCACGACACCACATGGCGCGCCCATCCCGATTACCGGGCCGAAGTCTGCTTCGACAATGCCACCCGCGCCAACCTTGGCGGGCTCGATCATCCGGGCCGCGTGTTCCTTGGCCTGTCGCTGCTGCACCGCTACAAGAATTCGCGCTCCGGCTCGCGTCTGGAACCGCTGTTCCGGCTGCTCTCCGAACAGCAGATGCAAGAGGCCGAGGTGCTGGGCAAAGCCATGCGCTTCGGCGCGATGTTCTCGGTCGCCGATCCGGCCGAGGCGGGCAAACTGCACTGGAGCCCGAAGAAGCGCATCCTCGAACTGGACCTGACCGAACATGGCCGCGACCTGTTCGGCGAGGTGGCGCAGGCCCGCTTCGCCTCGCTCGCGCTGGCGCTGAAGGCAAAGACCACCGTCAACAGCGTCTGACCCTATGCTCACGCTCGATCACCTCGCCATCTCGGCCCGCACGCTGGACGAAGGCACCGCCGCTGTCGAAGCGGCGCTCGGCGTGCCGCTGGCACCGGGGGGCCAGCATCCGCACATGGCCACGCATAACCGCCTGCTGTCGCTCGGCCCCGATCTGTATCTCGAGGTGATCGCCGCCGATCCGGCCCAGCCCCGCCCGGCTTGGCCGCGCTGGTTCGATCTGGATCGCTTCACCGGCCCCCCGCGCCTGACGAACTGGATCTGCCGCTGCGATGATCTGGATGCCGCGCTGGCCATGTCGCCCCCCGGCACCGGCACGCCCGTCGCGCTGGCGCGTGGCGATTTCCGCTGGCGCATGGCGGTGCCGGACACGGGCATCCTGCCCTATGACAACACCTTCCCCGCGCTGATCGAATGGCAGGGCGCCGCCCATCCCGCGCCGCGCCTGCCCGATTTGGGGGTGCGTCTGATCGGGTTGGAGATCACCCATCCCGATGCCGATGGGCTGCGCCATGCGCTCAAAGGGTGCCTCGCCGATCCGCGCCCCACCGATCCGTGGCTGACCATCAGCGCCGGGCCGCCCGGAATGCGGGCGCGGCTTTCCACCCCGCAGGGGGAAAGGCTCCTCGCATGATCCGCGACGCAACCGTTGCCGATGCTCCGGGCATCGCCGCGATCTGGAACCCGATCATCCGCGACACCGCCATCACCTTCAACGCGGCCGAGAAAACACCTGCCGATATCGCCACCCTGATCACCGACCGGCAAGCCGCCGGTCATGCCTTCCTTGTGGCCGAACGCGCGGGGTATGTTGCGGGCTTTGCCACCTATGCCCAGTTCCGGGGCGGTGTGGGCTACGCTCGCACGATGGAGCACACCATCCTGCTGGCCCCCACGGCGCAGGGCGGCGGTCTGGGCCGCGCCCTGATGACCGCGATCGAAGATCACGCCCACCGCGCCGGGGCAATCAGCCTTTTTGCGGGCGTCAGCGCCGAAAACCCCGCCGGGCGTGCCTTTCACGCCCGTCTGGGCTTTGCCGAGGTGGCTATCCTGCAACGGGTCGGCTTCAAGTTCGGCCGCGCCATGGATCTGGTCCTGATGCAGAAGTTCCTCTCCTGACTTCTGCAAACAACCGGTCTATGATCTGAATATGTCTATCTGGACTCGCATCGCCGAAGCGCTATCCGCCCTCGCGCAAGGCGAGCCGCTTTCCGTTGTCTTCGAAAAACTGCAGGGCCGCGTCGACAATCACCCCGAACTCACCGTGGGCTTCACCATCGCCGTCATCGCGCTGGGGGCCAAGATCGCCAAGGCCGACGGTCAGGTGACGCGGGACGAAGTCACCGCCTTCCGCCGCGTCTTCACGATTGACGAGGCCGAGGCCACCAATGCCGCCCGCGTCTTCAACCTCGCCCGGCAGGATGTGGCGGGCTTTGATTCCTATGCCCGCAAGATCGCCGCGATGTTCGGCGAAGGTCACCGCGACGTGCTGGAAGACGTGATGGAGGGGCTTTTCCTCATCGCGCTGGCCGATGGCGCCTATCACCCCGGCGAGGATGACTTCCTGCGCGAGGTGGCCCGCATCTTCGGCCTGACAGAGAGCTGTTTCCGCGCATTGCGGGCCAGTTTCGTCGAAGGCGCGCCGCGCGATCCCTATGATGTGCTGGGCGTTCCCCCCGGCACGCCCATCGAAGAGGTCCGCGCCGCGTGGAAGGCCGCCGTCCGCGAACACCATCCCGACCGCCTGATCGCGCGCGGCGTGCCGGAAGAGGCGGTGAAACTCTCCGAACGCCGCCTGATCGCGCTGAACGCCGCGTGGGAGGAAATCTCGGCCAAGGAAGCGGCCTGATCCGATGGCCGATGGTCCAGTCAAGGATGGGCTGGCCAAAACTGGGCTGGCCAGGCGCGGGCTGCGGCTGGCCACCTACAATGTCGAATGGTTCAACGCGCTCTTTGATGACCAAGGCCACCCCTTGGCCGACCAGCACCCCGCCCAACGCTACGGCCTCAGCCGCGGGCGCCAGTTGGCCGCGCTGCGCACGGTCTTTGCCGCGCTGGATGCCGATGGCATCATGGTGATCGAGGCGCCCGATACAGGCTCGCGCCGGTCCACCACCCGCGCGCTCGAACATTTTGCCGCCGGGGCAGGCCTGCGCGCGCGCCGGGCGATCATCGGCTATCCTTCGGACACCGAACAGGAAATCGCCTTCCTCTTTGACCCCGACCATCTTGCCGCGCGGCATGATCCGCAAGGCGCGCCCGCGCCCCGGCACGGGGCCGGCGATGCCCCCCGCTTCGACACCGCCTTCCGCTACGATCTGGATGCCGATGGCGTGGGCGAGGTGATCCGCTTCTCCAAGCCGCCCCTCGAACTGGCCGTCACCCATGCGGGCGGGGCGCTGCGCCTGATCGGGGTCCATGCCAAATCCAAGGCCCCGCATGGCGCGCAGGATGGCGCGGAACTGACCCGGATCGCCATCGACAACCGCCGCAAGCAGCTTGCCCAATGCCTCTGGCTGCGCCAGCGCGTCATGGCCCATCTCGGCGCGGGCGACAGCCTGATCGTCATGGGCGACCTGAACGATGGCCCGGGGCTGGATGATTACGAGAAACTTTTCGGCCATTCCGGCGTAGAGATCGTGCTGGGCCATGACGGCCCCGCCGATCTGCGCCTGCATGACCCGCATGCCATGATGGCCCTCACCCAGCGCCTTGGCGTGGCCCCGTCCACGGCGCGCTTCTTCATCGCGCCGCAGGACCGCTGGTTCGATGCGCTTCTGGATTTCATCATGGTGTCGCCCGATCTCTGCGCCCGCGCGCCGCGCTGGCGCATCTGGCACCCGCATGACGACCCCGCCATCGCCGCCAACCCCACCCTGCAGGCGGCGCTTCTGGACGCCTCGGATCATTTCCCGGTCACGCTGGACCTTGCCCCCGTTGAAACCGGCGCCCGCGTCCCCATCTAGGGCGCATGAAACACGCAGCCCTCATCATCGCCCTAGCCCTCGCCCCCCTGCCCGCCCTCACGCAGCCCGCCCTGGCGCAAGAGGCCGCGCCCGCCGAACCTGAGGCGGCCGAGGAAGGCCCCAGCCTGATGGAGCGCGGCCTTGCGCTTTTCTTCGAAGGGTTCCAGCAGGAAATGGAACCCGCGCTGGATGAGATGGGCCGCGCGCTGGAACAGTTCGGCCCCGCCGTCGCCCCGGCCTTGGAACGGCTGATGGCCATGGTGGATGACATGACCAATTATGAACTGCCCGAGATGATGGAAAACGGCGACATCATCATCCGCCGCAAACCCGACGCCCCGCCCGTAGAGCCGCCCGCCGAGGGATCAGCCGAGGGCGAGGTCGAACTCTGACAAAGAAAAAGGGGGGCTGTCTGCCCCCCTCTTGGCCTGCGGCCAATTCACCCGCCCCAAGGATACTTCGGCAACGGGGAATGGGCAAAACGCCCCCTCAGCCCCGCGCCGCGCGGATCAGTTTCAGGATATCGCGCGCGGCTTCCGGGATGTTCGTCCCCGGCCCGAAGATCGCCTTGACCCCGGCATCGTAAAGGAACTGGTAATCCTGCTGCGGGATCACGCCGCCGCAGATCACCAGAATATCCTCGGCCCCCGCCGCCTTCAGCGCCTCCACCAGCTTGGGCGCCAGCGTCTTGTGCCCCGCCGCCTGGCTGGAGATGCCCACGACATGCACATCATTGTCGATGGCGTCCTGCGCCGCCTCTTCCGGCGTCTGGAACAGCGGCCCCACATCCACGTCGAACCCGATATCGGCGAAGGCCGTGGCGATCACCTTCGCGCCCCGGTCATGCCCGTCCTGCCCCATCTTGACGACCAGCATCCGCGGGCGCCGTCCTTCCGCCTCGGCAAAGGCCTCCACGTCCTTCTGGATCTGGGCAAAGCCCTGATCCCCCTCATAGGCCGCGCCATAGACACCTGCCAAAGTCTTCACCTCGGCCCGATGCCGCCCGAACACCTTTTCCATCGCCATGCTGATCTCTCCAACCGTGGCCCGGGCGCGGGCTGCAACGACCGCCGCCTCCAGAAGATTGCCGCCCTCTCCCGCGCGGCGCGTCACCTCGTCCAGCGCGGCCTGACAGGCCGCCTCGTCGCGCCCGGCGCGGGTCGCCTGCAACCGGGCGATCTGCGCCTCGCGCACCGCGACATTGTCGATATCCAGAATGTCGATCGGGTCTTCCTTGTCCTTGCGGTACTTGTTCACCCCGACGATCACCTCTTCGCCCCGGTCGATCATCGCCTGCCGCCGCGCCGCCGACTCCTCGATCCGCAGCTTGGGCATGCCAGAGGCGACGGCCTTGGTCATGCCGCCCATTGCCTCCACCTCTTCCATCAGCTTCCACGCCTCGTCGGCCAGTTGCGCCGTCAGCGCCTCCACGTAATAGGACCCGGCCAAGGGATCGACGACCTTCGTCACCCCCGTCTCTTCCTGCAGGATCAGCTGGGTGTTCCGCGCGATCCGGGCGCTGAATTCCGTGGGCAGGGCAATCGCCTCGTCCAGCGCATTGGTATGCAGCGACTGCGTCCCCCCCAGCACCGCCGCCAAGGCCTCATAGGCCGTGCGCACCACGTTGTTGTAGGGGTCCTGCTCCTGCAGGCTGACGCCCGATGTCTGGCAATGCGTCCGCAGCATCAGACTGGAGACCTTCTTCGCCCCGAAGCCTTCCATGATCCGGTGCCACAGCATCCGCGCCGCGCGCAGCTTTGCCGCCTCCATGAAGAAATTCATGCCAATCGCGAAAAAGAACGACAGCCGCCCGGCGAAATCGTCCACATCCATGCCCCGCGCCAGCGCGGCGCGCACATATTCCCGCCCGTCGGCCAGCGTGAAGGCCAATTCCTGCACAAGGTTCGCCCCCGCCTCCTGCATGTGATAACCGGAGATCGAGATGGAGTTGAACTTGGGCATCTCCCGCGACGTGTATTCGATGATGTCCGCGATGATCCGCATGCTGGGCTCGGGCGGATAGACATAGGTGTTGCGGACCATGAACTCCTTCAGGATGTCGTTCTGGATCGTCCCCGACAGATCGGCCCGCGAAACCCCCTGCTCCTCGCCCGTCACGATGAAATTGGCAAGGATCGGGATAACGGCCCCGTTCATCGTCATCGACACGCTGATCTTTTCCAAGGGGATGCCGTCGAACAGCACCTTCATGTCCTCGACACTGTCGATGGCCACGCCCGCCTTGCCCACATCGCCCACCACGCGGGGATGGTCGCTGTCATAGCCGCGATGGGTGGCCAGATCGAAGGCGACCGACACGCCCTGCTGCCCTGCCGCCAGCGCCTTGCGGTAAAAGGCGTTGCTTTCCTCGGCGGTGGAGAAGCCCGCATATTGCCGGATCGTCCAGGGGCGGCCTGCATACATGGTAGCCCGCACCCCCCGCGTGAACGGCGCCACCCCGGGCAATTCGCCCATCTGCGGCAGACCCGCCACATCGGCGGCGGTATAGAGCGGCTTGACCGCGATCCCCTCCAGCGTGTTCCACGTCAGGCTGTCGGGATCCGCGCCCTTCAACTCCTTGGCCGCCAGCGCCCGCCATTTTGCCAGATTGTCCGACATCTCGCTTCCTTCCAATTTTCCGGCCATCACAGCGCCTTGTTCAGGCCCCGCCGACACCGGCATATCCCTTGGGTTTTCAGACCCCTGCGCTATATTCAGACGCAAAGGGGAACCGCATGAACCTGCTCCGCATCGCGCTTGTCGCTGCCTTCCTTCCACTCTCGGCCGTCGCGCAGGATGCGCCCGCGCCGCCCACGGCCATCGCGCCCGTGGCGGCGGCCGAGGTGGTGTGGAACGATCTGCTCTATCTCAAGCGCCCGGTCGTCGTTTTTGCCGACAGCCCGAACGACCCCAACTTCATCCGCCAGATGGAACTCATCGCCCGCGACCGCGGCCAGTTGGCGGCCCGCGATGTCATCCTCATCATCGACAGCGATCCCGCCGCCCGCAGCGAGGTGCGCCAGAAACTGCGCCCGCGCGGCTTTTCCCTCGTGCTCTTGGACAAGGACCTGCGCCCCGTGATCCGCAAACCCCTGCCCTGGGACGTGCGCGAGATCACGAATGCCATCGACAAGTTCCCCCTGCGCCGGCAGGAAATCCAGCAGGGCGCAGGCCGGGGGCTGGGGGGCTAGACCCCTCTCCCCGACCCTCTCCCCCCCGACCCTCTCCCCACGGGGGAGAGGGAGATGCGCCCAGACGCCCCCACGCTGCCTCTGCCCTGCCGGGCGCCCTTCCCTCTCCCCCGCGGGGGAGAGGGTCAGGGAGAGGGGGCGCCCTCCAGAGGCACCGCAGCAGAGCAGGACGCGCACCGCCATCGGCCTATTCGAACTCCATGATCACGTCGTCCACCTTCAGGCTGGCCCCTGCCGCCGCGTTGATCTTCTTGACCACGCCCTTGCGCTCGGCCTTCAGGATGTTCTCCATCTTCATGGCCTCCACCGTGGCCAGCGCCTGCCCCTCCTGCACCTCGTCGCCCTCGGCCACGTTGATCTTCACCACCAGACCCGGCATCGGACACAGCAGGAATTTCGACGTATCCGGCGGCATCTTCTCGGGCATCAGCAGCGAAAGCTCGTGCTGGCGCGGCGTGCGGACGAAGCACTTCACCTCGGCCCCCCGCACCCGCAGGCGAAAGCCCATCGGCACCTTGCCCACCTTCAACACCAGGGGCGTGCCGTCCACCGTCAGCCGCGCCAAGGGCTGCCCCGGCGTCCAGTCGCTTTCCACGCGCAGCTTCGCGCCATCCGCAAAGCGGACCGTCGATCCGGCCCTGTCCGCCGCGATGGTCACGGGAAACGCCTCGCCCTGCAAGGACACGACCCAATCATCCCCCACCCGGCGCTGGTGGTTGTCCATGGTCCCGGTGATCTTCGTGCGCCGGATCTCGGCCACCCGGTTCATCGCCGCCGCCGCCGCCGCCACGCGGCGCAGCATCGGCGCATCCAGCGTCACCCCTTGGAAGCCTTCGGGATATTCCTCGGCGATGAAGGCCGTGGTGATGTTGCCGGACACGAAGCGCGGATGCTCCATCACCGCCGAACAGAAGGGCAGGTTATGCCCGATCCCTTCCACCTCGAACGTATCCAAGGCCAGCCGCATCTCTTCGATGGCCGCTTCCCGCGTCTCGCCCCATGTGCACAGTTTGGCGATCATCGGATCGTAATACATGCTGATCTCGCCGCCCTCGAACACGCCGGTATCGTTGCGCACAATCCCGCCGCCCGCCGTCTTGCCCTCGACAGGCGGGCGATACCGCGTCAGGCGCCCGATGGAGGGCAGGAAGTTCCGATACGGATCCTCGGCATACAACCGGCTTTCCATCGCCCAGCCGTTGATCTTCAGATCCTCCTGCCGGAACGGCAAAGGCTCCCCCGCCGCCACGCGGATCATCTGTTCCACCAGATCGACCCCGGTGATCAGTTCCGTCACCGGATGCTCCACCTGCAGGCGCGTGTTCATCTCGAGGAAATAGAAATTCCGGCTGCCATCCACGATGAATTCCACCGTCCCGGCACTGGTATAGCCCACCGCGCGCGCCAGGGCGCAGGCCTGTTCCCCCATCGCCTTGCGCGTCGCGGCATCGAGGAAAGGCGACGGCGCCTCTTCGATCACCTTCTGGTTCCGCCGCTGGATCGAACATTCCCGCTCATGCAGATAGACACAATTGCCGTGCTTGTCGGCCAGCACCTGAATCTCGATATGGCGCGGCTGGGTGACGAATTTCTCGATGAAGATGCGGTCATCGCCAAAACTCGCCGCCGCCTCGTTCTTCGATGACTGGAACCCCTCGGCGGCCTCGGCATCGTTCCACGCGATCCGCATCCCCTTGCCGCCGCCCCCGGCGCTGGCCTTGATCATCACCGGATAGCCGATCTGCCCGGAAATCCGCACCGCCTCATCCGCATCCGCGATCAGGCCCATATAGCCCGGCACGGTGGACACGCCCGCCTCCTGCGCCAGCTTCTTTGAGGTGATCTTATCCCCCATCGCCTCGATCGCCGGGCTGGGGGGCCCGATGAACACCACACCCTCACGCTCCAGCGCGGCGGCGAAATCCATCCGCTCGGACAGAAAGCCGTAACCGGGATGCACCGCCTCGGCTCCCGTGGCGCGGATCGCCTCCATGATCCGGTCGATCACGATATAGGACTGGTTCGCCGGGGGCGGGCCGATATGCACCGCCTCATCCGCCATCTTCACATGCAGCGCGTTGCGGTCGGCATCGGAATAGACGGCCACCGTCTGGATGCCCATCTTGCGCGCGGTCTTGATGACGCGGCAGGCGATCTCGCCCCGGTTGGCGATCAGGATTTTCTTGAACATCTCTCTCCCCTTGCGCCGCGCCCGGGCCGGGGCGCGGAAATGCCAAAGGCCACCCGGGCATCATGCCCGGATGGCCTTTGGTGCGTTGTCAGATGCCGCCCGAAGGCGGCGGTCACATCAATAGCGGGTGCAGGGCGGCAGGCCCGGCAGGCCGCAAGACGCAGCGCCGACAAGGCCGCCCAGCGCGGCGCCGGCAACCATGTTCTCGTCCGTGGCGTCCGCAATGGCCGCACCGGCCACAGCGCCGGCCAGACCGCGCTCGGTCGGCGTGGCAAGACAGCCGGACAGGCTGGTCGTTGCAAGGACAAGGATGACAAAATACTTCCGCATGGCTCGTTGCCTCTCAGGGTTGTTATTGACACGCAGTTTATCCTGTTTGCCGCGCTGCGAAACAAAAAACCGCGTGCTGCAGGCTGCCGCAGCACCGCATCGGCAGAAGCGCGCCCATCACGGAAAAGAAAGTCCGGCCACCCAAGCTGCTGGGCGGACCGGACTCCAGGGGAAGGGGTACAGTCTAGGCAGAGACGGGGCACAAAGCTTTGCCGCCCCGCATGAGTGCCAGACTGGCCGACCCTGCCGCGCTTGGCAAACGCCAAGACCGCCCCGCCCCGCCCCTGTGCGGAACCTTGCCGGAATGCGCTGGGGATCGGCAAAGCCATGCCTAGTCATCCCCCCCGTCATCGTCCCAACCATCGGAATCGAACCCGAAATCGGGCGCATCCTTGGCAAAGACCTCGGGGAAACTCGCCTCGGCACGCTTCACGTCGATCCGCAGCAGCGCCTCATACGAACAGGGATCGAACGGATCCTCCGCCGGCACCACCTCACGCCCGAAAAGCCATGACAGCCGCCCGGCATCCAGATTGCCCCGCTCGAACGGTTCTTCCCCGAACTGCGCCCAGAGCGCCGCCATGAAGCCCTGATCGGCCATGCGGTCGGCATATTTGCGATCCTTGAACCGCTCGCGCCTGACGATCTTTGTCGGGCCTTCCTTGCGGTTCTCGCGCCGGATGACGAACTGGAAATCTGTCCCGGGCAGGCGCCCCGGAAAGCCGCGATGCTTCAGCATGTTCCGCCCCTTTCTGTGCCAAGGGGCGCGTCATGCCGGATCAGGCGGCCAAGGTCAAATCCGGCCCCGCCAAGGCAGGGGCCAGACAGAATCGGGGCGGGCCAGGGCCAAACGGCCCCTCTGGCCCGCCCGGATGTCTTACTTGTACTTGCCGGTGTAGGTCGGCTCGGTCGAAACGGGGGTATCCACGTAAACGACTTCTTCTTCTTTGGCGGCGCAAGCCGCGACAAATGCAACCATGGCCAGGGCCAGCAGGGTTTTCGTGCTCTTCGACATCCTCTACTCCTATGTTCTTGGAGGGTCGGCCCGAACACAATGCTGGACCGCCCCCGATGCGAGGCATAGGCCGCTTGGGTTCGGCCTGATTGTACCTTATCCGAAAAATCAGAGAAAGCACACGCAGACATGTCCAAGTTGTCAGCCTGTGGCCGTGCTACATCAGGCGCCCCCCTGCGGGCAAGATGCATCATGCGCGGATCGGCGGACATCAGAACATCTCCCACACGCAAAGACCGTCTTCGATGCGGTAGGATTCAAAGAATTGCGTGGCCTCGGGCGCGGCTTCGCCAAAGGGGACCGGCACATCCGACAGCGAGATGATCACCTGCTGCGGCACCGGCACCTGATCAGCCAGACGCGGCAAGGCATAGGTGTCGCACAGATGCTGCATGTCCGCGCTGGCCGTCTCGAAATCCACACCGCCCGCCGGGGCGATCCCGGGCGCGACGAAGCGGAACCGCATCGTCGCCCCATCGGGGCCGCGCGCGTTCCAGATCACATCCTGCAAGGTCACCGCCTGCCCCGACGGCACCGCGATGGCCGCGCCATCGCCCGGCTCCACCCGCGCCCCGGCCGCATCGTCCTGCGCAGCCGCAGGCAGCGCCGCAAGGGCGGCCAGCAGCAGGGCGGTCAAGGGGCAAGCGCGCATCGGTCAGGGCCTCAGGCAGGTGTCACAGCGGGATGTTGTCGTGCTTCTTCCACGGGTTTGCCTGCTTTTTCCCGCGCAGGCTGGCAAAGGCCCGCGCCACGCGGCGGCGGGTGGAATGGGGCATGATCACCTCGTCGATGAACCCCTTTTCCGCCGCCACGAAAGGATTGGCGAAGCGGTCCTCGTAATCTTTCACCCGGCCTGCGATCTTGTCCTTATCGGCCAACTCGCTGCGATAAAGGATCTCCACCGCCCCCTTGGCCCCCATCACGGCCACCTCGGCCGTGGGCCAGGCATAGTTGAAATCGCCCCGCAGATGCTTGGACGACATCACGACATAGGCCCCGCCATAGGTCTTGCGCGTGACCACCGTCACCTTGGGCACCGTCGCCTCGCCATAGGCGAACAGAAGCTTGGCCCCGTGCTTGATCACCCCCGCATATTCCTGCCCCGTCCCAGGCAGGAAGCCCGGCACATCGACCAGCGTCAGGATCGGGATTTCGAACGCATCGCAAAAGCGCACAAAGCGCGCGGCCTTGCGGCTGGCGTCGATATCAAGGCATCCGGCCAGAACCATCGGCTGGTTCGCCACCACGCCCACCGTCTGCCCCTCCAGCCGGATGAAGCCGGTGATGATATTGGCCGCGAAATCCTTCTGGATCTCGAAGAAATCGCCCTCGTCCGCGATCTTGGTGATCAGTTCCTTCATGTCATAGGGCTGGTTGGGATTGTCCGGCACCAGCGTGTCAAGGCTCATCTCCACCCGCGCCGGATCGTCGAAGAAGGGCCGTACAGGGGCCTTCTCGCGATTGTTCAGCGGCAGGAAATCGAACAGACGCCGTGTTTCCGCGATCAGTTCGACATCGTTCTCATAGGCCCCATCGGCGACCGAGGATTTCTTCGTATGCGTCGTGGCCCCGCCCAGCTCTTCCGCCGTCACCACCTCATTCGTGACCGTCTTCACCACATCCGGCCCGGTGACGAACATGTAGGACGAATCCTTCACCATGAAGATGAAGTCGGTCATCGCGGGGGAATAGACCGCGCCGCCCGCGCACGGCCCCATGATCAGGCTGATCTGCGGCACCACGCCGCTCGCCATGATGTTGCGCTGGAACACCTCGCCATAGGCGGCAAGCGAAGACACGCCTTCCTGAATCCGCGCCCCGCCGGAATCGTTCATCCCGATCACCGGCGCGCCGTTCTGGATGGCCATATCCATGATCTTGCAGATCTTCGCGGCATGGGTCTCCGACACCGACCCGCCCAGCACCGTGAAATCCTGCGAAAACACATAGACCATGCGGCCGTTGATCGTGCCCCAGCCCGTCACCACGCCATCGCCGGGATGCTTTGTCTCTTCCATCCCAAAATCGGTGCAGCGATGCTGCACGAACATGTCAAACTCTTCGAAACTGCCCTCGTCGAGCAGCAGCTCCACCCGTTCCCGCGCGGTCAGCTTGCCCTTGGCGTGCTGCGCCTCCACCCGGCGCGCGCCCCCGCCTGCCCGGGCCACGGCGCGGCGGTCCTCCAGTTCCTGCAGGATATCCTTCATCGGCGCTCTCCCCCCGAACATCACGCGTGACGCCGGACCATAGCCGCCCGCGCGCAGGGCGCAAAACGAAGTTTCGCAAATTTGCAAATTATTGGCAGAAATTACCTTGCGAAACGCATATCTGCTAACCCCTCGCCTTCCGCCCCCGCAAGGCGTAACCCATCCCCCACCGCAATCCACGACCCGAGGGCCCCATGCTCAACCTCCCCGTTCCCGTCGTCACCATCGGCCTGCTGATCGCCTCGAACATCTTCATGACCTTCGCATGGTATGGCCATCTGAAGTACAAATCCGCCTCGCTCGTGCTGGTCATCCTTGCCTCATGGCTGATCGCGCTGCCCGAATATGCGCTGCAGGTGCCCGCCAACCGCATCGGCCATGGCCATTTCTCGGCTGCCGAACTGAAAACGATGCAAGAGGTGATCACCCTTACCGTCTTTGCCATCTTCTCGGTCTTCTACCTGAAAGAGCCGCTCACCTGGAACCATGCGGTGGGCTTTGCCTTCATCGCGCTCGGCGCTTTCTTCATCTTCCACAAATGGGGCTGATCCGCCCCCTGCCCCCACACACAGGCCCCGAACACAGGCCCCGCATACAGGCCCCGCACACAAGCCTGTGCATTCCGGCCCATGGACAGCGCGCAGCGCGAAGCATAGGCCGGGCAGGCAATGACAGGCTCCCGCTTCCTTGACCGGCGCACGCCGCCGCATATCGCCACGCTCATCCTGATGGCGGGGCTGTCGGCGCTGGCGATGAACATCTTCCTGCCCTCCCTGCCCGGCATGGCCGCCTGGTTCGACGCGCCCTATGCGCTGATGCAACTCTCTGTCGCGCTCTACCTCGCGCTTTCGGCCGTCCTGCAGATCCTGATCGGCCCGATCTCTGACCGCTTCGGTCGCCGCAAGGTCCTGCTCGGCGCGATCTCCCTGTTCCTCATCGCCACCGTCGGCACCCTTCTGGCCACCGATGCCACCACCTTCCTTGTCTTCCGCATGGCGCAGGCCGTGGTGGCGGCGGGCATGGTCCTGTCGCGCGCCGTGGTCCGCGACATGGTCCCGGATGCCGAAGCCGCCAGCATGATCGGCTATGTCACCATGGGCATGTCCATCGTTCCCATGATCGGCCCCGTGATCGGCGGCGTGCTGGACGAAACCTTCGGCTGGCAGGCCAACTTCGCGCTCCTCCTCGGCCTTGGCCTTGTCACGCTGGCGCTGGTCTGGGCCGATCTGGGCGAAACCGCCACGATCCGGCGCGTGTCGCTGATGGATCAGATCCGCACCTATCCGGGCCTTTTGCGCTCGCGCCGGTTCTGGGGCTATGTGGGCTGCGCTTCCTTCACCTCGGGCTCCTTCTTCGCCTATCTCGGCGGCGCGCCCTATGTGGGCAATGCGGTCTTCGGCCTGTCCTCTTCGGAGGTGGGCCTGCTCTTCGCGATCACCGCCGTGGGCTATGCGGCGGGCAATTTCGTGGCGGGGCGCTTCTCGGTGCGCGTCGGCATGAACCGCATGGTGCTCTGGGGCACGCTCGTCTGCGTCACGGGCCTTGGCGCGCTGGCGCTGGTGACGCTGGCCGGGGTCCATTCGCCTTATGTCTTCTTCGGCTTCACCCTCGCCCTCGGGATCGGCAACGGCATGACCCTGCCCAACGCCAATGCTGGCATGCTGTCGATCAAGCCGGAACTCGCCGGCACCGCCTCCGGCCTTGGCGGGGCGATCCAGATCGGTGGCGGCGCGGCGCTGGCCGCCCTCGCCGGTGCGCTGCTGACAGAAGGCGCGACCGAGATGCCGCTTATCCTTCTGATGCTCGCCTCCGCGATCCTTGCGCTCTTCTCCATCCTCGCGGTGATCCGGCGCGCCCGCAGGCTGGGCCTGCCTACCTGACCGCACCACCTTCCGGGCCACCTTTCCACTTGACGCGTCCCAAATTTCTTCGAAGAAATTTGCAAAATTCTTCCCAAGAATTTTCCACCCCGCGCGCCCTTTGCAAAGCCGAGGTCCGATGCCCACCCAGAAGCTCTATGCCGGGGCCAAGCTGCGCGAGATGCGCGCCCGCCTGTCGCTGACCCAGAAATCCTTTGCCGACAAGCTGGGCGTCTCACTGCCCTATCTCAACCAGATGGAAAACAACCACCGCCCGGTCTCGGCCGCCGTGGTGCTGGCGCTGGCGCAGGAATTCGGGCTCGACGTCACCGAACTGACCGTGGGGGAGTCCGAACGCCTCGTCTCCGACATGCGCGAAGCGCTGGCCGATCCCGTCTTTGCCGCCACCTCGCCGCCCTTGGCCGACCTGCGCCTTGCGGCGTCAAACGCCCCGGCGCTGGCCCGCGCCTTTCTCGATCTGCACCGCGCCTATCGCCAGACGCATGAACGCCTCGCCAGCCTGGATGAGGCGCTGGGTCGCGAAGATGCCGCCCTGCGCCCCAGCCCGTGGGAGGAAGTGCGCGACTTCTTCCACTACTGCGACAATTACATTGATGCCGTGGACCGCGCCGCCGAACATTTCGCCACCGCTGCCGGGGGACAGGCCGACATCGCCCGCACCGCCACCGCTGCGCTGGAACGGCGCGGCATCAGCATCGCCTATTCCGACCGTGCCGATGTGCGCCATTACAACCCGGCAACCCACCAGCTCACCCTGTCCAACCGCACTGCCACGCCGACCCAACGCTTCCAGCTTCTCTTGCAGGTGGCGCTCCTCACCCAGAACGACCTGATCGAGGCGACCCTAGACCTTGCCCGCTTCGCCACGCCCGAGGCGCGCGACATCGCGAAGATCGGGCTGGCCAATTACTTCGCCGGGGCGGCGCTCCTGCCCTACCGCGCCTTTCAGGCGGCAGCGCTTGAGACGCGGCACGATCTGGAACGGCTGGCCGATCTCTTCGGCGCCTCCATCGAACAGGTGGCGCACCGCCTGTCTACCCTGCAAAGGCCCGGTGCCAAGGGCATCCCCTTCTTCTTCGTGCGCGTCGATCAGGCCGGCACGATCACCAAGCGACACTCCGCCACGCGCCTGCAATTCGCCCGCTTCGGCGGGGCCTGCCCGCTGTGGAACGTCCACCGCGCCTTTGAAACGCCCGGCCATTTCCTGCGCCAACTGGCCGAAACGCCCGACGGCGTGCGCTACCTCTGCCTGGCGCGGGATATATCGAAACCGGGCGGGGCCTTCCTCGCGCCCGTGCGCCGCTACGCCATCGGGCTGGGATGCGAGATCACCCATGCCGCCAGCCTTGTCTATTCCGACGGGCTCGATCTCAAGGGCCGGTTCGAACCCATCGGCATCTCCTGCCGCATCTGCGAACGGCGCGACTGCCACCAGCGGTCTGTCCCGCCGCTCGAACGCCGCCTGAAGGTGGACCCCGATAAGCGCGGCCTTCTGCCCTACGACATCGCCGACTGACGGCGCCCACCCGGATCACGCCGCGATCTGCTTCCAGATCGCATCCTTCAACCGCATCCGCTGCTGGCGCAGGTCCGCCTCATGCGCGGCCGTGGTCGGCTCCACCCGCGTTTCGGCCCGGTGCACCGCGCGGTTGATCCTGTGATAGTCCTACACCATCCGGGCGAAATGCGGATCGCGCGCCTTCAGCGCGTGGATCGCCTCGGCCTTGCCCGGAAATTCCTCGTACAGTTCATGCGGTGTGTTCGACATGGGCCATCCTTTCCTGCCGTCCCTGCCCACAGGATGGCCCGACATCCGGCACGGCCGCCTTGACCCTGATCAATCTCAGCGTGCCGCGCGACGAAACCCTTCGGCCCGCGCCTCGGCCTCGGTGCAGAACCACCGCTCCCCCGCCCGCTCGTTGATCCGGGTCGCATCGTAATCGGCCTGCCCGGGCAGGTGATAGATGCGGCTCCCGCTGCGCGCGATATTGCCCTTGATCCGGCACCCGCCCGCTTGCTGCGGATCGGTCCCCTGCCGTTCGGCGCGATACTGTTCGGGCTGGACATAGGTCGATGCCCAAAGACCGATCCCATCCGCCCGCGCGGCGGCCTCGGCATCTGCATACCGCCCCGAATAGCGGCGATAGGCGACGGCCATGCCCTGCCGCACCATGCGCGCGGCCACATCCTCGCCCCCCGCCTCGCATAGCGCGACGATCCGGCCATAGCGATCGACATCCTGCACCGCGCAGGCCAGCCGCTGCCGCCCCACGATCTCGGCCAAGGCCTCACGCGCCGCCCGCCCGCAGGCCCAGCGCCCGCCCCCCCGATCGCAGTGCTGATCCAGTTCCGGCGCATCAATTCCGAAGAGCCGCACCTTCTGCCCCGCCACCTCCAGCGTGTCGCCATCCACGGCGCGGGCACGGCCCGTCAGATCCCCCGCCGCCAGAGGCAGGGGCAGCGCCAGCAGCACCAGAGCCACAAGAACAGGAAGGGAACGAAGTCTTAACGCCATACCCCGATCTCCCCCGCGAAAGCGGCGAAATCAAGGAAAGGATTAATAATTCCTTAACTGGTTAAGCACAAAACGCGAACATCACCGCTGCGCCGTCCGCCAGTTCGGATGGATCCATGGCTCGGCATTCGACCGTGGCAGGGGCGCGCGGCCCAGAAGGTGATCCGCCGCCTTCTCGCCCACCATGATCGACGGCGCATTCAGGTTGCCGTTCGTGACCTGCGGGAAGATGGAACTGTCGGCCACGCGCAAGCCTTCGACCCCGATCACCCGACATTCGGGATCGACCACCGCCATGGGATCGTCCCGCCGCCCCATCCGCGCCGTGCCGCAGGGGTGATAGGCGCTTTCGGCATGGTGGCGGATGAAATTGTCCAGTTCCGCATCGCTCTGGACTGCCGCACCCGGCTGGATCTCGTGCTTGACGAATTCCGCCATGGCCGGCTGGCCAAAGATTTCGCGCGTCAGACGGATGCAGGTGCGGAAATCCTCCCAATCCTCGGGATGGGACATGTAGTTGAACACGATCTTCGGCGGCACTTTCGGATCGCCCGACCGCAGCGTGATCGCGCCCCGCGACTTTGACCGCATCGGTCCGACATGCGCCTGAAAGCCGTGCCCCTCGGCGCTGGCCTTGCCGTCATAGCGCACGGCTATGGGCAGGAAGTGGTACTGGATATCCGGATATTCCACCCCCGGCTTCGACCGGATGAAGGCGCAGGCCTCGAACTGGTTCGACGCGCCCAGCCCCTTGCGGGTGAACAGCCACTGCGCCCCGATCACCGCCTTGCCCCAGAGGTTCCAGTATTTGTACAGCGTGATGGGCTTCTTCGATGCGAATTGCAGGTAAAGTTCCAGATGGTCCTGCAGGTTCGCTCCCACGCCGGGCCGATCCGCCACCACCGCAATCCCGTTGGCCTGCAGATGCGCTGCCGCGCCGATCCCTGACAGCATCAGGATCTTTGGCGTATTGATGCTGGACGCCGCCACCACCACCTCGCGCGCGGCCGCGATCACCTCGATCCGCCCGCCCCGCTCCACCTCCACGCCCGTGGCGCGGCCATTCTCGATCACCACGCGGCGGGCAAAGGCGCGGATCACCTCGACATTGCCCTTCTTCATCGCGGGTTTCAGATAGGCATTGGCGGCACTCCAGCGCTGGCCGTTGAAGATCGTGGCCTCCATCGGCCCGAACCCTTCCTGCTGCTTGCCGTTGTAATCGGCCGTCACCGGATAGCCCGCCTGCGCCCCCGCCTTGATGAAGGCGTCAAACAGCGGGTTCTCCCGTGGCCCCCGCGTCACATGCAGGGGCCCCTTCGCACCCCGCCACGCCGGATCGCCCCCGTCCCGCTGGCCGTGCCAGTTTTCCATCCGCTGAAAGTAAGGCAGCACATCGGCATAAGACCAACCCTGCGCCCCCATCTCGGCCCATGTGTCGAAATCCCGCGCATGGCCACGGACATAGACCATCCCGTTGATGCTGGACGATCCGCCGATCACCTTGCCACGCGGCGTCGCCAGCACGCGCCCGCACAGATAGGGTTCGGGCTCCGAATGAAAGCCCCAGTCGTAAAGCGGCATGTTCATCGGATAGGACAGCGCGGCAGGCATCTGGATGAACGGCCCCGCATCCGTGCCGCCATGTTCGATGACGATCACCCGCGCCCCGCCCTCACCCAGACGATAGGCCATGGCCGATCCGGCCGAGCCCGCCCCGATGATCACGAAATCCGCCTGCATGTCCCCAGCCTTTCCCTTATCCCTGCGCCTGCCCGGCACGGGCCAGGCAATCGGCAAAACGCGCAACCGCGATATTCGCGCCCGACGCGATGACCAGCACCACCCGCCCCGCCACTGGCACCTGCCCCGCCAGCACCGCCGCCAGCGCCACCGCCCCCGACGGCTCCAGCACCAGCCGCCATTCCTCGAACGCACGCGCCATGGCGTGCAGCACTGGCCCGTCGCCCACCGCCACGCCCTGAACCCCCGCCGCCTGACAGGCGGCCAGCGTCACCACCCCCGGCATCGGCGCCTGCAGCGCGTCACACAGCGTGGGTCCCCCCGGCGCGGCGACCCGCGCGCCTGCGCGCAGCGATCGGCCCATCCCGTCATGCCCCTCGGGCTCCACCGCCCAGAGCGCGGCCGCGGGATGCGCCGCCCGCACCGCCAGCGCGACCCCGCCCAGCAACCCGCCGCCGCCCACGGGGCTTGCCACCACATCCGGCACCGCCCCCGCCGCCGCCATCTGGGCCAAGGCTTCCAGCGCCGTCGTCCCCTGCCCCGCCACCACATCCGCATCATCGAACGGATGCAGCAGCGTCAGCCCCCGCTCCGCCGCCAGATCGCGCGCCCGCGCCGCCGCCACCACCTCGCGCGGGGCATCACCGTGATGCGACAGCACCACCTCCGCCCCCAGCGCCTCGGTCGCGCGCCGCTTCGCCTCGGGCGCGTCCACCGGCATCACGATCGTCACCGGCACGCCAAGCGCCTGCCCCGCCGCCGCCAGCCCCTGCGCGAAATTGCCCGACGAAAAGGCCACCACGCCCCGCCCGCGCGCCGCCGCATCCAGCTGCATCAGCCGCCACAGCGCCCCGCGCAGCTTGAACGATCCCGTCCGCTGCAACCCTTCCGCCTTCACGAACAGCCGCGCCGCCCCGACCTCGGCCGCCAGCACGGGCGACTCAAGCAGGGGCGTCTCGCGCACCGCGGCGCGCACGCCCGCATGGGCGGCCGCGATGCGCGCGGGGCTGGGCAGATCAGTAAGGGGCATCCACCGGCCCCATGCCCACATAGACCGATTTCACCTGCGTGTAATGCTCGACCGCCGCGCGCCCGTTCTCACGGCCCACGCCCGACATCTTGGCCCCGCCGAACGGCCCCTCGACCGGGGTCAGGTTATAGGCGTTGATCCAGCAGGTCCCCGCCTCCAGCTGCCCGATCACCCGATGCGCCCGCGTCAGATCGGCCGTGAACACCCCCGCCGCCAGCCCGAATTCGGTGTCATTCGCCCGCGCGACGACCTCCTCCTCCGTCTCGAAATCAAGCACGGCCATGACGGGGCCGAACACCTCTTCCCGCGCGATGGTCATGCCGTCGGTCACATCGGCGAACACCGTCGGCTGCACATAGAACCCGGTATTCAGCGCCGCCCGCCCGCCGCCGCAGATCAGCCGCGCGCCTTCGGCTTTGGCCGTGGCCATGTAACCCAGCACCTTGTCCATCTGCGCCGCACTCACCAAAGGCCCCATCTGCGTGGACGCATCCAAAGGATCGCCCAACACGATCCCCGCCGTCCGCGCCGCCAGCCGTTCCAGAAACCGCGCCTTGATCCCCTTCTGCACGAAAACCCGCGTCCCGTTGGAACAGACCTGACCGGCGGAATAGAAATTCCCCAGCATCGCCGCGCCCACCGCATCCTCGACGCTCGCATCATCGAAAACGATCAGGGGCGATTTCCCGCCCAATTCCATCGTCACCGCCTTCACGCCATCGGCCGCCGCGGCATAGACCCGCCGCCCCGTCGGCACCGACCCCGTCAGCGATACCTTGGCCACGCGCGGATCGGTCACCAGCGCCGCCCCCACCGCGCCGCGCCCCTGCACCACGTTGAACAGCCCCGGCGGAAGCCCCGCCTCGATGAAGATCTCGGCCAGTTGCAACGCGCCCAACGGCGTCACCTCCGACGGCTTGAACACCATCGCATTGCCAAGCGACAGCGCCGGCGCCGCCTTCCAGCAGGCGATCTGGCTGGGATAGTTCCACGCCCCGATGCCCACGCAAACCCCCAAGGGTTCCCGGATCGTGTAGACGAAATCCCGCCCCAGCGGCACCGTCTCACCCGTCACCGTGGGCGCCAGCCCCGCGAACCATTCAAGCGAATCCGCCCCGCTTGGCCAATCTGCGACCAGCGTCTCCTGAATGGGCTTGCCGGTATCCAGCGTCTCCAGCCGCGCCAGCGCGTCGCCCCGGTCGCGGATGATCTCGGCCGCGCGGCGCAGGATGCGCGCCCGCTCCACCGGTTTCATCGCCGCCCAAGCGCCCTGCGCCCGGCGGGCCGAGGAAAGCGCCCGCTCCACCACATCCGCCGTCGCCTCATGGACGACCGCGATCACCTCGCCCGTCGCCGGATAGATCACCTCGATCGCCGCGCCTGCCTTGTCCTCGACATAGACGCCATCCACGAAATGGCTGGCCTTCGGTTGCGCCTTCATGCACCCCGTCCCTTCAATTGCACGTCCAGATAATCCAGCGCCGTCCGCACGGCGGCACCTGCGTCAGGCGGCCCGCTTTTCAGCACCTCGCGGATGTAGAGCCCGTCGATCAACGCCCCCAGACCCTCGGCAACCTCGACGGCGCGCGCGCCCGCAAGGGGCCGCAGGCAATCCATCAGGTTCGACCGCAGCCGCCGCTGATAGACCGCCAGCAGACGCTTTGCCTCGGGCACCGTCTGGGCAAGGACGTAGAAATTCAGCCAGGCCCCCACCACCTCGCGCCGGAAATTCCCCGCGCTGAAGGACGCCGTCAGGATCGCCCGCAGCCGCGCCTCCGGCCCATCGGCCACCGCCAGCGCGCCCCGCACCTCGGCCCCGTAAAGCGTCAGCACATGGCGCATCGCGGCAAGGAAGATCTCTTCCTTGGATCCGAAATAGTGATGCGCCAAGGCGCTCGACATGCCCGCGCGCTTGGCGATCTGGGACACCGTCACATCCAGCGATCCCACGCGCCCGATCTCGCTGATCGTTGCTTTGACCAGCGCCGCCTTTCGGATAGGCTCCATTCCAAGCTTCGGCATGTGCGGTCTGGCGTCCTCAGAAAATGCTTGCCAAACCGAATAAGCGTGAAGTCTATTGACTCGTCAATCAACAAAAACCGACAGGGAGACTGCCATGTTGAAATCCACCCTCCTCGCCGGCGTCGCCACGCTTGCGCTGGCTGGTGCCGTCGCCGCCGAAGGCTGCGATACCGTGATCTTCTCGGATGTGGGCTGGACGGACATCACCGCCACCACCGCCGCCACCACGCTGATCCTCGAGGCGCTGGGATACGAGACGGAAACGAAGGTCCTGTCGGTTCCTGTCACCTATACCGGCCTTGCCGAAGGCGACATCGACGTGTTCCTTGGCAACTGGATGCCCTCGATGGAGGCCGACATCGCCCCCTACCGCGATGCAGGCACGGTGGACACGGTCCGCGCCAACCTCGAAGGCGCGAAATACACGCTGGCCACCAACGAACACGGCGCGGCGCTGGGCATTTCGGATTTCACCAACATCAAGGACCACGCCGAGGCGCTGGGATCGGAAATCTACGGCATCGAGCCGGGCAATGACGGCAACCGTCTGGTGCTGGAAGCCATCAGCAAGTACGGGATGGAGGGCTTTGAACTGGTCGAATCCTCTGAACAGGGGATGCTCGCTGAAGTGGCCAGCAAGACCGAAGCGGGCGAGCCCATCGTCTTCCTCGCCTGGGAACCCCATCCGATGAACGCCAATTTCAAGCTGACCTACCTCACCGGCGGGGACGATCTGTTCGGGCCGAATTTCGGCGGCGCGACCATCTACACCAATACCCGCGCGGGCTATGTCGCGGAATGCCCGAACACCGGCAAACTGCTCCAGAACCTCGTCTTCACCCTGCCCATGGAGAACGAGATCATGGGCGCGATCCTGAATGACGGCGCCGACCCGCGCGATGCGGCCAAGGCATGGCTTGCGGCCAATCCCACCGTCTGGGAACCCTGGCTTGACGGCGTGACGACCAAGGATGGCGGCGACGCCAAGGCCGCGGTCACGGCCGCGCTGCAGTAAACCGTCCCGCCCCGCGGCGACCCCCGGGGGCTTCGCGCCCCCGGACCCCCGCGGGGTATTTTCCGCCAAGATGAAGGGGGCTGGCTTCGGATGGAGTGGCTGACCGACAACAAGATCCCCGTGGGGCGCGCGGCCAAGGCCGTGTTCGACTGGATGAACACCCATCTCGGGCCGCTCTTCGATGCGATTGCCGCGGTGATGGAAGGCATGATCGACGGCATCCTCTGGGTGTTGCAGGCCCCCCACCCCTTTGTGCTGATCGCGGTCTTCCTCGCCCTGACATGGTATCTGCAAAGGTCGTGGAAGGTCTGCCTCGGCGTGCTTTTGGGTTTTCTCTTCATCCTCAATCAGGGGTATTGGGAGGAAACCACCGAAAGCCTGACCCTGATCCTTGCCGCCTGCGTCGTCTGCATGGGGCTGGGCGTGCCGATCGGCATCGCCGCCGCCCACCGTCCGCGCCTCTATCAGGCGATGGTCCCGGTGCTGGACCTGATGCAGACCCTGCCCACCTTCGTCTATCTGATCCCTGCCATCGTCTTCTTCGGCCTCGGCATGGTACCCGGGCTGATCGCCACGGTGATCTTCGTGCTGCCCGCGCCCATCCGGCTGACGCATCTGGGCATCTCCACCACCCCGCAGGCCCTGCTGGAAGCGGCCACCGCCTTTGGCGCCACGCCCCGCCAGCGGCTGTGGAAGGTGGAACTGCCCTATGCCTTTCCCCAGATCATGGCCGGGCTGAACCAAACCATTATGCTGTCGCTGTCGATGGTCGTCATCGCCGCGCTGGTCGGCGCGAACGGGCTTGGCGTGCCAGTGGTGCGGGCGCTCAACTCCGTCAACACCGCGCTTGGCTTTGAATCCGGCTTCATCATCGTCGTCGTCGCCATCCTTCTTGACCGCATGCTCCGGGTGACCCGCCAATGACCGCCCCCCGCAACGCTGTAGAGTTCGACCGCGTCTCCATCGTCTTCGGCGACAACCCCGACCGCGCCCTGCCCCTGATGGACGAAGGCAGGACCCGGGCCGAGGTGCAGGCCGCCACGGGCCAGGTGCTGGGCGTGCATGACTGCTCCCTCTCCGTGGCCGAGGGCGAAATCCTTGTGCTGATGGGCCTGTCCGGCTCCGGCAAATCCACGCTGCTGCGGGGGGTCAACGCGCTCAACCCCGTGGTGCGGGGCGAGGTGCGGGTCTGGGACGGCAGTCGCATGGTCAGCGTGACCCGCGCCGATCCCAACACCCTGCGCAGCCTGCGCCTGTCGCGCATCGCCATGGTGTTTCAGCAGTTCGGCCTTCTGCCCTGGCGCACGGTGCGCGAAAACGTGGGCCTCGGCCTCGAACTCGCGGGCATCCCGCCCGAGGGGCGCCGCGCCAAGGTGGATGAACAGCTTGCGCTCGTGAACCTCACCCAATGGGCCGACCGCAAGGTAGGCGAGTTGTCGGGCGGGATGCAGCAGCGCGTGGGTCTGGCCCGCGCCTTTGTCACGCAGGCGCCGATCCTTCTGATGGATGAACCCTTCTCCGCCCTCGATCCGCTGATCCGCGCGCGGCTGCAGGACGAACTGCTCGACCTTCAGGCGAAACTCAAGCGCACCATCGTCTTTGTCTCCCACGATCTGGACGAGGCGTTCAAGATCGGCAACCGCATCGCTCTGATGGAAGGCGGCCGCATCGTGCAATGCGGCACCGCGCGCGAGATCATCGCCAACCCGGTCAGCGACTATGTGGCCGATTTCGTGGCCCATATGAACCCGATGGCCGTGCTCACCGCGCGCGACGTGATGGAAAGCGGCACCTGCACCGGCCCCAGCGTCGATTGCGAACTGCCGGTCAAGACGGTGATGACCATGCTCTCCGAAGGCGCGACCGAATTGCAGGTGACCGAGGGCGGCCATCCCATCGGCATGATCCGGGCGCCGGCGCTGATGGCACGGCTGATCGACCCGCGCGGTCAGGGGCGCGCTTAAGGGGCGGGCTTAGGGGCGCAGATAGACCAGCGTGTTCCCGCGCCCGACATAGGACAGCTCCATCCGCCCCCCGTCCACCGACACAAGGGCGTAGCACTGCTGATCCGCCGGATCGCCGCCCATCTGTTGCAGCCCCAGATAGACGCCGCCCTCCGCCCCGCCACAGGCCTCTGACAGGGTCATCACCGACACCCGCATCACCTCGCCGCCGTAACGGTCGGTCTGTTCCGAACCCGCGATCTCGATCACCGATTGCGGATCGTCGGCGCTGACCCAGATCCCCTGCATCGCCGCGCGCTCGGCGGCAAAGGGATCCTCGCCCGGTTCCAGCGATGCAATCGCCGCCTCGGCGGTGATATCGCCGAAGAACAGCAGATCGCCGGACACACGCAGCGGCGCCCCCTGCGGCAGCGCCGCCATCGCCTCCAGCGCGGCGGGGTTGCTTGCCCCGGCGCGATAGGCGATCCAGCGCGCCCCGTCGGCATAGAAGGTGCAGCCCTCGCCCCCTTCGGTCATCCCGCAGCCCTGCAGGATCGCGTTCACGAAAAAGGGCTCGCCCGCCTGCCCGCGCTCAAAGCTGGGGATGGCGGCGGCGGCCATCAGGCCCGCCACATCCTCGGCCTGCAGCGGGATTTCGTCAAAAGGCGCATCGGCGGGGGTGGCGGCGACCTCACCCTTCACGGGCGCAGTGTCGGGCGCAGTGTCGGTGAGCCGAAAGGTGAAATCCGGCGCCTCCGGCCCGGTGTCGATATGCGCGAAGGACCGCGCCTCCGCCCCCAGCGCCGCGCAATCGCCATCCGCCCTGGGCAGGGTGAAGGCCTGTTCCTGCGTGCAGAAACTGTAACCTTCACCGGCAAAGGCGTCATCGCCCGACAGCGTGTAATAGTAATGCCGCTGCGTCAGCGCGCCCGCCTGCACCACCGCACAGGCCCCGGGTTCGATCCCCCACCAGCCTTCGGTCGTCCAGCTTTCCCCGTCCGCATAGGCGATGGCGACCGAGGCCCGCGCCGCCCCATCATTGCACAAGGTCAACCCCGCCTCTGCCGGACCCGCAGCAGCAACGACCGCCAGAACAAACAGACCCACACGCATGGCACCCTCGATTCTGCACCCCGCCGCCATCATGGCCGACGCAGGCGCCCTGTCCAGCGGCACAAGGCGCGGGGCTCGGCCTATTCCGCGGCGGGCTTGCGCGCGCTTGGCTTGGCTGCGGCCTTCGCCTTCGCCTTGGGCGCGGCCTTGGCGGCCTTGGGTTTCGCCGCGGCCTTCGGCTTGGCGGCGGCGGCCTTGGGCTTTGCCGCCTTCTTGCCGCCCGACTTGCCCGCCTTCTCGGCGATCAGCGCCAGCGCCTCGTCCAGCGTCACCGCTTCGGGTTCCACGCCCTTTGGCAGGGTGGCATTCACCTTGGCCCATTTGACATAAGGCCCGTATTTGCCGGGCATCACCTGCACCTCGCCGCCATCGGGATGCGCGCCCAGCACCCGCAGCGGCCCGGCAGGCGCCGACGCGCCACGCCCGCGCGTGGCCTTCTGCGCCAGAACCTCCACCGCGCGGTTCATCCCGATGGTGAAGACCTCCTCGACATCCGGGATGTTGGCATAGACGGCCCCATGCTTCACATAAGGCCCGAACCGCCCGATCCCCGCCTCCACCAGCACACCATCCGCCGGATGCGGCCCGATCGGGCGCGGCAGGTTCAACAGCTGCAGCGCCCGCTCCAGCGTCATGCTATCGGGCGTCCAGCCCTTGGGCAGGCTTGCGCGCGGCGGCTTGGGATTGACCTCGCTCGCCTCGCCCTTCTGGACATAAGGCCCGAACCGCCCCGCCCGCAGCGTGATCGGCTGGCCATCCGCATCCTGCCCCAGCACCGTGCCATCGGCCGAGATCGCGCCGCCCTCATCGCCCCCCCCGATGGGGCGCGTATAGCGACATTCGGGATAGTTCCCGCAGCCGATGAAGGCCCCGCCCGACCGCGCCGTCTTCAGATGCAGCCGCCCGTTGCCGCAGACCGGGCAGACCCGCGGATCCGACCCATCCGCCCGCGCCGGATAGAGATGCGGGCCAAGGAATTCGTCAATCTTTTCCAGCACCTCGCTGATGCGCAGATCCGCCGTCTCGGCAATCGCCGCGCTGAAATCGCGCCAGAACTGCGACAGCACCTCCTTGTAATCCCGCTCCCCGGCCGAGACGTCGTCAAGCTGCGTCTCCAGCGCGGCGGTGAAATCGAAATCCACATAGCGGCGGAAGTAGTTGGTCAGGAAGGCCGTCACCAGCCGCCCCTTGTCTTCCGGGATCAGGCGGTTCTTGTCCTTGCGCACATATTCGCGGTCCTGGATCGTGCCGATGATGCTGGCATAGGTGGAGGGCCGCCCGATCCCCAGCTCTTCCATCCGCTTGACCAGCGTCGCCTCGGTATAGCGCGGCGGGGGCTGGGTGAAATGCTGCTCCGGGCTGACCCCGCGCTTTTCGACCCCCTCGCCCTGCATCACCTGCGGCAGGCGCCCCTCATCCTCGCCATCGTCATCGCGCCCCTCGTCATAGACGGCGAGGAAGCCGTCAAACAGCACCACCTGCCCGTTGGCCCGCAGCATCACCTCGCCATCCGCCGACCCGACATCGACCGCCGTCCGCTCCAGCCGTGCCGCCGCCATCTGGCTTGCAATCGTCCGCTTCCAGATCAGCTCATAGAGCTTTTTCTGATCCGCCTCGACCAAGCGCAGCTTCTCAGGTCCCGCCGACATGTCGGTGGGCCGGATGCACTCATGCGCCTCCTGCGCGTTCTTGGCCTTGTTCTTGTACATGCGCGGGCTGTCCGGCACATAGGTCGGCCCGAAACGCCGCTTGATCTCGTCCCGCGCGGCCATCACCGCCTCGGGGGCCATGTCGATGCCGTCGGTCCGCATATAGGTGATGTGGCCCGCCTCATAGAGACGTTGCGCCGCGCTCATCGTGGCCTTGGCGCCCATGCCGTATTTCCGGCTCGCCTCCTGCTGCAGGGTCGATGTCATGAAGGGCGGCCAGGGGTTGCGCGTGGCGGGCTTTGCCTCCACCGACTGCACGGTCAATGTCCGGGAAGTGACAGCCTTCACCGCCAATTCCGCCGCTTCCGCCGTCGGAATATCGAATTTTGAAAGCTTCTTGCCCCCCAGAACCGTCAGCGTGGCCTCGAACTCCTGCCCGCGCGGGGTGGCCAGCACGGCCTTCACCGTCCAGTATTCCTGCGCGCGGAAGGCCTCGATCTCCATCTCGCGCTCGACGATCAGCCGCAGGCAGACGGATTGCACCCGCCCCGCCGATTTCGCCCCCGGCAGCTTGCGCCACAGGACGGGCGACAGGGTGAATCCCACCAGGTAATCCAGCGCGCGGCGGGCGAGATAGGCCTCGACCAGCGCCTCATCCACCTCGCGCGGTTCCTGCATCGCACGGGTCACCGCATCCTTGGTGATCGCGTTGAAGGTCACCCGCGCGACCTTCTTCCCCTTCTTGATTGACGCGGCCAGCGCCTCCTTCAGATGCCAGGAAATCGCCTCGCCTTCCCGGTCAGGGTCGGTGGCAAGGATCAGCGTGTCGTCGGATTTCAGCGCTTCGGCAATGGCACGGACATGCTTTTTCGACTCGGCCGCCACCTCCCATTCCATGCGGAAATCCTGCTCGGGATCGACAGACCCATCTTTCGGCGGCAGGTCGCGCACATGGCCGTAAGAGGCAAGAACCGTGAAATCGGGGCCGAGATACTTGTTGATCGTCTTGGCCTTCGCCGGGCTTTCCACAACGACAACAGCCATAAAGACATCCCCTATCCGACCCGAAGCAACAGCGCGGCACCATGTGGGGGAACCTCGGCGCTTGTCAATGCAGCCCGGTGTCCGCAAACGGCCGTCGGGAATGTGGACGCGGGGTCGATGGCAGCGGCTGGCGCCACAGGCCGGGCGGGCGCGCCGCGCCGCCAATCATCGGGGGCTTTGCGACAGAACGGCGCGGCCCCGCGACAGGATGGCACCGTGGCCTTGCGGCGGCGGGGCAGAAGAGCCCGCGTCACAGCAGGCGGCGGCCGGGCGGCGCGGCAGCGACCTCGCACGTTCACGCCGCGGCACGGGCAAAGCGCAAGGGTGCAAGGGCGTGCGATGGGTACGGGCTTGCGGGCAGCACGGCTGGGCCACGGCACCCAGCGCCAAAGTCCGCCAAGGCAAGGGTCCGGCCCTGCACGTCGAGCGCTTCGGCACAGCGTGGCGGCAGGGCAGCGTGACGCTGGCATGGATAAAGCAGCGGCATGGGCATACTGCGGCATGGGTGACGGTGCATGGGTTGACGGGGGCGTGGGTTGACGGGCGCGTGGGTTGCAGCGGCACGTGTTGATCAGGGCAAGGCTTGAGGGAGCGCGGGTTGACGGGAGCGCGGGTTGATCAGGGCAAGGGTTGCTGGGGGCAAGGATTGCCGGAGCCACCGATTAAAGGACACGGCATATCTTAAGGGCAGCACGTCGCAGGCCACGGCATAGTGTCAGGACGGCCGCTAGGGTCGCCATGCGGTCATGTTGGCCATCCCGTTGTGTTGGCCACCCCGCCATGTTTGCCACGCCGCCATATTCGCCATTCGGCCATGTTCGCCACATGACCATGTTCGCCACCCCGCCAAGTGCACCACACCGCCGTGTTCGCCACGCCGTCATCCTTGCCACGGGGGCCATGTTCCCGGGGTCGCAACCACCGATACCGATCTGCCGCGTTCGGCCCGGATCGCGCGGATCTGCCGCGCCCCGGTCGGTGCGGCAAAACCCCCGACATTGCAGCAGGACCCCGCCGATCGCCGGCCGTCCCCCCGCAATCATCCAAGGGGCAAGGCGGGGCCGCCCGCCGCGCCATCTGGAACAGTCGGCACCCGCCCCCTCAGCACCGCGACAAAAGGCCACCCGCATGGCGCAAGACCTGCCCCTCCACCTCCAGCGCGACGAGTTCGCGCGCCACCGTCTCGGTCGGCAGGTCAAGATCACGGATCAACTGATCCTCGGGCACGGCATTTGGCCCCAGCCGATCCAGAATCATCCGATGCAGCACCGCCGTTTCGGCCAGCGACCGCGTGGCGGGAACAGGCCCCGGCAAAGTGCCGGCAAGGCCTGACACAGGCCGCATCGCGGGCGCCTTCACCGCCGCCCCGACAGAGCCGGAGGGCAGCCCGGTCGTTTCGGCCAGCGGGCGCCTATCCGTGACAGAGCGGCCCGCATCGGAACGCATCATTTCTGGCGCCGCCGCGGCCACCCCGTCGGACGCAGCGGCCTCAACCGGCCCGCCACCACGTCGCTGGTCGCCGGGTCGCGCGCGGGCTTCCGAACGCGCCGCCACGACGGCAGACCTGTCCCCTCCCGGTCGTCCATCGCCCTCACCCGCCCCGGCGGCGGGCGCGTCCGATCCCCCGGAAGCGCCGCCACCGACCGGTGTCGCCTGCACCGGCCCAGGCCGTTCCACCACCGCTGACCGGGCAACCGGCGCCACAGACACGCAACCGGGACCGCCACCCGCATCCGCCACAAGACCCGCACCCGCAGCAGGTCCCGCCATCGCCGCGCCGTCCAGCACGATGCCGCCCGCGCCCATGTTCCCCAGGGCCTCCAGCACGTCCTCAGCGCTCCGCACCAGCACCGCGCCATCCCGGATCAGCATGTTGCACCCCGCCGCCCGCGCATCGAATGGATGCCCCGGCACGGCAAACACATCGCGCCCCAGATCCAGCGCATCCCGCGCGGTGATCAGACTGCCAGACCGCGCCGCCGCCTCCACCACCACGACCGCGCGCGCCAGCCCCGCGATGATCCGGTTGCGCAGCGGGAAATGCCGCGCCTGCGGGACCAACCCCATCGGCTGTTCCGACAGCAGGCACCCTTCCCGGGCGATCCGGGCCGCCAGCGCCACGTTCTCCTCGGGATAGATGACATCCACCCCGCCCGCCATCACCGCCACCGTGCCCGTCTCCAGCGCGGCGAGATGCGCCTCGGTGTCGATCCCGCGCGCAAGGCCCGACACCACCACCTGCCCCGCCTCGCCCAGTTCCTTGGACAGCCGCCGCGCCATCCGCACGCCAAGCGACGAGGCATTCCGCGCCCCCACGATCGCGATCGCCGGGCGCGACAGCAGCGCCACATCGCCCAGCGCCCACAGAACCGGCGGCGCATCCGGCATCCCCTCCAGCGCCGCCGGATAGCCCGCGCCCCCCGGCACGATCATCCGCGCCCCGGCCAGCCGCGCCTGCGCCATCTCGTGCCGCGCCACCTCTACCGGGCAGGGGGCGTAATCCGCCACGCCCGCCGCGCGCGCCACATCCGGCAGGGCCGCCAGCGCCGCCCGCACGCTGCCATGTTCCGCCACCAGCCGATGAAACGTCACCGCCCCCACCCGCCGCGACCGGATCAGCCGCAGCCGATCCACCGGATCGTCATCCTGAAAATCCCGCATCTGGCCCGCCTTCTGCTGCCCTGTCCCCCAAGTTTGAAGCCGATTCCTTAATTCGCCGTGAATCCCCGCCCCCTTTCCGGGTGCGACGGAAATGCCCGCGCCGCTGTCGCCTTCGTCATTGAAGCCGCAGCGAAAGTTTGATCAAATGGTGATGATGTCTTGGGTCCGCGCCGGGCCCCCTTGGATGGAGCCTTGCCATGCTGAACGCCGAAGTCGCCCGCCGCCGGGATGAAGCCATTTCCCGCGGTGTGGGCATGATGACCCAGATCTACGCCGACCGCGCGCTGAACGCGGAAATCTGGGATATCGAAGGCAACCGCTACATCGACTTTGCCGCCGGCATCGCCGTGGTGAACACCGGCCATTGCCACCCCAAGGTCATGGCCGCCGTGACCGAACAGATGTCGCGCTTCACCCATACCTGCCATCAGGTCCTGCCTTACGAAAACTACATCCGTCTGGCCGAACGTCTTAACGCCGCCGTTCCGGGTGATTTCCCGAAAAAGACGATCTTCGTGACCACGGGCGCCGAAGCCTGCGAGAACGCGGTCAAGATCGCCCGCATCGCCACCGGCCGGAACGCCGTCATCGCCTTTGGCGGCGGCTTCCACGGCCGCACCTTCATGGGCATGTCCCTGACCGGCAAGGTGGAGCCCTACAAGAAAGGCTTCGGCGCGATGATGCCCGACGTCTTCCACGTCCCCTTCCCGATGGGGCCGCATGGCATTTCGACCGAGGATTCGCTCAAGGGCATCGAAAAGCTCTTCAAGGCCGATCTCGACCCGGCCCGCGTGGCCGCCATCGTGTTTGAACCCGTCCAGGGCGAAGGCGGCTTCTACGAGGCGCCGACCGACCTCGTCCGCGCGATCCGCGCGCTGTGCGACAAGCATGGCATCGTGATGATCGCCGATGAGGTGCAAACCGGCTTCGCCCGCACCGGCAACCTCTTTGCGATGCAGATGCATGGCGTGGCCGCGGACCTTACCACCATGGCCAAGGGCCTTGCGGGCGGCCTGCCGCTCGCCGCTGTCACCGGCCGCGCCGACCTGATGGATGCCGCCAATCCCGGCGGCCTCGGCGGCACCTATGCGGGCAACCCGCTGGGCATCGCCGCCTCTCATGCCGTGCTTGACGTGATTGAGGAAGAACAGCTCTGCGCCCGCGCCAATGAACTGGGCTCGCGGCTCAAGCAGCGGCTCGAGGCGATCCGCTCCACCACCCCCGAAATCAGCGATATCCGCGGTCCGGGCTTCATGGTGGCAGTGGAATTCGCCAACCCGTCGAACCACGAACCCGATGCCGGCTTCACCGGCCGCGTGCGGATGGAGGCGCTGAAGCGCGGCCTGATCCTGCTCACCTGCGGCGTCTATGGCAACGTGATCCGCTTCCTCGCGCCCATCACCATCCCCGACGCGCATTTCGCCGAAGCGATGGATATCCTCGAAGAGGCCGTCGCCGCCGCCCGTCAGGCCTGATCGCGGGGTGGCCGGCGCCGATTGGGTATTTATTGCCAAGATGAAGCGGGGGCCGTTCCAACTGGAATGGCCCTTTCGCTTGCGCTAAGCCACAAGCATGCAGCTGTCTGCCGCCATATCCGGCTTCCGTCTGACCGATGTTTCCGTCGAACTGGGCGGTCGGTCGGTGCTGTCCGGCCTGTCCCTGACCCTGACCGAGGCGCGCATCGGCATCCTCGGGCGCAACGGATCGGGCAAGACCACGCTCCTGCGCCTGCTGGCCGGGCTGATCGCGCCCAAGGCGGGCCAGCTGACGCTTGACGGCATCGACCCCTTCCGCGACCGCAAGGCCGCGCTCGGGCGGCTTGGCATCCTGTTCCAGAACCCCGATCACCAGATCCTCTTTCCCACGGTGATCGAGGAACTGGCCTTCGGCCTGCGCCAGCAAGGCCGGACCGAGGCCGAGGCACGGGCCATCGCGCGCACCCGGCTGGCGGCCGAGGGCCGCGCCCATTGGGCCGAGGCCGCCACCGCCACGCTGAGCCAAGGCCAGCGGCACTGGCTCTGCCTGCAGGCGGTGCTGCTGATGGAACCCGGCACCATCCTTCTGGACGAACCCTTCGCCGGGCTCGATCTGCCCAGCCAGATCCGCCTGTCCCGCCATCTTGCCGCCCTGCCGCAGCGCCTGATCACCGTCACCCATGACCCGGCCAGCCTGTCCGCCGCCGACCGCATCCTCTGGCTCGACGGTGGCCGCGTCGTCCAGGACGGCCCACCCGCCGCCGTGCTGCCCGCCTTCACCGCCGCGATGGACCGTCTGGCCGCGGCCGACCGCGACGCCGCCCTCCCCGATATGACCCCACCCGCCACCACCCAGCCAGCCAGCCAGACTGACTGACTACTGACGTCCGGATCCGCGCCCATGCTCGCCCTCACCTCGCCCGTGGCAACCCCGCTCCATCGCCTGCCCGCAGGGGCAAAGCTGGCAGCGCTGGCGCTGTTCACCGCCGCGCTGTTCCGGTTTGACACCCTGCCCGCGCTGGCCGCCGCCCTTGGCACCGTCGCCGCGCTGCACCTGCCGGGGGGCCTGCCCTTTGCCAGCCATGCCCTGCGCCTGTTGCGCCCGCTCTGGCCCTTCGTGCTGATCCTCATCCTGTGGCATCTCTGGACCGATGACCTGCGCGGCGGCAGCGCCCTCCTGCTGCGCCTCATCACCGCCGTGGCCGCGGCCAACCTCGTCACCATGACGACGCGCCTCTCCGACATGATCGCCGTGATCGAAGGCCTCGCCGCCCCGCTCGCCCGCCTCGGCCTGCCGCCGCGCACCCTTGCCCTGGCCATCGCGCTGACCATCCGCTTCCTGCCCGTCCTCTCCGACCGCCTGTCGCGCATCACCGAAGCCTGGCGCGCCCGCTCCGCCCGGCGGCCCGGCTGGCGCATCCTCGTGCCCGCCACGCTCGCCACCCTCGACGATGCCGATCAGGTGGCCGAGGCCTTGCGGGCGCGCGGCGGCGCAGGCTAGATGCCCGCCACACAGAAGGAGACACCCATGGAACGCAGCCTGTCCCACATCGCCCTCTTCGCCGCGCTGATCGCGGTCTTGGGCTTCGTGCCGCAGATCATGCTGGCGACGGGCGTGCCGATCACGGCCCAGAGCCTCGGCATCATGCTCTGCGGCACCGTGCTGGGGGCCAAGCGCGGCGCGCTGGCAGTGCTTTTGTTCCTGCTGCTCGTCGCGCTGGGATTGCCGCTTCTGTCGGGCGGGCGCGGGGGCCTGGGCGTCTTCGCCTCGCCCACGGTGGGCTTCCTCATGGGCTTTCCCATCGCCGCCTTCGTGGCCGGGCTGGTGGTGGAACGCAGCCGCGCCCCCATCGGCCTTGCCGCAGGACTGGGGGCCTTTCTCGGCGGTGTCCTCGTGCTCTATGCCTTCGGCATCACCGGGATGGCGATCATGCTGGGCAAAAGCTGGCCAGAGGCGGCGCTCCTGATCACCGCCTACCTGCCGGGCGACGCGATCAAGGTGGTGCTCACGGGCCTCATCACCCACAGCCTCGCCCGGATGCGCCCGGGCTTCCTGCCCACACGCCACTGATCCCACCACAAGGACGCATGGCAAAAAGGGCGGCCCCCCGGCCGCCCTTTTCGATTTTTAGCAGGAAAATCGCCCTTCCCCGCCACGCATCAACCCGCGCTCAGTGGACAGGACAGCCCTCCTGCGATTTTTCGCAGGAAAATCGCGCCCTACCGCACCTTCAGCGTGGCCAGCCCCACCAGCGCAAGGATCAGCGAGATGATCCAGAACCGGATCACGATCTGCGGCTCGGCCCAGCCCTTCTTCTCGAAATGGTGGTGGATCGGCGCCATCAGGAAGACGCGCTTCCCCGTCGCCTTGAAATAGGCGACCTGGATGATCACGCTCAGGGCCTCCACCACGAACAGCCCGCCCACGATCGCCAGCACGATCTCATGCTTGGTGCAGACGGCGATCGCGCCCAGCGCGCCACCCAGCGCGAGCGACCCGGTATCCCCCATGAACACCGCCGCAGGCGGGGCGTTGTACCACAGAAACCCCATGCCGCCGCCGAACAGCGCCGCGCAGAAGATCAAAAGCTCGCCCGTGCCGGGCACGAAATGCACCCCCAGATACTCGGTGTAATTGGCGTTCCCCACCACATAGGCGATCACGCCAAAGGTGCCCGCCGCGATCATCACCGGCATGATGGCCAGACCATCCAGCCCATCCGTCAGGTTCACCGCATTGGCCGCGCCCACGATCACCACCATCCCGAAGGGGATGAAGAAGATCCACAGGTTCAAAAGCAGATCCTTGAAGAACGGAAATGCCAGCTGGTTGGTCAACGGCCCGGGATGAAAGCTTGACGCCGCATAGCTGGCCAGCGCCGCGATCAACAACCCCGCCCCGAACCGCACCCGCCCCGGCACGCCCTTGGTGTTCTGCTTGGTGACCTTGGCATAGTCATCGGCAAAGCCGATCAGGCCAAAGGCCAGCGTCACCAGCAGCACGATCCAGACATAAGGGTTGTCCCACCGCGCCCAGAGCAGGGTCGACACCATCAGCGCCGACAGGATCAAAAGCCCCCCCATCGTGGGCGTGCCTGCCTTGGCGAAATGGCTTTGCGGGCCGTCGTCGCGGATGGGCTGGCCCTTCTTCTGCCGCCGCCGCAACAGATCGATCAGCGGCCGCCCGAAGACGAAACCGAAGATCAGCGCCGTCAGGAAGGCCCCGCCCGCCCGCACCGTCTGATAGCGGAACAGGTTGAAGAAATCCCCGCCATCCGAAAAGGCCGTCAGCCAATAGAACATGTCATTCCGTCCCCGAGTTCCTTGGCGCCACCGCCTGCCCCAGTTTGCGCAGGCCGTCAACGACCAGACTGACCTTGGATCCCTTGGATCCCTTCACCAGCACAATATCCCCGGCATCGACCAGCGACCGCGCCCGCGGCGCAAGCTCCTCGGCCGTCTCCACCCACTGGCCACGCTGGCTGCGGGGCAGCCCCTGCCACAGCGCCCGCATCCGCGGGCCCACGCAATGGATCACCGTCACCGCCGCCAGCCCCGGATGGCGCGCGATGGCCGCGTGCAGATCGGCCTCCGTCGGCCCCAGTTCCAGCATGTCGCCCAAGACCGCGATCCGCCGCCCCGTGGCCAGCCGCCCCTTGCCGTTTTCGGGCTCCGCCGCGATCAGCACATCCAGCGCCGCCGCCATGCTGGCGGGATTGGCGTTGAAGGCATCGTCGATCAGATCGAACCCCGTCTCGTCCAGCGCATCCAGCACGATCCGTTCGCGCGTGCCGCGCCCGCGCGGCGGCGACCACTGGCCGATATCGCAGGCAGAAATCGCCGTGTCGCACCCCATCGCCTCAGCCACCGCCAGCGCGGCGGTCGCATTGGCCGCGAAATGCCGCCCCGGCGACTGCACCTTGAACAGGATGGGCACGCCCCGCCGCGTGGCGCGCACCACCGTCGTCTCGCCCGCGATCTCGACCGACAGGATGCGCCAATCCGCCCCCGCATCGGTGCCAAACAGCACCACCCGCGCGCCCACTGCCGCCGCCTTGGCCCGCAGGATCGGCGCCGTGGCGATATCGGCATTCAGCACGGCCACGCCACCGGGGCGCAGGCCATCAAGGATCGACGCCTTCTCCTGCGCGATCCCCTCGATGCTCTCGAACGCCTCCAGATGCGCGGGCGCCACCGTGGTGATCATCGCCACATCCAGATCGGCCATCCGCGCCAGGGGCGCGATCTCGCCGGGATGGTTCATCCCGATCTCGATCACGGCGAATTCCGTCTCCTGCGGCATCCGGGCCAGCGTCAGGGGCACGCCCCAATGGTTGTTGTAACTGGCCTCGGCCGCATGGACGCGCCCCTGCCCGCCAAGGATGGCGCGCAGCATCTCCTTGGTCGATGTCTTGCCCACCGATCCGGTGATCCCCACCACCCGCGCCCGCGTCCGCGCCCGCGCCGCGCGGCCCAGATCCTCCAGCGCGCGCAGCACATCCGGCACCACCAGAAGCGGCGCATCCTCCGCCACGCCCTCCGGGATCCGCGACACCAGGGCCGCCGCCGCCCCCTTCGCCAGCGCGGCCGCCACGAAATCATGCCCGTCGCGCACGTCCCGCAATGCCACGAACAGCTCGCCCGGCCGCAGCGTGCGCGTGTCGATCGACACGCCCGAGGCCGCCCAACCCCGCGTCACCCGCCCGCCCGTCGCCGCCGCCGCCGCATCCGAAGTCCACAACGCCATCAGATCACCCCGTCCAAGGCCGCCACTGCGATGCTTGCCTGTTCCACATCGTCAAAGGGATAGACCTGCCCCGCGATGATCTGCCCCGTCTCATGCCCCTTGCCCGCGATCAGCAGCGCATCGCCCGGCCCCAGCGCATCCACCCCGCGCAGGATCGCCTCGGCCCGGTCGCCCACCTCATTGGCCTCCGGGCAGGCCGCCATGATGGCGGCACGGATCGTGGCCGGATCCTCGCTGCGCGGATTGTCATCCGTCACGAACAGCACATCGGCAAATTCCCGCGCCGCCGCCCCCATCAGGGGCCGCTTGCCCCGGTCCCGGTCGCCCCCCGCGCCAAAGACGATGACGATCCGCCCCATAACATGCGGGCGCAGCGCCCGCAGCGCGGTGGCAATCGCATCCGGCGTATGGGCGTAATCGACAAAGACCGCCGCCCCGTTCGCCCGCGTCGCCGCAAGCTGCATCCGCCCCCGCACCCCCACAAGCTTGGGCAGCACCTCGAAAACCTCGGCCGGAACCCCGCCCGCCGCGATCACCAACCCCGCCGCCAGCGCCACATTCTCGGCCTGAAAACCGCCGATCAGCGCCAGCCGCGCCTGATGCGCCTGCAGCCCCTGCCAGACATAGCGCACCTCCTGCCCCGTGGCCTCGGCCCGGCTCCCGGTGATCCTCAGATCGCAGCCATCGGCATGTCCCACGGTCAGCACGCGCTGGCCGCGGGCGCGCGCCACTTCGGCCATGCGCGCGCCGTTCGGATCGTTCACATTGACCACCGCCACCCCATCATCGGGCAGCACCCGGCCGAACAGCTCCGCCTTGGCGGCGAAATAGGCCTCCATCGTGCCGTGATAATCCAGATGGTCCTGCGTGAAATTGGTGAACCCCGCCGCCGCCAGCCGCACCCCATCCAGCCGCCGCTGGTCCAACCCGTGGGACGAGGCTTCCATCGCCGCATGGGTCACCCCCGCCGCCGCCGCCTGCGCCAGCATCGCGTGCAGGGTGATTGCATCGGGCGTCGTATGCGATGACGGCGCCGACCACGCGCCTTCCACGCCCGTCGTCCCGATGTTGATCGCCGGATGTCCCAGCGCCGCCCAGATCTGCCGGGTGAAGGTCGCAACGGATGTCTTGCCGTTCGTCCCGGTCACCGCGACCATGGTCGCGGGCTGTGCCCCGAACCACAGCGCCGCCGCGCCCGCCAGCGCGGCCCGCACATCCTCGGCCACCACCAGCGCGGCATCGCTGCCCGCCAGCGCCTCGGACGCGATCCGCGCGCCCGCCGCATCCGTCAACACCGCCGCCGCGCCCATCCGCAAGGCCGGGCCGATGAACGCGGCCCCGTGCTGCGCCGCCCCCGGCAGGGCGGCGAACAGGAACCCGTCCTTCACCGCCCGGCTGTCCAGCGTGATGCCGCTCAGCACCGGGTCGCGCCCGCCCCGCGCCGCCAGACCGAGTTCCGAAAGTTTCCTGCCCCCGGCCATCTGCGCCCCTTACCCGTCTGCCTCAGTTCGCGACGGCTGTTAGCTCATCCACTGGCGGGGGTTCAACCACCGGCCGCAGACCCAGGAGCGGGGCCGCCCGGCGGATGATCTCGCCCGCCACCGGCACCGCCGTCCACCCCGCCGTGCGGCGCGGCTCGCTGCCCGATGTCTCCACCGGCTCATCCAGCGTGACCACAAGCACATATTTCGGGTCATTGGCCGGGAACATGCTGGCGAATGTGTTCACCACCTTGTCCTCGTCATAACCGCCCTGCGCGTTGGGCTTTTCCGCTGTCCCGGTCTTGCCTGCCACCTGATAACCCGGCACATCGCCCAGCGTCGCCGTCCCCTCGGCCACCACGCCGCGCAGCATGTCGATCGACGCCGCCGCCGTCTCGGGGCTCATCACCCGCGCGCCGTTTTGCGGCACGCCCCCGCGCAACAGCGTGGGCGTCACCCGCACCCCGCCATTGGCAATCGCCGCATAGGCCACCGCCAGATGCATCGGGCTGGCCGATATGCCATGCCCGTACGAGGTGGTGATCGTCGTGATGTCCGGCCAGCGCTTCGGCACGATGGGCCGCGCCCCCGGCGCCTCCACCAGTTCGATCACCGTGGGATCCATGAACCCCAGCGACTGGAAGAACGCCGCCTGCCGCTCTGCCCCGATCATCAGCGCAAGGTTCGCCGTCCCCACGTTCGACGATTTCACGATCACATCATGCACCGAAAGCAGCGGGCCGTAATTCTTGTTCTGGAACTCGCGGATGGTGAAGCGGCCCCATTTGCGCGGCGCGTTGGCATCCACCATCGTATCGGGCGCCACCAGCCCAAGGTTCAGCGCATTGGCCGCGGTGAAGATCTTGAAGGTGGAGCCCAGCTCATACACCCCCTGCACCGCCCGGTTGAACAGCGGGCTGTCGCCCGGATCGCCCTTCACCAGCGGGTTCGGCCGGTCATTCGGATCAAACGCGGGCAGCGAGGCCAGCGACAGGATCTCGCCCGTCCGCACATCCATCAGGATCGCCGCCGCGCCCTTGGCATTCAGCATGGTCTTGCCGGTCTCAAGGATCTCTTCCACCGCCGCCTGCAGCGTCAGGTCGATCGACAGCGCCAGCGGCGTGCCCGCCTGCGCCGGGTCGCGCAGCCGTGCATCCAGCGCCTTCTCGATCCCCGCCGTCCCGATCACCTCGGCGCTCGACACGCCCTCGGCGCCGAAACTCGCCCCGCCCAGCACATGCGCGGCCAGCGTCCCGTTGGGGTAAAGCCGCATCTCGCGCGGCCCGAACAACAGCCCCGGATCGCCGATCTCATGCACCCGCTGCATCTGCTCGGGGCTCATCACCCGGCGGATCCACAGGAAGGACCGCCCGTCTGTCAGCCGCCGCTCCAGCGCCACGGGGTCGATCTCGGGGAAGATCTTCGCCAGTTCGCGCGCCACCCGCCCGGGATCGACCATGTCCTTGGGCTGGGCATAAAGCGAATTGGTCTGCATGTTCGTAGCCAGAATCCGGCCGTTGCGGTCGGTGATATCGGCCCGCGTCGCCATGATCTGCGCCCCGGCCGAGGCAGACCGCGGCTCCACCGGCTCGGTCGCGGCCAGAAGGCCCATCCGCGCCCCGATGGTGGAAAAGGCCGCCAGAAACCCAAGGCTCAGAAACAACAGCCGCACCTCCGCCCGCGCCCGGCTGCGGTCACGGATCTCCTCATGCCGCAGGCGCAGGTTCTCGCGTTCGATCGTGTCCGGGTTCTCGCCCTTCTGGCGGGCCAGCAGGATACGGGCAAGCGGGCGCAGGGGGGTGCGGATCATGGAAACTGTCCGTCAACGGGGCTCGGGGCCGGTTCGGTGGAAAACTGCCCGGTCACATCGACCGGGTTCGAGATATCGGGAAACAGGTCATCCCCCGGCAGCAGCATCGGCGCGGGATAGGACACCTGCGCCGCCGCACCGAACTGCACCGGCTCCAGCGGCAGCAGCCCCAGCCGGTCAAAGTTCAGCGTCGCCAGTTCGCGTAGCCGCTCGGGCCGGTTCAGATAGGCCCATTCCGCCCGCTGCAACGCCAGCGCCTCGCGCAAGCTGGCAATCTCGTTCTGCAACCGCCCCATGTCGCGCAGCGCGGCCTGCGTGGCATAGTTCTCGCGATAGGCCCAGAAGCACAGCGCCATCACGCCAAGGAAGGTGAGGACGAAAAACACAGGTCGCATCAGCGGCGTCCTTTCTTCGGTTGCAGGTCCGGCAGGCCCAGCGCCTCGGGCGCGATGGCCTGTGCCGGGGCATGGGTGCGGCGGGCCACGCGCAGCTTGGCGCTGCGGGCGCGCGGATTGGCGGCAAGCTCCGCCGCATCCGGAGCCACCGCCTTTTTGGTGATCATCTCGAAGCGCGCCGCCTGATCGGCCCGCGCGGGCGCATAGCGGTTGGCATTGGCCTCGGCCCCGCTCGCGATCTGGAAGAACCGCTTCACGATCCGGTCCTCAAGGCTGTGGAACGTCACCACCGCCAGCCGCCCGCCAGGCTTCAACGCCCGCTCCGCCGCCTGCAAGCCTCCGGCCAGACTGTCGAACTCCGTATTCACCGCGATGCGGATCGCCTGAAAGCTGCGCGTCGCCGGATGGCTCTGCCCGGGCTTCGGGCGCGGCAGGCATTTCGCCACGATCTCGGCCAGCCGCAGCGTCGTGGTGACAGGCTCCACCGCCCGCGCCTCGGCAATCGCCCGCGCGATCCGGCGCGAAGCCCGCTCTTCGCCATAATGATAGAGGATATCCGCCAGCACGCCCTCGGGCGCCGTGTTCACAAGATCCGCCGCGCTCGGCCCGTCCTGGCTCATCCGCATGTCGAGGGGGCCGTCCTTCTGGAACGAAAACCCCCGCTCCGCCCGGTCCAGCTGCATCGACGACACGCCCAGATCCAGCACGATCCCATCCAGCGGCCCGCACGCATGGGCATCGAGATCGGCGAAATTCCCCGCCACCAGCCGCAGCCGGCCCCCATAGGTCCCCGCCCATCCCGCCGCCATCTGCAAGGCCAGCGGATCGCGGTCCACCCCCGTCACCCGCGCCGCACCGGCCTCCAGCAACCCCCGCGCATAGCCACCCGCGCCAAAGGTGCCGTCCAGCCAGTCACCCGCAACCGGGGCCACAGCCTCCAGCAAGGGGCGCAAAAGCACCGGGATGTGGGGGATGCGACCGATCTCCTGATCGCTGTTGGCCAAGGCTCACACCTCCGGCAGGTCGCCCAGCAGCGACAGGATGTCCATATCCTCAGGCAGCGTCGCCAGATCCGCCTCGGCCGCGCCAAGGATGTCGTCCTCATAGACATCGGCCTTCCACAGCTGGAACGTGTCCAGCGAACCGGCCAGCACCGCCTCGCCGCCCTCCGATGCCGTCATCCCGATCTTCTCGCGCACCTTGGGCGGCAGCACGATCCGCCCGTCATCGTCGATCTCCACCGTCGCCGACAGGGTGATCATGTTGCGCTCAAGAATGCGCCGCTCGCGCGACCCGATGGGTTTGCGGCGGATCATCGACTCAAGGCGCTGCGCGCCCGCAATCGTGTAACATTCCGCGAATTTCCGGCGCTCGTCGCCATAGACGATCACGATGCGCTTGCGGGTGCTGTCAGGGTCTCCGGCCTCCAGAACACGGCGAAAGGCTGCCGGGATCAAGACCCGCGCCTTACCGTCCACCTTCTGGGTGAACTCGCCTCTGAACGCCTCCGACATCGGCCTTCCGGCCTCCTCACACGCAGCTCTTGCCCTGCTCCGTCAGGCCCCTGCCCGCCCCATGCGGACCCTGAAAACGGAAACGGCGGACCGAGCTGCTGCCACTGCTCGATCCGCCGCCTGTCCCATCGCTGGGCGTCCAGCTACGCGCGCCACCTGGGGGAGATGTCTGCTCGCTCGCGCGCCGGATCTCTGGTTTCGATGAAGGCGGGGCCTGTATGAAGCCTGCTTTCGCCTGTTCGGGGTCTTGTGCCGCCCCTGCTTTCGTCCTTCCCGTCCTCATCGTCGTGAAAACTGTATGCCTTGGGAAAACGTGGTACGCAACGGAAATTTTCGGGAAAGAACGGGCGAGAATGGGCCACATCTTGTTCAGCACCCCCCGCCAACACAGGATTTGGTAGGGTTATCCACAGGCCACTTCCCACAAATTGCAGCAGACCGATCAACTACACACAAAATCTAGTGACCCTTCGTGAAGGGCCATCCTGTCCCAGACTTTCCCAACTTTTTTCGGCCCAAGACGTCAGGATGCCCGGTCCAGCGGTCAACGGGCGGCAATCACGGCAAGACTATGGCAGAATCCCCCAGAATCCGCCATCCGGCACCGCTCATCCCACGTTTTCCCAGATTAGTGATTCGCGGCGTGCGCCCGTCCCGGCACATCCCACCCGGTCCCGGTCGCGCGGCCGCTTGGGGCGCGCAAACCGCGCCCCGGGCCTGACCCAGGACCCCGGATCACATCCCTTGCCGCCGGCGCGCCCCTCGACCGTATGGCATGGCGGGGTTACGTCGCCACAAAGGCGCCGACGACCGGTTCCGCTCCATCGGGACGGATCAGCACGGCGGCGCCACCTCTGCCCGGCCTGTGCGGCCACGCACGGTGAACCAGCCCCCGCCCGCGCAAAGGGCAGAAATCGGTATGCACGCGCGTCTGCACGCGCGCCTGCACCCGTTCCTGCACACCTGATTTCGCCAAACCGCTTGAAAAGGCCGTCAGAATTTACGCCATCCCGCCCGCAATCAACCCCCGCGCCAGGCGCGCATAGGCCTCCGCCTCGGGCGCATCCGTCGCCGCGATGGGCGTCCCCGCATCCCCCGCCATCCGCACCGACAGCGCCAGCGGCAACTCGCCCAGGAACGGCAGCCCCAGCTTGGCCGCCTCCGCCTTCACCCCGCCATGGCCGAAGATCTGCGTCTCATGCCCGCAATTGGGGCAGCAGAAGGTGGACATATTCTCGATCAGCCCCAGCACCGGCACCTTCAACTTGGCAAACATGTCCAGCGCCTTGCGCGCATCCAGCAGCGCCACGTCCTGCGGGGTGGACACCACCAGCGCCCCCGTCAGCTGCGTCCGCTGCGCCAGCGACAGCTGGATATCCCCCGTCCCTGGCGGCAGGTCGATGATCAGCACATCCAGCCGCCCCCACGCCACCTGCCCCAGCAGTTGCTGCAAGGCCCCCATGATCATCGGCCCCCGCCAGATGACCGCCTCATCCTCTTTCAGCATCAGCCCGATCGACATCATCGTCACGCCATGCGCCTGCAAAGGCTCGATAATCTTGCCATCCGGGCTTGCGGGGCGCCGGTTCACCCCCATCATGCGCGGCTGGCTCGGCCCATAGATATCGGCATCGAGCAGCCCCACCCGCCGCCCCTGCCGCGCCAGCGCCACGGCAAGGTTCGACGACACGGTGGATTTCCCCACGCCCCCCTTCCCGCTTGCCACCGCGATGATCCGGTCCACGCCCGATACCTTCTGCGGCCCGCCCTGCTGGGGCGTCGGATGCTGCCCGATCTTCAGGCTGGGCGGGGCGGCCTTCGCCGCCGGGCCATGCGCCGTCATCACCACCTGCACCGTTTCCACCCCCGGCAGGGCGCGCACCGCCGCCTCCGCCGCCGCCTGCACCGGCCCCAGCGCGCGGGCCGCCTCGGGGCTTTCCGCCTCGATCACGAAACGCACGGCGGCCCCGTCAACAGTCAGCGCGCGAATCAGATCGCGCGACACCAGATCTCCCCCGCCAGGCAGGGGGACCCCCGCCAAAGCCCGCATGATTAACTCGCGCGCAACCGTCATCTGTTCTTCTCCTGCACAAGCTTTCGGCAAACCTCGCCATCTTTGCATCACACGGCAAGGTCAAGTTGACCATCTGCTCAGGTTTTCATCGAAACCCCTGAAATTCATGACATTTTCAAGACACACAGCCATGCGGTTGCTGCATGGCAGCATTGCAGACCCCGGCTATTGTGCAGCTGCAGCATATGGCCCATGTTTCCGGTAACAGCGCAACAGAACGCTGTCCGGATATCGTGTAGCAAACTGAGGCTGATCGAAATGGCTTATGTGAACTCTTCCCGCGCCGCGTCTTTCTCGCTGGCGGATCGCATCTCGGGCTTTGTCGCCCTGACGAAAGCGAACCTTGCCCGCCGCGCCGTGTACAAGCAGACGGTCCGCGAACTGAACGCGTTGACCGATCGCGAACTGGCCGATCTGGGCATTGCCCGGGCCGACGTCCTCTCCGTGGCCCGCGAAGCGGCCTACGGCAAGTAAGTTTCTTGCTGGGTCCCACCTCCTCCCGGGGCCCGTGGCAAAAGCGGCGGTGCTTCTCCTCCTCCCTGGCACCGCCGCACTTTGATCCGGAAGCTGCGCTGATGCGTATACTTCCATGACAGATCCGAAGTCCCCCTCCTCCTCCCTGGGGACATGCGGAAAAGCGGCGGTTCCGCTCCTCCTCCCAGGAACCGCCGCACCCTTATTCGGGGCACTTGCCCCAACGGTGTACGGCGGCCCTCCTCCTCCTCCCTGAGGGCCATCGGACCAGCGGCGACCCCACTCCTCCTCCCAGGGGTCGCCGCGCAAAGTTTCGGGGTGCAAACCCCACATGCTGTACGAAGGGCCCCCTCCTCCTCCCTGGGGCCCGTCGGACCAGCGGCGGCCCCGCTCCTCCTCCCTGGGGTCGCCGCACATCATTCGCGCTCGGCCTCTCCTCCTCCCTGGCCGGGTCGAACCTGCGGTCGGCTTCCCCTCCTCCCTGGCCGGACCGTTCGATTGCGGCGGCGCCCTCCTCCCTCTGGCGCCGCCGTTTTCCATTTCAGGGCAGGAAGAATCGCTCTGCGCGGCAAAAGCCTGCGCCCGCCGCGAAAATAATACAATTATATCAAGCAATTAGGCAGGAATGGCCCGCCGCGCGGCGTGGTCAAAAGGCCACTCAGAACGGCACGTCATCCGCATCCTCGGCGGCCACGATGAACCCCGCCACCACCTTCTTGATCCCGGCCTTGGAGAAGTCGATTTCCAGCTTGTCGCCCTCGATCCCCGTCACGATCCCATAGCCGAACTTGCGATGGAACACCCGATCGCCCTCGCTGAAGGCCGACACAGCGGTTGCGTCGATCACCATGCCCCGCGCCTCCTGCGGCTGGGCCACCCCGCGCGTCTGCACGCGGTCCTGCATCCGCTTCCAACCGGGCGAGTTGTAGACATCCGCCTTGGAGACCCGCTCATCCATCGCCGACGACACCGCGAAAGGCGCCGCCGCGCCAAAGCCCCCACCATACAGCCCCGGCGGCGTCAGCACCTCGACATGCGCCTGTGGCAACTCGTCGATAAATCGGCTGGGCAGCTGGCTTTGCCACTGCCCATAAACCCTGCGGTTGGAGGCAAAGGAAATCGTGCACAACTCTTCCGCCCGCGTGATCCCCACATAGGCCAGCCGCCGCTCTTCCTCCAACCCCTTCAGCCCGCTCTCATCCATCGACCGCTGGCTGGGGAACAGCCCATCCTCCCAGCCCGGCAGGAAGACGACCGGAAACTCCAACCCCTTCGCCGCATGCAGCGTCATGATCGAAACCTTCTCGCCCGCCTCTTCCGTCTCGTTGTCCATGATCAACGCGACATGCTCAAGGAAGCCTTGCAGATTGTCGAACTGCTCCAGGGCCTTGATCAGTTCCTTCAGGTTCTCAAGCCGCCCGGGCGCCTCGGGCGTCTTGTCGTTCTGCCACATCTCGGTGTAGCCCGACTCCTCCAAGATCATCTCGGCCAGAAGCATGTGGCTGCCGTCAAGGATATCCAAGTCGCGCTTGCAAACTGCTATCCGGGACGCGAGCCTACTAAGGTCCAAGCGCAAGTCTTCCGCCAATGGATCTCCTTCAGCTAGGACGGCGAGCTGCTCTAGACGTGCCTCTCTTTCGACCCTCAGGGTGACGAGTCGTTCTGAGTATCGGTCAATTTCCACCGGATTGTGAGTATTGGAAACAAACCAATGCCAGCGGTCGATCCCTTCCACAAAGGCGCGCAACTGCCCCGCGCCCTTGCCGCCGATCCCGCCATTGGCCACCAGTTCCCGCGCACCCTCATGCAGCGCCACCCCCGCCTGCCGGGCCGTGCGCTGGATATCGGCCTGCGCCTTGTCGCCCAAGCCACGCTTGGGGACATTCACCACCCGCTCAAAGGCCAGATCATCCTCGGGGCTGACGGCCAGCCGGAAATAGGCCATCGCATCGCGGATCTCCTGCCGCTCGTAAAAGCGCGGGCCGCCGATCACGCGATAGGGCAGCCCGATGGTCAGGAAGCGGTCCTCGAAGGCCCGCATCTGGTGGCTGGCGCGCACAAGGATCGCCTGCCCGTCCAGCCCCACGGGATCCAGCCCCCGCCGGCCCCGCTGCAGCGCCTCGATCTCCTCGCCGATCCAGCGCGCCTCTTCCTCGCCGTCCCAATGGCCGATCAGGCGAACCTTCTCGCCCTCCTTCACATCCGTCCACAGCGTCTTGCCCAGGCGCCCCGCATTGCCCGCGATCACCCCCGACGCGGCGGCCAGAATATGGGGCGTGGACCGGTAATTCTGCTCCAGCCGCACCACATGCGCGCCGGGAAAATCCTTCTCGAAGCGCAGGATGTTGCCCACCTCGGCGCCGCGCCAGCCATAGATCGACTGGTCGTCATCCCCCACGCAGCAGATGTTGCGATGCCCCTGCGCCAACAGCCGCAGCCACAGATACTGCGCCACGTTGGTATCCTGATATTCGTCCACCAGGATGTAGCGGAACCAGCGCTGATACTGCGCCAGCACATCCTCATGCGCCTGAAAGATCACCACGCAATGCAACAGCAGATCGCCGAAATCGCAGGCGTTCAGCGTGCGCAGCCGCTCCTGATACTGGGCGTAAAGCTCTGTCCCGCGATGGGCATAGCCCGACGCTTCCGATGACGGCACCCGCTCCGGCGTCAGCGCGCGGTTCTTCCAGCCGTCGATCATCCCCGCCAGCATCCGCGCGGGCCAGCGCTTTTCGTCGATATTCGCGGCCACGATCAACTGCTTCAGCAGGCGGATCTGATCATCCGTGTCGAGGATCGTGAAATTCGACTTCAACCCCACCAGTTCCGCATGGCGCCGCAGGATCTTGACCGACAGCGAATGGAAGGTGCCCATCCACGGCATCCCTTCGGCCACCTCGCCCAGCATCCGCCCCACGCGCAGCTTCATCTCGCGCGCGGCCTTGTTGGTAAAGGTCACGGCCAGAATCTCGTTCGGCCGCGCCTTGCCCATGCGCAACAGATGCACGATCCGCGCCGTCAGCGCCTTGGTCTTGCCCGTCCCCGCGCCCGCCAGCATCAGCACCGGGCCATCCAGCGCCTCCACCGCCTCGCGCTGCGCGGGGTTAAGATCGTCCAGATAAGGCGCAGGCCGCGCCGCCATCAGCGCGCGCTGCGACAGCGGTACCGCGGCCGCCTCGAAGGCTTCGTTCTCATCCCAACCGTTCATGTATGCCAGCCTAGCGCCATCGGCGGCAAAGGAAAAGGTTCCGCAAATGTTCCGGGCGAAGTTTTCCACCCCGCTTTGCACCAGCAAAGCCATGCCTGCATATTTCGCAAAATTTGCATGTCATGCCGGTCGCCGCCCTTGCGCTGCATTGCAGCAGCCCTAAGGTGGGTCGATCCGGCTCGGTCCACGCACCCGGCGCCGGGGAAAAGCCCGCCTGACCTGCCGACATCCGGAGAGACCGATGCCAGAGTTCCGCAAGATCCTCGTCGCCAACCGGGGCGAGATCGCCATCCGCGTGATGCGTGCCGCCAATGAGATGGGAAAGAAGACCGTCGCCGTCTTCGCCGAAGAAGACAAGCTCTCCCTCCACCGCTTCAAGGCGGATGAGGCCTACCGCATCGGCGAAGGGCTCTCGCCCGTGGGGGCCTATCTCTCGATCCCGGAAATCATCCGCGTGGCCAAGATGTCGGGCGCGGATGCGGTGCATCCGGGCTATGGTCTTCTGTCCGAGAACCCCGATTTCGTCGAGGCCTGCGATCAGGCCGGCATCACCTTCATCGGCCCGCGCGCCGAAACCATGCGCGCCCTGGGCGACAAGGCCTCTGCCCGCCGCGTGGCGATCGAGGCGGGCGTCCCCGTCATCCCCGCGACCGAGGTGCTGGGCGATGACATGGCGCTGATCAAGAAACAGGCGGCCGAGATCGGCTATCCGCTGATGCTCAAGGCATCCTGGGGCGGCGGCGGGCGCGGGATGCGCCCGATCCTGTCGGAAGACGAGCTTGAGGCCAAGGTCCGCGAAGGCCGCCGCGAGGCCGAGGCCGCCTTCGGCAATGGCGAAGGCTATCTGGAAAAGATGATCCAGCGCGCCCGCCATGTGGAGGTGCAGATCCTTGGCGACAAGCAGGGCAATGTCTGGCACCTGTGGGAACGGGATTGCACCGTCCAGCGCCGCAACCAGAAGGTGGTCGAGCGCGCCCCCGCCCCCTACCTGACGCAGGCCCAGCGCGAAGAGGTCTGCGAAATGGCCCGTCGCATCACCGCGCATGTGGAGTATGAATGTGCGGGCACCGTCGAATTCCTGATGGATATGGATGACGGCAAGTTCTACTTCATCGAAGTGAACCCCCGCGTGCAGGTCGAACATACCGTGACCGAAGAGGTCACGGGGATCGACATCGTGCAGGCCCAGATCCTGATCGAGGAAGGCAAGTCACTGGCCGAGGCGACGGGTGTCCCCGCGCAGGCGGATGTCAAACTCAACGGCCACGCCCTTCAATGCCGCGTGACGACCGAAGACCCGCTCAACAACTTCATCCCCGATTACGGGCGGCTCACCGCCTATCGCTCGGCCACCGGCAACGGCATCCGGCTGGATGGCGGCACGGCTTACGCGGGCGGCGTGATCACCCGCTATTACGATTCGCTGCTCGTGAAGGTCACGGCCCATGCCCAGACGCCGGAAAAGGCCATCGCGCGGATGGACCGCGCGCTGCGCGAGTTTCGCATCCGGGGGGTGGCGACGAACATCGAGTTTGTCATCAACCTCCTGAAACACCCCACCTTCCTGAACGACACCTACACCACCAAGTTCATCGACACGACGACCGAGCTTTTCAACTTCCGAAAGCGGCGCGACCGGGCGACCAAGATCCTGACCTATATCGCCGACATCACGGTGAACGGGCATCCCGAAACGGCAGGCCGCCCCAAACCCCCGGCCGAGGCAAAGATGCCAAAGCCGCCCAAGCTGCTGACCGAAACCCCCGCCACCGGCACCCGCAACCTCTTGGAACAAAAGGGCCCGCAGGCCGTAGCCGATTGGATGCGCGCGCAGAAGAAGGTGCTCATCACCGACACCACCATGCGCGACGGCCACCAGTCGCTGCTGGCCACCCGGATGCGCTCCATCGACATGGTCCGCGTGGCCCCGGCCTATGCCGCGAACCTGCCGCAGCTCTTCTCGGTCGAATGTTGGGGCGGCGCCACCTTCGACGTGGCCTACCGCTTCCTGCAGGAATGTCCGTGGCAGCGCCTGCGCGACCTGCGCGCCGCCATGCCGAATGTGATGACGCAGATGCTCCTGCGCGCCTCCAACGGCGTGGGCTATACCAACTATCCCGACAATGTGGTGCGCGCCTTCGTCCTGCAGGCGGCAGAGACCGGGGTGGACGTGTTCCGCGTGTTCGACAGCCTCAACTGGGTGGAGAACATGCGCGTCGCGATGGATGCGGTGATCGAGGCGAACAAGGTCTGCGAAGGCACCATCTGCTACACGGGCGACCTGCTCGATCCCGCCCGCTCCAAATATGACCTGAAATACTACGTTGACCGCGCCCGCGAACTGAAGGCCGCCGGCGCCCATGTGCTGGGCCTCAAGGACATGGCGGGGCTTCTGAAACCGGCCTCCGCCCGCATCCTCGTTAAGGCGCTGAAACAGGAGGTTGGCCTGCCCGTCCATTTCCACACCCATGACACGTCCGGCGCGGCGGCGGCCACGATCCTTGCCGCCTGCGATGCGGGCGTCGATGCCGTGGATGCTGCGATGGATGCCTTCTCCGGCGGCACCTCGCAGCCCTGCCTCGGGTCGATCGTCGAGGCGCTGCGCCACACCGAACGCGACACCGGGCTCGACATCAAGGCGATCCGCGAGATTTCTAATTACTGGGAACATGTCCGCGTCCAGTACACGGCCTTCGAATCCGGCCTCCCCGCCCCGGCGTCCGAGGTCTATCTCCACGAAATGCCCGGCGGACAGTTCACCAACCTCAAGGCGCAGGCACGTTCCCTCGGGCTCGAAGAGCGCTGGCCCGAGGTCGCGCAGGCCTATGCCGATGCCAACCAGATGTTCGGCGACATCGTGAAGGTCACCCCCTCGTCCAAGGTGGTGGGCGACATGGCGCTGATGATGGTGGCCCAGGGCCTGACCCGCGCGCAGGTGGAAGACCCCGGCATCGACGTGGCCTTCCCGGAATCGGTCATCGACATGCTGCGCGGCAATATCGGCCAGCCCCATGGCGGCTGGCCCGAAGGCATCCTCAAAAAGGTTCTCAAGGGCGAGGCGCCGCTCACCGACCGCCCCGGCAAGACCCTGCCCCCCGTCGATCTGGAAGAGACGCGGGCCAAGCTCTCCGCCGAACTGGGCGGCAAGTCGGTCGATGACGAGGATCTGAACGGCTACCTCATGTATCCCAAGGTTTTCCTTGATTACATGGGCCGCCACCGGCTCTACGGCCCCGTCCGCACCCTGCCCACCAAGACCTTCTTCTACGGCATGGAACCGGGCGAAGAGATCACGGCCGAGATCGACCCCGGCAAGCAGTTGGAGATCCGCCTGCAAGCCGTGGGTGAGACGACCGAGGATGGCGAGGTCCGCGTCTTCTTCGAACTGAACGGCCAGCCGCGCGTGATCCGCGTGCCGAACCGCGCCGTGAAAGCCAAGACGGCGGCGCGGCCCAAGGCGCAGGAGGGCAACCCCGCCCATGTCGGCGCGCCGATGCCCGGCTCCATCGCCTCGATCGCGGTCACCGTTGGCGCGAAAGTCCGCGCGGGTGATCTCTTGCTGACGATCGAAGCGATGAAGATGGAAACCGGGCTACACGCCGATCGCGAAGCGGTGGTCAAGGCGCTGCATGTCAGCGCGGGCAGCCAGATCGAGGCGAAGGATCTGCTCATCGAACTGGAATGACCGCGTAGGATGGGCCACCGGCCCATCCTACCCCCAGCCACGTGCGGGGCGCAGCGGCCCGCACCAATCGCGTAGGATGGGCCAATGGCCCATCCTACCGCCCGGCCTCAGGCGCGGCGAAACTCCATGATCCAGTTCACTTCCCAGCTTTGCCCGCCATCGGCGGAAAAGGCCTGCTGCCAGCGCGGTCCGTCCGCCATCTGCCGCCATTCGAATTCCACCACGATCGGGCGCCCCTGAAAGTGATCCTCCGCCCGGAACCGTCCCACCCCGTCGACAAAGCGCCCCTTCACCGGCACGTCCAGCATATGGGGGTTGCGCCCATCCACCCACCAGATCGCCCACAGACCTGTAGCCGGATCAAAGGTCCGCAGGGCAAGCGCACGGTAATCGCCCGCGGGCAGATGCAGCAGGTTGTCTTCCACATTGCCCAAGCCCCCCAGCACGCGCTGCATCCGGCTTGTCCCGGCAAAGCTCTCCCAGTCCTGCGCCCCCGCCAGCCGCGTGACCAGACGGCGATGCCGCACGATCCAGTCCCCCTCCTCGAAATCGAAATCCCCGCGCCCGTCCATGCCCGCCTCCGCCATAGCACGCCATCGACAGCATGGCAGAAATTCTGGAACATTACCAGAACATGCGGCGCTGCCTTGCCACCGGCCTGACAAAACGGGGCTCGGACGGAAATTCTCGGCCCATGCGCAGATTACCCCTTGCAGCCTCCGGCAATGCGCAATAAATCCGCCACGTCCAACCGGCGCGGGCGTAGCTCAGGGGTAGAGCATAACCTTGCCAAGGTTAGGGTCGTGAGTTCGAATCTCATCGCCCGCTCCAGTCGGACCCTACGGAAAAGGCCGCCCCCCGGGCGGCCTTTCGCATATCCGGCGGGCCTTTTTCCCCTTGCACGCAGCCCGACCCCGGACTATCACCCGCCCACGGAGTGCGGGCGTAGCTCAGGGGTAGAGCATAACCTTGCCAAGGTTAGGGTCGTGAGTTCGAATCTCATCGCCCGCTCCAATTTCCAGAAAAGATCGTGGCGGCCACAGCGCCCCTGGGGCATGCCGCAAGGCTGCCGCGTGCCGACGAACGGCCCGCCTGCCACCGGCGACACGGCCACCGGTCCGGGCTAGTGGCGCAGCGCCACCCCGCGGCGCGCCTGCCCCGGCACCATCGGCAACAGCGCGGACGGCATCGTCGGGTCCCCCGCCACCACCTGCATCCGCGCCGCCCGCATCAGCCGCATCGGCACCGCGCCCAGGATCGGGGCCTGCACCGGCATACCCACGGCAATCTCGGGTGCGGGGATGTCGAGGCTGCGATAGGCCTCCCACATCGACCCGCGCGCCGCCTGCACCGCCAGTTGCAGCTCCACCGGATCGACATGGCTGCCCCGGTCCAGCACGGCGATGAAATCGCCCGATCCGGCATAGGCCAGCCGATACTGCGCCGCAGGCAGCGCATCGAGGATCAGCTCCGCCGCCTCGGCCAGGAAATCATAGTAATCCAGCCGCTCCAGATGCCCGAAAGCCCACAGCGCGTTGCGCAGCCGGAAGCAGATCACCACCGTCCCCGGCAGGCCGGACCAGCCCAGTTCTTCAAGGTGGTTCTCCAGCACAAGGTAATCCACCAGCCCTTCCTCGGCATTGGGCAGCACCGCATCCTCGAACCCAAAGCCAAAGCCCGGCTTGGCGCGCAGCGACCCGATCTCGTCGCGCAGCGCGGCGGACTGGCTGCGTTCATGCAGGATGCGCTCCACCATCGACAGGCGCGCACCCAGTTCGACATTCTCCAGCGGCTTGTGCAGGAAATCGTTCGCGCCCGCCTCCAGCGCCTCCTTCACCCGCGCCCGCTCGGTCACGGACGAGATCATGATGATCGGCGTCATCTGATGCTCCGGCAGCGCCCGCAGCGCCGCGCAAAGCTGCGCTCCCGTCATGCCCGGCATCTCCAGATCCAGAAGGAACAGGTCGGCATCGGCCTGCCCCGCCTCGATCGCCCGCAGCGCCACCACCGGATCGTCGAAGGCCGCCACGACCTGCAGGTTCAGCGCGGCCAGAAATTCCGCCACGATGGCCAGAAAGATCGGATCATCATCGACGCAGACAACACGCATGAGAGGCCTCCCAGATCCGATCATTCAGGGCGTTCCGCAGAACAGCCCCCTCGTGAAAGACAGAAACGGCCCCGCGCGGGCCCATTAAAGGCCCCTTGCGCCCACCCCGACGAAAGACAGCACGCAAACAGACCAGCCGCCCATACCGGCCGCACAGCCGCAGGGCGCATGGCCATAGGTCTGTTTAGATTGCGAATGCTTCGCATTCCCATTGACTTTTGCGAATGGTTCGCACATATCCAAGGCAGGATCCCGAGAGATCGCCGCAAGAACGACAGGACAGTTCCCGCAACACCCCGAACCAAGGCCGCATTCCGATGATCGACCGCCGTTCCCTTCTTGCCAGTCTTGCCCTTGCCCCACTTCTCGGCTCCCGCGCACTGGCCGCGGGCGCAACCCCCGCCATCACCGCCACCACCGGCATGATCGCCGACATCGCCCGCCGCCTGACCGGGGGCGAGGTGACCGCCCTGATGGGGCCGGGGATGGATCCGCATGGCTACCGCCCCACGCGGTCCGACATCCTCGCCCTGTCGCGGGCCGACATCATCCTCTGGCACGGCCTCAACCTCGAGGCGCAGTTTGCCGACGTGATGGCCGACCTTTCCCGCCAGCGCACCGTCGTGGCGCTGGCCGACAGCGTGCCGCAGGCTGATCTCCTCGCCGATCCCGCCTATGGCGACCGGCCCGATCCCCATGTCTGGTTCGATCCCCGGCTCTGGTCCGTCGTGGTGGACCGTGCCGCCACCGTGCTGGCTGAGGCGGGCGTTGCGACCGAGGCCCCCGCACAGGCCCTGCGGGACGAAATCGCCGCGCTCGACACCTATGCCCGGCAGGTGCTGGGCAGCGTGCCGGAATCCGCCCGCATCCTTGTGACCGCGCATGATGCCTTCGCCTATTTCGGGCGCGCCTATGGCTGGCAGGTGGAAGGGATCCAGGGCATCTCGACCGAATCCGAGGCAGGCCTCGCCCGCATCACCGAACTGGTTGATCTTCTGACCAATCGTCAGATCCCCGCCGTCTTCGTCGAAAGCTCGGTCTCCGACCGTGCCATCCGCGCGCTAATCGAAGGGGCCGCCGCGCGTGGCCACACGGTCGCTGTGGGGGGGGAGCTTTTCTCCGATGCCATGGGTCCCGATGACACCTACGAAGGCACCTATATCGGCATGATGGATCACAACGTCACCACCATCGCCCGCGCCCTTGGCGGCACCGCGCCCGAACGCGGCATGTCAGGGCGGCTGAACGCAGGCACCTGACATGGTCGATCCCACACCGCTTGCCGTGCCGGAAACCGCCCTCACCCTCAGCGGGCTGACCGTGGCCTATGCGGGGATGGCGGCTGTCGAAGACGCCAGCGCCCGCTTCCCCGTGGGCACGATGACGGCAATCATCGGCCCGAACGGCGCGGGGAAATCCACCTTGCTCAAGGCCGCGCTGGGCCTGATCCCCGCCGTGGCGGGCGAGGTGCGCGCCTTCGGAAAGCCGGTCGCCGCATCGCTGGGCCGTATCGCCTATGTCCCGCAGCGCGCCGCCGTGGATTGGGATTTCCCCGCCCGCGTGATCGACGTGGTGCGCATGGGCCAATACCGGCAGACAGGCCTTCTGGGCCGCCTCACCCCGGGCCTCAAGGCGCAGGCGATGGACTGCCTCGCCCGGCTGGGGATGGAAGATTTCGCCCAGCGCCAGATCGGCGCCCTGTCGGGCGGACAGCAGCAGCGCGTCTTTCTGGCCCGCGCCTTGGCGCAGGGGGGCGATCTGATCATCCTCGACGAACCCTTCACCGGGGTCGATGCCGCGACAGAGGCCGCGATCATCGGCGTCCTCCATGCCCTGCGCGCCCAAGGCCGCACCATCATCGCCGTGCATCACGACCTGTCCACGGTTCCCGCCTATTTCGACCGCGTGCTGCTGATGAACCGCCGCGTGATCGCCGAAGGCACGACCGCCACCACCTTCCGCCGCGCCACCGTGGCGCAGGCCTATGGCGACGGCCTGCTCTCCGCGATCCCCGCATGAGGGTGCCACCCGCCAGACAGACCGCCAGAAAGCCCTGATGACCGACGCGCTGCTTCAGGCCCTGCTCTTCCAAGCCGGCTACAATGCCGCCCTCGTCAGCCTTGGCGCGGCGCTTCTGGGCCTTGCCGCCGGGGCCGTGGGCGCCTTCACCACCCTGCGCCGCCGTGCGCTCACCTCCGATGCCATGGCCCATGCCACGCTACCGGGCATCGGGATCGCCTTTCTTCTGATGACCGCAGCCGGGGGCGACGGGCGCAGCCTGCCCATCCTCCTTGTCGGGGCGGGCCTCTCTGCCGTGCTCGGCCTCGTCTTGCTGCAACGCCTGACCGACACCACCCGCCTGACCGAAGACACCGCAACCGGCGCGATCCTCTCCAGTTTCTACGGCGCGGGAGTCGTTCTGCTGACCGTGATCCAGAACCTCTCCATCGGTCGCCCGGCAGGGCTTGAAGGCTTCCTCCTCGGCTCCACCGCCGGGATGCTGCGGGCGGATGCGCTGCTCATCGCGGGCGGCGGGGCGGTGATCCTCGGCCTTCTGGCCCTCTTGCGCCGCCCGCTGGCGATGACGGCCTTCGACCCCGCCCATGCCCGCCTGATGGGCGTGAACACCCGCGCCGCCGATATGGCGCTTCTCCTCCTGACGCTTGCCTGCGTGCTTCTGGGCCTGCGCGTGGTGGGCCTCATCCTCATCGTGGCGCTGCTGATCACCCCGGCGCTCACCGCGCGGCTCTGGTCGAACCGGATCGGCGTTGTCGCGCTGCTCGCCGGGGCCATCGGGGCCGTGGCGGGCCATGTCGGGGCGGCGCTGTCCTTTGCACTCCCCGATCTGCCCACCGGCCCGGCCATCGTGCTGATCACCTTCACGGCCTTCCTCGCCTCTGTCCTTCTGGCCCCCGGGCGCGGGGTGATCGCCCGCGCGCTTGCCCGGGTGCGGCTGGCCCGGGGATTGCGGAAAGGGGGCGCGCGGGCATGACCTTCGGCGCCGAATTCGTGGCCCTCACCCTGCCCCCCATGGTCATCGCCATGCTCGCCGCCATGGCCTGCGCCGCACCGGGGAACTTTCTTCTCCTGCGGCGGCAGGCCATGCTCGGCGATGCGATGTCGCATGTGGTGCTGCCCGGGATCGTGGCGGCCTTCCTGCTCACCGGCTCTGCCGCGCAGCCGGTGATGCTCATGGGCGCGCTCGCCGCGGCGGCCCTGTCCGCCGCGCTGATCGAGGTCCTCCGCCGCATCACCGGCGCCGAACCCGGCGCCGCCATGGGCGCCACCTTCACCGCCCTGTTCGCCTCGGGCGTGCTGCTTCTGGAAAGCTCGGGCGCAGGCGGCATCCATCTCGACGTGGAACACGCGCTCTACGGCAGTCTGGAGGCGCTGATCTGGATCGACGCCACAGGCTGGGCCTCGCTCACCGATCCGGCGGCGCTCGCCACGCTGCCGCCCGAACTGCCCGCGCTCGCGCTGGCCACGCTTGTCATCCTCACCGCCCTCGCACTGGTCTGGCGCCCGCTGACAATCGCCACCTTCGACGAAGGCTTCGCCACCAGTATCGGCCTGCCGACCCGCCTGATCTCGGCCGCGCTGACGGGCCTTGCGGCGCTGGCCGCCGTCGCGGCCTTCTCGGCCGTGGGCTCCATCCTCACCATCGCCATGCTGATCTGCCCCGCCGCCACCGCCCGCCTGCTGACCGACCGCCTGTCGCACCAGATGGCGCTGTCGCTGCTGATCGCCGCCGCCGCCGCAGGCCTCGGCACCCTGATCGCGGGCTATCTTCCGCCCGCGCTGGGCCTGTCCTTCAGCGTGTCGGCGGCAGGCAGCGTGGCCACGCTGTCGGGGCTTTTCCTCGGTCTTGCCGCCTGTTTCGGCCCCCGCCGCCACAGCCGCGCTGCCAGCCGCTGACAGCCGCTGACAGCTTTCCAAACCGCGCCCCACCGCCTATAACGCCCGCGCAAGCCGAAGGAACACGCCATGCGCAAGGCCCAGATCCACCGCAAGACCGCCGAAACCGATGTCGCGGTCGCCCTCACCCTCGATGGCACGGGACAATATGCCTGCCACACCGGCGTGGGCTTCTTCGACCACATGCTGGATCAACTGTCGCGCCATTCGCTGATCGACATGACGGTGCAGGCCAAGGGCGATCTGCACATCGACGATCACCACACGGTGGAAGATTGCGGCATCGCGCTGGGGCAGGCCCTCGCACAGGCGCTGGGCGACAAGCGCGGCATCCGCCGCTATGGCCACTTCACGCTGGCGATGGATGACGCGCAGGTGGCCTGCGCGCTCGATCTGTCGGGGCGGCCCTTCCTCGTGTGGAACATCCCCTTCCCCACCGCCAAGATCGGCACCTTCGACACCGAACTCGTACGGGAATTCTTTCAGGCGCTGGCCACCCATGGCGGGATCACCCTGCATCTCGATCTGGTCCATGGCGTGAACAGCCACCATATCGCCGAGGCCGCCTTCAAGGCCGTGGCCCGCGCCCTGCGCATGGCGGTGGAGCCCGATCCCCGCCTCGGCGACGCGCTGCCCTCGACTAAGGGCGCGCTCTGACCCGGCCGCGGGCGAAAGATTTCCACTGGAAATCTTTCGCCCCGCCCAAGGAGAGAATTTTCACTGAAAATTCTTTCCTCCCCGCCCCGAAAAATTTCCGGGGAAATTTTTCGTCCCTCGCCCGAAAGGCCAGCCATGCCTCTGACCGTCATCGTTGATTATGACAGTGGCAATCTCCACTCCGCTGAAAAGGCGTTCCAGCGCATGGCGGCGGAAACCGATGCTGGCGAGGTGCGCGTCACCACCCGTCCCGAAGATGTCGCCCGCGCCGACCGGATCGTGCTGCCCGGCGACGGTGCCTTTCCCGCCTGCCGCCGCGCGCTGGGCGATAGGGGCGGCCTGTTCGAGGCGATCGCCGAAGGTGTGGCGCAGGGCAAACCCTTCCTCGGCATCTGCGTGGGCATGCAGATGCTGGCCAGCGAAGGGCTGGAATACGAACCCACCCCCGGCTTCGACTGGATCGGCGGCAGCGTGGGCCGGATCACGCCCAGCGATCCCACGCTGAAAGTGCCGCATATGGGCTGGAACGATCTGGTGATCGACCGCGCCCATCCCGTGCTCGATGGCATCGCCACGGGCGATCACGCCTATTTCGTGCACAGCTACCACTTCCGCGTGGCGGATCCTGCGCATCTTCTGGCACATGTTGATTATGGTGGCCCGGTCACCGCCATCGTTGGACGTGACACGATCATCGGCACCCAGTTCCACCCCGAAAAATCGCAGGCCACAGGCCTGCGCCTGATCGCCAATTTCCTGCGCTGGGCGCCCTGACCATCCGGGCGCTTGCCAGCGCAGGGCAAAAGGCGCACCCTGCGCGCGTGCGATTTTCCCTGTTCCCCGTAAGGCCGCCGCCATGCCCGCCCGCATCTTGCCGCTGCTCGCGCTCCTCGCCGCCTGCGCCTCCCCCTCGCCCCCGTTCTTCGGCGCCGCGCGGCACGAGGTCACCGTCGACGGCCGCCGCTTCACCGTCTTCCATGAAGCCAGCCGCGCGCAGGTGATCCGCCACGGTTATGCCTCCGCATCCGCGCGCGCCGACATCCCGGCGCTGATGCTGCGCGCCGTGGCGCTGGCCACAGGCTGCACACCCGTCGCGGAAAGTTTTCAGGGCGACAGCGGCGAAAGGCGCGGGCGGATCAGGTGCTGATCCGCCACCCCAGCCGCGCCGCGATCCACCGCCCCGCCCGCCCGTCCAGCGCCGCCAGCCCCAGCGCGATCAACCCCGCCCCGGCCAGATGCCGCGCCTCCAGCCGTTCGCCCAGAAACACCGCACCAAGGGCAACCGCGCTCACCGGGATCAGAAAGGTGACCAGCGCGACATTCACCGCCCCCGCATCGCGCAGAAGCCGGAAAAAGATCACATAGGCCAGCGCCGTGGACAGTACCGCCAGCGCGCCCACCGCCGCCCAGACGCCTGCGCCCGACGCGCCCCACGCCCCGCCCCCGCTCGCCACGGCGGGAAGAAGCAGCATCCCCGCCGCCGTGGCGCATTGACCAAAGGCCACTGCCAGCGGGTCCACCCCCATCGCCCGGAACCGCCGCCCCCAGACCGAGGCCAGCGCATAACACCCAGCCGCCCCCAGACAGGCCAGCTTCGCCCAGAGCGCGCCGCCGGTCACGCCGCCCCCCATCATCACCAGCACGCCCAGAAATCCCGCCACAACCCCGATGATCCGCCCTGCCCCGGGCCGCCGCTCGCCCGCCAGACCTGCCAACGCCAGCACGGTCAAGATCGGCGTCATCGCGTTCAGGATGGCGGCCAGCCCGCCGCCGATCTGCCCCTGCGCCAGCGCGAACAGGGTGAAGGGGCCTGCATTGTTGAGCAGCCCCATCACCGCAATCGCCCCCCAGACCGCGCGCCCGCGCGGAAAGGGCCGCCCCGTCACCCACAGCACCAGCGCCAGCACCCCCGCCGCCAGCGCCACCCGCAACCAGACCAGCGGCATCGCCCCCAGCCCGCCCGCCAGCGCCAGCTCCACAAAGAAGAACGATCCCCCCCAGAGCAGCGACAGAAGCAGCAGCAATCCCCAGTCCCGCCGTCCCATCCCGCGCTCCCCATGGCAAAGGGGCGCAAGGTTGCCCCCGCGCCCCTCCTATCCTGTCCGGCCGCCAAAAGGCGACCCGATCCATGCGCCTTACTGCACGCGGCGCCACGTGCCGCCGTCGCGGCAGATGCCCAGCACGCAGCCCTTGACGCTCAGCCCGTCGCCCTGCAGCACCATGTAGGAGTTATAGGTCTTGTCCCGATCCGGCGACCAGACCTTGCCATCCTCGTAATTCCCGTCGCCCGTGGCCATCATGTCCCAGACGATCTGCTTGCCCACATTGGGGCTTTCGATCTGGGCGCCCGTGCCGTCGAAGGCGCGGATCAGCGTGCCACAGAAGGCAGGCCCGCAGGGCTTCACCTCGATATGGCCGAAATTGCCGTTGTCATCCGGCTTGGTCTGCCAGATCCCCTCCACCGGGTCTGCCGCAAAGGCCGCGCCCGCAAAGGCCACGCTCGCCAGCACCGTTGCAATCATCCGTTTCATGGGGCCGATCCTCCCTGATATCCCCGTCCTCAGGCTCATCTTCTCCAGACCCGCCCGCCGATCAAGACTGACGTTGGGTCGCGTCCCCCTTGCCCCGCCCGCCGCCCCATGCCAAAGCGCGGGCGACCCACAGGACAGAAGGGCCGCGCCATGATCCTCTACCCCGCGATCGACCTGAAAGATGGCCAATGCGTGCGCCTCCTGCGGGGCGAGATGTCGGCCGCCACCGTCTTTGGCGATGACCCCGCGGCGCAGGCCGCCAAGTTTCAGGCGGCCGGCTGCGAATGGCTGCATCTGGTGGATCTGAACGGCGCCTTCGCAGGCACGCCGGTCAATGCCGCGGCCGTCGAGGCGATCCTCGCCCGCATCACCGTGCCCGCCCAGTTGGGCGGCGGGATCCGCGACATGGCCACCATCGCGATGTGGCTGGAAAAGGGGCTGGCCCGCGTCATCCTCGGCACCGTGGCAGTGGAAAACCCCGCTCTGGTGCGCGAGGCCGCCCGCGCCTTCCCGGGCCACGTGGCCGTGGGGATCGACGCCCGCAAGGGGCGCGTCGCCACCAAGGGCTGGGCGGAAGAGACGGATGTGATGGCCACCGACCTCGCCCGCAGCTTCGAAGATGCAGGGGTCGCCGCGATTATCTACACCGATATCGACCGCGACGGCGCGATGGGCGGCCCGAACATCGACGCGACCGAGGCGCTGGCCCGCGCCGTCACCATCCCCGTCATCGCCAGCGGGGGCGTCAGCCGAATGGAAGACCTGATCTCCCTGCGCGACACAGGCGTGATCGCGGGCGCGATCTCGGGCCGCGCGCTCTATGACGGGGCGATCGACCTTGCCGCCGCGCTCCGGGCGCTCAGGGCCTGACCCCTCCAGCACTGGCCGACCCCGCCCTTCATCTTTGCGGAAAATACCCCGGGGCTGAGCCGCGGCACAGGGCCAAGGGGGCTGGCCCCCTGCACCACATCCACAGCACTGCCCGCACAGACTGCGCAGGGCGCCCACACCACCCTCGACCGCGCAACCCTGTCGCACTGCGCCTTCCCTTCTGCCCCCGAACCTGCGCTGGCGGCCGCGCCCCTGCCCGGTCCACCGGGCTGCTCTTCCATCACCGCCCCCTTCTGCACCCGCGCACCGTTGGCTAGACCCGCCCACCCTGCCCTGCCCCGCCCGAATCGCGGCGCTCAAGGCCCGCGCGGGCGCGCGGCACCTCACCCGCCGCCTCAGCGCAAACCCGACTGGCACCACCGCACCCTGCCCACCGAAACCAACCGCGCCCTTCATCTTGGCGGAAACTCCCCCGGGGGTGGGCCGCGGCACAGGGCCAAGGGGGGGCGGGCCCCCTGCACGGCGTCCACAGCGCTGCCCGCACGGACTGTGCAGAGCGCACAAACCGCCCCTCACCTCGCGACCTTGCCGCCCTGCGTGTCGCCCCCTGTGCCGACTTCCCCCAAACTTACGGTGGGGGCGAGCCCCCTGTCCGGCCCGCCGAACTGCGATGAAATCGCTGACGCCTTCCGCCCCTCGCCCGCCCACACCCACCCCATCCTTCATCTTGGCGGAAAATACCCCGGGGGTGCGCCGCGGCACGCGGCCAAAGGGGGCGGGCCTCCTGTACGGCGTCCAGAACGCTGCCGCCCCGATCACAGCAGGCCGATGACAGCCACCCCCGGTTTCGCTACCCTGCCGCCATGCGCCTTGCTTTCATCGTCCTCGCCGTGCTTCTTCTCCTCTGCCTTCTGCCCCTGATCGTGGCGCTGGGGGCGGGGCTTCTCGCCGGCCCGCTGGGTTGCGACACCATCGCCGCCGCCTTCCGCAACTGCACGCTCCTCGGCGCCGATGTGTCGGATGCCCTGACCACCGCCGTCGCGCTGCATTGGCTGGGCCTTCTCACCCTGCCCTGCGCCGCGCTGATCGTGGCGCTCATGGCCCTTTTGGGCGCGGTGCAACTCCTCCGCCGCCTGCGCCGCTGAGCCCGCCCTGCCGCACCGCCGCCAGCAAAAGCCACAGCCAAAGCCCCAAGCCCACCGCCCCTGTCAGCAGCGCCACCGGCACATTCACCGGCACCCCGCCAAGCCTGGCCCAGCCCGGCAACACCAGCCCCACCGTCACCAGCGGCGCCAGCAGGAACAGCCCGCAGCGCCCCCAGCTAAGGGGCGGCCCGAACAGGGTCGCGCTCTCCCTTCGCCCCAACCGGCCCATCGCCCAGACCGTGATCCCCACCATCGCCGGCCAGATCAGCCGCACGGGATCGGGCGCCAGCGCCGTGCCCAAGGCCCACAGCGCAACCACCGCCCCCGGGGCCAGCCACAGCCACCACCGCCCGCGCCATGCCCCCTGCGCAGGACCAAATCCCGGCATGTCCAGCCGCGACAACACCCCCAGCGCCAGCACCACGCCCAGCCCCGCCAGCCCCAAATAGGCCAGCATCCCCCGCAGCCCCGCCGTCTCTTTCCCCTCCAGCGGCCAGTACAGGCCCCAGACCGCCCCGAACAGGCCAAGCCCCGCCATCCCCACCACCTGCCGCCCGATCCCGCCGCGCGCCAGCGCCATCCCCCCGCCCAGCACGACCAGCCCGCTGATCAGCGCGTGCCAGGCAAGCGGCGTCCAGACAAGCTGCGCGGGAAAGGCGTCATACATCGTGCCGACAAACGCCCCCTCCACCGCAAAGCCCAACAGCGCGCCACCCAGATAGGCCGCCCGCCACCCGCGCAGCCCCGACCAGATCACCGCCGACAGCGCCGCCCCGGCCGCCACCCCATAGGCCACCCAAGTGAACACCAGATCGCGCAGGCCAAGATCCGGCGCGGGCGTCGTCCAGAACAGGTTCTCCCCCGCCCAAACCGCGATCCAGCCCAGCGCCAGCACCGCCAGCAGATAGACCCCGGCCTCCCGCATCGCGCGCGCCCCCTGCATCCACCCTGCAACCCACTGGCCCTTTCTGCCCCGCAAGGGTAGAAGGCCGCAATCCTTCCGGTGACGCCCATGCTCAAGACCCGCATCATCCCCTGCCTCGACGTGGCCGATGGCCGCGTGGTCAAAGGCGTGAACTTCGTGGACCTCCGCGATGCGGGCGATCCGGTCGAAGCCGCGCGCGCCTATGATGCCGCGGGCGCGGATGAACTGTGCTTTCTCGACATCCACGCCACCCACGAAAACCGCGGCACGATGTTCGACCTCGTCACCCGCACGGCCGAGCAATGCTTCATGCCGCTCACCGTGGGCGGCGGGGTCCGCACGCCCGAAGACGTGCGCGCCCTCCTCCTCGCCGGGGCCGACAAGGTCAGCTTCAACTCCGCCGCCGTGGCCGATCCCGATGTCGTGGCACGCAGCGCCGACCGGTTCGGATCGCAATGCATCGTCGTGGCCATCGATGCCAAGACCGTAAGCCCCGGCAAATGGGAGATTTTCACCCATGGCGGGCGCAAACCCACGGGCATTGACGCGGTGGATTTCGCCCGCACCGTGGCCGCCAGGGGCGCAGGTGAAATCCTCCTCACCAGCATGGATCGCGACGGCACCCGCGCGGGCTTCAACCTGCCCCTCACCCGCGCCATCGTCGATGCCGTGGGCATCCCGGTCATCGCCTCAGGCGGGGTCGGCACGCTCGATCACCTCGTCGAAGGCGTCACCATCGGCGGTGCCTCCGCCGTGCTGGCCGCCTCCATCTTCCACTTCGGCGATTACACTATCGCTCAGGCCAAGGCCCACATGGCCGCCGCCGGCATCCCCATGAGGCTTGCATGACCGCGCTCGACCGCCTCGCCGCAACCATCGCCGCCCGCAAGGGGGCTGATCCCGATACCTCCTGGACGGCCAAGCTTCTGTCCAAAGGCCCCGAAAAATGCGCCGAAAAATTCGGCGAAGAGGCGGTGGAAGCCATCATCGAAGCGGTAAAGGGCGACCGTGACCGACTGACGGCCGAGGCGGCCGATGTCCTCTACCACCTTCTCGTCATGCTGGCTGCGCGCGACGTGACGCTGGCCGATGTGCTGGCAGAGCTTGAACGGCGCGAAGGCACCTCCGGCCTTGCCGAAAAGGCCGCACGGGGCTGATCCCGGCCCGCGATGGGCCGGGCCAGCCCTGCCCGTCACAGCAGGAAATCCGCCCGGTCCAGCTGCGATACCTGCACGCCTTCCAGCGTCAGGCTCGCCCCGGCAGACAGCGTCAGCACCACATCGTCGCCCACCTGCCGCGCCCCGCGCAGGATCGCGTCCAGAGCGCGGCCGCCGAACCCGTCCAATTCGATCCGGTCCACCCCATCGGTGAAATCGGTGATGACGTCGCGCCCGTCATTGCGCCGGAACTCGAACAGGTCCGCGCCCTCGCCGCCGGTCAGGCTATCATTGCCCCGCCCGCCCACCAGCGTATCGTCGCCTGCCCCGCCATCCAGCCGGTCATTGCCCCGATCACCGTCGATGTCGTCGCGCCCGTCCTCGCCCCAGATCTGGTCATTGCCGGTGCCGCCGTCCATGTCGTCATTCCCGGCCCCGGCCCGCATCACATCATCGCCGCCGCGACCATCCATGTCGTCATTGCCCGCGGTGCCGGTCAGCTGATCGGGGCGGTTCGTCCCGTCGATATCCCGCCCACGCACCGGGCCCCCGGGTGGCGTCACCGGCGGTGTAACCGGCCCCGACCCGATCCCCCGGAAATCCGCCAGATCCAGATCCGCCAGGCCGAAATCCCGCAGCGTGACCTGCGCCCCTGCGCCCAGATCCAGCACCACATCCCCGCCCACCTGCCGCGCCCCGGCGATCAGCGCCTCGATCCCCGCCCGACCCAGACCGTCGATCTCGATCCGGTCCTGCCCATCGGTGAAATCCGTGATCACATCCCGCCCGCTGCCGCGATAGAACTCGAACAGATCGGCCCCCTCGCCCCCGGTCAGCAGATCATCGCCCGCCCCGCCGTTCAGGATGTCATTGCCCGTCCCGCCCAGCAGGCTGTCATTGCCCGCCTGACCATCCATGTCATCGGCGCCATCGCCCCCGTCCAGCAGATCGTTGCCCGCCCCGCCATCCAGATCGTCATTCCCGCCCAGACCGAAGATGCGGTCATCCCCGGTGGCGCCGTCGATCTCGTCGTTGAAGGCGGTGCCATTCCTTGTCTGCGCAAGGGCCGCGGTCGTCAGTCGTGCCATGTCTCCTCCAGAATGCCGAAAGATGGGTTTCGTTCCGTCCCGTGGGCGCCAACCCGACCAAAGGGCCAAGGCACAGCGCCCGCCGTCCCGCAGCGCTGCCAGTTCCGAAGGTGAAAGGGGGTTCGCCGTCCCGCACGGGATCCAGCTTCACGGGGCCCCGCCTCTCGGGGCGCCGCACCGCCACGGCAAGGGCCCCTGCGGGCCCGTTCACACCAAGTCACTCGCTACACGCCTACCCGCTCAGATCGAAATCGCCTGCCCCGTCCACAAGGGCAGCGGGAACGGCACGGAGGCCCGCTCACAAGAACGTGATCGCCCTGCTGCCCAGACCACCGTCACATCCCAAGGCGCGGCATCTCGATCGCCGGGCAGCGGTCCATCACCACCTCCACCCCTGCCGCCTGCGCCCGCGCCGCCGCCGCCGCATCCACCACGCCCAACTGCATCCACACCGTCTTCACGCCCGGCAGATGCGCCAGCGCCTCATCCACCACCGCGCCCGCCTCCTCGGAGCGGCGAAAGATATCCACCATATCCACCTCGCCCCCGATCTCGGCCCCCAAGGCTTCCAGCGACGCCCGCACCACCTCGCCCAGCGCCTCCTGCCCCGCCTGCCCCGGATTGACCGGGATCACGCGAAACCCCTTTGCCTTCAGAAAGGCCGCCACGCGATGGCTGGGCCGGTCCGGCTTGGGCGACCAGCCCACCACCGCGATGGTGCGGGTCCGCGCAAGGATGCGGCGGATGTCGTCATCGGAAAGGTCAGGTGCGGCCATGGCTCAACCCCAAGGAAAAAGGCCCAAAGAAAAAGGCGCCCGGGCCTCTGCGGCCGGGCGCCAGTCGCGGAACGAGGGACAGTGAATGAGAGGCGGGTGTTCCGTACCCGCTTCCTGTTCTGTGACTTAGAAGCCGCAGTCGCGGATTTAAGACCCGATCCCGTATTCGTGAACAGGCCCGCATCTTGAACCTCACGCCGACCCGGGCCGCTGCGACGCCGCATAAAGCCCCACCGCCGCCGCATTCGACACGTTCAACGACCCGAACGCCCCGGCAAAGGGGATGCGCGCGATCACATCGCAAGTATCGCGCGTCTTGTCGCGCAGACCCGGCCCCTCGGCCCCCAGCACAAGGCCCACGGGCCGCGTGCCGACCGATGCAATCGCCTCGGCCAGGGGGACGGTCCCATCACCATCCAGCCCGATCAGCACAAAGCCCATCTCCTTCAACTCCACCATCGCATCGGCAAGATTCGTCACCCGCAGATAGGGTTGCCGCTCCAGGGCCCCGCTCGCCGTCTTGGCCAGCGCCCCCGTCTCGGGCGCCGAATGATGCCGCGGCGCGATCACCGCCCGCGCGCCGAACACCTCGGCCGACCGCAGCACCGCCCCCACATTATGCGGATCCGTCACCCGGTCCAGCAGCACCACCAAGGGCGCCCCCGCCCCCGAAATCGCCACATCCGCCAGCTTGCCCCAGTTCAAGGGCCGCGCCTCCAGCGCCGCGCCCTGATGCACCGATCCCTCGTCGATGGGCACGTCGAACTTGCGCGGGTCCACCACCTCAGGCTCCATCCCGCTCGCAGTGATCGCCTCTTCCAACCGATCAAAGGCGTTCTTCGTCACCACCAGCCGCAGCTTTTCCCGCGCGGGATTCACCAGCGCATCGCGAACCGCATGGATGCCGAACAGCCAGACCGTCTCCTTCGCCTCGGCTCGCTTCGCGCGTTCCTTGTCGATCACCCAAGTCGGCTTCTTCGCACCCGTCTTCATCGGCCCGCATCCTCTGTCCTGCGCCCTCCATCCATGTCCCCCGAACCGCCCCGGATGCAAGCCAGAATTCCCCGCTTTCCTCTCCCGCTTTCCGTCTTGACGCCCCTGCCCCCCTCGGCTATCCCCCGCCTCGCGTCGGGCGACGAGCTGCAAGGTGCGGCAGCGGACTGTAACTCCGCCGGGGAGACCCATGCCTGGTTCGATTCCAGGGTCGCCCACCATCCCTTCCTCTGCTAAAGGGTGGTGATCATGACAAAAGACGCCTCCTTCCGCTTCACCCATGCCATCACCCGCCGCCCCGCCGCGTCGATCATCGACGGGCTCCGCGCCGTGGATACAGGCAGCCCAGACCTCGCCACGATGCAGGCCCATCACGCGGCCTATGTCGAAACCCTCCGCGCCACCGGCGCGACGGTGATCGAACTCCCCCCGCTCGACGCCTTCCCCGACTCGGTCTTTGTCGAGGATACGGCCCTCTGCCTGCCGCAGGGCGCCATCATCATGCGCCCCGGCGCCCCCACCCGTCTGGGCGAGGCGGCCGAGATGGAACCCCATCTCCGCGCGCTCTACACAAGGGTGGAACGGATCGAAGGCCCCGGCACCATCGAAGGCGGCGACATCCTCGTGACCGGACACGAAATCCTCGTGGGCCGCTCCGCACGCACCGATGCCGCTGGCATCGTCGAACTCGGCGCCATCGTCACCGCCTGGGGCCACACCTTGCGCGAGGTGCACACCCCCCCGGGCGTGCTGCACTTCAAGACCGACTGCTCGCTTCTGGACGGGGGCACGATCCTGTCCACCGAACGCCTCTCCGCCTCGGGCTGTTTCGACGGCTACAGCGTGATCCACACCGCCCCGGGCGAAGAGGCCGCCGCCAACACCATCCGCTTCAACGATGTGGTCCTGATGCCCGCAGGCTTCCCCGGCACGCGGGCGCGGATCGAGGCGGCAGGCTTCACCGTGGTGGAGATCGGCAATTCCGAATGTGCCAAACTTGACGGCGGCATGTCCTGCCTGTCCTTGCGCTTCACCCCGTCCTGATCCCGCGCCGGGTGTCACCAGTGACCGTGTTCAACATCCTCTGCATCGGTCAGGCCGGGCGGCTGCAGTATGAGGCCGTCCTCCTCGCCGCTTCGCTGCGCGCCCGGTCGCCGGGCTTTCCCGGCCGCCTCCTGATCGCGACGCCCCGCCCCGGGCCCCTCTGGGGCGCGGAAAACCCCCAGATCACCGATCCCGCCACGCTCGACCTCCTCGCCGATCTGGGGGCCGAGATCATCCCCTTCGACAGCCGCGCCTTCGGCGCGCGCTACCCCCATGGCAACAAGATCGAGGCGCTGGCCCATATCCCCGACGCGCCCTTCCTGTTTCTCGACACCGACACGATCATCACCGGCGACATCGCCACCCTCGCACCCGATTTCACCCGTCCCACCGCGTCGATGAAACGCGAAGGCACATGGCCGCAGATCGAACTTTACGGGCCGGGCTACACCGAGATCTGGCGCAGCCTCTACCACCGCTTTGGACTGGATTTCGAAACCTCGCTCGATCGCAGTCAGCCCGATGACTACTGGCAGCGCTACCTCTACTTCAACGCAGGCTGGTTCCTGCATGACAGCCCCCGCCGCTTCGGCGCGCTGTTTCTGAAATACGCGACCGAGATCGCCGCTGATCCCGGCCCGGCGCTGGTGTGCCAATCCCTCGACCCTTGGCTCGATCAGGTGGCACTGCCCCTCGTGATCCATGCGCTGGGCGGCGGTCGCCCCGGCCCCGATCTTGCCGGCCTTGACGGCGCGCTCACCTGCCACTGGCGCATCCTGCCGCTGTTCTTCGCCCGCGAAAGCGACCACGCGGTTGCCGTGATGGAACAGATCGCCGCCGACCCGCGCGTCGAACGCGTGCTGCGTGCCTATGCGCCGTTCAGAAAGATGCTCTACAAAGGGCAAGGCCGCGAGGTGCGCGCCCTCTTCGACCGGGCCGATCTGCCCCGCAAGGAACAGGCCATCCGCAACGCGATCAAACGCGCGGGCCTCTGGACCCGGTAGGATGGGCGATATCGCCCATCCTACGCATCACATCTCCATCCCCACCACCGGGATCAGCGACAGCACCAGCAAACCCGCCATCGTCCAGTTGAACACCCGCAGCCGCCCCGGCCCTTCCAGCCAGCGCCGCAACGCCTGCCCCGCCGCCGCCCAGACCGACACGCTGGGCAGGTTCACCAGCGCAAACACCCCCGCCACCGCCGCATAGGCCCCGACCGAAGGCTCCGGCACATAGGCCGCCACCGCCCCCAGCGCCATGGCCCAGGCCTTGGGGTTCACCCATTGGAACGCCGCTGCCTGCAGAAAGGTCATCGGCCGCCCGCCCGCGCGCCCCTCTCCGGGGGCCGTCGCATGGGCGATCTTCCACGCCAGCCACAGCATGTAACCCACCGCCGCCACCTTCAGCGCGGTCAGCGCCAGCGGATGCGCCAGGAACACCCCCGCCACCCCCAGCCCGACCAGAAACACCATCACCGAATGTCCGACGGAAATGCCCAGCATATGCGGCAGCGTCCGCCGCAGCCCGAAATTCACACCCGATGCCAGCAGCATCATGTTGTTCGGCCCCGGCGTGACCGATGTGACAAAGGCAAAGCCCAGCAGGGCAAGGAAGAGATCATGTGTCATGGCGCAATCCTTGGCACATCCACGACGCGCAGGGATTGCAAACACAGCAAACCATGCGCATATTTCGCAACAAATGGCGAAGATTGACGATATCAACGCGCGCATATTGCGCGAATTGCGCCGCGACGGACGGATCAGCAACCTGATCCTCGCCGAACGTGTCGGCCTGTCGCCCTCTGCCTGCCTCCGCCGCGTGCAAGAGATGGAACGCGCAGGCGTCATCAAGGGCTACCGCGCCGTGCTCGATCCCGTCCAGCTTGGCATCGGCTTCACCGCCTATGTCACCGTGGGCCTGAACACCCATACCAAGGCCAGCCAAGAGGCCTTCGAACGCGCCGTCGCCCGCGCGCCGCAGGTCACCGAATGTCACAACATCACCGGCACGGTGGAATATCTCCTGCGGGTCGAATGCGCCGACCTTGCCGCCTACAAGCACTGGCATACCGATGTGCTGGGCACGCTGCCGCAGGTGCAATCCATCACCACCTTCGTCGTGATGGGCAGCCCGAAGGATGACCGCGCCTGAGCGTAAGGTTTTCTTCATCAGGGCGGCGCACCCTGCTCTCACACCTTGGCCCGGATCCCCGAATACCGACCTTATCCCCCCCGCCCTCGGCCGGCGCTTGGGCGCCGTCCCAAGCCCGGCTCGGGCGGTGGGGTCGGGCGGTGAGGTCGGGCGGGGGCATCACCGAACCGCACCCATCAGGGCGCATCACTTCCGGGGGTTCAGGCCCATCCCTGCATCACCGCACAGAAATCACCCAAAAGGCGCAACAGTCTGCCGGATTTTGTATGAACACTCTGCTGCACAGGCGTCTGCACCATGGTCAGCATCCGGGACACCACCTCAACCCATTGAAATCAATGGGCGAACACGCCTTCCATCGTCGGAAACCCCTTCACCTCGATCGCATTGCCCGACGGATCGCGCAGGAACATCGTCCACTGCTCCCCCGGCTCGCCCACGAACCGCACCTGTGGCTCCAGCACGAAATCCACGCCCGCCGCCCGCACCCGCGCGGCCAGCCGCTGCCAGTCCGCCAAGGGCAGGACCAACCCGAAATGCGGCATGGGCACCATCTTGTCGCCCACCCGCCCGGTGGGCGCATTGGGCATGGGTTCGCCCAGATGCAGGCTCAGCTGATGGCCGAAAAAGTCGAAATCCACCCATGTGGGCGCCGACCTGCCCTCGGCGCAGCCCAGCACCCCGCCATAGAAGGCCCGCGCCGCCGCCAGATCGGTGACGTGAATCGCCAGATGGAACGGTGTCAGCATCGTCTTCCCCCCACTTGCCGCACCTCGCCAGACTATCTTTCCCCACACGCCCCGCAAGACGCTATCGCCCATCTCCCAAACCTTTGCAAAAGCGAAGAAATCCCCCTTTGCACGCAGCCCCCTTCACAGGCCCGGCGCCATCCCCTAGGCTTTCTGCACCGCAATTCCTTGGGAGGGGAACCCGATGTCCGACGACCGCACGCTTGCCTTCGAGACGCTCCAGATCCATGCAGGCACCGCCCCCGATCCCGCCACCGGCGCGCGGCAGGTGCCCATCTACCAGACCACCGCCTATGTCTTCCGCGACGCCGACCACGCTGCGAAACTCTTCAACCTGCAGGAGGTGGGCTATATCTATTCGCGCCTGACCAACCCCACCGTCTCGGCACTGGCGAACCGCGTCTGCGCGCTGGAAGGCGGGGCGGGGGCGATCTGCTGCTCGTCGGGCCATGCTGCCCAGATCATGGCGCTTTTCCCGCTTATGGGACCGGGGCGCAACATCATCGCCTCCACCCGGCTCTATGGCGGCACGATGACCCAGTTCAGCCAGACGATCAAACGCTTCGGCTGGTCCACGAAGTTCGTCGATTTCGACGATCTCGCCGCGATCGAGGCCGCGGTGGATGACGACACCCGCGCCATCTTCTGTGAATCCATCGCCAATCCGGGGGGTTACATCACCGACCTTGATGCCGTGGCGGGCGTCGCCGACAAGGTCGGTCTGCCCCTGATCGTGGATAACACCTCGGCCAGCCCCTATCTCTGCCGCCCCATCGAACATGGCGCGACGCTGGTCGTGCATTCCGCCACCAAATACCTTACCGGCAACGGCACCGTCACGGGGGGCATCGTGGTGGATTCGGGCAAGTTCGACTGGTCCAAGTCGGGCAAGTTCCCCTCGCTCTCGGAACCCGAACCCGCCTATCACGGGCTGGCCTTCCACCCGGCCCTCGGCCCGATGGCCTTTACCTTCCACTCCATCGCGGTGGGCCTGCGCGACCTCGGCATGACGATGAACCCGCAGGGCGCGCATTACACGCTGATGGGCATCGAAACCCTGTCGCTGCGCATGGACCGGCATGTGGAAAACGCCCGCAAGGTGGCCGAATGGCTGGAGAAAGACCCCCGCATCGACTATGTCACCTATGCCGGTCTGCCCTCCTCGCCCTATCACCACCGCATGGCGCGCATCTGCCCCAAAGGCGCGGGCGCGCTGTTCACCTTCGCGGTCAAGGGCGGCTATGACGCCTGCGTGAAGCTGATCGACAGCGTCAAGCTCTTCTCGCATGTGGCGAACCTGGGCGATACGCGCTCGCTCATCATCCACTCGGCCTCCACCACCCACCGGCAACTGACCGAGGAACAGCAGATCAAGGCCGGTGCCGCGCCCAATGTCGTGCGCGTCTCCATCGGGACCGAGAACGCCGATGACATCATCGCCGATCTCGATCAGGCGCTGGCAAAAGCGACCGCCTGACCGAAAAGGAAAAGGGGCGCGGCCCTCCGCGCCCCTTCTGCCCCTGAAATCGCAGGGAAAAGGCAAGCTTACTGCGCGATCTCCCATGTGATGGTGACCTGCGCCGTCACCCCGACCTCGCCGCCCGCCACCGGCACCGGGGCATCGGCCATCGCGGCCTCCATCCGGTACATGGGCATGGGCGGCGCATAGCCGCCGCTCTCGCTGATCGACACGATCCGCCCCAGCCCGACCCCCGCCGCACCGGTCAACAGCTCTGCCCGCGCCCGCGCCTCGGCAACCGCCGCCTTGCGTGCCTCGTCCATGGCAGGGTCCGGCTCGGCCAGCCCAAAGCTCACCCCGTTCAGCGTATTCGCCCCGTCTGCGATCGCGGCATCGAGGATGGGTCCCAGCTTGGCCATGTCGCGCACGCGGATCGACAGGGTGTTGGTCGCCACATAGCCCTGGATTTCGGGCATGGAACTGCCATCGCTGTTCGACCAGTTAGGGTTCAGGTTCAGGGTCGAGGTCTGGATGTCGCGATCCTCCACCCCCGCCGCCTTCACCCGCTCCAGCACCGCGGCCAGCGATGCGGAATTAGCCGCCATCGCCTCGGCCGCCGTCGCGCCCTGCGTGGTCACCCCAAGGCTGACCGTGGCAAGGTCCGGCGCCGCCGTCACCACGCCTTCGCCGGTCACGGTGATCGTGGCGGGGCTCACATGCTGATCGGCCATGACCGGGCTGGCCAGAACGGCGCCGGAAAGAAGAAGGGCGGAAAGGGTGCGCATGGGGATGCTCCTGTTATGCGATGGCCCCTTTTCCACCCGCCGCCCCCCCTGCCGCAAGTCAGATAAACGTGCAGTCTCCTTCCCTTCGGCAAAAAGCTGCTGTAGACCAGTGCGCAGCCGCCGCCTTGCATTCCCGCTGTCCCGGAAGCTGTGCTAGACCCGCCCCATGAAGCCGAACTTTGCCCTCAACTTCACCGATGACAGCATCACGCTGCTGCACCGCACCAAACGGGGCTGGGCAGAGGTCGGAAGCACCCCCTTCGATACCGATGACCTGCCCGCCGCACTGGCCGATTTGCGCAGCAAGGCCGAAGGGTTGGCCCCCGGCGGGATCACGACCAAGCTGGTCATCCCGAATTCGCAGATCAAGTATCTGACGCTGGCCGCCCCCGGCCCCGATGCCGCGGCCCGCAAGGCACAGATCGCCGTCGCGCTGGAAGGCCAGACGCCCTATGACGTGGCCGATCTCGTCTGGGATCACAGCGGCACGGGCGACAGCGTCACCGTGGCCGTTCTGGCACGCGAAACGCTTGACGAGGCGGAAGGTTTCGCCGTTTCGAACGGGTTCAATCCGTTGGCCTTCGTGGCCATCCCGCCCGATGGCGCGTTCGGGGCAGAGCCGTTCTTCGGGCAGACGAGTTTTGCAGAAACCGTGCTGAAGCCGGGCCAGAAGGTGGAGCGCGAGGCCGACCCGATCCGTCTGTCGGATGCCGCAGCCACCGCCTCTGCCGCGCCCTCGTCAGAGACGCCCGACACGACATCTGCCGCCACCTCCGACGCACCCTCTGCGCCGGAAACCGCCCCGGACCCCGCCCCCGCGCCACCGGCCGCGCCGGAAGCACCGCTTGACGTGCGGGCCGCGGCCGATCCCGCGCCTGACGCCGAACCCTCGGCGCTTCCCGGCGGCGTCGATGATCTGCCGGAACCCGCCCCCGTCGAAGTGCCGCCCCCCGGCCCCGAGGCCGCCGTTCCGCAGACCGAACCCGAACCGGCACCCGTCACCACACCCGTTTCGGCACCCGTCGCGCCCCCCACCGCCCCATCGCTTTCCGCCGACAGGGCCACCGATCCGACCGTGGACCCGGCGGCCATCGCCGCCACGCTGAGCGCGGGCGATCCGCCCGCCATGCCCTCCGTGCTCGCTGCCGCGATCCCTGACCCGGACGAGGCGCCGATGGCCGTGGATGTGGGCGACGATCTGCCCGGCGCGGGCGATGCGCCGCGCCGCATCGTCGATCCGGGCGTCGAGGATGATCTTCCGCCGATGCCGTCTGCTGCGGCGCTTGGCGCCTATGCCGGGCGTCCGCAGGGCGCACGGGCCGGAGCGAACGACCTGCCGCCCCGTCCGGCACCCATCGTGGCCGAAGCTGACCGCAGCCTCGCCCGCGGCGGCAAGGCGCCTGCCGAACGTCCGGCCGGGGCGCGCCCCGCACCCAAGTTCAGCTACGAGACACCCGGTGAAAAGCCGCCCTCCGCCGCCAGCAAGGCGCTGCGCGGGGTGACGGCGATGGTCACCGCGCCGTCGATCCCCGGCGGCCGTGGCAAGGCGAAGGTCACGGCGGGCATCGCCGCAGCCGCCACCGCCGCAGGCGCGGCGGCAGGGTCCGCCGCCACTGGCGCCGCGCAGGCCACAGCGCAGGCCGCCGCACAGGCCACATCGCCCGCCACCAAGCGGTCCAGCGGCCTCGGCACCCGCCCCATGCCCGTGCGCGGCAAGCCCCGCCACCTCGGCCTGATCCTGACCGGCATCCTGCTGATCATGCTCGCCCTCGCGGCGGGCCTGTCGTCCTATTATGTAAGCTGGAACTCTGACACTGAGGCGCAGCCCACACAGGCGGCCTCTGACGCCATCACCGCCCCCGACGGGATCACCGCATCCGACGTCGCCCCGGAAGACGAGATGCTGGCCGATCTGCAGGACCCGGCAGATTTCGCGCAGCCCGCGCCGGACGCCGGGGCGCCAGCGCCCGACGATACCGCCGCCGCCCCCCCGGCAGAGGCACCGGTCGCAGAGGCTGCACCACCGCCAGACGCCACCGCATCCGAACCCGCCACAGCCGCTGCACCGGAACCCGCACCCGCGACCGTCGTCGCGGGTGATCCCGCCCGTGCCGCCGCGCCTTCGGCAGATGCGCAGGACGAGATTTTCCTGTCCGCCGCCGACACGCCCCCCGCGCCGGTGGACGCGGCGGCCCTCGCCGCCCCGACAGCCGCGCCGGACACGCCGCCCGCCGCGCCGCAACCGCCCCCGCCCTTCGGCACCGTCTATCAGTTCGATGCGGACGGTCGCATCCTGCCCACGCCCGAAGGCATCGCCACGCCCGATGGCGTGATGCTGTTTGCAGGCAGCCCGGCCCTCGTGCCGCCCAGCCGCCCCGAAAGCGTGACCGAGGCCGCCCGCGCCGCCGCCGCAGCCGCCGCACCGGCAGCCGCTGCCGCACCGGCGGGCGATCCTGCCACCGCCACAGACACCGCCGCCACCACCACGGCCGAGCCTGAATTCATCATCCCCTCCGATCCTGCCCTCGCCGATGCGCGGCCCCTGCCGCGCCCGGCCGGACTGGCCCCTGCACCCGCGACCGAGGCCGTGGTGGACGATGGCGCCGCGCTGGCCCCGGCCGCCGACCCGCGCCTCGCGGGCCTGCGCCCGGCCGCACGGCCACAAAGCATCGTCGCTGCCGCTGCCGCAGCAGGCACAACCCCCGCCGCGAACCCCAATGGCAGCCTCGCGCTGGTCGCCCCCGAAGGCACCGTCACGCCCATCGGCCTTGCCATCTCGCGCCGCCCCGCCGAACGCCCGCGCGATTTGAGCCGCGCCGTGGAAGAGGCTGTCGCCGCCGCGATCCGCCTCCCCGACCCGGAACCGGCCCCGCCCGCCGCAGAAGAAGTCACCCCGGAAACCGAAGAAGAGCCCGAAATCGCCGAAACGGCGGCGCCGCGCATCCCGTCGTCGGCGAATGTCGCGACGCAGGCCACCCTGCGCAACGCGATCAACCTGCGCGACATGAACCTGATCGGCGTCTACGGCACCTCGTCCAACCGCTATGCGCTGGTGCGCAACCCCAATGGCCGCTACGTGCGGGTCGAGGTTGGGGATCGGCTTGACGGCGGGCGTGTGGCGGCCATCACGGCCTCTGAGGTGCGCTACGAAAAGCGGGGCCGGATGGTTGTCCTCGCGCTTCCCAACAGCTGATCGGTTGATCCGAAGCGGCCGCGCGCCCCATCACATGGCCTGAGCGGGCGGCAGAAGGGACGGCATGGAAGGGCTTCTGCTTCAGGGCAGCATCTATCTTGGCGCGGCGGTCCTTGTGGTGCCGCTGGCCATGCGGCTGGGCCTTGGTTCGGTCTTGGGCTACCTCGCGGCCGGGATCCTCGTCGGCCCTGTGTTCGGTCTGGCAGGGGCGGATACGGCGGATCTTCAGCATTTCGCGGAATTCGGCGTTGTCCTGATGCTGTTCCTGATCGGGCTGGAGCTGGAGCCGCGCACGCTTTGGGACATGCGCCACCGGCTGGTGGGGCTGGGCGGCGCGCAGGTGGTGCTGACCGCTGCCGCCATCGCGTGCCTATGCCTTTCGCTGGGCTTTGTCTGGCAGGTTGCGCTGACCCTTGGGCTGGTGTTGTCGCTGTCCTCCACCGCGATCGTCCTGCAGACGTTGAACGAGAAAAACCTGATGCGCACCGCAGGGGGGCGGGCGTCGTTTTCCGTCCTGCTGACGCAGGATCTTGCCGTCATCCCGATGCTGGCCTTCCTGCCGCTGCTCACCCTGCCCGGCCTTGCGGCCCCCACGGCGGCCACCTTCGGCATCACCAACGGCGCCGCAACAGGGGGCGATCACGCCACAGAGGGGGTGGCAGAGCCGCTCTTGACGCTGGTTGATCAGCTTCCGGGCTATGCCACCACGCTGCTGACGCTGGCCATCGTGGGCGGGATCGTTCTGGCGGGGCATTTCCTGTCGCGCCCGGTGTTCCGCTTTGTCCACGCCGCCCGCTTGCCCGAGATGTCCACCTTCATCTCGCTCCTGATCGTGCTGGGCATCGCCTTCCTGATGATGCTGGTCGGCCTGTCGCCCGCGCTTGGCACCTTCCTCGCGGGCGTCGTGCTGGCCAATTCCGAATTCCGCCACCAGATCGAGGCCGAGATCAAACCCTTCAAGGGGCTTCTCCTGGGCCTGTTCTTCATGACGGTGGGCATCGGGATCGACACCCGCGTGCTGTTCAGCCAGCCGGTGACGATCCTCTCCCTCACCCTTACACTGATCGCGGTGAAGGCGGCGATCCTCTATCTCATCGCCATTCCCTTCGGGTTGCGCGGGCATGATCGCTGGCTGTTCACCCTCGGTCTTGCGCAAGCGGGCGAATTCGGCTTCGTCCTGGTCAGCTTTGCCCGCCAGCAGGGCATCCTGTCGCTGAACGAAGGTCAGGTCGCGCTTCTGGTGGTCAGCCTGTCGATGCTGCTGACGCCTGCGCTGTTCATCGCCTATGAACGACTAGCCCGCCGCCTGCGCAGCCGCACCCCGGAACGCGCCCCCGACCTGATCGACGAGAAGGGCCGCGTGATCATCGCAGGGATCGGGCGCTTCGGGCAGGTGGTCAACCGTCTGGTCCGCATGTCGGGGCTGTCGACGGTGGTTCTGGATTCCGACATGGCCACGATCGAGACGATGCGCCGCTTCGGGGTGAAGGGGTTCTTCGGCGATCCGGCCAATCCCGCGCTGCTCGACAGCGCCGGTCTGGACGAGGCGGCGATCCTCGTCGTGGCCGTGGATGACCGCGAAAATGCCAACCGCATCGTCCGCTATGCCCGCCGCCGCAGGCCCGACATCCACATCGTGGCCCGCGCCCGCGACCGGGTGCATGTCTACGAACTCTATCAGGCCGGGGCCGATGACATCGTCCGCGAAACCTTTGACAGTTCGATCCGTGCCGGGCGCTACGTTTTGGAAAACATGGGTTTTTCGGAGTATGAGGCAGCCAAGCTGTCGCAGACCTATTACAAGGTGGACCGCGCCGCGATGCGGGATCTGGCCGGGCTCTGGGTGCCGGGCCAGCCGGTGCATCTGAACGATGCCTATGTGGAACGGGCCAAGCAGCTGGACCGCGATCTGGAATCCGCGCTGACGGATGAACTGCACGAAACCCGCCCGATGGCGGGCGAAGACGTGCCTGCCCCTTTCGTCGATGTGGCCGAAGAAGACGCCCTCGCCGATCCGCAGCCGCGCGGCGAGACGGCCTAGCCGCCCGACACACCCGCCTCGGCAAAGGTCGCCATGTCGGAATGGCAGGCCAGCGCCCCCTTCACCACACCCAGCGCCAGCGCCGCACCCGACCCCTCGCCCAACCGCAGGCCAAGGTTCAGCAGCGGTTCCTTGCCCAAGGCCGCCAGCAGCCGCCCATGCCCGCTTTCCGCGCTGACATGGCCCGCGATGCAATGGTCCAGCGCCCCGGGTACCGCACGTTCCAGCACAGCCGCCGCAGCCGTGCAGATGAAGCCGTCCAGCACCACCGGAATCCGCTCTGCCCGCGCGCGGGCGATGGCCCCGGCCATCGCGGCCAGTTCCCGCCCGCCAAGGCAGCGCAACACCTCAAGCGGATCGTCCAGCACTGCGGCATGCCGCGCCAGACCGCGCGCCACCGCGCTGGCCTTGCGCGCCAGCCCCGCCTCATCCACCCCGGTGCCACGCCCCACCCAGCCCGCCGGATCGCCCCCGAACAGGGCCGCCGCCAGCGCGGCGGCGGGCGTGGTATTGCCGATCCCCATCTCGCCCGTCACGAAAACATCCGCCGCAGGATCCACAGCCGCCCAACCGGTGGCCAGCGCGGCCACCACCTCGGCCTCGGTCATCGCGGGGGCCTTGGTGAAATCCTGTGTGGGCTGGTCAAGTTCGATCGCATGCACCGCCATGTCGGCCCCGAAGGTGCGGCTCAGCTGATTGATCGCGGCCCCGCCCGCCCGGAAATTCGCCACCATCTGCACCGTCACCTCTGCCGGAAAGGCGGAAACGCCTTGCGCCACGACACCGTGATTGCCCGCAAAGATCACCACCTGCGGTCGGTCACAGTGGGGGCGGTCGGTGCCCTGCCAGCCTGCGAACCAGATCGCCAGATCCTCCAGCCGCCCCAGCGCGCCGGGCGGTTTGGTCAACTGCCCGTTGCGGTCTGCCGCTGCGGCCTGTGCCGCCGCATCGGGCCCCGGAAGATCGGCAAGCAGGGCGCGGAAATCGGCAAGGCTGGCGAAGGGAGAAGTCATGCGAAGCTCTTTCTTGAAGGTGGCCCGCCAACTGGCTACCCAAGGTCGCAGGCGAAGACCAGCCGGGAAAGGACACAGCAATGACCAACCGCGACCCCGCCCTGCTGGTCCGCGACGACCTGATCGCCGCCTTCGGCCTCTTGTCGCGCCTGCCCTTGCCCACAAGCGCCGTGGCCCCTGATCCGCGCGCGGCCTGGGCCTGGCCTCTGGTCGGGGCGGTCACCGGGGCGTTGGCCGCGCTGGCGGCCAGCGTGGCGCTGGCGCTGTCGCTGCCCGCAGGGGTGGCGGCGGGGGTGGGGCTGATGACAGGGGCGCTGCTGACGGGCGGCCTGCATGAGGACGGGCTGGCCGACACGGCGGATGGCCTGTTCGGCGCAAGCACGCGCGAGCGGCGGCTGGCGATCATGAAGGACAGCCGCATCGGCAGTTACGGGACGCTGGCGCTTTTGCTGATCACCCTGATGCGCTGGTCGGCGGTCACCGCGCTGGTGATGATCGAACAGCACTGGGCGGGCCTGATCGCCGCAGGCGCGCTGTCCCGCGCGCCCATGGCCGTGCTGATCGCGGCCCTGCCCAATGCGCGCGGCACCGGCCTTTCGCATCTGACGGGCATCCCGCCGCGCGGCGCGGTGATGGCCGCGCTGGCAATCGGAGCGGTGGTGGCCTTCCTCTGCACGGGCCTGACGGTCCTGCCCATGGCACTGGCGGCGGCGGCGACCACGGGGCTGATCGCGCGGGCCGCGCAACGGCGGATCGGCGGGCAGACCGGCGATATCCTCGGCGCGGCACAGCAACTGGCCGAGGTGGCGGCCCTGTCCTTCGCGGCGGCGCATCTGGGCTAAGCGCGCCCTGCCCCGCCACAGGACCATGCGAAAAGGCCGCAGGGCTGCGCCCTGCGGCCTTTGCTTTACGGTCAGAACGGGCTCAGGCCGCGCGGCTGAGCAGCACGTCATCCACCTTCTTCTGCGCCCCGGCCTCATCCACGCCGGAAACAGCGGCGACTTCGCGGGTCAGACGCTCCAGCGCGGCTTCGTACAACTGACGCTCGGAATAGCTCTGCTCGCGCTGGTCATCGGTGCGGTAGAGATCGCGCACAACCTCGGCGATCGACAGCAGATCGCCCGAGTTGATCTTCTGTTCATATTCCTGCGCCCGGCGCGACCACATGGCCCGCTTCACCCGGGCCTTGCCCTTCAGCGTATCCAGCGCCTTGGTCACGATATCGGGCGACGACAGTTGCCGCATGCCGATTTCGGTCGCCTTGTGCGTGGGAACACGCAGGGTCATCTTGTCCTTTTCGAAGGAGATCACGAACAGCTCCAGATGGAGCCCCGCGATTTCCTGCTCTTCGATCGAGATGATCTTTCCCACGCCATGCGCGGGGTAGACGACGAATTCGTTGGGGCGGAATTCGGGCTTCTTGGTCTTGGTCATTCAGTCGCATCCTCGATGGGACTGCCTGCCTCATGCGACAAGTCAACCGCCCGGGTCCTGCATGGCCCCGGTCCAACCGGCTGTTTTGTCACAGAAAGACCCCGCTCAGGCGAGCAGCGCTGAGCCAGGCATCAGGCTTCCGTGGTGTATGTAACAGATTCTATACCACAGAATCGCCCTGATTCCAACTGTGGCAAAGGTCCAAGCATCGGCCAACCGCCCGATTCTTCGGAAAGTATTCAGCGGTATTCCGAATCGTCCATGCAGACATGCCAGAACGGAATGGCCGCCCTGCCCGATCGGGATCAGTTCCCTTCGCCCGCCGCTTCCGAGAAATACTTCTCCAGCTTGCCGGTTTCACCGTCCCGGGCCTCTGCCTCGGGCAGCGGGTCCTTGCGGACGGTGATGACGGGCCACATCTCGGAATACTTCCGGTTGAAGGCCACCCATTCCTCCATGTCCGGCTCGGTATCGGGCCGGATCGCATCGGCGGGACATTCCGGTTCGCAAACCCCGCAGTCGATGCACTCATCGGGGTGGATGACCAGCATGTTCTCGCCCTCGTAGAAGCAGTCCACGGGGCAGACTTCCACGCAATCGGTGTATTTGCAGGCGATGCAGTTGTCGGTCACCACATAGGTCATCGCGGTCTCCTGAATTCACGGCAGTCTGACTAGTGGGCTTTTCCGGATCATTCAAGCGGGTCCGGATCGCCAGCGCCCCCATCCAGATCGACATAGAGCATCTGCGCCTCAGGGGCAGGGCCACGGCGCAGGCCAAGTGCCGTGATCCGCACCAGACGGATGCGGTTTCCCTGCGGGAAGGTCAGCACATCCCCCGCCGCCACCCCGGCGCCGGGCTTGCGCGTGGGCTGGCCGTTGATGCGCAGATGGCCGCTTTCCGCAACCGCCGCGGCCAGAGAGCGCGTCTTGAAAAAGCGCGCCTGCCAAAGCCATTTGTCCAGCCGCAGCGTTTCCCGCTCCGGCCCCGTGCGGGCCCCAGGCTTCTGCGCGCCGGGGCCTGCCAAATCAGGACTTGGTCTTCAGCGCGGCCAGCACCGCAAAGGGATTGTCGGGGTCGATGGGCTTTTCCGCGCGCGGGGGGCGCGCCTCGAAGGCCTTGCCACCGCCCGGCTTGCCGCCATCGCGGTAATCGGGCTTGCCGCCCTTGCCCTTGTGTCCACCCTTGTTCCCGCCATCGCGGCGTTCGCCCTGCGGACGGTCACCCCGGTTGCGATCCCCCTGCGGACGCTCTCCCTGCGGACGGTCGCCCCCTTCGGCGCGTTTCGGACGGTCGCCGCGATTGGGACGGTCGCCCCCGCGTTCGGGCCGCTGGAAGCGCGGCTTGGGCGCCCAGCTGAAGGTGTAGAACACCTCCATCTCGACCGGCGCGGCGGCGGCCTCATCCCCGGCCACGGGCTCAGGCGGCGGCGGCGGGGCGAGGACGGATTCGCCCTCAGGGATCGGCGCGGTGGAAACCGGGGCCTCGGCTGCGGGCGCGGGTTCGGCGGCCTTGACCTTGGCCCTTTCGCCCTTTTCGCCCTTGTAGCCCAGACCCGCCATCAGATCGGCGAACTGCTCCAGCGTCATGCCCGTGATCGACAGCATGTCGGGCGTCGCCTCGAACCCCGCGCGGCTGTCCTTGGCGCGCAGGAGGTCGGCCAGGCGTTCCAGCATATCGATGCGGATCGCCCGGCTGCCCGCCGGGTGATAGCCCGACAGGGTGTAGTGCTGTTTCGGCACCTCGGCGATGTTCGGGATCGTCACCAGACCGGGGGGCGGGCTTTCGGGAAACTCGTCCAGCCCGTTCCAGAGCGACCAGAGCACCAGCCGCAGCCGCGTGGGCGCGGGTTTCAGAAGCGCGGGCAGGAACACCGTGAACTGGCCGAAGCGGACGCCATGCTTGCGCAGCGCGCCACGGGCATCCTGATCGAGTTGCTTGACCTCATCGCCCACCGATTCGCGGGGCAGCACGCCCAGCCCTTCGACCAGACGGAAGGCAAAACCCCGGGCGAGGCCTGTCAGCGCCTCGTCCCGGCTCATTGCGGCCAGCGGTTCGAACAGCGCCGCCACCTTGCGGTCGATGAAATGCTGCAGGCGGCGCTTCACCTTTTCGGCGACGTCGGGACCGGCTTCTTCATCGACAAAGCCTTCGACCGACGGGCGCAGCGCCTCGGCCCCTTTGACCAGTTTGCCGACGGCGGTGGTCCCCCACATGAGGCCACCCTGTTCGGTATAGTCCAATTCGGTATCGGGCGCGTTGTAGAACCGGTCCGCCCGCAGGTGGAACTCGGGCCGCAGCGCCTGCACCGCCGCCTGCCGCAGCGTGCGCGCCTCATCGGGCGTGGCGGAGGCATCCTGCCGGAACCGGAATCCTTCCAGCCGCCCGACGAATTCGCCTTCGACCGTCACTTCGCCCTTGTCATTCACCTCGGCCACGAGGGTCTCCTTCTGCTTCAACCGGCGAAGCAGGACACTGGTCCGCCGATCAACAAATCGCTGTGTCAGCCGCGCATGCAGCGCATCCGACAGGCGGTCTTCTACAGCGCGCGTCTCGTCGCGCCAATGACTTTCCTCTTCCACCCAGCCAGAGCGTTGCGCCACATAGGTCCAGGTGCGGATATAGGCCAGCCGCTTCGAGATGGCGTCGATGTCGCCATCCGTCTTGTCGATCCGGGCGATGGCCTTGGCAAGCCAATCCGAAGGCACCCGCCCGCTGCGCAGGAATTCGAAGATCCGCGCCAGCAGCGTTGCATGTTCCATGCCCGAGGATGACCGGAAATCCGGCACCCGGCAGACATCCCACAACAGGCGCACATCCTGCGGGGATCGCAGGTGATCGCGCACCTCGGGCATCTCGGACAGGGTTTTCAGGGCCACCAGATCATCGGCGTCGCGCGCCCGCGTCAGCCAGTCATTGCTGGTTGGCGCCTCGAGCGACCGGATCAACCGCTCGACCGTGCCGAACTCCAGCGCGGCATTGCGCCAGTGCAGTTTCTTTACCGGGGCGAAGCGGTGGTTTTCGATGGCCTCCACCATCTCTTCGTCCAAGGGCCGCGCCTCGCCCGTGACACCGAAGGTGCCGTTGTCGGTATGGCGCCCCGCGCGGCCTGCGATCTGCGCCAGTTCCTGCGGGAACAGATGCCGCATGCGGCGGCCGTCGAATTTGGCGGTGGAAGAAAAGGCCACATGCCGGATGTCGAGGTTCAGCCCCATGCCGATGGCATCGGTGGCCACCAGATAATCCACGTCGCCGTTCTGGTAGAGCGCCACCTGCGCATTGCGCGTGCGCGGGCTGAGCGCCCCCATCACCACCGCGCAGCCGCCCTTTTGCCGGCGGATCAGTTCGGCGATGGCATAGACGTTTTCAACCGAGAACCCCACGATGGCGCTGCGCGGCGGCATCCGGCTGATCTTTTTCGAACCCGAATAGGTCAGCGTCGACAGCCGGTCGCGTTTGACGAAACTCACCCCCGGCACCAACGCGGCAATCGCGCCGCGCATCGTATCGGACCCGAGGAAGAGCGTCTCATGCAGCCCCCGCGCGCGCAGGAGCCGGTCGGTGAAGACATGGCCGCGTTCGGGATCGGCGCAAAGCTGGATTTCGTCCACCGCCACGAAATCGGCCCCGATCTCCAGCGGCATCGCCTCGACGGTGCAGACCCAATAGGCGGTGCGGTCGGGAACGATCCGCTCTTCCCCCGTGACCAGTGCCACGACCGACGGCCCGCGCTGCGCGACGATGCGATCATAGACCTCGCGCGCCAGAAGGCGCAGGGGCAGGCCGATCACGCCGGTCCGGTGCGCGAGCATCCGTTCGATCGCGTAATGCGTCTTGCCGGTGTTCGTCGGTCCGAGAACCGCCGTAACCCGCCCGGTCATGGCCATGATGTCGCTGCCCTTACAGGTCCTGCCCGGCGGTATCAGCTTCCAGGCGTTCCACCGACTCGATTACCCCTTGCAGATGGGGATGTATAGCCAGCGCGGCCCTATACGCCTCCAGCGCCTTTTCAGGCTGTTCCAGCTGTTCGAAGATCATGCCGAGCCCGGACAAGGCCCCGAAATGGCGGGGGTTCAGCGTCAGGGTGCGGGCGATGTCGTTCACGGAAGGCCCGAGTTCGCCTGCCGCGAAATAGGCGGTGGCCCGCGCGTTCCAGCCTTCGGCGAAATCGGGGGCATGGTCGGTCAGCGCGGTGAAATGGTCGATGGCCGCCGCTGTATCGCCGGCCTGCATCGCATCCCGCCCGCGCTGCAACAGCAGGTCCATCGCGGGAGAGCCGGACTTGGACCATTCGTTCCAGATTTCGCGTTCGATCCGCGATGCTGCCTGGGGATCGGCCTCCTTCAATTCTTCGAACAGGCCGTCAAGCGCGGGGGTCTGTGCCGCCGCGGGCGCGGTAGCGCAGAAAAGCAGCACAAGTGCCGCTACGACATGATTGTGTAACCTGCGACGCGCTTCCATAACGCTAAGGTAAAGCAACCGCGCAGAAAGACCAGCCTGCCGCGGTCACGACCAAGCGATGGAGATGAAGCATGAGCGAAGTGATCGACGCCGCCGTAACCGCCCTGTCGGCCAAGCTGAACGGCGGGTTCGACGGTGTGGCGAAATTCGTGATCCCCGGGGAAGGCGCGATCATGATGGATGCCAATGGCGTGCGCGCGGGCGATGAAGAGGCGGATGTGACGCTGACCGCATCGACCGAGACCTTCCGCGCCATTCTGGATGGCGACATGAACCCGACCATGGCCTTCATGACCGGCAAGCTGTCGGTGGACGGGTCGATGGGGCTGGCGATGAAGCTGGGTTCCGTCCTGTCGTGACCGAAGCCGCGCCGTTCTATGCCGATCTGGCGGATGGGCCGGAGGGTGGGCATGCCCTCTGGGCCGATACGCCCGACCGCCGCCGCATCCGCATCGGTCTTTGGCCGGGCGGCACGCGGGGAACGGTGCTGCTCTTGCCGGGGCGGACGGAGTATATCGAGAAGTACGGCCGCACCGCGCGCGACTTTCAGGCGCGCGGCTATGCGATGCTGGCCATCGACTGGCGGGGTCAGGGTTTGGCGCAGCGCGCGCTGGCCGATCGGCTGGTGGGCCATGTCGATGACTTTGACGAATACCAACGCGACTTTGACACGCTGATCGCGGTGGCGCAGGCGCAAGGCTTCCCCCGGCCCTATTTCCTGCTGGGCCATTCCATGGGCGGCTGCATCGGTCTGCGCGCGCTGATGCGCGGGGCGCCGGTGAACGCGGCGGTGTTCTCGGCCCCCATGTGGGGGATCAGCATGGCCGCTTGGATGCGGCCCGTCGCGCATGTGGTGTCGGCCCTTGCGCGGCCCTTCGGGCAGGCGCATCGCTTCGCGCCCGGCACGAATGACCAGACCTATATCGCCACGGCGACGTTTCAGGGCAATGTCCTGACCACCGATCCCGAGATGTGGCATTATATGCACCACCAGATCCGCACCCAGCCCGATCTGGCGCTGGGTGGCCCCAGCCTTGGCTGGCTGCGCGCGGCCCTGCGGGAATGTGGGGCATTGGCGGCCCTGCCCTCGCCCCGCCTGCCCTGCATCACCGCGCTGGGCAGCGCGGAAAAGGTGGTGGATGCCGCGCCGATCCATCTGCGCATGGCGGCATGGCCCGGCGGGCGGCTGGACCATTACCTTGGGGCCGAACATGAGGTGCCGATGGAGCAGCCCGTCCATCGCAACCGTTTTTTGCAAGAGTCGGTACGCCTGTTCGACGCCAACCGCTAGGCGCGCGGATCAGATGTTGATCTGGCTGAACCCGTCGCGCAGGGCGCGGCTCCAGGCTTCGGACATCGCGCGGAACTGTTCATCCCCCGCCTCGATCCGCCGCGTGTGCGACACGCGGCAGGCGTCCCTTTCGATCACGCAAAGATCCAGCGGCATGCCGACCGACAGGTTCGATCGCAGGGTGGAATCCATCGACAGAAGCACGGCCTTCTGCGCATCGGCGAGCGAGGTGGACGGCTTCACCACCCGGTCGAGGATGGGCTTGCCGTATTTGTGTTCGCCGATCTGAAGGAAGGGCGTGTCTTCGGTCGCCTCGATGAAATTGCCCTCGGGGTAGATAAGGAACATGCGCATCGTACCGCCACGCCGCTGTCCGGCGACGATCAGCGAGGCCGTCACGCCCTGCATGGCCGACATCTTTTCGTCGATATCCTCGCGCACCTTGGCCAGCATGTTGCCCACGATCTCGGCCACCTTGAGCATGGTGGGGGCCTTCATGATCGACTGGGTTTCGTCGGAATCGGGATCCTCGATCGCCTCGCGCAGGCGGGCGATGGTGGTCTGGGTCACCGACAGGCTGCCGGCCGTCATCATGGCGATGACGCGTTCGCCGGGTTCCTCGTACAAAAACATCTTGCGATAGGTGGATATGTTGTCGAGCCCCGCATTGGTGCGGGTGTCTGACAGGAGCACCATGCCTTCGTTCAGCAGAAGGCCCACGCAATAGGTCATGCTTTCTTCCCCTTGGCTGCGACGACCCTATTGCTGCAAATCCTGGACCGCAACGGTAACGTCGAGGCTTTCCTGCCCCAGCCCCCGCGCGATCCCCCGGATGGGGGCCGCATCCTGCGCGTTCAGGCCCGAGCCAAGGCGGATATAGCGCGCATCGGGGCAGCAGCGATTGGCCGGATCAAAGCCGACCCAGCCCAGACCCGCGACATGGATTTCCGCCCAGGCATGGGCGGCCTCATGTGCCGAACCGTCCGCCGTGGCGAAAAGATAGCCCGAAACATAGCGCGCGGGCAGACCGATCGCCCGCGCGCAGGCGATCAGGGCATGGGCATGGTCCTGACAGACGCCTTCGCCCAGCGCCAACGCCTCGGCCGCCGTGGTATGGGCGTGGGTGGCGCCCGGGCGGTAGGCAATGGCGTCGGCGACAGCGGCGGCAAGGCCGTGGGCGGTGGACAGCGCGCCTTCGGGATTGCGGGCGGCATGGGCCAGCGCGGTGAGCGCGGCATCGGCCCGGGTCGGGGGGGTATCGACCAGGTAGACCTCGGGCGGGAGAAGCTCGCGGTGGCCGCGCAAGAGGCCCGCCAGATCGAAGGTTTCCACCGTGCCGGTGACGCGCACCTCGATCTCGGTCACGGGGCCTTTGACCGTCCAGCTTTGGACCACATCGCCCGCCCCGTCGCGGAAGGTTCCGCCGGGGATGCCGTCGGTGACGGTGACGGTCCAGTTGCGCGTCTTCTGCCCGGCAAAGACCGACGGCGTCAGGCGGTGGCTTTGCATCACGGCGCGAACCGGCTGGTCATAGCGGTAGCGTGTCACATGATCGACCGAAAGCAGCATCAGCGCATGTCTCCGCTGAGATAGGTTTCATGGATCAGCGATCCGAGACCAGCCATTTCGCGGATGAAGCGCGAAAGGAAATCGTGCAGGCCTTCATCGAAGATGTCGTCCTCGCGCGTTTCGCGCAGGGCAACCAGCATGGACCGCGCCTGCGCCTGCGCGTCGGTCGTGGTGCCGTAGAGATGGGCCAGGCGGTCAAGATGGGCCGACAGCCCCTCGACACAGGTGATGAGCGAACGGGGGCATTGCGGGTTGAGGATCAGGAAATGGGCGATCTTGGCGGCCGTCACCTCGCCCCCATAGGCCCAGTGGAAGGCGCGGTGGGCCGACATCGCGCGCAGGAGGGTGGACCATTGGTAATTGTCCAGCCCCGAGCCCACGAAATCCACGCGCGGCAGAAGGACATAGTATTTCACATCCATCAGGCGGGCGGTGTTGTCGCCGCGTTCAAGGCTGTAGCCGATGTTGAGGAAATCCCACCCATCGTTGCGCAGGAGCGTGGCCTCGATCGCGCCGCGCACCATGGCGGCGTGGCGCATCGTCCATTCCGTCAGGCGTGACAGTTCCAACTCGCTGCGCGGGGTGCGTTCGAGCTGGCGCAGTTCCTGAAACGCGGTGTTCAGCGCATCCCAGACCTGCGTCGTCAGCGCGGTGCGGACGATGCGGCCGTTTTCCCGCGCCGTGGTGATGCAGGAGGCGACCGAGGACGGGTTGTCGCGGTCGAAGAAGAGGAAGCTTTCGATGTTGCGCTGCACGGGATCGCCATATTTGGCAGCGAAGGCATCGGCATTGCCCGAGGCTTGCAGGAGCGAATCCCATTCGTTGCGATATCCGGCGGCAGAAGGCAGCAGCGCGATGCGCGACCCCACCTCAAGCAGCCGTGCGGCGGTTTCGGCCCGTTCCATGTAGCGGGCGATCCAGAAGAGGTTGTCGGCGGTCCGGCTCAGCATGTCACGATCACTCCGCCAGCACCCAGGTGTCTTTCACGCCCCCGCCTTGGGACGAGTTCACCACCAGCGATCCTTCGGTCAGCGCCACCCGCGTCAGCGCGCCGGGGACAAGTTCGATCCGTTCGCCCACAAGGCAATAGGGCCGCAGGTCCACATGGCGCGGGGCCACGCCTTCGGCCACGAAGGTGGGGGTAGTGGACAGGGCCAGCGTCGGCTGGGCGATGTAATTGCCCGGATCGGCGGTGATCTTGGCGCGGAAGGTTTCCACCTGTTCCTTGGTGGCCTTGGGACCCACCAGCATGCCGTATCCGCCCGACCCATGCACCTCTTTCACCACGAGATCGGCAAGGTTATCCAGCACATAGCCCAGATCATCCTGCCTGCCGCATTGCCAGGTGGGCACGTTCTTCAGGATCGGCTCCTCACCCAGATAAAAGCGGACCATTTCGGGGACGAAGGTATAGACGGCCTTGTCATCGGCCACGCCCGCGCCGGGGGCAGAGCACAGGCTGACCCCGCCCGAGCGGTAGACATCCATCACGCCCGGCACGCCCAGCGTGCTATCGGGGCGGAAGCAGAGCGGGTCGATATAGGCGTCGTCGATGCGGCGGTAGATGACATCCACGCGCTTTGGGCCTTCGGTCGTGCGCATCCAGACGAATTCGCCCTCGACGAAAAGATCCTGCCCTTCGACCAGTTCGATCCCCATCAGATCGGCCAGGAAGCTGTGTTCGTAATAGGCGCTGTTGAACGGGCCGGGGGTGAGCAGGACGATGGTCGGGTCCTTGCTGCATTTCGGCGGCGCGACCGAGGCGAGGGTGCGGCGGAGCAGGTCGGGGTAGCGATCCACCGGTTCGATGCGGTTGCCGCGGAACAGATCGGGGAACATCCGCATCATGATTTCGCGGTTTTCCAGCATGTAGCTGACGCCGGACGGGGTGCGGCAATTGTCTTCCAGCACGAAGAATTCGTCCGGCCCGGTGCGGACGATGTCGATGCCCACGATATGGGAGTAGACGCCCTTTGGCGGCTTGATCCCGGCGACGGCCTTTTCATAGGCCTCGTTCTGATAGACGAGCCGGGCGGGGATGCGGCCCGCGCGGACGATCTCGCCCCGGCCATATACATCGACGAGAAAGGCATTGAGCGCGCGCGCCCGTTGCTTGATGCCCTTTTCCAGACGGCCCCATTCCGCCCCGGTGAAGACGCGGGGGAACATGTCGAAGGGGATCAGGCGATCGGGATCGCCGCCTTCGCCATAGACCGCGAAGGTGATGCCGATGCGGCGAAAGAGATCCTCGGCCTCGGCCTGCTTGAGGGTGCGCAGCTGGGCGGGCATGGCGTTCATCCAGTCCTCCAGCTGCGCATAGGGCGCGCGCACCTTGCCGTTCTGGTACATCTCGTTGAAGTATTGCGTCACCGTCACGCCCCCCGCAGCCACCACTTGCGTGGAGTAAATCAGGGCATCCGGCGCGGGGAAAGCGTTTCGTCCCGCAAAAAAGGGTGCAGCATGAGCAGATGCACAAAATTCAGGCAGGTGTTGCGAGTGGCCCGGCGCGCTGGACCGGGCTTTTGTGGGCGCTAGGTGCGGGGCATGGCTGAGAATCCCGTCCTGACCTTTACCGATCGCGGCATCTTCTGCCCGGATGGCGGGTTTTTCATTGATCCGTGGCGACCGGTCGATCACGCGCTGATCACGCATGGCCATTCGGATCACGCGCGCTGGGGGCACCGGCGCTATCTGGCCACGCATCAGGCGCTGCCGGTGATGCGGCAACGGCTGGGCCAGATCGACGCAGCGGGGATCGCCTATGGCGAGCGGCTTCAGATCGGCGGGGTGACCGTCAGTTTCCACCCCGCGGGCCATGTGCCGGGATCGGCCCAGATCGCGGTGGAGCGGCGGGGCGAGGTCTGGGTCGTGTCGGGCGATTACAAGGTGGAGCCTGACGGGCTGGCCGAAGGATTCGTTCCGGTGCGCTGTCATGCCTTCATCAGCGAATGCACCTTCGGCCTGCCGGTCTTTCGCTGGCAACCGCAGGCGCGGGTGATGGAGGATATCACCCGGTGGTGGGCGGCCAATGCGGCGGCGGGAAAGATGTCGATCCTCGGCGCCTACAGTTTCGGCAAGGCGCAGCGCCTGATGGCGGGGGTGGAGCGGATCGGCCCGATCCTGACGCATGGCGCGGTGGAAGAGATGACGGCAACCCTGCGCGCCCAAGGCTATCCCCTGCCCGAGACGGTGCGGGCGGTGGCAGGTGTGGATGGCAAGACGCATCCCGGCGCGCTGGTCATCGCGCCGCCCGCGGCGCTGGGGTCAGCTTGGGCGCGGCGGTTCGGCCCGGCGGAAGAGGCCTTTGCCAGCGGCTGGATGGCCGTGCGGGGCATCCGCCGCCGCCGTGCGCTGGGGACGGGCTTCGTGGTTTCCGACCATGCCGATTGGGACGGGCTGAACAGCGCGATCCGGGCGACGGGCTGCGAGCGGGTGTTCGTGACCCACGGCTATACCGCGCCCTTCCGGCGCTGGCTGGCCGAGAAGGGCTATGATGCGGGGATCGTGGCCACGGAATATGGGGAAGAGGCCGAAGAGGCCGCCGCCGCGCCGGTGGCCGACCCGGCCGCCCCGGGCGCAGAGGCGGGGGGCGCCCCGTGAAAGCCTTTGCCGCCCTTTTCACTGCGCTGGACGGCACGACCAAGACATCGGCCAAGCTCGCCGCGCTGACGGAGTATTTCCGCACCGCGCCCGAGGCGGACCGGATCTGGACCATCGCGCTTTTGTCCGGGCGGCGGCCCAAGCGGAGCGTGAGTGCGACGGAGTTGCGCGCATGGGCTGCCGAGGCGGCGGGGCTGCCGCTTTGGCTGTTCGAGGAAAGCTATGCGATGGTGGGCGATCTGGCCGAGACCATCGCGCTGATCCTGCCCCCGGCCGAGGCGCGGGTGGAGGTGTCGCTGTCCGAGATGATCGCCGCGTTGATCGCGCTGACCGGCCAGCCCGAGGCGCAGCGGCGGGCGGCGATCCTGCGCCATTGGGGGCAGCTTGGCGCGACGGAGCGGCTGTTGTTCAACAAGCTGATCACCGGCGGGTACCGCATGGGGGTGAGCCAGGGCTTGATGACGCGCGCGCTGGCCATGGCCACGGGCGTGGAAGAGGCGGTGCTGGCGCATCGCCTGATGGGGGACTGGTCGCCGCAGGAGATGCGCTTCGAGATGCTGGTGCGCGCCGATGCGGGCGGGCCGGATTCGCGCCCCTACCCCTTTGCCCTTGCCGCACCGCTGGAGGAGGGGCCGGACAGCCTTGGCGATCCGGGTGGATGGCGGGCAGAGTGGAAATGGGATGGCATCCGGGGGCAACTGATCCAGCGGGCGGGGGCTTTTGCCCTGTGGTCGCGCGGGGAGGAATTGATCACCGACCGCTTCCCGGAATTCGCGCCGCTGGCCGATTTCCTGCCGCATGGCACGGTGCTGGATGGCGAGGTCGTAGCCTGGGATGGGGCTTGGGACGGGACCTCGGACGGGGCGGCGGGGCGCCCCCTGCCTTTTGCCGATCTGCAAAAGCGGATCGGGCGCAAAACGGTACCGAGAAAGCTGCTGGCCGAGGCGCCCGCGCTGATGCTGGCCTATGATCTGCTGGAAGAGGCCGGGCAGGATCTACGGGAACATCCTTTCGACGCGCGGCGGGCGCGGCTAGAGGCGCTGGTGGCGAGGCTGCCGGAGGGCCTGCCGCTGCGCCTGTCGCCTGCCATCGCCTTTGACGATTGGGCAAGTCTGGCCGCGACACGCGCGACAGCGCGGGAGCGGCTGGCGGAAGGGGTGATGCTGAAACGCGCAACCTCGCCCTATCATGTGGGGCGAAAGCGCGGAGATTGGTGGAAGTGGAAGCTGGATCCGTGGACGGTGGACGCGGTGATGATCTATGCGCAGGCGGGCCATGGGCGGCGGGCGAACCTCTACACCGATTTCACCTTCGCGGTGCGGGATGGAAATGCGCTGGTCCCCTTTACCAAGGCCTATTCCGGGCTGACCGACGCCGAATTTGCCGAGATCACCCGCTGGGTGCAGAAGAACACGCTGGAACGGTTCGGCCCCGTGCGGCGGGTGCCGCCGGAACTGGTGTTCGAGATCGGGTTCGAGGGGATACAGGAAAGCCCGCGCCACAAGTCGGGGATCGCGCTGCGCTTTCCGCGCATGATCCGCTGGCGCCGCGACAAGCCGGTGGACGAGATCGACACGCTGGAGGGTTTGCGCGGCTTGCTGCGCGCCGCGCAGGCGTAGGATGGGCAATCCTGCCCATCCTACCCGGGATCGCGCGGAATTGCGGCGGCGCGCCTTGCACCTGTCCCGTCCCGCGCCCTAGATGAAGGGCAGATCACCGAACGAGGTTCCCCATGACGCTTCCCCTGCCCCGCCCCGTCTTCGACGCCAATGCCAGCGGTGGGGGCCTTGGCAAGCTGCCGGATTGGGATCTGACCGACCTTTACCCCGCGCCGGATGCGCCGGAATTCGCGCGCGACATGGCGTGGCTCGAAAAGGCCTGCGCCGATTTCGCCACCGCCTATGAGGGCAAGCTTGCCGGGCTGGATGCGAGCGGCCTTCTGGCCTGCGTGCGGGCCTATGAACAGATCGACGTGGTGGCCGGGCGGATCATGTCTTTCGCGGGCCTGCGCTATTACCAGAACACGATGGACAGCGAGCGCGCCAAGTTCATGGCCGATGCGCAGGACCGGATCACCACCTTCACCACGCCGCTGGTGTTCTTCTCGCTGGAGTTCAACCGGCTGGATGAGGGGCATCTGACCGCCCTGCTGGCACAGGACGCCGGGCTTGCGCGCTACAAGCCGGTCTTCGACCGGATGCGCGCGATGCGGCCCTATCAGCTGTCGGATGAGTTGGAGAAGTTCCTGCACGACAATTCCGTCGTGGGGGCCAGTGCGTGGAACAAACTGTTCGACGAAACGATGGCCGGGCTGATGTTCAAGGTGGAGGGCGAGGAGGAGGAGCTGAACCTCGAGGCCACGCTGAACCTGCTGACCGACACCGACCGCGCCAAGCGCGAGGCGGCGGCGCGGGCGCTGGCGGTGGTGTTCGATCGCAACATCAAGCTGTTCGCGCGCATCCACAACACGCTGGCCAAGGAGAAGGAGGTCGAGGATCGCTGGCGCAAGATGCCCACGCCGCAGACCGGGCGCCACCTGTCCAACCATGTGGAGCCCGAGGTGGTGGAGGCGCTGCGCAATGCCGTGGTGGCCGCCTATCCGAAGCTGAGCCACCGCTATTACCGGCTGAAGGCGAAATGGATGGGGCTGGAGAAGCTGCAGGTCTGGGACCGCAACGCCCCCCTGCCCATCGAGACGCCCAAGACCGTGGATTGGGACAGCGCGACCCGGATGGTGCTGGAGGCCTATGGCGCCTTTGATCCGAAGATGGCCGATCTCGCCAAGCCTTTCTTCGAGAAGGGCTGGATCGACGCGGGCGTGAAGCCGGGCAAGGCGCCGGGGGCCTTTGCCCACCCGACGGTCACCACCGTCCACCCCTATGTGATGCTGAACTATCTGGGCAAGCCGCGCGATGTGATGACGCTGGCGCATGAGCTGGGCCACGGCGTGCATCAGGTTCTGGCGGCGGGACAGGGGGAGCTTCTCTCATCCACGCCCCTGACGCTGGCCGAAACGGCCAGCGTGTTCGGCGAGATGCTGACCTTCCGCAAGCTGCTGGATGGCGCCAAGACGCAAGGAGAGCGCAAGACGCTGCTGGCGGGCAAGGTGGAGGACATGATCAACACGGTCGTCCGCCAGATCGCGTTTTACGATTTCGAATGCAAGCTGCACGCCGCCCGGCGCGAGGGCGAATTGACGCCGGATGACATCAACGCCCTGTGGATGAGCGTGCAGGCCCAGAGCCTTGGCGATGCGTTCGAGTTCATGGACGGGTATGAAACCTTCTGGGCCTATATCCCGCATTTCGTCCATTCCCCCTTCTACGTCTATGCCTATGCCTTTGGCGACGGGTTGGTGAACGCGCTTTATGCGGCCTATGCCGATGGGCTGCCGGAGTTTGAGGCGAAGTATTTCGAGATGCTGAAGGCGGGCGGGTCCAAGCACCACAAGGAGTTGCTGGCGCCGTTCGGCCTGGATGCCAGCGATCCGAAGTTCTGGGACAAGGGCCTGTCGATGATCGCAGGCTTCATCGACGAGTTGGAGGCGATGGAGGCCTGATCTTCGCGGCTGAGGGGGGTCCGGGGGGCACATGAGTGCCCCCCGGCCTGTTTCACCAGTGGATCTCGCGCGCCGTGGCGAAGGCCTGGTCAATCATCACCTGCGTGCCGCGGGTGAATTCCAGCGGGCAGGGATAGGCCGCGCCCGTGCGGAGGGAGCGGCCGAAGTTTTCCACCTGCAGCTTGTAGTGGTTGGCGGCCGGCCAGCGTTCGCTGGTCACGGTCTGGCCCACATGCAATTCGATCCGCGCCTCGGCAAAGAGGTTGGCGTTGAAGGGGCCGTTCGCCACCTTGAGCAGGCCCTTGTCGCCGTGGAAGGTGACCTCTTGCCGGTTCTGCAGGCGCATCGACGTCATCGCGGTATAGGTCGCGCGGCCGAGCGGGCCTTCAAGGATGGCGTCCACCTCGGCCCAGACATCGACGCCGTTCTCGCGGATCAGACGGCAGGAGAGATCGGTCGCCTCGGCCCCCGTGACGAAGCGGGCGGAGCCGTAGGTGTAGACGCCGATATCGCGGATGCCGCCGCCGCCCGTTTCGGGGCGGTTGCGGATGTTCTCGGTCTCGGCATGGTTGTCATAGCTGAAGAAGGCATCGACATGGCGCAGCCGCCCGATGGCCCCGCCCTGCACCAGTTCGCGGGCGCGGATCCATTGCGGGTGGTGGACGATCATGTACGCCTCGGCCACCAGAAGGCCCGCGGCATCGCGGGCGGCGATGAGATCGTCGATCTCGGATGCCTGCATGGCGATGGGTTTTTCGGTCAGCACATGTTTGCCCGCCGCGATGGCCTTGCGCGTCCATTCCACATGGAGGTGGTTGGGCAGCGGGATATAGACCGCGTCGATCGACGGGTCGGCCAGCAGATCGGCATAGGTCATCTGCGGCAGGCCGGGGCAGAAATCCCAGCCGGTCGCCTCACCGGGCCGCGAGGTGCCAAGCGCGGCGAGTTCGGCGTTCTCGGCCATGTGGATGGCGGGGGCCATATGTTCGCGGGCGAATTTGGCATTGCCAAGGACACCCCAGCGGACAGGTTTCATCACGGTTCCTCCGATTTTGTGACGCCATCTTCTGCGGGCGCAAGCTAGGCGGGCGGGGCGCCCGGCGCAAGGTGGGGCGGGGCGGGGCGGGCGGTCAGCCCACCTTGCGCAGGAGCGCCACGAGTTGCTGGCGCGCAAGGAAGAAGATGCCGCCAAGATAGGCCACGGTCAGGACCAGAAGCGTGACCCAGGGATAGGTCAGCAGGGCGGCGATCAGGGCGGCAAGCCCCACGAGGATATAGCGCGCGTCTTCGGCATAGATCGTCACGCGCTTGAGCGACGGGGTGCGGATGCGGCTGATCATCAGCGCCCCCATCGCGATCATCCAGAAGGCGATGACGCCGGCGGGGATGCGGACATCGCCGGGAAAGCAGAAGGCGAGGTAGATGGGCGCCAGCACCAGCATGGCACCCGCCGGAGAGGGCACGCCGATGAAGGAGGTGCGTTCGGCCGGTTCCTCGCCATTGGCGGCCTTGCTGCCCACGTTGAAGCGGGCGAGCCGCAGCATGCAGCAGATGGCATAGATCAGGACGGCGATCCAGCCGAGGCTGGCCTCGCCCTTCAGCCCCCAGAGATAGAGGACGATGGCCGGGGTGACGCCGAAATTGACGAAATCGCCAAGGCTGTCGAGTTCCGCGCCGATCGCGCTTTCGGATTTCAGCATCCGGGCGAGGCGGCCATCCAGCGCGTCCAGCGCGGCGGCAAGGCCGATCAGGGCGACGGCGGTGGCGATGCGGCCGTCAATCGCGAAGCGGATCGCGGTCAGGCCCGCGCAGAGGCCCACCACCGAGACGAGGTTGGGCAGCAGCTGCAGGATGTGCAGCTTGCGGCGCGGGCGGGTGGGATCGTCGGGCGCTGTCATTCCATGTGGGCCATGCGTTGCGGGCTGTCGAGGCCGAGGGTGGCGATCACGGTTTCCCCGGCGATGCAGGTCTGGCCCAGCGCGACCTGCGGCTGCACGCCATCGGGGAGATAGATGTCGAGGCGCGATCCGAAGCGGATCAGGCCGAAGCGTTCGCCGGTGCGCAGTTCCTGCCCCTTGGCGGCGAAGCACAGGATGCGGCGGGCAACGAGGCCTGCGATCTGGACCACGGCGATGGCGCGGCCATCGGCCATGTCGATGCGGATCGAATTGCGTTCATTGTCCACCGAGGCCTTGTCGAGCGAGGCGTTCAGGAACTTGCCCGGGCGGTAGGCGATTTCGGTGACGCGGCCTGCGATGGGGGCGCGGTTCACATGGCAGTTGAAGACCGACATGAAGACCGACACGCGCATCAGCGCATCCGGCCCCATGCCCAGTTCGGGCGGCGGGACGGCGCGTTCGATCAGCGAGACCACGCCATCGGCGGGGCTGACCATGAGGCCTGCATTCTGCGGCACGGCGCGTTTGGGATCGCGGAAGAAATAGTAGCACCAGACGGTGAGGCCGACGCCGATCCAGCCCAGGGGATCCCAGATCCAGAACAGGATCAGGGTCGCAGCGGCGAAGGCCGCGACGAAGCGGATGCCTTCGCGGTGCATCGGCTTGATGAAGGTTTCTAGCATGGTCATCGGCGGCCTCCGGCTTTGCTGCGGTCTACCCCCATGGGCCGGGCGAGGCAACCGGGGAAGGGATGACCGGGATATGGGAAGCCGGGCCTTGGGTGCCAAGCCGGGCGGGCAGCGATGGGCGGAAGGGGGGGGCTCCGGGTGCCGAGGCCGGGGGCGTATTGGGGCGCGGGGGCGTGAAGAGGTCGGGGGCGTGAAGAGGCTGGAGGCGCGCGTTAAGGGTTTGTTCATCAAGCCATGCGCGGGCCGGGCAAACGGGGCGCGCGCCCGGCCCGGGAGGGGCGGGCGCGCGCGGGGCAAGGGGATGCGGGCAGGTCAGGCGGGGATCGCCATGCCCTTGACGCGGGCCAGTTCGCGCATCTTGGATTGCAGCTTTTCGAAGGCGCGCACCTCGATCTGGCGGATGCGTTCGCGGCTGACGCCGTAGCTTTCCGACAGCTCTTCCAGCGTGACGGGCGTATCGGCCAGACGGCGCTGCATCAGGATGTCCTTCTCACGTTCGTTCAGCACGGCCATCGCCTGCACCAGAAGCGCGCGGCGGGCGTCCATCTCATCGCGTTCGGCATAGGCATCGGCCTGATCGCTGTCTTCATCCTCGAGCCAGTCCTGCCACTGCGTGGCGCCTTCACCATCGCTGCCCACCGTGGCGTTGAGCGAGGCGTCGGAACCCGACAGGCGGCGGTTCATGTCGATGACCTCTTCTTCGGTCACGGACAGATCCTTGGCGATCTGGGCCACGTTTTCGGGGCGCAGGTCGCCATCTTCCAGCGCGCCCACCTTGGCCTTGGCCTTGCGCAGGTTGAAGAACAGCTTTTTCTGGGCGCTGGTGGTGCCGAGTTTCACAAGGCTCCACGACCGCAGGATGTATTCCTGGATCGAGGCGCGGATCCACCACATGGCATAGGTGGCAAGGCGGAAGCCCTTTTCAGGATCAAACCGCTTGACCGCCTGCATGAGGCCCACGTTCGCCTCGGAGATCACCTCGGCCTGCGGCAGGCCATAGCCGCGATAGCCCATCGCGATCTTGGCCGCGAGGCGGAGGTGGGAGGTGACGAGCTGGTGCGCGGCGCCGGCATCCTGATGATCCACCCAGCGCTTGGCCAGCATGTATTCCTGTTCGGGTTCCAGAAGCGGGAACTTGCGAATTTCCTGAAGATAACGGTTCAGCCCCTGTTCCGGGCTGGGTGCGGGAAGATTTTGGTAGGTGCTCATGTCGTGCCCCCTGTCAAATGCGCCCCGGGTCTTGCTTAAGCCCCCGGGAACCGAAAAACGTAAGGATGGCAGGTTCGCTGTGCAAGACCGCCTTGCCCTTACCCTACCCTAATTTGGGAACGGTTCCGTAAAGGTTAAAGCGGCGTTTCCGTGCATTCACGCACATGTCAGGCAATGTTTCAGCCCTTCAGCGCGCCTGTTCAAGGGTTTCGATCAGTGCTGCCATGTCGGGGGGCAGTGCGCTTTCGAAGCTGAGTTCACGGCCCGACACGGGGTGGAGAAAGCCCAGGGTCGCGGCGTGGAGCGCCTGACGGGGGAAGCTGTTGCCGGCCTCGGCCGCTGCGGGGCCGACGAGTTTGGGGGCCAGTTTGCGGCGGCCGCCATAGGTCTGGTCGCCCAGAAGCGCGTGGCCGGCATGGGCCATGTGGACGCGGATCTGGTGGGTGCGGCCGGTTTCCAGCCAACATTCCACCAGCGCCGCGGCGGTGCCGTAGCTTTCCAGAACGCGGGCGCGGGTGACGGCGTGGCGCCCTGCCCCATCCCAGACCACGGCCTGACGCTGGCGGTCGGTCTTGTGGCGGGCAAGGCCGGTGGCGATGCGGACGATGCCGCCGGGTTCGAAGCTGACGCCACGGGTGCCGCGCAGGCGGGGATCGGCGGCATCGGGGACGCCGTGGACAAGCGCGATGTAATGGCGGTTGACGCTGTGATCTTCGAACTGGCGGGCAAGGCCGTGATGGGCGCGATCGGATTTCGCGACGACGAGGAGGCCGGTGGTATCTTTGTCGATGCGGTGGACGATGCCGGGGCGCTTTTCGCCGCCGATGCCTGAGAGCGTGTCGCCGCAATGATGCAGAAGCGCGTTGACGAGCGTGCCCGAGGGCGTGCCCGGCGCGGGATGGACGACCATGCCCGCCGGTTTGTCGATCACGATCAGATCGGCATCCTCATAGACCACGGTCAGGGGGATGGCTTCGGGCTGGGCGCGGTAATCGTCGGAAGGCGCGAGGCGGAGGAGGTAGGTCTCGCCCTCGGTCACGCGGGTTTTCGGATCGGTGACGGGGGTGCCGTCGCGCAGGACATCCCCTTCGGCGATCATCTTCATCAGGCGGGAACGAGACAGCGCGGCTTCCTCTGGCACCTCGCGCGCGAGGGCCTTATCAAGGCGGTCGGGCGGATTGGCCCCGATGGTGACGGTCAGGGTGGCGGCGAGGGTCGCGTCGCCTTCATCCGGCAATTCTGGCGAAAGGTCTGGCATGGACGATACCCCTGAGCATGGTGAGCTTCCGCCCAGCCTGAAGTTCCTGAAATGGCTGGTCATCGTGTTGATGCTGACGATGATCGGGGGGGTCATAGCGATTGTCGGGCTGCTTGTCACCCGGATGCCGGACGGCCGCGCGGTGGTGCTGCCGGAGACCCTGACGCTGCCGGAAGGTGTGCGGGCCGAGGCGGTGACGGTGGGGCGGGATTTCCTGCTGGTGGTGACAGGGGATGGGCGGGTGCTGGTCTATGGGCGGGACGGGACGTTCCGGCAGGAGATCGCGCTGACGGAGTGAGGCGGTGTTTTTCCCGACCTGTCGCAGATGGGCCACAGCCTGAAAACGGCGGTCGGGCGGGGTGACGCCGAGGGCGCCTTTCTTGCGAAACTTGCTGTTTTTGCTGGAATATTTCGGTGCGCGTCGTGCAGCACGCTGTGCCACATCCTGTGCAGCAGGGTGTATGCACGCGACGGGCGGGGGGTTAGGGCGGCGTTAACCTTTTGCGCGGGCGCGGTGGTGGCGCGCGGGCGGAAAGCGACGCGCGGGCGACGGTACGGGGCGGGACCGGGACAGTCTTGCCGGTCCAGCATGAAGAAAGGATGAACGGGGGAAACGGGCATGATCGGCGATCTGGGCGCGCGGGATGCAACCGCGCTGGCGGAGCTGGTGGCGGCGGGCGAGGTGACGCCTGCGGAGTTGCTGGACGCGGCGCTGGCGGCGGTGGAGGCGCGCAATCCGGCGATCAACGCGGTGGTGCTGATGCAGGAGGGCGTGGCGCGGCAAGCCATAGCGGCGGGCCTGCCGCAGGGGCCGTTCCGGGGGGTGCCGTTCCTGTTGAAGGATCTGGGCTGCGAGGCGGTGGATTTCCCGTCGCATAACGGATCGCGGCTGCTGGCGAACACGCGATACCACCGGGATTCGGCGATCTATGCGCGCATCCGGGCGACGGGGGTGGTGACCTTTGGCCGGACGACCAGCCCGGAGGGCGGGATCGGGGCGGCGACGGAGGCCGTGGTCTATGGCGGGCCGACGCGGAACCCGTGGGATCCTGGGGTGACGAGCGGTGGGTCGTCTGGCGGGGCCGGGGCGGCGGTGGCGGCGGGGATCGTGGCCATGGCGCATGGGTCGGATGGCGGCGGATCGGTGCGGATCCCGGCGTCCAGCTGCGGGTTGTTCGGGTTCAAGCCGACGCGGGCGCGGCTGCCGGATGGGCCCTACGTGGGCGAAGGCTGGGCGGGCATGGCGATCGACGGGTTCCTGACGCGGTCGGTGCGGGATACGGCGGTGATGCTGGATGCCTGCGCGGGGCCGGATCTGGGGGCGCCCTATGTGGCGCCGCCGCTGGCGCGGAGCCATGCGGATGCGATCAGCCGCCCGCCGCCGCGCCTGCGGGTGATGATCTGCGACACGACCTTCACCGGCGCGGCCATCCATCCGGAGGTGCGGGCGGCGGTGCTGGCGGCGGGGCGGTTGCTGGAGAGCCTTGGGCATCATGTGGAACCCGGGCGGCCGCAGGCGGATGTGGGCATGATGATGCGGGCCTGGACGGATATCGTGGGGGTGGGCACGGCGCTGGGGGTGCGGCGGGCGTTGAAGGGGCGGGATGCGGCGGGGCTGGTGGAGGGCGTGTCGCGCGGCGCGGTGGCCCATGCGGAAGGGCTGCATCCGACGCGCTATCTGGAGGCGGTGGGGGAGATCCACGCCTTTGGCCGCCAGATGGCGGCGGTGTTCGGGGAAGAGGGCGGCGGCGGGCCGGATGTGATCCTGTCGGCCTGTCTGGCAGAGCCGCCCGCGAAGGTGGGCCGGTTCAGCCATGCGACCGAGGATTACGTGGGCTATCGCATCGGGCCGGGCGGCATCTTTGAATATTCCCCCTTCTGCGCGGTGTTCAATGCCAGCGGGCAACCGGCGGCGAGCCTGCCCCTGGGTTGGACGGCGGCGGGATTGCCGGTGGGGGTGCATCTGGCGGGGCGGTTCGGGGCGGATGAGATGCTGATCGCGCTCTGCGCGGAAATTGAGCGCGCGGCGCCCTGGGCCGGGAGGCGGGCACCGATGGCGGGTGGGGCTGCGTCTTAACGCTTGCCAAGAGGGGATTCGGGCGGTCAGATATGATCAAAAGACAAGAACCAATGGGGAGCGCCGCAGAGTGACCGAAGCCGTCACCATCGAGGCCCGGAATGCCGTGAAGGCCTTCGGTCAGGGCGAGCATGTGGTGCGGGCGCTGGACGATGTGTCGATCCAGATCCGCAAGGGTGAGTTCTTTACGCTGCTGGGGCCGTCGGGATGCGGCAAGACCACGCTATTGCGCCTGATCGCGGGGTTCGAGATGCCGACCTCGGGCACGATCCTGCTGGACGGGGCGGATATCACCGATCTGCCGCCCAACAAGCGCCCGGTGAATACGGTGTTCCAGAGCTACGCGCTGTTTCCGCATCTCACGGTGGCCGAGAATGTGGGGTTCGGCCTGACGATGCAGGGCCGCCCCAAGGCGGAGGTTTCCAAGCGGGTGGCCGAGATGCTGGCGCTGGTGAAGCTGGAGCCGATGGCGGGGCGGAAGGTTTCGCAACTGTCGGGCGGGCAGCAGCAGCGGGTGGCGCTGGCGCGGGCCTTGGCGCCGCAGCCCAAAGTGCTGCTTCTGGACGAACCGCTGAGCGCGCTGGATCTGAAGCTGCGCAAGGAGATGCAGGTCGAGTTGAAGCGGTTGCAGACGGAGACGGGGATCACCTTCATCTTCGTGACCCATGATCAGGAAGAAGCCCTGACCATGAGCGACCGGATCGGGGTGATGAGCGCGGGCAAGTTGCAGCAGGTGGGCAGCCCGCGCGACATCTATACCCGCCCGGTAAACCGCTTTGTGGCAAGCTTTATCGGCGAGACGAATTTCCTGCCCGCGACGGTGGTGCCGGGGGGTGTGCGGCTTTCCACCGGGGATGTGGTGGAGGTGGCGACGACCCGGCCCGGGGCGGTAACGCTGACGGTGCGGCCGGAACAGGTGCGGATCGTGGCGGCGGGCGAGGCCGGCGCGATTGCGGCGCGGGTGAAGTTTCTGGTCTATTTCGGGACGGATACGCATTGCCATCTGGACCTGTCCGACGGGACGGAGGTGGTGGCGCGGGTGCAGAGCCCGGCCAGCGGCGAGGCGGGGATCGTGGAGGGATCGACCGTCGGCATCCGTTTCGCGCCCGGCGCGGCGCAGGTTCTGGAGGATTAGGGCGATGGGTGCGGATCGGCTGCAGCGACAATCGGCCCGGAACGGGTGGCTGCTCTCGCTGCCTGCGCTGATCCTTTTGTTCGTGGCGGCGATGGGGCCGCTGGTCATCATCGTGGTCTATTCCTTCCTGACGCCGGGGGAATACGGGAATGTGGTGTGGGAGTTCAGCCTTGATGGCTGGACCGGCATCCTGTTCACGCGCGACATCTTTGACGGGACGCTGGGGCTGGCGGATGCGCATCTGACGATCTTCTGGCGGTCGGTGAAGCTGTCGATCCTGACGACGGTTGCGACCTTTGCGCTGGGGTTCCCGACGGCGTGGTTCATCGCGACGCGGCCCGCGCAGCAGCGGGGGCTGTGGCTGTTCCTGATCACCATTCCGTTCTGGACGAACCTGCTGATCCGCACCTTTGCCATCAACGAGGTGATCCGGGTGGAGGGGGTGCTGAACACGGTGCTGTTGTGGATCGGGGTGATAGATACGCCCTTGGCGATCATCTACACCGATACGGCGGTGCTGATCGGGATGGCCTATGTCTATCTGCCGCTGATGGTGCTGCCCCTGTTCGCCGCGATTGACCGGTTCGACATGCGGCTGCTGGAGGCGGGGTATGATCTTTACGCCAGCCGCTGGCAGGTGCTGCGCCGGGTGATCCTGCCCATCGTGAAGCCGGGGATCATCGCGGGGTCGATCCTCGTTTTCGTCCCGTCGCTGGGGGCCTATGTCACGCCGCGCGTGCTGGGGGGCGGCAAGAACATGATGATCGGGAATTTCATCGAATTGCAGTTTCTGGCGGGGCGCAACTGGCCCCTTGGCGCGGCGCTTTCGGTGACGCTTCTGGTGATCGTGACGGCGGCGCTGCTGGTCTATGTGAAGGCGGCGAACCGGGGGAGCAATCCGCATGGCTGAGCGGCGGTTCGAGGTGGCGCGTCTGCCCGGGTTTGCCACGGTGGCGGTGGCGACCTTCGTGATGCTGTATCTGCCCATCGCGACGCTGGTGACGTTTTCCTTCAACGCGGGCAGCAGCATCGCGGTGTGGGAGGGGTTTTCGCTGCATTGGTATGCGGATGCGTGGAACAATCAGGCGGTGAAGGATGCAACCGTGCGGTCCCTCGTGATCGCGGTCTGGGCGGCGATGATTTCCACGACCGTGGCCACGCTGGCCGCGCTGGGAACCACGCGGCGGGCGGCGTTCAAGGGTGAGACCTTCATCTATGTGGCGATCAACCAGCCCCTGATGGTGCCCGAGATCGTGACGGCGGTGGCGCTGATGATCCTGTTCGGGATGGTGAAGGTGGCCACGGGCTATCAGGGGTTGGGCTATCTGATCCTTGCCCATTCGGCCTTTTGCATCCCCTTTGCCTATCTGCCGATCCGGGCGCGGCTGGAGGGGATGGACCTGAGCCTTGAGTCGGCGGCGGCGGATCTTTACGCCTCGCCCTGGCAGACCTTCCGGTTCGTGACGCTTCCCCTGCTGGGGCCGGGGATATTGGCAGGGGCGATGCTGGCCTTTGTGATCAGCCTCGATGATGTGATCATCACGGAGTTTGTGAAATCGGGCGGGCAGGATACGCTGCCCACCTACATGCTGGGGCAGATGCGCCGGACGATGACGCCCGAGGTGAATGCGATTTCCACCGCGCTGCTGGCGCTGACGGTGGTGCTGCTGACGGCCTTTTTCCTGCTGACGCGGAAGAAGGGCTGAGGCGCGAGAAGAAAAAAACAAACGACTGCAACATGGGAGCGACTGCGATGAAAAGACTGATCTCTGCGACCGCGCTGCTGCTGGCCACCTCGGCCATCGCGCAGGCGGAAGGGCAACTGAACCTGTACAACTGGGGCAATTACACGAGCCCCGAGTTGCTGGAGAAGTTCAAGGCCGAGACGGGCATCACCGTGACGGTGACGGATTATGACAGCAATGACACCGCGCTGGCCAAGGTGGAGGCCGGGGGGCATGGGTTTGATCTGGTGGTGCCGTCGGCCAACTATGTGCCGATCTGGGTGGAGAAGGGGCTGATCGTGCCGCTGGATCTGTCCAAGCTGCCCAATCACGCCAATATCGCGCCGGAATGGAAGGATGTGACGTGGGATCCGGGCCGCGCCCACACCATCCCGTGGCAATGGGGTTCGACCGGGGTGGCCGTGGATACCGCGATCTATCCGGGCGACATCAATACCAGCGCGGTGTTTCTGGAAGTGCCGGATGAGTTGAAGGGCAAGATCAACGTGGTGCCCGAGATGAACGACATCGTGGCGATGGCCACCATGTATGCGGGCGGCGAGCCCTGTTCGGAGGACCCGGAGGTTCTGAAGAAGGCGCGCGACCTTCTGGTGGCGGCGAAGCCCAACTGGATCAGCATGGATTACGGCGCGACGGAGCGGCTGTCGAATGGCGACTGGGCGGCGTCGGTGAACTGGAACGGGTCCACCATGCGGGCGCGTCTGGCGAACAATACCGTGGCCTATGGCTATCCGAAGGAAGGCTATCCGTTGTTCATGGATTCGGTCGCCCTGCTGGCGGATGCGCAGAATGTGGAGGAGGCGTACAAGTTCCTCGACTTCATCATGGTGCCGGAGAATGCGGCGATGATTTCGGCCTTTGCGCGCTATGCGAACGGGATCGCGGGATCGGAGGCCTTCATGCCGGAAGACATGAAGACCGCGCCGGAAGTGGTGATCCCGGAAGAGTTCAAGGCGGCGGGCGTGTTCCTGCCTACCTGCACGGGCAAGGCGCAGGAATACATCACCGCGATCTGGACCGAGTTGCAGAAGTGATCTTGCGGAGTGCTGCGGGCCGGATGGCCCGCAGCACGCGCCTTTTAGGTCACGGGCGCGGGCCATCGCCCGCGCCCGTTCCCGTTGGGGTTCCACCCCAAACCCCAGGGGTATTTGGGCCAAGATGAAGATGGATGATCTTGTTGCACTGTCGGCCACGGAGCTTTCACGCCTGATCGCGGCGCGGGAGGTGAAGCCGTCGGAGGTGATGGAGGCCACGCTGGCGCGGGTGGCGGCGGTGAACGGGGCGGTGAATGCCATCGTGTCGATGCCGGACGGGGACGCCCTGATGGATCAGGCGCGGGCGGCGGATGCGGCGGCGCCTGCCGGGTGGCTGCATGGGATGCCCGTGGCGGTGAAGGATCTGGTGGCGGTGCGGGGGATCCGCACGACCTGGGGATCGCCGATCTTTGCCGATCACGTGCCGGTGGCGGATGATCTGATTGCGGCGCGGATGCGGGCGGCGGGGGCCATTTTCATCGGCAAGACGAATACGCCAGAATGGGGGCATGGGAGCCATTCCTTCAACCCGGTGCATGGGGTGACGCGCAATCCCTATGACCTGACGCGCACGGCGGGGGGATCGTCGGGGGGCGCGGCGGCGGCGCTGGCGGCCCGGATGGTGGCGGTGGCGGACGGATCGGACATGATGGGGTCGCTTCGCAATCCGGCGGCCTTCTGCAATGTCTATGGGTTTCGGCCGAGTTACGGGTTGGTGCCTGCCGATGCGGTGGGGGATACCTTCCTTGCCACGATGGCGACGGAAGGCCCCATGGCGCGGACGGTGGAGGATGTGGCGCGGCTGTTGGAGGTGCAGGCGGGGGTGAACCCGGAAGTGCCTTTCGGGCGGGCGGCAGAGCCTTTCGCGGACCTGATGGCGGTGGAGATGCGGGGCAAGCGCATCGGCTGGCTGGGCGATTGGGACGGGGCTTATGGCTGTGAGCCGGGGATATTGGACCTGTGCGACGGGGCCTTGCGGGTGTTCGAGGGGATGGGGGCGGTGGTGGAGCCGGTCGCCCCGCCCTTCCCCGCCGAAAAGCTGTGGTTTGCCTGGACGACGATCCGGGCGATGCTGAATGCAGGCGACAAGCAGGCGATGGCGGCGGACCCTGCGAAGCGGGCGCTGATGAAGCCCGAAAGCCTGTGGGAGGTCGAGCAGGGATCGAAGGTGACGGCGGCGGAGTTCCATGCGGCGAGCGTGATCCGGTCGCGGTGGTATGCGCGGCTGGCGAAGCTGTTCCGCGAGTTCGACGCGCTGGTGATGCCTTCGGCGCAGGTCTGGCCCTTTCCGGCGGAATGGCGCTGGCCGGAGCGGATCGGGGATCGGGTGATGGACACCTATCACCGCTGGATGGAGGTGGTCATCCCGGTGAGCCTTGCAGGCGTGCCGTCGCTGAACGTGCCGGTGGGGTTTGGGGGGCAGGGCCTGCCGATGGGGATGCAGATCTTCGGGCCATACGGGGCGGATGCGGCGGTGCTGGCCATGGGGCAGCAGTATCATCTGGCAACCGATTGGCCGGGGCGGCGGGGGCCGGTTCTTTAGCCGCCGCTAGAGATCGTAGCGGGCGAGTTCGGAATAGACGCTGCCCTGTTTCGTCTGGCAGCTTTCGTAAAGGCAGAAATGATCCACCACCCATTCGGGGGTGGAAAAGCCGCTGCCCTGCGCGATGGCGCGTTCGAGGCGGAAGGTTTCGTCGGGCGGCGGGGGCGGGAAGCGGCCCAGCGTGACATGGGGGGTGAAGCGGCGGCTTTCGGTGGCGATCCCGGCGCTGCGGGCGGCGTGGTCGAGCTTGGCTTGCAAGCGGTTCAGCGGTTCGCAGGGGGCGACACCCGCCCAGGCCGCGCGGGGTTTGGCGCCGCCGAACAGGCCAAGGGATCGGAGCGACAGGGGAAAGGGCGGGAGGCGGATCTCGGCGAAGCGTTCATGGGCGGCGTGGAGGACGGGTTCGGGCTGTTCACCGAGGAAGACGAGGGTGAGGTGGAAGCTGTCGGGGTCCACCTTGCGCGGGAGGGGAAGGAGGAAGTGCTGCACGCGGAGGGCGGAGAGCACCTCGGGCGGCAGGGGAAGGGCAAGGAAGGCGCGGATCATCGGCGGGCCAGATGGGCGAGGCGTTCGGTGATTTCGGGGCGGACGGGGCCTTCGCGCGGGGGATCGAGCAGGGTTTCGGTCATGTGCGGCTCCGGGGCCGGGCGGGTGCCGCCGCCCCAGGAGAGGGCGCGCAGGAGGGCGGCGGCGTCTTCGGGCAGGCGGTCGGGGATGTCCTGCCCGGCAAGGGTGGCCCAGAGCGCCGACCAGCAGCGCCCGACGGACCACGGGTTGTAGCCGCCCCCGCCGAGCAGGAGGAGGCGGGGTGCGAGGGGGCGGATTTCGGTGAGCGCCTCGATATAGGCGCGGTTGGAGAGGGCGAGGCGGGAGAGGGGATCCTCGAGCAGGCTGTCGGCGCCAGCTTGCAGGACGATGGCCTGTGGCGCGTGGGCGGCGAGGCGGGGCAGGATGAGGCCGTGCAGGACGGCGCGCGCCTCGGAATCGTTGTAGCCGCGCGGGACGGGGAGGTTGAAGGCATTGCCGCCCGCGTCATCCGTCAGCGCCCCGGTGAAGGGCCAGCGGTTTTCTTCGTGCACCGAGATCATCAGGAGGTCGGGGTCGCCTGCGAAGGCGGGTTCCACGCCATCGGGGTGGTGGGCGTCGAGATCGACATAGGCAAGGCGTTGCAGGCCGGCGCGGCGCAGGGCCATCAGGGCAAGGACAGGATCGTTGAGGTAGCAAAAGCCATTGGCGCGATCGGGCAGGCCGTGATGGGTGCCGCCGCCCGGGACGTGGATCGCGCCGGTGGCATGGGTGGCCAGCAGTTCGGCCGCCAGCATCACAGCGCCTGCGCCGGTGGCGGGGCGGCGGAACATTTCGGGGAAGACCGGGTTCGATGTGGTGCCGAGGTGGTGGCGGGCGCGGGTTTCGGCGTCCACCTCGCCCGTTTCTTCGGCGCGTTGCAGGGCGGCGAGGTAGGTGGGGGTGTGATAGGCGGTGAGGGCTGCCGGTTTGGCGCGCGGGCTGGTGCGGTAGCGGGCGGGCGGCAACCAGCCTAATGCGGCGCAAAGGTCCATCACCGTGGACACGCGCGGCACGCGCAGCGGATGGGACCGGCCATAGCTGGAGCCGCGATAGATGCCGGAGCCGAAAAAGAGCGGCCCCGGAAGGGCGGATGTCACGGCAGCAGCGCCTCGATCTTCTGGACGACGGGGGCGGCGGTGGGGCGCACGGCGCTGCCCCAGGTGGCGACGATGTCGCCGCTGCCGTCGAGCAGCACCTTGTTGAAGTTCCAGGTGGGGACGAAACCCGACGTATCGGCCACCCATTTGTAGAAGGGGTGGGCGGCGTCGCCCGTGACGGGGGTGATGTCGGTCATCGGGATGGTGAGGTCGAAGTTGACGGCGCAGTATTCCTTGACCTCGGCCGCGCTGCCAAGTTCCTGGCGGAAATCGTCGGACGGGACGGCGAGGACGACGAGACCGCGATCGGCATAGCCATCATGGAGCGCCTGCAAATCATCGAACTGCCCGGCAAAGCCGCAGAGCGAGGCGGTGTTCACCACCAGCACGGGGCGGCCCTTGAAGGCATCGAGGTCGATCGTGCCGCCGTCGATGGAGGGAAAATTGAAGCCCGCCATCGCGGCGACGGGCAGGCAGGAAAGAGCGGCAGAAAAAAGGAGGGTTGAGTGGCGCATCGCAGCCCCTGCAAATCGGTTTCAACGGGAACGTAAGGCAGTCATTTTCGAGGTCAACGCCGCCGGACGGGCATGGGTTGGAATTTGCCGCTGCGGCGGTGCCGAGGTCATGGGCACCCGTGACCAATATCACAGCAATACCGCCTAAATTCCATAAGATTTCCATCGTCCTATGGAATGTCGGCGCAGGTGTTGCCATATATGACAGCAAAGCAACGATCCGGCGGGTTGAACCGGGTCGAGGGATCGGGCGGCAGATGAAGTGGGATCAGACCAGCGATGCCCTTTCCCCCGGGGAAGGTGGAACGCGCAGCCAGTGCGCGGCGCTGTGCTGGCGCATGCATCGGGGCCGGGTCGAGGTGCTGCTGATCACCAGCCGGGAGACCGGGCGCTGGGTCATCCCCAAGGGCTGGCCGATGGCGGGCAAGAGCGCGGCGCAATCGGCGATGCAGGAAGCCTGGGAAGAGGCGGGCGTGCGCGGTAAGGGGCGGGATCAGCCCGTCGGCACGTTCGGATATTTCAAGATCATGGCGGACAAATCCGCCCAGCCCTGCGTGGTGACGGTCTATCCGCTGCGGGTGAAGGAACTGGCCGCGCGCTACCCCGAGCGCAAGCAGCGCCGCCGGCGGTGGCATGACGCGGAGGACGCGGCGAAGCTGGTGGCAGAGCCGGAGTTGCGCGCGCTGTTCCTGCGGCTGGCCGAGGAGCCTGCGCTGCTCAAACCGTCCGAGGCGGCGGCGGCCATCGTGGCGGTGGCTGCGCGCTGATGGCGCGGGCGGGTTGATTTTGCTGCCCCTCTGCATAGGTGGAGGGAGAGATGACCAACCATCCGGTGATCCACGATGATCCGCTTCCAACTGAAATGCGCGCAAGACCATGGGTTTGACAGCTGGTTCCAGTCCGGCGCGGCGTTTGACGCGCTGAAGGCCGCGGGGCATGTGGCCTGCCCCGTCTGCGGATCGGCAGAGGTGGAGAAGGCGCTGATGGCGCCGAGCGTGGCCCTGCGTGCCGGGGCAGAGGAGGCGCCCGCGCTGCGCGCCCCCGCGAATGAGCGGGAGGCGGCACTGGCCGCCCTGCGGCGGCAGGTGGAGGAAAACTCGGATTACGTCGGGATGAATTTCGTCACCGAGGCGCGGCGCATCCACAGCGGCGAGGCGCCCGAACGCGCGATCCATGGCGAGGCGCGGGTGGATGAGGCGCGCAAGCTGATCGAAGAAGGGGTGCCTGTGGCCCCCCTGCCCTTCCTGCCAAGCCGCAAGGCGAATTAGGGCAGAGGGGAGCGGCGCGGTTCTGGGCGGATTTGCCTTGAATTGTTAACTCTTTTTCCAACGGTCGCTGCGAGCTTGCCGTATTCTGGACACAATCGGGGGCGAATCTGCGGATTGTGGTTGGTGAACGGGTGATGGTGATGTCGGAGCAGGCGATGGATGCACGGGTGGATGCGGCGCTGGCCTTGGCCGTGCAGGTGTTCACGACCACCGATCTGGCCTGTTTCGCCCGGGGAACGCGCATCGAGACGGCGACAGGATTGGTCGCGGTGGAAGATTTGCGCGACGGGATGCTGATCGAAACCATGGATCACGGTCTGCAGCCGGTGCGGCGGGTTCTGTCCAAGCTGGTGGATGGGCGCGGGGCGCTGGCGCCGGTTGAGATCGGCGCGGCGGTTCTGGGCAATATGCGGCCGCTGCGCGTGTCGCCGCATCACCGGATGGTGGTGTCTGGCTGGCGGGCGGAGTTGCTGACCGGTGAGGCAGAGGTTCTGGCTGCTGCGGCCGATCTGGTCGATGGGGCGCGGGTGCGGGTGGTGGAGATGGAACAGGTGGAATATTTCCACCTGCTGTTTGACCGCCACGAGATCATCTTTGCCGAGGGTGCGGCAACCGAAAGCTATCACCCCTTTGCCGGTGACGCGGTTGAGCTTGCGCCCGGGACGCTGGCGGAATTGCAGGCGCTGTTTCCCGATATGGGGCGGGCCTTCTGGGAAGGCACGCTTTTGGGCGGGACGGCGCGCCCCTGCGCGAGCCGGGACGAAGCGGCGCTGCTGCTGGCCTGAGTTAGATCTGCTTTTCGGGCATCTGCACGCGCAGGCCATCCAGCGCGTCGGAGACCTTGAGCTGGCAGGTCAGGCGCGAACGCACCGGATCGGGGTTCCAGGCGAAGTCGAGCATGTCTTCTTCCATGCTGTCCTTCTTGGGCAGGCGGTCCACCCAGGCCGGATCGACATAGACATGGCAGGTGGAACAGGCGCAGGCGCCGCCGCAATCGGCCTCGATCCCCGGGATGCCGTTGTCGCGGGCGCCTTCCATCACGGTGAGGCCGTTGGCCACCTCGACCACATGTTCCTTGCCGCCGTGTTCCACATAGGTGATCTTCGCCATGGATGCCTTGCCTTGTGCCGATTATGGGTGCCGATGATGGGTCTGGTGCGCCCGACATAGGCCATTCCTGCGCCCTTTGCCAGAGGTTGGGATAAGGGGCGGGCGATGTGACGGCTTGTCAATGGCCGCGGATGTTCTATTTTTGTTCTCATGTCATCATGGCCCCAGCCCAGCCCCCGTTCCGCCGATCCGACACAGCGCAGCTTGTCGGACTGGCTGGTGCCGACGGTGCGGCCCGGCACATGGCCACGCCCGCCTGCGGCGCTGGTGGCGGCGCGGCTGGACGAGCCGCCTGCCGGGGCGCGGGTCTGCGTGGCGGGGCTGGTGCTGCTGCGGCAGCGGCCCGGCACCGCGAAGGGGGTGATCTTCGTCACGCTGGAAGACGAGACGGGCACCTGCAATGTGGTGGTCTGGGCCAAGGTCTATGAACGGTTCCGCCGGGCGGTGATCGCGGGGCGGATGCTGCGGGTGACGGGGCGGCTGCAGCGCGAGGCGGGGGTGGTGCATGTGGTGGCCGAGGTGATCGAGGATCTGTCGGCGATGCTGGACCAGTTGCTGCGCCCGGATTTCCGCCATGACGGGGTGCGGGCGGGGGATCAGCCCTGAGGCGCGGCTGCCCCTGCGGCGGGGTTTAAGGCCGGGGCGAATGACGCTATGCTGCGCCTTGCGATCCGGGCGAACCGGACGGGCAGGACAAGAGGCGGATGCAGATCAGGATGAGAGCGGCGGGCGTGATGCTGATGCTGGCGGTGCTGGGCGCCTGCCAGACCGCCATGCCCCCTGCCCCGCGCACCAGCGACCTGTCGCGCGAGATCGTGCGGCTGGATCGGCCCGGCCCCCCGGCGCGGCCCGAAGGTGCCTGCTGGGAAAGCGACGTGACACCTGCGGTGATCGAGACGGTGACGGAGCAGGTGGTCGTGACGCCCGAGACGCGGGCCGGGGATGGGCAGGTGCTGACGCCTGCCACCTATCGCACGGACACACGGACGCGGATCGTGCAGGATCGCGAGGAGGTGTGGTTCCGCGCGCCCTGCCCTGCGGAATATACGGTGGATTTCGTCGCCTCGTTGCAGCGGGCGCTGAAGGCGCGGGGGTTCTATCTGCTGCCCCTGACGGGGGAGCTGGATGCGGGCACGCGCGATGCGGTGCGGCGCTATCAGGCCGAGCGGGGGCTGGACAGCCCGCGCCTGTCGCTGGCGGCGGCGCGGGAGTTGGGGCTGTTGCCCACCGCGCTGGAGGAGCTGTGACAGATTGGGCGGGCCGCGCGCGGGCGCGGATGGCGGAGATCTGGGCCGATGCGGCGGATGGGGCGCATGATCTGGGCCATCTGGACCGGGTCTGGAAAAGCTGTCGCCGGATCGCGCGGGAGGAAGGCGGGGCGGATGCGGATGTGCTGGCCGTGGCGGCCTATTTCCATGATGCGGTGAACCTACCCAAGGACAGCCCCGACCGGGCGCTGGCGTCGCGGCTGTCGGCCGATCTGGCGGTGCGGGAACTGACAGCGATGGGGTTTGCGGCGGATCGGCTGGCGGCGGTGCATCACGCGATTGCGGCGCACAGCTTTTCGGCCGGGATCGCGCCCGAGACGGTGGAGGCGCGCATCCTGCAGGATGCGGATCGGCTGGAGGCGCTGGGGGCGATTGGCCTGGCGCGGATGTTCCTGATCGCGGGGCAGATGGGGGCGGCGCTGTTTGATGCGGGCGACCCGCTTGCGATGGGCCGCGTGCTGGATGACCGGCGCTTCGCGCTGGACCACCTGGAGGTGAAGCTGTTCCCGGCGGCTGCGGCGATGCAGACAGCGGCGGGGCGTGCCATGGCGGCAGAGCGGGCGGAGTGGATGGAGAGCTTTCGCACGCGGCTGCTGACGGAAATCGGATAGGAAAAGGGGCGGCAGGTTGCCCTGCCGCCCCGTTCGGTTCCGGCGTCTGCCGGGATCACTGTTCGGCCGGGGCCGGTTCTTCCACGGCAAGGGCGACGAAGCGGGGATCACCCGCGCGGCGCACAAGCAGGAGGAGCGATTTGCGCCCGGCCTCGCGCGCCTCGGTCACGCGATCTTCGAGGTCTTGCAGGCGTTCCACGGGCTGTTGCCCGGCCTCGGTGATCACGTCGCCTTCGCGCAGGCCCTTGCCATACGCCTCGGACGCGGCATCGACGGCGGTGACGGCAAGGCCTTTGGCATCATCCGGCAGGCCAAGCTGGGCGGCGGTTTCCGCCGTGAGCGGTTGCAGCGTCAGGCCAAGCAGCTGCAATTCGCCCGGGTCTTGCGGCGGTTCGCCTGCGGCGGGGACGACCTCGGCGGCCTCGGCCTCTTCGCGGCGGCCAAGGGTGACGGAGAGGGTGGTGGTTTCGCCATCACGCAGGACGATCACGGGGACGGCAGACCCGACCGGGCTGTCGGCCACCTGACGGGTCAGGTCGCGGACGGAGCCGATTTCCTTACCGTCGAAGGTGGTGATCACGTCACCGGCCTGCATCCCGGCATCCTTGGCGGGGCCATCGGGGACATCGGTGATGAGCGCGCCGGCGGCGGCCTCGAGCCCCATGGCTTCGGCCACGTCGGGGGTGACATCCTGGATGCGGACGCCGAGCCAGCCACGGCGGGTTTCGCCGAATTCGCGCAGCTGATCCACCACCTTGGTCACGACGTTGGAGGCCATCGAGAAGCCGATGCCGATGGAGCCGCCATTGGGCGACAGGATGGCGGTGTTCACGCCGATCACCTGCCCGTCCATGTTGAACAGGGGGCCGCCCGAGTTGCCGCGGTTGATGGCGGCGTCGGTCTGGATGTAATCGTCATAGGTGCCCGACAGTTCGCGACCGCGCGCCGAGACTATCCCGGCGCTGACCGAGAAGCCCTGACCCAGCGGGTTGCCCATGGCCATGACCCAGTCGCCCACGCGGATCAGGTCGGAATTGCCGAACTGCACGAAGGGAAGCGGTTCGTCGGAAGTGACCTTCAGAAGCGCGATGTCGGTCTTGGGGTCGGTGCCGACGAGTTCGGCTTTCAGCCGGTCGCCCGAGAAAAACTCGATCTCGATTTCGTCCGCGCCTTCGATGACGTGGTTGTTGGTGACGATGTAGCCGTCTTCGGAGATGACGAAGCCCGATCCCAGCGCCTCGGACCGGCGGGGTTCGGCGGGGCCTTCATCGGCGCCGGGGGGCATGAAATCGCGGAAGAAATCCTCGAACGGGGATCCTTCGGGGACCATCGGGCCGTTCCCGGTGGGGGCGGCGACGACGGCGGAGGTGGTGATGTTCACCACCGAGGGGCTGATCTGTTCGGCCAGATCGGCAAAGCTGTCGGGGGCCGACTGGGCGCGAACGTCAAGTGCATTGCCCAGCGCCAGCGACAGGCCAAGCGCGAGGGCGAGGAAGACGCGGGAGGGTTTGCGCGGCACGGCCTCGGCGCGGGCCGCTTGGGACAGAACGGTGGGATGCACTCCGAACTCCTTTCGTTTGCGGTGCCGCGCGGCCTGAGGCCCGGGCGGCGGAGCACGCTTGTGATCATCAGGTAGGAAAGCCGAATTGCAATGCAAACCGGGTCGCGCTCTCTCAACAGCATGTGAACCCGATGGGGGGATTGTTTCAAGAGGCGCTAGGGGGCCGCGATCAGGTGGCGTGCAAGCCAGACCAGAAACACGCCGGTGGCGATGGCGGCGAGGCCGATGAGGCGCAGGCGATCGGGCGGTTGGCTGGCGAGGAAAGCCAGCAGCTGTTCAATGCGCGAAGGGGCCAGCGCAAGCGCCAGCCCCTCGATCACAAGCACAAGGCCAAGGCCCAGAAGGAGCCAGGTCATTCCGTCGCGGGTGCCGCCCTGCCGGGCGTGTCGCCACGGCCGGAGTCAGAGCGGAGATAGTCGAAGAATTCGCTATCGGGCTGCATGACGATGGAGGAATTGCCCGATTGCAGCGCCCGTTCATAAGAGGTGAGCGAGCGGGTGAAGGCAAAGAACTCCGGGTCCTGACCAAAGGCTTCGGCGTAGATGGCATTGCGTTCGGCATCGGCCTGACCGCGGATCACGTCGGCCTCGCGCCGGGCGTCGGAGGTGAGTTCGACCACCGTCCGGTCGGCGGCGGCGCGGACGCGCTGCGCGGCTTCGTTACCGCGGGCGATTTCATCGACGGCCTCACGCTCACGTTCGGCGCGCATCCGGGCGAAGGTGGCCTCGAGGTTCTGTTCGGGCAGATCGGTGCGGGTAAGGCGGACATCGATCACGTCGATCCCGAGATTTGCGGCCTCACGGCGCGCGATATCCCGGATCTGGTTCATCAGGGCGGTACGATCCTCGGACAGGACGCGGTTGGAATCGACCGAGCCCAGAACTTCGGGGATCGCGTTGTTGAGAATGCGTTCGAGACCGACGAGCGCCTGTGCTTCGCCGCCCGCACCTACGGCTTCGCGGAACTGAATGAGGTTGGTAATCCGCCAGCGCGCGAAGGCATCGACCACAAGGCGGCGATCATCCAGCATGGTCACTTCGAGTGGCGTAGTCGGCAGGCCAAGGATACGCGCATCGTAGCGCACCACTTCCTGAATCAGCGGGATCTTGAAGCCGAGACCGGGGTCTTCCTTCACCTGCTTGACCTGACCGAATTGCAGCACGAGCACCTTTTCGCGTTCGTCCACGATGAAGAGCGACGACAGTACGGTGGCGCCGAGGATGGCGACGATGGGCAGAAGGATGGCGCTTTTCATCAGTTGGTCGCTCCGGTCGCGGCGGCACCCTGTGCGGGGGCCGGACGGTTGAGTTCGTTGAGCGGCAGGAAGGGCACCACGCCCTGACCACCGCCTTCGCCGGAGGCCACGCCGTCAAGGATGACCTTGTTCATGCCACCCAGCACCTTTTCCATGGTTTCCAGATACATGCGGCGGCGCGTCACTTCGGGCGCCTTCACATATTCCTCGTAGACCGAAAGGAAGCGGGATGCCTCACCCTGTGCCACGTTGACGACCTGGGCGCGGTAGGCCTCAGCCTCTTCCAACAGACGGGCGGCCTCGCCGCGGGCGCCTGCGGTTACGCGGTTGGCGTAGGCGTCCGCCTCGTTCTGGAGGCGTTCGCGTTCCTGCTGGGCGGCCTGCACTTCGCGGAAGGCGTCGATCACCTCATCGGGCGCGACAGCGCGTTGGAGGTTGACGCGGATCACCCTGATCCCAGCCTGATAGCTGTCGAGCGTGTTCTGCACGTTCACCCGCAGTTCATCCCCGATGGCACGCCGGTCACGGTTCAGGATGGGCGAGAGCTCGGACCGGGCAATAATGTCGCGCATCGCGGATTCCGACACAGCGCGGATCGTGTCGCTGGGATCGGCGAGATTGAAGAGGAAAGCAGTCGGATCGGACACGTTCCAGACCACCTGAAAACCGACATCCACGATGTTCTGATCCCGCGTCAGCATCAGGGCGCCGCTGTCCGAACCGTTGCCGCCGGCCCCGATATCGGTGGTGCGTTCGCCGGTCACAGAAACGACTTCCGCAGTGATGAGGGGCCACGGGGCAAAGTTCAGGCCGGGCGTTCCGACGCTGGAAAACTCACCCAGGAACAGCTCGACCGAGCGTTCGTCCTGTTGGACAGCGTAGAAGGACATGAAGGCCCAGAGGCCCGCGGCGACCAGACCGCCGAGGAGAAGGCCCTGTTTGGTAACCAGCGGGCCGTTCGGATCGCGCCCGCCATTGCCGCCGCCGCCCGTGCGGCCACCGCGGCCGCCCATCAGGACGCGGAGTTGCTCCTGCCCCTTCTTCATGATCTCGTCGATTTCGGGGATCTGCGGGCCGCCTTCGCCGGGGCGACGATTGCCACGTCCTGTATCACGGCCGCCATCACGGCCACCGTCACGACCGTTGTCGCGCCCGCCGTTCCGGTCATCATCGCCCGGGCCGCCGCCCCAAGGACCACCGCTTCCTGCCATTGATCGTACCCTTTTTCTGTCGTCCGGCTTTAACTGTGCATGTTTGCGTGAAATTCAAGCAGTTGCCCGCCCGCGTCTAGCCTTTTCGGGTGGGCTTTCGCATCGTCACCAGTTCTTCGGAAATGGTGGGGTGGACGGCGACGGTGCGGTCGAAATCCTCTTTCGTGGCGCCCATGCCGATGGCGATGGCGGCAAGCTGGATCAACTCGCCCGCGTCGGGTGCGACGATATGGCAGCCCAGCACGCGGCGGGTGGCGGCGCTGACGATGAGTTTCATCAGCACGCGGTCCTGCCGCCCGGCGAAGAGGGTTTTCATGGGGCGGAAGGTGGCGACGTAGACCTCGATCTCTTCCTGTGCGCGGGCGGCCTCTTCGGAGAGGCCGACGCTGCCCAGTTCGGGCTGGGTGAAGACGGCAGAGGGGATGAGGCTGTGGTCGAATTTCGTCGGCACGCCGCGGAAGACGGTATCGGCGAAGGCGTGGCCTTCGCGGATGGCGACGGGGGTAAGGTTGACGCGGCCCGTCACATCGCCCACGGCGAAGATGGAGGGGACGGCGGTTTGGGAGTAGTCATCGACGAGGATCTGGCCGTGACGGCCGAATTTCACGCCGAGATCTTCAAGGCCGAGGCCGCGGGAATTCGGGTTGCGGCCCGTGGCGTAGAGGACGAGGTCAAACTCGCGTTCGGTGCCGTCGGTGGCCACGGCGCGGATGCCGGTGGCGGTTTTTTCCAGCCGGATGACATCGGTGCCGCAGTGGATACCGATGCCGCGCATCTGCATGGCATTGGCGACATGGCCGCGCGCTTCATCATCGAAACCGCGCAGGATCTGCGCGCCACGGTAGTATTGGGTAACCGCGACACCGAGGCCGTGCAGGATGCAGGCGAATTCCGACGCGATATAGCCGCCGCCCACGATCAGCGCGCGCTTGGGCAGGGTGTCGAGGTGGAAGATTTCGTTCGAGGTGATGGCAAGGTCGCGGCCGGGGATATCGGGGACGAAGGGCCAGCCGCCAGTGGCGATCAGGATGTGCTTGGTGGTGAAGGTTTCGCCCGTGGCAAGGCGCACGGTGTGCGGGTCCACCACGGTGGCGCGGGTGTCGTGGATGGTGACGCCGGCATTGATCAGCGTGTTGCGATAGGCGCCTTCGAGGCGGTCAAGCTCGCGCTCGAGCGCGGTGCGGAAGCGGGGCCAGTCGAAGCCATCGGCGTTCACGCGCCAGCCATAGGCGCGGGCGTCTTCGATGATTTCGGGGAAGGCGGAGGCGAAGACCATGAGTTTCTTGGGCACGCAGCCCCGGATGACGCAGGTGCCGCCCATCCGGCTTTCTTCCGCAAGGCCAACGCGCGCGCCACCTTCGCCCGATGCGATGCGGGCGGCGCGAACCCCGCCGGAGCCACCGCCGATGACGAAGAGATCGTAGTCGAAGGTCATTCGATATCCGCGAAGATGTTGTCGGTGGGGGCGAATTCGACGAAATCCTCGCCCTCGGTCCCCTGATTGATGTCGCGCACGGTGACGCGGCCATCGCCGTGGCCGATCACCACGATATCGCAGATGTCGATGAAGAGGCCGTTTTCCACCACGCCGGGGATCTGGTTCAGCACCAGCGCCAGTTGGCGCGGGTTGCCGATGCGTTTCAGATGCAGGTCGATGATGAAATTCGCCTCATCCGTGACCAGCGGGCGTTCGCCGTTCATGCGTAGCGTGCAGTCGCGGTTGAGGACGTCGAGCGAGACCAGCGTTTCCTCGATCAAGGCCTTGGTGGTTTGCCAGCCGAAGGGGATCACCTCGACCGGCAGGGGGAAGGCGCCAAGCTGCGTCACCTCTTTCGCGGCATCGGCGATGACGATCATCTGGTCGGAGGCGGTGGCGACGATCTTTTCCTGCAGGAGCGCGGCACCACCCCCTTTGATCAGCGCGAGGTGGGGGTCGAATTCATCGGCGCCGTCGATCGTCATGTCGAGCCATTTCACCTCGTCCAGCGTGGCGAGGGGAACGCCAAGGGAGGCCGCGAGTTCGGCGGTGCGGGTGGAGGTGGGCACGCCCGTGACGCGCAGGCCTTCCTCGCGGATGCGTTCGGCAAGGCAGCGCACCATCCATGCGGCGGTGGAGCCGGTGCCGAGGCCCAGTTTCATGCCATCCTCGACGAATTCGGTCGCGCGCTTGGCGGCCACGAATTTCGCCTTGTCGATGGGGGAAAGCTCTGCGGGCATGGGGCAACTCCTTCACGGCTTGCCCCTGCTTATAGGCAATGCGGGCGGGGCGTGTAAGGGCGAAATGCCACCCCCCTGCCCTGCGGCGCGGTCAATCGGTGGTGGCGAGGGCATCCATCGCGCGGGTGATTTCGGCAAGGGCCGTCTGCCCATCGGCGTTGCTGTCGAAGGCGGCGGCGGCGCGCAGGAGGCCTTCGTCGAGGGGGCGGGAGGCGCGGGCAACCTCTGCCTCGGCATGGGTGCGCAGTTCGGTGGGCGAGAGCGTGCCGTCGGCATCGGCATCGGCGGCGGTCATCTGGCGCAGCAGGCGGGCGCGGCCGGGGGCTGACAGGGTGGCGGCGCGGGCGGCCGCCTCGGCCGTTGTCAGGGTGCCGTCGGCATCGAGATCGGCTTCGTGGAAGGGGCGCAGGGCGCGGGTGCGGAGATAGGCGCGGTCGATGGCGATGGCGGTGTCGATCGCGGCGGGAGTGATCGCCCCGCCTGTGCCGTGGCCATGGATGAGGTCGGCGGCGAGGTCGGCGAAGCGGTCAGGGCGGGCGAGGATGGCCTCGGCCACCTCGGCCGGGAGGGAGGCGGGGAGCGGGGTCGCCTCTTGCGCGTGGGCGGGCGGGGCCACGGCGAGAAGCGGGGCGAGGAGGAGAATGAGGGCGCGCATGACAGCTCCGTTCTAGAGGATCACGGGACGCAGGATGGCGAGGCGGGGTTAACGCGCCGTGAAGATCGGCAGCGGGAAGTGCGGATTATGCTTTCGGTATGTCGCTTTCCGCAGGACGTGGCAGGATGGCGCGGCGCATTCTGGCGCGGGTCCGATGGCGGGAGGTGGGATGTACAGGCTGTATGGTGTGCAGGATTTCGCGAACCTCGCGGTGCATGTCGCGCTGGAAGAGGCCGGCGTGCCGCATGAGGCGGTGTTTCTGGACATGGATGGCGGGGATCTGCGATCGCCCGCGCATCTGGCGCGGCATCCCATGGGGCTGGTGCCTGCGCTGGAAACCCCGGACGGGATGATGTTCGAGACGGGGGCCTGCCTTCTGTATCTGGGCGAGCGGCACGGGCTGGCCCCGGCGGCGGGCGCGGCGGAGCGGGGGGCGTTCCTGTCGTGGTTCGTCTTTGTGAACAACGGCCTGCACACGGCGGTGATGGACCTGATCCATCCCTACCGGGTGAGTGAGGATCACGCCCGCGCGGTGGCCGAGGCGGCGCGGGCGCGGCTGATGGAGCGGCTGGCGGTGCTGGAGGCCATGGCCGCGACGCGGCCCGGATGGCTGCACCCGGACAGGCCAGGCGTGCTGGCGATTTACATTTCCATGCTGTTGCGCTGGATGCGGGCCTTTCCCTGGGCGGGGGATCTTGCCATTTCTGCACAGGAGTTCCCTGCCCTGCTGGCCATCGCCACGGCCTGCGAGGCGCGGCCCGCGACGCAGGCCGTGGCCGCCGCCCATGGGTTGAGCGGGCGTTTCTTCACCGATCCGGAGGTCTGATCGCGCATGTTCCTGTCTGTCTTCGACATGTTCAAGGTGGGGGTCGGCCCGTCGTCGAGCCACACGATGGGGCCGATGGTGGCGGGGGCGCGGTTCCTTGAGAAGATGCGCGCCTCGCCCTTTCATTTCCGGGGGCTGCGGGCATCGCTGCATGGATCGCTGGCCTTTACCGGGGTCGGCCATGCGACGGATCGGGCCACCATCCTTGGCCTCGCGGGGTTCGAGCCTGCGAGTTATGACGCGGCGCGCGCCGAGGCCGTGCTGGCGGATATCAAGGCGCGCAAGGTGATCGACGTGCCGGGGATGGGCGAGATGGCCTTTGATCCGGGCCGCGATCTGGTCTTCGACTATGGCCCCGCCCTGCCCGGCCATGCCAACGGGATGATCCTGAAGGCGACCGACGCGCAGGGCGACGTGATCATGGAGGAGACCTATTACTCCATCGGTGGGGGGTTTGTGCTGACGGCGGGGGAGTTGGCCGAGGCGGGCGGTTCCAAGGCCAAGGCGCGGGCGGATGTGCCCTATCCGTTCGAGACGGCCGACGAGATGCTGGCGATGGCGAAGGCCTCGGGGTTGAGCATTGCCGCGATGAAGCGGGCGAATGAGGTGAAGTTCCGGTCGGCGGCCGATCTGGACCGCGGGATGGATCGCATCTGGCAGGTGATGAACGACTGCATCACGCGGGGGATGGCGGGCGAAGGCATCCTGCCGGGGGGGTTGAAGGTGCGGCGGCGGGCGAAGGGCATCCATGATGCGCTGATGGCGGAGCGGGGGCTGAACATGACGCCGCCGCATACGATCAACGACTGGATGAGCCTGTACGCGATGGCGGTGAATGAGGAGAACGCGGCGGGCGGGCAGGTCGTCACCGCGCCGACGAATGGCGCGGCGGGGGTGGTGCCGGCAGTGATCCGCTATTGGCTGGACCATGTGCCGGGGGCATCTTCGGCCCGGGTGGGGGAGTTCCTGCTGACGGCGGCGGCGGTGGGCGGGCTGGTGAAGCACAATGCCAGCATATCGGGCGCGGAATGTGGCTGTCAGGCCGAGGTGGGATCCGCCGCGGCGATGGCGGCGGCGGGGCTGGCGGCGGTGCTGGGCGGGACGCCCGAGCAGGTGGAGAACGCGGCCGAGATCGCGCTGGAGCATCATCTGGGCATGACCTGCGACCCGGTGAAGGGGTTGGTGCAGGTGCCTTGCATCGAGCGGAACGGGCTGGGGGCGATCAAGGCGGTATCGGCGGCAAGCCTCGCGCTGCGGGGGGATGGGGTGCATCTGGTGAGCCTTGACGTCTGCATCGAGACGATGCGCCAGACGGGCCGCGACATGCACGAGAAGTACAAGGAGACGAGCCTTGGCGGGCTGGCGGTGAATGTGCCCAACTGCTGATCAGCGGCTGATCAGGTGGCCCTTGGCGGCGACCTTGGCGTAAAGGTCGATCTCCGTGCCATGGGCGGCGCGGAAGCGGGCCATGAGCGGGGCGGGCAGATCGGGCGCCTCGCCCCCTTTGGGCGAGATGTTGCGTTCGCCGAGCGTGAGCGGAACCTCCAGCCGGTTGGACAGGAAGGCGACCATGCGGTCCATCCGGGCGTAATCGAAGATATGGGTGACGGGCGGGCCACCGCCCAGATGGCCGAGGAAGCGATCCTGTCGCCCGATGGCGGCGAAGGGGGGCTGGGGGGTGGCAAGCCGGGCCTCGACGAATTCTGCGAAGCTTATCCCGTGGGTCGAATTGGGATGGCCGCGCAGCGCATCGCGCTGGCGGTAGCGATACCAGCTGTGCATGTGTTCGAGGGGTTCGCGCATCACGGCGAAGGTTTCGGGCGGGCGTCCGATGGCCACCTGCACGGTGCGGGCAAAGCGGCGGGCGAAGATGGCCGCGTTCATGTGGGGATGGTCGCGCGACACTTCGGCCGAGGAGCTGTGCGGGGCCAGCATGGCACGGATCGCCTGCGAGGCGGTCTTGGGATTGGCGAGATAGACCAGACCGGCCTTGGCAAGAACCAGCACGCGAAACCTCCGACAGGAACCCCGGCAAAGTGGGGAAGGCAGAGGCGCGGGGCAAGGGGTTTTGCACCATCGGATGTCGGATTTGCGATGGACGGGGCCGGAGCGGGCAGATAGCCACGACGGCATGACACGCCAGAGTGACCGCATCCTTCCCGGCATCGTGCTGATGCTTGCCTTCTGCGCGCTGGCCCCCCTGTTGGACGTGTCAGCCAAGCTGGCGGCGCAGGGCGGGATCCCCGTGGGTCAGATCACGGCGGCGCGCTTTGTTGTGCAGGCGATCCTCATGCTGCCGGTGGTGTGGTGGATGGGTCTGGCCTGGGGGATCAGCCGACGGGTGCTGGGCTTTGTGGTGCTGCGGGCGCTGTTCCTGATCCTGTCCACCTTTTCCTTCGTGTCGGGGATCGCGGTGATGCCAGTGGCGGATGCGCTGGCCATCGCCTTTGTGGAGCCGTTCGTCCTGCTGATCCTTGGCCGTCTGATCTTTGGCGATGAGGTGGGGCCGCGCCGGATTGCCGCAAGTGCGGTGGGGTTCGCAGGTGCGCTGCTGGTGATCCAGCCATCGCTCGCGGCCTTTGGCTATGTGGCGCTGTGGCCTTTGGGGACGGCATTCTTCTTTGCCTTCTACATGCTGGTGACGCGGGCGATGGCGGCCTACATGCACCCGGTGACGATGCAGATGCACACGTCGCTGGCGGGCGTGGTGATCTGCGTGCCGCTGATGTTCCTGTTCGACGGCACGGGATGGGCGCAGCTGGATCCGGTAATGCCGGGCGGGTGGAACTGGCTGTGGCTGGTCGGCGTGGGGTTCTGGGCCGGGGTCAGCCACATGTGCATGACCTATGCGCTGAAATTCGCGCCCTCGGCCACGCTGGCGCCGCTGCATTACACCGAGATCGTGGCGGCGGTGGCGCTGGGCTATCTGATCTTTGGCGATTTCCCCAACCCGCTGACATGGGCGGGGATCGCGGTGATCGTATCGTCGGGGCTGTACATCATCCACCGCGAGCGCATCAGCGCGCGGGCGAAGCGGCAAGCGGCTGCCAATCCGGCCCCAGAAGCGATCTGAGCGCGGCGTCGAGGCGCGCGCGCGGCAGGATGACCAGCATCCCGGGACCATCCATCGCGAGTGTGACCTGCGCGGCGGTGACGCGGTTCGAGGTGCCGATGATCCCGGCGGGGGTGAAGGCGAGCCCGTCGATCGGCCATTCGAGCCCGGTGCTGCGCCCGGTGACGGGGGCCATGGGAAAGAGCGACAGCCGGTCGCCGGGGCGCAGCGCCAGCGTCAGGCGGGCGGGCGCGTGGAAGATCACGTCGCGGGGGCCCAAGACGAGGCAGGGCCGGTCGGCATGACGGACGAGGCTGTTGAACACCGCCAGCCCGTGATCCACCCGCGCGCCGGTGAAGCCCAGCGCAAGGGTGAAGGGCGCCGCGACCGAGCGCAGCGCCTTGTCGAAATCGGTGGTCATCTGTTCGCGAATCGGGAACAGTCTTTCTGGCCCGAGGGCCGCCTGCGCGCGGGCTGAAATCGAATCGAAATCGCCCACCGCCGCCTCAGGCATGTAGCCTGCGGCGAGGGCGCGGTCGGCACCGCCATCGGCGGCAAGAATCCTTGGGGCGCGGGCGATTGCGAGGCGAAACTCGGCCTGCGACACAGGGCCGCCGCCCACGAGCGTGACCCCCGTGATGGATTGGACAATGGGGCCATTCATGGCGATACTGTTTTCCGAATTGAGGCAGTTCGAGCGTTCGTGGGCCATAATCAATCCTTCAAATTACCCCTATCTGTCCATCAAAACGATCAGGAACAGGGTAGATTGGCGGTATCGAACTGGCGGAAAGCGAGCATCCGATGAATGGTGCGAGTAAGATTCTCACGGTCTCCTATGGGACCTTCTCCTGTACCCTCGAGGGTTTCGACGATCCCTTCAACACGATGAAGGCGATTGCCGAGTATTTCCGCGATCTTGCGGCAGGGGACCGATACTTCGGGGCAGAGCCGCCCACGCCGGATGCCGCGATGCTGCATCAGATTGCCGAGCGCGAGATCCAGCGCCGGGTCGAGGCAAAGATTCAGGAAAACGGCGTGGTTCTGCGGGCCTCGGAGCAGGGGGCCGATATGCCTGCGCCGCAGGTTGCCGCGCCAGCCGTAGCCGAGCCGCCAGCGCCGCGGGTGACAATTCCGGCCGTGGTGGCAGAGGTGCCGGTGGCACCGGCGTCGACGGTTGCGCCGACGGTGGCGCCTGCTGTGGCCGCGGTGGCGGCGCCGGCAGCGGAATCGGTGGTGGAAAAGCTGTCGCGCCTGCGGTCGGAGATTGCCGCCCAGCCGGTTGTCGCCCCGGCGCAGACCGTGCCTGTGGTGAGCCTTGCGCTGCCCGCATATGGCGAGGATCAGGAGGCCGATACACTGGATGCGGGGGCGCTGGCCGATTTTCTGCCGGAGGATATGGGCGTGGGTTCGGCTGACCTGCGCGACGAGGCGGGTTATGCCGCAGCAGAGGCCGCAGACGATCTTTACGACGTGCCGGTGGTTGAGGATGCCCCTGTCGCCCAGATGCTGACCGAGGTGCCGATGGCGGCCGAGGAAGAGGCGATCCTTCTGGCCACGGTCGAAGATGCCGTGGCACCGCTGCCGATGGAGACGGCGGCGGATGAGGCTGCGGATGAGGCGGAAATCGACCTTTCCGCCGTGCTGGAAGGCGTGGCGGCCGAGGCCCCCGCTGCCCTGCTGGAGGATGCGGCCGAGGAGGCTGCGGTCGAGGATCTGTCCGAGACGTTGCGCGCCGCGCTGGCAGAAGGGCCAGCGTCCGAAGTGGTGCCCGAGGGGATGCCCGGGATGGCCACCGACGCCGAAGTGGCGCTGTCGGAGGCGCTTGCGGTGGATGCCTATGCGGCGCCCTATGAGGATGCACCCGCCGAGGGGATCGACACCGAGGCGCTACTGGCGCGGGTGACGCTTGCAGATGAGACACCTGCCCCGGCTGCGGCCGAGCTTACACCGGATGCGGACGACGTTTCGATCTGGGCCGAGACCGAGCTTGCCGATGCCGTGGAGATTGACCCGGCCCAAGGCGGCGCGGCGTCTGATGCGCCCGGGATGGACGAGGTGGCCGAGGCGGCCCCTGCCCCGGAGGCGGCGGTTGCCGAGCCTGTGCCCGGCATCGAGTTGCGCCCCGGCGCGGCAGAGAAGTTGCAGCGGGCGCGGGCGCGCGTGATCCGTATCCGCAGGGGTGATGATGCCGCCGTGGCGCTGGAACAGGCCGCCACGCGCAAGGATGAGAGCGCGGCGTCGGTGGCAGAGCCTGCCGCGATGGACGGGACGGCCCCCGAAATGTCTGCGGCGATGGTGGTGCCAGAGAAGGCGGTTGATCCGCTTGACCCCGCCGAAACCGCAGCGACGGCGCCGCTTCTGTCGCCCGAGGATGAGGCGGAACTGCAGCGCGAGCTTGCCGCCCTGCGCCGCAGCGAGGAAGAGCGCGATGCCGCAGAAGCGGCGGCGCTGGCCTATCAATCGGAAGGGCGGCGGGTGTTTGACGGCCCCTCTGCCGACGAGGCGCTGGGGCGGCTGATGCAGCAGACCGCGAGCGAGATGGAAGGCACCGAAACCAAGCGGCGCCAATCGGCGATCCAGCATCTGAAGGCGGCGGTGGCGGCGACGGTCGCTGACCGCAAGGTGACGGGCGAGAAGGCTGGCGAAACCGAGACGGTGTCGCGGCTGGCACGGTATCGCAACGATCTGGCGATGGCTGTGAAGGCCGCGCTGCCGGGGCGTGGTGCCGCAGCCGCGCCGCAGGGCGAGCGTCCGGCCCCGCTGGTTCTGGTATCCGAACAGCGGATCGACCGGCCGCGTCCGGCCGCTGCGCCGACCGCGACCGCCACGCCGATCCGCCCCCGGCGGGTGACACCGGCCGGGTTGGGCATGACGGCGGCAGCGGCGGGGATGGACCTGTCGGATGAAGATGAGGATGACGAGGACCTGTCGAACGTGTTCGATGACAGCAAGGGCTTTGTCGAATTCGTGGAACGTGTCGGCGCCACCGGGTTTGAGCAGATCCTCGAGGCTTCGGCGGCCTATATCGCGGGCATCGAGGGGCGTGCGCATTTCAGCCGCCCGCAGCTGATGCGGCATCTGACGGCGGTCATCCCGCCGGGATCGTTCCAGCGCGAGGATGGGTTGCGCAGCTTTGGCACGCTCCTGCGGGACGGCCGCATCGCCAAGGTGCGGCGCGGGCAGTTCACGCTGACCGAGGAATCGGCCTATCTGGCCGAGGCGCGCAAGCTGGCGCAGTAAGGGATAGAGGGCCGAGAGCTGCCACTCAGGCCCTAAAGGAAAGGCGGACCGGCAACGGTCCGCCTTTTTCTTTATCGGCGATCATTCGGGGCGGTCGGCGGATGGATCGTCCGGGTCGGGCTGGCCCACGCCGCGGAAGATGGCGCGGAAGGGCAGCGCCCAGAGGATGCCGAGGCCGATATAGACCAGAAGCTCCAGCCAGATGGGCGGGCGGTCGAACAGGCCCACCACGGTGACGGCCGCCACGATGTAGAGCGGCAGGCCGATCACGAGGATCAGCAGGGACAGGCGGCGGCGGGTCTTGTAGGCAAGCGCCATGCGGGGCCTTTCGTCAATCGGCGAAGGGGTCCGTCACGAGGATCGTGTCGTCCCGTTCGGGCGATGTGGAAAGTAGGGCGACCGGGCATTGGATCAATTCCTCGATCCGGCGCACATATTTGATGGCCGCCCCCGGCAGGTCGGCCCAGGACCGCGCGCCGGCGGTGGATTGGGACCAGCCTTCCATCTCTTCGTAGATCGGGGTCACGCGGGCCTGAAGGTTGGCGGCGGTGGGCAGGTAGTCGAGCCGTTCGCCATCCAGTTCATAGCCCGTGCAGATGCGCAGGGTTTCGAACCCGTCGAGCACGTCAAGTTTCGTGAGTGCGATGCCCGAGACGCCCGAGGTGGCGCAGGTCTGGCGCACGAGGACCGCGTCGAACCACCCGCAGCGGCGTTTGCGCCCGGTGACGGTGCCAAATTCGTGGCCGCGTTGCCCCAGGCGTTCTCCATCGGCATCGAAGAGTTCGGTCGGAAAGGGGCCTTCGCCCACGCGGGTGGTATAGGCCTTGACGATGCCCAGGACGAAATCCACCGCCGTCGGGCCAAGCCCGGTGCCGGTGGCGGCCATGCCCGCCAGCGTGTTGGAAGAGGTGACATAGGGGTAGGTGCCGAAATCCACATCAAGGAGCGAGCCCTGCGCGCCTTCGAAGAGGATGCGCTTGCCCGCGCGGCGGGCGTCGGTCAGCACCTTCCAGACGGGTTTGGCATAGGGCAGGATCTTCGGCGCGACTTCCATCAGTTGTGCCTTGAGGGCGCCTGCGTCGATCGCATCAAGGCCAAGTCCTGCGCGCAGCGCGTTGTGATGGGTGAGCAGGCGGCCGATGCGCAGATCGAGCGTCGCCTCATCGGCGAGGTCTGCCACGCGGATGCTGCGGCGGCCGACCTTGTCTTCATAGGCGGGGCCGATGCCGCGGCCGGTGGTGCCGATCTTGGCCACGCCCACCTGTCCTTCGCGGGCGCGGTCCAATTCGCCATGGACGGGCAGGATGAGGGGGGTGTTCTCGGCGATCAGCAGGTTGTCGGGGGTCACATCGACGCCCTGACCGCGCAGCTTTTCGATTTCGGACAGAAGCGCCCAAGGGTCGAGCACCACGCCGTTGCCGATGACCGACAGCTTGCCGCCGCGCACGATGCCCGAGGGCAGGAGCGACAGCTTATACACATTGCCGTCGATGACGAGGGTATGGCCCGCGTTGTGACCGCCCTGAAAGCGGGCGACGATATCGGCGCGCTCGGACAGCCAATCGACGATCTTGCCCTTGCCTTCGTCGCCCCATTGGGCGCCCACGACCACCACGTTTGCCATCGGGACTGTCCTTTTCGGTCCGGTGAAACCGTGCGTCCTATAGCGGGGTGTGGCGGGGATGGGAACGGGGAAATGGTCGTGCGGACTGTGGGGCGGCTCAAATTCGTTCGAACGAATTTGCAAATTTCTTCCAAGAATTTTGTGCCTTGCGGCAGGGCGCGCGGGGCGGCAGGGTGCGGGCATGTTCCTCTACATCACCCTTGGCACGAATGATCTGGCCCGCGCGATGCGCTTTTACGACCCAGTGCTGGGGGCGCTTGGGCTGTCGCGCCTGCGCACGCTGGAGGATGAGATCGGCTATGCCGCGCCGGGCGACAGCCGCTGCCGGCTGTGGGTGACGCGGCCCTTTGACGGGCGGCCCGCCACCGTGGGCAACGGGTCGATGCCCGCGCTGGTGGCCGCCACGCGGGCGGCGGTGGATGCCTTTCACCGCGCCGCGCTGGCCCATGGCGGGACGGATGAGGGTGCGCCGGGGCTGCGCCCCTTTGGCCCCTCTTTCTATGCCTGCTATGTGCGCGATCCCGACGGCAACAAGCTTTCGGCGGTTTGCGAGCGGCCGGAGCTCGCGTGACGCGCCTACTTGCGCCCTATCCGGCTTGCGCCTAGATAGGCGCGTCAGCCGAAGGAAGCGCCTGAATGGAAAATGTCGTCCTTACCGTCCACCTGATCCTTGCGCTTCTGCTGGTGGGTATCGTCCTGCTGCAGCGGTCCGAAGGCGGTGGTCTTGGCATGGGGGGCGGCAATTCCACTATGTCGGGCCGTGGGGCGACGACGGCGATGCAAAAGCTGACCTGGCTTCTGGCGGCGGCCTTCATCGTGACCTCGCTCACGCTGACGATCCTTGCCGCGCGGGGTGCGGATTCTGGTTCGGTGATTGATCAGATCGGGGCCGAACAGCCCGCCACGGACGCGCCGGGCGATCTGGCGCCGGGGGCGGACCTGCTGCCGCCCGCGCCCGCCGATGCGCCGCTGACGCCGCCGCCTGCGGATGCCCCGGCGACGCCGCCCGCCGCGAGCGAATAACCACCAGTAATTGTTAAAAGGGCAACGGAACCGGCTGCATCTTGCGGTGCCGTTGCATGGGTGGCCAAGCTGCGTTAAGGCTTGGGTCCCGTGATGATGCGATTCCCTACGGGCGAATCGTGTTGAAAGTGAACAGCACAATCGCGGGAGGTCCCCCATGGCGCGCTATATCTTTATCACCGGCGGCGTGGTGTCATCCCTTGGCAAGGGGCTGGCCTCGGCGGCGCTGGGGGCGCTGTTGCAGGCGCGCGGTTACACGGTGCGGTTGCGCAAGCTGGACCCCTATCTGAACGTCGATCCCGGCACGATGTCGCCCTTTGAACATGGCGAGGTTTTCGTCACCGATGACGGGGCCGAGACCGACCTTGACCTTGGCCATTATGAGCGGTTCACCGGCGTCAGCGCGCGGACGACCGACAGCATCTCATCGGGGCGCATCTATTCCAACGTGCTGGAGAAGGAGCGGCGGGGGGATTATCTGGGCAAGACCATTCAGGTCATTCCCCACGTCACCAACGAGATCAAGGATTTCCTGCGCATCGGCGATGCCGAGGTGGATTTCATGCTGTGCGAGATCGGCGGCACGGTGGGGGATATCGAAGGCCTGCCCTTCTTTGAGGCGATCCGCCAGTTCATCCATGAACGCCCGCGCGGGCAGTCGATCCTGATGCATCTGACGCTGCTGCCCTATCTGGCGGCGAGCGGGGAGTTGAAGACAAAGCCCACGCAACATTCGGTGAAGGAGTTGCAGTCGATCGGTCTGGCCCCCGATGTGCTGGTCTGCCGGTCGGAACATCCGATCCCGGAAAAGGAGCGCGAGAAGATCGCGCTGTTCTGCAATGTGCGGAAAGAGGCGGTGATCCCCGCCTATGACCTGCGGACGATCTATGAGGCGCCGCTTGCCTATCACCGGGCGGGGCTGGATCAGGCGGTGCTCGATGCCTTTGGCATCACGCCTGCGCCCAAGCCCAACCTCGCGCGGTGGGAGGATGTGATGGACCGCATCACCCATCCGGAGGGTGAGGTGCGGGTAGCCATCGTGGGCAAATACACGCAGCTTGAAGACGCCTATAAGTCGATCGCCGAGGCGCTGACGCATGGGGGGATGGCCAACCGCACCAAGGTGCGGGCGGAGTGGATCGACGCGGAGATTTTCGAGAGGGAGGACCCGGCGCCGTGGCTGGAGAATTTCCACGCGATCCTCGTGCCCGGCGGGTTTGGGGAACGGGGGACGGAAGGCAAGATCAAGGCCGCGCAATTCGCACGCGAGAAGAAGATCCCCTATCTGGGCATCTGTCTGGGGATGCAGATGGCGGTGATCGAGGCGGCGCGGAATCTGGTCGGGCTGGCCAATGCCGGGTCAGAGGAGTTTGACCATGAGGCGGGGGCCAAGCGCTTTACCCCGGTCGTGTATCACCTGAAGGAATGGGTGCAGGGCAACCATGTCGTCGCGCGCAAGGTGACGGATGACAAGGGCGGCACGATGCGGCTGGGGGCCTACACGGCGCATCTGAAGGACGGTTCGCGGGTCGCCTCGGTCTATGGCGAGGCGGTGATCGAAGAGCGGCACCGCCACCGCTATGAGGTGGACATCCAGTATCGCGACCAGCTTGAAAAGTGCGGGCTGATCTTTTCGGGCATGTCGCCCGATGGGCGGCTGCCCGAGATCGTGGAGGTGAAGAATCACCCCTGGTTCATCGGGGTGCAGTTCCACCCGGAATTGAAGTCCAAACCCTTTGCGCCCCATCCGCTCTTTGCCGATTTCGTGCGGGCGGCGGTTGAGGTGAGCCGGCTGGTGTAAGGCCGGGCGAAATCTGACGCAGATTTCGCGTCGTTTTCTGCACGCAGAAAACTCTGTCGGTCGGGTGGGATCCGGAATTTGCGTCAAGTTCCGTTGCGTTTTCTGTGTCAGAGAACGCCTTCCCAACGGCGGCGTTGCACAAGGGCGGGGTTCCGGGTTAGGCGGGGGGATGCTTTCCTATCAGCACAGCTATCACGCGGGGAATCTGGCCGATGTGCAGAAGCACGTGCTTCTGGCCTGGATGCTGGACTACCTGACGCAGAAGGACAAACCGCTGTCCTATGTCGAAACCCATTCGGGGCGCGGCCTTTACGATCTGGCGGGGCCAGAGGCGGAAAAGACCGGCGAGGCCGCGCAGGGCATCGCGCGGCTGGAGGCGGGGTTGCCCGCCGATCATCCCTACTGCCGGTCGCTGGCCGGGGTGCGGGCGCGCCATGGCGATCACGCCTATCCCGGGTCGCCCCTGCTGGCGGCGATGGGCCTGCGCGAAGGCGATGTGATGCATCTGGCCGAGCTTCACCCGCAGGAACATGCCGCGCTGACGGACCTGCTGGCGCCTTGGGGGGCGCATATCCAGAAGCGGGACGGGTTCGAGATGGCGCTTGCCGTCACACCGCCCACACCGCGCCGGGGGCTGATGCTGATTGATCCGTCCTATGAGGTGAAGGCGGATTACCAGACCATCCCCAAATTCATCGGGCAGGTGGCACGCAAGTGGAACGTGGGCATCATCGCGCTGTGGTATCCGATCCTGACCGATGCGCCCCATCGCCCGATGCTGGACGCGCTGATGGCCGCCCATCCCGGCGCGCTGCGGCACGAGGTGCGGTTTCCGCCCGTGCGGGCGGGCCATCGCATGGTGGGCAGCGGGTTCTGGGTGCTGAACCCGCCTTTCGGGATGGACGCGGAATCTGCGCGGCTGGATGCGCTTTTCAAGGGAGGCGCGGATGCTTGAGTTCCGGACGCTGGACGTGTTCACGACGCGGCCGTTCACGGGCAACCCGCTGGCGGTTGTGTTGGGGGCGGACGGCCTGACCACCGCGCAGATGCAGACCATCGCGCGGGAGTTCAACCTTTCGGAAACCATCTTCGTGATGGCCCCGCGCGATGCGGCCCACAGGGCGCGGGTGCGCATCTTCTTTCCCACGGCCGAAATTCCCTTTGCCGGACATCCGACCATCGGGTGCGCCTGCCTGTTGGCGGCGATGGATGCGGGCGCTGGGGATGCAGGGGCGGGAGACGCAGGGGCGGGGGATTTCGAGCGGCATCTGGTGCTGGAAGAGGAGGCCGGGCTGGTGCCGGTCACCGCCTGGCGCAGGGCGGGGGTGATGGAGGCGGAGTTCACCGCGCCGGTCATTCCGCATGCGGCGGAGGGTGCGGTGGCGGGGGACCTGCTGGCGCCCGCGCTGGGGCTGGCGCCGGGCGAGATCGGCTTTGGCGCGCATGGGCCGGGGGTCTGGCAGGGGGGACCGCGGTTCCTTTATGTGCCTGTCGCATCGCGGGCGGCACTGGCGCGGGCGCGACCGATCCAGCCGCATTGGGATGCGGTCATGGCGGCGGGAGGCGTGGACAGCGCCTATCTCTATACCCCCGGGGCGGGGTGCGATTATCAGGCGCGGATGTTTTCGCCCACCGCCGGGATCCCCGAGGACCCCGCCACGGGGTCTGCCACGGCGATCCTTGCGGCGCAGCTTCTGGTCAGCGGCGCGTTGGGCGAAGGCACGACGCGGCTGCATCTGCGCCAGGGGGTGGAGATGGGACGGCCGTCTGACCTGTTCCTGTCGGTCGATGCGGGCGGCGGGGTCATTTCGGCAGTGCGCATCCGTGGCGCGGCGGTGCCCCTGTCCGAGGGGCGGATCGCGGTGCCGGAGGCGTGACAGGCGGGCGGCTTGCCGACCGGCGCCATCCTGCCTATCCTCACCAGTATGTTGCAAGCGATCCTGCGCGCGCTGAGCGCCCCCGAACCCGCCCGTCTGCCTGAACCCGATGCCCGGCTTGCGCTGGCGGCCTTGCTGGTGCGGGTGGCAAAGACCGATGGCCTGTACTCCGCCGAAGAGGTGGAGCGGATCGACAGGGTGTTGATGTCGCATCACGGGATCGGACCTTTCGAGGTGAGCAAGCTGCGCGCCCAAGCGGAAGAATTCGAAACGCTGGCCCCCGATACGGTGCGCTTCACGCGCGCGCTGAAGGCGGCGACGGCGCTGGAGGATCGCGCCGCGCTGATGCAGGCGCTGTGGGCGGTGGCGCTGGCCGACGGGGTGCGGGACGCCGAGGAAGACCGCCTGCTGCGGATGGTGGCGTCGCTTTTGGGGCTGACGGATGTGGAGAACGGTCTGGCGCGGCAGCGGGCTGAGCGGGGCTGATCTGGCGAAGCTGATCGGGCGTTGATGCCGGGGGGGCGCGCGCCTGCGGCTTGACGGGCGCGGGCGGGGATGGTTTGGCAACGGCAACAGTCGTTTGCAGCATGGCGGATCCGCGATGACAGCTTTTTCCCCTTCTGGTGCGGCCATGCCCCTTGCCTCGTTGCCGATGTATGACCGGCCGGAGTTGCACGGGGCGACGGATCGCTATTGGGCGCTGATCCGGGAGGGGCTGGTCGCGCGGGGGATCGCCGCGCCGGCAGCGCTGTTGCGGAGTGACGCCCCCCTGATGACGCACTGGGAAAGCGCGGGGCTGATCCTGTCGCAGACCTGCGGGTTTCCCTATCGGGCGCGGCTGCATGGGCGGGTGCAACTGGTGGGAACGCCGGACTTCGGGAATGAGGGCTGCGCGCCGGGGTATTACCGTTCGGTTCTGATCGCGCGGGCGGATGATCCGCGCGGGGATTTCGCGGATTTCGACGGGGCGGCGCTGGCCTATAATGACGGGCTGTCGCAATCGGGCTGGGCGGCCGCGATCAATCAGGCGGCCGCACAGGGCATCCGGCTGCGTCCGGGGCCGGAGACGGGGGCGCATCGCGCCTCGATCCGGGCGGTGGCGGAGGGGCGGGCAGATCTGGCGGCGATCGACGCGCTGACCTGGGCCTTGGTGTCGGAATTCGAGGATGTGTCGGGCCTGCGCGTGATCGGGGCGACCGATCCCACCCCTGCCCTGCCCTATATCACGGCGCCCGGTCAGGATGCCGATGCCATTTTTGACGCCGTGGCCGGGGCCATCGCGGCGCTTGCCCCGGAGGATCGGGCGGCGCTGCGGCTGCGCGGGATCGTGCGGATCCCGGCTTCGGCCTATCTCGCTGTGCCTATCCCGCCCGCACCTGCGCAGATCGGGCAGGAAAACTGATCGAAACGGTGGCGACCCTGCGGAAAGCGCCCCGAAAGGCCGTTGCATTGCCCCGAATGATACGCATTACTCGCTGACCAACGCCCACCAGCACACCGAGCGCCGTGACCGCACCCAGCCCAGATACGCCCGTCATCCGCATCCGCAACCTGCACAAGAGCTATGGTCCGCTCGAAGTGCTGAAGGGGGTGGATCTGACCGCGCCGCGCGGGCATGTCGTATCGCTGATCGGGTCTTCGGGATCGGGGAAGTCCACGCTTTTGCGCTGCTGCAACATGCTGGAGGAAAGCCAGGACGGCGAGATCGAGTTCGAGGGCGAGGCCGTGCGCTGGAAGGGCACGGGCCATAACCGCCACCCCGCCGACAAGGCGCAGGTGATGCGGATGCGGACGAACCTTTCCATGGTGTTCCAGCAGTTCAACCTGTGGTCCCACATGACCATCCTGCAGAACGTGATGGAGGCGCCGGTGACGGTGTTGCATCGCGATCCGAAAGAGGTGGAGGAAAAGGCGCGCGCCTATCTGGCCAAGGTGGGGATCGTGGAGAAATGCGACGCATGGCCTGCGCAATTGTCGGGCGGGCAGCAGCAGCGCGCGGCGATTGCGCGCGCGCTGTGCATGGAGCCGCGCGCCCTGTTGTTCGATGAGCCGACCTCGGCGCTGGACCCGGAGCTGGAGCAGGAAGTGGTGAAGGTCATCAAGGCGCTGGCCGATGAGGGGCGCACGATGATCCTTGTCACGCATGACATGAAGCTTGCGGCGGATGTGTCCGATCACGTCATCTTTCTGCACAAGGGAAAGATCGAGGAAGAAGGCCCGCCGGACCGGCTGTTCGGAAACCCGCAGACCGAACGGCTGCGCGGATTCCTGTCTGCCACCGCCTGAGGCGGCACGAAAAAGATCAAACCATCCAACCAAGGGAGCTACGGATGAAGAAGATGATGCTTGCCACCGCGCTGATGGCGCTGACTGCGGGCGGCGCGCTGGCGCAGGACGTGGTGCGGATCGGCACCGAGGGCGCGTACGAGCCCTATAACTATATTGATCAGGCCACCGGCGAACTGACCGGCTATGAGATCGAGCTGGGCAACGAGCTGTGCAAGCGCGCCGGTCTGACCTGCGAATTCGTGCAGAATGCGTGGGATTCGATCATCCCCAACCTGCAGTCGGGCAACTACGACCTGATCATGGCGGGCATGTCGATCACGGATGAGCGTGACGAGGTGATCGACTTCACGCAGAACTACATCCCCCCGGCATCGTCGGCCTATCTGGCGCTGACGGCGGATGTGGCCGTGGGTGAAGGCGCGGTGGTTGCGGCGCAGACCGGCACCATTCAGGCGGGCTATGTGGCGGAGTCGGGCGCGACGCTGCTGGAATTCGCGACGCCGGATGAAACCGTGGCCGCCGTGCGCAACGGCGAGGCGGATGCGGTGTTCGCCGACAAGGACTATCTCGCCCCGATCGCGGCGGATTCGAATGGCGAACTGGTGCTTCTGGCCAATGAGGTGCAGCTGGGCGGCGGCGTGGGCATCGGCCTGCGGGAGACCGATACCGAGCTGAAGGAAAAGCTGAACGCGGCCATCCAGTCGATGAAGGATGACGGCACGCTGAACACCATGATCACCAAGTGGTTCGGCGACGAAGCCACCCTGTTCTGATCAGGCAGGGGCGGCCCGGTCGGGCCGCCCCGTTCCCCGATGTTTGAATATTGCGCCGATCCTTCGCAACTGTCGGGCCTGACCTGGCTGAGCTGCTACCTGACCACGGGGACGCATTTCAATTTCTACTGGTCTTTCGTGACCGTCCTGATGCTTTTGGCGATCACGGCGCCCGTCGCGCTGGCCTTCGGCTTTGGCGGCGCGATGGCGGCGCGGTCGCCCTTTCTGCCGGTATCACTGCTGGGGCGCGGCTATATCGCTGCGGTGCGGGGCGTGCCGGATATCGTGTATTTCCTGTTTTTCGTGATCGCGCTGGATCAGGGGCTGGAATGGGCCAAGCATCTGTTTGTCTGCGATGATCTGGGCCAGCCTGTCTGGAACGGCACCGAGTTCCGGGTCTGTCCGGCGGCGAAGGTGCCTTTGGCGACATCCTCGGCCATCTGGCATTCTGCCTATGCCTTTGCGGTGGCGGTCTTTACCTTTGCGCTGGTCTTCGGGGCCTTTGCGGCCAATGTCCTGTATGGCGCCATGCAGGCGGTGCCGCGCGCGCAGCTGGAGACGGCGGAGGCCTATGGCATGACGCCCCGGCAGGTGTTCCGCCGGGTGCTGGTGCCGCAGATGTGGGTCTATGCGCTGCCCGGCCTGTCGAACCTGTGGCTGATCCTGATCAAGGCGACGCCCTTGCTGTTCCTGCTGGGGATACAGGATATCGTCTATTGGGCGCGCGAATTGGGCAGCGCCAAGACGAGCGGGAACAACCCCTATCCGCATGGCGATTGGCGGGTGTTCTACTTCCTTGCGCTGCTGGTCTTCTACCTTGCTTTCACGCGGGTGTCCGAGGTGGTGCTGGCGCGGCTGACGCGGCGGCTGTCGCATGGGCAGGCGACGCTGGGCGGGGAACAGTTGCGGAAGGCCGGGGCATGACGATGACCTGTCTGGAAACCATTCAGGCCTATGGCTTGCGGTCGCTGGGGATCGGCGAGCGGTTGCTGCCGCGCGAGGATTTCACGCTGTGCCAGCATTTCACCCTGATCGGATCGGGGATGATCTGGAACATCTATTTCGGCGTGCTGGCGCTCTTCTTCGGCTTTTTCCTTGCCAATGCGCTGGCGCTGGCGAAGGCCAGCCGCAGCCCTTGGCTGCGCAAGCCTGCGGAATGGTTCATCTTCGTGTTCCGCGGATCGCCCTTGTTCATCCAGTTCTTTCTGGCCTACGAAATGCTGGTGCTGCTGCCCAAGGCGGGGATCAACGTCCTTGGCATCACCATCGAGACGGCCTGGACGACGCGCGCCTGGGCGGGCGCGCTGTTTGTGCTGTTCCTGAACACGGCGGCCTATTCGGCGGAGATCTTCTATGGCGCGCTGAAATCGGTGCCCAAGGGGGATGTGGAGGCGGCCGATGCCTATGGCATCACTGGATGGGCGCGGTTCCGGCGCGTGCTGTGGCCCACCATGCTGCGGCTGGGCTGGCCCGCCTATACGAATGAGGCGATCTTTCTGTTCCACGCGACGACGCTGGTGTTCTTTTCGGGCTTTCCGGCGTTCCAGCAGAAGGGTGATGCGCTGTATTACGCGAATTTCTTTGCCGACAAGACCTTCAACCCGTTCATCCCCTATCCGATCGTGGGGTTCTACTTCATCTGCCTGACTCTGCTGTTGATCTGGGTGTTCAACCGCATCAACCGGCATCTGAACCGGCATCTGCCATCGAACATCCGTGGCAGAATCCGCTTGCGCCCGCAGGTGATCAGATAGTAGCCTAGATTTGATCAAATTCCCCGGCACAAGGCCGGGTCCGCGAAAGACGCGGCGCGGGGCATGGGGCCCGGCGGACATGGGATCGAACACAGGGGAAGGACCGGGGCCGGGCATCTGCTCCCCCGCCTGAAAAAATGATGATGAAGGATTGGCTGAGAAAGCATCCGGACGTGCGCACCATCCGTGTCGCGGCGGCGGACCTCAATGGGCAGGCGCGGGGCAAGCGTGTGCCTGCGCGATTTGCCGAGAATGTCACGAAGAACGGGACGCGGTTTCCGTTTTCGGTGCTCAACCTCGACATCTGGGGGGAGGATATCGACGACAGCCCGCTGGTGTTCGAGCAGGGCGATCAGGATGGCGTGCTGAAACCCACCGAGCGCGGCTTCATGCCGATGCCGTGGCTAGAGGCGCCGACGGCGCTGCTGCCCATCTGGATGTTCCGCGAGAACGGCCAGCCCTATGAGGGCGATCCGCGCCATGCGCTGCGCCATGTGGTGGAGAAGTTCAAGGAACGCGGCCTGACGCCCGTGGTGGCGATGGAGTTGGAGTTCTTCCTGATCGACGACAGCGGCAAGACGCTGCAGGTGCCGCCGAGCCCCCGTTCGGGCAAGCGGCGGAAGGCGGCGGAGACACTGTCGATCCGGGCGCTGGATGCCTTTGATACCTTCTTCACCGATCTTTATGACGCCTGCGAGGCAATGGACATTCCGGCCGACACAACCACGTCGGAGACGGGCCTTGGCCAGTTCGAAGTGAACCTGATGCATTGCGATGATCCGCTGCGGGCGGCGGATGACGCGTGGCTGTTCAAGATGCTGGTGAAGGGGCTGGCGCGGCGGCACGGCTTTGCGGCAAGTTTCATGGCCAAGCCCTATCCGGAGTATTCCGGATCCGGTCTGCACACGCATTTCAGCCTGCTGGATGAAGACGGGCGGAACGTGTTCGATTCGGGCGGCCCCAATGGGACGGCGACGCTGAAGTCGGCGGTGGCGGGCTGCCTGAACGCGATGCACGATTCCACGCTGATCTTTGCGCCGCATCAGAACAGCTATGAACGGCTAGTCCCGGGCAAGCATGCGCCCACATCGATCTGCTGGGGGTATGAGAACCGCACGGGCGCGATCCGCATCCCGGCGGGCAATCCCGCATCGCGCCGGATCGAACATCGCGTGGCAGGGGGCGACGTGAACCCCTATCTGATGCTGGCCGCGATCCTTGGTGCGGCGCTGGACGGGATCACGCAGGCGATGGAGCCGCCGCCGCCGATCACCGGCAATGCCTATGCGATGGAGAACCTGCCGCAGATCCCGGCGACGTGGGAGGGCGCAATCGAAGCACTGGAGAAAAGCGCGATCGTGCCGCGTTTCATCCATCCGGAACTGATACGCAACCTGATCCAGACCAAGCGGCAGGAGTTGCATTACATCGGCGAGTTGAGCGACAGCGAACGGGTGGAACTGTACCTCGACACGGTCTGATCCGGGCGGGGCCTGAATTTTCGTAGGAAATTCGTAGGCCCCGCACTGGAAAGGGGGCAACAATTTTCCTGCGAAAAATCAGCCCCCTTGCCGAACGCGATCCTGCGGCACTAACCTTGACCACGGCAGAACAGGCGAACCACGATGCTGATCGGCATTCTACAGACAGGCCTCGCACCCGATGCCCTTGCCCCCGATATGGGGGATTACCCCGACATGTTCGCGCGCCTGCTGGACGGGCATGGATTTACCTTTCGGACCTGGAAGGTGGTGGAGGGCGCGTTTCCCCCGTCTGTCGATGCGGCGGATGGGTGGCTGATCACGGGATCGCGGCACGGCGTATACGAGGATCACCCGTGGATCCCGCCGCTGGAGGAGTTCATCCGTGCGGCCTTTGCCGCGCGGGTGCCGGTGGTGGGCATCTGCTTTGGCCATCAGATCGTGGCGCAGGCCATGGGTGGCAAGGTGGAGCGCTATGCCGGTGGCTGGGCCGTGGGGGCGACCGACTATGATTTCGGCGGCGAGACGTTGCGCCTGAATGCCTGGCATCGCGATCAGGTGGTGGAGGCGCCCGAAGGGGCGACGGTGATCGCGTCGAATGATTTCTGCGCCAACGCGGCCCTTCTTTACGATGACCGCGCCTTGACGGTGCAGGCCCATCCCGAATTTCGCCCCGAATTCGTCGATGGGTTGATGAAGACGCGGGGCAAGGGCGTGGTGCCGGACGCGGTGATGGCCGAGGCCGCCACCCGGCTGAGCCTGCCCCTGCAGGACAAGACGATGGCGGCCCGGATTGCCGCCTTTTTCAAGAAGCCGCGCGCCTGATGGCAGGGCGTGCGGGCAACCGCAAATCATAGTGTGACCCATGTCCAAATGGACCGAGAAACTGCCCGAAGCTGCGCGTGATTTCATTGGCGGCCGCCGGGTCGACGAAGTGGAATGCATCATCGCCGATATCGCGGGCGTGGCCCGGGGCAAGGCGATGCCGGCCTCGAAATTCGCCAAGCAGGCCAGCTATTTCCTGCCCAATTCCATCTTCCTGCAGACGATCACGGGGGAATGGGCCGACAATCCGTCGGGCGCCTTCACCGAGCCCGACATGATCCTTGTGCCGGATTTCAGCACGGCGACTGCGGCGCCATGGACGGCGGATGTGACGCTGCAGGTGATCCATGACGCGCAGGATCAGGCGGGCAATCCCGTGCCCACCGCGCCGCGCAACGTGCTGAAGCGGATCGTACAGCTTTACAACGCCGAAGGCTGGCAGCCCATTGTCGCGCCCGAGATGGAATTCTTCCTGGTCGCGCGCAACATCGACCCGAACATGCCGATCATCCCGCCGATGGGCCGGTCGGGCCGCCGCGCGGCGGGCAAGCAGGCCTATTCCATGAGCGCGGTGGATGAATACGGCAGGGTGATCGACGACATCTATGATTTCGCCGAAGCGCAGGGGTTCGAGATCGACGGCATCCTGCAGGAAGGCGGCGCCGGGCAGGTGGAGATCAACCTCGCCCATGGCGACCCGGTCAAGCTGGCCGACGAGATCTTTTTCTTCAAGCGGCTGATCCGCGAGGCGGCGCTGCGGCATGACTGCTTCGCCACCTTCATGGCCAAGCCCATCGAGGGGGAACCCGGATCGGCCATGCATATCCACCATTCGGTGGTGGACATGAAGACCGGCAAGAACATCTTTTCCGACAAGAAAGGTGGCGAGACGCCGGAATTCTTGCATTTCATCGCCGGGATGCAGACCCATCTGCCGGGCGCGGTGGCGCTGCTGGCGCCTTACGTCAACAGCTATCGCCGCTATGTCCCGGATTTCGCCGCGCCCATCAATCTGGAATGGGGCCGCGACAACCGTACCACAGGCCTGCGGGTGCCGATTTCGGGGCCGGAGGCGCGGCGGCTGGAAAACCGGCTGGCGGGCATGGATTGCAACCCCTATCTCGGGATCGCGGCGAGCCTTGCCTGCGGGTATCTGGGCCTGAAGGCGGGCAAGATGCCCCGCCCGGAATGTACGCAGGACGCCTATAACATGGAGACGGACCTGCCCTACAATCTGGGCGATGCGCTGGATCTGCTGGAGGAGGATGCCGCCCTGCGCGAGGCGCTGGGGGTGGAATTCTGCAATGTCTATGACAGCGTAAAGCGCAATGAATACAAAGAGTTTCTGCAGGTCATCAGCCCGTGGGAGCGTGAGCATCTGCTGCTGAACGTCTGATGCGGCTGAATCTTCTGCATGCCAATGACCGGGCGGGGGAGTATCCCCCGTCCTTTTATGCCGCCACGCGCGCCGAGTTCGCCCCCCTGCCCCCGCTACAGGGCGAGGTGCGGGCGGATGTCTGCGTCGTGGGGGCGGGCTATACCGGGCTGTCGGCGGCGCTGCATCTGGCGCAGCGCGGGTATCGGGTGGTGGTGCTTGAGGCGCATCGCGTGGGGTTCGGTGCCTCTGGCCGCAATGGCGGGCAGGTGGGCAGCGGGCAGCGGCTGGATCAGGAGGCGCTTGAGGCGACGGTCGGGCGGGATGACGCGCGGCGCCTCTGGGCGCTGGCGGAAGAGGCCAAGGGCATGGTGCGCGACCTGATCGCCACGCATGACATGCCGGTGCGCTATCATCCCGGCATCGCCCATGCCTGCTGGACGGCGGGCGAGGCGCGCGCCGCAGAGGCCTATGCCGAAAAGCTGCACCGCGATTATGGCTATGATCAGGTGCAGTCCCTGTCGCGTGACGAGATGGCGGCGCTGATCCCGTCGGGCGTGTTTGCCGGGGGCGAGGTGGACCGGGGCGCGGGGCATGTGCACCCGCTGAACTATGCTATCGGTCTGGCGCGGGCGGCGCAGGCGGCGGGGGCGGTGATCCATGAACGGTCAGAAGTGACGCAGATCACCCATGGGGCGCGGCCTGTGGTGCAGACGGCGGCAGGCCGGGTGACATGCGATCACCTGATCCTTGCCTGCAATGGCTATATGGGCGGGCTGGAGCCGCAGGTGGCGGCGCGGGTCATGCCCATCAACAATTTCATCCTGGCGACGGAACCCTTGGGCGACCGGGCGCGCGAGGTGCTAGCCGAACCCGTGGCGGTGGCGGATACCAAGTTCGTGGTGAATTACTGGCGCCTGTCCGAGGACAACCGCCTGCTGTTCGGCGGCGGCGAAAGCTATGGCTACCGCTTCCCCGACATCGTGAAGACGGTGAAGAAGCCGATGCTGGACATCTATCCCGGGCTGCGGGATGTGCGGATCGACTATGCCTGGGGCGGGACGCTGGCCATCACCATGACACGCAACCCCTGTTTCCTGCGGGTGGCGCCGAATGTCCTGTCGGCCTCGGGCTATTCGGGGCATGGGGTGGCGCTGGCCACGCTGGCCGGGCGGTTGCTTGCGGAAACGGTGGCGGGTCAATCGGAGCGGTTCGATCTGATGGGCCGTCTGCCCACCCCGCGCTTTCCCGGCGGGGCGCTGCTGCGCTGGCCGATACTGGTGCTTGCGATGACGTGGTTCTCGCTCCGCGACAGGTTGGGGTTCTAGGCGTTTCCTTTCGGCGAAATCCTGCGGATTGCAGGGGAAAACGTCACTGTCGTGAAGTTGTCACTGGAAATGTGGTCAGCGTCTCTTTACAGAAAAAGAGAAGAAGAGTTTCAGGAAAGGTGCAGGATGGCCCCGGACGGACAGACGCTCGCCCCCAATGTCTATGATGCGGAAGCGATCCCCGAGGCGGCCCGGATCGAGATTGACCGACTGCTGCGCAGTGGCGATCTGTTCCGCTACACCGCGCCCGAAAATGCCCCTGTCGCGCTGCTGGAAGCGGAGTTCGCCGCCCTACTGGGGGCACGCTACGCGCTGGCGGTTTCGTCCTGTTCGGCGGCGCTGTTCCTGTCGCTGAAGGCGCTGGATATGCCGCGCGGGGCGAAGGTTCTGATCCCGGCCTTCACCTTTGCCGCCGTGCCGTCATCGGTGGTTCATGCCGACTGCGTGCCGGTATTGGTGGAGGTCGGCGCGAATTACCGCGTGGACATGGCGGATTTCGAGGCGAAGCTGGATGATGCGCAGGCGGTGATGATCAGCCACATGCGCGGTCACACCTCTGACATGGATGCGATCATGGCCCTGTGCGAAGCGCGCGGCATCCCGGTGATCGAGGATGCGGCCCATTCGCTGGGGACCACTTGGAACGGGCGCAACATCGGCACGATCGGCAAGGTCGGCTGCTTCAGTTTCCAGTCCTACAAGCTGGTGAACGCGGGCGAAGGCGGGATCCTTGTGACCGACGATCCCGAACTGGCAGCGCGGGCGATCATCATGTCGGGCGCCTATGAGGAAAACTGGAAAAAGCATCCGGGCCTGTCGAACAGCTGCGCGCATTGGCAGAACAAGCTGCCGCTGTACAATCTGCGCATGCAGAACCTGTCGGCCGCGGTGATCCGGCCGCAACTGCCCGAAGTGGCCCGCCGCGTGACGCAGGGGCGGGCCAATCACGATTGGGTGGCGGCGCGGCTGAACACCAGCGCATGGATGCAGGTGCCCCCGGCCCTGCCGCAGGAACAGCGGGCGCCGGATTCGATCCAGTTCAACCTGACGGGCGACTGGACGGATGACGAGGCGCGGGCCTTCCAGAAGGCTGCGAAGCGGCGCGGCATTTCGGTCCAGGTGTTCGGCCTGTCGGAGGGCAATGCCCGGGCGTTCTGGAACTGGCAGTTCCTTGGCGAGCCGCCGGAACTGCCGCAGACGCGGGCCATGCTGATGCGCGCCTGCGACGTGCGCCTGCCCGCACGGTTGACCGAGCCGGAACTGGATTACATCGCCAGTGCGATCCTTGACGCCGCGCAAGAGGTGAAGGGCTGAGGCGAAGAATTTTCGACGAAAATTCTTCGGTGCGATCTTTCGCAGAAAGATCGGAAAATCCTTCTGCGAAGGATTTTCGGGCGGGGCAATTTTTTCCAGTGGAAAAAATTGGGGGCGCTAAAGGACCTTGAGCGTGTCGCCCAACCAGGGCCATGCCTGTTGGGCAGGGGTGACCACCTGCGCCTGCAGAAGCAGGCGGAGGCGGGCCGCCACCTCGGCCGGCATGTCGCGCAGCACCCCGGCCCGCGCATGCAGCGACAGCGTGCGTCCCAGCGGTTCGAAGGGAAGCGGGCGCAAGTCCACGGCATCCCGAAAGCGCGCGGCTTGGTGCAGGGCCAGCGGGGTGAGGATCGTCCACCCTGCCCCGCCTGCGACCATGGCGAGGATCGGGGCATAACTGTCGAGTTCGAAGCGCGTGCCGATGCGGATGTTCTGCCGCGCCAGATGCGCGGCAATCTGGCGCCCCATCAGGTGGCGGCTGGTGTAGTGGATCAGCGGCAGGCCGGCCAGTTCGCCTGCGCCCTTCGGCGCGATGGCGAGAAAGGGTTCGGCCAGCAGGGGATGCACCTCGCGCCAGCCTTCGGACAGATCCTGCGTGGCGTCGGCCGCCACCACGATATCCAGCGCGCGGGTGGAAAGACGCTCCAGCAGGTGATGGCTTGCCCCGGTTTCCAAGAGGAAGCGGCAGCCTTTCAGTTCCTCGGCCAGTTCCACCAGCAAGCGGGGCGTCACTTCGGCATCCAGATCCTCGATCATGCCCAGCCGCAGCGTGGTGAGACCGGAGAGATCGGACAACGCCAGTTCCGCCCGCGCCTCGGCCTCGGCGTTCAGGATGACCTGCGCGTGGCGCAGGAACATGGTTCCTGCGGGTGTCATGGTCATGGGGCGGGCACTGCGATCCAGAAGCGTGGTGCCAAGCGCGGTTTCCAGCGACGACAGTTGCTGGCTGATGGCGGAGGGGCTGACGCCGAGGCGCCGGGCGGCGGCGCTGATCGCGCCTTCCTCGGCTGCGGCGAGAAAGACCTCGATCCCCCAGAGCGTGACGCGACCCTGGACTTCGGTCATAGGTCGCGCCCCCTGCCCGTGTCAGAGGCGCGACAGCTTCTTCTGAAGCTCGGCCAGTTGCGACTTGATCTGGGCGAGTTCATCGTCCTTTGAGGCGGATTGGCCGTCGGCGCTGTCCTTTCCGGGGCCGGAGGCGCCCCAGCCGGGGATGCCGCCCATGAAGGCCTGAAGGAAGGCTTCCTGCTGCTTGCGCATCGCCTCGAACCCCGGCATCGCGGCCATGGGATTGGGGATGGCGGAGAGGTTTTCCAGCATCTTGGATTGCCCGTCGCGCAGCATCTCGAACGAGGCGGCGAGGAACTGCGGCACGACGGATTGCATCTCGGTCGTGTAGGAGCGGACCAGATCCGTCAGCACGTTAATGGGAAGGACATTCTCGCCCTTGGATTCGTGTTCGGCCACAATCTGCAAGAGATATTGGCGGGTCAGGTCGTCGCCAGATTTCAGATCGACGATCTGCACCTCGCGCCCGGCACGGATGAAGCCTGCGATGTCTTCCAGCGTGACGTAATCCGACGTCTCGGTGTTATAGAGTCGGCGGCTCGCGTAGCGCTTGATCAAGAGCGGCTTGTCACTGTCGGCCATGGGCCCCCTCCCCTTGCGTTTGCAGCCGCAGTGGCCGCAGTGCAGAGAAGCTTAGGCCATGAATTTTCAAAAAGAAAGGGCGGGCACAGGGCCCGCCCGATGGCGCCGATCCGACAGGGAGGAGGTAGAACGGCGCGCGAACCTTGCGGATTACTTCGCAGCCGCAGCAGCGGCCTTTTTCGCGGCCGTGGTCACCTCGGTGGTGGCCTTCTTGACGGCTGCGGTCGCGTCTTCCGAGAAGTCCTTGCCAGCGGCCAGCATCAGTTCGACCGTTTCCATCTGGACCTTCTTCGCCACTTCAGCAAAGGCGGCCATGTTCTCAGCGGCCATTTCGGCATAGGCCGAGGCGAAATCCGTCACGGATTTGGTGTATTCGGTCGGCTCGGTCTTGGCCTTGGACACATCGCCCAGCTTGGCGAGGGTGTCTTTGGTCCATTTTGCGGTGATCTCGGTCGATTTCTCAGCGGCTTCCAGAGCCACTTTCGACAGCTTTTCCGTCATCGCGGCCTGGGTCTTGAAGGCGTTCTGCATGGCCGACGAGTCGACGGGGAAAGAAGCCATCATGTCCTGCATGACTTTGGTGAAATCGGGGGTCTTGGTCATTTCCATCGCTCCTAGCGCTCCGGGCCGAAACCCGCTTTCGTGATGCAGCAGATATACATGCTGCAGCGCAGCATTTCAAGTATTTTTCTGCGGTGCAGCATGACGCGTGGGCAAGTTTTGGCGCAACCGGGAATTGCGCCGCAGATCAAGCGCTTGGCGTGGACAGCACGTAGGTGCCGGGGGCTGGGGCAAGGATTTCCGCGCCCGAATCGCCCGGAACCCGCGCCTTGATCTTCTTGCCGGATCGCTGCGCCAGCCAGTCTGCCCAGACCGGCCACCAGCTGCCCTTGGTGAAGCTGGCCCCGGCTTTCCAGTCTTCGGGCGCGCCTGCAAGGGGCGCGTCGCTGGTGTAGTGGCCGTACTTGTCCTTGGAGGGCGGGTTGATGATCCCCGCGATATGGCCGCTTTCGGCGAGGATGAAGGTCTTGTCCTTTGACCCCATCTGCTTCACCCCGTTAAAGCTGCCGCGCCAGTGGGCGATGTGGTCGGTCTCGCAGGCGACGGCGCAGAGCGGCACCTTGACATCCGACAGGTGGACCGGGCGGCCAAAGACGGGAAAGCCCGTGGTGGCGAAGCGGTCGCTCTGGCACAGGCCGCGCAGATATTCGACGGCCATCTTGGCGGGCAGGTTGGTGCCATCGCCATTCCAGTAGAGCAGATCAAAGGCGGGCGGCGCCTCGCCCATCATGTAGCTTTTGATGGCGGGCTGATAGATCAGGTCGTTCGATCGCAGGAAGCTGAAGGTGCGCGACATGAAAAAGCGCGACAGGATCCCGTCCTGCCCCGACTGCCGTTCGATCCCGTCGACGAAGTCGTCGTTGAGAAAGACCCCCACCTCGCCGGGGTCGGAAAAATCGGTGAGCGTGGTGAAAAGCGTGGCGGATTTTACGGATGCGTCGCCCGCCTTTTGCAGATGCGCCACAGAGAGCGACAGGGTGGTGCCGCCGATGCAGTAGCCCACGCAATTGACCTGCGCCTCGCCGGTGATGCGGCGCGTCTCGGCCATCGCGCGGAGGTATCCGTCGCGGATATAGTCATCCAGCCCCACGTCGCGATAGGTGGCATCGGGGTTGACCCAGGACACGACAAAGACGGTAAAGCCCTGATCCACCATCCATTTTATCAGGCTGTTGGCGGGTTTCAGATCGAGGATGTAGAACTTGTTGATCCAGGGCGGAAAGAACAGCAGCGGCGTCTGATAAACCTTGGCCGTGCTGGGCGTGTATTGGATCAGTTCGAACATGCGGTTGCGGTAGACCACCGCGCCGGGCGTGGTGGCGAGGTTCTGGCCCACCTGAAACGCCTCTTTGTCGGCCAGTGTCACCACCAGATCGCCGGAATTCGCCTCGATGTCGTGGACGAGGTTTTCAAGCCCCTTCACAAGGCTTTCGCCATCGGTTTCCACCGCCTTTTCCAGCGCATCGGGGTTCGTGCCGAGGAAATTGGTGGGCGAGAACATATCGACGATCTGGCGGGTGAAATATTCCACCCTGCGCCGGTCGGCGGGGTCGAGACTGTCCATGTCGCCCACCGCTTCGGTGATGGCGGCGGCGTTCATCAGGTATTGCTGTTTGAGGTAGTTGAAGAAGGGGTGGGTCTGCCACAGCGGATTGGCGAAGCGGCGGTCGGCGGGGGTGGGGTCTGGCGGGGCCTTCAATTCGCCCTTGGCCAGCACCTGCTGCGCCTCGACGTAATGCTTGAGGCTTTTGCCCCAGTAGTTGATCTGGTGTTCGAGGATCTTGGCCGGGTTCTGCATCATCTCGGCCAGATAGGCGGCGGCGGCTTTGACATAGACCTCTGACGAGGGGCCGTGCAGCGCGTTGTCCACCTGCCTGCGCTTGGCCATGGCGGCGACGAGACGCTGGGAAAGCGCTTCGACCTTGGCGAGGTTCTCGTTCAGCCTAACGAGACGTTCGCCCGTGCCGTTGTCTTCCGTTGTCATACGCCTAATTCCCCCCTATCCTCGCCGCTGTGCAGCATAGCCTTGCCGACCCGAGGGGGAAAGCTGCGAAATCGGGAGCAGGCCCCTTCCGGGCAAGGAGACGCACGTGCGGTACATGTTCACCTACGATATGATGGAAACGGCGCGCAACACCAACGAGTGGTTGGGCGCGACCGCACGGGCGATGGCCTCCTATCCCGCCTTCGCCCTGTCGATGAACCCGGTGCTGCCCCTTATGGCCGCCTGGGGCGAGGTGACGGAGCGGTCCTTCGGGCGGATGGTGGCCAAGCCCGACTGGGGCATCCGGTCGATCGTCGGGCCGGATGGGACGGATCATCTGGTCGATGTGAAGACGGTGGTCGAAAAGCCCTTCGGCAATCTGGTGCAGTTCTTCGTGCGCCGCCGGGCGCCGATGGCGCGCAAGATCATGCTGGTGGCGCCCATGTCGGGCCATTATGCCACGCTGCTGCGGTCCACGGTGGCATCGCTGCTTCCGGATGCGGATGTCTATGTCACCGACTGGCACAATGCGCGCGACATCCCCGTGTCGGCGGGCAAGTTCGATATCGAGGATTATACCCTTTACCTTGTGGATTTCATGCGGGCGCTGGGGCCCGAGGTGAACGTGATCGCCATCTGCCAACCCGCGCCGCTAACGCTGGCGGCGACGGCCTATCTGGCGGCCGAGGAACCGGCGGCGCAGCCGCGCAGCCTGACGCTGATCGGCGGGCCGATTGACCCGGATGCCGCCGCGACCGAGGTGACGGATTTCGGGCGCCGCGTGACCATGGGGCAGTTGGAGCAGACGGTGATCCAGCGCGTGGGGTTCAAGTACAAGGGTGCGGGGCGGCTGGTCTATCCCGGGCTGATGCAGCTGCAAAGCTTCATGTCGATGAACGCCGAGCGCCATTCCAAGGCCTTTGCCGAACAGATCATGCGCGTAGCGCGGGGCGAGGCATCGGATCACGATGCGCATAACCGCTTCTATGACGAATACCTCGCCGTGATGGACATGACGGCAGAGTTCTACCTGTCCACCGTCGAGCGCATCTTCAAGAACCGCGAGATCGCGAAGAACGAATTCACCGTTGCGGGCAAGGCTGTGGATATCGGGGCGATCACGCAGGTGGCGGTGATGACGGTGGAAGGCGCGAATGACGATATCAGCGCGCCGGGGCAATGCGTGGCGGCGTTGTCGCTGCTGACCGGGCTGCCCGATGCCAAGAAGGGCCAGCATCTGGAGCCGGGCGCGGGCCATTACGGGATCTTCGCGGGCAAGAGCTGGCGGTTGAACATCCGCCCCCTGGTGCTGAGCTTCATCGACGCCAACGCGGATGGCGCCAAGGCGCGCAAGCCCAAGGTCAGCTTGGCTTCTTCGCAGTAACGCGCAGCATCATCGGGCCGGCAAGGAACGTCTCGATCGCGGCGGTCACGGCTTCGGGCTGTTCCAGCGTGGGCAGGTGGCCTGCCCCTTGGATCACCGAAAGCTTGGCGAAGGGGGCCATCTGGGCGGCGAAATCCTGCCGCCGCGGGGGGACGAGGCGATCTTCGGCCCCGGCGATGACGAGGATGGGCAGATTGGCGCGGCGGAGCGTCTTTTGCTGATCGGGGCGGCGCTGCAGGGCGCGGGACTGGCGCAGGAAGACCCCTTCGCCCAAGGTCAGCGCCATGTCGCGCAGCAGCGCCATGATGTCGTCCCGCCATTCGCTGGGGGCGAGCGTGTCTTCGGGATATTCCTGCGCGACGACGGCCTTCAGGCGGCCTGCCTTGGCGGCCACGATGCGCGCCTCACGCGCGGCGGCGGTGGCCGGGGGTTCGGCGAGGGGGTCGGTGCTGATCAGCACGGCGCGGCTGGCGCGGCCCCGGTCCTGCCCAAGATCGCGGCGCAGGATATCCAGCGCCACATCGCCGCCAAGGCCATGCCCGATCAGGATGAACTTGGGCGGCGCGGCGGCGAGGATCGCATCGGACATCTGTTCCACCGTCTCGCCCTGCGTGGGCAGAGCGATGTGCAGGGGGTGGCGCGCGCCCAGATGCACGATCTGCGGCAGGAACATGCGCGCATCGCACAGAAGGCCCGGCAGGAAGAGGATGGGTTCGGTCACAGGCCGCGCGCCCAATCGGTGATAAGTGCGATGACCGGCTCTGTCTGGCCGGGGCTGAGGATGTCGCCTGCGATGACATGGGCGAAGGGATCGTCATCGCCCTGCATCGCGCGCGTCTCGGCGCGGGCGGGGCCGCCCCATGCGGCGATGACGGGCGGGATGCGGGCGGGGTCGATTACCCGATCCTCAGGGGCGTAGAGGAACAGCGCGGGCGTCTTGGCCTGCGACCAGTCGGTCGCGCGTGCGGCGCGGACGAGGCGAGCCATGGGGTAAAGCGCGGCGGTGGGATATTCGGTCGTCCAGTGCCGGGCCTGTTCGGCGTTGATCGGGGTGAAGGCGCGGCTCTCGCCCACCACGGCGGTGGCCCAGTGTTCGACGAAGGGCGCATCCAGCACCCATTGCGCCGGGGCGTGGATGCCGAAATTGGGCGAGATCAGCACCGTCCCGGCGAGCCCCCCGTTCAATTGCGGATCGGTCGCGGCGAGGGCCGCCAGCGTGGCGCCGGTGGAGGTACCGATCACGATCACCCGGTCGCCCAGACGGCGGCCGATGGCCATCGCCTCGGCCATGTCGAACAGCCAATCTTCGGCGCTGGCCATCCCCATGGCCGCGCCATCGCGCCCATGCCCGGCAAGGCGGGTGAAGAAGAGATTGGCCCCGAGGGCGCGCGCAACTTCCTCGGGCACAGGGCGGATTTCGGCGGGGCTGGCGGAAAAGCCGTGGACGTAGACGATGGCGAGGGGCGTCTTTTCCCCGGCCGCGCCCGCCCAGAGGATGCGTTTGCCATTACCGGGGCGGATGTCGGAAAACTGTTGTTCCCGGGTGGTGATCCAGCCTTCGACATCGGCGGGTATGTCGGCTTCGGAAAAGGCGATCGTGCGATCGACGCCCGTGCGCGGCGCAAGGGCCCACATTAGGCCGAGCCCGAGCAGAAGTGCCAGCAATCCCCGCCCGAGCCACTTTCCGAAGGACCGCATCACGCCGCACCGCTGACCTGTTCCACCGCCGCCGCGATCATGGCAAGGCATTGGGGCGTTGAAAAGCGGTGATCGGCCCCCTTGACCAGCGTGAGATGCAGGTCCGGGCTATCGGCGTGATCCATCAGGCGCAGGGCGACGGCGGGCGGCACGTCGGTATCGGCCGTGCCTTGCAGGATGCGCAGCGGAAACGGCAGCAAGAGCGGCGCGCGCAGGACAAGGTGGCGGCGGCCATCCTCGATCAGGCGGCGTGTGATCGGATAGCCCTGCGGGGAATAGTCGGACGGGATGGTGATCTGCCCGTCGCGCAGCAACGCGGCGCGCTGATCCGCAGTGAAGCCTTGCCACATGCTGTCTTCGGCAAAATCCGGGGCAGGGGCGATACCCACCATGCCGCGCACCCGTTCAGGCATCGCCCGCGCCACCAGAAGCGCGATCCAGCCCCCCATGGAGGAGCCGACCAGAACCTGCGGCCCGGTCGTCAGGTGGGTGATCGCGGCCATCGCATCTTCGGCCCAGTCGCCGATGCACCCCTCTTCGAACCGGCCGGAGGATTGTCCGTGGCCGGAATAGTCGAACCGCAGGAAGGGGCGATCCATGCGTTCGGCCCAGTCTTGCAGGTATTGCGCCTTGGTTCCGGTCATGTCGGACATGAAGCCGCCCAGAAACACCACGCCCGGCCCTGCCGCCCCCGCCCGGCGGTGATGGGCGATGCGGCGGCCCTGCGGGGTGGTCAAGAATTCGGTCATCGAGATCCTCCTGCGTCGGCCCCTTTCTTATCAGCGACAGGTCCGTGCCAGAAGCCCGCCCCCTGCCCGGCCCGCGCAACAGCGCGTGAGGCCAACCCTGTGCCATGGTTGACAAAGCCGCCCGCCCCGCGCAGGAAGGCGCGACATAACCCGCAACCGGGCGTTCCGTGGGCGCCAAACCGACGAGGGAGCCGCATATGGCCCAGATTTCCCTGACATTCCCCGATGGCAATATCCGCCAGTTCGACGCCGGCGTGACGCCCGCGCAGGTGGCCGCATCCATCGCGCCATCGCTGGCAAAGGCCGCGATTTCCGCGCAGGTCGATGGCCAGCATTGGGATCTGCAATGGCCGATCCATCAGGATGCCCGCCTGTCGATCAACACGATGAAGGATGACGGGCCGGCGCTGGAACTGATCCGGCATGATCTGGCCCATATCATGGCCCGCGCGGTGCAGGAGATCTGGCCCGATGTGAAGGTCACCATCGGCCCGGTCCGCGATCATGGCTGGTTCTATGACTTTGACCGGGCAGAGCCCTTCACGCCCGATGACCTTGGCCAGATCGAGGCCAAGATGAAACAGATCATCAACGCCCGCGATCCCGTGCGCACCGAAATCTGGAGCCGCGCCGATGCGCTGGCCTATTACGAGGAACGGGGCGAGCCCTATAAGGTGGAACTGGTCCACAAGATCCCCGAGGATCAGGACCTGCGGATGTACTGGCATGGCGATTGGCAGGACCTCTGCCGTGGCCCGCATTTCCAGCATACCGGGCAGGTTCCGGCAGATGCGTTCAAGCTGACGCATGTGGCGGGGGCCTATTGGCTGGGCGATGCCAGCCGCCCGATGCTGCAGCGCATCTATGGCGTGGCCTTCAAGAACCGCGACGATCTGAAGGCCCATATGACCATGCTGGAAGAGGCCGCCAAGCGCGACCACCGCAAGCTGGGCCGCGAGATGAACCTTTTCCACATGCAGGAAGAGGCTCCGGGCCAGATCTTCTGGCACCCCAATGGCTGGACCATCTACACCACGCTGCAGGATTACATGCGCCGCCAGCAGCGGCGGGATGGCTATGTCGAGGTGAACACGCCGCAGGTGGTGAACCGCAAGCTGTGGGAAGCCTCGGGTCATTGGGAGAACTACCGCGAGAACATGTTCATCGTGGAGGTGGACGAGGATGGCGCGCGGGAGAAGGTCGTCAACGCGCTGAAACCCATGAACTGCCCCTGCCATGTGCAGATCTTCAACGTGGGCCTGAAATCCTATCGCGATCTGCCGATCCGCATGGCGGAATTCGGATCCTGCGCGCGCTATGAACCGTCGGGCGCGCTACACGGGATCATGCGGGTGCGCGGCTTCACGCAGGATGACGCGCATATCTTCTGCCGTCTGGATCAGGTGGAGGCGGAGTCGAAGAAATTCATCGACTTCCTTGCCCGGGTCTATGCCGATCTGGGCTTTGACAAGTGGCGGATCAAGCTGTCCACGCGGCCGGAAAAGCGGGTGGGATCGGATGAGATCTGGGACAAGATGGAAGCCGCGCTGGCCAATGCGGTGACGGCGGCGGGCTATTCCTATGAACTGTTCCCGGGCGAAGGCGCGTTCTATGCGCCGAAGCTGGAGTTTGTGCTGACCGATGCCATCGGGCGGGATTGGCAGTGCGGGACGCTGCAGCTTGACCCCAACCTGCCCGAGCGTCTGGATGCCAGCTACATCGGCGAGGATGGCGCGAAGCACCGCCCCTTCATGCTGCACCGCGCCTGCCTTGGATCGTTCGAGCGGTTCATCGGCATCCTGATCGAGAACCATGCCGGGAAACTGCCCTTCTGGCTGGCGCCGCGGCAGGTGGTGGTGGCCTCCATCGTGTCGGATGCAGATCCTTTCGTGGAGGAAGTGGTGACGGCGCTGACCCTTGCCGGGGTGCGGGCCGAGGCGGACATGCGCAACGAGAAGATCAACTACAAGGTGCGCGAACATTCCGTGGGCAAGGTGCCCGTCATCCTTGCCATCGGGATGAAGGAGGTGGAGGAGCGCACGGTTTCCGTCCGCCGTCTGGGCGAGACACGGACCGAGACGATGCCGCTGGAGGCCATCGTGGCGGAACTGGCGGCCGACGCCCTGCCGCCCGATCTGCGCTGAACGGCGCGCGGCCCGCGCTGCAAGGGGGAAGATTTCCCCTTGCAGCGGTGATTCGCCCTGCGGCCACCCCCGGGCGTGAGAGGCAATTTCGCCCTTGTTTCATTGACTTGCCGCCCGAGTCGCGCGCCGGGATTCGGGCTTGATTTTAAATTGGGGTTTGGCATCATTTTCCGCAGTGACGACAGACTTTCGACCGCCTCCTGCGCAGAACAGGCAGCCGGACCTAGGAAGACCTGGCTGCACGGCCTGACGGCAATGACGCCGCGGGGAGGTAGTGAAAGGAGAATGCGGAATGCCGACAGGCACCGTGAAGTGGTTCAACACGACGAAGGGCTATGGGTTCATTGCGCCGGATGACGGTGGCAAGGATGTGTTCGTGCATATCTCGGCGGTCGAGCGGGCGGGGTTGAAGGGTCTGAACGACAACCAGAAGATCGGCTATGAACTGCAATCGGGCCGCGACGGGCGCGCCTCTGCCAGCGACCTGCGGCTGCTGTAACCCGATCAAGCCCCTGATATCGCAAGCGTTTCACAAGGCCCGCCAAGCGCGGGCCTTGTGCATGGACACGTGCATTACAGCAGTTTGGCCTGCACCGTTTCATCCCAGCCGAGATGCCAGTCGGCCCCGTTGCGGATCACCGGGCGCTTCATCACGGTGGGCTGGGCGGCGATCTGGGCCTCGGGGTCGGAGGCCTTGAGGAAATCGGTGAAGGAGCGGTAGGTGGTGGAGGATCTGTTGATCACCCGATCCCCGAATTCGGTAACGATTTCATCTATTTCCTGCGCAGTCAGGGGCGTGGCCCGGATGTCGCGGAAAGTCACGTCATGGCCTGCTGCCTGCAGCGCCTTGAGCGCCTTCTTGCAGGTGTCGCAGGTGGGAATACCGTAAAGGATCATGTTTTCGCCTGTTCCGTGAAGGTTGCAGCCGCGGGTGCAGCCGCGCAGTGCAGCAAAGTGTGCAGACGCACGGCCTGTTCGCCAAGTGTTAACCTGCGGTGGCGCGCGTGATGGCGACACCGGCCCAAGCCGACAGCGCCGTGAGAGCCGTGCCCCAGAGCGTATCGGTCAGCACCATCTGCCAGTGCCAGTCGCGCATGATGGCGTAGGAGGTGAATTCATAGGTGCCATAGGCCATGGCCCCGATGATCGCCGCGGGGATCAACACCGGCGCCCCCGTCTTCAGCGCGGGGAGCGAGACGAGGTAGACCAGCCCCGCCACATAGGCGAGGTAGAACAGCGCGGCCGGGACGATGCGGATGTTTTCCAGCATCAGGGGGCCGATGTGGCGGCTGAAGAGCGGCTTCATCACGAGGGTCAGCATGATCGCGTCGAGGATCAGGAAAACGGCGGCGGTGGAGAGATAGAGGGTAGCGATCTGCATGTCTGGGCGCTCCTGTTCGGACCACAGGTAGTGCGGGCGGGGGTGGGGGAAAGGGAAGATTAAGGTCAAGACCCAAGCATCCCGGGCGCGGGGTGTGCGCCGCCCCACCCGACAGGATGAAGGCGCGCAGGTCCCCCTCGGCCATCGCCTTGGCAGCAACCGCAACGGTCTGGCCATGCGGCGAGAACGGCCGATGCCAGCGGAAGGATGAATTTCCGCGACAGCCCGTGCGGCGGAGATTGGCGCCACGTTTGGCAGACCATCTTGGCGCGCGGCACCGTGGGGGGCGCCCCGGCGGGCTGAGACCATCCGCCACCCCTGAGTCCCGCCCGCCACACATCGCGCCCCCTGCATATGGGGCCGCAAAATCCCCCCTAGCCGAAACCTCGCCCCCGCCCCTATAGTTTGGGCCGAACCGGGGGAAACACCCCGGCATGAGGCAGGCGTAACCAACAACAAGCAAGGAGGGGGCCATGCGCTGCCCATTCTGCGGCAATATCGACACCCAGGTGAAGGACAGCCGTCCCGCCGAAGATCATGTCTCCATCCGCCGCCGGCGTTTCTGCCCGGCCTGCGGGGGGCGCTTCACCACCTATGAACGCGTGCAGCTGCGCGACCTTGTGGTGATCAAATCGAGCGGCAAGCGCGAGGATTTCGACCGCTCGAAACTCGAACGCTCCATCCGCATCGCGATGCAGAAGCGCCCCATCGACCCCGAGCGCATCGACCAGATGATTTCCGGCATCGTCCGCAGGCTGGAATCCCTCGGCGAGACCGACATCTCGTCCAAGGTGATCGGCGAGATCGTGATGGAAAGCCTCGCCCGGATCGACACCGTGGCCTATGTGCGCTTCGCCAGCGTTTACAAGAACTTCCAGGCGGCAGACGATTTCGACAAGTTCGTGAGCGAACTGCGCCCCGGCAGCGGGCCGGAAGAGTGACAGGCCGCATGTGACCGAGGATGAGGTCCATATGTCCCACGCCCTCGCGCTGGCGGGGCGGGGGCTGGGCCGCACATGGCCGAACCCGGCCGTGGGCTGCGTGATCGTGGCCGGGGGCCGTGTGGTCGGCCGTGGCTGGACCCAGCCGGGCGGCCGCCCCCATGCCGAACGCATGGCGCTGGCACAGGCGGGCGCGGCTGCCCGGGGCGCCACGGCCTATGTGTCGCTGGAACCCTGCGCCCATCATGGCCGCACCACACCCTGCGCCGAAGCGCTGATCACGGCGGGCGTGGCGCGGGTGGTGACCGCACAGACCGACCCGGATCCCCGCGTCTCGGGCCGTGGTCATGCCCTTTTGCGCGCGGCGGGCATTCCCGTCACCGAAGGCGTGCTGGAAACCCGGGCGCGGCAGCTTCAGGCGGGGTTCCTCAAGCGCATCACGCAAGGCCTGCCCTTCGTGACGCTGAAACTCGCCGCGACGCTGGATGGCCGCATCGCCACCGCCACGGGCGAAAGCCGCTGGATCACCGGGCCAGAGGCCCGCCGACGGGTGCATTTGATGCGGATGACGCATGACGCGGTGCTGACGTCTTCTGCCACCGCGCTGGCCGATGACCCGGAACTGACGGCGCGCGACATCGGCGCCACGCATCAGCCGCTGCGCCTGCTGGCCGACAGCGGCCTGAAAACCCCGGCCCACAGCCGCCTCGGCCGCAGCGCGCGCGATTGGCCCGTCTGGGTCATCCACGGCCCTGCGGCCCCGCACCCCGCCCGCACTGGCTGGGCCGCCACCGGCGCGCGGCTGATCGAAGCGCCCGCTGATGGCCGCCACCTGAACCTGACAGAGACCTTCCGCCTCCTCGCCGCAGAAGGGCTGACCCGCATCCTGATCGAAGCGGGCGGCCAATTCGCCGCCGCCCTGATCCGCGCGCGGCTGGTGGATGAGCTTGCCCTGTTTCAGGCGGGCTGCCTGATGGGGGGCGACGGGACCCCCGTTCTCGGTCCGCTCGGCCTTGAGGCCCTTGCCGATGCCCCGCGGCCCAGACGGATCGAATCCGCGACCCTCGGCCCCGATACCTTCACGCGCTGGTCCTTCTGACCTGCCGTTTCACCTTGGCCCAAATACCCATGCCCGGATTCCCATCCCCGGCCACAGGCCGCAAGACCGGGCGCGGAGGGGGGTGCGGGGGGACGGCTGTCCCCCCGCCCCGCGTCAGCCGCCAGCGCTCGGCGTCACCAATGGCCGGTGCTGGCCATGCTCTTCCACGGCTCCACCGGTTCCAGCGCGCCGCCCTTCTGGAGCAGTTCGATCGAGATGTTGTCGGGGCTGCGCACAAAGGCCATCCGCCCGTCCCGCGGCGGGCGGTTGATCACCACGCCATTGGCCTGCAGATGGGCGCAGGTGGCATGGATGTCGTCCACCTCATAGGCGAGATGCCCGAAATGGCGGCTGTCGGAGGGCAGACCGTCATCGCCATCCCAGTTATAGGTCAGTTCCACGGGACATTCGGGCTGGCGCGGAGGCGCCATGAAGACCAGCGTGAAGCGGCCCCCTTCATTGTCATAGCGCCGCGTCTCTTCCAGACCCAGAAGCCTGTAGAAGGCGATCGATTTTTCCAGATCCAGAACCCTGACCATCGTATGCAGATACCTGATGCCCATCGCATCCTCCTTTTCTTTCTGCCACAGTACACAGCCCGTCGCCCCGGGCGCCACCGCAAGATATAGTGCTGTGCGACTCATGAACCACGATCAGGCCCATGCAGCAATATCACGACGCGCTTCGCACCGTCCTTGCCCACGGCATCCCCTCCTCGGACCGGACGGGAACCGGCACGATCAGCCATTTCGGGCTGCAATCGCGCTACAGCCTTGCGGACGGCTTCCCCCTTGTGACCACCAAGAAGCTGCACATCAAGTCGATCATCCATGAACTGCTGTGGTTCCTGAAGGGTGACACCAATATCCGTTACCTCAACGACAACGGGGTGACGATCTGGGATGAATGGGCGGATGAGAGCGGCGATCTCGGCCCGGTCTATGGCCGGCAATGGCGCGATTTCGGGGGGGTGGACCAGATCGAGACGCTGATCGACATGATCCGCCGCAGCCCGGATTCGCGCCGTCTGATCGTCTCGGCCTGGAACCCGCCCGACGTGCCGCAAATGGCGCTGCCACCCTGCCATACGATGTGGCAGGTGCGTATCCTGGGCGGCAAGCTGCATCTGCAGCTTTACCAGCGCAGCGCGGACATGTTCCTCGGCGTGCCGTTCAACATCGCCTCCTATGCGCTGCTCCTTGTGATGCTGGCCCATGTCACGGGGTATGAGCCGGGGGATTTCGTCCATTCCATCGGCGATGCGCATATCTATTCCAACCATATGGAACAGGTGCAAACGCAGCTTTCCCGCGATCTCCGCCCCCTGCCCCGCCTGCGGATCACGCGGAAGGTGACCTCGCTTTTCGATTTCCGGTACGAGGATTTCGAGGTCACGGGTTATGACCCGCATCCCGCCATTAAGGCGCCGGTGGCAGTATGATCACCCTGATCGTCGCCCGCGCCCGCAACGGGGCCATCGGCCGGGGCAACACCATCCCGTGGCACGCGCCCGAAGACCTGGCCGCGTTTCAGCGCGAAACGACGGGGGGCGCGCTGATCATGGGGCGGCGGACGTGGGAAAGCCTGCCGTTACGCCCGCTCAAGAACCGGCTCAACATCGTGGTGACGTCCGACCCCGATCTGTGGGAAACCACCGCCCCCAGCCCGGAGGCCGCCATCGCCATGGCGCAGGCGGCGGGGCATACCCGGCTTTACGGCATCGGGGGCAGTGCGATCTATGCCGCGCTGCTGCCGCTGGCCCATCGTCTTTTGGTGACAGAGGTGGCGCTGGACATCCCGGATGCGGATGCCTTTTTCCCGGCCTTCGACGAAGGCGAATGGCGGGTCATTTTCGAGCGGCGGTTGCGGGACGACGGGCCTGCCTGCGTGCTGCGGGAATGGATGAGGTGACGCCCGGGGTCCGTTTGTCATGCGGGGCGAGACGCTGGAAATAGTCCTGCGGCGCAAGTGTTTGCAGGCGGTGCATGTAGCCCGTCATGTGCGGCAGCACATCAGCTTGGACCGGTTCCCGGAGCGGGCCGGAAGCCGGTTTCGTGACGCGCCGCCGGGTTGAGGTGGCGGTCGCCTTGTCCAGAGTGACGCGGGCGGCATCGCGTTCGGCCTTGATCTCTTCGAGCGGTCTTGACCGCTTCGGGGCAGCAGGACGCGGGGTCCCGCTGCCAATGAGGCGCGTCCACCTAGACGTGGATCAAGCCTTACTGATCGAGGAAGCTGCGCAGTTTGCGGCTTCTGCTTGGATGCTTAAGCTTGCGCAGCGCCTTTGCCTCGATCTGCCGGATCCGTTCCCGCGTCACGCTGAACTGCTGGCCCACCTCTTCCAGCGTGTGGTCGGTGTTCATCCCGATGCCGAAGCGCATCCGCAGGACGCGTTCCTCGCGCGGGGTGAGGGAGGCGAGGACGCGCGTCGTGGTTTCCTTCAGGTTTTCCTGAATGGCGCTGTCCAAAGGCAGGATGGCGTTCTTGTCTTCGATGAAATCGCCAAGCTGGCTGTCTTCCTCGTCCCCGATGGGGGTCTCGAGCGAGATGGGTTCCTTGGCGATCTTCATCACCTTGCGGACCTTCTCGAGCGGCATCTGCAGCTTTTCGGCCAGTTCCTCGGGCGTGGGTTCGCGGCCGATCTCGTGCAGCATCTGGCGGCCCGTCCGCACCAGCTTGTTGATCGTCTCGATCATGTGGACGGGGATGCGGATCGTGCGGGCCTGGTCGGCGATGGAGCGGGTGATGGCCTGGCGGATCCACCAGGTGGCGTAGGTCGAGAACTTGTAGCCGCGGCGGTATTCGAACTTGTCGACGGCCTTCATCAGGCCGATGTTGCCTTCCTGGATCAGGTCGAGGAATTGCAGGCCGCGGTTGGTGTACTTCTTGGCGATGGAGATGACGAGGCGGAGGTTCGCCTCGACCATTTCCTTCTTGGCCTGACGGGCCTCTTTCTCGCCCTTCTGGACCTGGTTCACGATGCGGCGGAATTCGGAGATGTCCACGCCGATATACTGGCCGACCTGCGCCATCTCGGCGCGCAGTTCTTCGACCTTGTCGCGCGATTTCTCCATCAGGGCCTGCCAGCCGCGGCCCGCCTTGGCGGCCATGCGGTCAAGCCAGGTGGGATCAAGCTCGTAGCCCTGATATTCGTCGATGAATTCGCGGCGGTTGATGCGGGCGGCATCGGCCAGCTTCACCATGCTGGAATTGATCGCCATGATCTTGCGGTTGATGCCGTAGAGCTGGTCGATCAGCGCCTCGATCCGGTTGTTGTGCAGATGCAGCGCGTTCACCAGCGTGACGATTTCGGACCGAAGCTTCTGATAGGCGGCCTCGTCGGCGGCGGAATAGCTGGTCTTTTCCGACAGGGTGGCCGACATGCGTCGATCCTGCATTTCGGCCAGCTTGGCGTAATCGCGGGCGATGATTTCCAGCGTTTCCAGAACCTTGGGTTTCAGCGCGGCTTCCATCGCGGCCAGCGACATGGCGCTGGCTTCGTCATCGTCATCCTCTTCCTCGGCGCGCAGGATGGGGTTGCCGTCGGCATCCAGTTCCGGCTCGGCGCTGCCGCCGCCGCTGCTGCGGCGCGGGGCGGCGGCGGCCATGTCCACCTCATCAAGCGCGGGGCCGTCCATTTCGTCATCGCCATCGAGCGAGCGGCCGAAAGTGGCCTCAAGGTCGATCACGTCGCGCAGAAGGATGTCTTCGTTCAGAAGTTCGTCACGCCAGATGGTGATGGCCTGGAATGTCAGCGGGCTTTCGCAAAGCCCGGCGATCATGGTGTTGCGGCCGGCCTCGATCCGCTTGGCGATGGCGATCTCGCCCTCGCGCGACAGAAGTTCGACAGACCCCATCTCGCGCAGATACATGCGGACCGGATCATCGGTGCGGTCGAGCGTTTCGGTCGTGGCGCCAACCACCGCGACTTCGCGCGAGGTGGAGGTTTCGACCAATTCGCCCGCAACCTCGCCTTCCTCAGCCTCGTCATCCTCGATGACGTTGATCCCCATTTCCGACAGCATCGACATCACGTCTTCGATCTGTTCGGAGGAGACCTGTTCCGGCGGAAGCACGGTGTTGAGCTGTTCATAAGTGATGTAGCCACGCTCGCGCGCGTCGGCGATCATCTTCTTGACCGCGGCCTGGCTCATGTCGAGCGAGACATCGGCTTCCTGCTCTTCGGGCTTCGCGTCGTCAGTGTCTTTGAGTGCCATGGGTGCTCCTCGGGCGCGGGGCGGATGCGAATCGTTCCGGATGCTTCGAATCAATAACGCGAATCACGGTGGGTGAAAGGGTGCGAACGGTGATTCTTTCGCAATCCTTGGGGATAGTCCGGGTCAGTTGCGGCGCGAGGGGCGATCGAAGCGGATGCTGTCGAACACTTTTCGCGCCTCTTCCAGTTCCTCCTTGTCAAGCGCAACGCCGTTGGCCGAGATGACCGCCTCGCCCGTCTTGGCCTGCGGGCCGCGATGCGCCTCGGCCCGGGCCTCGTTGGCCTTGGCGATGCGCCATGTCAGGCCTTCATCGACGACGCCTTCGATATCTTGCGCGGCCTCCTCGATCTCGCGCCGCCGTCCGCGTTCGGCCTGCAGGATGAAGAAATCCTGCGCGAGGGCAAACTCGGCGCGTTCACGATCGGCGGGGTCCAAGAGGGCGGGCGCATTACGCACATGGGGATGGGCGAGCAGCGCGTCAAGCGGGGCGGGCGCGGCGGCGGCGATCCGGGCGCGGGGATCGGGGTCATCGACATGGGCCAGCAGCAGATCGCGGAGAAGGGCGTGGCCGTCGCCGGTGCAGTCCAGCGTTTCCAGCGCGGTCTCAAAGCGGTGGATCAGCGCGGGATGGGCGATCAGCGTGGCGAGGATGACCGCCTCGCGCAGCGCCTCTTCCACGGCGGTGGCGGTGGTGGCGGCGGTGGCCAGCAGCGACTGGCGCGTGCTTGGCAGGGGCGCCACGGGCTGGAAGGCCATGCTGCGACCCCCTGCCGGACCTGCGCCCGGCTGGCGGGGTGTGTAAGGACGGAAGGGCTGGGCGTTCTGGCCAAACAGGTCCAGCCGGAGGCGTTTGATATCCTCGCCATAATGGGCGCGGATGGAGGGATCGGTGATGCGGCCCAGCGCGGCGCGCAGGGTCTTGTCGAGCGCGGCCTTGCGTTCGGGGCTGTCGAAGACCTTTCCCTCGGTCTCGCGCCGCCAGAGCAGGTTGACCATGGGCTGGGCGGCGTCGATCACCTTTTGCATCGCGGGCGCGCCCTGGGCGCGGATCAGATCGTCGGGGTCAAGCCCCTGGGGCAGGATGGCGAAGCGCAGGCCCTTGCCCGCCTCCAGCAGCGGCAGGGCAAGGTCGATCACCCGCAGCGCCGCGCGGATGCCCGCGGCATCACCATCCAGCGCGATGATCGGCTCGTCATGGATGCGCCACAGCAGGCGGAGCTGATCCTCGGTCACGGCGGTGCCAAGGGGGGCCACGGTGGCGCGAAAGCCCGCCTCGGACAGGGCGATCACGTCCATGTAGCCCTCGGCCACGATCAGGGGCTGGCCCTTGCCGGCCGCCTCGCGCGCGGGACCCTGATTGTAGAGGTTGCGCCCCTTGTCGAAGAGGTCGGTTTCCGGACCGTTGAGGTATTTGGCCCGCGCATTGGGATCCATCGCCCGCCCGCCCAGGCTGATGGCGCGGCCGCGCGCATCGCGGATGGGAAAGATGATGCGATCGCGGAAGCGGTCATAGGGCGCCCCACCCCGGCGCCCCGTGCCATCGTCATCGGGGCGGGCGCAAAGGCCCGCATCGACGATCAGATCGGGGGCGATGCCCTTTTGCGTCAGCGCCTGGAACAGGCCCTGACGGGCGTCGGGGGCGAAGCCGATCTCCCAGCGGTCCTGCGCGGCGGGGGGCAGGCCGCGACGATCCAGATAGGCGCGGGCGGCGGCGGCGGCCGAGGTCTTCAGCTGCAGGCGGAACCATTTCACCGCCTCTTCCATCACCTGCGCCAGCTGGGTGCGGCGGTCGGCCTTCTCAGCCGCCTTCGGGTCGCGCGCGGGCATCTGCATCCCGGCCTCGCGGGCGAGGATTTCCACCGCCTCCATGAAGCCGACATTGTCGTTTTCCTTGATGAAGGTGACCGCGTCGCCCTTCGCATGGCAGCCGAAGCAGTAATAGAAGCCCTTCCTGTCATCGACATGGAAGCTGGCCGATTTTTCCTGATGGAAGGGGCAAGGGGCCCACCAGTCGCCCTTGGCCATGTTGGACTTGCGCATGTCCCACGTGACCTTGCGCCCCACGACCTGCGAGAGCGAGACACGGGTGCGGAGTTCGTCGAGGAATCCGGGCGGCAGGGACATGATCCCTATATCGGGCGCGGGGCGGCGGCTGTCCAGTGATCAAGCGGGCGGCGCATCGGCGCAGGGGCCTTTTCCCGCCCGCGCTGCGGGGCCGGTTCAGGGGTCATTCCGCGCGCGTGAGGCTGCCCCTCCGGGCACGGAGGGCACTCGTTCCCAAGATCAAGTAGCCGGTCTTCATCTTGGCCCAAATACCCTGGGGTCCGGGGTGAAACCCCGGGGGCTGGTCCGGGGCGCAGGTGTCAGGCGGTCTGCGCCCGGGCGGCCAGAACCTCCAGCGCTTCGGTCAGTTCACCCCACGCCGTGCGCGCCATGGAGCGGAAGACCATGATCTCGAACGCGTCGGGCGCGGTGCGGGTGAGGATCGCCTGCATGTGGTTGAGCGGTGCGCGCACGGTCCGCAGGGGCGGAAAGGCCCCCAGCCGCAGGTCGAGCGGCACAGGGCGCATCAGGGTCGCTTCCGCCACAGGTCCGGTCAGGGTGAGGATGGCCCAGCCATCCGTCTGATCGGTGAGCGCCGCGTGATCGGCCAGCCCGTCCGGCGCAGGGGCGCCGATCAGGAAGGCCTGATCGCGCCCGGTCCAGATCAGGCGGGCCGCGCCTTGCCGCGTCTGGCCGTTCGGGGCCGGGAAGGCCAGACCCAAGGGCGCAAGCGCCGCGTTGACCCGGTCCATCCGCCCCGGATAGGGCGCGACGGATGTGATCGGCGCGGCGCTGCCTTCGGCGAGTGTGGTCTGCAGCCGCGTCACGGGGGCGTGGCCCGCAAGGGCCGACTTGGCAATGAGTTCAGGCACGGAGCTTTGCCCCCTCTTTGTCGTGGAACACCGGATCGGTGATCTCGGCCAGCACGTCGATCTTGCGCAGGTGATCGACCACACGGATCCGCGTGCCATGCCGTGCGCGGCCATCCTTGACGAAGGCCAGCGCCAGATGGGCCGACAGTGTGGGCGACCAGCAGACCGAGGTGATGTAACCCTGATCGGTTTCGCGATGAACCTTGTCACCGGGCGTGAAGAGATGGGCGCCCGCCGTCATCGCGGAACTGGCGCGCAGGCCGACGAGTTGCTCCCTGTCCGGCCCGATCATGCCGGGGCGGGCGGCCGCGGCCTTGCCGATGCAGTCTTTCTTGGCGCTCACCATCTTTTCCATGCCGATGTCGAAGGCGGTGGTGCGCCCGTGAATTTCGGCATGGGTGATGAAGCCCTTCTCGATCCGCAGGACGTTGAGCGCCTCCATCCCGTAGGGGCCGCCCCCCATGGTTTCCGCCCGCGCCACCAGATCGCGGAACAGCGCCTCGCCATAGCGGGTGGGGACGGCCAGTTCATAGCCCTCTTCCCCGCTGAAGGAGATGCGGAACAGCCGCGCGGGCGTGGACCCGAGGCTGACATCGGTGACCCCCATGAAGGGCAGGTCCGGCGCGGCACCCAGGAGCGTGGCAAGAAGGTCGCGCGCGCGCGGCCCGGCGATGGCGAATTGCGCCCAGGCTTCGGTGACAGAGAGGAAGCGCACATCCCAATCGGCGCAGAAGGCCTGATGCACGAAGTCGAGATGCCGCATCACAAGGCCCGCCGCGGCGGTGGTCGTCGTCATCAGGTAGCGATGCTCAGCCAGCCGGGCGGTGGTGCCGTCATCCAGCACATGGCCATCTTCGCGCAGCATCAGGCCATAGCGCACCCGGCCCACGGGCAGGGTGGAGAAGGTGTTGGTATAGACCAGATCGAGGAAGCGGGCAGCGTCGCGGCCCTGAATGTCGATCTTGCCGAGGGTGGACACATCGCTGACGCCCACGCTTTCGCGCACCATGGTGACTTCGCGGTTGCAGGCCTCGAGCCAGGTCTTCTCGCCGGGTTTGGGGAAATAGCTTGGCCTGTACCACAGCCCCGCCTCGATCATCGGCGCGCCGCGGTCACGGCTGGCCTGATCGGAGGTGAGGAAACGCTGTGGCGCAAAGCCAGCCCCCCGCCCGCCTGCCCCCATCGCGGCGATGGAGGTGGGCACGAAGGGCGGGCGGAAGGTCGTGGTCCCGGTCTGCGGGATGCCCCGCCCGGTGGCATCGGCCAGCACGGCCAGCGCGGCCACGTTGGAATTCTTGCCCTGATCGGGGGCCATGCCTTGGGTCGTGTAGCGCTTCATGTGTTCGACCGAACGGAAGTTTTCCTGCGCGGAGAGCTTCACATCCTTGGTCGTGACGTCATTGGCGAAATCGAGCCATTGGCGCCCCTCAACCCCCGGCGTCTGCCAGAAGGGGGTGATCGTATAGGGGGCATCCTCCGCCATGGGGAGCGCCATGTCCGGCGCCGGTCTGCCCAGCGCGGCCAGCGCTGTATGGGCAGCGGCCAGCCCGTCGCGGAAGGCGCCTGCGGTGGAGAAGGTGCCGTTGCAGGCCCCGGCCGGGGTGAGGCGCGGCACCGCGCCCTCGGCCGGGATGAAGGCCGCGATATCCTCGCGCCAGAGGGGGCGGCCGTTCATGTGGCAGGTCAGGTGGACAGTGGGGTTCCAGCCGCCCGACATGGCAAGGCAGTCGGTCTCGAGCGTGGCCGTGCCGCCAGCATGTCGGAAGGTGATCGCGGTCAGGCCAAGGTGGCCTGCCGTCCCGGTGATCTGGGCGTTCAGATAGACCGGGCAATCTTCCAGAGCGGTGGCATCGGGCCGGGTGTCGAGGATCGCCACCACCTTGACGCCCGCCGCCATCAGATCGCGGGCGGTGGCGCGGGCGGCATCGTTGTTGGCGATCAGGGTGATGCGGTTACCCGGCACCACGCCGTAGCGGTGCAGGTAGCTGCGCAGGGCGGAGGCCAGCATGATGCCCGGGCGGTCATTGTCGGGGAAGGCGATGGGGCGTTCCAGCGCGCCTGCGGCAAGCACCGTCTGCCCGGCCACGATCCGCCAGAAACATTCGCGCGGCAGGTGCGGGGCGGGGGCGCGGTGCAGGCCCACGCGTTCGAGCGCGCCATAGGTGCCGTCGTCATAGGCGCCGGTCACGGTGGTGCGGGGCATCAGGCGGACGTTGGGCATGGCCTTGAGATCGTCGAGCAGGGCCTCCACCCAGTCCGCGCCGGGCTGACCATCGACGCGGAGGTTGTCCGACACCAGCCGCCCGCCCATGCGGGCGTCTTCCTCGGCAAGGATGACGTCGGCACCGGCCTGTGCCGCCGTCCAGGCCGCCATCAGGCCCGCCGGACCCGAGCCGATCACCAAGAGGTCGCAAAAGGCCCAGGCCTTTTCATACTGCGCCTCGTCATGCCGGCCCGACAGGCTGCCCAAGCCCGCCGCGCGGCGGATGAGCGGCTCGTAGAGCTTTTCCCAGAACGGGCGCGGCCACATGAAGGTCTTGTAATAGAACCCCGCCGACAGGAAGGGGGCGGCCAGATTGTTGATGCCCAGAAGATCGAACTTCAGCGACGGAAACCGGTTCTGGCTGCGCGCCTGCAGGCCGTCGAACACCTCTTGCACGGTGGCGCGGACATTGGGCGTCTGCTGGTTGCCCTCGAGGATTTCCACCATCGCGTTCGGTTCTTCGGATCCTGCGGTCAGGATGCCGCGCGGGCGGTGGTACTTGAAGCTGCGCCCGACAAGGCGGACGTCGTTGGCCAGCAGGGCCGAGGCGAGCGTGTCGCCGCGATAGCCCTGATAGCTGCGCCCGTCGAAGGTGAAGGTGACGGGCGTGCTGCGGTCGATCAGACCCTTTCCCGCGAGCCTCATGCCGCACCGCCTTTGCGGTCGGCCACCGCTTCGACGGCGAGAATATCATGCGTCACCGTGTTGCGGGTGACGACCAGCCAGCTTGAACATCCCATGTCGTGATACCACAGATCGCGCGTCACCCCGGCAGGGTTGTCGCGGTTGTGCAGATAGTCATCCCAGGCCTGCGGGGCGGCGTCCGGCGCGGGGCGGTTCAGGTAATCCTCCGACCCGTAGTAATAGAATTCGCGGCGGTCGCGTTCGCCACACAGCGGACAGGTCAGGCGCATGGGCAGGTCTTTCCTTGCAGGCGGTGGTCGCAGGCGTCGCGGGCGCAAAGGGGCGCTGCCCCTCGGCCTTCAGCCTCACCCCGGGGTATTTGGGCCAAGATGAAGGGGGCAGGCTTCATCTTGGCAAAAATACCCCCGCCGGAGGCGCAGTTGGATGCGGGGCGCTGGCGACGGAATGGAAGCATGATCAGTGTAGGTTATGCTGGCTGCCCGTGCCTTCCTCGTCGAGGATATGGCCCGTGGCGAAGCGGTTGAGCTTGAAGCGCGCGGCGACGGGATGGCTTTCGCCGGTCGCCATGAGATGGGCCATGCACCAGCCCGAGGCGGGCACGGCCTTGAAGCCGCCGTAGTTCCAGCCGCAGTCGATGAACAGGCCATCGACATGGGTCTTGTCGATGATGGGCGATCCGTCGGGCGACATGTCCATGATGCCGCCCCAAGAGCGCAGCACCTTGGCCCGCCCGATCATGGGCATGAGCGTCATGCCCGCCTCCATCACATGCTCCACCATGGGCAGGTTCCCGCGGCTGGCATAGGAGGCGTAGAAATCGAGGTCACCGCCAAAGACGAGGCCGCCCTTGTCGGACTGGCTGATGTAGAAATGCCCCATGCCGAAGCTGACGACATGGTCGATCACGGGTTTGAGCCCTTCGGTGACGAAGGCCTGCAGGATGTGGGATTCAATCGGCAGGCGCATCCCGGCCATGGCGGCGACCTGGGATGACCGACCTGCGACCACGATCCCCACCTTCCGGGCCTTGATCGCGCCGCGCGTCGTCTGCACGCCCGTGACGCGGCCATTCTCGATGTCGACCCCCGTCACTTCGCAATTCTGGATCAGGTCCACGCCGCGCTTGTCGGCCGCCCGCGCATAGCCCCAGGCCACGGCATCGTGCCGCGCCGTACCGCCGCGCGGGTGGTAGAGCCCGCCATAGATCGGAAAGCGCGTCTGTTCGAAATCGAGATAGGGCAGCATCTCGCGCACGCCTTCGCGGTCCAGCAGGATCGCGTCATCGCCCTGATTGATCATGGAATTGCCGCGCCGGACGAAGGCATCGCGCTGGCCGTCGGAATGGAACAGGTTGATGAGGCCGCGCTGCGAGTGCATCACGTTGTAGTTGAGGTCGATCTCCAGCCCTTCCCAGAGCTTCATCGAATGGCTGTAGAATTCCGAATTGCCCTGCAGGAAATAGTTGGCGCGCACGATCGTGGTGTTGCGACCGATATTGCCAGAGCCGAGATAGCCCTTTTCCAGCACGGCGATGTTGGTCAGCCCGTGGTTCTTGGCGAGGTAATAGGCGGTGGACAGGCCATGGCCGCCGCCGCCGATGATGATGGCGTCATATTCGGCCTTGGGCGCCGGATCGCGCCATGCGGGTTTCCAGCCCTTGTTGCCGAAAAGCCCTTCGGTGATGACCTTTAGCCCGGAGTAGCGCATCCCACCTGTCCCGTTCGCGAAGCGCGCCCAGCAAAGCGCCGCGGGGCGGAGGATGCAACCCCCGCCCTGCGAAGCCATTGCCGCAGCCGACACCATCATGTCGCTTTTCGGACAGGCGGCCAGCGCCTTGTCAGAGCGCGAAACCGTGGCACAAGGTGGGGACACAGGGTGAGGCGTAGGGTGGGTGGTTCCGCGCCGCCCCGGCGCGGGTTCACCCACCGCCCCCCCGGATCACAGCCCCTTGGAGCGGTAGGTCTGGGCCACGCGACCAATCGACACGATATAGGCGGCCATGCGCAGGTCTTCGACATCCGGGCGGCTGTGCCAGACCTCGCGCATGGCCTGATAGGCGGTGCGCATCGTATCGTCGAGGCCGGAGCGGACAAGCTCCAGCTCCCCTGCCCCGCGCAGGTAGCTTTCCTTGAAGCCCGGCGACAGGGTCCAGCCCAGCCCCTTGTCGGCGGACAGCCGTTCCAGTTCGTCCACCAGCAGGTGGTGACGCGCCTCTTCGGCGCGGCGCTGCATGCGGCCAAAGCGGATGTGGGACAGGTTCTTGACCCATTCGAAATAGCTGACCGTCACGCCGCCTGCATTGGCATACATGTCGGGGATGATGACGGCGCCCTTGGCGCGCAGGATTTCATCGGCGCCGAAGGTGACGGGGCCATTCGCGGCCTCGACGATCAGGGGGGCCTGGATCCGGGGGGCGTTGCCCTTGTGGATCACGCCTTCTATGGCGGCGGGGATCAGGATGTCACAGGCCTGTTCCAGCACCGCGGCGCCGTCTTCGACATATTGCGCGCCCGCAAAACCCTTGAGCCCGCCGGTGGTGGAGAGGTGCTGGCGCACCGCTTCGACATCGAGCCCCGCATCGGCAAGCAGCGCGCCATCGCGTTCGATGATGGCGGTGATGCGGACGCCGTCCTCTTCCGACAGGAACTTGGCGGCGTGATAGCCCACATTGCCCAGGCCCTGCACGATCACGCGCTTGCCGTCGAGCTTGCCCGCAAGGCCCGCCTTGGCCACATCGGCCGGGTGGCGGAAGAATTCGCGCAGCGCGTATTGCACGCCCCGCCCCGTCGCCTCTACCCGGCCCTGGATGCCGCCGGCATGGGGCGGCTTGCCGGTGACGCAGGCCTTGGCGTTGATGTCGGTGGTGTTCATGCGGGCGTATTGATCGGCGATCCAGGCCATTTCGCGTTCGCCCGTGCCCATGTCGGGGGCGGGCACGTTCTGCGCCGGATGGATCAGATCGCGCTTGATGAGTTCATAGGCGAAGCGGCGGGTGATCTGTTCCAGTTCATGTTCGTCCCATTGCCGCGGGTCGATGCACAGGCCGCCTTTCGATCCGCCGAAGGGGGTTTCGACGAGCGCGCATTTGTAGGTCATGAGCGCGGCCAGCGCCTCGACCTCGTCCTGGCTGACGGAGAGGGCGTAGCGGATGCCGCCCTTGACGGGTTCCATATGTTCGGAATGGACCGAGCGGTAGCCGGTGAAGGTTTCGATCTTGCCGCGCAGGCGCACCCCGAACCGGACGGTGTAGGTCGAGTTGCAGACGCGGATCTTCTGCTCCAGCCCGGGGCTGAGATCCATCAGCCGCACCGCACGGTTGAACATCAGATCGACGGATTCCCGAAAGCTCGGTTCACCAGAATGTAGCATGCCTTCCTCCCTATCGCGCCGAAGAGGGGGGCGCGTCCCCAAGATCACGCTAGCACGGACCGGCAGGGTGCGCGCCAGAGGCAGAAACTACTCTGCCCTGTCCTTGACTACGGCCATGTGAAGCAAAGGGGCCGGTTCGCCCCGATCCTTGCGAAATTCAAGAATAATCGCGCCAATCTTTCCCAATCCTGCCGCAATCCTGCCCAGCCGGATGGTTAAGAAATGCCAACTTGGGGCGATGTCCAATCCGTTTGGATGGCCCCGGAAAGGGCGGCAAATGACGAAGCATCATATCCAGCGCCGGACCAGCGCCATTCTGGCAAGGGCAGCGGCCTGCGAATCAGCGGGCGGTGCGCTGCGCAGTGCGCGGAAAGCACTGTCTGCGGGATCGCCACAATCATGGCGGGATTTGGCCGAGTGTTTCGGCGGAATACCGCTCATACCGCCGAAAGTTAACGCTTCCTTGCAGGAAGTCGGGGCTTCCCGCACACCAAAGCGGGGGCAAGACGGAACGGCTGACCGGGCGACCGGACAGACGTGCAACGATAATGGGATCGGGTTTCATGCGTAGGATTGTCCTCTCACTTCTTGGTCGAACCCTGCTTCGGTTCCGCCGTGGCGAGGACGGCTCGCTGCTCGTCTTCGGTCTGTTCCTTTTTGCGACCTTCTTTTTGATGAGCGGCATGGCCGTCGATCTGATGCGGACGGAGAACCGCCGCACGGCGCTGTCGCAATCGCTGGACCGCTGCGCGCTGAATGCGGCCGCCCTGCGCCAGACGCTGGATCCGGCGACCGTGGTGCGCGATTGCGTGGATCGCGACGGCCTGCTGCCGCATCTGACCGAGGTGAAGGTCACCAACAGCGCCGGTCAGCGGTCGGTGGAGGTGAAGGGCGAAATCTCGCTTGAGACCATGTTCATGCATGCATCAGGCGTCGATGTGATCGACGTGAACGCCCGGTCCGTCGCCGAACAGCGCGCGACGAATATCGAGATCGTGCTGGTGCTGGACGTGTCGGGCTCGATGGAGGGCAGCAAGCTTTCATCGCTCAAGACTTCGGCGAAGAACTTTGTCAGCACGGTTCTGGCCAACAATACGAACCGCATCTCGATCGCGATCGTGCCGTATAACGGGCAGGTGAACCTTGGTTCGTCGCTGCGCACGAAGTTCAACGTGACCCATGCGTCGGGCCTGACAACCACCGTCAACGGTGACATGCGGACGGTGAACTGCGTCGACATGCCGTCGTCGGTTTACAACAACACCGGGATTTCCCGCACCCTGGCGATGCCCGCCACGGGATGGGCGGATGCGTTCACCTCGCTGAGCAGTTTCCCCACCACCCATTCCACGAATGGCCGCACACCCAACCAGGGCAACGTGTGGTGTCCGCCGTCTTCGGTGAACGTGGTGCGCCTGCAGGATGACAGCATTTCTGCCATGCATACCTATATCGACAACCTGGTCGCGATCGGTGCGACATCGATCAACGCGGGCATGAAATGGGGTGGTGCGCTGCTGGACCCGCAGTTCCGCACCGTAGTGAATGAATATGTCGATGCCGGCACGATCCCGCCGGAGTTCCGTGACCGCCCGTTCGACTATACCAAGCGGGACGCGCTGAAGATCGTCGTGCTGATGACCGACGGCGAAAACTTTGGCGATGTGCGGCTGAACGATGCGTACCGTGTGGGTGACTCGCCCATCTTCAAGGGGACGGATGGCAACTATTCCATCCAGTTCACCTCGGGTCGGCCTGCATCGGCCGGGGCCAACCAATTCTGGGTGCCGCATACCAATGATGGCGCGGGCCAGTGGCGTTCGACCGCGTGGAGCAGTGGCACGCGGATGACCTGGCAACAGGTCTGGCAGGAATTGAACGTCAGCTGGACGGCGTGGCATATGTATGCCCGGGCTCTTGGCACCAGCAGCTCCACCCGCAGCAGCCAGTACTCTACCTGGTACGGCAACTTCCGCACGCAGCGCGGTGATGACAAATCGACCCCTGCGATGGATGCCGAACTGCAGCAGATCTGCACCTTGACCAAGCAACAGGGTGTGCTGATCTACGGGATCGCCTTCTCGGCGCCCACGCGCGGCATCAATGCGGTGAAGGGCTGTGCCTCGTCGGACGGACATTTCTTCAACTCGACCAGCACGAACCAGCTTAACGCCGCCTTCCAGGCGATCGCCACGAACATCACGCAGCTGAGGCTTGTGAACTGATGCGCATGTCAAAGCTTTTCCATCGCTACAAGCGGGACGAGGACGGAACGTCTACCGTCGAATTCGTGATCCTGGTGCCGTTGCTGTTTTCGATCTTCGTGGCAACGCTGGAGATCGGCATGATGATGTCGCGCTGGTCGAGCATCGACCGCGCCGCCGACATGGTGATCCGGTCGCTGCGACTGGGCCAGTATGCGAACCCCAATGCCGAACTGCTGCGCCGCGAAATCTGCAACCGTGTCTTCCTGGTAGAGAACTGCTTTGAGAACACGGCCGTGGACATCCGCGAGATCAACCGCGCGACATTCGTCATGCCCGATGAGGACGAACCCTGCGTGACCCGCGATGACGAGGTGATCCAGCCGGTTACGCAGATCACGCCGGGCCAGCAGAACGACCTGATGCTGATCCGCGTCTGCGTGACGGTGGATGCGATGTTCCCGACCTCAAGCTCGGCCCTGCCGATCCAGCTTGATGCGCAGGGCGGTTATGCGCTGTCCATCGCGTCTGTCTATGTGAACGAACCGAGCTGAGGAGGGCAGAACCATGAAGATGTTGTTGTCTTCCGCGAAGGAAAGCATCAAGGGCGCGCTGCGCCGTTTCGGGACGGATACATCGGGCACGCTGCTGGCGGAGACGATGTTCATCGTGCCGGTGATGGCCATGGGGATGACGGGCTTTTTCGCTTTCTGGGACGCCTATCAGACCCAGAACCGCGTGCAGAAGGGCGCCTATGCCGTATCGGACATGCTGTCGCGCGAGATGATCCCCGCGACGCCGGCCTTCCTGACGGGTCTGGAACGGACGCTGGAATATCTGATCGGCGAAGATGCCCGGATCCGCGTGACCAGCATCCGGCGGGTGTCGGACGGTCCTTTGGGATTGAAGGGGCTGGATGTGCTGTGGTCCTTTTCGCCGGCCAATGTGATGCCGCCGCTGACCGAGACCGCGCTAAACCAGATCGAGGGTGATATCCCCATGATGGCCATAGGGTCGAACATGGTGGTCTTCGAGGTTGTGGTCCCCTACAGCCCGGTCACCGAAATCCTTGAGATCGACACGATCAACGAGACGGTGGCGATGCGCCCGCGCTTCCTGCCGACGCTCTGCCTGACAGGGGTGTCCTGCTGAGGCGCGGGGGACGCCGTTCTTCGAAAGACGCACATAGGTTCTGCGAGGGGCGGCGTTGTCCGCCCCTTTTGCATGCCCTACCTTCCATGTGTCCGTGTAGCAGGAGGCCCGAATGTCCATCCGTCCCGTCGTTCAGGAAGACCGCGCCCAGCCGACCTATGAGGGGGCGGGGGTGCATCTGCACCGCGCCTTCGGCTTTGGCGACCCAAGCCGGATGGACCCGTTCCTTCTGTTCGACGACTTCCGCAACGAAGACCCGCGCGATTACATGCGCGGCTTTCCCTGGCACCCTCACCGGGGGATCGAGACGATCACCTATGTGCTGGCGGGTGCCGTGGAGCATGGCGACAGTCTGGGCAATCACGGCCTGCTGAAGGGCGGCGATGTGCAATGGATGACCGCAGGGTCGGGTATCCTGCATCAGGAGATGCCGCGCGGAAATGCGAAGGGGCAGATGCACGGGTTCCAGCTGTGGGCGAACCTTCCGTCCAGCCTGAAGATGACGGCGCCGCGCTATCAGGACGTGAAAGGCAAGGACATCCCAGAAATCATGGATGATGACGGCACCGTGGTGAAGGTGATCGTCGGGTCCTTCTGGGGCAAGACCGGCCCCGTGGACGGGATCGCCGCTGATCCGCAATATCTGGATATCTACGTCCCGCCCCATCGGAAGAAGACCTTCAAGGTCGATACCTATCGCCACGCCTTCGCCTATGTCTTCGAGGGGAAGGGCGATTTCCGCGATGCCAGCCGCCCGCGCGGCGTGCTGTTGGAGAAAGAGGTGATGGGTCAGGAGGTGAACATCCGCGACATGTCGGGTGACCGCACGCTGATCCAGTTCGGCACAGGCGACGAGGTGACGGTGCAGGCCGGGCCGGATGGCATCCGCTTCCTGCTGATTTCCGGCGCGCCGATCCAGGAACCCGTGGCCTGGCACGGGCCGATCGTGATGAACACGCAGGCCGAGATCCGGCAGGCGATGGCCGATCTGAAGAACGGCACCTTCATCCGGCCCGCGCATTGAACGGGGGGCGGGCGCGGGCCTTGGCTTCCGCGCCCGGACGGGGATAGGATATGGCCTGCCGTCTGGAGCCTGATGTGATGCGCCACCGCCCTGCCCTAAGCCTTGCCCGCCCCGCGCTCTGCGCGGTGGCGCTTGCCGCGCTCGCAGGATGCACGGAGCCGGGCTTTCTGCGGCAGGCCGAACCCGCGCCGACGCCCGCGCTTCTGCCCATCGAAGAGCTGCTGACAGGCGACAGCGCGCGGCTTGACGCCGAAGCGGCGGCCGCGCTTTCGGCGCGCGGGGCGGCCCTGCGGACACGGGCGCAGGCCACACCGTGACGCTGCCCGGCAGCGGCGCGTTGCAAGCCCGTGCCTGACAGGCTAAGGGGCAGGATGCCCGACAGCTTTATGGAGAACCCCATGCCCGCGCCCCTTCGCCTTGGTCTTGCCGGTCTGGGAACCGTGGGCATCGGCGTGGTGAAGATCGTGCAGAAACATGCCGATCTGATCGCCCTGCGCGCGGGCCGCCCGGTGGTGATCACCGCCGTTTCGGCCCGGGACCGCGGCCGCAACCGGGATGCTGATCTGTCCGGCTATGCGTGGGAAAACGATCCCGTTGCACTGGCGCGGCGCGACGATGTGGATGTGTTCGTCGAGGTGATGGGGGGCCATGAGGGCCCGGCCAAGGCCGCGACCGAGGCCGCGATCGCGGCGGGCAAGGATGTGGTTACGGCCAACAAGGCCCTGTTGGCCCATCACGGGCAGGCCCTCGCCCTTGCAGCGGAAGCGGCGGGCCGGGTGATCCGCTTCGAGGCCGCCGTCGCCGGTGGAATCCCGGTGATCAAGGCCCTGACCGAGGGGCTGGCCGGAAACCGGATGCGCCGCGTGATGGGCGTGATGAACGGGACGTGCAACTACATCCTGACCCGGATGCAGAACGCCGGTCTGCCCTATGAGACGGTGTTCGAAGAAGCGCGGCAGCTGGGTTATCTGGAGGCCGACCCGAACCTCGATGTGGGCGGCATCGACGCGGGCCACAAGCTTTCGCTGCTGGCCGCCATCGCCTTTGGCACCAAGGTCAGCTTTGACCATGTCGAACTGGAGGGGATCGGCAACGTGTCGATCGAAGATATCCGGATGGCCGACGACATGGGCTATCACATCAAGCTTCTGGGCGTGGCGCAGATGACGGGGCGGGGGCTGGAGCAGCGGATGACGCCCTGCCTCGTGCCGGCCGACAGCCCGCTGGGGCAGTTGCAGGGCGGCACCAACATGGTCGTTCTGGAAGGCGACAGCGTGGGCCAGATCGTGCTGCGCGGCCCTGGCGCGGGCGAGGGACCGACCGCCAGCGCGGTGATGGGCGACGTGATCGACATCGCGCGCGGTCTGCGGCTTTCGACTTTCGGACAGCCGGCGGCAACGCTGGTCGATCCGGTCCCGGCCAAGGCGGCGACACCGGCCCCTTACTACCTGCGGATGACGCTGCTCGACAAACCCGGCGCTCTGGCCAAGGTGGCCACCTGTCTGGGCGAGGCCGGCATCTCGATTGACCAGATGCGCCAGATCAATCAGGCTGGCGAGGCCGATGACAAGGCGATCGTCCTGATCGTGACGCACAAGGCCGCCCCTGCCGACATCGCCTATGCCCTTTCGCGCTTTGCAGAGACAGGCGTGGTGATGGGCGCGCCGGTCGCGATCCGCATCGAGGAAGTCTGACGCCGGGCAGAAAACTTTTCGACGAATAGTTTTCCCAAGCTGCAAATTTTCCGGCGGAAAATTTGCCCACTGGCCCCGTCGGGGGCCAGTGTTGAGAAAATTCTTCGTCGAAGAATTTTCGTCCCGTCAGCTGACCCGACGGAGGCGCATCCCATGAAGAGGCCCGTTGTTAGCGTGACCATGCTTGCCCCGGCCTGCCCCCTTCGATAACCAAAGCGCAAGGGGACAGCCGCAGGGAGCGCAAGAGCATGGCCGACAAGCAGGAATTCGAGGATCGCCTCCTCTCGCTCGGGCTCGCCCGGGTGTCGGAGGCGGCGGCTCTGGCCAGTGCGCAGCTGATCGGACGGGGCGATGAGAAGGCAGCTGATCAGGCCGCCGTTAACGCGATGCGCGACCAGCTGAACCTGCTTGAAATCGCAGGCGTTGTCGTGATCGGCGAGGGCGAGCGGGACGAGGCGCCGATGCTCTATATCGGCGAAAAGGTCGGCACGGGGAACGGCCCCGCTGTCGACATCGCACTGGACCCTCTGGAAGGCACGACGCTGACGGCGAAGGACATGCCGAACGCGCTGACGGTGATCGCCATGGCCCCGCGCGGCACGCTGCTGCATGCGCCGGATGTCTACATGGAAAAGCTGGCCATCGGCCCTGGCTACAAGCCCGGCACCGTCACCATGTCGATGAGTCCGGGCGAGCGCGTCTCGGCCCTGGCTGCTGCGAAGGGTTGTTCGACCGAGGACATCACCGTCTGCGTGCTGGAACGCCCGCGGCATGAGGAGATGATCAAGGAAATCCGTGCAACCGGCGCGTCGATCCGGCTGATCACTGATGGCGACGTGGCGGGGGTGATGCATTGTGCAGAACCCGAGGTGACGGGCATCGACATGTATATGGGATCGGGCGGCGCGCCCGAGGGGGTGCTGGCGGCGGCGGCGCTGAAATGCATGGGCGGGCAGTTCTTTGGCAAGCTCCTGTTCCGCAACGAGGATGAGCGCGCACGCGCGAAGAAGGCCGGGATCACCAATTTCGACCGTGTCTATACGCGCGATGATCTGGTGCGGGGCGATGTGATCTTTGCCGCGACCGGGGTGACGAGCGGATCGCTTCTGGCGGGGATCAAGCGTGAGCCGGGCTGGGTGACGACCGAGACGATCCTGATGCGGTCCAAGACCGGATCGGTCCGCCGGGTGAGCTATCGCAGCCCGGTGAAGTGACCGGGCTTTCAGCTTGGCGCGCGGGACTTGCGGCCTTGCCGGCTTTGCGACAGGTAAGGCGGAATGATGCAACGCGCCTTTCTGAATGTCGAAACCTCGCTGACCGGGCGGCGGTGGATTGGCCCCACCGCCGACGAAGATCGTCTGGCCGAGGCCATGGCGCAGGTGACGCGCCTGCCGCTTGCCCTTTGCCACACGCTGGTGAAGCGCGGGGTCGCGCCTGAGGATTGCGCGGCCTATCTTGATCCGCTGGTGCGTGACCTGCTGCCCGATCCCCTGTCCTTGCGTGACATGGGGCCTGCCGCCGCGCGGTTCCTGCGGGCGCTGAAGGGGCGCGAACGGATCGCGGTCTTTGCCGATTACGATGTGGATGGGGGGTCTTCGGCGGCCCTGCTCATGGTCTGGCTGCGGGCGATGGGACATGGCGCCACGCTTTATATCCCCGACCGGATCGACGAAGGCTATGGGCCGAATGTGCCTGCCATGGCGACCCTGGCAGAAGGCCACCGTCTGATCGTCTGCGTCGATTGCGGGACCCTGTCGCATGAGCCCATCGCGGCGGCAGTTGCGAAGGGCGCGGATGTCGTGGTGCTGGATCACCATCTGGGGGGCGAAGTGCTGCCGCCCGCGCTGGCAGTGGTCAATCCCAACCGGCAGGATGAGGACGGCACGCTGGGCCATCTCTGCGCGGCGGCGGTGGTGTTCCTGATGCTGGTCGAAGCGAACCGGCAGCTGCGCGCCGAAGGCGTGCAGGGGCCGAACCTGATCGACCTGCTGGATCTGGTGGCGCTGGCGACGGTGGCGGATGTGGCGCCGCTGATCGGGGTGAACCGGGCGCTGGTGCGGCAGGGGCTGCGGGTGATGGCCCGGCGCGAGCGGGTGGGTCTGCGCGCGCTGGCCGATATCGCGCGGATGGATGCGGCCCCCAACACCTATGCGCTGGGCTTCCTGCTGGGGCCGCGGGTCAATGCGGGAGGGCGGATCGGCGCGGCGGATCTGGGGGCGCGGCTTCTGTTCACCGAGGATGAGGCCGAGGCGCAGGCGCTGGCGGCGCGGCTGGACGAGCTGAATACCGAGCGGCGCGAGATCGAGATGCGCGTGCGTGACGCGGCGCTGGCGCAGGCCGAGGCGCGCGGTCTGGATGCGCCGCTGGTCTGGGCGGCAGGCGAAGGATGGCATCCGGGCGTGGTGGGCATCGTGGCCAGCCGGTTGAAGGAGGCGACGAACCGCCCTGCGGTGGTCATCGGGCTGGATGGCGGGGTTGGCAAGGGATCGGGGCGGTCGATTTCGGGCGTTGATCTGGGGGCTTCGGTGCATCGGCTGGCGGCGGAGGGGCTGTTGATCAAGGGCGGCGGGCATCGCATGGCGGCCGGGCTGACCGTGGCCGAGGACCGGCTGGAAGAGGCGATGGCGCGGCTGTCCGATCTGCTGGCGCGGCAGGGCGCGGGAACGGCCGGCCCGGCGGACCTGCGGCTGGATGGTCTGCTGATGCCCGGCGCCGCCGACCGCGATCTGGTGGACCGGCTGGAAGAGGCCGGGCCCTTCGGCGCGGCCTCGCCCGCGCCGCGCTTTGCCTTTGCCGGGATGGCCGTGAGCGCGCGGCGGATCGGGGAAAATCACCTGCGGGTCACCTTTGGGGACGGATCGGGGGTAAAGCTGGATGGCGTCGCCTTCGGGGCCTTTGACGGCCCGCTCGGCCCGGCGCTGCTGGAAGGGGGGCATCAGCGGTTCCATCTGGCGGGGCGGCTGGAGTTGAACCAGTGGAACGGCAAGACCAAGGTGCAGTTGCGACTGGAAGACGCGGCGCGGGCCTGACCGGGCCTGCGTGGATGAGAGTGACGGGCAAGGACAATTTTCCCCTTGCGAGTCACCCTGCCCGGCTTTAGACAGCCGCCCACCGACAGTGGCCCGTTCGTCTATCGGTTAGGACACCAGGTTTTCAACCTGGGAAGAGGGGTTCGACTCCCCTACGGGCTGCCACTTTCCCAAAAGATGAACAGGGTTGATCGCGGGCGTCGCCCCATACGGTTTGCCGTCGGCGTCCACCAAGGCCCCGTTCCGCCCTGTTTTGCGGCGCGCGGCAGAGACATGTGAGCGGTTGCACAACAGGTTTCACACGAAACGGCGCTTTACTTGGTCGATTATGCCGGCGAGTTCCCCTATCTCCCGCAGCAAGGCCCCGTCGATGGGGCGGCATGAGATGGACAGGAGCGGGTCAGATGACCGAACCGGACGGCAAGGTATTTCGCGATGCGATGCGTGGCTTTGTGGGCCATTGCAGCCTTATCACTGTGGGCGAGGGGGACGAGGCGACGGGGCTTGTCGTGACATCGGCCACGTCGCTTTCGGCGGAGCCGCCGCTGCTTTTGGCCTGCGTGAACCGATCCGCGTCGAGCCATCCGCTGTTCGCCCGCTATGGCCATTTCGGGTGGAGTGCGCTGGGCGCCGTGCATCAGCCGGTGGCGGAACGCTTTTCGGGCTTTGGCGGTGTGCGCGGCCCGGCGCGGTATGAAGGGGCGGAGTGGGAAACCGCGGTGACGGGGGCGCGGCTGTTGAAAGGGGCGCCTGCGGCCTTTGATTGCACCTTGGAAGAGATGATCGACCGGGCCACCCATTCCATCCTAATCGGGCGGGTGCGGGCGATCCGCACCACCGCCGGTGCCGGGGCGCTGCTGTACTGGAACGGGGCCTATCGGGTGATGGAAAGCTGAGATACGACGGCGGCCCCCCCTGCCCCGGCGCCGTGCCCCGAACCAGCCGTGGCAATTGGGTATTTGGGCCAAGATGAAGCGGTAGCCGGATCCCGGGGAGGGGCAGGTCAGGGCGGGGTGTGACCCATGCGTTGGGCAAGGCCCGCGGCGCGGACTATATCGGCCACCTGCATCAGCGGCTTGGACAGGGGCGAGGTGCGGCGCCAGACCATGCCGATCCGGCGCGAGGGTTGGGTGCCGTTGAAGCGGGCGATGGCGACATGGGCCGATCGGGTTTCCACGGCCACGGCCATTTCGGGGATCAGCGTGACGCCGATTCCTGCGCCCACCATCTGCACCAGCGTGGAGAGCGAACTGCCATCCAGCAATTCGCGGGGCGCGGCCTGCCCGGCATAGCAGAAGGAAAGGGCCTGATCGCGGAAGCAATGCCCCTCTTCCAGCAGCAAAAGCCGCATCTCGCGCAGGGTTTCGGGATTGGGGACCGGCTTTTCGGCATCCGCACCGGGGCGGACGAGGACGAAATCCTCGGCGAAAAGGTCAACCTCGGTCAGGGCGGGTTCCGAGACGGGAAGGGCCACGATGGCGGTGTCGAGCCGCCCCTCTTCGAGTTCGCGGATCAGTTTCGGCGTGACGGTTTCGCGCAGGTGGATGTCGAGATCGGGGTTGGCTTCGGTCAGCCGCGCGATGATGGCCGGCAGGAGATAGGGCGCGATCGTCGGGATCACCCCGATGCGCAGGCGCCCCGACAGGCTGCCGCGCGCCGCGCGCGCCATGTCGGACAGTTCATCGACACTGCGCAGGATGTCGCGGGCGCGATGCAGCACCTCTTCGCCAAAATTGGTGAGCCGGACCTGCCGCGCGCCGCGTTCCACGAGATCGGAGCCCAGCACCTCTTCCATCTCGCGGATCTGCATCGACAGGGCGGGTTGCGAAATGGAACAGGCCTCGGCGGCGCGGCCGAAATGGCCGTGGCGGGCAAGGGCATCGAAATAGCGCAACTGGCGGAGCGTCAGGTTTATCATAACGTGAACTTATCATGACAATCAGAAAATCCAACTTAAACTAATCAGGCAGGAGTGTTAGAACGATTCCATTCCGGCAGGTTCCCTTGCGGCCCATGGGTCATCCCGTGGGGCAGCCGCACCTGCCTCCAGCTGCAACGAGATGGAGAGCGAAATGGACGGAAACGACGTTGGCAAATGCCCCGTGGTGCACGGCGGCCAGACGACCACCGGCAAGACGGTGATGGATTGGTGGCCCAAGGCGCTGAACCTCGACATCCTGCATCAGCATGACACGAAGTCCAATCCTCTCAAGGGTTTCAGCTATCGTGACGAGGTCAAGAAGCTGGATTTCGACGCGATCAAGCGCGATGTGCACGCGCTGATGACTGACAGCCAGGACTGGTGGCCGGCGGATTGGGGCCATTACGGCGGCCTGATGATCCGCATGGCGTGGCATTCGGCCGGCACCTACCGCGTGGCCGATGGCCGGGGCGGCGCGGGCACGGGCAACCATCGTTTTGCGCCCCTGAACAGCTGGCCGGACAACGCCAACCTCGACAAGGCCCGCCGCCTGCTGTGGCCGATCAAGAAGAAATACGGCAACCGCATCAGCTGGGCCGACCTGATGATCCTTGCGGGCACGGTCGCCTATGAGAGCATGGGGTTGAAGACCTATGGCTTCGCCTTTGGACGCGAGGATATCTGGGCGCCCGAGAAGGACGTCTACTGGGGGTCGGAGACCGAGTGGCTGGCGCCGTCGGAGAACCGCTATGCCGACCTGAACGATCCCAGCACGCTGGAGAACCCGCTGGCCGCCGTTCACATGGGCCTGATCTATGTGAACCCCGAAGGCGTGAACGGCCAGCCGGACCCGATGAAGACGGCGGGGATGATCCGCGAAACCTTTGCCCGGATGGCGATGAATGACGAGGAAACCGTCGCGCTGACCGCCGGGGGCCATACCGTGGGCAAGGCCCATGGCAATGGGCGTGCCGAAAACCTTGGCCCGTCGCCGGAAGGGGCGGATATCGCCGAAGCGGGCCTGGGCTGGATGAACCACACCACCCGCAGCGTGGGCCGCGACACCGTGACATCGGGCATCGAAGGCGCATGGACCACCCATCCGACGCAGTGGGACAACGGCTATTTCCACCTGCTTTTGAACCATGACTGGAAGCTGGTGAAATCGCCGGCCGGTGCGTGGCAGTATGAACCCGTCGGGATCAAGGAAGAGGACAAGCCGGTGGATGTGGAAGATCCGTCCATCCGCCGAATGCCGATGATGACCGATGCCGATATGGCGATGAAGGTCGATCCGGCCTATCGCGCGATCTCGGAGAAGTTCTATGCCGATCCGGCCTATTTTTCGGAAACCTTTGCGCGGGCGTGGTTCAAGCTGACCCATCGCGACATGGGGCCGCGGGTGCGCTACATCGGGCCGGATGTACCGAAGGAAGATCTGATCTGGCAGGATCCGGTGCCGACAGGCAACGCCGCCTATGACGTGGCGGCGGTGAAGGCCAAGATCGCGGCGGCGGGTCTGTCGGTGGCCGACATGGTTGCCACCGCATGGGACAGCGCCCGCACCTTCCGCCAGTCCGACTATCGGGGCGGCGCGAATGGCGCGCGCATCCGGCTTGCGCCGCAGAAGGATTGGGAAGGCAACGAGCCTGCCCGTCTGGCGCGCGTGCTGGCGGTGCTGGAGCCGATCGCGGCCGCCACCGGCGCGTCGCTGGCCGATGTGATCGTGCTGGCGGGCAATCTGGGCATCGAGCAGGCCGCCAAGGCAGCGGGTGTTTCGGTGACGGTGCCTTTCGCGCCGGGCCGGGGCGATGCGTCGCAGGAGATGACGGATGTCGAGGCCTTTGCCGTGCTGGAGCCTGTCGCCGACGGCTTCCGCAACTGGGTGAAGAAGGACTTTGCCGTTCAGCCGGAAGAGCTGCTTCTGGACCGCGCACAGCTGATGGGCCTGACCGCGCCGGAGATGACGGTCCTTCTGGGCGGCCTGCGGGTGATCGGTGCCAACGCCGGCGGCAGCGCCCATGGCGTGTTCACCGACCGTCCGGGTGCGTTGACGAATGACTTCTTCGTCACGCTGACCGACATGGCCTACAAGTGGGTGCCGACGGGGCGGAACAGCTATAACATCGTGGACCGGGCGACGGGTGCGGTAAAGCACACCGCCACGCGGGTCGATCTGGTGTTCGGGTCCAACTCGGTGCTGCGCGCCTATGCCGAGGTCTATGCGCAAGACGACAACCGCGACAAGTTCGTGCAGGACTTCGTTGCCGCCTGGACCAAGGTGATGAACGCCGATCGCTACGATCTGGCGGCCTGATCGGCATCCGCTGATGAGCCAAGGCGCCCCGGGTCATGCCGGGGCGCCTTTTTCAATCCATGGCTGTAGTCACATTGCCGGTTTGCAGGCCGATGCCAGCGGCAAGACGGCGGGGGGCCTGTTCGAACACCATCACCCAGCGCGCCGGATTGTCGGGGTTCTGCATGGAGATGAAGGTGTATCCGGTGCGCGCCCAAGGCAGGATCCGATCGGTTACATTATCCAGCACGTAATCGCCTGCCTCGGTCCGCAGGATCAGGACGGCGTGGGGGCTGTCGCGCCGGTCAAGAACGACGGCGATGAGCAGGCTGCGTGCCGGAACGCCCGCCGCGATCAGCGCCTGCTTCTTGTAGAGGACATAATCTTCGCAATCGCCGCCAAGATCGCCGGGCAGGGACCAATGCTCGGCCCGGCCATATTGCGCCTGATCCGATATGGCCGGGATGGTGGCGTTGGCCTTTCGGTTGATGTCGGCCGCCACGTCCAGAAGCGCGCCCTCGGTGGCGTTGGCGGCCAGTTTGCCCGCGCAGGCCCAGGGGTAGGTCTGGCAAAGCTTTGCCGCACCGTCGGGGGCGGGTGCTGTCTGCTTGGCGGGGAGGAAGGGCGGAACACCCCCTTCGCTTGCAGCGGAAGGCGCGCCGGTGGCAAGCACAAGGCACAAGGCTGCAGACGCGGTGCAGAGCAGGCGCATGGCAAAAGATCCCCGAGCAGGAGGTGGCGTGTTCGATGCCCCGGTGGCGTATCCCGCACGCATCGTTTCCAAACCATGTCACAATGGCGGCAAGCCTGTCCCGTTGCTGCGGAATTGGTGGCGAATATCCGCCCGCGCGCAACGCCGCGGGGCGTTGATCCTGCGCGGGGTGGTTCGGCCATGATCCGGCGCCGTCATTCCACCGCCATGTCCGGCCCCCAGAGAAAGGCCCGCCCGCGCCCGGCGCGCTTTGCCACGTAAAGCGCCGCATCGGCCTGCGCCAGAAGCCGTGTCATATCCGCGCCGTCGGCCGTGGAGGACAGGACAACCCCGGCGCTGGCCCCGATCCGGGCCTGCGCATCGGCATAGTCGATCGGTTCGGACAGGCGGGCGATGATCCGCTCCACCCGCGTCAGGGCGGCGGCGGGATCGGTCAGTCCCGGCATCAGGATCACGAACTCATCCCCGCCGATGCGCGCGACGGTATCGCCTTTGCGGCTTTCCTCGCGCAGGATCCGGGCGACGACGAGCAGCACATGATCACCCGCGGCATGGCCCATCTCGTCATTCACCTGCTTGAACAGGTCGAGGTCCAGATGCACCAGCGCGAAATCGGGGTCAGCCACCACCTCGGCGGCAAGGTCCAATCCGCGCCGGTTGCGCAGGCCTGTCAGCGCATCGGTCAGGGCCTGCTCTTCGGCCACCACCTTGTCGCCCTGAAGCCGGGCGTTCAGCGCGCGCAACTCATCCAGCACGGCGGTTTTCGCCTCATACAGGTAGAGCAGTTCGACGGTGAGATCGGTCGGCGCGAAATCCGCCTCGGTCAAGGCGAAGCGACGGACGGCTTCGACCACGCCGATCCCGAAGGACAGGTTGACCAGCGCCCCCTCCCCCGGCCCCATCGGCACGGCCAGACCTCGAAAGGCCAGATCGGCCCGACCGCGCGCACCCAGTTGCAGACGCGCCCCGCTTGTGGCGAGAAGGCCGGGAACCGTGGCAGCCCCGGCCTCGTGTCGGAGATCGAAGTGATCTGCAAAGCGCGCACCGACAAGCCCCCCTTCGCCCATCAAACGGTTCAGCGTGGCCCCGGCCGACAGGATCAGCCCGTCGTGATCAAGGGCAAGGTGCATGGGCATCAGCCGCAGCAGGGCTTCGGGGCAGAGTTCGAACGGAAAGGTCGTCACAGCGCCCCCAGCACGAAAGCGCGCCCTTCGCCATGGGTGGCGTCGAGCAGCCGGATTGTCAGAACGGCCGCGCCATCGGTATCCATCCCCTCCGGCTCCAGCAGGACGAGTGCGCCGTAATCGTCGGCCATCGCCCGCAACAGACCCAGCGCGACCGGCCCGGCCCCGATGAAACCGGGCGCGATGGACAGGCGGAAAAGGTCTGCCGCCGGGTGTTCCAGCCGCAGGTCCGGCAAGGCCAGTTCCGGCAGGGCGAGGCGCGCGCGGGCAGGCAGATCTTCGAGCGACTGGAGAAAATCGTGGAAACTGATGCCGCCAAAGCGCAGAAGCCGCCGCACGGCGGCACGGGAGGGGTGCGATACGAGATAGGTTCCCAGATCTTCCAGCAGGTCGTCGCGCCCGCGGTTCAGCCGGACCGATGCCGCCGCCAGCAGGTGATGCGTCAGGTCGGCCGGATAGTCGAGCAGGGGTTCGAACCCGCGCGGCGACAGTCCGGCCGCCCGCGCGACATCGCACCAGACGCCCATGCCCCAGACATCCCGCAAGAAACACTGGATCGCCCTGTTGATCAGTACGTTCATCGCCCATCCGGCCCCGACCTGTTCCGCCTAGGGACTATCGCCGAATCGTATCAACAAACCCTTACGGCAGCAGCAAAAGGCCCCCCGCGGCCCCCAGCATGTTCAGAGGGGTGGGCGCGACTGGGGCCGGCGCGTCCTGCAGGGCGGCGATCAGCGCCTCGCCCTCGGCCTGATCGGGCAGGAGGCCCGACATCGCCGCGACTGACCGGCGCTGCACTTCGCCCGCGCGCATCCCCAGCCCTTCATAGCGGATGAAACCCGACGCCTCGCGCAGCAGCACCAGCGCCTCTTCGCCCGGTTCATCCGGCCAGAGGTCGGCCACCACGAAGACGCAGCCCGGCCGATCCCATCCCGGCAGATCGGTGCGGCAGGCATCAATCCAGCTTTGCAATTCCATGGCCGGGATGGCCGCAAGCAGCATGTCCCGCGTGGCGGTGGCGGTGGCGGGTTGCAGGGGCATGACCTGACGCAGGTCGGCCAGCAGCGCCTCGGCCTGTTGGGTGGCGACGGCGGGATCGCCGCTCTCGACGCGCCCGGCGGCATGCGCGGCGAGACGGTCTGCCAATGCGGTCTGCTCCGGTTCCAGCGCCAGCGTGGCCAGCCTGTCCAGCGCCACAGCGCCCGGGCGCCCCCACGCCTCGAGCGCGGCGAGATCGAGTTCAGGCACAGGCAGGCGGCCGGATTCGAAGCGCGCCATCTGCGAACGGGTGGAAATCGCCTCGGCGTTCAGCGCGGGCGTCAGCCACAGCGCGGCAAAGGCCATCCCCGCCGCGGCCATGGCCACATTCGCGCGGCGCACCTGATGCCGCCAGCGCGCGCCCGACAAGGCGGCGCGCAGGTACAAAAGCGCATAACCCGCCGCCAGAACAACGAGCAACGCCCCGAACAGCCGCCCGGGCGTCCAGCCATGCTGATCGACGCGCAGCCACAATGCCCAGCCCGCCAGGGCCACCGGCAGCGGCAGAAGAACGGCCATCACCCGCGCGGCGCGCGGGATCACCGCGCCGATGGGTGCGGTGGCGTCGTCCCGTTCGACCACTGCGCTGATCAGCGTGACCGCCCCTGCCGCCAGAACGAGCAGCGTGACGGTGGCAGAAATCCCTTCGGGAAGGGCGGACAGGCCCTGAACGGGCAGCGCCACGAGGAAGACCGCCATGACAATCAGCAGGGGCAGCGCCAGAAGGCGCAAAAGGCGCAAGACCAGATCCGGCGAGAGGAGATCGACATTTTCGGTGGCCACGGCGATGCCCACCCCCAGTGCGACGCCTGTCACGATCCCAGGCAGCGGCCCACCTTCGGCCATCAGCCAATCCAGAACCCCAAGCCCGACAAGCCCCAAGAGCGCATCGGCCAGCCAGATCAGCCCCCAGATCAACCCGGCGAAGAGCCAGCCCAGCATCACGCGGACCACGATCAGCCAGCTTTCGGTGAACAGCGCCGCGTAGTTCCGCCACCCCGGCCCCGCCGCCACGATCAGGAAGGGCAAGGCCAAGGCAGACAAGACAAAGGCCGCGACGAAAGAGAGCGCCGCGAACTGGAATTCGGCCACGCCAGCGTAGCGCAGCGATGCGAGAAGCAGAAGCATCGCCACGGCCGCCGCCAGTGGCGCGGCCCCAGCCATGGCCCTGCGCAGTGTGAGAGGCCCCGCCATCGCCAGCGTCCCCCCGAAGAAGACCACCGCGAGCGCGCTGAGGAAGAAGATCACACGGTCGGGCAGATCCCCGCGCAGGCCCAATTGGCCAAGAAGCCATAGCGAGAGCCCCGCCACGGCCCCGATCAGCGCCAGCCGACCGCGCCTTTGCATCTGATCTTCCATCCACCCGACCCCTCTGGAGGGCGACCCGACTCCGCAGGTCTTCCCGGTATCAGGCTAACCTGCGGGCATCCGTGGGAAAAGGGCAAAGCGATCACCGGGGTGGGCAGTCGTTGCCGGGCGCGTGTCCGAAGGGCGCGTGTCTGGTGGATCAGAAATCCGTGGGCGCGCCGCCCTCTTGCTTGCGGCGGGCGACGAAGCGGCGCAGTTCCTCTTGCGCGGTGGCGTCCATGGCGGGTGCCTCGAATTCATCAAGGATCTGCTTGTAGATCCGGTGGGCGCGTTCGGGTGTCCAGACCGAACCATCCTGCTGCCACGCCTCGTAGTTGCGCCAGTCGCTGACGAAGGGCGCGTAGAAGGCCGTGGAATAGCGTTCCTGCGTGTGCTGGCAGCCGAAGTAATGCCCGCCTGCGCCCACTTCGCGGATTGCATCGAAGGCCAGATCATCCTCGTCCGTGGCGAAGGTCACCTCTTCGAAATAGCGCTGGATCATCTGCAGCACTTCGCAATCCATCACGAATTTCTCGGGGCTGGCGATCAGGCCGCCTTCCAGCCATCCGGCGGCGTGATAGACCATGTTCGTGCGGCTTTGCACGGCGGCCCAGAGGCTGTTTGACGTCTCCCACATCGCCTGCCCGTCCGGGATGTTTGCCGCGCAGACGCCCGACGACCGCAGGGGCAGCTTGTAAAAGCGCACCAGTTGCCCGGTCATCTGCGTGGCGCGCATGTATTCCGGCGTGCCGAAGGCGGGCGCGCCGGATTTCATATCGACGTTCGAGGTGAAGGTGCCGATCGCCACGGGGCAGCCGGGCGCGATGTATTGCAGAAGGGCGATGGCGGCCAGCGCCTCGGCCAGCGACAGGGCCACGGCGCCCGCCATCGTCACCGGGGCCATCGCGCCCGCAAGCGTGAAGGGCGTGACCACCACGGGCTGCCCCCGCTTGGCCAGACGCATCGCGCCATCGAGCATCGGGAAATCGTGCTTGAGCGGGCTGACCGAGTTGATGTTGGTATACATCCGCGGCTTGGCGCGGAATTCCTCTTCCGTCAGGCCGCCCGCGATGCGCGTCATCTCCATCACGTCTTCCACCCGCTCTGCCCCGAGCGAATAGGCGTGGACGACCTTGTCGGTCAGTGTGAGCTTTTCATAAAGGCAGTCGAGGTGACGCACCGACGGGTGGATGTCGATGGGTTCGACAGGATAGCCGCCCGCGATGTGGATGCAGTTGAAATACTGCGTCAGCTTCATGAATTCCTTGAACGTCTCGAAATCGCCCGAGCGTTTGCCACGCTCCAGATCCCACGCGTTGGGGGGAGAGGAGACGTTGACGAAGACCATGTGCTTGCCGCCGATGATCAGCTCGCGGTCGGGATTGCGCGGGGTGATGGTGAATTCGGACGGCGCATGCGACAGCATCTCCATCACGAAGGGTTCGTCCATCCGCACGTTGGTGCCATCGACCTTGCAGCCCGCACGCTTCAGATGCGCCACGGCATCGGGATTCAGGAATTCGATCCCGATGTCCCTGAGGATGCGCATCGCCGTCTTGTGGATGCGCTGCACGCCATCGGCATCCAGCGGTTCCACCGGCGCGTCGGGGTTGACGGGGATGCGCCACGGCATCTGGTCGATGACCGCCGTTCCGGCCCGCTGCTTGTTGCCTGCACGTCCCCCGGCGCGGCGTTTGCGTGGCTCTTCGTTCATGGCACCCTCCGTCGGGCGAACCGGCCCGCTTTTCGCCAACATGACGAAGCGGCGCGGCAAAGGACACTCTGCCGACGACGCGGTTATGTCGTTTTTTGCAGGCGCCCTGCGGCGCGCTGTGACGAAAGGGCGGTGGGCGCCGCCGCAGCGGCGCGCAAATCAGGCGGACAGACCGTCGATCCACGCCGCGAGATGGCCGATGTCGGGCAGCACGGCATCGGCATGGGGGGCAAGGTCTGCCGCGCCGGCAATGCCGGTGAGCACGGCCACGACCCGCATGCCGGCGGCGCGACCGGCTTCCAGATCGTGGCGGCTGTCACCCACCATCACCACCCGCTCCGGCGCAAGCCCAAGCTGGCGCGCGAAGGCCGCGCACATGCCCGGGCCCGGCTTTGGCCCGTGGCCGCTGTCGTAGCCCGCCACATAGTCAAACAGGGCAGAGATGCCATGCGCGGCCAGATGGGCGTGTGCGGTCACCTCGACGTCGTTGGTGGCCAACCCGATCTTGAGCCCGCGGTTGCGCAGATCGCCCAGAACGGCAGGCAGGTCCACCGCGGGCAGCATGGGCGCGCCTTCGGCCATGCGGTTCATGCGATCTTCCAGATCCTTGGCCTGCGACCCCGGCACCTGTGCAGCCAAGGCTGCGGCGATTTCGGCCGAAGTTCCTGCGATCACAACGCTGTCCGGCGCGAAACGCTGGGCGACAGGATCAAAGCCGATGGCCGCCCCCAGTTGCGCGGCGGGAAGCCCCGTTTCCTTGGCCAAGACCTCGACCAGCCGCAGCGCCCAGGCGCCCCAGCTGGCGCGGAAATCGAACAGGGTTCCGTCCTTGTCGAAGATCACGCCGTCAATCACGCCCCGCACTCCCTGCCCTGTTGCCGTTCCGCCCGCCATCCATGCCCGCCTTCGCGGGCGCTGGCAATCATGTCCAATGCAGCGCCTGCCCGCCGGGCAGGGCCGCGCGCGCCTGCATCGGCATGGCATAGGCGAGCCCCGCCGCATCGCAGAAGGCGATGATGCGCGCATCCTCTTGCAGCAGGAAATCCAGCACGGCGGCCAGGAATTCGGGCCGTCCCGCCGCCTCGGCCACCGCGACGGGCGTGGCACCCGTGGCGCCAAGAAAAGCGCCGAACATGTCGTCTTGACCCGCCAGCCAGCCCAGCGCCTGCAGGGCCAGAGTTTCCGCCGCCTCGACCTTCATCGCCGCTCCTTCCAGTTTTCTTCAACTTGCATCCGCTTTGGAAAGATTCCGTTAACACCTTGGTAACGGTTCCTGAACCACACTGCACCGCAGCGTAGCAGGGACCGACCGTCAAGACACGCCATGGCAGGCAAGATATTGATCGTAGATGACGTGGCGACGAACCGCATCGTTCTGAAGGTGCGGCTCGGGGCTGTGTTTCATGAAACCTTCATCGCTGCTGACGGCGCAGGCGCCTTGCGGCAGGTGCGGGAGCGGCGGCCCGATCTTCTGCTTCTTGATCTTGAACTGCCGGACATGGACGGGATCGCCGTGCTGCACGCCCTGCGCGCCGATCCGACCAGCCGCGACCTGCCCGTGATCGTCCATACCGCGACGACCAATCCCGAGGCGCGGCTGGCCGCGCTGCGCGCCGGGGCCGATGACGTGATCGCAAAACCCGCCGATGACCAGCTTTTGCTGGCGCGCATCCGCAGTTTGTTGCGGCGGCGCGATCCGACCGAGGCCGGGCAAGGGCCGCTCTTGACCCTGCAGGAACAGGCGGCGCCTTTCGATTGGCCCGGCATTGTTGCGCTGACGGCCTTTCGGCCCGAGGCCGGCCCGCGCCTGCGCCGCGCCCTTACCCCGCTGGTGCCGCATCGGCTTACGCTGTTCGGGCGGGCGGCTGCACTGGGCGGTGACGCCGCTGCAGGCGGCGGTGATGCGGGTCTGTCCGGGCAGCCGGATGCCTATCTGATCGACGGGACCGGCGACAGCGCCGGTGCCGCCTTTGGCATGCTGTCAGAGCTTCGCGCCGATCCCGACAGCCGCCATGCGGGGATCGCCCTCTTGACCGACGGGGCGGCGGGCGCGGCCATGGCCTTTGATCTGGGCGCGGATGATGCCATCAGCCCGGATGTGCCGGATGCCGAACTTGCCCTGCGGCTGAGCGTTCTGGTGGCACGGACGCGGGCCGAGGCGAACCGCCGCGCGTCACTGCGTGACAATATCCGCCTTGCGATGACCGATCCCCTGACCGGGCTATTCAACCGCCGCTACGCCCTGCGGCGCATGGGCGAGATGTCGGTGCTGGCGGTGGACAGCGGCGCCGGGCCCGCAGTGATGGTCATTGATATCGACCGTTTCAAAGAGGTGAATGACCGCCACGGCCATGCCGCGGGCGACGCTGTTCTGGTGGAGGTGGCGGCCCGGCTGTCGGCCGGGCTGGCGCCGGGCGACCTGATCGCCCGGATCGGGGGGGAAGAGTTCCTGATCGCCCTGCCGAACCGGGACATTCGCGAAGCGCAGGCGCAGGCGCATGCCCTGTGCGCGGCGATCCATGACCGGCCCATCCCGCTGCCCGGCGGGGATCAGGTCGGGCTTACGATTTCGATCGGGCTGGCCATGGCCCGACCGGGTAGCCTGCCGGACGAGGCGATCGACCGCGCGGACCGGGCGCTGCTGGCGGCCAAGATGCAGGGCCGCAATCGCGTGATCGTCGGTCGGTCCGCCGCGTGATCGGTCAGGGCGCGTCCGCGCCATTGGCCGGTCGTCCCTGACCTCCGCCCCGGCGCAGGCGCTGTTCCAGACGATCGGCAAAGGCTGCGCGTTCCTCTGGCGACATCATGGCCAGACGTTCGATCAGGAGTTCGCGGCCGATCTCGATCCGGCGCGCCATGCGGCCCTGCTGGCTGTCCATCACCGCCTGAAGCGTGGCCGCGTCGAAGGGTTCGCGCCTGAGCACCCCGAGCAGGGTTTCCAAATCCGCCCGGATCTCTTGGCGGATTTCGCGCATCTCGGGCGCACGGGCCACGAATTCGCGGCGCAGCGCCTCGCGGTCACGGGGTGAGAGTGCCTCGGTGAAGGGGCCGAAATCCAGGTCGCGCACCACCCGCCCCCGGGGATCACCATCGCGCAGAAGCGCCCCGGCCACGACGCCCACCACCAGCAGGTTGAGGGCAACCGACAGCGCCAGCGCGATGCGCAGGCCCTTGCCAGACCGGGCGGGCGGGGAGGCGGGCGGGGGTGCGGCTGGGGTGGAAGTCGTCTGTGTCATGTCGCTCATGGTTCAGTTCCCGACGAGAAAGCCGTCAACACTGGGGACAAGTTCCACCGTCTCCAGCGGGGAGCCCAGCATCGCATCCTCCAGCGTTGCAAGGTTGCTGGGCTGGGCAAAGCCGATGAGCAGGCCCGCTGCCGCCGCCGTTCCCATGCCCGCCAAGGCCCCTGCCCCGCCGAACAGCGCTGCCAGCCGCGACCACAGCCCCCCCGCCGCCGCGGCAGGCGGGCGCATCAGGGGTGCAGTGTGCGGGCGTGGCTGCGCATCCAGACCATCGGCCAGAACCCGATCCAGCAGCGCCGCCGAGGGGCGCACCGGCATGTGGCGGGCCGTGGCAAAGAGATCTTCGAGATCATCTTGCGCGCGCATCGGATCAATCCTCGTCTTCATAGCCCAACTCCTCGCGCCGTCCGGCCAGAATGGCCGACAGCGCCCGTTTTCCGCGGGCGGTCAGACTTTCGACCGCCTCCACGCCAATGTCCATCACCGCCGCGATTTCGGGGTTGGTGAGGCCCTCGATATGGCGCAGCACGACCGCCTGTCGCTGCCGGTCGGGCAGCGCATCTAGCGCGGCCTGCAGCGCGGCCATGCGGTCGGCCTCGATCATCCCGGCCACGGCGCCGGGGCCGCCATCGGCCATCTCGGGCGCGGCCTCGAGCGCGGTCACGGGGCGGCGCTTGCGGCTGCGCAGCCGATCGGTGCACAGATTGGTGACCACACGGTAGAGCCATGTTGTCACCTGCGCCTCGCCGCTGCGCCAGCCCGGGGCGGCACGCCAAAGCCGCAGCATCGCCTCCTGCGCCACATCCTCGGCCTCGGCCGCGTCGCCCAGAAGCCGCGCCGCATAGCCAAGCGCGCGCGGCACCAGACGCAGCGTGAGAGCCCGCGCCGCTGCCGGATCGCCCGCAGCGTAACGGTCCAGCAGGGCCGCATCGGTGTGTTGCGCCAGTTGCTCCAGCTGCATGTCGCGGGGCATGTCCATCCTGCATCGGGCCTGCATCGGATCCCGGATCGGGATTATCGCGTCCGATCCTGTCCTGCAAACCCCGCGCGCCCTTGGGACAAGGCGCGCGGGGTGCGGTGTCATCAATCGCGCGGGAACCAGCCGCCGTGATCGCCGCGGCCATGGCCGTGACCGCGGCCCTTGCCGTGGTTTTCGCGCATCTCGGCCATGCGTTCGCGGGCTGCCTGCACCTCGGCCTCGGTCAGCGCACCGTCGCCATCGGTATCGGCGCGACCGAAGAGCCGTTCGGGACCCGGCGGCGTTGCCAGTTCCGCCACGGTCAACAGCCCGTCCCCATCCGCATCATGACGCTCGATCATGCGGGTGGCCATCCTGTCGGCCCGCGCCTGCATCCGTGCCATATGCATCGCCGACAGTTCCGCCGCCGACAGCTTGCCATCCTGATCGGTATCGACGCCGGTCACGCGAGCGGCGCGGAAGGCCTCCATCTCGGCGGCGGTGATCTTGCCGTCCTTGTCGGCATCGAGCGTGGCGAAATCAAATCCGCCGATATCCATATCGGGGGCCATCTCTGCCTGATCGGCGGCCGGGGCTTCGGCCTCTTGTGCCCGCACGGCGGTGGACAGGGCCGCGCCCGTCACGGCCACGACCGCGAGAATAGACAGCATGCTGCGTGTCATCATCATCTTGTTCGGCATTTCACCGGTCTCCTGGTGATTGGGGGCAGGCCAATCCTGCCGCCCTTCTGATCCTTCAAACGCTGGAAGGCGCGGTTTCCGTCGCGGGGCGCGAGACAAACCTTGCGCGGATTTCCGCGGCCGCCCCGGTCTGTGGCGATCTGTCCCCTCCCACCGCGCGGTTCGGAAGAGTAGGAACAGACGTCCCGCGCAGCCCCGCGCGGGATCGCCCCACCGCTCAATCCACAGGATCGCCAGATGCCCGACGGACAGTTTCCGAAAGATGACCTGCGCGACGACCTGCCGGAGGAGCGCCCGCTGCGCCCGGCCGTGATGCGCGGCTGGCGGCGGCGCTGCCCCTGCTGCGGATCCGGGCCGCTGCTGCGCGGGTATCTGACCGTGCGGGAAAGCTGCCCTGTCTGTGGCGAGGCGTTGCATCACCAGCGCGCCGATGACGGCCCGGCCTATCTGACGATCCTGATCGTGGGGCATGTGCTGGGGCCGCTGATGCTGTGGGTCTTTACGCGGTGGCGGCCCGATCCGCTGGTGCTGGCCAGCATCTTCTCGGTTGGCACGGTGGCGATGTCGCTTTACCTTCTGCCCCGGCTGAAGGGGGCCTTGGTGGCGCTGCAATGGGCGAAACGGATGCACGGGTTCGGGGGCAAGGCGTGACAGGACCGGGGCCGGACGCGGAACCGATCCGCCCGGCCGCGACGACCGTGCTGCTGCGCCGCACCGACACGGGGCCGCAGGTCCTGATGGGGCAGCGCGGTGCGGGGGCGGTGTTCATGCCGTCCAAATACGTCTTTCCCGGCGGCGGGGTAGACCCCGCCGATCATCAGGCCCTGACGCCTGGCCTTTTGGGGGAACCCTGCCTGTCGCGGCTGGCGCAGCACCTGCCCGATGGCGCGCCCCCGCCCGCGGCATTGGCCGCGGCCGCCCTGCGCGAACTGTCCGAAGAGACGGGGCTATCCCTTGCCCCGACCGCCGAACCGGCACTGCGCTTCATATTCCGCGCCATCACGCCGCCGGGCCGGTCGCGCCGGTTCGATGCGCGCTTCTTCCTGATCGAGGCCAGCCGCATCGCAGGCGATCCCGAGGATTTCAGCGCCGCCTCGGACGAGCTGTCGCATCTGCACTGGATCGGAACCGATGCGGCGCGCGCGCTCGACCTGCCCTTCATCACCGAGGTGGTGCTGGCCGAGATCGGCGCATTGGCCGCCGGCCGCCCGGATCAGGGTGTGCCCTTCTTCGACAATTCCGGCCCCGTTCCGACCTTTCGCAGGCTGGCCTGAGCGCAGGGCTTACACCGCCACCGGCTCCAGCAGCGCCGCATCATCGCTGCGCCGCAGATGCCATGCGGCGGGCGGGGCGATGCGCGCCCGTTCGCGCGTCAGATGCCAGACCTGGCCCGGGTCCTTCTGCAGCGTCGATGGCGCAGGCAGGGGGCGCATCCGCCAGCGGCTTTCCACCCCGGGCGCGCCCCCCTCGCCCGCCGTCAGCAGGATGCCCAAAGGCGCGGTGCCATGGCCTGAATGATGCGTCACCTCTGCCCCCGCTTCGGCGGCCAGATGCAGCCGCCGCACCGGCGTGAGCGCGGGCAGGGTGGGCAGTTCGGCCACCACCAGCGGCACCGCACCGCAGCGCAGCGCCTCTTCCATCGCCCAGAGCGCCTCTTCCACCCGCCGCACCCGGACCGCGATGATCCGCCCCGGATCGGCAAAACGCGCCACCCCGTCGGGAAACAGCCGCTCCATCTGCCAGCTGGGGCTGATCCAGATCACCGGCCCCGTCCCTGCCCCCATCACCTGAACCGCCAGTGCCACCCGCGCCGGACCGCAGAATTCATGCACCCGTCCGCGTGCAATCCCGATGCCCGCCGCCGCCCCGCCGGGCATCGGCTGCATCCCCCGCGGGCGCGGGCCATGGCTGGACAGGATCGGCAGACTCATGCTTCACAAGCTACCTTGTTCACCATATGTTCTCAAGCCCGCCCCTTGCCCCTGCCGGTCACAGGGCTAGGCTTCCCCGGCGCGACCAGAAGGAAGAGATGATGCAAACGACCCGCCTCGGCACCAGTGACCTGACCGTATCCCGGCTCTGCCTCGGCACCATGACATGGGGCAGCCAGAACAGCGAAGCCGAAGGTCATGCCCAGATGGATATGGCGCTCGATCATGGCTGCACCTTCTGGGACACGGCCGAGATGTACCCCGTGAACCCCGTCAGCGCCGAAACCGCCGGCCGCACGGAAGAGATCATGGGCACATGGTTGGCCTCGCGCGGCGGGCGCGACCGGCTGGTGATCGCGACCAAGATCACCGGCGAGGGGCAAAAGGCCGTGCGCGATGGCGCCCCCATCACCGGCGCCAGCTTCCGCGCCGCCGTGGAAGGGTCGCTCCGCCGCCTGCAGACGGATGTGATCGACCTCTATCAGCTGCACTGGCCCAACCGGGGCAGCTATCACTTCCGCCAGATCTGGGGCTATGATCCCCGCCCGCTCGACCGGGCCGAGGTCACCGATCACATGCTCGACATCCTGCGCACCGCCGATGACCTGATCCGTGCGGGCAAGTTGCGCCACATCGCGCTGTCCAATGAATCCGTCTGGGGCACGGCGCGCTGGCTGCATCTGGCCGAGCTTCACAACCTGCCGCGCGTGATCAGCGTGCAGAACGAATACTCGCTTCTCTGCCGCCAGTTCGACAGCGACTGGGCCGAACTCTCGGTGGCCGAAAACCTGCCGCTTCTGGCCTTCTCGCCGCTCGCCACGGGCCTGCTGACGGGGAAATATGCCGGCGACGTGATCCCCGAAGGATCGCGCCGCAGCGTGAACCCGCAATTGGGCGGCCGCATCACGCCGCGCGTCTTCCCGGCTGTCGCCGCCTATATGGGCATCGCCACGCGGCACGGGCTGGACCCGGCACAGATGGCCATTGCCTTCTGCCTGCAGCGGCCATTCCCCTGCATCCCGATCTTCGGGGCCACCACACTCGACCAGCTGCGCGTGGCCCTTGGCGCCGCCGAGGTGACCCTGTCCGACGCGGTGCTGGCCGAGATCGACCTCGCGCATCGCGACCATCCCCAGCCCTATTGACGCGCCCGCCCTGCGGCGATTCCCCGCAAGCCACAGCGGCCCGGCAAGGCGGAAGGGGGATGGGGCCTTTCTCGCTGCCCCCTTCATCTTGGCAAAAAATACCCCGGGGGTCCGGGGGCTGGCCCCCGGTCGCGGTCTGCCGATTGTGACCCGGGCAAAGGGATGCGGGCTTGCAACCACGCGCGGCTTCTGCCCTTCTGCCGCCATGCCATCGCAGGATCCCTGATGCGCCGTGCCATGCTCACCTTCCTCCTCGCCCTGCCCTTGCTGGCGGCCTGTCAGTTGTCGCTGCCGGGAAGCGATCGCCGCGCGGCGCCCACGGCAGATGTGACGGGCGGCACGATCACGACGACATCGCTCGATGCCGCCCCTGCGCCGTCGGATCTGGATCCTTCCGCGCCGGATCCCGCCATCGCGACGGAGCGCCCGGCCGCGGCAGAGGCAGAGGTCACAGCGGATGCGCCCCCGGGCGAACCGCCCGCAGACGCGGCCGGGGCGCCGCCCGGGGATGCGGTGCCACCCGCACCCGTGGTGACCAAATCACCCAGCCAGATCGCCTGCGAAGACGATGACGGCATCTGGGCGCGGGCCGGATCGGGGGGTGGCATGGCCTGCGTGCGGACCACCCGCGATGCGGGCCGGCAATGCAGCAGCAAGACCGACTGCCAAGGGGAATGTCTGGCACGATCGCGCACCTGTGCGCCGGTCCAGCCCCTGTTCGGCTGCAACGCGGTGTTGATGGACAACGGGGCGGAGGTCAATCTGTGCATCGAATGATCCTGCCCCCGATCCTGGTGCTGATCCTGCTGCCGATCCTGCTGCTGGCGGCTTGCGCACCACAGGCAACGCGGATCGACGGGTTCCGCAGCAAGGGGCCGATCTATTCCAACGCGGTGCTGGATCTGACCGCGCTCGCCGGGCGCTGGACGCAGGTTGCGGCTTTCTCTGCCACCGGCGCAGCGGGCTGCGCGCCCGGCGCGGCAGACTTCACGGCGGCACCCGGCGGGCTGGTGCTGTCTGGGCGACTTTGCCTGAACGGGGAAAGCCTGTCCTATCGCGGACCGATGGCCTTTACCGGCCCTGGGCGGCTGACCCCGGCCGCCCGCGCGCCCCAACCGCTGGATCGCGAATGGTGGGTGCTCTGGGCCGATACGGACCTGCGCACGGTGGTGATCGGCACCCCGGATGGCAGCTTCGGCTTCATCCTGAACCGTGGCGGCGCCTTGCCTGCGGATCGCCTCGTCGCTGCGCGCGAGATCCTTGACTGGAACGGCTATGACATCGGACGGCTGGCCCTGTTCCGCTAGCGCCTGCGGCACGGCCGGGCCTGATGCGGCATCCGTCCTATGCCCTGGACGCGCGCGGCGCGCCGTCAGCGGTCAGCGCAGAACCCGATCCCGCAGCGTTTCGAGATGGGCCGGCACGTCACGGGCGCTGAAGGCGGCTTCCTTCACCAGCCAGTCGAAATGCTGGCTGATCTGTTCCACGCGGGCGGTATCGCGAAACGCAAGGTAATGGCGGCCGAGATAGACCACGGCGAGAAGCGGCCCGAACACCGTCACGGGCGACGAGAACACCCGCTGCGCGTCGAATAGATATAGCCGCAACGATGGGTAAAGCTGCCGCGTCAGGTGGATCAGACGATCCATCTGTTCGGCGCGCGTCCGTGCGGGCAGCCCCTCGTAATAGCCCGTCCCATCGGCAAAGGCGGTCAGCTCGTGCAGGGGCAGCGCGATTTCATAGTCGGAGCGGGCGCTGCGCATCCATTGCAAGCGATCCTCGAAGGCACCCAGCGCCTGTTCCGCCGTCCGGCCGAGTTGGGGGCGGTATTCCCATTCCACCATGGCGCGGGTCTTCAGCATGTCGGGCAGGGTCGCGGGCACATGCCGGATCTTGTATCCGGCCGCTTCGCGATGCCAGTTGAAGATCGCCTCGTCCATCAGAGCGCGGGGGGCCTCGGTCACCGTCAAGCTGGTGGCGAGCAGATCGGCGATGGGCTCCGGACGCCCCGTCAGGCCCAGCAGCCAATCGGCGGAAATGCCAAGGACCTGCGCGCAATCCGCCGCAAGCTGGGCGTTCGGCAGGCGCGTCCCCGGAGCCAGCAGTTGCGACAGGGTGGAACGGTCCACCCCCACCGCGCGGGCCAGCGCGGCCCGCGTCACGCCCCGATCAGCCATCGCCTCGGCCAGCCGGGCGCGGAAGAGTTCGGCCCGGTCGCGCTTGTCCAATTTGGTCTGCATTGGTGATTTTTCCCACCAAAATTGAGAAAACGTTTCCAATCTTCCGAATTCTACACCCGCCTTGCAAGTGCTAGCGTTCCTGCAAGCAGAACAACACCTTGGAAGTCCCCGTCATCTTGCGCGCCCGTGCTCCCGCCGTCGAATGGCCGACGCTTCTGTTGCTGATTGCCACCTATGGCGTCTGGGCCATCGGAACCACCGCTGCCTTTCACCTGCATCCCGCCTTGGGGATCGTGATCACCGGGATCAGCATCGCGCAGTTTTCGTCGCTGCAGCATGAGATATTGCATGGCCATCCGTTCCGGTCGCGCCGCGTGAACGAGGCGCTGGCCTTTCCAGCGCTGACGCTGACCGTGCCCTATGGCCGCTTTCGCGACACCCACCTTGCCCATCACCATGATCCGGTCCTGACCGATCCCTATGATGACCCGGAGTCGAACTATCTCGATCCGGTTGTCTGGGCGCGCGTGCCGGGGTGGCTGCAATGCATCTACCGCATCAACAACACGCTGGCCGGACGGGTGGTGGTTGGATCGCTGCTGGGCAACATCCGCTGGCTGGTCATCGAATGGGGCGGCATCCGGCGCAATCTGCCGGGGCTACGGCGCGACTGGGCGCTGCATCTGGCCGGTCTGGTGCCGGTGGTGGCCTGGCTGTGGATGGCCGCAATGCCGTGGTGGGGCTATCTTCTGGCGGCCTGGCTGGGCCACGCCTTGCTCAAGATCCGCACCTTCCTTGAACACCGCGCGCATGAGATGGCCCGCGCCCGGACCGTGGTGGTCGAGGATCGCGGCCCGCTCGCCCTGCTGTTTCTGAACAACAATCTGCATGTCGTGCATCACATGCATCCGCAGGTGCCGTGGTATCGGCTTCCCGCGCTCTATGCCGCGAACCGCGACCATTACCTGCGTCGCAACGAGGGGTATCTCTACCGCTCCTACATGGATGTGTTCCGGACGCATTTCTTCCGGGCCAAGGACCCTGTTCCGCATCCCTTGATGCCGGGACCAGAGACAGAGGGTGCCGCAGACAAGGTACAGGCGGCCTGACACGGCGCGCGGGCGGGAAAAAACCCGCCGGTCGGCCCGGGGCCTTTGCTTGGGTCTGGCCCTTGTCCCGGCTGCACGCTAAACAGCGCGCGCATCGGGACGAAAGGCGCATCCATGGCACGGATTCTGATCACCTCCGCCATCCCTTACATCAACGGGATCAAGCATCTGGGCAACCTCGTGGGCAGCCAGCTGCCCGCCGATCTGTTCGCCCGCTACATGCGCGCCCGGGGGCATGAGGTGATGTTCATCTGCGCCACCGACGAACACGGCACCCCGGCCGAGCTTGCCGCCGCCAAGGCGGGCAAACCGGTCGAGGTCTATTGCGCCGAGATGCACGCCGTTCAGGCGGATCTCGCGCGCGGCTTCCGGCTGTCTTTCGATCATTTCGGGCGGTCCTCCAGCCAGCGCAACCACCGGCTGACGCAGCATTTCGCCGGCCGTCTGGCCGAAAACGGCCTGATTGCGGAAGTGTCGGAAAAGCAGGTCTTTTCCATCGACGACAACCGCTTCCTGCCCGACCGCTACATCACCGGCACCTGCCCCAATTGCGGGTATGAGGCGGCACGCGGCGACCAGTGCGAGAATTGCACCAAGCAGCTTGATCCGACCGACCTGATCAACCCCCGCTCTTCCATCTCCGGTTCCACCAACCTCGAGGTGCGGGAAACCAAACACCTCTACCTGCGCCAGCGCGCCCTAAAAGACAAGCTGGAGGCATGGATCGACAGCAAGACCGACTGGCCGATCCTGACCACCTCCATCGCCAAGAAATGGCTGAATGACGGTGATGGCTTGCAGGATCGCGGCATCACCCGCGATCTCTACTGGGGCATCCCGGTGAAGAAGGGCAGCGAAGACTGGCCCGGCATGGAAGGCAAGGTCTTCTATGTCTGGTTCGATGCCCCCATCGAATATATCGCAGGCACCGCCGAATGGGCCGATGCCAACGGTCTGCCCGATGCCGCATGGGAACGCTGGTGGCGCACCGACAAGGGCGCCGCGGACGTGACCTATTATCAGTTCATGGGCAAGGACAACGTCCCTTTCCACACCCTGTCCTTCCCCGCCACCATCCTCGGGTCGGGCGAGCCGTGGAAGCTGGTGGATTACCTCAAATCCTTCAATTACCTCAATTATGACGGCGGCCAATTCTCCACCAGCCAAGGTCGGGGCGTCTTCATGGATCAGGCCCTGTCGATCCTGCCCGCCGATTACTGGCGCTGGTGGCTTCTGTCGCATGCGCCCGAAAACTCTGACAGCGAGTTCACATGGGACAATTTCCAGGCATCGGTGAACAAGGACCTCGCCGATGTGCTGGGCAATTTCGTCAGCCGCGTGACGAAGTTCGCCAAATCCAAACTCGGCGAAACCATTCCGGCGGGCGGGGATTTCGGCCCGGCTGAGGCGGCCCTGATCACCGATCTCAGCACCCGCATCCGCGACTACGAAACCCTGATGGCGCAGATGGAGGTCCGCAAGGCCGCCGCCGAACTGCGTGCGATCTGGGTGATCGGCAACGAATACCTGCAATCCGCCGCCCCCTGGTCCGCCGTCAAGACCGATCCCGCGCGGGCCGAGGCGATCGTGCGCCTCTCGCTTAACCTGATCCGCGTCTATGCGATCCTGTCGCAGCCCTTCATCCCGGACGCCGCCGCCACCATGATGCAGGCGATGGGGTCCGACGATTGGTCATGGCCCGAAGACGTGCCCGCCGCGCTCAACGCCCTGCCGGCCGGGCATCACTTCACCGTCCCCGAAAACCTCTTCCGCAAGATCACGGATGAGGAACGGGCAGACTGGCAGCAGAAGTTCTCGGGCGTCCGGACCTGACATCCGGCTTCATCTTGGCCCAAATACCCTCAGGGGGAGGCGCCCCTGCGGGGCGACGGGGGCGGAACGCCCCCCGGCGGAGCCGACGCGGCAGCGGAGGCGACACAAAAGGAATGCGGGCCGGAACGGCCCGCGCAATTCTGGCAACAGGAGCGTGACATGACCCTCTCGACCACCCAATTCGGCAGAACCGGCCACACCGTCACCCGCATCGGCTTTGGCGCCTGGGCCATCGGCGGCAGCTGGGGCGACGTGTCCGAGGCCGAGGCGAAAGCCACGCTTGAAGCCGCGCTCGACGCGGGCATGACCTTCATCGACACCGCGGATGTCTATGGCGATGGCCGCTCTGAACGCATCATCCGCGACGTGCTCAAGGCGCGCGGCGGCGCCCGCCCCTTTGTCGCGACCAAGGCGGGCCGGCGCCTGTTGCCCCACATCGCCGCGGGCTACACGACCCAAAACATCGAAGCCTTCATCGACCGCAGCCTGACGAACCTCGGGCTTGATTGCCTCGACCTCGTGCAGCTTCACTGCCCGCCGACCGAGGTCTATTACACCCCCGCCCTGTTCGACGGGCTGGAAGCCCTGAAAGCCAAGGGCAAGATCGCCCAATGGGGTGTCTCGGTCGAAAAGGTGGAAGAGGCGCTCAAGGCCATCGAATATCCGGGCTGCGCCTCGGTCCAGATCATCTACAACCTCTTCCGCCAGCGTCCCGCCAGCCTGTTCTTCCGTGAGGCAAAGGCGCGCGGCGTGGCCACCATCATCCGCGTCCCGCTCGCCTCTGGCATGCTCACGGGAAAGATGACCGCCGCCAGCACCTTCGCCGCCGACGATCATCGCAATTTCAACCGCAATGGCGAGGCGTTTGACGTGGGCGAAACCTTCTCGGGCGTGCCCTATGACGTGGCCCTGCAAGCGGTGGAGGAGTTGCGCCCCCTCGTGCCCCAGGGTGCGAGCATGGCGCAATTCGCCCTGCGCTGGATCCTGATGGAAGAGGCCGCGACCGTGGTGATCCCGGGGGCGCGCACGCCTGCACAAAGCATCGCCAATGCGGGGGCGGATGCCCTTGCCCCCCTGCCCGTGGCCACGATGGAGGCCTGCCGCGACGTCTATGCCCGCCTGATCGCGCCGCATGTCCACCAGCGCTGGTAGCGCGGGACTGCGGCCGGCCCGGCCCTGCGACATCCACAGGTCACGCGGCCCTAAAGGCCCATCTCCCGCGCCTTGAGCGCCGCTTCGACCCGGTTTCTAACCTGCAGCTTCTGCAGGATGTTGGTCATGTAATGCTTGACGGTCTTTTCCTGCAGGTCCAACTCGCGCGCGATCTCCTTGTTCGATCGCCCGGTCGCGACCAGGCGCAGGATCTCGGCCTCGCGCGGGACCAGCGCCTCGGCTTCGGGCACCTCGCGCGGGCCGCGCCCTTGCATGGAGGCAAGCACGCGGGCGGCGAGCGCGGGCGGAACGTAGGATCCGCCCGTGGCCACACCTTGCAGCACCTCGACCAGTTCCGCAGCCGAGACACCCTTGAGCACATAGCCGCGCGCCCCGGCGCGCAGGGCTTCCAGCAGATCGTCATCCGCCTCGGATATGGTGAGCATGACGATCTTGATCGCGGGGAAGCGGGCCGAGATGGTGGCGGCGGCCTTCAGGCCGGACCCTGGCATCGACACATCCAGCAGCACGATGTCGGGCATATGCGCCTCGACCTTTGCGACAGCCTCCAGAGCGTCGCCCGCCTGCCCCACGACGACGAAGGCACCGCTTTCCACAAGCGACAGAACCACCCCTTCGCGCAGGAGGGGATGGTCATCGGCCACGACGATCTGGATGGGTTCGGTCATGCCATCCCGTCCAGTGCCAGCCGGATCGTCAGGCGCGCGCCCTTGCCCGGCGCGGCATTGACCTGAAAACTGCCGCCGATGCTTTCCACACGTTCCCGCAAACCGGCAAGCCCGATGCCCCTTGCGTTGCGACCCCAGACCCGGCCATTGAAGCCCGGCCCATCGTCGGCGACGAACACGATCAGACGCCCGGCCTGCTGGTGGCATCCGACCCGCACCGGGGCCCCCGCCGCGTGGCGGAAGGCGTTCATCAGCCCTTCCTGCACGAAGCGGTAGACGCAGATCAGGATCGGATGCGCCGGGGCAAGATCCGGCCACGGCCCGCCCGTCAGATCGCGTTCAACCGTGGTGCCTGTCCGCCGCTCATGCGCACCGATGGCCCGTTCCAGTGTCTGGGGGATGGACAGCCCTTCCAGTTCCGGCAGGGTCAGCCCCCGGCACAGGTCGCGCACATCATGCAGGGCGGCATCTAGAACCTCGCGCAGCGCCAGCGCCTCGGGGTCGTCCGCCGCGACCGATGCGCGGCGCACCAGCGCATCAAGCCGCAGCGAGGCCAGCGCAAGCGCCTGCGCCGGGCCGTCATGCAGTTCCGCGCTGATCCGGCGCATCTGGCGTTCGTTCATCTCGCTCACCCGCTGCGCCGCCCCCTGCACCCGCGTGCGCAGCGCCGCGTTCAGGGCCGAGACGCGGGCAAGATCATCAAGCCGTCCGGCCAGCGCGCGGTTCTGCGCGGCAATCGTATGGCTGCCCGCGCGCACGATCCCGAACAGCGCCGCGAAGGTCGCGGCCGTCACCGCGATCATCATCGCCCAGGCACGCGCCTTGGCCGCCCAAAGGTCGGCCTGCAGTTCTGACGCCACCAGATAGAATTCCGCCACCGCGATAACTTCGCCCGTCACGATCGAATGGATCGGGTTGTAGACCTCGAACAGCGGAACCCCGGTTTCACGTTCGGCCGCGCTTTCATCCCCCTCAAGCTCATCGAAGCTGGCCGAAAGCTCCCCCTGCCAGGCGTCGCGCAAGGCCGCATCTTCGGCAAAGCGCTGCCCGATCAGACCGCTGTCGCTGGCAAAGGCGATCAGCCCGCCCTCGCGCCAGATCTTCACGGATCGCACGCGGTCGGCGAGGGGTTCGCTTTCCAGCAAGACGCGCATCCGGTTCAGCGTTTCGTCCGTGAAGGCCTGACGTTCGGCAAGCTCCTGCGACAGGGGGGCGATGAAACTTTCCATATAGACCGCGCTGGAGATCGCCGCATTGCGGACAACGCCGGTTTCGATGGACTCCGTGACCACCTCGCCCATGGCGAACATGCCGATCAGGCTGACAAGGCTGCCGACGATCGCGAAGCGATGATGCAGGGGCCGCGCCGCAAAGCGGCTGCGCAAGGACGGGCGCCGGGCGCTGCGGGCATCCGCGCCGGACGGCGCGAGGGGGGACGTCTCATGCAGGGTCATGCGCGAAGGATGGCCGAGAACAGGCCTTCACGCCAGCATTCAGACAGGTCGATCAGACCTTGGTCTGATGCGGTTTCGGGCTGTGGTCGCACACCCTTTGGAGGAGGTCCGGCACGGGTAGCCCCGCGCCGCGGTTTCAGACTTCATCGCCATATCGGGCACTGTCGCCCGACGGGAGAAGTCTGATGATGATGAGTTCCTATCGCGGCATGGCCGCAGCAACCCTGACGCTGGCCCTTTCCGTTGCGGTGGCCCCCCTGCCCGCGGCCGCACATATGGGTGATGGCGCCCCGGCGACGAAACAGGCGATCGCCACCGCGCCCGCATCGCCCGAAGCGGGTGTTGAAATGGCCCGCCGCGGGCGCGGTGCCGATGATGGCCCCGGCCATGTGCGCGGCGGCGGCAAGGGGCGTGGGCGCGGCGCCGATGACGGCCCCAACCACACCTGACAGGGGCGTGCCAGGGGGCGCCGCACGAACAGGCGAACCCTACAGCCGCCACAGACCAGTATGCCCGGGCCTTGCCCGGGCATACTGCAAATCATCCCGGCCAAGGGCGCCCGATCAGGCGCCTTCGGGCAGCACCCGCACCGCGCCCTTGTCGGCCGATGCCGCGAACAGCGCATAGGCCTTCAGCGCCGTGGTCACCTTGCGCGGCCGCGGTTTGGCAGGCTTCCAGCCCAGCTTGTCCTGTTCCGCGCGACGGGCGGCCAGTTCGGCATCCGAGATGCGCAGGTTGATCGTGCGGCTGGGGATGTCGATGTCGATCATGTCGCCGTCACGCACCAGCCCAATCGCCCCACCCGACGCGGCCTCGGGCGAGGCGTGGCCGATCGACAACCCCGACGTCCCGCCCGAGAAACGGCCATCCGTCAGCAGCGCGCAGACCTTCCCCAGACCCTTCGATTTCAGGTAGCTGGTGGGATAAAGCATCTCTTGCATCCCCGGCCCGCCCTTGGGGCCTTCGTAGCGGATCACCACCACATCGCCGGCCTTCACCTCGTTGTTGAGGATGCCCGCCACCGCGTCATTCTGCGATTCGTAGACTTTCGCAGGGCCAGAGAAGACAAAGATCGACTCATCCACCCCGGCGGTCTTCACGATGCAGCCGTCCAGCGCGATGTTGCCTTTCAGCACGGCCAGACCGCCCTCTTTGGTAAAGGCATGTTCCGCCGACCGGATCACGCCCTTTTCACGGTCGAGGTCCAGTTCGGCATAGCGCTTGTCCTGGCTGAAGGCGGTGGCCGAACGCACATTGCCCGGCGCGGCCTTGAAGAAATGGCGCACGCTTTCGTGGTTCGTGCGGCTGATGTCCCAGTGATCCAGCGCGGCCCCCATCGTGGGGGAATGGACCGTCACGCAATCGCGGTGCAGAAGGCCCGCGTTATCCAACTGGCCCAGGATCGCCATGATGCCCCCGGCGCGGTGGACATCCTCCATATGGACATCCTGTTTGGCCGGGGCGACCTTGCACAGACAGGGGACCTTGCGCGACAGGGTGTCGATGTCATCCTGATTGAAGTCGATCCCGCCTTCATGCGCGGCGGCAAGGATGTGCAGGATCGTATTGGTCGAACCGCCCATCGCGATATCCAGCGCCATCGCGTTTTCAAAGGCCTTCTTGTTCGCCACGTTGCGCGGCAGGATGCTTTCGTCGTTCTGTTCATAGTAGCGCTTGGCCAGATCGACGATCAGATGCCCCGCCTCGACGAACAGCCGCTTGCGGTCGCCATGGGTGGCAAGGGTCGATCCATTGCCGGGCAGCGACAGGCCCAGCGCCTCGGTCAGGCAGTTCATCGAATTGGCGGTAAACATGCCGCTGCAGGATCCGCAGGTCGGGCAGGCGGCCTTTTCGATCTCTTCCACCTCGGCATCCGAATATTTCTCGTCCGCCGCGACGACCATCGCATCCACGAGATCCAGCGCGATTTCCTTGCCCTTGATGATCGCCTTGCCCGCTTCCATCGGCCCACCAGACACGAAGACGGCAGGGATGTTCAGCCGCATCGCGGCCATCAGCATGCCGGGGGTGATCTTGTCGCAGTTGGAAATGCAGACCATCGCATCGGCGCAATGGGCGTTGACCATGTATTCCACGCTGTCGGCGATGATTTCGCGCGAGGGCAGCGAATAGAGCATCCCGTCATGGCCCATGGCGATGCCGTCATCCACCGCGATGGTGTTGAACTCTTTCGCCACGCCCCCCGCAGCCTCGACCTCGCGCGCGACCATCTGGCCCAAGTCCTTCAGGTGGACATGGCCGGGCACGAACTGGGTGAAGCTGTTCACAATGGCGATGATCGGCTTGCCGAAATCGCCGTCCTTCATGCCTGTCGCGCGCCAGAGGCCACGGGCACCGGCCATGTTGCGGCCATGGGTGGTGGTGCGGGAACGGTAGACGGGCATGGCATCTCCTTGGTCTGGCGTATCGGGCCGACATGGCACTCGTGCCACGTCGGGTCAAGGCGCGGGCCTGCTAAAGAAGCCCGCGAGAGGCAAGATTGCGCATCAGGGCGCCCGCGCCGAAGGTCCATTCCGGGGCCTCGGTCGACAAGCGCACGGTATTGGTCAGCGATCCCAGTTCGGCGGCGGAGATCGTCACCACGTCGCCAAGATGATGGGTGAACCCCTGCCCCGGCGCATCCCGATCAAGGACCGGGGCGAACATCGTGCCGCAGTAAAGGACAAAGCCATCGGGATACTGATGATGCCGCCCGCGCGCCTGCGCCACCAGATCGGCCGGATCGCGGCTGATCTCGGACATGGAGGATTGCCCTTCCAGAACAAAGCCGTCCTCGCCCTGCACGGTCAGGGACAGTTCCATCCGGCGCACATCCTCGATCGAGAAGCTGTCGTCGAAGACGCGGATGAAGGGGCCAAGGCTGGCGGCGGCGTTGTTGTCCTTGGCCTTGCCCAAGAGCAGCGCCGACCGCCCCTCGACATCGCGGAGGTTGACGTCATTGCCCAGCGTGGCGCCCACGATGCGGCCTGACGAATCCACCGCCAGCACCACCTCGGGTTCGGGGTTGTTCCACTGGCTGATGGGGTGCAGCCCGACGCTCGCCCCCCAGCCGACGGCGGCCATGGCCTGTGCCTTGGTGAAGACCTCGGCATCCGGGCCGATCCCCACCTCGAGATATTGCGACCACAACCCTTCCTTCTGCAGCAGGCGTTTCACCTCGGCCGCCTCGTCCGATCCGGGGACAAGGTCGCGCAGGCTGTCGCCGATCACCTCGGCCACGCGGGCGCGGATCGCTTCGGCCCGGGCAGGATCGCCACCGGCGCGTTCCTCGATCACGCGTTCGACCATGGAACGCGCAAATGTCACGCCGCAGGCTTTCACCGCCTGCAGGTCCACCGGGGCGATCAGGCGCGTGATCCCGCCCGTCGCCTCGACCGATGCCTGTGCAAGCCCGTCCAGTGACCCGATCACCTCGCCCGGGATGGATTCCACGAAACCGGGGATGTCTTCCTGTTCAAGAAGATCGCGCATGGTGGGCGCCTCGCGGGTCGTGATATCCACAACATCCGCACCGCGCACCGTCACCACTGCCGGGCCGATCCCCCGCCGCCACGCGCGGCCGACGAACATGCCCCCTTCCGGCAGGTTCAACATTCCTTCCCCCCGAACTCCCCCAGTCGTTGCCGCCCTTTCTGCGCAGGGTCGGCGCGAAGGGCAGGCGCAGGAGGTTTATCGCCCCAACCTGCGCCCGGCAAGCCACAGAAGGTGCATTTCCGCGGCAGATTTAGCGGGTGCGGGGACGGCCCTAGCCGTTGGGAAGCAGGTAGTCGGCGTCCCGGCTTTCCGCCATCACCGTGCGGCCATTCGGCAGATCATTTCCATCCAGTTTCCACGCGATTTCGTCCGCCGTCAGGTTGTAATGCATCCAGCGCGCCGCAAGCCGGGCGCGCAGGACAGCTTCGGGCACGTCCACCAGAACCGCCACATCGAAAAGCGGGCGCAGCCGCGACCAGGGCGACCGCCCCAGCAGCAGATAATTGCCCTCGACGATGATCACCGGAACGGCCGCCGGGATCAGGCGCGCCCCGGCGCGGGCGATCTCGATATCGCGGTCAAAGACCGGCACGGCGACGAAATCCTCGTCCCGCGCCCGGATGCGGTGCAGCGTATGATACAGGCCCCCGACATCGAATGTGTCGGGTGCGCCCTTGCGGGGGCGCAGGCCGGCGGGGACCAGATGCAGATCGTCATAGTGATACCCATCCATCGGCAGCACCGCCGCCATGTCGGGGGCATTCGCGTTCAAACGCGCGGCCAGGGTTTCGGCCACGGTGGACTTGCCCGATCCCGGCGCCCCGGCCAGCGCCGCGATGACGCGTCGGCCCCCCGCGGCGCGGTCGGCCAGCAGATCGGCAAGGGCGGCGATGTCGATGGTTGGGGTGGTCACCTTGCACCTCGGGTCAGGGATGATGACCGGGCTTATAGCGCGGCTGTCGGTCTTGCGCACCCCCGCCCTCGGGAAAGGCCATCCGTTCCGGCCCCGGGTGGCTTTGCCTTAGTGGACCGGCTCACCCAGACGGCATTGCAGCAAAGCCACGAATTTTTCGCGGAACTCGGGCGTGCCGGAGAGGATCGTCATCACCTCATTGGCGCCCCACTGGCCCACATCAATCCGCCCGGTGCGCGACCATTCTCCGATAAGCGCCTGAAGTTCCGTCAATTCACGATCATACATCGGTGCGTTCTGCCCTTTTCTTGTTGTCATGCCGGAATAGCGGGGATGGGCTGGCGGAACAATTCGACTGAAGTCCCGCCGCAGGGTGCAAAAGGGGCCGCGCGGCGGGGCCTTCGTCCCATGGGGCGATAGGAAGGCCCATATCCCGCGCGCGGGCAAGGCGCGGTGGCGGGGTCACGAAGGCCCCGGCCGGGCGGGCAAGCCCGGCCTCAAGCAGGGCCGTGAAGGCCGCGACCCCCGCGCGCCGCCCCTCGGGCGAAAAGAAATCACCCCGCACATGCAGCGCCGCCGCCATCAGACGCACCAGCGCCGAAACCCCCGCCGGATCAGGCCGTTCCGGCCTCTGCCAAAAGGCATCAAGGCTGCCCTGATGGGTCAGACCCGGCATGTCATAGGTCGCAATCCCAAGGCATTTGACCGGGCAACCCGCCTGCAGGGCATGCAGGCCCACCGTGCTGTTGATCACCACACAGCCCGCCGCGCGCGACAAAAGCGCCGCAAGGTCGCCGCCGTCGAGGAACAAGACCCTGTCGCCATGTCCCTCTGCCGCCGCCACCTGCCGCGTCAGCCGCGCCCAAGGCACGCGCCCGTTCTCCATCGGATGCAGCTTCACGACCAGCGCCGCGTCGGGCGCCGCATGGGCTGCGTGCGAACGGATGACCTGCTGCAGGAAGGCGCGCGGATCGCCAAAGGCGGAATTGGCGCGGAGCTGGTAATCACCCGCCATCTGCAGGGCCAGAATGTGGAACGGTCGCGCCCCCCCGGTCAGCCGGGCGACCAGACGCCGCGCCGGGCCCGCCGCCCGTGCCGCCGCCAGATGGCGCGGCAGATAGGACAGATACTCCACCAACGGATGATCCACCCGATCCGGCCGGAAACGGGGGTAAAGCGGCCACAGGACCGCGTTGCCCAGATGATAGGCCATTTCCTGCACGGCCTCTTGCCAGAAGGGGTGGCGGAAGCGGCGCGTCATGTCTGGTTCGGGAAAACCCGCCGCCTTCTGGCACACCACCGACAGATCGTCGGGGAAATGGCTGAAGGCCGATTGCCCCCCCTCTTCCACCAGAATCCAGTCCGGGCGCAGATAGCCGAACTCATGCGAGACGCAGACCACGCCAAGACGCCGCGCCGCCCGCTGCGCGGCGACGTGATAGGGATGGCGATCCGCGAAATAGATCAGATGCGTCGTCCCCTGGGCGCGCATCCGTGCTTCGATCCATCCCTCCCAATCGGCGAGGCTGCCGCGATAGCTTTCGCAGTCGGGCCCGTGCCAGAACAGCCAGTCGCCGAAACACAGGTTCACGCGGCGCACGGCATGGCCGCGCGCCGCCAGCGCCCGGCCCAGATCGCGCGCGAAGGCCGAAGGATGGCCCTGCAGGAACATCACGCGCATGGCCATCAGCCCCATCCCCATTGCATCCGGGCCAAGGCTGTGGTCTGCCATCGGACGATGCGCCGCGCGCGCGTTGCCGAAGGTGTTTTCCAGTGCCCGATCTTGTTCGTATCCGGCAGTCCGCTGCCCCAAAACCCATCCGGCTTGCGCTTCACCTGTTCGATCTTGCCGCCTATGAGGTGCTGTACAGGTTTTCGCCCGTGCGGCGGAAACGGTTCTTCAACGGGGGCTATCTGCCCCTCTCCCCCGATCTGCAGAGCGTGCCGGAACTGCAGGACGAGGCGGCGGCCGCGATGATGTATCACCTGCTGCTCTGCGACATGGTGGCGGGGCTGTCGCCCGATCCCGAGGCGATCCTTGATGTCGGATGCGGGCAGGGCGGGGGCCTTCTCTATGCGCATCGGCTGTTCCCGAATGCGCGGCTGCTGGGCACCGATCGCAATGGCACGGCCACCCGCATGGCGCGCCGTCTTCTGGATCGCACGGGCCTCGCCACCCTGCGCAAGGGCGGGGGCGATACCATCGCCTTCGCCGACCGCACGGCGGATTTTGTGCTCAGCGTCGGGGCGCCCACCTATTTCGGCCTGTCCCGCTATGTGGCCGAAGCGGCCCGCGTCTGCCGCCCCGGCGGGATCATCGCCTTTTCGGGCGGCTACAGGCAGGGCGATCACGCGGTGATCGAGGCCGAGTCGCGCGCTGCTGCACGGGATCAGGGCCTGCTGTTTCATGCCTATGCCAACATCACACCGCACACCTTTGCCGCGCTTGAGGCCGACATCCCGCGCCGCGCCGCCGAACTGGCCCGCGTGCCTTGGCCGTTCCGCGCCTATGGCTGGAAATGGGCCGACATGCCGGGCAGCGCGGAATACGAGGAATATGCCACAGGCCGCCGCGCGGATTTCGCCTGCGTCTTGCGCAAACCCTGACGTCACCGCCTAGTCCCTTGCCTGCCCGAATTCGCGCGCCCAATGCGCGCGATCCCGCAACGCGGGAAGCCGGTCGCGCCAACGCATCGCGGCCTTCTGCCGCGTCAGCCCGTAGCGCAGCGAAAGCCAAAGCGCGCGCGCCAGAAGGCGCAGGAACAGACCCTTGCGCGGAAGCATCACAAGACAGCGCCGCCCCTGCGGCTCCAGCGCCAGAAGATAGGGCGCGCCTCCGATGGCGAGCGGATCGGGGGCGCCGATCTGCAGCGTCGTGATCTGCCGGGGGCGCAGCCCGATCAGGATCCGCAGCGTCAGCAGGGCGGCCGATGTCACGGTCAGCGGGCGCGACGCGGCCACGTCATAGGCCGCGGGCTGGCGCATCCCCGCCACCTCGGGAACCTGCCGCCGATCCGGCATCGGCAAGACCTTCATCGCTTCGACCAGACGGCGGTGACGGGCGGCCCCGTTCGGGCGCAAGGCCACATCCGGGCCGCCAAGGAAATCGGCCACCGCCATGAGGCTGGCCGCAGCGGCACGGTAGCGGTGGACCAGCAGGTGGTGCATGGCCCAGCCCAGAACCTGCAACGCCCCGGGCGGCGGCGCCAGGGACGGATGTGAGGCGGCGGTGATCAGACCGTTGCGCAGATCGTAATACTGCACCATGCCCACATGCTTGTACCGCACCGAGGCATGCCAGACCCCCAGCCCGGGCAGCGGCACTGTCGGCACGCCTGACGCGCGCAGCCGCAGGCCATACTCGATGTCGTCGCCCCGCAGGAAGATGGGCGTCGGCAAACCACAGGCGCGTATCGCCCGCAGGGGGATCAGGCTGAACCACCACCCGTTGTAATGCACGTCGGGACAGCGGTCCCAGAATTGCAGCGCCCCGGGCGCTGCCAGATCAAGATGGCTTCCCTCCATCCGGGGCAGCCAGTTTTCACCCAGCCGCCCCCATGCCTCTTGCAGGCGGGCCGGGCATTCCAGCTCGATCGCCTGCCCGCCCACCACCACATCGGCGGCGGCATGGGCCGCAAAGGCCGCCGCACGCGCGATGATGCGCGGGTCCAACAGGATATCGTCATCCATCAGCAGCAGATGCGTGGGCGCCTCTGGGGCCTCCATCGCCTCGACCATGGCGCGGGCAAAGCCGCCGCAGCCGCCCAGATTGGGTTGCTCCACGACGTGGAACAAGGGGCGGTCCAGCAAGGTGCGAAGGCCCTCGCCGCGGAAGGCGGGTCCGTGGTTCACGACATGGACGCGCAGGAGATCGGGCATCACGGTCGCCAGATCGGCCAGCGCGCGCGCGGTCGGTTCAAACAGCGCCTCGCGGTCATGGGTCACGATCCCCACGGCCAGCCGCACCTCGCGCGCGGGCGGGCGGTCAGAGACAAAGGCGATCTCGGCAATCCGCGCTTCCGACAGCGCTTCGACAGACAGGCTCAGCCTTACGGCATCGGCGGCCATCGCCTCGTCCCAGATCCAGCGGAGGCTCACCTCCACGTCGCCGGGATGATCCCAGACGGCAAGCCGCCGCGTCCGCCCGCCGGGAAAATGACCCACCAGCCGCAACCGCAGCGCCCCGTTCGCCCGGCAGGTGATGCCCACGCGCCGGATCCCCGCCCGCGCCCGCCAGAAATCGAGGAAGAAGGCGTTGAAAAAGGTATCACCCTCCAACCGTCCGCCCGGCGAAAGGTGCAGGCTGCCCCGTCGCCCAAGGCGGACGCGGCTGGACGGGCCGAGATACAGCTCATTCGGCGCGCCCGGCATGGGGGAAAGCAGCACCTGCAGCCGATGCAGGCCCGCACGCCGGGCCGTCGATGGCGTTGGCGTGGCCAGGGGATCGGCAAACGTGCCCCTCGCTGACCCGGTATCGCGCAGAAGGTCTGCCTGATCGTCGGGATCCAGCAGCATCGGATGGTACAGTTCGCCCGAGGCATCCGCCATCATTACCCCCTGCCCCCTGTGGTACAGGCCAGCGGCCCGTGCCTCCGCACCGGGTTGGCCACAGGGCGGCGCAGGTAGCAGGCCGCGCCCATCACAAAGCCACCAATCCGGGCGGCAGCGCCGTGCCAAAGCCTTCCCGGCGCAGCTGTTCCAGCGCATCCGCCGTAAGGGCGACCGCCTGCCGGATGTCTGCCTCGCTGTGCAGGGCGCTCAGAAAAAAGCGCAGACGTGCGGCCCGCATTGGCACGGCAGGGAACATGACCGGCATCACATTCACCCCGCGTTGCAGCAGCCGTTCCGACAGTTTGGCCGCAAGCAGCGTGTCGCCCACCATCACCGGGACGATGCCGAACGGCCCGGCATTGCCCGTATCCAGCCCGGCTTCGCGTGCGGCGGTCAGGAAGAGGGCGGCGTTTTCCTGCAGGCGCGTGGCGCGACCGGGTTCCACAGCCAGCAGGTCCAGCGCGCACAGCGCCGCCGCTGCAAGCGCCGGGGCAAGCGCGACCGAATAGACAAACCCCGACGCATGGCCGCGCAGCACATCAATTAGCGCCTGAGTGCCCGCAATATAGCCCCCGGTCGCGGCAAGGGTCTTTGACAGGGTCCCCATCCAGATGTCGACCTTGCCTCGATCAATCCCCTCCAGCGCGAAACTGCCCACCCCTCCCGGCCCGACACAGCCCAGCGCGTGCGCCTCATCCACCATGAGCCAGCAGCCGAAGCGTTCCTTCAGCGCGATCAGCGCGCCAAGGGGCGGCGCATCGCCATCCATGGAGAACAGCCCTTCGGTCACGATCAGCGCATGGCGATACTGCGCCCGGTTCTCGATCAGCAACGCCTCGAGCGCGGCCATGTCGTTATGGGCAAAGGCCCGCCGCGCCGCACCCGAAAGCTTCATGCCGATCTGGATCGAGTTGTGGCAGAGCGTGTCATAAAGGATCAGATCGCCCTCGCCCATCAGATGACCGATGGTCGAGACATTGGTGGAATGGCCACTGACAAAGGTCAGCGCGGCGGCAGCGCCATAGTGGCGCGCCAGCGCCGCCTCGAGCGCGTCATGCACCGGGCGGCAGCCCGCCACCAGCCGACTGCCCGAGGGCGAGGTGCCGTAGCGGTCGATCGCCGCCTTCGCGGCCTCGGCCACGCGGGGATCGGCGTTCAGCCCGCAATAATCATAGGACGCGAAATTGAGCAGATCGCGCCCGTCGATCCGGGTCTGCGCCGCGGCATGCCCGTCATGCAGCCGGAAAAAGGGGTTCTCCACCCCGATCAGCGCCCCGGCGCGGCGCATCCGTTCCATCTCCTGATGTTCGGGAAGCTGGGAAAAGGACGGGGCGGGTGCGGCGTTCGCCTCTCCCCGCCGCGTCTGGCGGCGCAGGGCCGCCGCACGCGCTGCGGCAACGGCGTCCGATCGTGCGTCGCCCGTCATTCCGCCGCCTCCGCCGGGGCGGCGACATGGTCTTGCGCCACCGACAGGTGCTGGACGGCCAGACGCACCTCTTCGGTCGCCTCCGCAGGTGCGGCCCCCGCTCCGCCATGCAGGTGTCGCACGATGCGCGCGGCAATCTCCTCGATGCTCAGCGCATCGGACACAAGGCTGACGGGCACGTCGTCACCCAGCGACTCCTGCAGGGTCAGGCCAAGCTCCACCCCCATCAGCGAGTCGATCCCAAGATCCGCGACAGGACGCCCCGGAACGACGGCCTTTTCGGGAACCTGCAGGATATGGGCAATCCGGCCCACCAGCCATGCGGTCAGCCGCGCCTCGGCACGGTCCTGCGTCATCGCGACAAGCGCCGCGCGCAAGTCATCGTCGGATGCCTCACCCTCGGCCCGTTTGCCCAAGGCTTTCAACAGGCCAAAGGCCGGTTCGGCGATGGTGCGCAGTGTGACGGACACCGCGTTCCAGCCCATGGGCGAGATATGGACCACCGGATCCACCGTCAGGCCCAGCGCCAGCAGGCGATCCAGCGCCCGCGTCACCTGAACCCCGGTGAAATCCAGCCCGCCCGACATGCGGCGAACCAGGGCGGCCGTGTCGCGGTCGCGCGTCAGATAACCCACATCGGAGATCGCCCCCCAGCCCACGGCCAGTGCCGGCAGGCCAGCCGCACGCCGTTGCCGGGCGATGCCCTCCAGATAGCCGTTCGCGGCGACATAGGCGGATTGACCGTGGTTCCCGATCAACGTGGCCATGGACGAGAACAGGACAAAGTAATCCAGCCCATCCTGCCGCGTCAGCCGGTCAAGATGCGCAGCACCGGCCACCTTGGCGGGCAGAACACGCGCCAGCACGGCATCTGTCAGCGCCGCCATCGGCATGTCTTCCAACACCATCGCGGAATGGATCACGCCCGCCAGCGGGCGCAGGTCTGCCAAGGCGGCCTCCAACGCGGCGGGATCGGCCACGTCGCAAGCCACGGCCCAGACCTCTGCCCCCTTGTTGCGCCACCGCCGGAAAGCGGCCTCTGCCTCGGGCGACAGATCCGCGCGGCGGCCCATCAGGGCCACGCGACGCGCCCCGCCCTCGATCAGCCACTCCGCCACTTCCAGACCAAGGCCGCCCAAGCCGCCAATCACCAGATGCGTCCGCTCGGGGCAGAGCGGTGCGCGCCCGGTCGGGATATCCTGCATTTGAACCGCCTCGGGCGCGGGCGGGGTGATCAGCACCTTGCCCACATGCCCGGATTTCTGCATCAGGCGGAAGGCCGACACCGCCTCGGCCGGGCCGAAGGCGCGGTAGGGCAAGGGGCGCAGGGCGCCACTGGCGAAGGCGTCCATCACCTCGGCAAAGACCCGCGCGGCCAGATCCGGGCGCGCGGCCATGACCTGATCCACGTCGATGCCGTGATAGCTGATATTCTCCTTCAGCGGCCGCATCCCCATGGCGGTGTTGCCATAGAAATCCTGCTTGCCCAGTTCGAGGAACCGCCCGAAGGGCGCAAGGCAGGCAAGGCTGCGCTCCATCGCGGCACCTGCCAGCCCGTTCAGCACGGCATCCACGCCGCGCCCCCCGGTCAGTTCGCATACCTCATCCGCAAAGCCCAGCGATCGGCTGTCGAGGACATGCTCCACCCCTTCGGCCCGCAAGAGCGACCGCTTCACCCCGGAACCTGCCGTCGCGATTACGCGCAGGCCCAGATGCCGGGCGATCTGGATCGCGGCCAGGCCGACACCGCCCGCCCCACCATGGATCAGCACCCATTCCCCGGCCCGCAGATTGCCCAGCGTCACCAGCGCGTACCACGCGGTGAAGAACGCAACCGGCACGGTCGCCGCCGCCTCGGCCTGCATCCCATCAGGCAGGCGCGCGGCAATATCCGCGCGCACCACGACATGCGAGGCAAAGGAAGACGGGCCAAAGGTCAGGACCGTGTCACCGACAGCAAGGCCTTCCACACCGGGGCCGCAGCGCGAGACCACGCCCGCACATTCGATGCCGATGGTCGGCCCGGCAAAGCCGCGCTCCAGCGCCTCTTCCGGCAGAAGGCCCATGGTCCACATCACGTCGCGGTAGTTCAGCCCCGTCGCGGTGACGGTGACCTCTACCTCGCCCGGTCCCGGCTCCTGCCGCGGCACCACCTCCCAGCGCAGGTCATCCAGTCCGCCCACCGCAGGCGCGACGAGCACCGCCCGCATCGGCGCAGGGGGTGGCAAGGAACCCTGCGTCACACCCTGCGTGACGCGCAGCACCGCGTCCCCATCGGCCCGCAGGATGACCTCGGTTTCCGCTGACTGAGCTGCCACCCGCGCGGCGATGCGGTCCCCCACCTCTTGCGCGGCTAGGGCGGGATCCGGGTCCACCCGCAACAGGGAAAGTGTCGGATTTTCGTTCGCCGCCGAACGGAGAAACGCCCAAAGCGCCGTCTGCGCCGGGTCATGACTTGCGTCCGATCGCCCGGTCCCCCCCGAGACGACACAGATCAACTGCCCATCCCGTGCAGTGGTCTGCGCCACCACATCACGCAGCATCAGGATCCGCCGGGACAGCATGGCCACGGCATCCTCTCCTGTCGCTACCGGCGGGAAGGTGCAGATCACCCTGCCCTGCCCGTCTTGGACCACCCGATCCTGCCGCTGCACCCAACTGTCGGCGATCAGGGCGGCCAGATCTGGCAGCGCGTCAGACGCCGCGCGCGCCGCATTTTCCGGCGCGGCCAGGATCAGCACATTGGCCAAGCCGCAGCCATCGGGAAGGGCGTCGGCCTGCAGCGCGCCAAGACCCAGCCGGGCCACCATATCGGCCCACTCTTCCCGCGCCCACCGCCGCGAGATGGGACCATCCGGCATATGGAACGACGTGAACCAATCCGGGTCGCTCCCATACACCAGATCGGCGAAATCGGATGGCCCGGGCTCCAAAGCGACAAGCCGCCCTGCGGGCGCAAGCGCCGAGTGCAGCAGGGTAAGCAAGGCTTCGGGGCGGGCCGCGGCTCCGATCATGCCATCCGACAGGATCAGGTCGAACGGGCCAGCCGCGCGCATGGCATCAGGCTCTGCCGCGATGCTGCGCACGCGGTCTTGCGCCAGCACGCTGCCCTCTGACGCGCCGGACAGGGCAATCTCGGCGAATGTCGCGCGATCCGGCCCGATGGCCGCCAGCAGCGCGGGAAGCAGGCGGGCAGTACTGTCCGTGACCTCTGCGATCCGGACCATACGCCCCGCGGGCAGGGCCGCAACCACATCGCATACAGCCTGCACCATGGCCAGCCGCCGTCTGCGGCAGTAGACCGACCCCTCTTCCAGATTTTCGATCGCGGCACGCCCGAAGATGCCTTCCGGCAAAGGCAGGGCGTCCGCATCCGTGCGCGCCAGCAGGGGCAGTTGGGCCACAAGATGCGCCAGAACGGCCCGTTCAGGCCCGAGTTCAGGCCCTTTCTCGCCCAGCCACGCCATCAAGGGCGCGGGGTCTGCCGTCCGTGCTGCGTCGGTCAGGCGCCAGCCGCCATCGGTGGCGACCACCATGTCGGACCGCAGCGCGATGCCGATCAATCCGGCAAGATAGGGGCTTGCAGCGGGGGCGGGCAGAAACCCGCCCGGGGCCAGATCACGCAGCGTGACGGCTGCCAAGGCCTGCGCAACGGCCTCGACCAGAAAGATCCCGTCATCGTCGGGTCGAAGCTCGGGCTGTTCTGCCACCCGCTGCGGGGCAGGCGCAGCAAGCACACCTGCCGTTTCCGGCAGGGCGATCTGGCGAAACGCATGCTGGACAAGGCTCACCTCGCGGATCAGCCGAACCGCCTGAAAGCGCACCTGTTCCATCCGGGCGACCCTTTGCCCTTGCCGATTGAACAGGGTGAAATCGGCCAGCACCGACCGGCTGCCCTGTCGCAGCACGCGCAACCTGCCGCTCGCGATCTTTTCATGCGGCAGGTCCAGAACCATGCGCGCGATCCGCACCGGCACGAAGGCCAGCCCGCCCCGCTCGGCAAGGGTTCCCTCCAGCGCGGCGATCAGGCCATGGAACACCGCATCCGCACCGCAGACATCGAGAAGCGTCGCATGGCCGGGCGTCAGTTCAAGCGCGTTTTCCCGCAGCAGAACCTCCACCTCGCCCGGTGCGATCACGCGCGCCCGTTCCACGAGCGCAAAGCCCGGCCCATAGTCCAGCCCGATGCGCCGCGCCGCGACATAGGTCCGCTCGCCCAGCAGATCGCGCGGATCGGCGGCAGGATCGGGCGCCGAGGCCATGGTCGCCTCCGCCTCGGCCGCCCGGAAGAACCGCGCCTGCACATGCAGGCGATAGCTGCCTTCGTCGCCCTTTGCACGTCCGCCGATGGTCAGCCGTGACTGATCCGGCAGGGCACGCACCTGTACTTCGGTCAGCGATTGCCGCGCCAGCACAAGCGGCGCCAGAAGATCGACATCGCGCAGTTCCAGCCGGTGCGTGCCAAGCACCGATGACGCCGCCGCCAGCGCCATTTCCGTCAGCATCGTGCCGGGAACCACCACGCGCCCACCGACGCGATGATCGGCCACGACAGGGCGCATGTGCGCATCCATATCGGAAAACCAGACGCGCGCATCCACCCCTTCCTCGCGGCCCAGTAAGGGATGCTGCACCGCGCTGTCGCCCAGCCGGTTCAGGATGCCCGGCGTGCGGTCGATGCGCACCTCTACCGGGTTCCACGGATAGGTGGGCAGATCTGCCCGCATCCCGCGCGGGCGCGGCAGAACCCGGTTGCCATCCAGCCGCAGGCCCTGGACCACGGCCCGCGCGAGGATCCGATCCACCGGGTTGATGCCGATCCCTTCATCGCTGCGATCCAGCGTCGGCAGGATCGCGCCCCCCTCCGCCGGAAGACATCCCGCCATATAGGCCTGCAGCACGGGTGATGGCCCGATCTCGACAAAGGCCTGCAAACCCATGTCGCGCAGCGTGGCCATGGCCGTGACAAAGGCCACCGGGCGGCGGACGTTCTCGCACCAATAGCCGCTGTCCAACGCCTCGCCCTCGGTCCTCTGCCCCGTGACAGATGACACGAAGGGGATTTGCGCCCGACCGGGGGACAGGTCTGCAAGCCCCGCGCGCAGGGCAACCGCCACGCTGTCCACGGCGCTGCTGTGATAGGGATAGTCGATGGCCAGCCGCACCGCAGGCCAGCGCAGGCTGCGCCGGGCGTGGCGCAGGAAGGCGTCCAGCTCCCCGGCCTCGCCCACGACCGACACGCTGCGCGGGCTGTTTTCGGCCGCGATCTCAAGCCCACCGCCGAAACGGGCGATGGCCTCGGCCACATCGGGGGCCGGGGCCTGCACGGCGGCCATCGTCCCCCGCCCGCGCAGTTTCTGCAAAGCCGTGCTGCGGCGATGGATCACCCTCAGCGCCTGATCGAGCGTCAGCGCCCCGCTCGCACAGGCTGCTGCAACCTCACCCCCGGAATGGCCCATGACGGCGGCAGGGCGCAGCCCCCGCGCCCCAAGCGCCCAGACCAGCGCCATCTGATCGGCGAACAACAGCGGCTGGGCCACCTCGGCATCGCGCAACTGCTCGTCCAGGTCGCCCGCCCGCATCCGTGCGATGATCGACCAGCCCGCCACCGCCCGAAAGGCGCGGTCGATCCGCCGCAGACCCCGCGCATAGTCGGGATCGCGCGCCATCGCCACCAGACCCATGCCAGAATACTGCGACCCGTTGCCGGAAAAGACGAACGCCGCAGGTGCATCGCGCAGCGCGCTGCTTGCGGTCACAAGGCGCGGGTCCCCGTTGCCGGACGCCCCGTCGACCAGTGCAGCCGCGGCCGCTTCGGGATCATCGCAGATCAGCGCCGCACGCTGGGGCAGACGCCCGCGATAGGCCGCAGCCTCGGCGCAAAGCTCGCGCAGGCCCGCGCGGCCCGCCTCGGCGGCGACGAGGGGCTGCCAGTTGCGCATGGACCGGCGCAGCGCCTCTTCTCCCGTCGCGCTTAAAAACAGGATCGGCGCATCCGTGCCGCCTGCCGTCAAGGGCGGGCGCACCGATGGCTGCACACTTTCAAGGATGGCATGGGCATTGGCCCCGCCGAACCCGAAGGAGCTGACCCCGGCGAAAAGCGGGCCTTCTGCAAGCGTCACATGATCCTGCGCCACGGCGAGGTTCAGATCGGCAAAGGGGATGCCCGGGTTCAGTTCGGATGCGTGCAAGGTGGCGGGGAACTGCCGCCGCTCCATCGCGACGAGCGCCTTCAGCAGGCCTGCCACACCGGATGCAGGTTCCAGATGCCCGATGTTCGACTTCACCGATCCGATGGGCAGCGGGGCGGTGCGCGCCTGTCCGAGCACGCGGCCCAGCGCTGATGCCTCGACGGGATCACCCGCAAGCGTGCCGGTCCCATGCGCCTCGACAAAGGCAAGCGCGGCGGGATCAATACCGCAGCGATCGTAAACCCGCCGCAACAGCGCCGCCTGACCATCTGCCGACGGCAGGGCCACGTTCAGCGTGCGCCCGTCGGTGTTCGTCTCCACCCCCACGAGCGCGGCATAGGCCCGGCGCGGCCCCAGCGCGGCGGCCGTCTTGCGTTCCAGAACAAAGGCAACCGCGCCTTCGGCCCGCACATACCCATCCGCCCGCGCCGAAAACGGCTGGCAGCGCCCCACCGGCGACAGCATCCGCGCGGCCGAGAAACCCACATAATGGATCGGGTCAAGGATGGCGTTCACGCCCGCCACGATCGCGGTGTCAACCTCGCCCCGCAGCAGGGCTTCTTCGGCCAGACGCAGCGCCACGATCGACGAGGAGCAGGCGGTATCCACCGTGATCGACGGGCCGCGCAGGTCCAGCGCATGCGAGATGCGGTTGGAGACAAGCGCCAGCGTGTTGCCGGTCATCAGATAGCTGTCAGTAACCGCCGCATCCTGCGCCAGACGCGCCGCATGGGCCATGGCCGAACAGCCCACGAAGACGCCCACATTCTTGCCTGCAAGCCCATCGGGCGGCAGACCGGCATCTTCCAGCGCCTCCCACGCGACCTGCAGAAGAAGGCGTTGCTGCGGGTCCATCTGCCCTGCCTCGCGCGGGGAAATGCCGAAGGCTGCCGAATCAAAGCACCACAGATCCGGAACGATCCCGGCCGCGAAGGTATAGGTCTTGCCTTTGGTTCCCGGCACGGGATGCAGAAAGTACTCATGCACCCAGCGGTCCCGCGGCACCTCGGTGACCGCATCGCCGCGCGCGAAAAGCAATTCTGAAAACTGCGCGACGTTTGCCGCACCGGGAAGGCGGCAGGAACGTCCGGTGATGAAAATCCGTCGGACCAAGGGCACTCACATTTCCGGCACATGCCGGATCACTTGTTACAAGTCGCGGCCACCACAAGAACCGCGACAGAATTAGTTAGCGGAGGATAGCGCGCCGGGTCAATGTTTCGAGAAGCGGGTTGCTGATTTCTTCATTCTGTACCAAAGCTGTGCACAAGAGGCGCCCTTTTTTTTGCCGCCGTCGAGAGTGAGACAGTAACCAGTGACCGCCGGATCGCCCCTGTCCAGCGTTGAAACCGCGCGCAGCCCGTCCTTCCGCACCTGCCTGCGGATCCAGATCCGCACGATCTTTGCCCTGATCCTGCGCGAAACGCGCGTGCGCTATGGGCGGTCGCGCATGGGGTATGCCTGGGCCTTCATCGAACCCATCCTGATCGTCGCCTTCATTTCGCTTGCCATATCGGGGATCATCGGGCGCCGCGCGCTTTCTTATGAATTTGGCATTTTCTACGCGCTCGGGGTGGTGAATTTTCAGTTCTTCCGCCACGCCTGCATCTTCATCGGCCAGTCGATCGAGGCGAATGCCCCGCTGTTCAACTATCCGGCGGTTCACGAAGTCGACGCCGCCCTTGCGCGGATCATCCTTGAAGCGGCGACTTATCTTGTCATCAACCTTGCGATCTTCCTTTTCATCGTCCTTGTCTTCGGGGCCACCTGGCCTGCCCATCCCGAAGCGATGATCATCGCCTTTCTGGGCCTTGCAATGCTGGCCTTTGGCGTGGGCCTGAACCTGGCCGCGCTGCAGCGCCGTTTCGAGATGACGTTGCAGATCTACGGCCTTGTGACGGCGCCGCTGCTGCTGCTTTCCGCGGTCATCTTCTCGCTTGAGAATGTCAGCCCCGAATATCGCGCGATCCTGATCTGGAACCCCGTCGTCCACGGGGTCGAAGGCGCACGCATGGGTTACTACACCAGTTACGGCGAAACCTATGTCAGCTTTGGCTATCTGTACTTCGTCGGCCTGACTGCCGTGGCGCTGGGACTGTTCCAGGTGCTTCTCACGCGCCGGGGCATGCGATGATCCGGCTGATCGACGTGACCAAGACCTATCGGATGCAGGGCGGCGGGCGGCGCTGGGTTCTCAACGGCGTCACGGTGACGCTGCCGCGTCGCAACATCGGGATCCTTGGCCGGAACGGGGCGGGAAAATCCACGCTTCTGCGCATGATCTCGGGCATCGTCGATCCCGACCGTGGCCGCATCCATCGCGATGTGCGGGTGTCATGGCCCATCGGTTTTCGCGGCAGCTTCCAGAAACAGCTCACCGGGTTGGAGAATGTGCGTTTTGTCGCGCGCCTCTACGGGATGGACGAACGCGAGGTGATCCGCAAGGTCGCCGACTTTGCCGAACTTGGCCCCTTCCTGTTGCAGCCCGTTCGCACCTATTCCTCGGGCATGAACGCGCGGCTTGCCTTCGGGCTGTCCATGGCCATTCCGTTCGACACCTATCTTGTCGATGAATTGATGAGCGTGGGCGATGCGAACTTCAAGCAGAAGTCGCGCGACAGCTTCGAAGCGCTTCTCAAGGATTCCCGGATCATCATGGCCTCTCATTCCATGGGTGCGCTGCGCAGCTATTGCGACAGCGCGCTTCTGATCGACAACGGGCGCGTCATCTTCTTCGATGACCTGGCCGATGGCATCGAGGCCTATTTCGACATCAACGGAATCCCCAAGGACAAGCAGGGCCGACGGCACCGCCGGAACGCGGCGGAATGGAGTTTTGACAGTGACGACTGACGACATGGACACGCCCTCGCCCTCGCGCCGCAAGACGGCTGGTCGCACCGGCCCGAAGACGGGCGGCGGGCCGCGCGCCACCGCAGCGCGCAGCAAAGGCGCCGGCAAGGGAACAGGAACCCCGCGGCGCGCCGCCGCGCAGGCCGCGACGGGGACAGCGGCCAAGCGGCCGCGATCTGCGGCGAAGGCTTCGGCAACCACCGCGTCCAAGGGACGCGCGCGTCCGCGCGCAGGCGCGGCGGAAGCCAGGGCATCAACCGGGCGTGTCCGGCGCGACGGACCCGCGCCATCGCCCGATGAGACCGGCCTCGCGCCAAGCCCCAATGCCGGCGAACCGCCGTCAGGCGCCATACCCCCCTTGTCCGCGCCCGATCCGGCACCGGCCGAACCCCAGCCCGAACCGACCGCCCCCGCCCCACGGGACGCGGCGGTTTTCTCTGCCGGTCCGGTCGATCTGCTGACCGCAGAAGAAGAGCGGATGTTCAGCCGCACGACGCGCTGGTCTTTTGTGTTTCTGGTTCTGTTGCCGTTCATCGCCGCGGCGGGTTATCTCAGCTTCTTCGCGGCGGATCGCTATGCCGTGGAAGTGAAGTTCGCCGTCCGATCGCCCACCGGCCTGCCTTCAACCGATCTCATCGGTATGGTGACGGGCGGCGCGGCCGCGACAACGCGGTCGGATGCCTATATGGTGGTGGAATACCTGCAAAGCCGCCAGTTCCTTGACGAGGTGTCAACCCGGCTCGATCTGCCCGTGATCTATGCCACCGATCTGGCCGATCCCCTGATGCGGCTTGAACGCGACGCCAGCAAGGAGGATCAGGTGGGCTACCTCGAGCGTGTCCTGCATCCCAGCTATGATGCGACCGCTGAGATCATCACGGTGGAGGCGCAGGCCTTCACCCCGAATGATGCCCTCCGGGTCGCCTCTGCGGTGCTCGACACGGCCGAGGCGATGGTCAACCGCCTGTCCGAACAGGCCCGCAGCGACACCGTGCGTCTGGCCGAGGCCGAGCTTGCCCGCGCCGAGGCCGCCCTCAAGGCGCAGCGCGCCGCCATCGCGGCCTTCCGCGAAAACGAGCAGAGCATCGACCCCAACCAGACCGTCGCCACGCAGGAAAACGTCCTGCGCGATCTGCAAAGCCAACTGGCAACCGCGCAGGCGGAAATGCGCAGCCTGCGTGCCTTCCTGTCCTCAGACGCCCCGAGCATCCGCGTTCTGGGCAGCAGAATTGCCTCGATCGAAAACCAGATCGCGCAAGAGCGCGCCAACCTTGGGCGGGGCCGCACCGACGGCGCCGCGCCTGCAGCGCCCTCAGAGACCGATGCCGATACGCTGAACTCTGCCGTCTCGCTTTACGAAGCCCTAGCCGTGGATCTTGAATTTCACGAACGCACCTATGTTTCGGCTTTGTCATCGCTCGAGGCTGCGCGGCTGGAGGCGGACCGCCAGCAGCGCTATCTCGCCGCGGTCGTCCTGCCATCCCTGCCTGAGTCACCCACCTATCCCCGCGTTTTCCTGTCGCTCGCGCTGGTCTTTTCTGTCTGCTTCTTCACCTGGGGGATCGTGTCGATGTTCATCCATGTGATCCGCGAACACATGCGGTGAAGCGGCGCGCGAAGGCGGGGCGGGCAGCCGGTTCAGCAGCCGCCGCTCGCGCCATTGCAGAAAAGGCAACAGGATGGGTGCCAGCCACCACATCAGGCCGACCGGCAGGCTTGGCAAGACGACATAGCGGCCGCGATCCATCCCGCGGATCAGCGCTTGCGCCACCGCTGTGGCGGTCATCCGTGCCGCACCCCCCGCCATGCGCGCGGTGACCGGCGACCGTTCGCGTTCCTCGCGCTGCAGCATGGGCGTGTCGGTATCCGGGGGCAGGCACAGCGTGACGGTGATGCCCTGCCCCGCCAGTTCCACGCGCAGGATATCGGCAAGGCCCCGCAGCGCGAATTTTGCCGGCGCATAGGCGGCATAGCCATAGATCCCGATGATTCCCCCCGCCGATCCAAGCAGGCCGATCGCCGCCCCGCGCGCCAGATGCGGGGTCACGGCGCGCACCACCCAGAGGCTGCCGAAATAGTTCACCTCCATCCCGCGCCGATGCGCCGCATCGGACAGGGCCATCGTCTCGCCCAGATCCACGGACCCGGTCGACAGCACCACACGCTGCGGCGCGCCAAGATCACGGATCGCGGCAGAGACCGCGCGCGTCACGGCCTCGGAATCGGACACGTCCACGGCATAAAGACCAACCACGGTTCCCGGCACCGTCTGTCGGATCAGGTCTGCCGCTGCTTGGAGCCTTGCGGCGTCGCGGGCGAAGAGGCCGATCCGGCCGTAGTCCTGTGCCAGAAGCATGGCAACCGCCAGCCCGATCCCGCTGGATCCGCCCGTGACAAAGGCGCATCCCGCCCGAACCCTGTCGCCCATACCCGGCCTCGCTTGCACGCCTACAACACAAGCACCGCAACACCCCACCTCGGCTGGACAGGACTTGGCGCTTCGTTTACCAATCCGGGCATACTAGTAGCCGGAATGTAACGATCAATGCCAGTCGCCCTGCACGGACAACCGCACGATCCAGATGCAGGGAATTGGCCGCGCGCCACCCGCGCCGCTTTTGCAAACCCGTCCCGACGCAGCGCACTGCTGGGCATGGTGGCCCTGCTTGCCGCCTGCGGCTTGCCGCAGCAGGGGCCGCGCACGCCTGCCATCGTCGATGGCGCGACCGACAGCCGCTATGTGCTTATTGATGTCGACGCTGCCAGCGTGCAACGCCTCGGCCATCCCTTGCGCCGCGGCCTGCGCGGCCTTGGAACGACGGCGGCAAGCCAGCCTTCCCAATCGGTGGGCATTGGCGATGTCCTTGACATCCGCATCCTTGAGGCAGGCAGCGGCGGCCTCTTTGCGCAGGCCAATGGCGGCGCAGGCGGAACCGAATTTCCGGGGATCGTGGTCAATCGCGAAGGGCGCATCTCGTTGCCCTATGTGGGATCCATCGCCGTGTCGGGGCAAAGCCCGACCCAGATCGAAGATCGAATCGTCAATGCCCTGCGCGGCAAGGCGATCGAACCGCAGGCGCTGGTGCGTGTCGCCGCGACCGATGGCGACATGCTGACGCTTGCAGGGGATGTCACCAATCCCGGCCCCTTCAAGATCAGCCTGCGCGGCAGCCGCCTGTCCGAGGCGATCGCGGGCGCGGGCGGCAGCCGTTTTCCCGCGCATGAGACGCGGGTCTCCCTCATCCGGGACGGCCGACGCGCCGACGCGCAGCTTGACAACATCCTGCTGGACCCGCGCAGCGACATCGCGATGCAGCGTGGCGATCTGGTGGTGCTCACGCATGAGCCGCCGCGCTACACGCTGACGGGTGCAGTGGGGCGCCCGGGCACCTTCACCCTGCCCGGCACCGAATATTCGGTGCTCGAGGCCGTCGCCGCCGCCGGCGGGCCAAATGACAACCGCGCCGATGCCTCTGGCGTCTATCTGTTCCGATACGAACCGCGCGATCGTCTTGCCACAGTCGGAAAATCCGCGCTCGCCACCGGTCAGGCCACCTCGGCCGGTGTGCCTACGGTCTATCGCTTCGACATGTCCAAACCGGACATGCAGTTCTATGCGCGCAGTTTCCTCTTGGCCGATGGCGATGCGCTCTACGTCTCGAATGCGGGTTCGGTGCAGCTGGACAAGATCCTTGGCCTGTTCGACCTCGGCCTGACGGCCGCGAACAGGGTGGAGAACGTCACCCAGTAAGGCCGCCATCGCCGCGCGCGGATCGCAGAAAGGGCTTGTTTCGGCGGCACTTACTGCGATAGTCGGGCAGTGTAGTTAGTGATGGTTCGGGTAATGAGTACAAGTTGCCTCATGGTCGGGGCTGGTCTTTCGGGCGCTGTGATCGGGCGGCGGCTGGCCGAGCAAGGCCACAAGATTACGGTGATGGATGGCCGCCCCCATATCGGCGGCAACTGCCACACCGAGCGCGACACCGAAACGGGTGTCCTCGTGCATCTCTACGGCCCCCATATCTTCCATACCGACGACGAAGAGGTGTGGGCCTATGTCAACCGCTTCGCCACCTTTCGCCCCTACAAGAACCGGGTAAAGACCACGACGCGCGGCGCGGTCTACTCGCTGCCTATCAACCTGCACACGATCAACCAGTTCTTCGGCCAGACCCTGCGCCCGGAAGAGGCGCGCCGCTTCATCGAAGCCAAGGCCGACACCACGATCAGCGATCCGCAGACCTTTGAAGAGCAGGCCCTGCGCTTTGTCGGCCGCGATCTCTATGAGGCGTTCTTTCAGGGCTACACGATCAAGCAATGGGGCTGTTCGCCGACCGAGCTTCCGGCAAGCATCCTCAAACGGCTGCCGGTGCGGTTCAACTATGATGACAACTATTTCTTCCACCGCTTTCAGGGGATGCCGGAGGAAGGCTATACAGCCATGATCGCCCGCATCCTCGATCATCCGAACATCACGGTCCATCTTGAGGCGACCGTGACGCGGGACCGGGCCGCCGCCTTTGATCATGTGTTCTACTCCGGCCCCATCGACGGCTGGTTCGATTTCAGGCTGGGTCGGCTTGGCTATCGCACGCTGGATTTCGAACGCTTCTCGCACAAGGGCGATTGGCAGGGCTGCGCGGTGATGAATTACGGCGATGTGGATGTGCCCTGGACGCGCATCACCGAACACAAGCATTTCGCCCCTTGGGAAAGCCACGACGGCTCTGTCCTGTACCGCGAATATTCGCGGGCCTGCGGGCCGGATGACATCCCCTATTACCCGATCCGTCAGGTCGCCGAGAAATCGCTGCTGGCCGAATATGTCGCACTCGCCCGGGCCGAGGAGAATGTCACCTTCACGGGCAGGCTGGGCACCTATCGCTATCTCGACATGGACGTGACGATCCGCGAGGCGCTCGATTGCGCGGCGGCCTATCTGCGCGCGGTCGGCGATGGCGGCGCCATGCCTGCCTTCACGGTCAATCCGCTTTAAGGGGGGGCAGGTACGGGGCGCGACGGCGCGGCCCCCATGGCCTTCATCCGCCGGACCGCGCCTCTGACAGCCGCGACGCGACGGGCGGCATCGGTCAAAACCTGCAACGACAGACGAGTATCATGCGAGTCATCTGCCATATCGGGCATCACAAGACGGGGACGACGACGCTACAGGCCTTCCTGTCGCAGAACTTTGCCGCCCTGATCAAGGCAGGCACCCTCTATCCCTGGACGGAAAGCGAAGGCGCCGCGCTAGCCCTGTCGCAGACGCTCCACCCTGCGGGATGGTCGCGCCCCCTGTTGCCCATCAATTTCCGCGAGGCCCACAACGCGCTTGCCTTCCGGATGCTGGCCGACACGCTGCCGAAATGGAAAGTGCCGCCCTATCACCGGATGCTGCCCCATTCCCGGCAGATGCTGCTGTCGGTCCGCAACCAGATCAACACCCTGGCCCCTTCGACCGTCGTGCTGTGCTCGGAGGTGATGTCGCATTTCGGTCTGGTCGCGCCGGAGCAGATCACCCGCCTGCGCGACGAAGCCTTCCCTGACGCCAAGGACATCCGCCTCTGGTGCACCTTGCGCCGCCCGGATGAACAGCTTGTCTCATGGCACGGTCAGCAGGTGCGCTTTGGACAGTCCCCGCCGCCGCTGTCGGATGTGGAGCGCGGCCTCAAACTTGACAGCCTGCATGTCGATTATCGCGGGGTGATAGAGCCATGGCTGCAAAGGCTTGGCGGGGCGACCCCGGTCCTGCGGCCCTATCGCGAAACACTGGCCGAGGGCGGCTCGGTCGAGGATTTCCTGCGCCATTCCGGCGCCACGGTTCCGCGCGGCCTTGCCAGCGCCCCCACGCTCAACATCAGCCGCAAGCCGGGGATCGTGCTGCTCTTGCGACAGGCGAACGCCGCCTTGCCTGCCCCGCTTGCCCAGGAACTTGCCGACTGGCTTGACGGGAAAGGGGCGAACCTGACGCTCGCCTCGACATCCGACGTCGAATTCCTCGGCCCGGACGCCCGCCACCGTTTGGCCGAGCGGTTCCGGCCCATTCACGATTGGCTGTCCGAGGTCACGGGTCGCCCTGCCTTTTTCACCGATCTGGATCGGATGACGGCCTGCAACCCGATGTCAGAGGATGCCGCGCTGCGCCAGCTTCTGGATCAGCTTCGCCCGTCGTTCACCGACGACATCCGCTCGCCTCAGATCCGCGATTTCCTGAAGGGCCTGCGCCATGCCGCATGATGTGTTTGCCGCCGGGGATGCCCGGCCCTCCGCCATCGCCGAACCATCGGCCACGGTCCTGCAGGCCTTGCTCTGGCCGGAACCGGGGATCATCACGGAACACGCGCTCTTCTACCGGCTGGGCGGAAAATCCGCCTTCAACGATGCAGGCAACGACATCCAGTTCGAGCCGGGCGGTCATGCCAGTTTTGACACAGCCGCGAACCTGTTCAACATCGGCAAATGGTGGCGCTCTACCGGGATCGAGGATCTGCGCCTGCATCTGCGCGGGGCCGGGCGCTTCGAGCTGGTGGTGTTTCAGGTGCTGCCCGAACGATCCTGGGAACAACTGGCCCACCGTGTCGTCACGCTTGCGCCGGACTGCGAGATTGACCTGTCGCATTTCAGGCGTCTCAAGGTTGCGGGGCTTTTGTACTTCACGCTGACCGCGCTGGAGGCAGGGCATCTTGCCGGGGCAAGCTGGATCACGCGGCAGCCGCCCCGCCGCCTGCCCCGCATCGCCCTGTCGATCACCACCTTCCGGCGCGAAGCTGCCGTCCGTCGGACTGTTGAACGCTTTGACGACTTCATGGCCAGATCGCCGCTCGCAGGGTATCTGCACCTTATCGTGGTGGACAACGGGCAAAGCGCGGGCATCGCACCCCGGCCCCATGTCACCCCGATCGCGAATGAAAATCTCGGCGGCTCGGGTGGCTTCGCGCGCGGCCTGACCGAGGCAGAGGCCCGCGGCTTCACCCACTGCATCTTCATGGATGATGACGCCTCGATCACTCTGGGCGCAGTGGAACGGGTCTGGGCCTTTCTCGCCTATGCCCTCGACGAAGGAACGGCCGTTTCCGGCGGTCTGGCCATGGCCAATCACCGCTGGTCGATCTGGGAAAACGGCGCCACCTTCGATCGGCGGTGCCGCCCGCAATGGCTCGGCACAGACATGCGCGATTTCGGCCAGATCACGCATATGGAAATCGCCACAACCCGCCGCTCGCCAGATAACTTCTACGGTGGCTGGTGGTTCTTTGCCTTTCCCATCGCGGGGCTGCGCTATCGCCCCTTCCCCTTCTTCGTGCGCGGCGACGATGTCAGCTTCTCCATCGCGAATGGCTTCGACATCGTCACCCTGCCCGGCGTCATCTGTTTTCAGGACGAAGATTTCGCCGACAAGGAAAGCCTGCAGACCCTCTACCTCGACCTGCGCAGCCATCTCGTGCATCACCTTGCCCTGCCCGGGTTGGATATCGGGCGCAAGGCAACGGTCGGCATCGCCTTTGATTTCTTCATGCGCAGCCTGCTGCAATGCCATTACGAAACGCTGGAGGCGCTCAACCTCGCGGTTGAGGATGTCATGCAGGGACCTGCGTTCTTCGCCGCCAATGCCGACATGTCCGCCCGCCGCAGCGCCCTGTCCGCCATCCGAAAGGTAGAAAGCTGGCAACCGTTGGCGGGCGACCCGCCGCCGGCTCGGTTCCGGGTCAACCTCCACGGGCCGGGCTTTCGGGCCCGCCTCTGGCGCCGCCTGCTCAACCTGTCGCTGAACGGCTATCTGTTGCCCTTCTTCGGGCGCTGGGGAAATGAGGTGACGCTGCGCTCTGGCCAACGCGGGGATGTGGGCGCGCATTGGGGCGCGGCGCGTATCACCTATGTCAGCGCGGACGGAACCAAAACCTTCACCGTCCGCCATTCGAAGCGTGTGGCGCTGCCGCAGGTTCTGCGCATGATCCGTAACCTGCGCACCCTGTCCCGCCGCTATGACCGGATCAAGGCGGATTGGCGCACGGGCTATGACGCGCTGGCCACACAGGGGTTCTGGGCGCAGCAATTCGCCGCCACGGATGGGCCGGCTGACCCTGAGACAGGAGGCAGCAGATGACCGCGCGCTGGTCCCTCGTCTCTACCATGCATGGCTTGCCCGAGACGATCCTTCCCTGCGTGGCCCATCACCTGCAGACCGATGCGGAGAAACTCTATATCTATCTCGATGCGCCCAATCCACCGGTCGAGGCGGCGCTGGCCGATCATCCGCGTTGCATCGTGACGGTCTGTGATGATGACTATTGGGCAGCCCGGCCCAAGGGCCGTCCGGCAGGGGTGGTGCGCAGGCAACTGGTCAACCTGCGCCACGCAAAGCGCAGGGCAGAATCTGACTGGCTGGTCCATGTCGACAGTGACGAGTTTCTGGTCCCGACCGACCCGGCCACCCCCTTCAGCCTGTCACGAGAACTGGCCCTTGTGCCATCCCATCATGACTGGGCGCGCATCGCCCCGATGGAACGGGTGCTGCTGCCCGGGCAGGACCAGCAGACGATCTTCGACGGCGTCTTCCGCGCCCAGACCGAAGACCGCGTCCTGATTGCCGCAGCCTACCGGGACGCGGCCATGTTTTTGCAGAATGGCCTGTCCGGGCACAGCCGCGGCAAGATCGCCTTCCGGCGGACCACGCAACTGGCCTTGGGGTTGCATGACCTGTCCGCGCGGAAAGGGCCCGAAGCGACGGACGAAAGCGCCCCGGAAGACCTGCCCCCGTTCACCGCGCTAAAGGCCACGCGTCTTTTGCATTTCGAAGGCTGGACCGCCCTGCACTGGACGTCAAAGCTTCTGCGTTTCGTCGAAGCCGGCCGGACGACCGGTCATAATCGCGGCAGGCGGGCGGCTGTGAATTTCATGGCGACCGAGCCAGACGGTCATGCACGTCTTGCCCTGTTCGACCGTGTGCAGCGGCTTTCGGAAACGGGTCTCGATCTGCTGTCGCGCGAAGGTGTCTTGCGGACGGCACCCTTTGCGGTGGCTGGACAGGTCATCGAAACATTCCCAAAGGTGGCGCTGAACTTTTCTGCGGCAGCGTTCGACGCCCATCTGCGCCTGGCAGATGCCGATTTCATGCAAAGGAACGGCCTTTAGGGACGCCGCGGTCTAGACCAGCGCCCCCGAACCCGTTTCACGGTCCTGCCTTTTCCGCCGACGTGGCGCGCGCGGCGGGCTCGCGGCGCCCTGCGTTGCTTTCCCGTGCAGCCGCGCGATCCGCCGCTCCAGCAGAAAGCCTGGCCAGGCCTCATTCGCGTGATCGAGCATGTCATTCATCTGCGCGGCCAGCACAGCCACGGCACGCAGCGTGGTGCTGTCGAAATGGTCTTTCGGGTCATGGGATTGCGCCACTGGCACAGCCTCATCGACAGCACGATCCAACTCGTCCTGCATCAAGGGTCTGCTGCCAAAGAACCGCGCGTCCAGATCGCGCGCATCGCTGCGATAGGTGGCGCGAATGCGTTCGGCCAGCGTCTTGTGCAGCATCAGCCGGGTGCCGGGCGCCGAGCGGCCCGGCATCGCGGCCAAGGCAGGCGCGATCTGCCAGCCCATGGCATGGCGCAGTTTCCGATCGCGCGCGGCAAGCTGATCCTGAACCAGCCTGACCAGAAGCAGGTCCTCCAGACACAAGGATTCGTTTGATGCGGGAACGGATTGAATGCGGACAGGGCGGTCCGCGCCGAATGCAGTCTCGACAAAGTCTTGCAGGACCGATCCCCCCGTCAGTTCCGACCGGATCATCGGCCGCAGCAGGAAATGCCCGGAAAACACCGTATCCCAACGTGTCAGCCGGGGCATGTAAATAAACCGCCCGTTCCTGACGACCTTGGCAAAGAAATCCTCGGGCGTGCCGGCGAACAGGCCCAGTTTCACATTCTCGGCGAAGCTGGACAGGATCCGCGCAGCATGGGGGCGGACATAGCAGATCACCGAATGATCCGTGACATGTGGCAACAGGAACCGCTGCAAGACCGTATGTGCCGCGACCGGATCCGCGCCTTCGAACTCCTCTCCCGACAGCACGGCAACGTCGAAATCCCCGCGCCGCAGGGCGTCGGAGATTTGCGGCAAACCCGGAAAAGCCGCTGATCCCGGCAGGGTCCGGCCCTTTGTCACGAACGAGTCGAAATGCCGGGTCAGATAGTTATGCGCCATCCGCCCAGGATAGAGGATACGCCCCGACACAAGGCTGACCCGGCCTGTAGCAAAGGCCTCTTGTATCGTTGTCGATCCAGTCTTGTGATGCCCGATATGGAACACCAGCTTTCGGTCCAACGCACCGGACGACATCGTCACCCTCACACCATCAACGCAGCACACAGACGCAACACTGACCATCTCTGCGCGGTCAAGACAAGTCGCCATCTGCGGAAATTTTGCAGGCAGTGTGGGCCCTAGCGTCCTACGAATTCAAAGGCAAACCGTGTGGCCGCACCCTCGGGCGGGGGCGGAAAGGGGGCAGCGCGCCGGATATGGTCCATCGCCACCTGATCCAGCGCCAAGGAGCCCGAGGATGACACCACCGCCACCCGGCGCAGCCCGCCATCCGCCCCGATCTCGAACCCCACGGTGACCACCCCGCGCTCAGGCGCCTTCTGCCGCCGCAGCTTCGCGATCTGGCGCATCACCCGGTCGCCATAGCGCGCGGCCTCCTGCCCGCCTGCCACACGCCGCTCTTGCGCGGGCCGCGCCGCCTGGTTCGACCCTGCGGGTTGCGCCGGTGCGGCAAGGGCGGTTTCCTGCGCTGCGGGTGCGGGTTCTGCAGCAGGCGCAGGGGCGGCGTCCGCCCGCTGCCGCTCGGGTCGCGGCTCCTCTTCGGCCGGGCGATCCGGCCGCGCCATCGGGCGCGGGCTTTGCGCCAAGGCGGGGGGGGCCTCGGCCACCTCTGGCGGGGGTGGAGGCGGGGCCGTCGCGGCCATCACCGGCGGCTGATCGGCGATGGGAAGCTGTGGCATCGGCTCCAATGACGGCACGGGCGGCGTGTGCAGGGGCGGCGCATCGTTCAGAACGGGCGGCGCCAGCACCGGCGCCGCCTCGGCCTGTGGCGCAACCGGCGCTTCGGGCGCGGTCATCGCGGCCACATCAGGCGGCGCCGAGGGCAGCACCGCCGACATCGGCACCACGCCGACCGACAGGTCCAGCGCCACAGCCTCGACCGGCCCGTCCCCCTCAGGCCCCGGCGCGGCACGAAGCGCCGCCGTTGCCGCCCCGGCGAACAGGGCGGCTGACAGCATCGCCGCCGCGCCCCAGCCTGCCAGATCATGCCGCCGGTCAAACGCGCCAATCATCCGCCTGCCGCCTCCTTGCCCACAAGCGCCACCTTCATCCAGCCCGCTGCCCGCAGCGCATCCAGCAGTTCCATCATCTGCGCATAGGGCAGCGCGGCATCCCCCCGGACCAGCACCGTCCGCGTTCGATCACCTTCGCTCGCCGTCTCCAAGGCGGCGGCCAGCCCGTCGCGCGGAACTTCCGCATCGCCCACCGACCACGCCCCTTCCGCCGACACGGTCAGCCAGACCGGCTCGGCAGGGCGTTCCTGCGGGGTTGCGGAACTGGTGGGCAGGTTCACCGGCACATCCACCGTGGACAGGGGGGCCGCCACCATGAACACGATCAAGAGGACCAGCATCACGTCGATAAAGGGCGTGACGTTGATCTCGGCCGCCACATCGTCCTCGTCGCCTTCGCGCGGCAGCCCCCCGCTCATGCGCCGACCCTCCGCTCTGCCTCGCGCCGGTCAAGATCGCGGCCGAGCAGCACCTCGAGCATGACCGCCACATCGGCCATGGCCTGCCGCAGGCCCGCGATGCGCCGCTGCACGCCGTTGTAGACGATGACCGCCGGAATGGCCGCCACAAGCCCGAACCCCGTCACCAAAAGCGCCTCGGCAATGCCCGGCGCCACCACGGCAAGGTTCGTCGTGCCTTCGGCACTGATGGCAAGGAAGGATGACATGATCCCCCAGACCGTGCCGAACAGCCCGATGAACGGCGCTGTCGCCGCCACCGTGGCCAGCATCCCCGTCCCGCGCCGCAACCGGGCCGTCGCCTGCCCGCCCACCCGTTCCAGCCGGGCGCGGACGCGTTCCTTCACGCCCGCCGGTCCGGCCTGCGCCAGCAGGGGCAGCGCCAGGCTGTGCTCTTCCTGCGCCGCGCGCGCCATCGCGGCGCCAGGACAGCGCCGCCCTTCAAGCATCCGCGCCGCCTCTTCCAGCGTGGTAGCCCGGCCCAGTGACGCAAGGCTCTGGCGCAACCGATGCCCGGCCAGCCACAGCTCCCCCGCCTTGTAGAAAAGCACCGTCACCACCGCAAACAGACCCAGCGCCAGCACAAGGCTGACCGCCTGCACCACCCAATGCGCCGCCCCGATCATCTCGACCACCGGCACGGGCGCATGGATCGGCGCAAGCGTGGCAGGATCAGGCGCCGGGGGGGTCAGGGGGGCGGGTTCGCCCCCCTGCTGCGCCATGCCCAGACCCGGCACCCCGGCCAAGATCACCGCAAGGATCGGCAGCCCGCGCATCAGAAGGTGATCCGCTTGGCCACCGACAGCTTCGCCGTCCGTCCCACCGCATTGTCGAGGCTCAGGTTGTTGCGATAGGCCCGGTCAAAGACATTCTCGACCGACAGGTTCACATCCAGCCCCGCCAGCGGCCCTTCCTCCGGCGACCATGTCAGGAAGATGTCATGGGTGTCATAGGATGCCCCGCTCGTCGTCGCGCTCGAGGTGCGGATCTTGTCGAAATAGCTCGCCCGCCAGCCGATGGTCAGGCCCTGTTCCGGCAGCTTCGCCCCCACTGTCAGCACCACATTCTCGGCCGGCGTGTCCGGCAGCGTCAGCCCGGTCGCCCGGTTCTTCGATTTCACATGGGCATATGCCAGCTGGGCGAACCACCGATCCGCGTCATAGGCGGCCTCCACCTCGGCCCCCCACAACTCCGCCGCCGCGATGTTGGAGAAGTACGGCACCGCAGGCCCCCCGGCCACACGCGGGGTGGTGGCGATCATGTTGGTCAGGTCATTGTGGAAGGCCGTCACCTTCATCTGGAAGCTGTCGCCCTCGGCCAGCCACCCCTCGCGCTGGAAGGTGAAGCCCAACTCCACCGTATCCGCCTCTTCCTTCTTGAGGTTCAGGCTTGGCGTCCGTGCGGGCAGCACACCCGCCGCCTCGCTGGAATAAAGCTCATCCAGCGTCGGCATCCGCTCGGTCCGCGCCAGCGATCCGAAGACGGCAAAGCTGTCATTCAACTCGTACATCGCCGCGATCTTGGGCGAGATGGCGGTGTCGTCCTGCACCAAGGCGCCCGCTGCGGCGGCCGATGCGCCCGGGGTCTGCTTGCCGAAATCCACCCGCACGCCCGGGATGATCGTCAGCCGCTCACCATAGGTGAATTCGCCTTGGGCATAGAGCCCCATCCGCCGATCCGTCCCCTCGGGATGAAAGCCCAGCGCCCCCAGCGACGATGTCGCACTGCGCTTTTGCTCCGATACCTGCACGCCTACGGTCAGGTAATTCTCCCACGCGCCCGCGCTCAGATCGGCGGTGTTCTCAAGCTTCAGCGTCGTCGTGGCATACCCGTAAGAGCTGTCGCACAGCACCTGGAACGTCCCCGGAGCGCAGGATGCGCCCAGCGTGTAGTTGTCCTTCTCCACGCTCGTATCGGTGTAGGAAAGCTGTGCCGTGACATCCAGAAGCGGGTTGTCGCGGAACTCGTTCCGCCAGGCGAGCGTCAGCGTATCATCCACCGCATGCAGGTCGTGCAGGCCAAAGGCGCCCACCGTGGCGCCCCCCGTCTGGGCCACCGGCGTGCGGTCCAGATCGCTGTCGGTGCGCGACAGCGTCAGCGTCAGGCTCTGCTCCTCGTCCTCGCCGAAATACCACCGGCCCTTCAGCAATCCCGACATGCCTTCATAGGCCGTGCCCGCGATCCGGTTGCCGGCCCCGTCAACCTTGTCGTTGCCGGTGCTGACGTTGAAACCGGCAAGGTATTCGGCATTGCCCGCCCGTGTGGCCGAGATGATGCCCAGCTTCACGCCGTCACCATTGCTGTCATAGGTCGAGGAAAACCGCAGCGCGCGGGTTTCGCCCTCTTCCAGAAAATCACTCGCGTCGCGCGTGGTGAAATTCACCGCGCCGCCGATGGCCCCCGATCCGTACAACGTAGATGAGGCAGGCCCCTTCAGCACCTCCACCCGCTTGTAGAGGTCCAGATCGCCAAAGAACGATCCCATCCGATAGCTTTCATAGAACTTCGGCGCCCCATCGACATTGACGATGATCCGCGCCTCGGATGCCGTCTGTTCGCTGTTGCCGATGCCCCGGATGTTGAACGCCTGACCCAGCGGCCGCGCTGATGCCCCCGCCCCCTGCACGCCCGGCACCGATTTGAACAGATCGCCGATATTGGATGGCTGGTCCCGTTCCAGTTCCTCTGCCTCGATCGTGCTGACGGCCTGTGGCGTGTCGATGGCCACCTTGGCCGTCCCGGTGCCAAGGATGATGCGCCCCAGCACCTGGAAGAACCCTTCGTTGTCCTGCGCGGCCGCAGGCGCGGCGCAAAGCAGAATCACAGGAACAGTGCACAGCAGTCGCGCCCGTTGGGCGCCGGTTCGGATCGGCATGGTTACCCCTTTTTGTCTTGTTCTTGAAAGGGCTGGCCGGGCGGATCGCTTGGCTGGCGGCAAGTCGGCCCCGCCTTGCGGATATTCCGACTTGATCTGTCAGGAAATGGCTTCTAGAAAGCCCGACTGTAACTGTCAAGTATCAACGATACCTGACCGCAGCGCACCAGCCCCGGCCCAGGCCGCCCGCCAGACGCGCCCCATTCCCTTGACTGGAGCACATCATGGCTGATGGCCAAACCGCCCCGCTGACCCCCGCCGCAATCCGCGCCCTGCGGCTTGAAAACCCCAAGGCCCGCGCCCGCGACTTCGCCCATATGCACGGGCTGACCGAGGCCGCGCTGGTCGCCGCCCATGTCGGTCATGGCACCACCGCCATCGACGCCACGCCCGATCGGCTGTTTCCCCTGATCCGCGACCTTGGTGATGTGATGGCGCTGACTCGCAACGAATCCTGCGTGCATGAACGGCGCGGCGTCTATTCCGACTACCGCTCCGGCCCCCATGCCGCCATGGTGCTTGACCCCGAGATTGACCTGCGCATCTTCCCCTCGCATTGGAAACACGCCTTTGCCGTGATGGAACCGGGCGAGGATGGCCCGCGCCGCAGCCTGCAGATCTTCGACGCCGCGGGGGATGCCGTCCACAAGGTGCATCTGAAGCCGCAGTCGCACGCGGATGCCTTCGACGCGCTGACCGCCGCCCTCGGCCTTTCCGACCAGTCGCAAACCCTTGCCCTGTCGCCCCGCGCGGCAACCGAAGGCCCGAAGCCCAACCCCGCCCGCACCGATGATCTGCGGCGGGAATGGGACGCGATGACCGACACGCATCAGTTCAACACCCTGACGCGGCGGCTGAAGATGAACCGCTTGGGCGCCTACCAACTCGCCGGCAGCCCGCGCGCCGAACGCATCGACACGGGCAGCGTGACACAGGCCCTGCACGCCGCCGCCGATGGCAAGATCCCCCTGATGATCTTCGTGGGCAATGCAGGCTGCATCCAGATCCATGGCGGCCCGATCGAAAAGGTCGTCCCCATGGGACCCTGGATCAACGTCATGGATCCCCGCTTCAACCTGCATCTGCGCACCGACCACATCGCCGAGGTCTGGCGCGTCTGGAAACCCACCCGCACCGGCGACGCCAACAGCATCGAAGCCTTCGACAAGGACGGCGGCCTGATCCTGCAGATCTTCGGCTATCGCAAGGAAAAACCCCCCACCGCATGGAACGCCTTCGTCAAATCCCTCGCCACGCTGGAAGGAGTCTCGGCATGATCCGCCTTCTCGCCCCGCGGACCCTTGCGCTGTCCCTTGCGCTGGCTCAGTCGCTGACCCTGTCGCTGGCAACCTCCGCCCCGGCCATGGCCGACCCGGCCCAGCGTGTGCTCACTCTGGGCGGGTCCGTCACCGAAATCGCTGTCGCCCTTGGCGCGCAGGATCGGCTGATCGGGCGCGACACCACCTCGACCTTCCCGCCCGAAGTCACCGGCCTGCCCGATGTCGGCTATTTCCGCGCCCTCTCGCCCGAAGGCGTGCTGGCCCTGAACCCCGATCTCATCCTGTCCGAGACGGGCGCAGGCCCGCAGGAGGCGCTCGATGTGCTGAACGCCGCGGGCATCCCCTTCATCGTGGCCGGCGCCGACACCACCCCCGAAGGCCTGACCGCGAAGATCGAAACGGTTGCCCAAGCGCTTGACCTGCCCGCCGAAGGCAAGGCCCTCGCCGACAAGGTGGCGCAGGGCCTGCAACAGGCCCGCGACCGCGCCGCTACGGTGCAAGAGCCCAAGCGCGTCCTCTTCATCCTGTCCCTGCAGGGCGGCCGCGTCATGGCGGGCGGCGAAGGATCATCGGCCGAAAGCATCATCACTCTCGCGGGCGGCATCAACGCAGGCAGCGGTTTCGAAGGCTACAAGCAGATCACGGATGAGGCCGTCCTGACCGCCGCCCCCGACGTGATCCTGATGATGGACCGCGAAGGCGACCTTGCCATCAACAACGATATGGTCATGGCCCATCCCGCCCTGTCCCAGACCCCTGCCGCCAAGGCGGGCCGCATCCTGCGCATGGATGGCCTTCTGCTTCTGGGTTTCGGCCCGCGCACCCCGCAGGCAGCGGTCGATCTGCACGCCCTGCTCTATCCCGGTCAGGGCTGATCCATGGTCGCCCTGCCGCTGACCCGGCGCAGCGAAAGCCGTCCCCATCCGCAACTGGTGACGGCGGCGCTGCTCACCCTTCTCTGTGTCGTGTCGCTCCTGTCCCTCGGGACCGGCGCGGCGGGCCTGTCGCCCGCCCGCCTGATTGCCGCCTTCACCTCTGCCTTCACGGGGGCCGAGGCGCTGACACCGGCCGAGGCGCTGGTCCTTTACGACATCCGCCTTCCCCGCCTTGCCATGGGCCTGCTGGTGGGCGCCGCGCTGGCCGTGGCGGGCGCGCTGATGCAGGGCCTGTTCCGCAACCCCCTTGCCGATCCCGGCATCGTCGGCGTGGGCGCAGGCGCCGGACTGGGCGCCGTGGCTGCCATCGTGCTGGGGGGGATGCTTCCCCCCGCCCTCGCCGCGCTGACCGGGGCGCATCTCATCCCGGTCGCCGCCTTCGTCGGTGGCTGGATCGCCACGCTGATCCTGACCCACGTCGCCGCATCCGGCGGGCAGACCGCCATCGCCACACTGCTTCTGGCCGGGATCGCCCTTGGCGCCATCGCGGGCGCGGCCACCGGCATCCTCACCTACATCGCCGATGACCAGCAGTTGCGCGACCTTACCTTCTGGTCCATGGGATCGCTCGCCGGGGCAAGCTGGGCCAAGATCGCAACCGCCCTGCCCCTGATCCTGCCCGCGCTCCTTCTGTCGCCCCTCCTCGCCCGCGCCCTGAACGCGCTCGCCTTGGGCGAGCCGCAGGCCGCCCATCTGGGCATCCATGTCGAACGCACCAAACGGCTGGCCATCCTCGCCACCGCCGCCGCCGCAGGCGCGGCCACCGCGATCGCGGGTGGCATCGGCTTTGTCGGCATCGTCGTGCCGCATCTCCTGCGGCTGTCCACCGGGCCGGATCACCGCACCCTTCTGCCCAATGCGGCCCTTCTGGGCGGCACGCTGCTGATCGGGGCCGACATGATCGCCCGCACCCTCACCGCCCCGGCCGAGCTTCCCATCGGCATCGTCACCGCCACACTCGGCGCGCCGGTGTTCCTGTGGATCCTTTTGCGCCGCCGTGGCCTTGCCGGGATCTGATCCATGCTCAACGCGACCGACCTCACCCTTGTCCGCGATGGCCGCACCATCCTGCAGGGGATTACCCTCAGCGCCCGCCCCGGCGAAGTCACCGCCATCATCGGCCCCAACGGATCGGGCAAGACCACACTGATGGCCGCGCTCACCGGCGACCTTGCCCCTGTCACGGGCCGTGTCACGCTGAACGGCGATGACATCGCGCACCTCTCCCCTCGCCACCTCGCCGCCCGCCGCGCCGTGCTGGCACAGGAGACACAGGTGGCCTTTCCCTTCACCGTGGCCGAAATCCTGCAACTCGGGGTCGAGGCCGGCACCGGCCCCGCCGACCCGGCCCTCATCCCGCGCCTTCTGGCCGAGGTTGACCTGCCCGACACCGCCAATCGCCCCATCCACGCCCTGTCGGGTGGCGAACGCCAGCGCATCCACCTTGCCCGAACCCTTGCGCAGGCACGCCGCCCTCACAACGATCACGGGCCGATGTGGTTGTTTCTGGATGAACCTGTCTCCAGCCTCGACATCGCGCATCAGCTTATGGTCATGCGCCGCGCCCGCCGCTTTGCGGCCGAAGGCGGCGGCGTGGTCGCGGTCATGCATGACCTCAACCTCACCGCCATGACGGCCGATCATGTGGTCCTGCTCGCGGAAGGCGGCCTTCTGGCGGCAGGCCCGCCAGAGCAGGTGATGACCGACCGTCTCCTGTCCCGGGCCTATCGCTGCGACATCCGCACCAACCGCACCCCCGCCTCGGGTCCCTACCTCCTGCCCCAGATGGCCGGGGCAGCGGAATGAACCGGGGCGCGCGCAAGGATCACCCCCCCGCGCGCACCCCGGCCCATCTTCGCCTGCAGCGTCAGATGAAATCGAACTCCGGCACGTGGTCAAAGGCGATGTGATTGCCCAGATCAAAGGGCTCCGTCACCCCCGCCAGCACCATCGACTGCGCGCCGAACCGCACCACGGCCCCCGTGGCGTCATAACGCACCGCGATATCCGACAGGTCCAGCCCCAGCGCCGCGTCAAACACGATCCGGTCGCCCTCGCCCGCCGAGAAGTCCGTCACCCTGTCCCCGTTCCCGAAGACAAAGCTGTCGCCGCCCCGGCCACCGATCAGCAGATCGACCCCGGCCCCGCCGTTCAGCAGGTCGTTGCCTTCGCCACCCTCCAGCCGGTCCCGCCCAGCCCCGCCCAGGATCAGGTCATTGCCTTCGCCACCCAGAACCGTGTCATTCCCTGCCCCGGCATCCACCCGGTCATTGCCGCGCCCGGCATCCACCCGATCCCTTCCGCCCAGCGACAGGATGGTATCATTTCCATCGCGCCCCTCGATCCGGTTCGCCGCCGCCGTGCCCGTCAGCGTGTCATTCTGGTTCGTGCCGGTCAGGTTGGGCGAGGGTGGCGCAGGCGGCACCACGACCCCTGCCGCCGGCACCCAGTTGCCGATGGCCGAAAAGACCGGCTCCGTCCCCGCCTGCAGCGCAATGTCGGACACAAGGATCTTTTCCAGTTGCAGCCCGGCATAGGCCCCGCCGATCCCCGCTGCCGGACTTTCCGAGATATACAGGAAATCCCCGCCATTCTTGGCCTGATCGGGATCGACATCCAGCGCGTTGGCAGCAGAGACGCCAAAGGTCGTCACCTGCCCCGTGGCGGTCGTCACCGTCAGCCCGATGATCGACCCCGCCCCACCGACATAGGCCCCCGTCACCGGGTCAATCGCCCCCGGTGCCGCCACCAGCGTCACCGTATCCGTGGCCGAAAACCAGACCCGGCCGATCTCGACCGAAACGGTCGTCCCGTTCTCCCTGAATTGCAGCGCCTCGCCGATCTGGTTTCCGCGCAAAGTGATCGTTGTCATCATACACCTCGTTACAAACTGGCCCGGAGTTACGCTCCTGAAGCACAAACGCCGCGACGGCCGCCTCTATTCCAACAAGGGTACGAAAATCCTGTCAGACGGCCCGTTTGGCGGTGAAGATGCCGGTGCTTTCCCGGCCACCGCAAAGGGCGGCGGGCCCCATGGCAAAGCCAGAAGGCCCGTTGCGTTCAGTGGCGCGTGGGCGCCCAACAGCGCCCCGCGACCCCATCCTAATGCAGCCCGAACTCCGCCATCAGCCGCCGCCGCAGGGCCACGAAGGCCGGGGTGCTGCGGTCGCGGGGGCGGGGCAGGTCCAGCTCGATCAGCCGCGTCGGGCTCGCGCTGTCCTTCGACATGACCAACACGCGGTCGGCAAGGAAGATCGCCTCTTCCAGATCATGGGTGACAAGGATCATCGTCACCCCTTCCTCCCGCCAGATGCGCGCCAACTCCTCCTGCATGGTCAGCTTCGTCATCGCATCCAGCGCGCCCAGGGGTTCATCCAGCAGCAGGATTTCGGGTTGCACGGTCAGCGCCCGCGCAATGCCCACCCGCTGCGCCATGCCGCCCGACAACTGGCGCGGATAGGCCTCCTCGAACCCGGCCAGCCCCACCAGCCGGATGTAATGCCGCGCGCGATCGGCGGCCCTGGCGGCGGGTGTCCCACGCACCTCCAGCCCGAAGGCCACGTTCTGCGCCACCGTCAGCCAGGGAAGCAGGCGCGGCTCCTGAAAGATCACCGCCCGCTGGTTGCCGATCCCATGGACCGGCGCGCCGTCGATCAGCACATCGCCGCGGTCCGGTTCCTCCAGCCCGGCCAGCACGCGCAGAAGCGTGGTCTTGCCACAGCCAGAGGGGCCCACGATGGCGATGGCCTCGCCGCCCCGGATGTCCAGATCAATCCCGCGCAGCACATCCAGCCTGCGCCCGTTCAGGGTGAAGGATTTGGAGAGGTCACGGATCGTGACCTCTCCACGGCGGGCGGTGTCCACCACGCGCATCGCGGCCTCAATTGCTGACCGGCGTATCGCCGGTGATGTAGAGGATGTCCTTGGCCACCAGCTTGCCCTTCTCGACGCTGCCTTCGCGTTCCAGCACGTCGATCCAAAACTGCACGTCCCGCTCCACCGCCAGCCCGCCTTCGCGCACGCCATAGCCGGCGAAGAACTGCGCCACATCCGGGTTCTCGCCCCGCTCGGCCAGAACCTTGGCGAAGATAGCCTTCGTCTCCTCCGGGTGCTCGCGCGCATAGTCCAGCGCCTTGGCCGAGGCTTCGACAAAGACCTTCGCCTCTTCCGGATGGGCCTCTATCCAGTCGCGGCGCAGAACGACGAAGCCACCCGCGATCTCGCCGATGATATCCGTGTCGTCGAACACCGCCCGCAACCCGCCCGCCTGACGCGCTGCGCCTTCAAAGGTGGTCTGCCAATAGCCAAAGGCCGACACATCCACCTGTTCGGACCGCAGCACCTGCTCCAGCTGCGGCCCCGGCACCACGACAAGGCTCGCCGCATCCTTGGGCAGGCCCTTCTGATGCAGCGCCTCGCGCACCACATAATCCAGATGGGCGCCCAGCGTGTTCACGGCGATGGTCTTGCCGGCCAGATCCTCGATCGTCTTGATCGGGCTGTCCTCCAGCACATAGAAGATCGACTGCGCCTGATCATTGATCCCGTTCGACGGATAGTCCGCCACGAAATCATTCCCCGCCGCGATGGAGTTCAGCACCGCCGCCGTGGCCGCCGACCCAAGCTCCACGCTGCCCCCGGCCAGCGCCACCAGCGACGCGGGGCCGCCTTGGGCGTATCCCACATTCTCCAGCGTGATGCCGGTGCCTTCGAAATAGCCCAGCTCAGCCGCCAGTTCATGGGCGTTCAGCCCCCCTTGGCTGGCAAGGTATCGGATCGTCACATCGGCGCTGGCCGCGGTGGCAAAGGAAAGGCCCAGCGCGGTGGTCAGGGCAAGGCTGCGGAAAGAGAAGGTCATGATGATTTCCTTTTAGATTTAGGAGGTTGGCAGGGATCAGCTCGCGTCCGCCCAGCGGCACAGACGGCGCTGCAGCGTGACGAGGGTGAAGTTCGCGGCCAGACCCAGCAGGGCCAGCAGGAAGATCGCCGCGAACATCAGGGGGATCTGAAAGTTGTACTGCGCGTTCATCACCTGGAACCCCAGGCCCCGGTTCGCCCCGATCATCTCGGCCGCGATCAGCAGCAGCAGCGCGGTGGTGGCCGACAGGCGCAAACCCACGAAGATCGACGGAACAGAGGCAGGCAACACGACCCGCAGGAACACCGTGCGGCGGGCGGCTCCATAGGTACGCGCCATCTCGATCAGCTTGCGGTCCACCTCCTTCACCCCGCCGATGGTGGCCAGCAGGATGGGAAACAGCGTCGCCCAGAAGATGACGAAGACCTTGGATGCCTCGCCCAGCCCCAAAAGCAGGATGAAGACGGGATAGAGCGCGAGCGCCGAGGTCTGGCGAAAGAACTGCAGGATCGGGTCCAGCGCCCGCTCCACCGCCCGGATCTGCCCCATGAACAGACCAAGCGGGATGCCAAGCCCCACGGCGGCGGCAAAGGCCAGCCCCGACCGTTGCAGGCTGATCGCGATGTCGTCGATCAGCGCGCCAGAGACGAGACCATCCCACAGCGCCGCAAGGATCAGGTCCAGCGGCGGAAACACGGTGGGATTGAGCCAACCCACGGTGCTGCCCACCTGCCACAGGATCAGAAAGCTTGCCAGCACCCCATACCGGGCGGCGACGCTGCGCGCGCCCTGCCCTGCCCGTGCCACAAGGGCGCGGGCGGGCGGGGAACCGACGGCGGGGGTATCGAGCGATTGCAGCGTCATGTCCTCACTCCGCCGCATGGGCCGCGCCACGGGCAAGCGCGTGGCGGTTGGCCGGGAAAGGCAGGCCGAGGTTTTCGCGCAGGGTGCGCCCTTCATATTCCGTGCGGAACAGCCCGCGCCGCTGCAGTTCCGGGATCACCAGATCCACGAAATCCGTCAGCCCCGTGGGCAGCCACGGCGGCAGGATGTTGAAGCCGTCCGCCGCCTCGTTCTCGAACCACTCCTGCAGCGTATCCACGATCGTCTCGGGCGTGCCAACGATGGTGAAATGCCCCCGCGCCGAGGCAACCCACTGGTAAAGCTGCCGGATGGTGAACCCGTTCTCATCCGCAATCGCCCGGATCAGCGCCTGCCGCGACTTCATGCCTTCCGTCGGCGGCGCGGGCGGGAGCGGACCGTCCAGATCATATCCCCGCAGGTCCAGCGTCCCCCCGGTCAGCCCGTTCAAAAGCGAGATGCCGTCTTCGGGCAGGATCAGGCTGGTCAGCCGGTCATATTTCTCCTGCGCCTCCTCCAGCGTGCGGCCCACGAAGGGCGACACGCCCGGCATCACAAGGATATGCGCCGGATCACGCCCCAGCCCCCGCGCGCGCGCCTTGATGTCGCGATAGAACTCCTGCGCCGTGTCCAGCCGCTGATGCGCGGTGAAGATCACCTCTGCCGTCGCCGCCGCCAGCCCGCGCCCATCCTCGGACTGCCCGGCCTGCACGATCACCGGATGCCCCTGCGGCGACCGGGATACGTTCAGCGGCCCCTTCACCTTGAAATGCGCGCCCCGGTGGTTGGTGGCGTGCAGCTTCCCCTCGTGGAAGAACCGCCCCGTCTCCTTGTCGCGGATGAAGGCGTCATCCTCGAAACTGTCCCACAGCTTCCGAACCACCTCCACATGCTCCGCCGCGCGGGCATAGCGCACCGCATGCGGGTGCTGCTGGTCGAGGTTGAAGTTATGCGCCGCCGCCTCTGTCGCGGTGGTCACCACGTTCCAGCCCGCACGCCCATCGCTGATCAGGTCCAGCGAGGCGAACTTGCGCGCCACGGAATAGGGTTCCTCATAGGTCGTGGACGCGGTCGCGATAAAGCCGATGTTCCGCGTCAGCGGCGCCAGGGCCGAGAACAGCGTGACAGGTTCGAACCCCGCCACCTTGGCATTGCCGCCCTCCATCCCGCCGCCAAAGGACACGGCAAGCCCGTCGGCAAGGAAGTACGCGTCAAACAACCCCCGCTCTGCCTCCTGTGCCAGTTGCACATGGAAGGCAAAGCTGGTCGCCCCATCGGCGGGGCTGTCCGGGTGCCGCCAGGCGGCGACATGCTGGCCACCACCGGGAAGGAAGGCGCCAAGGCGGATCTTGCGGGTCATGGATCGGGTCCTTTCGTCAGGCAAGGGAAGGGCGTTCGCGGTCCCAGCGGGCCGCGTCAGGAAGGTGGGATGGCAGGAAGATCAGGCGCTCAGGACGAACACCTCAGGCTGGGCGCGGCGTTCAAAGAAGGGCGAGAACTGATCCACCGCCCGCGCCAGACGGTCGTGCAGCGCAGCCGAGGCAGGCTGTCCCTCCGCGAAATCGCGATCTGCGGCATAAACCCCCGTCGGCAGCGTCTGCGCTTCGAAAAAGCCGAACAGCGGGCGCAACTGATGTTCGATCACCAGCGCATGCCTGTCCCCGCCCCCGGTCGCGGCCAGCAGGACGGGCTTGCCCAGCAGCGCCTGCGGATCAAGCAGGTCGATCAAATGCTTGAACAGCCCCGTATAGCTCCCCTTGTAAACCGGGCTCGCCACCACAAGGGCATCCGCAGCAAGCACCGCGTCCAGGGCCGCACGGGCCGGGGGTTCCAGATCCCCCACCCGCCGCGCCGTCCCCAGCGAAGGGCCAAAATCCGCCAGATCGAACACCGCCCCCACCGCCTCGAACCGGCTGGCGACGGTGGCCACGGCGGTCTGAACCAGCGTGCGCGTCTTGGAGGGGCGATCCAGATTTCCGGAAAGTCCGATGATGGTGCGGGTCATGGGAGCGGGCCTTATGTCGATTTCTTTTATCGTGATTACACCCTGCCAGCGAAACCGCCCCGCGGCCATTCCAAAGGTCAGCCAGAAACAGGAAGAATCCCCTCGCGCACGGGCCGGTGGAAAGACGAAATTTTCGCCCGACACCCCGCGCAAATGGGCAAGCGGACTGTTTTCCGCCGCTTCGCACGGCGCGAGGGAACCTGAGCATTCCGCAAGGATCGGTGGGCAGACCCGATCATCCCCCGGTCTGCCCGCTTGAACCCCACGCCCCATGCGCCGCGTCAGTCCCCCATGCGTTGGAACAAGGCCTGTGGGTCCAAAAGCAGGATCGCCCCCCGCGGCCGCAGTTCGACAATGCCGTCCATCTCCAGCCTGCGCAGGTGACGCGATACCGTTTCCAGTGCCAGCCCCAGAATCTGCCCCATTTCGTCACGGCTCAGTCCCAGCGGGATTTCCGCCGCGCAGCCCAGACGAAGCCAAGCATCTGCAAGGAAAGTCGCCACACGTTCCGAGGCGATCTTGCGCCCCAGAATCATCTGCCCTCTGACGGCCTGCTCGATCTGGTCCTGATGGGCCCTGATCATGTTCAGGCGAAGTTGGGGGATGTCACGGACAAGCCCCTGAAAGACCTCTGCATCGCACCGGATCAGGCGGGAATGATCGACAGCCCGCAGGGTCACCCCCCGTGTATTCCGGCTTGCCGGCGGCACAAGTTCGCCGGGAAAGATCAGCGCGAACACGCGCGACCCGCAGCCTTCAGCGATTTCTTCGCGCAGCCCCCCGCTGTCAACAAACAGAAACCCCGGTCCCGCCAAGGGGCACATGGTTTCGCCGGGCAAGAGATCGACCGTCGTGCAATGCCATCGCACCATCGCCCTCTGGCTCGCCGTCAGATTTCGGAAGAGGGTTGGTCGCCTTCTGGGACGTGGACGGTCACCCGGCTGTCGCGGGTTCAGTTTGAACGCAATCATTCCTGCGCTCCTCCGGTCGGAAATGGGGGAAACACCGGCCCGAAGATGCGCGCCCGTCCCATGGGAACCGGGCGACCCCGAAAGGCTGGGCCGGCAAATGACTGAGAGTCGCGGCGCGAAATGCCGAACAAAAGCGGGTACAGGATTTGATCCGCAAAGGGACCGATCAACGCAAGATCAGGGCAAGATCAGGATCGCCGCTCTAGCCGACAGACGCACCGATGATGCCAAGGGGCGGCGCCCTGGATGGATTGGCGCGCGCCAGACGGGCCTGCGGAAGGGGCCCAAGGTCCCGGATGGCCCAAGCCGTGCGCGACACCGCCGTGATCGGCACGACGGCCGATGCAACGGGCGGCGGGGCCAGAAACGGCCCAACAAGACAGGCTTCGCAATTCGACCGGCCATGATCTTGCTGCCCCGTTTCCGCGCAGATGTCTTCGACCGCCACGCCAAGGGCAGCGGCATAGGCGATCCGCGCCTGTTCGTCCGGGGTCGTGATGTGATGGGCAAAACCTGAGGTCGCAAAGGCGAACCCCAGTATCAGAACGATGGCCCGCAACGGCCAAAGAAGGTTCCGATGCCCTGTCATGGCACCACTCGTATCGGCAGCCACCGTTTTTGCAAGGACCCGGGCCACCCGACACCACGACCTGCGACATTGTGCACGCCCCATTCACCCGGGGTGCTCAAATCCATGGCAGGTCATGCCGAGATGACAGCGATGCCGAACCGTCCGCTGGCATATGTCCAAACCACGCCTTGATCGCGGCGCCGATCGCCACGCGGGTGGCAAACCTGCGACACGGACAGGTGATCACCCCCAACTTCTGGCAAACCACCGCCCGATGACATGTCTGTTCTCTTTCGTGGCCCAAGTTTGGAAACTTAATCACGATCAAACTTGTAGATTATTTCCGAACCCAAGCAGCCGACTCATCTCCCAGACGCGCCTGCTGCCCCGGACCGGGGGATCACCCCCTTCGCCACTTGGACAGTTGCTGTCTCCTCCGAAACCTTCCGCGCCGACCGCGCCTTGCTCGACCAAACCGCCACCGACCAGACTGTGAAAGGAACGCCCTTATGTTCACCTGCATCCACGACCCGGGCCTCGCCCTTTTCCTTGCCGAAACGCCGATGGCAGAGAACAGCCATCCCGGCCCGGCCGAATGGACGGCCTTCGCCGCCACCCTGGTGCTTGCCGTGGTCGCGCTCTGCGTTTCCGCATGAAGGATCACCCCGGTCCCGGCCAATCGTCCCCGGTCACGGGGCCGGATCGTCCCGGCCCCCACGCCCTGATCGTGGGGGGTGGTGCCAGCGGTGTGCTTGCCGCCGCACATCTTCTCCGCCGTGATCCGCAGGCGCGCGTCACGCTGGTCGAACCGCGCGACAGGATCGGGCTCGGCCTCGCCTATTCCACGTCCGACGAAAACCATCTCCTGAACGTCCGGGCCGGCAATATGAGCGCGCTGGCCGACGATCCGCAGCATTTTCTCGACTGGCTCGCCAAGGCGGGCCACGACGCCACCCCCGATTGCTTCGTCCGCCGCAGGATCTATGGCGAATATCTTGCCGATCTCCTCTCGGTCTGGCGTGGCGGACATCCGGCACGCTTCCGTCGCGCGCACGGTATCTGCACGGGCCTGACCGAGGGGCCGTTCGGCGCTGTCGCCACTTTCGCGGATGGCACCGCGCAACTTGCGGACCATGTCATCCTCGCCACCGGCCATACCCAACCGCGCCCCGCCGAGGATACGGCACTGCAACCGGCCTGGGATCCGCTTCCGCGCCTTCCAGCAGAGGCGTCAGTCCTGATCCTCGGAACCGGCCTGACCATGGTGGATCAGGTTCTCTCTCTTCTGGATGCCGGCTTCGAAGGGTGCATCATGGCCATCTCCCGCCGGGGTCTCCTGCCCCGCGCCCACCGCCCGACGACGCCCCTGCGTCTTGGCCCGCAGGACATCCCCTTCGGCGCCCCGACCCGCGCCCTGTGCCGCTGGCTCCGCACCCTCGCCCAGACGGCAGAAGGCAAGGGCGGCACGTGGCGCGATGCCATGGATGGTGTCCGGCCCTATGTCAGGCGCATCTGGCGCAGCCTGCCGCCGGTCGAACGCGCCCGCTTCCTGCGCCATGGACAGCGTTGGTGGGACATCCACCGCCATCGCATGCCCCCGTGCTCGGAAGCGCGGCTTCGCGCCGCCATGACAGACGGTCAACTCATCCTGCTGCGGGGCGATGTGCTGCGGGTTGATCGCAGCGGGACAGGGATCCGCGCCATCTACCGCCCTTACGGCGCGGGCAGCACCGCCGCACTCTCGGCCGCGGTCGCCATCGACGCACGGGGCCTGCGCGGGCGACCGGCGGACTCCCCCCTGCTGGCCGGCCTGCTGCACGACGGCACCGCCCGGATGGACCCCCTCGGTATCGGCCTCGACATCGCCGATGACGGGTCGCTGATCCGTGCCGACGGCACCCCGTCGCCCCACCTTTCCGCAATCGGCCCCGTCAGCCGCGCCGCCTTCTGGGAGGTCACGGCCATCCCGGACATCCGCATTCAGGCCGCTGCACTGGCGGAACGGATCGCCACGGTCCATCGCGGTTAAGGCAATCCGGGACGCGGCAGAAGCTTTGACCAGACGGCCGACGATCATCTCGTCGTGGCCATTCGTGCAGCGGCGGGCTTGTACCACAAGACGGGCCTTCCGGGACGGCCGACTGTCTTTCGGTCTGTCGGGGCGCGCAAGCGGACATCGCGCAGTCTACCGATCTAATCAGGACGGGCGCTACTCCAGCAAAGTTTTGGCCGTCTGTTCGTCGGTGATAAGCGTGGTGGGCAGGACCGTCTGCATTGCCGCCTTGATGGCGATGCCCCTGATGCCGAACCAGCGCTGGTCGCTCGACTTTGTCTCCGACCAGCTGACCGATGGCCGCCGCTTCCGGGTCCTGACCGTGGTGGATGACTGCACGCGAGAATGCCTCGCGCTGATCGCCGACACGTCCCTGTCCGGCGCACGGGTGGCGCGGGAGATGGCGACCCTGTTTGAAGCGCGTGGAAAGCCCCAAACCGTAGTCAGCGACAACGGGACCGAGTTCACCTCGAACGCGATCCTGACCTTTGCCGACGACCGCAAAGTCGACTGGCACTACATCGCACCCGGCAAGCTGACCCAGAACGCCTTCATCGAGAGCTTCAATGGTCGGTTGCGCGACGAGCTCTTGAACGAGACGCTGTTCCCCTCTCTAAGCCATGCCCGCGCCACGCTCGAAGCCTGGCGCATGGACTATAACACCGAACGCCTGCACTCCCGCCTCGGCTGGCAGACGCCTGCCCAGTTCGCCCAAACCTTCACCCCGCAACAGGGCCTGACGCTGCGCAACCCGCAAAGCTCCGCACCAGCCCCCGTCGCCCAACCCGCCAAACAGGCAAAACCCAAACCCGGAGTCTCGCTCACGCTGGAAAAAAGGCGGGGGCAACGTCAGTGGGATCAACGCAAACTACGAAACCGCTGAGATGTGGATCGACAGGCCTCTGTCGAAGTCATTGACCCTACGTGGGGCTCAACAGAGCCCCGCCAGGACTCGATGGTGATCTTTGCGAGGGATGGATCGGCCAGTGCCGCGCGGATCCACCAAAGAGGTCAAACTGAAGCGCCGCAATGGGGACCGCAGGCCGAGCCAAACTCAATCAATCTGCGCCCAGGACAGAGGCTTTGCGCCATCTGAGCACCCACCCCCAACACACCGCCAGAAGCTCCACTTCTCGGAATCGAATGTGATACGAAATGTGATACAAAAACAGGACCGCAAAGCCGAAGAATTTCAAATTCTTCTTTGTCTTCAAGTGCTAAGATATTCTTGAGAAAATAATGGTGCCCAGAGCCGGAATCGAACCAGCGACACGCGGATTTTCAATCCGCTGCTCTACCAACTGAGCTATCTGGGCACCGTCACCAAGGGATCCCCTCGGAGTGGCGGCGTGATACGTCAGGCGGCGGGGGCTGTCCAGTGGGTTTCGGCAGAAAAATCCAACACACGCCTCCTAAGGCGCCGTTGCGCGCCTTGGATCAATGCGGGCGCGCGCCGGAGGCGGGGTCGGCGTCGTCCTGCGGCCCGGCCGGCGGGTCGCCCTCATCAAGCGGTTCGGCGGGGATGGCGTAACTGCCCCTGAGCCAGCGGCCAAGGTCCACATCCGCGCAGCGCCGCGAACAGAAGGGGCGGTATTTCGCATCCGCCTCCTTGTTGCAGATCGGACAGCTCACACCACCCCCCCCAGAAGATCGGCCAGCGCCAGACGGTCGCGCTTGCGCGTCATCTCGTACAGGCCCAGCCCCGTCCAGCCCGCCAGATGGGTTTCCGCCCCTTCCGCCCGGAAGGCAGCCTTCATCACCTGGTCCAGCGTGCCGCGGTCCTTCTTGGGGACCGGCGCGAAATCCACCACCACCTGCCCGCCCAGACCCCGCAGCCGCAGCTGGCGCGGCAACTCCCGCGCCGCCGCCACATTGGCCTTCAACGCCGCCGCGGGCGAGGTGTCGGCGCCCGTGTTCACATCCACCGCCACCAGCGCGCGGGTCGGTTCCACCGTGATATGCCCGCCACCCGGCAAATCCACCCGGGCCGCGCGCAGCGCGTCGATCATCTCCCAGACGCCAAGATCGGTGAACCCGCCTTCCACCACCTCATCCGGGGGGGGATCGGCCCAGTCGCGCCATGCCGCCTCATGCGCGCCTGGCCCATCGACCAAAAGCTCCGGCCCCCCCGCCAGATCGGCCGTCACCGCCGCCGCCAGATCCTTCATCGCAAGGATATCCTCGGCCACCGCCGCCTCATCCTCACCCTCGGCGGCCGACCGCAGGATCAACCCGTGATCGGCGGGCGCCCCCGCCATCGCCTCTTCGGCCAGCGCCTGCAACTCGGCCCGTACGTCCTCATCCCGGATGCGGCGCGAGATGTTGATCCCCGGCGCCCCCGGCGTCACGATCGCCCAGCGCGACCGGAACAGAAGCCGCGTGGTCACCGGCACGGCCTTGCCGGGTTCCGTAGGCCCCGTGACCTGCACGATGATCCGCTGCCCCGGCGCCAGCCCCGACACCTGCCGCAGGAACCCGCTGCCCCCCGGCAGCTTCACGAACATGCCGCCCTGCCCCTTCACGGGCCGATCCGCCACCGCGCGATAGATCGCGCCGGGCAGCACTACATCCCCGGGCGGGTCGATCAGCAGATCCTCCAGCCGCCCGTCTACGATCAGCGCCGCCGCCTCGCGCCCGTCGATCCGGTCCAGACAGACCACACGCCCCTTCATCCCTGCCTCCAGATCGGATAGCCCGCCGCCTGCAACAGCGCCGCCGTCTCGGCCAAGGGCAGGCCCACGATGCCGGTGAAACTGCCCGAAATCCAGGGGATGAAGGCCCCCGCCGCACCCTGGATGGCATAGGCCCCGGCCTTGCCCTGCCAGTCGCCGCCCGCCAGGTAGGCATTCAACTCCACATCCGACAGCCGCTTCATCTTCACCGCGCTCACCGACTCGCGCGTCCAGACCCGGTCACCCCGGCGCACGGCCACGGCGGTGATCACCTCATGCCGCCGCCCGCCCAGCGCCATCAGAAAGGCCGCCGCCTCGCCCGCGTCGCGCGGCTTGCCAAGGATCCGGCGGCCCAGCGCCACGGTCGTATCCGCGCACAACACGATGTCATCAGGCCCCGCCGCCACCGCAGCCGCCTTCTCGCGCGCCAGCCGCGCCGCATAGGGCCGCGGCAACTCGCCCTTGCGGGGATCCTCGTCGATATCGGGGGGAAGGATGGCATCGGGCACGATGCCCAGTTGCGCCAGAAGTTCCTTCCGGCGCGGGCTGCCCGATCCGAGGATCAGCTTCACTTGAAGCGATAGTTGATGCGACCCTTCGACAGGTCGTAGGGCGTCATTTCCACCTGCACCTTGTCGCCCGCCAGAACGCGGATGCGGTTCTTGCGCATCTTGCCTGCCATCACGGCGATCAGTTCATGGCCGTTATCCAGCTCGACCCTGAATGTCGCGTTCGGCAGGAGTTCCTTCACGACACCGGGGAATTCGAGGATATCTTCCTTGGCCATGTTCACTCCGAATAGGGTTGTGGCCCGCAAGCAGTGCTCGCAGGCTCCGGGCAAGGGTAATGCGCCTCTACGCCTGATTTTTCAAGGGGCAAATGCGGCCCGCGTCACGGCATCACACCAGCAGGATGTCGCCCTGCAACGCGGCCACCCGGTTCACGCCGATCACCACCAGCACATCCGCACCGCCAAAGTCGAACACGATGCGATCCGCCTCCGCCCGTGCCAGCGCGCGCAGATCGGCCCAGTCCGCCCCGGGACCGATCAGATCGGCCTCGATCGTGATGCGGTCCACCCCATCGGCAAAATCCGTGATGACGTCCCGCCCCGCGGTGTAGACGAACACATCCGCCCCGGCCCCGCCGCCCAGACGGTCGCTCCCCGCCCCGCCGTCCAGCCGGTCCGCGCCGCCCGCGCCCGACAGGATGTCATTGCCCAGACCGCCTCGCAGATCATCCGCACCGGCAAGGCCGGACAGACGGTCCCGCCCCGCATCGCCCGTCAGGCGGTCCTGCCCGTCGCCGCCATACAGCCGGTCATTCCCCCCACCGCCCGACAGCGTGTCGTCCCCGGTATTGCCCCACAGGGCATTCCCCGCGCCGTTCCCCGTCACGCTGTCATCGCCGCGCCCGGCCTCGAAGTTCTCGATCACCGTTCCACGGGCGATGAACAGGTTGCCCGCCCCGCCCATCACGCTCGATCGGCCCTCCGACAGAAGCGTGACCACTTGATCGCTTGCATCTCCCGTCAGGCGGATCGTATCGCGCCCGCCCTCGTCAAAAAGGGTCAGGGCCAGATCCGCCATCTCCCTGCCGCCCGCAAAGATATCGGCAAAGAACTGGCCCAGAAAATTCGTCAGCGTCGTGCCCTCGCCCCAGACGGTATTGCCCGCCGTCGCCCCGCCCGCCGCCGCGCCGTAAAGGTTCTGGATCGCCACGATATCGGCGGCCATCGTCGTCAGCAGGCTGGCATATCCGCTGGGATCATTGGTGTTCACGTCCTGATTGAAATACGACATGACCGACGCAGACCAGCTGTCGTTCACGAAATCCGCATCCACCTCATAGCTGGCCGAGACGTTATAGCCGCCCTGATGCCCCAAGCCCAGCGCATGGCCGATCTCATGCACATAGGTCTGGAAGCTGTAGCCGTCATAGCCCGTGCCATAGGCGGCCAGCCAGTCCAACCCGACATTGACCCGCGCAGACAGGATGTTCCCCCGCGACAGGGTCGAATTCGCAAAGGCCCCGGGCTCCGTATCGTCAAAGACGATATCGGCGCTCAGGCGCGGGCCGACCCGAAAGTCGATGTCGGCCACCATCTCCCACGCCTCCATCGCCCACAGCGCAAGCTGCCGACCCGCCGCCGTAAGCCCGGAGAGGTCATAGGTGATGATGTTGCTGGCAGCCGTGTCGAAGGCCCGGCCGCTTGATCCGAAGCTTTGCCAATAGCCGTCCGTCAGGAATGCCGCCAGTTCATCAAGGCTCGCCGCGGCGGGCGTGGGGATCACCGCCTCGCGAATGGTCAGGCGGTAATCCCCCGTCTGACTTGCGTCAAAGCCGCTTGCAGACAGGTAATAGGTGTCCGTGGTCGGCGCGACAAAGATCAGTTGGGAATACAAACCCACCGCATCGTCGTTGAACTGAAGCAGGTTGCCCCCTTCATCCAGCACGGTAAGGAAAGTGTCGGCAAGGGGGGTCGTGCCATATCCGCTCAGGTCGATCTGATAGGCCTGCCCCGCCTCCAGCGTCACGGCAACCAGATCGAAATCATCAATGCTCAGCCGCCCCAGAAACTCGTCACCCACCTCGATCACCACGCCCGGGGCGGGCGGCACGATGTCCGGCGCATCGCCGATCTCCCGAACGGTCGCCGCCACGGGCGGCCCATCCGTCCCGCCGATCGTGACGCGCGGGTCCGAAAACCCGCAGCGCTTCTCGATCACCGCGGCAAAACACATCGTACACATCGTTCACTCACCCAAGCACTGAAACGCCAAACCGTTCTGCAAATCGAACCCGGCCCCCTCACGGCGGGGGCGTCGCCCGCACCAGATCAGAGGCAAGCCGCTCTGGCCAATCGGGCAAAAGGGGGCCGTCCATCGCCATGATCTCCACCTCCGGCCCCGGTGCAGCCGCCGCACCCCAGCGCAACCGCGCAACCACCCGCTCCGGCCGCATCAGCAGAACCTCCACGACCGCCGCCGTCTCGTCGGCCGCGCGCCCATCCCCGGCAAGGATCGCGCCGACCGCCTGACACAGAGCGTCGGCCCCGGGCATGTCCACCCCCGCCGCCGCGGCGCAGGTCACGCCTGCCATGGCCTTCCCCGCACCCGCCCATGCGACAGACGCCACCATCAACCCCACCGCACAGCGCCGCGCCACACTGCCAGAGGACCGACCCTCGCCACATCCACCCATGCCACCCGCACCCGGCCTCAGCCCTGCCCTCGCGCCGAGCCTAGCATGAACGGCATCCCGATCAATTCCCGGTTGCTACCCGCGCAGGACCGCAACCCTGCGGTCAGGCCCGCGCCACGCGGTCGGCCTGTTCGTCCCAGTGCAGGTGATTGAGAACCCCACCCTCCCGCCGCACCCTGTGCACGGCGGCAAGGTCCACCTCCGCCACCGCCCAGCCCGGCGCGTTCAGCGCCGTCTCGGTGAATATCCCCGTCGCCGGAAAGCCCCGGTCCGGCGGGCCATAGATCGCCGCCGCCCCCACATTCTCATCCACCGCCGGGCACCACGGCGCCAGCCCCACCGTGGGCGAATGAACCGTGATGCATTGGTTTTCCAGCGCGCGCGCCATGGCCCCCACCCGCACCCGCGTGAAACCGGCCAGCGAATCCGTGCAGGACGGCACCAGAAGGATCTCTGCCCCGGCCTCGGCCAGCCGCCGCGCCAACAAGGGAAACTCGCTGTCATAGCAGATCAGCACCCCGATCCGGCCGATGGCTGTGTCAAACACCGGCAGCCCCGCGCCGGGTTCCACGAACCACGTCTCGCGCTCGAACCGGGTCATGATCTGCTTGTCCTGATGCCCGACGATGCCCTGCGGCCCGTACAGCGTGGCCCGGTTCACGGGCCGCTCCCCCCCGCCGCCAAAGACCGGCCCCGACGCACCAAGGATATGCACCCCATGCGCCGCCGCCAGCCGCAGATGCAGGCCATCCACCGCCTCGCGCCAGCGCGCCACCTCAACCAGCGCCCGCTCCAGATCAGCCGCCACCGCCGCCCCACCCAACGAGGCCAGCTCCATCGCGCCGTATTCCGGAAACACCAGCAGGTCCGCCCCCTGCGCCACCGCCTGCCCGACCCACTCTGTCAGCTTCGCCTCATAGACGGCGAAATCGGGCAGGAAATCCAGCGGATAGGCAGCAGCGGCAATCTTCATCGGGCAAGGCCCCCTTCGACGAAAGGATCAGGCCCCCTCTCTGCCAGCCTTCGCCGCGCAGGGCAAATCCTTCACGCCCCCGCACGCGTCCCAGCATCCCCCGGAAACGCCCGCATCGCACATTCCGCCATCGCCAGCAGCGCCTCACGCGGCATCCCGTCGCGCGCCAGCACGGATACACCCTGCATCACACCCATCATCAGCGCCGCCAGCGCCGCCGCATCGGTCCCCGCAGGCAAGGCCCCCTCCGCCACATCCCGCGCGATCCGCGCCTCCAGCCGCCGCAGAATCTCACCTCGTACCGCCGATACCGCCGCCTGCACCTCAACCGCCGATGCCGACACGCTGGCCGTAGCGCTTGTCATCAGACAGCCGGGCGGCGTCGCCTCGCCCGTCATCTTCTGCACCGCCCCGAACAGCAGATCCCACGCTGCCGCCCGCGCTGTCGGGGCCGCATCCAGCCGCGCCTGCACCGCCTCCATCGGGCCGACATACAGCTCCATCGCCTCCAAAAAAAGGCGCCGCTTGTCGCCAAAGGCGGTGTAAAGGCTGGGGGCCGTCACCCCCATCGCCGCCGTCAGATCGCTGATCGACGTGCTTTCATAGCCATGCCGCCAGAAGGCCAGCATGGCCTTCTCCAAGGCCGCTTGCCGGTCAAAGGACAGGGGCCTTCCGCCCCGGCGCATGGGTGCAGCAGCAGATTTCATAACGATCACTATTAAACCGATTGACCCCGGCAGACAAGGAGCCTAGCCGTTTCATAACGTTCGCTATGAAACAGGATGCCCCATGCCCCTCACCGCTTATCGCACCCTCGGCCGCTCGGGCCTTGTGGTCAGCCCCCTCGCCCTTGGCACCATGACCTTCGGCCCCGGCGGCTGGAACGCCGATGACACCGCCGCCCGCGCCATCTTCGACGCCTACCGCGATGCGGGCGGCAACTTCATCGACACGGCCGACATCTATTCCGGTGGCGAAAGCGAGGCGCTGGTGGGCCGTTTCCTGCGTGACACCCGGTCACGCGATGACATGGTCCTCGCCACCAAGTTCGGCTTCAACGCCAGTGCAAGCCCGCTTGAAACCCAATCCGGGCGCGGCCATCCCCATGCGGGCGGCGCAGGGGCCAAGAACATCCACCGCGCGCTCGACGCCTCGCTCCGCCGCCTGCAAACCGATCACATCGACCTCTACTGGATGCACATCTGGGACGGCGTCACCCCGGTGGAGGAAATCGTCCAGACCCTTGGCGATCTCGTCCGCGCCGGCAAGATCCGCTACTACGCCCTGTCCGACATGCCTGCCTGGCTGGCGATGAAGGCCGCCACCATCGCCACCGAACGCCGCATCCCCGGCCCCATCGCAATTCAGGTGGAATACTCGCTCGTCGCCCGCGATGTTGAGGCCGAACATATCCCTGCCGCGCGCGAGGCAGGGATGGGCGTCATGCCATGGAGCCCGCTCGCCGGTGGCTTTCTCACCGGCAAATACCGCCGCGGCGACACGGCAAACACAGGCCGCCTCTCCGGCCCCAACCCCTTTGGCGACAGTAAGTTCACCCCCCGCAACTGGGATATCCTCGACACCCTGCGCGACGTGGCGCAGGAACAGGATCGCCCCCCGGCCCAGATCGCGCTGGCCCAGATCGCGCTGGCCTGGGTCATGGCCCGCCCCGGCGTTACCTCCACCCTGATCGGCGCCAGCAGCCCGGCGCAACTGGCCGCCAATATCGCGGCCAGCGATGTGATCCTTACCGCCGATCAGATGGCCCGCCTCGATGCAGCCAGCGCCCCGGCCCCCGGCTTTTCCGCCTCACTCACGCATCCCGCCCTGCGCCAGATGATCTTTGGCGGCAACGATGTCACGGGCTGGCAAGACAGCCCGGCCTGACAGGAAACCTGGCCGCGTGCCCCGCACCGCGCCCTCGATCCCAACAAAAAACCGGGCCGCGGTGCCTTGCACCGCGGCCCGGCCTTGCCTCATCCGGCATCTCAACCGGGCATGCAACCTTACTGGCAGCGCGCCACGTAGCGGCGGCCGTAGGCATCCTGATAGATACAGTCATTGGGCGTATTGGCCCGGCCGATCAGGTTCCCGGCCACGCCGCCCACGGCGGCGCCAATGATCGCGCCTTCCACGCGGTCATCGGAATCCGACACCGCCGCCCCAAGCACCGCGCCCGTCGCGGCCCCGCCCAGCGTGGCCTGATCCGCGGGAACACATGCCGCGGCGCCAAGGCCGAGAAGTGCAAGAAGGATCGTCTTTTTCATCGCAATGCCTCGATTGGAGTACGTCATCTTATGTAACCTCCGAATGTTTCACCTTTCGTCCCTCGCACCCTTCCGCAACAGGCGGCGGGGCGCAGGCGGCGTCCGGCATGGGTCGAATATAGCCCTCGAAATCCGCCCCGCAACAATCCGCCCCGCCGCCATCCGAAAACTGCCCATTTCTCGCCGATCGCTGCAGAAAGGCCAAGAAAACAAGGCGCTGGCGCATCTCTCTGGCGCGCAGCAGGCGGGCGGAAACCCGCTGCCCCCTGTCAGCGCGCGGTGGCGGTGGCAGATTCGTCCCCCACCTCAGCCCCCGCCAGATGCGCCAGAAGATGCCGGATGCAGGCCCGGCCATAGGCCGCGTTCATGTGGCTGTGATCGCCCCGCGCGCCCGGCGCATCGGGGTTTACCCCGCCGCCCCCCGCAGCCAGATACCCCGCCCGCGTCAACGCGCCCGCCCCGGCCACATCCGGCGGCGGGGCGATGAACGCGACCCCCGCCTCCCGCGCCCGCACCGCCAGCCGGTCGGCATAGCGCATCAGGAACGCGCGGGCGGCCTCCGGACATGCGGCCGCGTCCCGCCATGGCGCATAAAGGGGATGGGTGCTGCGCAGGCAGGTCTCGGCATAGATCGGGCGGCCGAAGACGACGGTCCGCCCCGCCATCCGGGGCGGCAGGGGCCACGCGGCACAGGTCTCGGCGCAGGCTTCCGCAAAGGCCGCCTCCACGAAGCCCGCGCTGAACAGCGCGCGCGCTCCGTCACGCACCGCAGGCCCCATGCCGGGGGCATCCCCCAGCGCGGCAAAGCCCATCGCCCGCTCCGGCGCCCAGGACAGCCCGACACAGACGGCGACATCGGCATCGGCAGGGTGGCACTCCACCTGTCCCGCATTGATCGCGCGGACCCGGTCCAACTCCTCTGCCGTGACCGACCGCCGCGCCGCAAACCGGCCCGAGGCGCGGAAACGATACCGCTGAAAGATCCGCTCCGGTAGGCTGAAGAACGCCATCTCAAGCGCCGGTCGCCCCTCCGTCCAGCCCTCCCACGCCGCCTGCCACGCGGCGACATGGGAATTGCCGTAGACAAGAACCCGCCTCATGCCGTGGCCGTGCCGGCAAAGCGGCCAAGCAGCACCTCCTCGCAGCGCAGATCCTCAGCCGCCGCATCTGCCCCGCCCGCGCCCGGCACCTGCCGCTCTTCCGCGCCCGATGCTTCCACACCCTGCCCGCCCAGCCCATAGCTGGCGCGCAGCGTGGCCATGACCGTGGCCACCCCCTCCTCCGTCACGTCACGCAGATTGGGCGCGAAGAACCGCCCGCCCGACGAAGGCGAGGTGATGATCTCGTAGGACGGAAAGTAGTCCACCCCCTCCTCGGCGCGCAGGATCTCGTCACAGGCCGCGCGCAGGATGGATTTCGACCGCACCGTCGCCACCTCTACATGATCCCCGCTCGCCGTCGCGGCGAGGGGGACAGGCGATACGGTGATCAGAAACCGCATCGCCGGATTTGCCGCCCGCGCCAGCGCCATGAAGGCCCGAAAGGCCGCCACCGTCTCGGCCACGGTAAAGTTCACAAATCCATGCACCGCAGGGTCATAGCTGCCCCCGATCACGCCCGGGGCCATGGGAAAGACCGTGCCGCTGTCGCGGTGGCAAAAGGCCTCGGTCAACCCGAAGGTAAAGACGAACACATCCGCCGCCCCCCAGGCGGCCCGCAGCTGCGCCAGATGCCGCGCGCGGTGCAGCGCCACCTCCTCTGCCGAGGCAAGGCCCGCAGGCTCCACCGACGGGCGCTGGGAATCGACGAACCGCTCCCCCAGCGTCCAGACCGGTTCCGCCGGGCGAAACCCCTTCCACGCCTCGCGGGCCAGCTGCGCCAGATGGGCCGCAGTGTAGATGTTGCCATGCCGGGCCGAGAACAGGCGATAGCCGTGATCCCGCGCCACCCGGTCAGAGACAAAGGCAGGCGCAGGCTCGCTGTCGATCACCTCGACCCCTGCCGCCCGCAGCGCGCGGCCCACATGCTGGGCAAAGCAGGATCCGGCCGTCGCCACCCGCGTGTCGGGGCCAATGGCAAAGCTGGGCCGGAACATCCCGGCTTCCGCGATGGCCCCGCGCGCCTCGACGCCGAACCGCCAGAACGCCCGCCGCTCCAGTTTCTGATAAGGCGATCGCGACAAGGGGTCACTCCGGCTACCGAGTATGGGGGCGAGTCTGCCCGCCCCCACGCCCGCCGTCAAATGCCATGCAGCATCCGCCGTCAGATCGCCCGCATCCAGAACTGCAACGGCTTCACCGTCTCGCCCGCCTCGCCGATATCCTTCCACGCGAACTCCGCCACCACGCCCGGCAGCGGCGCATAGCCCCGCCCCCGCCAGAAGGCATCATTGCTGCGATAGGCCGCAGGCCGCAGCGGATGGTCCTCCGGGCGCATCACGGAACAAAAGGCGACATGCGTCCGCCCAAGGGCCCGGGCATGATCCTCGCGCAGGTCCAGAAAGCGATGCCCGATCCCCTTGCCGCGATACTCCGGCAAAAGCACCGATTCCGCGCCATACAGGATCCGCTCCAACGCCACCCCGCGCCCGGCAAAGGGGGCCGCGAATTCGCCCGCGTGATCCTCCATCGGGGTCGAGGTGGACGCCCCCACCAGTACATCCCCGAAGAACGCCCCCACCAGCAGCGCGCCAGGACTGTCGCGATAGGTGGCCAGATACTGCCGCTCATAGTCGAGCGACCCGTCATAAAGATAGGGCCAGTCCCGGAACACCGCGATGCGCAGCCGCGCCACATCGTCCAGAGCCGCCTCCAGCGCCGCGCCCTGCAGGGCACGCACCGAAATCCCCGCAGGCAGCGCGGCCCGCGTCATGCGGAAACCTGTGCGATCCAGTCGTTCAGGTTGTAAAACGTCGTCACCCGCGCGATCTTGCCATCGCGGATGTCAAAGAACCCCCCCGCAGGCAGGATGTAGCGTTGGCCCCGCGCCTCGGGCAGGCCCGGATCGGTCTGCAGATATGCGCCATGCACCACGAACTCCGCCGCCCCCCGCGCCCCGTCATCGCTCGCGAAGATCACCATGTCCTTCAACTCTTCCCGATAGCTCACACCCATATGCGAACAGAACTCGGCGAATTTCGCCCGGCCCCGCCGGATGCCCCCCTCGTTCACCCGATGCTCCACATCCTCGGCCACGCACTCCAGCATGCCCGCCGCATCGCCCGCATTGAACGCCGCATAATAGCGCCCGATCAGGGCGATGGCTTCCGTCCGGCTCATTCCGTCTGTCCCTCTTCCTTTGGCGGCCCGAACCGCGCGATCATCCGATCCCGGATCTGGTCCCGCGCCTGCCGATAGGCCGCAAGCTTCGCCTCGCGGCTCTCGCCAAGGCCCGTGGGATCAAGGATCGGCCAGTATTCTACGTCCAGATGGTAGAACCGGGTCAACTCCAGCGCCGTTCTCTGGCTCGCGGGCGACAGGGCGACGATCAGATCGAACTGGCTCAGATCATCCCCCCATTCCTGCATCTCCTCGAAACTGCGCGACCGGTGGCGCGACAACTCGATCCCCAATTCCTTGCACACGGCGATGGAGAAGCCATCCACCTCCATGTCATTCTTCACACCCGCCGACTGCACATAGGCCTTCTGGCCATACATCTGCTTCATCAACCCTTCGGCCATGGGCGAGCGCACGGCATTGTGGTCGCAGCAGAACAGAACCGATGTCGGAAACGCTCCTGCCAAGATCAGCCCCAGTGCAGGACGCAGATCAGCGTGAACAGGCGCCGCGCCGTATCCGTATCCACCTCGGCCTTGCCCTCCAGCCGCTCCTGCAGCACGCGCGCGCCTTCGTTGTGGATGCCCCGCCGCGCCATGTCGATCGCCTCGATCTGGCTGGGCGGCAGGCGCTTCACCGCCTCGAAATAGCTCTCGCAGATCTGGAAGTAATCCTTCACCACCTGCCGGAACGGCCCGAGGCTCAGGTGGAACTCCCCCACCTTCTCGCCCGCCTCCGACCCGATGTCGAAGACAAGCCGCCCCTCGCGGATCGCAAGGCCAAGCCGATAGGGCCCGGTCACCGCCTCGCGCCCCTCGCGCACCGGCAGCGCGAAGGAGTTCTCCTCCAGAAGATCAAAGATCGCCACACGGCGTTCCTGCTCGATCTCCGGCGTCGGCCGCGCCAGCCCCCGCTCGTCGATCTCGATATGGCAGATGCGGTTCATCCGGCAGACCCCTCTTACACCCAAAGGGTGATGCCCGACCGCAACCCGCAGCGCAAGGGCGATGGGGGCTCATGCCGGTGCAAGGCACGGCCAAGGGCAAAGCAAGGGGCCACCATCACCCGCGCCACGCCGATACCCCGCAGACCCCGCGCTTGATCCGCGACAGGGTCCCACCCGCTGGATGCCGCGCCGCCAGACCCTAGCCGTTCAACCGATCCAGCCGCGCCCGCACGCTCAATCCATGCGCCTGCAAGCTCTCGCTGATCGCCAGCCGCTCTGCCGCAGGCCCGATGGCGCGCAGCGCCTCGGGCGTCATCCGCGCCATCGTCGTCCGCTTCATGAAATCGAGCACATTCAAACCGCTGGAAAACCGCGCCGACCGCGCCGTGGGCAGCACATGGTTCGGCCCGCCCACATAGTCGCCGATCGCCTCGGGCGTCCACGCCCCAAGGAAGATCGCCCCCGCATGGGGGATCTTCGCGGCCAGCGCCTCGGGGTCCGCCACCATGATCTCCAGATGCTCCGCCGCGATCCGGTTCGCCAGATCCGCGGCCTCGTCCAGATCGCGCACCACGATCACCGCCCCGTTGTCGCGCCAGCTTGCCCCCGCGATGGCCCGCCGCTCCAAAGTCTCCAGCCGCGCCTCCACCGCGCCCGCCACCGCCATGCCAAAGGCCGCATCCGTGGTGATCAGGATGGCCTGCGCGCTCTCGTCATGCTCGGCCTGTGACAGCAGGTCCAGCGCGATCCAATCGGGGTCATTGTCCGCATCCGCGATGACCAGAACCTCCGACGGCCCCGCGATCATGTCGATCCCCACCCGGCCAAACACCCGCCGCTTCGCCGCCGCCACATAGGCATTGCCCGGCCCGGTGATCTTGTCCACCGCCGCAATCGTCGCCGTGCCATAGGCCAGCGCCGCCACCGCCTGCGCGCCCCCCACGCGGTAGATCGCATCGACGCCCGCGATCCGCGCCGCCAGCAGGACGAGCGGATTGACCACCCCCCCCGGTGTCGGGCAGGTCACGACCAGCCGCCCCACCCCCGCCACCTTGGCCGGGATCGCATTCATCAGAACGGAGGACGGATAGGACGCCAGCCCCCCCGGCACATATAGCCCCGCCGCCGAAACCGGCGTCCAGCGCCAGCCCAGTGTCGCCCCCGCCGCATCGGTCCAGCTTGCATCCTCTGGGCGCTGCCTTTCGTGATAGGCCCGGATGCGCGCGGCCGCCAACTCCAGCGCCGCCCGATCCTCGGCGGAAACCCGGGCAATCTCGGCCTCGATCTCGGCCTCCGAAAAGGCAAGGCCGTCCGCCGTCAGCTCCAGCCGGTCAAACCGCGCGGTCAACTCGATCAGCGCCGCATCCCCCCGCGCCCGCACATCCGCAATGATGGCCGCCACCGCCTGATCCACGTCCTCGGCCTCTTCCCGCTTCATCGACAGAAGCCGCGCAAACTCCGCCTCGAAACCGGCATCGCGGGTGGACAGGAAAAAGGTCATGGGCCAAGCCTCCAACAGGTGCGCCCCATCTAGCGCGCGCCCGGCAGGCACTCAACCCGCAGGGCGCGCCTTTGTGGGCAGCCCCACGCCCCCGGGCGCCGCCGCTTATGCGCTGGCCGCCCCCCGGCCAAAGGCTTAGGGTGCAGCCGAACAGGCCGCCGATCCGCGCGCCAATCCGCGCGGGGATCGGCGGCCAGAACCGACAAAGTCAGAAAGACGGGACGAACCGTGCAAGGATGGGATTTCTGGCTGATCGCCGTCGCGGTCGCCTTTCTGGTGGGCCTCGCCAAGGGAGGCTGGTCCGCCGTCGGCAACCTCAGCGTCCCGCTCCTCAGCCTCGTCGTCGATCCCCTTACCGCGGCGGGCCTGCTCCTGCCGGTCTATATCGTGAGCGATGCCTTCGGGCTATGGGCCTACAGGCACAGCTATGCGCGCCGGGTGCTCACCATCCTCATCCCGGCGGGGATCGCAGGCGTGCTGATCGGCTGGGCCGTGATCCCGTGGACATCGGCCCATCTGCCCGGCGGCAACGACATCATCACCGGGCTCGTGGGCGCCATCGGCATCCTGTTCGCCCTCTACATGCTGACGGGCCCCAAGGCCGCAACGGTCCCGCGCGCGCCACGGGTCAGACCGGGCCTGTTCTGGGGAACCATCACCGGCTTCACCAGCTATATCAGCCATGCCGGCGCGCCCCCCTATCAGGTCTATGTCCAACCCCTGGGCCTCGACCGCCTGGCCTATGCGGGGACCACGACGATCCTGTTCGCGGTCCTGAACGCGGTGAAACTCGGCCCCTACGCCCTGACAGGTCAGGTCACGCTGCAAAGCCTCGAAACGCTGGCCTATCTGTCCCCGGCCGCGATCCTCGGCGTCTATATCGGCAAGCGGACCGTCGGCATGGTCAGCGAACGGACCTTCTACCGCGTCATCACATGGGCTCTGCTGATCGTCGGGGTAAACCTCCTCGGCCGCGCGCTGATCGGCACCGACCCCTTCCTCGCCCTCGCACGCGCGCTGTCCTGAAAGACGCGCACCGTCCCGCACACATCCCGCGGCGGAAGGTCGTTCCTCAAGTTTTCAAGGGAGAAGGATGGTGCTGCAAGAGAGGATTGAACTCTCGACCTCTCCCTTACCAAGGGAGTGCTCTACCACTGAGCTACTGCAGCGCCGTGGCCGGATGCGGGGCGTCCCGCGCGGCGTGGCGGGTGAATAGCCGCCTTCGGATGGCGGTGCAAGTGCAAACTCGCCCGGTCGCGCGGCGCAATCTGGACCCCTGTCCCGCCATCGTATAGGAGGGGGCGATGAACCCGAAATCCAGCGATCCAAGGGCCGAAACGACAGGAGCCGAAAAGGCGGGGCCTGGCAAAACGGGGCGCCCCACGTCAGAGACGACGCGGGAGGCGCGCCTCAAGGCGGCGCTGAAGGCGAACATGGCGCGCCGCAAGGCGCAGGCGCGGGCACGGGCGGGCAATGAGGCAAAAGCGGCGGGAACGGACACGCCCCCCGCAGAAGATATGTGAGGCAGGCGGATGGATTCTATTCTGGTCAAGGGCAACGGGCCGCTCAACGGCGCCATCCCGATCGCGGGGGCCAAGAACGCCTGCCTGACGCTGATGCCCGCCACCCTTCTGACCGACGAGCCGCTCACGCTGACCAACGCGCCGCGCCTGTCCGATATCCGCACCATGACGCAGCTTCTGCAATCGCTGGGGGCGGAAGTGGCCAGCCTGCAAGACGGGCTGGTGCTCGCCATGTCGTCGCATGACATCGACAACCACCGCGCCGATTACGACATCGTGCGCAAGATGCGGGCGAGCATCCTCGTCCTCGGGCCGATGCTGGCGCGCGACGGCCATGCCGTCGTCTCGCTGCCCGGCGGCTGTGCCATCGGGGCGCGCCCGGTGGACCTGCATCTCAAGGCGCTGGAGGCGATGGGGGCAGAGCTTGACCTGCGCGATGGCTATGTCCACGCCCGCGCCCCGGGCGGGCGGCTCAAGGGCGCGGTGATCGAATTTCCCTTCGTCTCCGTCGGCGCGACCGAAAATGCGCTCATGGCCGCCACACTGGCCCGTGGCACGACCGTGCTGAAGAACGCCGCACGCGAACCCGAGATCGTCGATCTCGCGCAATGCCTGCGCAAGATGGGCGCCCAGATCGAAGGGGAAGGCACCGCCACCCTTACCGTGCAGGGCGTCGATCGCCTGCACGGCGCCACCCATCCCGTGGTGACCGACCGCATCGAACTTGGCACCTACATGCTCGTCCCTGCGATCTGCGGCGGCGAGGTGGAATGTCTGGGCGGGCGCATCGAACTGGTCGGCGCCTTTGCCGAAAAACTCGATGCCGCCGGGATCAGCGTGACCGAAACCGAACGCGGCGTGAAGGTCGCGCGCAAGAACGGCCGGGTGCGCGCCGTCAACGTGACAACCGAACCCTTCCCCGGCTTCCCCACCGATCTGCAGGCCCAGATGATGGCGCTGCTCTGCACCGCCGAAGGCGTCTCGGTGCTGGAAGAAAAGATCTTTGAAAACCGCTTCATGCACGCCCCCGAACTGATGCGCATGGGCGCGCGGATCGACGTGCATGGCGGCACGGCCACGGTCACCGGCGTGGAAAAGCTGCGCGGCGCGCCGGTGATGGCCACCGACCTGCGGGCCTCCGTCAGCCTGATCCTCGCCGGGCTCGCGGCCGAAGGGGAAACCGTGGTCAACCGCGTCTACCACCTCGACCGCGGTTATGAACGGGTGGAAGAAAAGCTGCGCGCCTGCGGGGCTCAGATCGAACGGATCAAGGGGAACTGACACCCATGGCGGATGCGCGTTTCGAAGATGGCGAGGCGGGCCCGCTCAATCTGGTGGCGCGGGATGGCGATGACCTGCAGGTGATCTCGGCGCTGGTGCAGGATGCCGTCCTCACCGGGGCCGATCTCAAATGGGAACGCGCCAAGCGCCGCTTTGCCTGCCTGATCAACCGCTTCCGCTGGGAAGACCGCGACGCCGCCGAAGCCGCGCGCCGCCCCTATGAACGGGTGCGCGCGCTTCTGGTGATCGAGGATGCGCTGGCCGTGCGGTCACAAGGCATCGACCGGGGCGATCCCGAAACGGTGCTGTCGATCCTGTCGCTCGACTGGGCGCCGGGCGCCGATGGCACGGGCGCGGTCACGCTGGTCCTCGCTGGCGACGGCGCCGTGCGGGTGGAGGTCGAGGCGCTGGAGGTGACGCTGCACGATGTCACCAAACCCTACCTCGCCCCCAGCCGCCGCAAGCCCGAACATCGGGATTAGGTCGCCCCGCCCCCAAAGGGCGCTAGCCCCCGCCGCCTCAGCCCCGGAACGTCCCGGGGGCAAAGCGCAATTCGAACATCTCCGTCTGGTTGGGCGCGGGGCCGATGAACCGGCAGGTCGCGACCGAATTCTCCAGCTTCGTCCGCCCTTTCACCTGGGTGAAATAGTTGAAATCCACCTTGTAGACTTTCCCCGCGACTCGGACTTCGCCGTCCCGCGCGATCTTGGGGATGAACTGGCGGAAGCGGTGGTTGAGCAACTTGCCCGAACCGCAGACGGCAAACTGTCCCTGATCGGCGAAGACATTCCACACGAAAGTGTAGACCTCACCGAAGGTTCCCCGGAACTCCACACTCGCTTCCGAGAAATTCTCATCAACCGGCACGGTGAAATCGGCCGCCGGTGCTGCCGTCGCCATGAATAAAGACACAAGACCGGCACAGATATGGGACAAGGGGCGCATGGTGATCTCTTTGCAAAGGGTTTGGACCAAAGTCTGATCGGGCGCTGGACAAAACTCTGGAATCAATACGTTTTCTAGGCCCTCTCCCGATCAAGGCTCTGCCTTGTCCGCGCCTGCGTCAACAGTTATGAATGTCCCGCCCCGCGCGCCATGCGAAAAGGGCCGCCCCCGCACGGGGGGCGGCCCTGTTCTCCCATCCCCGTCCCGGGATCAGCTTGCCTTGGCCTGCGGCAGGCCCGTCGGGGCCGCCCCATGGCGCGACACCATGGTCATGATCTGCGACATCAGCTCCGGCGGCAGGCCGCGCGCGTTCAGCCCGGCCAGATCCAGCCCGGCAGGCAGCCTGCGCCGCAGATGGAACCGGCCCAGCGCGCCCCGCACGCTTTCGGTCGCGCTCTGCATCTCGGCGGACGCCGCGGCCAGCTGATCGGCCTGCGAGCTTGTCTCCACCGACGCCTTCGCCACCTCGTTGATGGCAAGGTTGATCTGCGCCACGCCACGCGCCTGTTCGTCGCTGGCATCTGCGATGGAGTTGATGCGCTGCGCGGCCTGTTCGATCCCGCCCGCGATCTGGTCAAACGACGATTGGGTGTCCGACACCACCTTCACGCCGATGGCGACCCGGTCGGTGGACGCCTCGATCAGTTCCGACGTCTCCTTCGCCGCACGCGCGGACCGGGCGGCAAGGTTGCGCACTTCCTGCGCCACCACCGCAAAGCCACGCCCGTGCTGGCCGGCGCGCGCGGCCTCCACCGCCGCGTTCAGCGCCAGCAGGTTGGTCTGGAAGGCGATCTCGTCGATCACCTTGATGATCTTGCCGATATCCTGCGAAGAGGTGCGGATCATGTCCATGGTCTGGACCATCTCATCCACCTTCACGCGGCCCTGCTGCGCCACCTCCGACGACGACTTGATCAGGCTGCGCGCCTCGATGGCCGAAGCGGCATTGCTGCGCACCGCCGCATCCGTCTGCTGCGCCGAGGACGACACCTCATCCGCCGAGGACGAGGTGACCTGCGCGCTGTTGGCCAGCGCCTGCGCCGACTGCGCGATCTGATCCACCGTCGTCGCGATCTGCGACACCTGCGCGGTGACAGTGCCGAAGGTATCGTTCAGCGAACTGTAGGCCTGTTCGAACGCGGCCACGATCACGCGGAATTCGCCCTCGAAGCGGGCGGTATCCACCTCGCGGTCAAGCCGCCCGTCCACGATGGCGGTGGACAGCGACTTGATCTCCTCCACCACGGCGATGAAGTTGTCGCGCACGGCATCCATCGCCTTGTTGATGAACACGCGCTCGCCGCCCAGCGGCTCCAGCCGATAGGCGAAATCGCCCGCCGCATAGCGTTCTGCGCAGGCGATGACCTTCTTCTTGGTGATGATGTGATCCTCGACCATCTGGTTCACGCGGCGCGCCAGATCGGCCAGCTCGGCATCGAATTTCTCGGGGTTCAGATAAGACGAAATCCGCCCCTCCGCATGATCGACCGCCATGGTGCGGATGTCGTTGATGATCATCTCGATCTGACGGCGCCCCTCCATCGCGATGGTCATGTCCTGCCATTCGACAAAGACGCAGTTCAGCGATCCGTCCGGGCTGAAGCGCGGCGTCGCCTTGAAGCCGAGGTTGCGCCCCCCGATGGTGAACTTGCCATCATGCGGCTTGGTCATCTTGTCCATGATGCCGCGCTGGTAATGGGGGTTCTTGTGGAACACGTCGATGGACTTGCCCACCACCTCGCGCGCATGGAAATGCGGCAGGTCGCGCTGGATATCGGCCTCGATCGCTTCGAACATGCGATACCCGGCTTCGTTCACATAGACGATCCGCATCTGGCGATCTGCGACCATGATGGGATTGGAGAGAATTTCGATCGTCTCGAAAGCCGTCATCGACTCCCAAGCATTGGGCTGTTCCGCACTTGTCATTCGCCACCTCCAGCAAAGAACTTCGCTATCGGAACGACGATCGGCCCATGGGCTTTAGCCCACTATCATGTGGCCATGCCCGCTACAGCCATTCGGATGGATGGGCACGGCGGGCGCCCGGCGGGCCTCATCCGGCAATCCGCACCGCCGTTTCCGCCCCGCGCAGCGCAGCGGCAAGGTCGGGCGGCGGCGGCTGATCGGTGACCAGCGCATCCACCATGGCAAAGCCGCACACCCGGATCACCCCGCGCCGCCCGAACTTCGTGGCATCCGTGGCCACCACCCGTTGCGCCCCGCAGGTCAGCACGGCGCGGGCGAACTCGGCCTCCTGCAGGTCGTAATCCATCACCCCCCCGGCATCCACCGCCCCGGCCGAGATGATGGCATGTTCCACCGAAAACCGCCCGATGAACTCCAGCGCCGATGCCCCCAGCGCCGCGCCGGAATCGCCGCGCAACTCGCCCCCCGCCATGAAGACGCGGTTGCCGTTCACCGTGGCAAGGATGCGCGCGATGTCGGATGAATTGGTCACCACCACAAGCCGCCGGTGCCGCAGCAGCGCGCGCGCGATGAAACTCGTGGTCGTGCCGGTGTCCAGCATCACCGATGCGCCATCCGCGATCCCCGCCGCCACCGCCCGCGCGATCGCACGCTTGCCCGCCGCATTCTCGCGCATCCGCCGGTCAAAGGGCGCCTCGCCCGTCTGCCCCGCCAGCCCCACCGCGCCATGGCTGCGCACCGCCGATCCGGCCTCCACCAGCGCGCGGATGTCGCGCCGCGCGGTTTCCGCCGATATCCCCAAGGCCGCCGCCACTTCGGCAATGGGCAACATCCCCCGCCCGTCCAGCAGTTTCAAAAGCTCGCCCTGACGCCGCGAAACCATGCCGCTTCCTTTCACCCACTGACCGAAGTTGACCGTATTCCGTGGATAACATGACCGAATACACAATCCTACCCCATCAAACGGTCAGCAAAATCGCAAGTCCGCCCAGAATCCATTTGACACCCTGCCGTTGCCTTCGCGTAACCTTCCCTCCAGCGATATCCCGGCGCGGCAAAAGCTGCCCCGAAAACTGCCCCAAAAACAAATCGCAGGGAGTTCACGATGCGCCGTTCCTCACCGTTCCGTTCCGGTCTTCGCCCGTTTGCCCTCGCCACCGCCTTGACCGCCAGCACGGCCCTCGCCGCCGCGGCGCAAGAATCCACCGATCCCATCAAGCTCACCCTGCATGACTGGACCGGCCAGCTCATCACCACCCAACTGATGGGCGAGGTGCTGAAAAAGGCGGGCTACAGCGTCGAATACGTGCAGGCGGACTACCTCGCCCAATTCCCCGGCCTCGAATCCGGCGATCTGCATGTCGCGATGGAACTGTGGGACACCACCGCCCGCGACGCGCTCGATGCCTCCGTCGCCACAGGAAATGTCGAGGTGTTCGGCCCCACCGGCATGAAGGCCAAGGAAGAATGGTGGTATCCCACCTACATGAAGGAACTCTGCCCCGGCCTGCCCAACTGGGAAGCGCTGAAAGACCCCGCCTGCGCCGAGGCCTTCTCCACCGCCGAGACCGCGCCCAAGGGCCGCTATCTGGGCGGCCCCGTCACCTGGGGCGGCTATGACGAGGAACGCATCGCCTCCCTCGACCTGCCGTTCGAGGTGATCCATGCCGGCACCGACGGCGCGCTCTTCGCCGAACTCGAAAGCGCCTATCAGCGCAAGGCTCCCATCATCCTGTGGATCTACGATCCGCACTGGGCCCCCGCGAAATATGAGGGCGAATTCGTCGAATTCCCCACCTATTCCGTCGAATGTTACACCGATCCCGCCGTCAGCCTGAACCCCGACGCCACGCATGACTGCGGCAAACCCTTTGGTGAGATCTGGAAGGCAGGCTGGGTGGGGCTCAAGGACAAATGGCCCGGCGCGCACAAGGCCATTCAGGCCTTCACCTTGGACAACAAGGAAATGGGCAACATGATCGCCGAGGTGGACCTCAACGGCAAAACGGTCGAAGCCGTGGTCGCCGACTGGATGGCCGCGAACGAAGCACGGTGGAGCGGCTGGATCGCCCAGTAAGGCCCGCGCCTTCGCCCCCGGGGGCGCGGTACACCAGCGCCGCCCCCCACCCCGCTTCCGCTGTCTCGCCCGAAGGACCAGCCGCCGTGCTGACGCCCGCCCCCGCCACATCCCCCGCCGCAAGCCCTGCCGAAAAACTCGTCTGCCGCAACGTATGGAAGGTCTTCGGCGCCCGCGCGGATGAGGCCTTCGCCCATCTCGGCCGCGATCCCGCGCCCGATGCGCTGCTGCAAGCGGGCCTTGTCCCCGCCGTCCGCGCGGTAGACCTGTCGGTGCAGACGGGCGAGATCTTCGTCATCATGGGCCTGTCGGGTTCCGGCAAATCCACCCTCGTGCGCTGCCTGTCGCGCCTGATCGAACCCACGGCAGGCGAAATCCTCTTCAACGGCCAGAACCTCCTTGCCGCCTCGGAAGCCGAGATGATCGACCTGCGCCGCCACAAGATGGGCATGGTGTTCCAGCACTTCGCCCTGCTGCCCCATCTGACCGTGCTCGAAAACGTGGCCTTCCCGCTCGAGGTGCAGGGAATCGACCGCAGCCGCCGCGAAGCCCGGGCGCGCGAGATCATCACCCTCGTCGGCCTTGCGGGCCGCGAAGCCAGCTACCCGCGCCAGTTGTCGGGCGGCCAGCAACAGCGCGTGGGCATCGCCCGCTCGCTGGCGGTGGAACCCGAACTCTGGTTCCTCGATGAACCCTTCTCCGCCCTCGATCCACTGATCCGGCGCGAATTGCAGGATGAATTCCTCCGCCTGCAATCGGCCCTTCGCAAGACCATCGTCTTCATCACCCATGATTTTGACGAGGCGATCCGTCTGGCCGACCGCATCGCCATCATGAAGGACGGGCGCGTGGAACAGATCGGCACGCCCGAAGACCTCGTCCTCACCCCCGCCACCGATTACGTCCGCGACTTCACCCGCGCCGTCCCAAAGGCCAAGGCCGTGCGCGTGGCCTCCCTCGCCCGCCCCGATACCCCGCCCGACGGCGCCCCCCGCATCCCCGCCCGCGCCACGGTGGCCGAGGCCGGCACCGCCCTTCTCGGCGGCGCCGACACCCTCGCCGTGGTGGATCAGGCAGGCCGGATCATCGGATCCCTGCGGCGCGAAGATGTGGTGACCCTCATCCTCGGCGGGGCCGGATGACCGCCCTGCCCGCCCCCGCCCCCACCATCGCCAGCCCGCGCCTGATCTGGGGCATCGCCCTGTCCTTGGCCGCGATCCTCTGGCTATGGGGCCAGACGCTGGCCCCCTTCGCCTTTGAATACCCAAAGGCCCTGCAAATCCCCGCCGCGCGCTGGATCGGCGGGGCGATCACCTGGCTGGTGAAAGAGGCAAGCCTCGGCCCCCTCGCCTTTTCCGACATCACCCGCGCCATCGCCGCGCTGATCGACCTGCCCTATCGCGCCGTCCTGTCGCTCCTCGCCACCGGCCTTCTGTCGGGCGAAGGCTCCAGCGCCGTGCAGCTTTGGCCGCCCCTGCCTTGGGTCGCGGTGGTGGGCCTCATGGCGCTGATCGGGCTTTATGCCGGGGGTCTGCCGCTGGCCCTGACCGCCGCCGCCTGCATGACCTTCATCGCCGTCTTCGGCCAATGGCAAAGCGCCATGGTCACGCTTGCCTCCATCGTCGTGGCCGTCCCCCTAGGCGTGGTAGGTGGCCTGCTCATCGGCATCGCCGCATGGCGCACCCCGTGGCTCGACCGCGCGCTGAAACCCTTTCTCGACCTGATGCAGACCATGCCGGTCTTTGCCTATCTGGTGCCGATCCTGATCCTTTTCGGCTTCGGCCCCACGGCGGCCATCGTCGCCACGCTGATCTATGCCATGCCGCCGATGATCCGCATCACCACGCTGGCCCTGCAGCGCGTGCCGGCGGAAATCCACGACCTCGGCCGCATGGTGGGCTGCACCCCCCGCCAGATGACGTGGCGGGTGCTGGTGCCATCCGCGCGCGAACCCCTGCTGGTGGGCGTCAATCAGGTGATCATGCAATCGCTCAACATGGTCATCATCGCCTCGATGATCGGCGCGGGCGGGCTTGGCTTCGATGTCCTGAACGCACTGCGCCGCCTCGATTTCGGCGCGGGGCTCGAGGCGGGGCTGGCCATCGTGGCGCTGGCCGTCACGCTCGACCGGCTGTCACAGGCGCTTGCCCGCCGCAGCCGCGGCCCGCGTCCCGCGGGCAACGCCCTGCACCGCCACCCCTATCTCGCCGCCGCGCTGGCCCTGATCGTGGCGACCACCCTGATGGGCCAGCTGATCCCCGCCATCCAGACCTATCCCGAAGCCGCCCGCCTGACGACCAGCCCCTTCTGGGCGGCGGCGGTGGAATGGATCAACGTCAACTTCTTCGACACGCTCGAGGCGATCAAGAACGCCATCCTCCTCGGCCTCCTGATCCCGGTGAAGCGCTTCCTCCTGTCGCTGCCATGGCTGGCCGTCGTGGCCCTGCTTGCGCTTGCCGGCTGGCGTTTGGGCGGCTGGCGGCTCGCCCTGCTGACGGGGGGCCTCTCCTTTCTCATCGCCGCCACCGGGCAATGGGAAAAGGCGATGATCACCGTCTATCTCTGCGGCATCGCCAGCCTGATCGCCATGGCGCTGGGCCTGCCCATCGCCATCGCTGTGGCCGACCGCGACCGCGCATGGACGATCACCCGCGCCCTCATCGACACGCTGCAAACCCTGCCCTCCTTCGTCTACCTCATGCCCGTGGTCATGCTGTTTCGCGTGGGCGATTTCACCGCCCTCATCGCGGTGGTGGCCTATGCCATCGTCGCCTCCATCCGCTACACCGTGCTGGGCCTGCAAGGTGTGGACCCAAGGCTGATCGAGGCAGGCCGCGCCATGGGCTGCACCGACTGGCAGATCCTCACCCGTATCCGCCTGCGCCTTGCGCTGCCCGAAATCCTTCTGGGCCTAAATCAAACGATCATGTTTGCGCTGGCCATGCTGGTGATCACCGCCCTCGTCGGCACCCGCGATCTTGGGCAAGACGTGTACATCGCGCTGACCAAGGCCAATCCCGGCAACGGCCTTGTCGCGGGCCTCGCCATCGCCTTCATCGCCATCATCGCCGACCGCCTGATCCACGCCGCCGCCGAGGCGCAGCGCCGCAAGCTCGGCCTCGGGGGGCCCGCATGACAGCCGACATGATCCCCGCCAAACTCCGCGCCCTTCCCTTCACCGGCCCCATCACCGCCGAACCCCTGCTGGGGGGCCTGTCGAACGAAAGCTGGAAGGTCACCGATGCGCGCGGCCCCCATGTCGTCCGCTTTGGCCACGACTTCCCCTTCCACCACGTCGATCGCACGCGCGAGGTGATGGTGGCCCGCGCCGCCCATGCCGCAGGCTTCGGCCCTGCCGTCGAACACGCCGCCCCCGGCGTGTCGGTCGTGGAATACCTGCCCGCCCGCACCTGGGGCCCCGAAGACCTCCGCGCCAACCCCGAACGCGTGGGCGACCTTCTGCGCCGCTTCCACCACCAGATGCCCGCCCATATCGCGGGCGCGGCCTTCCTGTTCTGGCCCTTCCACGTCATCCGCGACTATGCCCGCACGCTCCACGCGGGCGACAGCCCCTTCACCCCCGACCTGCCCGCCCTTCTGAACCTCGCCACCGAACTGGAAGCCGCCCAAATCCCCCTGCCCCTCATCTTCGGCCATCACGACCTGCTGCCTGCCAACTTCCTCGACGATGGCACCCGCCTCTGGCTGATCGACTACGAATATGCAGGCTTCGGCACCGCGCTGTTCGACCTTGCCGGTGCGGCCTCCAACGCGGACATGACCCCGTTCGAGACCGACCGCCTGCTCCTCGCCTATTTCGGCGAAAGACCCGCCCCCCCCCTCCGCCGCGCCTTTGATGCCATGCAATGCGCGAGCCTCTTGCGCGAGGCGATGTGGGCCATGGTCTCCGACCTCCACCTCGCCGCACCGGGGGCCGATTACGCGACTTACGCGCGCGAAAACCTCACCAAGCTCGACGCCGCCCTCACCCAATACCACTCCGCATACGGAAGCGCCAAATGACCCTCCCCTCCCATGCCCAGATCGTCGTCATCGGCGGCGGCATCATCGGCTGTTCCACCGCCTACCACCTCGCCCGCGACCACAAGGCCGATGTGGTGCTTCTGGAACAGGGGCAGATCACCTCGGGCAGCACATGGCACGCCGCGGGCCTTGTGGGCCAACTGCGCGCCTCGGCCTCTATCACCAAGGTGCTCAAATACTCGGTGGAACTCTACAAGGGCCTCGCCGCCGAGACGGGCCTTGATACCGGCTGGAAGATGACGGGCTGCCTGCGCCTTGCCACCAATCCCGACCGCTGGACCGAATACCGCCGCCTCGCCACCACCGCCCGCTCCTTCGGGATGGAGATGCACCTGATCTCACCCGATGAGGTGAAACGCATGTGGCCGCTCATGGACACCTCCGATCTGGTGGGGGCAAGCTGGCTGCCCACCGACGGGCAGGCCAGCCCGTCGGACATCACCCAGTCGCTCGCCAAGGGCGCGCGGATGCATGGCGCACGCCTGCATGAAGGCGTCACCGTCACGGGCTTTGCCATGGATGGCCGCCGCATCACCGCCGTCCACACGACCCAAGGCACGATCACCTGCGAAAAGGTCGTCAACTGCGGCGGCATGTGGGCGCGCGAGATCGGCGCCATGGCCGGCATCACCGTCCCCCTGCAACCCGTCAAACACCAATACATCATCACCGAGAAAATCGACGGCCTCTCCCCCGACGCCCCCACCCTGCGCGACCCCGACCGCAGGACATACTTCAAGGAGGAAGTCGGCGGCCTCGTCATGGGCGGCTATGAACCCAACCCCCAAGGCTGGGTCACGGGCGATATCCCGAAAAACTGGGAATTCCGCCTGTTCGACGATGATTATGACCATTTCGCCCAGCACCTCGAACAGGCCATCGCCCGCGTCCCCGCCTTGGAACAGACGGGCGTCAAGCAGATGATCAACGGCGCGGAAAGCTTCACCCCCGACGGCAACTTCATCCTCGGCCCCGCACCGGAATGTGCCAACATGTTCGTGGGCGCGGGCTTCAACGCCTTCGGCATCGCAAGCGGGGGCGGCGCTGGCTGGGTCCTTGCCGAATGGGTCATGCGGGATGAGGCGCCGCTCGACCTCTGGGTCGTGGACATCCGCCGCTTCTCCGGCCTGCACAAAGACCGCCAATGGGTCTTTGACCGCACGATGGAGGCGTATGGCAAACACTACACCATCGGCTTCCCGCATGAGGAATACACCAGCGGCCGCCCCCGCATCACCTCGCCCCTCTACCAGCGCCTCAAGGATCACCGCGCGGTGTTCGGCTCCAAACTCGGCTGGGAACGCCCCAACTGGTTCGCGCCGCAAGGGATGGACGCCCACGACATCTACAGTATGGGCCGCCAGAACTGGTTCACCCCCGTAGGGCAGGAACACGCCCATGTCCGCGAAAAGGTGGGCATCTTCGACCAATCCTCCTTCGCCAAATACGAACTCTCCGGCCCCCGGGCGGCCGAGGCGCTGGAATGGATCTGCGCGGGTCGCGTCGCCCGCGATGTGGGCCGCCTGACCTATACCCAGCTTCTCAACACCCGCGGCGGGATCGAGGCCGATCTGACCGTCGCCCGCCTGTCGGAAGACCGCTTCTACATCGTCACCGGCACGGGCTTCCGCACCCATGACATGGCCTGGATCGCCGATCACCTGCCCGCTTCGGGCTGCACCCTGACGGATGTGACCGAAGACTGGGGCACCCTGTCCCTCATGGGTCCCATGGCCCGCGACGTGCTGGCGAAAGTCACCGATGCAGACGTCTCCAACACCGCCTTCCCCTTCGGCCATGCCCGCGACATCACCATCGCCGGGGCCTCCGTCCGCGCCCTGCGCGTCACCTATGTGGGCGAACTGGGGTGCGAGTTGCACACCCCCCTCGCCCAGACCGGCGCCGTATTCGACGCGCTGATGCAGGCAGGCGGCGCGCATATCCGCCCCGTGGGCTATCGCGCGCTCGAATCCCTGCGTCTGGAAAAGGGCTACCGCGCCTGGTCCTCCGACATCACCCCCAATGACACGCCGTTCGAGGCGGGCTTGGGCTGGGCCGTCAAACTGCGCTCCAACACCCCCTTCATGGGCCGCGCGGCGCTGGAGGCAGCACAGACCAAACCGCTCACCAAACGCTTCGCAGGCTTCACCACCGACCGCGATGCCGTGCTGGTGGGGCGCGAAACGATCCTGCGCGATGGCGAACCCGTGGGCTATCTCACCTCGGGCGGCTATGGCTACACGGTCGGTCAGGGCATCGGCTACGGCTATGTGCGCAACCCGGATGGCGTGGCCGATGACTGGCTCACCTCCGGCCGCTATGCGCTGGTGGTGGCGGGCGACACCCTGCCCGCGACGCTGGCGCTCCGCCCCCTGCACGATCCCGAAGGCCTGCGCATCCGCGCCTGACCCCCTGCTGGAAGGCACGGGCGAATCACGCCCGCGCCCCTTCCCTGTCGTCATGGTTAACGCTTTGCGCGCCACCCGTGCGTATGCACGCCCGTCTGCACCCGTTCCTGCACCCGTTCCTGCACGTTCAGAAACCGGCCAGACGCGGAATAAACACAGCGCCCGCAGGCACTTGCACTACGCCTACCCCCGCCGCAGCACCACCGCCAGCGACGGCACCGTCCCCGCCTCCCCGGGCATCGAGACATAGGGTGCCGTCCGCTCCACCACCGCCACGCCCGCCATCCCCTCCAGCGCCGCGCCAAAGCCTGCGTCCCACAGCGTCGTCTTGACGGTCAGCACGATCGGCCCCCCCGCCGCCGTGATCCGCACCAGCTCTGGCACGCCCTCGATCCCCACATGCCCCGTGGTGAACACCCCGGTCGAGATGACGCCCGCGAACTGCCCGGAAACAAACGGCAATTCCCGCCCCAGCGCCAGATGATGCAGCCGCGCATAGGCCCCCTTGGCCCGCGCCACCGCCAGCATCCCCTCTGACAGATCCAGCCCCTCGACCGGCGCAAAGCCCAGGATCCCCAGCCAATCGCCCAGCAATCCCGTCCCGCAGCCCGCATCCAGCACCGGCCCCGCCCCGCGCGGCAGATGACGGGCCAGCAGCGCCAGCCCCACCGCCGGGTGCCGATACCCGGCCTTGGCCATCTCGGCATCGTAAGTGCCGGCCCAGCCGTCATAAATCGCGGCCACATCCTCGGGCGCGCGGGCGTCATAGACCGCGCCCAGATGCCCGTCATGCTTGCCCTGCGCCATTGGCCCAACTCCCCGCTTTGCCTCTGCGCCAGCTTGCGTCAGACTGGCCCCAGACGCAACGACGGGGCCAGACATGACCGATGACATCGCCGCCATCGCCGCAACAATCCCGGCAATTCAAGGCTTTACCGGCACGCCGCGCCGCCTGGGCGGGTTGACGAACCGGGTCTGGCAGCTGGGCGATCACATCCTGCGCATCCCCGGCGAAGGCACGGCCGAATATATCGACCGCGAAAACGAAGCCGCCGCCGCCCGCGCCGCCGCCCGCGCGGGCATCGCCCCCCCGGTTATCCACGCCGATCCCGCCACCGGCCTCATGGTCACCCGCTTCATCCCCGACACCGTCACCATGACGCCCGACCTTTTCCGCAGCCGGACAGGCAGCCCGGACCGCGCGGCACGCGCCTTCCGGCGGCTTCATGACAGCGGCGAGGTGTTCCCCGCGCGCTTCGACCTTTTCGCCATGATCGACGAATACTCTGCCCTTCTCGGCACGAAATCCGTATCCCTGCCAACAGGTTACGCCGATGCCCTGGCGGATGCGCAAGCCGCCCGAAAGGCCCTCGCCGCCCATCCCGTGGCCCTTGTTCCCTGCCACTGCGATCCTTTGTGTGAAAACTTCCTCGATACCGGCAGCCGCATGTGGATCGTGGATTGGGAATATTCCGGCATGAACGATCCCATGTGGGATCTGGGCGATCTGTCGGTCGAGGCAGGCTTTGACGCGGCGCAGGATGCAAGCCTGCTGCACACCTATTTCGGCGGCCCTCCCCATCCCGCCGACCATGGCCGCATGGTGATCTACAAGGCGATGTGCGATCTGCTGTGGACGTTATGGGGGCTTATCCAGCACGCCAATGGCAACCCGGCCGACGATTTCCTCGCCTATGCCGATGACCGCTTCACCCGCTGCCGCGCGCTGATGCAAACCCCCGGCTTCGGCGCCCATCTGGACGCTGTCCGCCGCGGGCGGTGACGCCTGCACCAAAGGCGCGCTGCGGCAACGAATCATTCAGAACCGCGCATGTACACTTTCCCACCGGCTCTGCCCATTCGCGCGACAGGCCCCCTCCACAGCACACGCAAAGGTGGTGCCATTTCCACAATCGCTGTGTTGAAAATCCGCACTGGCAGAGATTTCTTGCCAACCGATCGGAAAAGGGTTTCTTCCTGCAATGAATATGTCATTAACAAGTCTTAACGCTGGTTGCATTGTGGCGGTGGGTTCGATGCCCTCTGCACGGGGAGATTAAGAATGTTTAAATACGCCAAGACCTGCCTTCAGGCCCTTGCCGCCGCCGTCGTGATCGGCAGCGCCGCACAGGCCGCGCCCGTGAACTTTGCCGTGAACACCGCGGCATCGTCGGTGACGATTTCGAACTGCCGCGTCGCTGACGGCACGTCCAGCGGCTGCATCGCGACCGGTGCGCTGGCCCCGTCGCTGATCGCATCGCCCAACATCGTGGTGACGCCCAATACCGGGCCGGTCTTCTTCAATCTGTTCCGCATCACCTCGGCCCAGATCGACCCCTTCGTTCCCGACCTGTTCGACATCACCGGCACGCTCAGCTTCCTCTCCCCGGCCGTCACCTTCATCGGCGGTGGCGAAGGCTCGGGCTTCACCACCGATTTCTCGGGCCGCTTCAACAACGGCAACCTCGTCTGGGATGCGATCGCCCCGATCAACGTGCCGGGCGTGGGTCTTGTGACCGTGACCTTCGCCAACGCCGGGCCGGTGGTCTTCGGCGCGGGCGTGAACAACCCCAACGTGCGTAACGTGATCATCCAAGGCTCCATCAGCGTTGTTCCGCTGCCTGCGGGTGTCCTGCTTCTGGGCACTGCGCTGATCGGGCTTGCCGGTCTCTCGCGTCGCCGCAAGTTCGCGGCGGCCTGAGGGCGGAACCCATCGCAATCTGGGGCGCCTCTGGCGCCCCTTTTCTTTTGCGCGGCCCGTCCGGGGGCCGTCTGGATCAGTAGCCCGTCACCGCGCCGACCGCCCGGTACTTGTTCAGCGCAATGCCCACCAGCGCCGTCCGGGCCGAGATATCGCGCACACAGGCATCAATCTGCGCAGATGTGGTATGTTCGGCCGTGGTCACCAGCAGCGCGCAATCGACATTGCCCAGAAAGGCCAGCGTGTCATCGGCCTCCATCAGGGGCGGCAGATCAAAGATCACCACATCCGGCCTGTAGGCGCGTTCGATCTCCTTCAGAACGCCCGGCACGCCTTCGCTGTGCAAAAGCTCTGCCGAATTCAGGCTGCGGTTCCGCGTCGAAAGCACAGCAAGATTATCCCGCACCCGGATCAGCGATTGCGGCAGCGGCACATCGCGGGTCAGCACCTGCGCAAAGCCCGATTTCGGCGACAGCCGCATCGCCCGGGCCAGCGACGGGCGGCGCAGATCGGCGTCGATCAGGATCGTGCGCAACTCCTGCTGGCGCGACAGGCTGAAGCCCAGGTTCATAGCCACCGTCGTCTTGCCGCAATTCTTGTCGGCCGATGTGATGGCGATGCGCTTCCAGCCTTCGGCCTTCATCCGCTGCAACACCTTGGTGCGCAGCATGTCAAAGGCCGTCGCGTTCTGCGAAAGGCCAGCCGTCACGATCCGGGCGCGGTCAAGGATGCGTTCCGTCATGCTCGATTTCGGCAGCGCGTTCCAATCCAAGGGCTCGAAGGCTTCGATGATGTCATCATCGTCTTCGACCATAGAAAGATCGCTCGGATCGAAGGCCTCGCTCCGGCTTTCCCGCTGGGCCCGCGCACGGGCAATGGCGGATTGCACGCGTTCGACAGCCATATCAGAACCCCCCACCCAGACGCGCGGGAAGCATCTCGCGCGCCCTGTCCACCACAGCGGCCTTAAGCCGCGCCACCTCATCCGGGAACATCAGCGCGAAGGCCACCAGCGCGAACACCGCGATGCCGATCGCGCCCCACGCCACCCAAAGCGCCACCACCTCGCGCTGCGTGCGCACATGCGGCAGCGTCATCACCATGCGATCCCCGGCCACCGCCACGATGTCCTCGGGCCGCCGCACGACGTTGCGCAGCATCTCCAGCGCCATGATCAGCCCCGTCGCGGCGGCAAGCGCCCCGACGATCGCGATCAGCGCGATGCGCGGCCGGTTCGGGCTATAGGGCCGGTCGGGACGCACGGCCTGTTCGATCACGCTGATGCGACGGCCCTTTGCCATGCTTTCGATCAGTTCCCCGATCTCGGCCTTGGCGAGGTTGCCGATGGCAAGGTCATACTGGCTGCGCACATTCTGATAATCGCGTTCCATCGCCTCCAGCCGGATACCCACGCGGGGCGTCTCGGCGATGGTGGCGCGCAGTTCCTCGGCCCGGGCCACCAGCTGTTCCCGCTCCTCGTCAAGATAGCCAAGCTCCGTCACCAGATCGCCGCGCCGCACGTCCCGTGTGGTCAAGCCGGTGCGCGGACTGGTCGCTTCGGCATCGGCGGGTGCGTCCTCTGCGGCAGGTTGCCCGCCGGTCAGCCGGTCAATACGGTCGATCTGATCCAAAAGCACACGGCGACTGCGGTCCAGCTGAACCATGCGTTCCTCGATCACGGCCAGATCCTGACGGCGGAACATCAGGCTGTCAGGCAGCGCCGTGATGTTCTGCTCCTTGTAGGACTGAATCTCGATCGACCGGGCGGCAAGGTCCTTTTCCAGACGGTCCACTTCCTGTTCGAAGAACAGCTGTGTCTGCCGCGCAAGCTGGACGCGGGTGGCCACATCCTCCTGCAGGATCAAGGTCACCAGTTCATTCGTGACGGCTGCCGCCACGTCGGGATTGGGGGAATCAAACCCGATACGGACCAAGAGCGCATCCGTAGGGGTGGCGTTGCGGCCATCCGTGGACGGGCCGATCAGGATGCGGCTGCGCAGATCGCTCACGATATCGCCCGCAGACAGGGCATCGGCCCCGGGGCGCCCTTCCGACGCATAGATGCGCAAACGATCCGCAAGGCTGATCAGCACATCGCGCGACAGAACCCGCTGTTCAATGATCTGAAGCTGTTCGGACGCATTGGTTTGCACCGTCGATGCCGCCAGCTCGTCCGGGATCTGTTCCGATTCCACGACCAAAAGCGCCTCGGCCCGATAGACCGTGGGCAGGGCCGCCGCAATCAGCAGGCCCAGCCCCGAGATCACGCCGAAAACCAGCAAAAACAACAGCATCCAGCGCCGCGCGCGCGACAGGAAAAAGGGCAGATCCACCTGCACCGGGGCAACATCCGTCATCGCCGCCCCCCGCAGAGACCATCCGCCGCCCGCGCAGCCAAACCGTGCTGATGTTCAGAGCCGCCCATCCCACGCCCATCCTCAACCGGCCGGACCGGCCGATCCCTGTCACTCGTCCGCATGACCCAAAGCTCTTCCTTCGTCCAGTGCTGACATTAATACTAGTTGACTAGCCTTGGTCCACCCGGCATCCCACTGTTTTTGAATGCGCCGTGCAAAGTGATGAAGATTTGACCGCAGGTCTGCCCCAGTACGCCTGCGCAAAGGCGGGGTGCCGGCCCCGTGTTGCGAAGTGATGGAGCTTGGATGTCCCTGTCCGCGTGGTTTCCCCGTCTTCCGGCAGCGCTGCTTGTCGTGGCCCTGGTTTCAGCCTGCCAAAGCACCGAGGAACAGGCCGAAGAGCATTTCGCCTCGGCCCAGCAACTGATCGCCGAAGGGGATACCCCGCGCGCGCTGGTCGAATTGCGCAACGCCGTGGCGCTGGTGCCCGAATTCCATCAGGCGCGCAGCGCGCTGGCGGGCCTGATGCTTGCGTCGGGCGATCTGGCGGGGGCCTATGCGCAATACACCGAACTGGCCGAATTGCAGCCCAACGATTTGGAAAGCCGGATCGCGCTGGCAGATCTGACCCTGACACAAAGCATGTGGACAGAGTTCACCTCTGCCGTGACCGGGGCCGAGCGGATCAACGCCGCCGATCCGCGCGTTCAGGCACTGGTGCTGGCGCGCGATTATCAGGCCGCCGTCGTGGCGGGCGACGAAACCCGGCGCAGCGACATCGCCGCCCGGGCCGAGGCGCTGCGCGCAGACCGCCCCGATGATGCCGCCCTGCGCCGCATCGCCATCGACCAGGCGGTAGCCGCAAATCAGGCAGATGCGGCCCTGTCCCTGATCGAGGCCGCCATCGCCGCGCAGCCGCGCGACTACACCATGCAAGACGCCAAGCTGCGCGTCCTTCTGGCCCGTCAGGACCCCACAGCGATCGAGGCGCAGTATCGCGCCATGATCGCGATCTTTGTCGGAAACGAACAGCTCTCCACCGATTTCCTGCAATGGTATCTGTCGCGGCAGGATCTCGCCGGGGCCGAGGCTTTCCTGCGCGACCGGGCAGGCGCCCCAACAGACGCCACCGAAGGGCATATTGCCGTGGTCGATTTCCTGCGCCTGTCCAAGGGCGTGGCGGCCGCGCTGGCCGAGCTTGACCCACTTATCGCCGCGAATGACGGCACCCCGAAAGCCGATCTCTATCGCGCCAAGCGCGCGTCATTCCAGTTCGAACAGGGCGAGGCAGAGGCCGCCATGGCCGAGGTTGCCGCCATCATCGCGGCGGCAGAGCCGTCTGATCAGACGCGCCGCATCCAGACGCTCTACGCCACGATGCTGGACAGCCAGGGTGACCGCGCGACGGCCGAGGCCACGGTGTCCGCGATCCTTGCGCAGGACCCGTCGCATGTCGAGGCGCTCCTGCTGCGGGCAGGCTGGCGGATTGCCGGCGATCGCCCGTCGGATGCGATCATCGACCTGCGCAGCGCTCTCAATCAGGCGCCAAACGACCCGCGCCTGCTGCAAAGCTTGGCGCAGGCCTATCTGCGCGACGGCACGGTGGATCTGGCCGCCGAAACGCTGGGCCGCGTGGTGGAACTGGCACCCGAAAACCCGGCCTACGCGCGCGATTACGGGCGCCTTCTGCAGGAACAGGGCCGGGGCGATGCCGCGCGATCCGTTCTCTACCGCGCCTGGCAGCGCCACCCGGCCGATGCAGGGCTGGTGCAAGCCCTGTCAACCATCGCGCTCGAGCAAGAGGACTGGGTCCTCGCATCCGAGATCATCACGCTTCTGCGCAGTTCCACCGCGCCCGAAACGCTGGCGCTGGCCGCTCAGATGGAAAGCGCGGTGCTGCTGGCGCGGGACCGTTTCGATGACGCCATGGCCATCATCGACCGGGAACTGGCCACCACCGCCGACAAGACGGCATGGACCATCGTGAAGGTGGATGCGCTGGCTGATGCAGGCCGCAGCGATGAGGCCGCCGCCGTGCTTCAGGCCGCGCTGGCCGAGGCCCCGAACGATGGCATCTTGCTGCAGCGTCAGGCCTTTCTCGATCAGGATGCCGGGCGCAGCGATCAGGCCATCGCGATCTACCGCACCATCCTCGCCGCTACGCCCGCAGACGAGGCGGCCACGCGCGAGCTTTATGGTCTGCTCGTCGCAAAGGGCGATATCGCGGGGGCGGATGCGGTGCTGGATGCAGGCCTTGCCGCCGCACCCGGATCGCTGGACCTGCAATGGATCGACGCCGCGCGCAAACAGACGGCGGGGGATCTGGCCGGTGCCATCGCCATCTACGAGTCGCTTTATGCCGCGAATGGCGGCAATCCGGTGATTGCCAACAATCTGGCCAGCCTGCTTTCGGTGACCGCGACGGATGCCGAAACGCTGGAGCGTGCCCTGCGCATCGCGCGGCGGTTCCGCGCCTCGCCCACCCCCGCCTTCCAAGACACCTACGGCTGGCTTCTGCACCTGAACGGAGAAACCGAGGCAGCGCTGCCGATCCTGCAATCCGCCGCTGCCGGGCTGCCGGACCTTGCCTCTGTGCACTACCATCTCGGCGCCGTGCTGGCCGAACTTGGCCGCACCGACGAGGCGCGGGAAGCCCTCGAACGCGCCATCGCGATGGCAGGTGATGCGCCCGATCCCGAAATCGCGCAAGCGCGCAGCCTGCTGGACAACCTTTCCGCACCGGCCACCCCCCCAAGCCCGGCGCCAAGCAGCACACCCTGACGCGCCATCGGCGCATGGTCACACTCACCCCTGGCGGAAGACTGGCCGACCGCCTCTACGCGGGCGGGATATCCATGCAAAAACGGATGAACCCGATTCCCTGCTTTGGGCGCGGATCGCGCAACGGACCGTCAACCGTTTGTCACAAATCGAGAATTTTCGGCATTAATCGGCGCAGGACGCGCGATTTTCCGCCATTTCGAACCAGTGCCGCCCCATTTTTTCCGTATTCGCGCGGCGCCTGACCACTTTCACAATCCCCTTCGTTAACCTTTGTGTATATTCCGAGATGGGGCTGATACGGCCCTTCTGCCGCCATAGTTGCCAGGGGCACGACGTGAAATTGGACGATAGCTTTGATGTGATGCGGGCGGATGTTGTCGCCCCTACCGGCCTCTACGAGGCGACCCTTTCGACGATGGGGCATCCGCATCGTGGATGGATCACCCGTGCCTTCGACCTGACAGTGGTGTTCCTCGCCATACCGTTCGTCCTGCTTGTGGCGGCGGTGCTGCTGGTGCTGAACCCCATCTACAATCCCGGCCCGTTGTTCTTTCGGCAAAAGCGGATGGGCAAGGGCTGCACGTCCTTCAGTATGTGGAAGTTCCGCACCATGCTGCCTGCGCAGGTCGAACTGCGCTCGCATGATGCGCCGCTTGATCGCCACCGCATCACGCGGCTTGGCGCCATCCTGCGCAAGTCGCGGCTGGATGAATTGCCGAATCTGATCAATGTTCTGCGCGGCGAAATGGCGATCGTGGGTCCGCGCCCGGATGCGTGGGACCATGCGGTGGTCCATATCCGCACCATCCCGCGCTATGCCCAGCGCTTTGCCGTGCTGCCCGGGATCACCGGCCTGGCGCAGGTGCGGGCCGGCTATGCCGATGATTACAAGAGCGTGTGTCGCAAGGCGCGGCTGGATGCGATATACGTGCGCAACCGTTCGCTGCGCATGGATGGCGGCATCGTCCTGCTGACATTCCTTGTGATGCTGACGGGGTTCGGCGGGCGCTGATCCGCCGCAGGCCCGCAGCGCCGGTCATCCGGCCTCGGCCGGGAAGATCAAGGCAGGAACAGGGTCAGGCGTGGAAATTCTCAGACGCACGATCGCCGCGCTGATCGTCACCGGCCTTCTCTTGCTGGGCGTGATCGCGGGCGAATTCCGCATCCGCCAGCAGCCCACGCCGACCACATCCGTGCCGGTCGCCGTGGTGTTCACAGGGCAATATGACCGTATCGAACTGGCGCTGCGGCTGTTTGACCTGGGCGGGATCGAGCGGATGCTGATCAGCGGCGTGAACCCCAAGGCGGGCCTGTTCCCCGATACCATCGCCGATCAGTTCCGCTTCTCCGATGCGGCGCGTGCGGCCTTGGCGGCGGGCCGCATCCGCCTGTCGCCGGATGCGGCCGACACCTTCCAGAACGCGGCCGAGACGGCCTGCTGGCTGCGGGGTCAGGGCGATGTGACGGATGTGCTGCTGGTGACATCCCCCTCGCACATGCCGCGCGCCTCCATCACCCTGCAGCGCGCGCTGCCCCCGGGGGTGCGCCTGCACCGCGCAACGCCGCCCGAAACGCCGGACGATCGCCTAAAGCAGCAGGAGGAATTCGTGAAATTCGCCGCCGCATGGGTGGCCACGCTGTTCCCCGCAGGCCGCCGGGCGGCCCCGCATCTGCAGCTTTGCAACGGGGGGGCCGGGCCCTAATACACCTCGGGCAGGCCGAAGATCCAGCTGCGATAGGGCAGATAGCATTGCTGGAAATGGCTGGACAACAGCGCCCATGTCGCCAGCACCAGCAAGAGCCCCAGATAGGGCGCGGCCACCGCCAGCGCCCTCCCCGACCGCAGCGGCAAGAAGGGCAGCCTCGCCAGTATGACGGCCTGCAAGGGAATGAGGTAATATCCCAACCGGTCCGCGATCACGCTGGACACCGGCAGAAGCACGGCCAGGAACAGCATCATCAGCGCCCCGATGGTGACCAGCTTGTAATCGCCCGGAAAACTTGCCGCCCATCCCCGCCGCAGGAACAGCAGGAACCACAGCGCCGTCAGCACCAACAGCGCCACGCGATAGGCCGCGCCTGCCGCGTCGATCCCGGTATCGACATAGCGCGTCGTCGCCATCACCCCCGCATCCGAGGACAAAAGCGCAAGCCCGCCCGGAATGGCCAGCATCGCCGACAGGGCCATGCGCCCGCGCGTCAGCCCGCCCGACACCATCGGCGCCAGCAGCAGAAACGCTGCCGCGCTGGAATGGATGCCCGCCGCCAGCACGACCAGCAGGACAAAGCGGATCAGGCGGCGGTCAACAAAGGCAAGAAAGGCCAGACACATCAACCCGATGGCCGCCCCCTGCCGGATGCCCGACATCGGCATGTTGATGATCAGCACCGGGAAAAGCAGCACCAGAAAGCCCAGACGGTCCGGCTGCCGCTGCGCCATGCGATGCACCCCGTAGAAGAACAGGGCCGAGGTGATCACATTCAGCCAGGGGTAGGGCAGGCCCAGGCCAGCCTGTAGTGCGATGATTGTCGTCCAGATAGGTTCTCGGGTGGTCATGACCTCGGACAAAGGCACGGCGCCGTAGAGATCGAACTGGTTAAGGTAGCCAAACCAGTCACACCCCACTGCAAAGCGGAAAGCCGAGAACAGGAACAGCCCCCAGAGAAGCAGGCTGTATCCCGGGCGCAGTCGGGTCATCCGCAGGAGCATCATTCCCACATATCCGGCGACGTAGATCACGGCGCCCCGTCCCCGCCGCGCGCAAGCCGCCGCAGAAGTGCCGCCACGCTCGGACCCCAGACCTGAAGACTGTAGCGCTCTTCCACCCGCTGCCGCCCGGCTTGCCCCATCCGTGCGCGCAAGGCGGGGTCGCGCAGCAAACGGACCAGCGCCTCCTGCCACTCGGCATCCGTGCCCGCGAGAAAGCCGTTCACGCCATGCTCCACGATGTCAGTGTTCACGCCCACGGGCGAGGCGATGACCGGCACACCGCTGGCCATGTACTGGATCAACTTGTAGCCGCATTTGCCGCGCGACCAGGGTGTATCGGTAAGCGGCATCAGGCCCACATCCATGGCGCGGATGCGGGCGGCCTCGGTCGCCTCGGACCAGGCTTCGGCGTCGAGAAGCGGGTGGTCCGGCGCGCACCGCCCGGCCCCGATCACCAGAAGCCGCGCGCCTTCGGCAGCGGCCACCCCGGTGAGCAGCGGCAGCTTGGGCTGCATGTATTCTGCCCATGTGCTTGGCGATCCGATCCAGCCGATCCGGGCAGGGCCAATCCGCGCAGGACCATGCTCTGTCGGCCAGTCGCGCGGGGCATAGGCCGTGACATCCACCACGGTCGGCACGATCTCCACCCAGCGCGCGCCCGCCGCACGGGCGCGGTCGGCCAGATAGGCATTGCCCGCCGTCACCAACGCCGCACTAGCCATAAGGCGATCCAATTTGCGCCCCAGCACCCCGCGCACGAGGGCCGAGCGGTGCCGGTCATAGCGATGAAAGACCGCATCATCGTAATCGACGGCAAAAGGAATCTGATGCGGCAGGACCGCCCGCTCCACAATCCACGGCAGCCATGGCAGCGCTTCTTTCTCGATCCAGAGAAGATCGGCACCGGCACCCGCGCGTATCTGGCCCAGACGGCGCAGCAGGGCTGTCACGCCAGAAAGCCCACGCCCGCGGCCCGCATAGGCTCGGGCCAGATCCTCATCGCTGAAGAAAGAGGCAAAGTCCGCCTGCAGGCCTGCCGCCGCCAGCCATGGGCGATACTGCATGGTGCGCAGGCGGCTGGACGCGCCAAGTCGACCGTAGCGCGACAGAACCATCAGTCGCAGCGGATCAGCCATCGCCCGCCTTCCCGACATTGGCGGATGGCAGGCCCATCAGCGCCGTCTGATAGCGTGCCACTGCCGCCTCCAGACCAAAATGGCGCAGGCCTGCTGCATGGGCCGCGCAGCGCATCTCTTCGCGGCGGTCGTGCACCGCACGGCTAATCCAGCGCAGGATGCCACTCAGATCCCCTTCGGCCGAGCGGAAAACACCCTCTGCCTCCAGTGCCGCAGTCAGGCCGATACCAGGCGTCCCCAGCACTGGCACACCCGCCATCAGATACTCCCCGATCTTGATCGGCGCGACCGCCCGCATCGAAAAGGACGGTGCCCGAAGGGCCAACCCCAGATCGCAGCGCACTAACTCGCCTGGCACATCAGGCGGGGCAACGGTGCGCGTCTCTATCCAGCCCGCACCCGACAGTCCCCGCCCGTCCAGCGCCTGTCGGATCGCCTCTTGCGCCGGGGACAGCAGACGGAAGCGCAGATCGGACATCTCGGACTTCAGGCGCAGGGCGAGGTCGATCATCTCGGGCAGACGGTACTGCGCCCCGATCGACCCGCTATAACCAAGGACGAAACCATCCTCGCCCCGCCCTGCCCGCTCTCGCTGCGCGGCGGCAAAGGGGGCGGGGTCCACGCCGTTCGGAACCACATGACAGCGGTCAGCGGTCAGCGCCGCCCCGGCGCGAGCCAGCGCCACATCGCGCGCCTCGGCGGTGCGGACCAGCACCGCGTCGGCGCGGCGCAACATCTGCGCCTCGATATCGCGGAGGATGCGATAGGTCGCGCTATAGGGGGCCAGACCGCCAAACTCCACCCGTTCATCGGCGGGCAGACCATCGGCATCGAAGACGATCCGCAGCCCCGCCCGTTCCGCCGGGCGCAGGCGCAGCACGGCCAGCGCAGGCATCAGGCTGCGCGGCATCAGCGTGTCGATGCCCCAATCGGCCACCGCGCGGCGGATCGCCCGCGCCCCCAGCGCGGCCGAGAGGAACGGTCCCAGCCCGCTTGGGCGGCGCCAGATCGCCTGCTGGCGGTAGGGAATGCCAGCCGCCGCGCAGAGCGCCACGCGCTCGGCCCCCACCGCCGCCTCTGCCGCCGTCGCGGCCCAGCTGAATTGCAGGACATGCACCCTATGGCCGTGCAGGGCCAGCCCAGCCAGGATCGGCAGGAACAGCCGCTCCAGATACCGGGTTTGCGGGCCATCCCAGGTGATAAACAGGATCCGGCGCGGGTTGAGATCGGGGTAAGTCACCGCCCCACCCCCGCCGCCAGCGCCAGCCGGTCATACAGCGCATCGCACCGCGCGAGGTAGGCAGGGATGGAAAAGCGCCCCACAACATGATCCGCCGCCCGTTTGGCGATGGCCTGCACATCCGCCGCATCCATCGCTTGCACCGCAGTGATCGCGTCGGCCAGAGCGGCGGCGTCGGGCTTGAGCAGAAGCCAGCCGGTCTGGCCATGGTTGATGATTTCGGGCACACCGCCCACGGCCGAGGCGATCACAGGAAGACCTGCCGACATCGCCTCGCAGACGGCAAGGCCGAAGCCTTCCGTCAGCGAAGGCTGAAGGTAGACATGGCATCCCACCAGACGGGCGAAGGGATCCGGATCGAAGCCGCAGAGCGTGACTGCGTCCTCCAGCCCCAGTTCAGCAATCCGCTGTACGAGCGCCGGGCGCAGGCTGCCGTCACCCACAAGGCGCAGCCGCGCCGCCATTCCTTGGGCGCGCAGGATCGCCACTGCCTCAATCGCAGCCATGGGGTTCTTCACCGGCTCCAGCCGCCCGACAAAGCCCAGTTCCAGCGCGGCCCCGCGCGGCGGCAGCCAATAGAAGGGCTGTGGTTGAAAGGGATTGTGGATCACCTCCACCTGCGCCTCGGTCGCCTCGCCCAGCAAAATCAGGCTGTCCTTCACCGCCTGCGAGATGGCGACCACACGGTCACAGCGGCGGTAGAGCTGCGCGAAGGTGCGGCGCGCACGCGCAGAGTGACGTGGGATGCCGATCTCTTCTGCAATCACGACGGGTACCCCTGCCAGCCGGGCGGCGAGAGTTCCGTGGAAATTTGCCTCGGCCCCGTGCAGGTGCACGATGGCGGGCCGCGTCCGGCGCAAGTGCCGCCAGAGCGCCCATGCAGCAGCAGGCGAAGGGATACGCGCCGCACAGCCCAGCGCGCCCGCCTCGGCCCCCAGACGATGCAGAGCATCAAGCACCGCGCCGCCCCCACCTATGGCAAGAAAAGCGCGGGGCCAGCGCGAGGCAGCCCCACGGTCGGCGATCAGGCGCATCTGCGATTCCACCCCGCCGAAATCCAGCGCGGTCAACACATGCAGAACCTGCCGCCTGTGGCCCTGCCCGCTCACGGCCGGATCATGTCCTTGACGGCGCTTTTCCAGCCGGAAAAGCGGCGGTAGCCGCCGCGCATCCAGAACCCGATAACAGACATCCAGCGTCGGTAGCGGGGAAGCGAAAGGAGGTGGATGCGGCCACCATAGCGCCCCGCTTCAGCAGCTATCCATGAAAGGGCAGGCTCGACCTCGTCGAAAAGACCGATACGTTCAAACGAAGCTCGATTGTCCAGAATGCGGCACCGCATGATCTCAAGGCGCTGCATATACGGTTGCCAGCCCTTCAAAGGTGACGCAAGCCCAGCGCTCACGACTGCTTCGAACTTCGACACCTCGCGCGGTTCGCTCAGCAGCCATTGGGATTCATTTGACCCGTGACGCCGATAGAGTTGCATGGGCGAGTCGATGAGACGGCGCACCCCGAATGCCACACACATGTCACCGATCCAACTGTCATGGGCGAAGTGATCCGCCGGGAAAGGCAAAAGCGCCTGCAGCATGTCACGACGAATTGCCGTACAGCACCCTGCAATGAAGCGGTTCTCACCAAACCCGGTCCTGCGGATGTTTCCAAGCAGCGTGACGTTCTGATGCCGGAGGTCCTGGTCCGTTATGATCATATCATTGATCGTGGACATGGCGCGCGGATCGGCAAGGAAAGTGCGTTCCACCGTCGCCAGCTTCTCTGGCAGCCAAACATCATCCTGATCGCTCAAAAGGATGATATCACCCGTGCAGAGCGAAAGTGCTTTCTCGAAGTTCCGCACGAAGCCGAGGTTCGTCTCGTTCTGGATGACCCGAACCTCGAACGGTGCCGAACCGGCAAAATCGCGAAGGATGTCCACGGTCGCATCGCGCGATCCATCATCGCAAATAACCACTTCATCCGGCAGACGACTTTGCGCGGCAAAGCTATCCAACTGCGCGCGTAGATACTTTGCCCCGTTGTATGTGGCCATGGCGATGGAAAGCTTCATTTCCCGTTCCACTCCATCATTGTCTGTAGAGGGCTGCCGATCACCCATCACAACCTCAGATCACTCTCACCGCGCGCGAAGATGCTCTTCAGGTCACAGAACACGTGCACGCCCCGCCCATAGGCGCGCAGGCGGGCGGCGCCTTCGTGGCGGAAAGCGTCATGCGCGACGGCGAGGATGATGCCGTCATAGGCGCCGTTTTCGGGCGTGGTCACCGGGTTCAGCCCGTATTCCGCCCGCGCCTCGGCCGGGTCCACCCACGGGTCGTATACATCAACGCGGACGCCGAAATCCTGCAACTCGCGGATCACATCCACCACCCGCGTGTTGCGCAGGTCGGGGCAGTTTTCCTTGAACGTCAGGCCCAGCACCAGAACCCGCGCGCCATCCACCTGGATGCGCTTCTTCAGCATGGCCTTCACCATCTGGCCCGCCACATAGCTGCCCATCCCGTCATTGATCCGCCGTCCGGCAAGGATGACCTGCGGGTGATAGCCCAGCGCCTCGGCCTTGTGCGTCAGATAGTAGGGGTCCACCCCGATGCAGTGGCCGCCCACCAGACCGGGGCGGAAGGGCAGGAAATTCCACTTCGTCCCCGCCGCGCGCAGGACGGCATCGGTATCCAGCCCCATGCGGTAGAAGATGATGGCCAGTTCGTTGACCAGCGCGATGTTCAGATCGCGCTGCGTGTTCTCGATCACCTTGGCGGCTTCGGCCACGCGGATCGAGTCTGCCTTGTAGGTGCCTGCCGTGATGATGCTGGCATAAAGCGCATCCACCCGTTCTGCCGCTTCGGGCGTCGAACCGGCCGTGACCTTGAGGATGGTGGTCAGCCGATGCGCCTTGTCGCCGGGGTTGATGCGTTCGGGGCTATAGCCGCAATGGAAATCCACGTTGAAGCGCAGGCCCGACATGCGCTCCAGCACGGGGACGCAATCCTCTTCCGTCGCGCCGGGATAGACGGTGGATTCGTAGATCACCAGATCGCCGGGTTTCAGGGCACGCCCCACGGTTTCCGACGCGCGCAGAAGCGGTGTCAGATCGGGGCGCTTGTGGCTGTCGATCGGGGTGGGAACGGTGACGATGAAGGTGGTGGCCGCCCGCAGCGCCTCTGGATCCGCGCTGAAGGTCAGGTGCAGGGCGGCGGCGAGCTCCTCTGCCTCCACCTCGCGCGTGTGATCCTGCCCGGCCCGCAGCGCCGCGATCCGGGCCGCGTTGATGTCAAACCCGATGACGGGGCGGTGCTTGCCGAACTCCACCGCAAGCGGCAGGCCCACATAACCCAGCCCGATGATGGCGATAGGGGCGGTCATTTCCCGTAATACTCCCGGAACCAGCCGACGAAGCGGGCGATGCCGTCGCGGAAATCGGTCTGCGGGCGGTATCCCGTCAGACGCTGCAGAAGCGTGGCGTCGGCCCATGTGGCGGGAACATCGCCCATCTGCATGGGCATGTAATTGCGGATCGCCTTCTGCCCGAGGCACTCCTCGATCGCATCGACGAAATCCAGCAGGCGGACCTTGTCGGAATTGCCGATATTGACCACCCGATAGGGCGCGACCGGCGACAGGCTGTCGCCCGCAGCCACCGCATCGGGCGTCTCGGGCCGCACCGGCACTGCGTCGATCAGCAGGCGGATCGCGCGCACCAGATCATCGACATAGGTGAAATCGCGATACATGTCGCCGTGGTTGTAGATGTCGATCGGCCGCCCCTCGAGGATCGCATCCACGAACTTGAACAGCGCCAGATCAGGCCGCCCCCACGGGCCATAGACGGTGAAGAAGCGGAACATCGTCGTGGGCAGGTGCCACAGATGGGCATAGGCATGGCCCATGCTTTCCGTCGCCTTCTTCGTCGCGGCATAGATCGTCAGCTGGGTGTCGGCCTTGTCCGTCTCGGCAAAGGGCATGTCCTCGTTCGCGCCATAGACCGACGAGGTGGAAGCCATCAGCAGATGCGTGACCTGCAGCCGCCGCGCCGCCTCCATCACGTTGAAGGTGCCGATGACATTGGCATCCAGATAGGCACGCGGGTTTTCAAGGCTGTAGCGCACGCCCGCCTGCGCGGCGAGGTGGACGATCACATCCGGCCGAAATGCATCGGCCACCGCGTCAAAGCGCGCCTGATCCTCCAGCAAGGCCTCATCGGCGGAAAAACCAGGATGTTGCAGCAGCATGGCATGACGGCGCTGCTTCAGGCGCACGTCATAGTAATCGGTCATCCCGTCATAGCCATGCACGCGGAACCCTTCGTCCAGCAGCAGGCGCGCCAGATGGAACCCGATGAAACCGGCCGTCCCGGTGATCAACACCCGCCGTCCGTCTGCCTTCACCTGTTCTGCCACCCGCATACCTCTGTCGTCACCCGTGCCGGCCCGGTCCGGGCCGTTTTCCGGCAGACCTTAGTGTTCATTAACGACAGTTAAAAGACCTTTCCGGGACATCCCGACGGCGTGGCCCGAACGCGCCCTCACAGGGGCAACATCCTGATTGGTGTCGCATTTCCGGGCAGCCATGGCTGGCGCAGGGGCCCCGCGCCGCGGGTCAGCGGCCTGTCAGGCGATAGGCGGCGCCGCCCACCCATTCCCGCAGGGCGATGTTCAGCGCGTCCATGTTTTCGGGCAGGTTCCAACCAAGGCCCGCGCCGAAGGGCAGGCTGCGGAAATCCACCGGATAGGCCACCACGTCGGGCCACCCGGCCGCGGCGAAGCTACGCATCGCCCGTGGCATGTGATAGGCGCTGGTAACCAGCACCCAGACCTCGCCCTCGCGGGCTGCGACCTCTGCCAGACCGCGCGCCGCGTTCTCGGCGGTGTTGCGCGACCGTTCCTCCAGCGTCAGGCGCGCCTCGGCCACGCCCTGCCTGCGCAGGAATTCGGCCCCCACCGAGGCCTCGCTGACCATTGGCCCCCCCAGATCGCGCAGCGCGCCCCCGCCACCCAGCAAAAGCACACGCGCCCGGGGAAAGCGCCGCGCCAGTTCCGCCCCCGCCGCCAGACGTTCGCCCGACGCCCGCAGTTGCACCCCGCCCCACGCGCGGCTGGCCTGCACATCCTCCGACCCGCCCAGAACGATGATCCCCGCCACATCGGTCAGCGGCGGTTCGGCGGGATAAGCGGCCTCCAGCGGGCGCAGCAACAGCGCGCCGACGGGCAGCACCGTCAGGCCGACGAGCAAAGCCAGAAGGGCGCAACCCGCCCAAAGGCCAAGGCGCGCCCGCCCCCGCGCCTGCGCCACAACCACCAGCAGCGCCAGCAGGACAAGCCATGTCTCGGCCCGCAAGATCAGCCCGACCAGCTTTCCCAACAGGAACAGCGCCGTATCCATGACTGGCCTATCCCTGCCCTATCCCTGCCCGGTCACGAGCCGGATCGCCGCCATATAGGCGCGCAGGACATGCGCCTCGTCATAGTCCCGTTCCATCTTGCGCCGCGCCGCTGCCCCCATCCCGGCGCGCGCGGCATCGGACAGGTCGAGGTAGCGCCGCATCGCATCCGTCAGGCTTTCGGCGCTGCGCACCGCGCAGAGAAAGCCCGTCACGCCCTCCTCCACCACGGCCCGGCACCCCGGCACATCCGTGGCAATCACCGGGCGCCCGAGGGCCGACGCTTCAATCAGGGTGCGCGGCGCACCCTCGCGGTACGAGGGCAGGACCACGCAATCGGCGGCGCGCAGGTAAGGGCGGACATCCTCCTTGGTGCCCAGATATTCGACACAGCCTTCGGCAACCCAAGCCTGCACATCATCCACGGGAATGGCGCTGCGGTTCTCGGCGCCCGCCGGACCCAGAAGCTGAAACCGCACCATTGGCCGCTCGGCCCGGATGCGACGGGCGGCCTCGACGAATTCCAGAACACCCTTGTCCCGCAAGAGCCGCGCCACCATCAGAAAGACGGGCGACCCGATCCCGTTCTGCGGCATCGGCGCGAACTGGAACCGGTCAAGGTCGATCCCTGATCCCGGCAACACCTGCGCCTGCCCCGACCGCACCAGACCGCGCCCGACGAACAGGTCACGATCCTCGTCATTCTGGAAGAACACCACCGGCACCCCGCCGAACGCCCGGCGGTACAGCGCCTCGGCCACCCGCTGCAACAGGCCGCCGGACAGGAAGGCGGTGCCAAGCCCGGTCACGTTGGGGATGAAAGGCACGCCCACGGAGCGCGCCGCCATGGCGCCGAAGATGTTGTTCTTAATTGTGAAGCCCAACACGACATCCGGCTTTTCCTGCCGAAAGATCGCGCGGAACCGCCGCATCAGCGCAAGATCGGACAGGGGGTTCAACCCGCGCACGTCCATCTCAAGGGGAAGGAACCGGCATCCGGAGCGTTCCAGTTCGGCCACCGTCCCATCCGGTGGGGCTAGAACGGTGACGCGATGCCCTGCCGCGATCAGCGTGGCCACCAGCGAACGGCGAAAGTTCCAGATGTTCCAAGCCGCATTCACGGTGATCAGGACATGCATCCTGCCCCCAGTCCTGCCCTCAGATATGCCCTCAGCTATCCCCTCAGTCATGCTGACAGCCATGCCAAAGGCCCGCACGGCGGCCCTGCCCGAACCGCGCGCCGCATCGGTCAGTCCTGCGGTGTCGCGCGCGAACGGAACACGGGGATATGCATCACCTCTTCCCGCGCCGCCGGGGGCAGCAGGGCCTGACCGGCGAAGAACACGCCATCATTGATGACCTGCATCACGGTCAGGTCGTCCACCTGCGGGTTGCCCTTGCTGAAGGCATAGACCATCGAAAAATCGCACAACTGGTTCACCAGCCGTGCCAGCCCGCCGGAATGTTCATGCACCAGATCCACGGCATCATCGGTAAAGATGTCGTCGTTTCCGCCCACCGAGCGCAGCCTGTGGCGCACATACTCGCCCGTCGTTTCGGCATCCATCGCAGGCAGGTGGCAGGCCGCCCCGATCCTCTGCGCCAGAGGTTGCAGGATGGTGCCGACGATTCGTTCCTTCAGGCTGGAATGGCCGACAAGGAACACCTGCAGCAGTTCGTCCGTGCCGGTGTTCATATTGGTCAGGGTGCGAATCTGTTCCAGCGCCGTATCCGACAGGTTCTGCGCCTCGTCAAAGACCAGCACCACCCTGCGGCCTGCGGCATATTCCCGGATCAACCGCTCTTCGAAGCGCGAGAAGAGATCCACCATCGTATCTTCCGGCTCGGCCGGCTCGCCCAGCGCCAAAAGCACCCACGGCAGCACATCCTCGGCCTTGCCGCGCACCTGGCTGACCAGCCCGAAGACCACGTCATCGCCCACATTGCGCAACAAATGCTGCACCAGCAGCGTCTTGCCGGATCCCACCTCGCCCGTCACCAGCGTGATCGGCGCACGCGTGACGATGGCATATTCCATAAGCGAATAGGCCCGACGATGCGCATTCGACCAGTACAGCATGTCAGGATCGGGCGCGATGGCAAAGGGCCGGGCGCTGAGACCGAAGTATCCCGTGTAGATATCAAGGATGCTACCCATCCGCCCACTCGCCCCTTTCAAAGGTCTTCCATGGCCGGGGCATGACCCCAACCTGTTTGCTTCCCCCCCCTTGTGGCCTGTAGTATCGTCAAATTAAATCAAATTAATCAAGCGCGACAGAATAATGCACAGCTCGGACGGCACCCCTCCGCTTTTCGCACGTCTCCGGGTTCCAGCTATGGGGCTGGTCTGGCTGGCAGTGGCCTTGCTCGGTGCGGTGATGTTGTTCTGGCCAGGCATACTGCTTCTGATCACGGTCTGGCAGACGCCAGAGTATAGCCATGGGCCGCTGATCCCGGTCTTGTCGGGCCTTTTGTTCTTGCGCCAGTTGAAGACCGAACCGGTCATGAGCGGCCCATTGAACCGCCAGCCGGGCGTGGCGCTGATGGGGTTGTCGATCGCGCTTGGGCTGGCGGGGCAGATGGTTGAAACGCCGATGGTGACGGCGGCGGCGATGATCCTATGGTTTGGCGCGATCCTGCTCATCTGTTTCGGCTGGCAGCAGGGGCGGCGCTTCTGGCCGCCGATCCTTCACCTGTTCTTCATGATGCCGCTACCAACGACGATCTACTATCAGGTGTCGATCACGTTGCAGCTGATCTCGGCGGAACTGGGGGTCTGGCTGCTACGACTGATGAACGTGCCGGTCTTCTTGGACGGCTACATCATCGACCTGGGCGTCATCAAACTGCATGTGGCCGAGGCCTGCTCCGGCCTTCGCTATCTGTTCCCGATCCTGAGCTTCTCCTACATCTTCGCGATTCTTTTCCATGGGTCGCTGGTGACGAAAGGTATCTTGCTGCTCTCTGCCGCCCCGATTGCGGTGGTGATGAATTCGGCGCGGATCGCGATTGCCGGAATGATCGTGCAGTATCAGGGACCCGCGCATCTGGAGGGCTTTTCGCATTTCTTCGAAGGCTGGGTGATCTTTGTTCTGTCCGTGCTGATGTTGTTCGGACTGGCCCGACTACTTTTGATGTTCCGCCCAGACAAGATGGGGTTGGTCGATGCGCTGGATCTGGATTTCTCGGGCCTGGCTGCGCAGGCCCGGCGCATCCAGTTGATCGAGCCGTCGCGCGCGCTGGCAGGGATGGCCATCCTGACGATGGGCGCAGCGATCCTGTGGCAAACCTTCCCAACGATCCGCACGGTGGAGCCGCCACGGGCGGAACTGGCGTCTTTCCCGACCCATATCGGCAACTGGTCAGGCGAGGCGCCGATCTACCTGGATCCGGCGGTGGCTAGGGCGCTCAACGCGCAGGATTACAGCCTTCGCAACTATCGCAACGCGGCCGGAGAAGAGGTGGAGGTGTTTGCCGCGTGGTTCCGCGACCAGACGGTCAGCGGCGCCCATTCGCCAGAGATTTGCCTACCGAACTCCGGCTGGGAATTCGCCTCCTTCATCCGGCGCGACATCGGGCCGGACCTCGGTATTCAGAAACCCTTCCCCATCAACCGCGCCGTCATTCAGCGGGGTGAGGATCGCCTGCTTGTCTACTACTATTTCGTGCAGAACGGGCGGCAGGTGGCGTGGGATTTCGGATCGAAGCTCTGGCTGTTCTGGGACAGTTTCGTTCACGGCCGCAAGGATGGCGGGTTGGTGCGCCTTGTCACCCCCATCGCGCGGGGCGAGACAGAGGCCGCCGCCGACCTGCGCCTGCAGGACATGGCGCGCGCGCTTGACAGCCGCCTGCCCCGCTTCTTCCCCGGCCCGGTCTGATCCCCCACCCCTGCCCTGCCTGCACCGCAGGCGGGCCATCCCCCGGAACAAGCCCCACCAGCACAGACCCTGTGCGGCGGCGCGCTTTGTATTGCAGGCCGGTCGCGGCCATACTCCCCGCTATCCGCCGCGATCATCAGGAGACCCGCGATGAGCACCGCCACCGCCCCCATGGAAATCGGGCGCGTCAGCCTGACCGTGCATGATCTGCCCGGGCTGACCGATTTCTACACCCGTGCGCTGGGCCTGTCGGTGCTGGCCTCCGACGGCACCGAGGTGACGCTCGGCACGGATCACGCGGCGCTGGTCACGCTGATCGCCGATCCGGCGGCGCGTCCCCGCGGGCCGCGCGAAGCGGGGCTGTTCCACACCGCCTTCCTGCTGCCCGACCGGGCGGCGCTCGGCCGCTGGCTGCACCATGCGGCGGCGACGCGCCTGCCCGTGCAGGGCATGTCGGATCACAAGGTGTCCGAGGCGATCTATCTCGCCGATCCCGAAGGCAACGGGATCGAGGTCTATGCCGACCGCCCGCGCGCGTCCTGGACCGGGGCAGATGGGGCGATCCGCATGACGACCGATCCGCTGGACCTGAACGATCTGGCCGCCGCCGCAGATGCGCCTTGGACCGGGGCCCCCGCCGGCACGGTCGTAGGGCATGTCCACCTGCAGGTGGGCGATGTCCCGCAGGCCGAATCCTTCTATGCCGGAACGCTGGGCTTTGCGATCACCGCGCATTACCCCGGCGCGGCCTTCTTCGGCGCGGGTGGGTATCACCACCATTTCGCCGCCAATGTCTGGAACAGCCGGGGCGCGGGGCGCCGCGACCACCCCTCGACCGGGCTGGCGGCGGTGGAATTGCGCGCCGATCCTGCCGCCCGCGCCGCCATCACCGCCCGGACTGGCGGCGCCACCGCGCTTTCTGATCCATGGGGCACCCGGATCGACGTGACGGAGAAACGCTGATGCTTGTGAACGGCACATGGGTTGCCAAATGGGACCCGGTTCAGGCCAAGGATGAAAAGGGCGGCTTCGTGCGGCAGGTGTCCAGCTTCCGCAACTGGGTGACGCCCGATGGCGCGCCGGGGCCGACGGGCCGGGGCGGCTTTGCCGCCGAGGCGGGGCGCTATCACCTCTATGTCGCGCTGATCTGCCCTTGGGCAAGCCGCACCCTGATGGCGCGCAAGCTGAAGGGGTTGGAGGACGCGATCAGCCTGTCGATCGTGGAGCCGGAGCTGACAGATCAAGGCTGGCGCTTTGCCGCCGGGGCCGATCCCGTTAACGGCGCCACCTACATGCACGAAATCTATACGCGCGCCGATCCAGGCGTGAACGGGCGCGCGACCGTGCCGGTCCTGTGGGACAAGGCGACAGGCACCATCGTGAACAACGAAAGCGCTGATATTCTGCGCATGTTCAACACAGGCTTCGGCGCGCTGGCCCGGGGGCCGGACCTTTATCCCGCCGATCTCGCGCCCCAGATCGACGCCCTGAACGACGCGATCTATCCCGCGCTGAACAACGGCGTCTACCGCGCGGGCTTTGCCACCACCCAGATCGCCTATGACGAGGCCTTCCACGACGTCTTTGCCACGCTTGACGCGCTGGAGGCCCGCATGTCGGACGGGCGGCCGTGGCTTCACGGGGATCGGTTCACCGAAACCGACATCCGCGCCTTCGTCACGCTGGTGCGCTTCGATGCCGCCTATCACGGGCTCTTCAAGTGCAACCTGCGCCGTCTGGCCGATTATCCCCATCTGTCGGCCTATGCGCAGCGTATCTACCAACTGCCCGGCATGGCCAGCACGGTGGATATCGGCCACATCAAGCGGGGGTACTATTCGATCAAGGCGCTCAACCCGTCCGGGATCGTCCCGCTCGGCCCCGAACTGGGCTGGTTGGACGGGGCGCAGGGCTAATCCCGCGCCCCCGGATCAGGGCCGGGGCGGTGCCGTCTCTGCCACCACCACCCGCGTCCCCCATTCGGCGCATTTGCGGGCGAGTTCCGGCGGCAGGGGCCGGTCAGTGAACAGCATGGTGATCTCGGACAGCGAGGCAAGACGCGCCGGCGCCGACCGGTCCAGCTTGGAATGGTCGCAGACCAGAAACACCTTGCGCGCCTGCCGGATGATCGCTTTGGACACCCGCACCTCGGCAAGATCGAAATCCAGCATGTCGCCATCCTGATCCAGCGCCGAGGCGCCGATCACGGCATAATCCACCTTAAACTGTTCGAAGAACTGCGTCGTCAACTCGCCCACCAGCCCGCCATCAGACCGCCGCAGCGCGCCGCCCGCCACCATGATCTCACACCCGGGATTGGCGGCCAGCGTATTGGCCACATTCATGTTGTTGGTCACCACCGTGATGTTGCGATGGTGCAAAAGTTCGCGCGCCACCGCCTCGGTCGTGGTGCCAAGGTTCATGATCAGCGAACAGTTCTCGGGGATCGCCGCCGCGCAGGCCCGCGCGATGGCGGCCTTAGCGCCTTCGTTCATCTGGCGGCGCTGCTCATAGCCAAGGTTCGTCACCCCCGTGCGCGGCACCGCCCCGCCATGCACCCGGTCCAGATGCCCCATATCGGCAAGCTCGGTCAGGTCGCGCCGGATCGTCTGCAGCGTGACGTCGAAACGCTGGGCCAGATCCTCGACCACCACCCGGCCTTCGGCGCGGGCAATCTCCAGAATCTCGCTCTGCCGAAAGCTCAGCGCCATCGCGCGTTCCTTTTCCTTCGCCGGATGACCGTGCAGTTTCGAGAAGGTCGCGAAAGCGATCAAGCCGGAAAAGTTTCTGCGCGCGCACGCGGAAACCGTGCCGCAGCGCAGCGCGAAATTGCGCGATTCAATCACAAACCCTTGAGAAATCAGGACATACAGCAATCATGCCGTGCGCCAATGTTCGCTTTTTATTAAATCGCGCAAAAGCGAAAAAAGTGGATTGACCAATGCGTAGGATTCGTACCAACCTCTCAACCGCTAGGGAGGAGACTGGCGTGAACACGAAGACAGGGCCCGCTGCGGCCGACCTCTTCATTATTGGCGGCGGCATCAACGGCTGCGGGATCGCGCGCGATGCCACAGGCCGCGGGCTTTCTGTGGTGCTGGCCGAACAGGGCGACCTGGCGCAGGCCACCTCGTCGGCCTCGACCAAACTGTTTCACGGCGGCCTGCGCTATCTGGAATACTTCGAGTTCCGGCTGGTGCGCGAAGCGCTGGAGGAACGCGAAACGCTGCTGGTCGCCATGCCGCACATCTCTTGGCCGATGCGTTTCGTGCTGCCCTATCACCCCGACATGCGGTTCGAAGGCGACACCCCCACCGGCAGGCTGCTTGCCCGCCTGATGCCGTGGATGAAGGGCCGCCGCCCGGCCTGGCTGATCCGGCTGGGGCTGTTCCTGTATGACACGCTGGGGGGGCGCAAGATCCTGCCTGCCACCCGCACGCTGGACCTGACCCGCGATGCGGCGGGCAAGCCGCTGCAACCCCGCTTCCGCCACGCCTACGAATATTCCGACTGCTGGGTGGAGGATTCCAAGCTCGTCTCGCTGAACGCCCGCGACGCGGCGCAGCGCGGGGCCACGGTGATGACCCGAACCCGCGTAGTTTCGGCCAGCCGGGTGGATGGCCTGTGGCAGATCGTGACCGATGGCCCCGACGGCAGCCAGACCTTCCAGGCCCGCGCGCTTGTGAATGCGGGCGGGCCATGGGTCGAGGATGTGATCCGCAACGTGGCGCGCATCAATTCGTCCGAAGGCGTCCGTCTCGTGCGCGGCAGCCATATCGTGACGAAAAAGCTCTACGATCACGACCGCTGCTATTTCTTCCAGGGCACGGATGGACGCATCATATTTGCCATCCCCTACGAACAGGATTTCACCCTGATCGGCACGACCGACAAGGATCACAAGGGCGCCCCCAAGGATGCCGCCTGCACCGATGAGGAACGCGATTACCTGCTGAACTTCGCCAGCCAGTACTTCGCCAAGCCGGTGACGGTGGCAGATGTCGTCTGGGCCTATTCCGGCGTGCGGCCCCTTTACAATGACGGGGCCAAGTCGGCCACGGCGGCCACGCGGGATTATGTGCTGTCGCTGGACGAAAACGGTGCGCCGCTCTTGAACGTGTTCGGGGGCAAGATCACCACCTACCGCCGCCTTGCCGAATCCGCGCTTGAAAAGCTGACCCCCTTCTTCCCGCAGGCCACCGGGCCATGGACGGCCCGCGTCGCCCTGCCCGGCGGGGATTTCCCGCATGACGGGGTGGCCGCGCTGACCGCCGCGCTGCGGGCGCGTTTCCCGTTCCTCACCGATTACTGGGCCGCGCGCCTGATCCGCGCCTATGGCTCCGAAGCCGAGACCATGCTGGGTGCGGCCCGCAGCGCCGCCGATCTGGGCCGCGATTTCGGCGCCACCCTGACCGAGGCCGAGGTGCGCTGGCTCATGACCCATGAATTTGCCCGCGCCGCCGCCGATATCGTCTGGCGGCGCACCAAGCTTGGCCTGCGGATGACCGCGGAACAGATCGCTGCGTTGGATGCCTTCATGGCAAGCGTGGCCAACCACGGGGCGATCAGCCCCGCGGCGGAATGAGGGGGATAGATGGCTCTGGAACTGCAAGCCGTCAGCCGTGTCGTGAAGGGGCAGATGCACATCCACCCCACGACGCTGACGCTGGAAAAGGGGACGATGAACGTCCTTCTGGGCCCCACGCTTTCGGGCAAGACCTCGCTCATGCGTCTGATGGCGGGGCTCGACGCGCCCAGCACCGGCCGCCTGATGTGGCACGGGCAGGATGTGACGGGCGTCCGCGTGCAGGATCGCAAGGTCGCCATGGTCTATCAGCAGTTCATCAACTACCCCGGCCTGACGGTCTATGAAAACATCGCCTCGCCCCTGCGCCTGATGGGCAAGGACCGCGCCGCGATCGACCGCGCCGTGCGCGAAACGGCGGAGATGCTGAAACTCACCCCCATGCTCGACCGCAAACCGCTGGAGCTTTCGGGTGGCCAGCAGCAGCGCTGCGCGCTGGCCCGCGCACTGGTGAAAGGGGCGGGCCTCGTCCTGCTCGATGAACCGCTGGCCAACCTCGACTACAAACTGCGCGAGGAACTGCGCGCCGAAATCCCCCGCATCTTCGAAGAATCCGGCGCGATCTTCGTCTATGCCACCACCGAACCCGAAGAGGCGCTGCTTCTGGGCGGCAACACCGCCACGCTGTGGGAGGGCCGCGTCACCCAATTCGGCCCCACACCGCAGGTCTATCGCCAGCCGGCCGACGCCACCACGGCGCGGGTCTTCAGCGATCCGCCGATGAACTTCGTCGCCTGCACCAAACAGGGCCAGCGCATCAATTTCGGGGGCGAGGCGACCGTCCCGGCGGATGGCGCCCTTGCCGCCCTGCCGGATGGTGTCTACACCGCCGGGTTCCGCGCAAACCACCTGCACCTGCACAGCCATGCCGGGGGCGCCGTTGCCTTCCGCTGCACGCTCGGCGTGTCCGAGATCACGGGATCGGAAACCTTCCTGCACCTCGCCCATGGCGGCGACCGCTGGGTGGGCCTTGTCCATGGCGTGCATGACCTGCAGCCGGGGACCGAGGTCAGCGTCTGGCTCGACCCCGCCCATGTCTACATCTTTGATGCCGACGGGCGCCTTGCTGCGCCCGCGGCCTATGCGGCGGCGGCCTGAACCATGTCCCAGATCACGCTCAAGAACCTTGCCCACAGCTACCACGCCAACCCGCGCGGCGACCATGACTTCGCCCTGAAACAGATGGATCATGTCTGGCAGGACGGGGGCGCCTATGCGCTTCTGGGATCGTCCGGCTGCGGCAAGACCACGCTTCTCAACATCATCTCCGGTCTGCTCAAGCCCAGCCAGGGCCGCGTGCTGTTCGGGGATCGTGATGTGACCGATGCCGAAACCGCCGAACGCAACATCGCGCAGGTTTTCCAGTTCCCGGTCGTCTACGACACGATGACGGTGCGCGACAACCTCGCCTTCCCCTTGCGCAACCGGGGCATGGACGCGGCCTATATCAAGGCGCGCGTGTCCCAGATCGCCACCATGATCGGGATGGACCACATCCTTGACCGCAAGGCGCGCGGCCTGACGGCCGATGCCAAGCAGAAGATCTCCCTTGGCCGCGGCATGGTGCGCGAGGATGTGAATGCCATCCTCTTCGACGAACCGCTCACCGTGATCGACCCGCATATGAAGTGGGAATTGCGGACCCAGCTGAAACAGCTGCACCGCGAGTTTGGCCATACGATGATCTACGTCACCCATGACCAGACCGAGGCGCTGACCTTCGCCGACAAGGTCGTGGTCATGTATGACGGCCGTGTGGTCCAGATGGGCACGCCCGAAGACCTGTTCGAAACCCCCGCCCATACCTTCGTGGGCTATTTCATCGGATCCCCGGGGATGAACATCCTTCCGGCAGAAATCCGGGGCAGCACCGCGCATCTGCAAGGCGCCGCCGTCCCGCTGGGTGCGGCCTACGGGCCAATCACGGGCCGCACCCAGATCGGCATCCGCCCGGAATATGCCGTCCTGACCGAAGGCGACGGCCTGCCCATCACCATCCGCCGGGTGGAAGACGTGGGCCGCCACCGCATCATCCGGGGCGAGGTCGCGGGCACGCCCGTCAATGTCATCGCGCCCGAAGGCATGGCTGTAGGCGCCAGCCTGACCCATGTCCGCTTCACGCCCGAACGCATCAATGTCTATGCCGACGACTGGCGCGTCGCGCCCGCCGGGGGGGCCGTCTGATGGAAAAGACCCAGAACAACAAGGCCTGGTTCCTCGTCCTGCCCGTCCTCGTGATCGTGGCCTTCTCGGCGGTGATCCCGCTGATGACGGTGGTCAACTATTCGCTGAACGACACCTTCGGGAACAACGAATTCTTCTGGGCCGGGATGGAATGGTTCGAAGAGATGGTCACCTCCGACCGCCTGCACGAGGCGCTCGGTCGTCAGATCCTCTTCTCTGCCATCATCCTCGCGATCGAGGTGCCCTTGGGCATCTACATCGCGCTCAACATGCCGAAAAAGGGCTTCTGGGCATCGGTCTCCCTTGTGCTGATGGCGCTGCCGCTCCTGATCCCCTTCAACGTCGTGGGCACCATCTGGCAGATCTTCGGGCGCGTGGATATCGGCCTTCTTGGCCATTACCTCGCCGAGTTTGGGATCGACTACAACTACACCAACGATCCGCTTGATGCCTGGATCACGGTCATCGTCATGGATGTCTGGCACTGGACATCGCTGGTGGCGCTTCTGTGCTATGCTGGCCTGCAATCCATCCCGCAGGCCTATTATCAAGCCGCCCGCGTCGATCAGGCCTCGCGCTGGGCTGTGTTTCGCTACATCGAACTGCCCAAGATGGCGGGCGTCCTGCTGATCGCGGTCCTTCTACGCTTCATGGACAGCTTCATGATCTACACCGAACCCTTCGTCGTCACCGGCGGCGGACCGGGCAACTCCACCACCTTCCTGTCCATCGACCTTGTGAAGATGGCCATCGGTCAGTTCGACCTCGGCCCCGCCGCCGCCTTCTCGATCATGTATTTCCTTGTGATCCTGCTGGTGTCGTGGGTCTTCTACACGGTGATGACCAATCTCGACAAAGAGGAGGGCAAGTAACATGCGCCTGCGCGGCTCCGCCCTTGTGATGACGCTTTACCTCTTGTTCCTGCTGATCCCGATCTATTGGCTCGTGAACATGAGCTTCAAGACCAATACCGAGATCACATCGACCTTCACCCTTTTCCCGCACGAATTCACCCTGCGGAACTATGCGGTGATCCTGACCGATCCGTCGTGGTATATGGGCTATGTGAATTCGATCATCTATGTGGTGATGAACACGGTCATCTCCATCACCGTGGCCCTGCCCGCCGCCTATGCCTTCTCGCGCTACAGCTTCATGGGCGACAAACACCTGTTCTTCTGGCTGCTCACGAACCGCATGGCCCCGCCTGCCGTCTTCGCGCTGCCCTTCTTCCAACTCTATTCGTCAGTCGGGCTTTTCGACACCCACATCGCCGTGGCCTTGGCGCATTGCCTCTTCAACGTCCCCCTCGCGGTCTGGATTCTTGAGGGCTTCATGCGCGGCGTGCCCAAGGAAATTGACGAGACCGCCTATATCGACGGCTACAGCTTTGGGCATTTCTTCATCAAGATCTTCATGCCCCTGATCGCCAGCGGAATCGGCGTCGCGGCCTTCTTCTGCTTCATGTTCTCATGGGTGGAACTGCTGCTCTCGCGCACGCTCACATCGGTGAACGCCAAGCCCATCGCTGCCACAATGACCCGAACCGTCTCTGCCTCGGGCATGGATTGGGGCGTGCTCGCCGCCGCGGGCGTCCTCACCATCATCCCCGGCGCGCTGGTGATCTATTTCGTCCGCAACTACATCGCCAAGGGCTTCGCCCTGGGAAGGGTGTGATGACCGCCTCCCGCTGGAACACCATCTACCTCATCACCGCAGGCATCCTCGCCGCCATCCTCGCGGCGCTGATCGCCGCCACACCGCGCACGGAAGAGGGGATCGACTGGTTCGCCCCCATGGTCCCCGGCGGCTGGATGGCATGGACCTTCCCGGTGGCGCTGTTCTTCTTCGTGATCGGCAGCCTGCTCATCCTCTTCACGCTGCTGGCGATCCGCTATCCCGAAACGCCCCGTCGCGGCATCCTGCGCATCGAAACGACGCGCGGCGACCGGCTTTTCATATCGCTCTTGGGTTCGGCCTTCATTTGCCTGGGCTGGCTCTTCTTCTTCGGTGCTCCCCTCTGGGGCGCGCTGATCCTTTGCCTGATCTATGCGGCAGCGGTGTTCCGCTGGGTGTGATCCAAGGCATGACAGCGCCGGGGGGGCCGGATGCGACCCTTCCCCCCCGGCAGAACGAAAGACGGCACGTCTCACATTCTGGGAGGAAAGTAATGAGACTCAGACACACGGCAACCGCGATGGCGCTTGCGCTGATCGCCATGGGCTCGGCCCCCGCCTGGGCCGACATGGAGGCCGCAAAGGCCTTCCTCGACGCTGAAATCGGCGATCTCTCCACCCTGTCCCGCGCGGATCAGGAAGCCGAGATGCAGTGGTTCATCGACGCCGCCGCCCCCTTCGCCGGGATGGAAATCAAGGTGGTGTCGGAAACCATCACCACCCATGAATACGAATCCAAAGTCCTCGCCCCGGCCTTCACCGCCATCACCGGCATCAAGGTGACGCACGACCTGATCGGCGAAGGCGACGTGGTGGAAAAGCTGCAAACGCAGATGCAGTCGGGCGAGAACATCTATGACGCCTACATCAACGACTCGGACCTGATCGGCACCCACTGGCGCTATCAGCAGGCCCGCAACCTGACCGACTGGATGGCCGGCGAAGGCGCGGCCGTCACCAACCCGAACCTCGACATGGCCGATTTCATCGGCCTGAAGTTCACCACCGGCCCGGATGGCAAGGTCTACCAGCTGCCCGACCAGCAGTTCGCGAACCTCTACTGGTTCCGCTACGACTGGTTCAACGACCAAAAGACCAAGGACGACTTCAAGGCCAAGTATGGCTACGATCTCGGCGTTCCGCTGAACTGGTCGGCGTACGAAGACATCGCCGAATTCTTCACCGGCCGCGACATGTCCTATGCGGGTGGCCCGGCGACCGGCGTCTATGGCAACATGGATTACGGCAAGAAGGACCCCTCGCTCGGCTGGCGCTACACCGACGCCTGGATGTCCATGGCCGGCATGGGCGACGTGGGCGAACCCAACGGCCTGCCGGTCGATGAATGGGGCATCCGCGTGAACGAAAACTCGCAGCCCGTCGGCTCCTGCGTTGCCCGTGGCGGTGCCACGAACGACGCCGCCGCCGTCTACGCTGTGACCAAGGCCATCGAATGGCTGCAAAAGTTCACGCCCCCGGAAGCACAGGGCATGACCTTTGGCGAAGCGGGCCCCGTTCCTGCCCAAGGCAACATCGCCCAGCAGATGTTCTGGTACACCGCCTTCACCGCCGACATGGTCAAGGAAGGCCTGCCCGTGATGAACGAGGACGGCACGCCCAAGTGGCGCATGGCCCCCTCGCCGCACGGCGCCTACTGGCAAGAGGGCATGAAGGTCGGCTATCAGGACGCCGGGTCCTGGACGCTGATGGAATCCACCCCGGTGGACCGCGCACAGGCCGCATGGCTCTATGCGCAGTTCGTCACCTCCAAGACCGTGGATGTTAAGAAGTCGCATGTCGGCCTGACCTTCATCCGCGAATCGACGATCCAGCACGAAAGCTTCACCGAACGTGCGCCCAAGTTGGGCGGTCTGGTCGAGTTCTACCGCTCGCCCGCCCGCGTCCAGTGGTCGCCCACCGGCACCAACGTGCCGGACTATCCGAAGCTGGCGCAGCTGTGGTGGCAGAACATCGGCGACGCCATGTCGGGGGCCAAAACCCCGCAAGAGGCGCTCGATGCCCTGTGTGAAGAGCAGGAAAAGGTGCTGGAACGTCTGGAGCGCGCAGGCGTTCAGGGCGATATCGGCCCGAAACTGAACGAGCCGCAGGATCCGCAGGTCTGGATCGACGAACCCGGTGCGCCCGTCGGCAAGCTGGAGAACGAAAAGCCCGCGGGCGAGACGATCTCCTATGACGAGCTGATCAAGTCCTGGCAGCAAGGCTAAGGCCAAAAGGGCGGGCGTCCCAAGGGCGCCCGCCCGCTTCTTCCTTGTCGAGACACCCCCGCGGGACAGCCTTCCCGCCCGCGCCATGGCTTGCGCTTGGATGAGTGTCTTCACCAGCAAGAAGAAACGAACAGGGGCAGACATGACCCATATCCTCGCCATCGACCAGGGCACCACGTCCTCTCGCGCCATCATCTTCGACGCCGCCCTCAAGGTGCGGGCCGTCGCGCAAGAGGAATTTCCCCAGCACTACCCCGCCTCCGGCTGGGTAGAGCATGATCCCTCCGATCTCTGGTCCACCGTCGCCGGCACCGCCCGCGCCGCCATCGAAAGGGCCGGGATCGGTGCCGACAGCATCGCGGCCATCGGCATCACCAACCAGCGCGAAACCACCCTGATCTGGGACCGCGCCACGGGCGAACCCATCCACCGCGCCATCGTCTGGCAGGACCGCCGCACCGCCGACATCTGCGCCGGGCTCAAGGGCGAAGGCCACGAGCCGATGATCACCTCCCGGACGGGCCTGCTGCTTGATCCCTATTTCTCGGGCACCAAGATCAAATGGCTGCTCGACCATGTCCCCGGCGCCCGCGCCCGCGCCGCGCGCGGCGAACTGGCCTTCGGCACGGTTGACACCTTCCTCATCTGGAAACTCACGGGCGGCCGCGTCCACGCCACCGACGCCACCAACGCCGCCCGCACCCTCATCTACAACATCGCCAAGGGCGAATGGGACGCCGACATCTGCGCCCTTCTCGATATCCCGATGTCGCTCCTGCCCGAGGTCAGGGACTGCGCCGCCGATTACGGCACCACCCGCCCCGATCTTTTCGGCCGCCCCATCCCCATCCTCGGCGTGGCGGGCGACCAGCAGGCCGCAACCGTAGGTCAGGCCTGCTTTGCGCCCGGCATGATGAAATCCACCTATGGCACGGGCTGCTTTGCGCTGCTCAACACAGGGGCGGACATGGTGCCCTCGAAGAACCGCCTGCTGACCACCATCGCCTACCGCCTCGACGGGCGCACGACCTATGCCCTCGAAGGTTCCATCTTCATCGCGGGCGCCGTGGTCCAATGGTTGCGCGACGGGCTCAAGATCATCCGCGAGGCAAAGGAAACCCAGCCGCTGGCCGATGCCGCCGATCCCTCGCAGGACGTGGTCCTCGTTCCCGCCTTCACCGGCCTTGGTGCGCCCTATTGGCGGCCCGATTGCCGCGGCGCGGTCTATGGCCTCACCCGCAATTCCGGCCCCGCCGAACTGGCCAAGGCCGCGCTGGAAAGCGTTGGCTACCAGACCCGCGACCTCTTGGAGGCGATGCGCTCCGACTGGGGCGCCGCCGCCGATGGCATCCTGCGCGTGGATGGCGGGATGACGGCCAGCAACTGGGCCATGCAATTCCTCGCCGATATCCTCGGCGCCCCCGTGGATCGCCCTGTGGTGACCGAAACCACCGCCCTCGGCGCGGCCTATCTTGCGGGCCTGAAGGCGGGGCTCTTCCCCGATCCGGAGAGCTTCCAGAAATCCTGGGCACTGGACCGCCGCTTCACCCCCATGATGGACGACCGCACCCGCAGCGCGAAATACGCCCGCTGGGGTCGCGCCGTCGCCGCCACCATGACCGTGTGACCCCCTCCCCAACCCTCCCCCGCCCACGGGGGAGGGAGAAGCCCCGCTCGCGCGACCAAAGTCACTATCCCCGCCGCCCCCATCCCCTTCCTCCAATATCTGGGGCAGGATCAGGGATGGGGTGGATATCCCAAAAGAAACCGGAGGAACCGCATGCCCCCCTTCGCCATCGCCATGCCCCAGCGCATCCTCTTCGGTCGGGGCGAGGCGCAGAAGGCCCCCGCCCTCCTCACCCCCTTCGGCCCCCGCGGTCTGGTCATCCACGGCGCCTCCGCCGCGCGGGCGGCATGGCTCCTCGACGCCCTTCGCGCGGCCGGTGCCGAAACCCTCGCCCTCCCCTGCCCGGCCGAGCCTACCCTGCCGATGCTGGAAGCGGCCCTCGCCCGATCCCGCCCCTTTGCACCCTCATGGGTCGCGGCCCTCGGCGGCGGCGCGGCGCTCGACCTCGGCAAGGCGCTCGCCGCCCTCATCCCCGCCCCCACCCACCCGCTCGACCATCTGGAAGTCGTTGGCAAAGGCCTCCCCCTCGCCGCCCCGCCGCTGCCCTTCATCGCTCTGCCCACCACCGCAGGCACCGGGGCCGAGGCGACAAAGAACGCCGTCATCGGCCTTCCAGACCACGGCAGGAAGGTCAGCCTGCGCGATGACCGCATGCTCGCCCGCATCGCCATCGTCGATCCCGCACTCACCGACAACACCCCCCGCGCCACCACGCTGGCCTCCGGCCTCGACGCGATCACGCAGGTGATCGAACCCTTCGTCTCCTGCAAGGCCACCCCCTTCACCGATGCAATCACCGCCCCCGCCATCCCGCACGGACTGACCGCCCTCAAGCGCCTGATGGAGGCCGAAGATGCGCAGGCCCGTGACGCGCTGGCCTATGTCTCGCTCACCGGCGGCCTCGCGCTTGCCAATGCAGGTCTCGGCGCGGTGCATGGCCTGGCCGGCGTCATCGGCGGCCTCACCCCCGCCCCGCATGGCGCGATCTGCGGCGCGCTTCTGGCCCCCATCCTGCGCCTGAACCGGGCAAAGGCTACCGGCGATGCCGCCCGACGCCTCGATCAGGTCTTCGGCCACATCGCGTCCGCCCTCGGCGGCGCCCCGGCGGATGCCCCCGCGACCCTCGCGCTTTGGGCGAAACGCGCAGGCCTGCCGGGCCTGACCACCCAAGGGCTGCCCGCCGAACTGCACGCCGCTGTTGCCGAGGCGGCCCTCAGCTCCTCGTCGATGAAGGGAAATCCGATGCCCCTCACCACCGATGACCTGACCGAGGCGCTGCAAGCCGCCGCCTGAAGCCTGCCCTTCATCTTGGCCAAAATACCCGCCGGGGGTCCGGGGGTGGCAAACCCCCGGGGTCCGCCACCCCGTGCCGCACCCGCAGGAGACACGCTTCCCTCCCCCTTCTTCAGGGGGAGGGTCGGGGAGGGGGTCACCCCCCCGGCACCAGCCTCAGAACCCGGCCCCTTGCGACCAGCGCCAGGCATCGCGGATCATCGCATCAAGGCCCCGCTCCGGCGCCCAGCCCAGCTCGTCCCGCGCGCGATCCGACCCACAGACCAGCGCCGCCGCGTCGCCCGCGCGCCGCGCGCCCTCTACGATGGGCACCGCGCGGTTCGTCACCACCCGGGCATGGTCGATCACCGCCCGCACCGAATAGCCCGTCCCGGTCCCCAGACAGAAGACCCGGCTCCCCTTGCCGCCCTCCAGCCAGCGCAGGCCCCGCACATGGGCATCGGCCAGATCGGTGACATGGACATAATCGCGCACGCAGGTGCCATCCGCCGTCGGATAATCCGATCCGAACACCGTCAGCGCCCCACGCCTGCCCTCCACCGCATCCAGCATCAAGGGGATAAGATGCGTCTCCGGCTCATGACGCTCGCCCACCTCCCCCTCGGGATCGGCCCCCGCCACGTTGAAATAGCGGAAGATCACCGATTGCAGCCCATGGCTCGCCCCGAAATTCCCCAGCATCTGCTCGATGGCCAGTTTCGACGCGCCATAGGCATTGATCGGGCGCTGCGGCGTATCCTCGTCCAGCACGACCCCGTCCTGATCGCCATAAGTCGCGCATGTGGAGGAAAAGACGAACTTCTCAACCCCCGCCGCCACACAGGCCTCGATCAGGTTCAGCGCGCCCCCCACATTCACCCGCCAATAGCGCCCCGGATCGGCCATCGATTCACCCACCAGCGACAGCGCCGCGAAATGCATCACCGCCACCGGCCGCCACTCCCGCAGCGCGGCGTCGATGCTGGCGCGGTCCATCAGATCGCCCTTCACCAAGGGGCCGAACTTCACCGCCGCCTCCCAACCCGTGGACAGATTGTCGAAACAGACCGGCACATAGCCCGCGCGCGCCAGCGCCTTGCAGGCATGGGCCCCGATATACCCTGCCCCACCTGTCACCAGAACATGCCGCACCACTGAAACCATCCCCTTCTGCTGTATCGCGTGCGGCCATGCTAACCCTCCGCTCCGGCAATGACAAACCGCCATCCCAAAGCGCCACATCCCGGCCCGCCGCACGCCGCCTTACCGATCCGTTCACCATCGCGCCCAATCCTCCGCGGCCAGTCCTCTGGCCAGAAGGTTCCCGATGTCCGACGATACCCCACTCCTGTCCCTGCCCCTGATCCTGCCGGCACAGGCGCAAAAACACGTCACCCATAACGAGGCGCTGCGCCTGCTCGACCTGCTGGTTCAGCTCGCCGTGATCGACCGCACGCGCACCACCCCCCCCGCCCTGCCCGCCGAAGGCGACCGCCACATCGTGGCTGCGCCCGCCAGCGGCCTCTGGGCCGGGCAAGAGGGCAAGGTCGCCGCCTTCTGGGGCGGCGCCTGGGCCTTTCTCGCGCCGCGCGCGGGCTGGCTCGCCCGCGTCCTGGCCGAAGACCTGACACTGGCGCATGACGGCGCGGGCTGGGGCCCTGCGCAGACCCCGCCCGAAACCCTGCCGCGCCTCGGCATCGCGGCCACGGCGGATGCGACCAACCGCCTTGCCGTCTCCGCCCCAGCGGCGCTCTTCGACCATGCCGGTCAGGGCCACCAGATCAAGGTGAACAAGGCCAGCCCGGCAGATACCGCCAGCCTCCTGTTCCAGACCGCATATTCCGGCCGCGCCGAAATGGGCCTTGCCGGGACCGACGGCTTCGCCCTGCGTGTCAGCGGCACAGGCGCGGCCTTCACCACGGCGCTGGCCACCGATGCGGCCACCGCCACGGTGGCCCTGCCCGAAGGCCTGATCGCAGCCCCCCTCGTGCTGCGCGATCCGGCCGATCCGGCCAAACGGGCGACGCTGGACATCACCCCCCTCACAGCCGGTTCCCAGCGCGCCTATACCCTGCCCAATGCCAGCACCGAACTCGCAGGCCTCGCCGGAACCCAGACTTTCACCGGCGCCAAATCCTTTTCGGGCACCTTCAACGTATCCGCCGGAACCGCCACCTTCGGCTCCGGCACCGGCAACGCGACCTATGGTCTGGGCTCCGGGGCCACCGGATCGGGCGGCAGCAAATCCATCAACATCGGCACCAGCGGTGCCGCAGGGTCCACCACCACCCTCACCCTCGGCCCCGCCAATGCCGCGGCGAGCGGCAGCACCACGATCCACGGCACCACCCTCACACTCGGCCCGACGCTCGCGCAGTTCGACATGGGCGCCGCCTCGGCACGCGCGGCGCAACTGGGCATCGGCGGGGCCACGGGCGATGCGACGAACCGCCTATCCGTCTCTGGCCCCGGCGTCCTGTTCACCCACGCCGGCGCGGGCGTCGAGGCGACGGTGAACAAATCCGGCTCCGCCGATACCGCCCAGATCAGCTTCAAGACCGGCTTTTCCACCCGCGCCCAATTCGGCCTTCTGGGCAGCGATGACCTCGGCCTCAGCGTCAGCGCGAATGGCGCGGCCTTCCAAACCGTCTTCACCGCCGACGCGGCCACCGGGCGCCTGACGCTGGCGCAGCCCCTGTTCCTGCAGGGGGCCGCCGATCCGGCCAGCCCGCCCGACGGCCTGATCTGGCATCACGCAGCGGCAGGCCAGATCCGCGCCCGTTTGGGCGGCCAGACCCTGCGGCTGGACGGCCAGCAAGAGATCGCATGGCTCACCCCGCCCGCGGGCGAACTCGTCCTCACCACCACAGGCGTGGGCGGCGGGGCCACCACCACGCTGGCAGGGGCCGCCGGACGGATCGACCTGTTCCCCTTTCTGCCGCGCGCCGATCTGGGGATCGACCGGCTGGTGCTCAACGCCACCACCGCCGTTGCAGGCGCGCTGGCGCGCGTCCTCGTCTATGCCAGCGATGCCAACGGGCGGCCCGATGGCCTGATCCTCGAAACCGGCGACCTCGACCTCGGGACGACGGGGACGAAATCCGCCACCGTCGGGCTGACTCTGCGACAGGGGCGCTGCTACTGGCTCGGCACCCGCCATTCCTCTACGGCCACCACATCGGCCTGGGCGCTGACGGCGACGCCTGATCTGAACGGCGGCACAGCCCCCGCCACCACCGCGCGCAAGGTGCTGCGCCGCACGGTGGCCTGGGCCAATCCGGCCCCCGCGACCTGGGGCTATGCCGCGGCCGAGATCAGCGCCACCACCGCCCCCGCAATCTGGCTGCGCATGGCATGACGCGGCCCCCTTCCCGCAACACTGCACAAGGGAAATCGACCGGGGCGTTTGACAGCGCGAATCCCCCTACCCTACACAGGCAGGCGTGAAGGTCTGTCTCAAACGGGTGATGAGTCATGAAGATTGCGATGATCGGGACGGGCTATGTCGGCTTGGTCTCGGGTGTGTGTTTTTCGGATTTCGGGCATGATGTCGTCTGCATCGACAAGGACCCGGCCAAGATCGACCGGCTCCGCGCGGGCGAGATTCCGATCTTCGAACCGGGCCTGCAGGACCTGATGGCCAAGAACGTGGCCGCAGGCCGGCTGTCCTTCTCGCTCGATCTGGCTTCGGCGGTGGATGGGGCCGATGCCGTCTTCATCGCCGTCGGCACCCCCACCCGCCGCGGCGACGGCCATGCCGACCTGCGCTACGTCATGGCCGCGGCCGAAGAGATCGGCCGCGCGCTGACCGGCTATGCCGTCGTCGTCACCAAATCCACCGTCCCCGTCGGCACCAACCGCAAGGTGGCCGAGGTGATCCGCGCCACCTCGCCCGCCGCCGATTTCGACATTGCCTCCAACCCCGAATTCCTGCGCGAAGGCGCCGCGATCGACGATTTCATGCGCCCCGACCGCGTGGTGGTGGGCGTCGAAGGCGACCGGGCGCAAAAGGTGATGTCCGACATCTACCGCCCGCTCTTCTTGCGCGATTTCCCCATCGTCTTCACCGATCTGGAATCGGCCGAGATGATCAAATACGCCGCCAACGCCTTCCTCGCGACCAAGATCACCTTCATCAACGAAATCGCCGCCCTTTGCGAACGGGTGGGGGCCGACATCAAGTCGGTGTCAAAGGGCATCGGGCTCGACGGCCGCATCGGCAACAAATTCCTCCACGCCGGCCCCGGCTATGGCGGATCGTGCTTCCCCAAGGACACCAAGGCCTTGGCCCGCATCGGGCAGGAACATGCGGTGCCGATGCAGATCGTGGAAACCGTCATCAAGGTGAACGATCAGGTCAAGCAACGCATGCTCGACAAGATCGTCGATCTACTCGACGGCACGATCAACGGCAAGACGGTGGGCATCCTCGGCGTCACCTTCAAGCCCAACACCGATGACATGCGCGACGCGCCCTCGCTCACCATCGTGCCCGCCTTGGTCGGCGGCGGCGCCAAGGTCCGCGTGATGGACCCGCAGGGCCAGCACGAGGGCGAGGCGCTGCTGCCCCATGTCCGCTGGGTGGAAAACGCCTATCACGCGGCCCAAGGCGCGGATGTGCTGGTGATCCTCACGGAATGGAACGAGTTCCGCGCGCTCGACCTGCAAAAGCTCGCCCGCAAGATGAACACCCCCCGCATGGCCGATCTGCGCAACATCTACAACCGCGACGACGTGCTGGCGGCAGGGTTCGAAACCTATGTCGGCGTCGGCAGGTAAGCAAAAGGCCGGGGAATATCCCCGGCCTTTCCGCTTCTTTTGATGGCGGGCCTCAGACGACCCGCTCCACCATCATCTTCTTGATCTCGGCAATCGCCTTGGCCGGGTTCAGCCCCTTGGGGCAGGTCTTGGCGCAGTTCATGATCGTGTGGCAACGATACAGCTTGAACGGATCTTCCAACTGATCCAGCCGCTCCGGCGTCGCCTCATCGCGGCTGTCGATGATCCAGCGATAGGCATGCAGCAGCGCCGCAGGCCCCAGATACTTGTCGCCATTCCACCAGTAAGACGGGCAGGACGTGCTGCACGACGCGCACATCACGCATTCATACAGCCCGTCCAGCTTTTTCCGATCCTCGATCGACTGCCGCCATTCCTTCGCGGGGCGGTTCGTCTTGGTCTCAAGCCAGGGCATGATGCTGGCATGCTGGGCATAGAAATGCGTCAGGTCCGGGATCAGGTCCTTGATCACCGGCATATGCGGCAGCGGATAGATCTTCACATCCCCCCGCACCTCGTCCAGCCCATAGATGCAGGCCAGCGTGTTGATCCCGTCGATGTTCATAGCGCAAGACCCGCAGATGCCTTCCCGGCAGGACCGGCGGAAGGTCAGCGTCGGGTCGATCTCGTTCTTGATCTTGATCAGCGCGTCCAGAACCATGGGCCCGCAGGTATCCATATCCACGAAATAGGTATCGACCCGCGGGTTCTCGCCATCATCGGGGTTCCAGCGATAGATCTGGAACTTGCGCACATTCTTGCCCTCGGGCTTCGGCCATGTCTTGCCGGTGCGCACCTTGCTGTTCTTGGGAAGCGTGAACTGGACCATTTCCTATCCCCTCCATTCCGGGAATGAATAGAGCGGCCGCGTCGGCGGCTGCCCGGATTTCTGATAGACGCAAGAATCGAACACCGCCGAAGGATCACGCCCCAACAGGAAGTCCGAGGTGATCGTCACCTCACCCCCGATCGAGCTGCGCCCCCCGCTGCCGACCCCCACATTCACCTCGCCCCGCGGTTGCTGCGCCAGACGCGCGCGTTCGAAGCACTGCCGTTCGGCCCGGTCCACGGGGATCGGCCCGCAGGCCACCAGCACGACAGGAAGGAACCACAGCGCCCGCATCTTCATGCCCCCAACGCCACGCCCGACGCGGCAAGACAGGCCTGCGTCTCGCTCCGCGCCACGATCGCCCAGACGGTGGCCTCGGTCGAGGTGCCGGCATAGACGCCCACATCGCGCACCAGCGCCTGCACCTCTGCCGCCGTGGCACTCTGCACCACGCAATTCGTCGCCGCATCGGCCTGCGCGCCCGACAGCCGGTCATCCACGATGGGGCGCACCACGCTTTCGGCCGTGCGGCGACCGATCTTGTCGGCCACATCCTTCGGCGAACAGGCGGCAAGGACCACGGGCACCAACACAACAAGAAGGGGACGGATCACGGCTGCACCTCCGATCTGGGAACGTGCCGCCAGACTGCCACGCCCGCGCCGCGCATCGCAGCCCGGCCGCGCCACAGGCGCGACGGACAGGCGCATCACCGCCGATGTGGCCCCTGCCCGCATCAGAACTTCCGCTCCGCCGGGGCGATCTTCTTCAGGCTGATCCCGCCCTCGGCTTCCGTCGTCAGCGGATCGACATGCACCCCGCGATAGCCAAGCGTCACCTTGGCCCCGTCGATCCAGGCCAGCGAATGCTTGCGCCAGTTCACATCATCGCGGTGCGGATGATCCTCATGCGCATGCGCGCCCCGGCTTTCGGTCCGCGCATGCGCCCCGTAGATCGTGGCCAGCGCATTGGGCATCAGGTTCGTCAGTTCCAGCGTCTCCATCAGGTCGCTGTTCCAGACAAGGCTGCGATCCGTGACCTTCAGATCATCCATCTTGCCCGCAATCGCGGTCATCTTCCGCTCGCCCTCGGCCAGCGTCGCCTCGGCCCGGAATACGGCGGCATCCGACTGCATGGTCTTCTGCATCTCCAGCCGCAATTCCGCTGTGCCGGTCGTACCCTTGGCATGGCGCAGGTCGTCGAACCGGCCCAGCGCGCGCTCGACCTCGGCCTTGTTCACCGATGGCACGGGCGTCTTCGGATCCACGATCTGCCCGGCCCGGATCGCCGCCGCGCGGCCGAACACCACAAGGTCGATCAGGCTGTTCGACCCCAGCCGGTTCGCGCCGTGCACGCTCGCACAGCCCGCCTCGCCCACGGCCATCAGGCCGGGGAAGATGCGGTCGGGATCATCCGCCGTGGGGGCCAGCACCTCGCCCCAGTAATTCGTGGGGATGCCGCCCATGTTGTAATGCACGGTGGGCAGAACCGGGATCGGCTCTTTCGTCAGGTCCACGCCTGCAAAGATGCGCGCCGACTCGGATATCCCCGGCAGGCGCAGTTCCAGCGTTTCCTTGGGCAGGTGGTTCAGGTGCAGGTGGATATGGTCGCCATTCGCGCCCACGCCCCGCCCTTCGCGGATCTCCAGCGTCATGCAGCGGGACACATAGTCGCGCGGCGCCAGATCCTTGTAATGCGGCGCGTACCGCTCCATGAACCGCTCGCCATTGGCGTTGGTCAGATAACCCCCCTCGCCCCGCGCGCCCTCGGTGATCAGACAGCCCGATCCGTAGATCCCCGTCGGGTGGAACTGCACGAATTCCATATCCTGCAAGGGCAGGCCTGCCCGCGCCACCATCCCGCCGCCATCCCCGGTGCAGGTATGCGCGCTCGTTGCGCTGAAATAGGCCCGGCCATAGCCGCCCGTCGCCAGCACCACCATCTTGGCGTTGAAGACATGGATCGTCCCGTCATCCAGCTTCCACGCCACGACACCCGTGCAGGCCCCATCCGTGATGATCAGGTCCAGCGCGAAATATTCGATGAAGAATTCCGCATTGTTCTTCAGGCTCTGCCCATACAGCGTGTGCAGGATCGCATGTCCCGTCCGGTCGGCGGCGGCACAGGTGCGCTGCACCGGCGGGCCTTCCCCGAACTCGGTCGTATGGCCGCCAAAGGGGCGCTGGTAGATCTTGCCCTCTTCCGTGCGGGAAAACGGCACCCCGTAATGCTCCAGCTCATACACCGCCTTGGGCGCCTCGCGGGCCAGATACTCCATGGCGTCCGTATCACCCAGCCAGTCCGACCCCTTCACGGTGTCATACATGTGCCACTGCCACGAATCCGGCCCCATGTTGCCAAGGCTGGCCGCAATCCCCCCCTGCGCCGCAACGGTATGCGACCGCGTCGGAAAGACCTTCGTCACGCAGGCCGTGCGTAGCCCCTGCTCCGCCATGCCCAGCGTCGCGCGCAGGCCGGCCCCACCGGCCCCCACCACGACCACGTCATAGTCATGCACTTCATACGGATAAGCCGTCATCTCAGCCCCAAATCTCAAAGCGCGATGCGGACAAGGGCATAGAACCCCGTCGCCATCACCACGTAGGAAAGCGAAATCGCCGCGATCACGAGGGCCTTCTTGGTATGCCCCCGCGCATAATCCTCGATCATCATCTGCGCGCCCTTGGCGAAGTGGCGCATCGATACGAACAGCACCAGCCCCGTGACGATGGCCGGGAAGGGCCGCGCAAAGGTGGCCAGCACCGCCTCATGCCCCTGCCCCAGGGCGCTGCCGAAGATGTAGACCCAGACCGGCAGCAGGAAGGCCAGCGCCACCGCGCTCACCTGCATGTACCAGTGATGTTCGGTCCCCGTATGCCCCGCGCCCTTGCCCATGGCGCGCTTGCGGTCCGTCAGATAGCGCATCCTCCGTCCCTCCTTACACGATCACGATGGTCAGCACGGTCAGCACGACCGACCCGATCACACAGGCCCAGCCCAGCTTCTCCGCCGTGGGAATGTCGAGGCCCTTGCCTGCGTCATAGATCAGGTGGCGGATCCCGGCGAGGTAGTGGTACCACAGCGCCCAGGCCGACAGGGTAAAGACCAGATCGCCGAACCAGCTTGTCGCCACCGCATCCGCGATCGCGAAATACTCGGGCGACACCGCCGCCGCCAGCAGCCACCACACCGCCAGCAGGGTGCCGACGATCAGCCCGTTCCCCGTGATCCGCGTCAGGATGGATGTGATCGAGGTAAGCTGCGGACGATAAATCTGCAGGTGCGGGGAAAGGGGTCGCTCGACCCGCTTCGCTTCAGCCATCTCGGTTCCCTTCGTCGCTGGCTTGCCCGTCCAGTCGGACCGGCGGGCGCGCATTCTTGGCCTTATGACGGATGTGAATAGCGTTTTTTGCGGGCGAGTCACGCATCACAACGCCGCAGATGCAGGCTGTTGGCGCTAAACCGCAGAAAATTTTCGATTTGTGATCACACCCGGAAAAAGCGTGATCACAGTTTTCCTCACTCCTGCGGCGCGGTGGACAGGATGTATTCCGCCATCTCGCTGCACATCGTGATCATCTTTTCCGACGGGTCATAGAAGGCGTTGGCCTCTTCGCAAGGCGCCACCTGCACCCCCACGGGCTCGGGCAGAGTCCAGACGGAATTGAGGTAATCCACCTCCTCCAGAATCGCCGCCTCGATGTAATCCGCAGGCTCACCCTCGCCCTGCCAGACAAGGCTATCGCCCGGCCCCGCGGCCTCCAGCTCATCCAGATAGACACCCCATGACCCGGCGGCGAGGTCGAACTCGTCGGGGCATGTCGCCGCGCGATCCTCGGGCAGGCCATAGTCCACAGCCAGCGCCTCGCGCTCCTCCGGCGCGCCCCCGTAGTAAAGGCAAAGATAGGTGAAATACCGCCGCTCATCTGGCGAATGAACGCCCCAGAAGGCCGGCTCATACCCCGCTTCCGCCGTTTCGACCGCGCTCGCCCACCAGAAATTCGCCGCCGCCGCAACCTTGGCCTCGGACGATTCGGCATCCCACAGCCGGTCGATCATCACGACCGACAGCACATCCGCCGCATCCTCCTCCAGCCCCAGCACGGGCAACTGCATCACGTCGATCAGCGCGTGGCCGAGTTCGTGATAGAAGATCGTCAGCATCACGTCGCGGGCATACCACTCCGCATCGGTCAGGTTCAGCTCTTCGCCGGCGAGACTGTCGTCTTCCCCACCCTGTCCGTCCCCGGACGGCCCCTTGTAGCCAAGGCTCTGCGCCGCCGCCCCGCAGGACAGCGACAGACAGATAACAAGGGAACCGATCAAACGCAGCATGATTGAACTCTTGCCGAACGCGCCGCACCGATCAAGCGCGATTTTGTGATCACAAGCCCCCTCACACGGGCACCAGCGCCCAGTAATCCAGATCCAGCAGAACCTCGGGCAGGTATTTCCCATCCGCCCCCTTCAGGCCAAAGGGCGCCGCGCCGTCCTTCACCGCCACCAGCCGCAGGCGCAGCGCACCCACGCCCGGCGTCGCGGTTTCCGCGCGGTCCAGCACCTCGGACCAGGCCCGCACCGTATCCCCCGCAAAACAGGGGTTGGCATGGGCGCCCCCGTTCAGCGCCACGATCATCTGCGCATTGGCCAACCCGTTGAACGACAGGGCGCGGGCCAGCGAAATCACGTGGCCCCCATAGATCAGCCGCCGCCCATCCTCGCGCTGGGTCACGTCGAAATGCACCTTCGACGTGTTCTGCCACAGCCGCGTCGCCATCAGGTGATCGGCCTCTTCCACCGTCACCCCATCCACGTGGTCGATCCGCTCACCCACCGCGTAATCCGCAAAGCGGTGCCGCTCCCCCGCCAGCGCGAAATCGTAGCGCGAAAAGTCCAGCTCTTCAGGCAACACCAGCGCCTCGGGCTGCACCACAGGCGCAAGCGACGGCACCACCGCCGCTGGGGCAGGCGCTTCGAGACGCGCTTTCTTCACCATCACCCAACGCACATATTCCAGCACCGCCTCGTCGCGCTGGTTGATCCCGCGGGTGCGGACATAGACCACGCCCGACTTGCCGTTCGAGTTCTCCTTCAACCCGATCACGGTCGATTCCGACCGCAGCGTATCGCCCGCATAGACCGGGGCCAGCCAGCGCCCCTCGGCATAGCCGAGGTTCGCCACCGCATTCAGGCTGATATCCGGCACGGTCTTGCCGAAGACCACATGAAAGGCGATCAGGTCATCCATGGGCGCCGCAGGCAGCCCGCAGCCCCGCGCGAACGCGTCGGACGAATACAACGCCCCCCGCGCAGGATAGAGCGCATGGTAAAGCGCGCGCTCCCCGCCCGACACCGTGCGCGGCACGGCATGGACGATCGTCTCGCCCAGAGTGTAATCCTCGAAAAACCGCCCCGGATTGGTCTTCATCGCCTGCCTTCTCCCGTAGGATGGGCAAGACTGCCCATCCTACCCACCCGTCTCTGTCCCCGTAGGATGGGCCAGTCGGCCCATCCTACATCTCACCCAGTTTCACATCCGGCGCATAGGTCCCCGGCACATCCTTCACCACCGCCTGCCCACAGCGCATGACGCCGCGCGCGGCGTCGAAGGCATAGGTCGGCCCGCCATGCAGTTCCCACCCCTTGTTCAGGGCTGCCGTCACCTTGTGGCAAAAGGCGGATGTGTCATCCTCCGACAGGAAGCGGTACAGTTTCATCCTCTCACCCCCCGATCAGCCCCACGGCTGATAGCCCAGCCAGTTGTGGATCAACATGATCCCCACCGTGACGACCACCGTCCCCACGATCGCCTTCCACTCCGCCCCGGGCTTGGCCACCGGCGGGGTCCAGTCCCGCTGCGCCCGGTTGATCAGGATGACCGACACCACCGCCCAAGCCAGCAGCCCACCGAACAGGATCAGCGACGGCAGATCACCATTCACCAGAAGATGCGCCACCGCCCAGGTCTTCACCGCCGTCAGTTGCGGATGCCGGATGCGCCGCGCCAGCGCGGCCTTGGTGCCCGACGCCGCATAAAGATAGACGGCAAACACCATCAGCAGGTTGTTGATCCCCACCAGCGCCGCATTGCGGCCCCACCAGACCGCCGCCTCCGCCTTCGCCGCGCCATAGCCGAAATACATCATCACGACCGAGGCGAGGATGGCCACGGCCACGATCCCCCGGCCCGCATTGCCCAGACGCGCCCGCGCCTCAGGCACCACGCGCTTGAACAGATGCGCCCCCCACCACAGGGCCATGCCAAGGATCAACAGGGTCATCGCTCACACCTCCTGGCTACCGACGCCGCCGCACCCTGCCCCTATTCCGCGCCCACCGCAATTCTCTGCACCCCGAACGCCTGCACCCCGGCTTCCAGCAGCCGGATCGCCTCGGCCCGCGCCAGCACCGCCTGCGCGCTCACCACATGCAGGTTCTCCACGATCCGCCCGTCCAGCACCGCCACGCCCTGCCCCTGCGCCTGCGCCGCGTTGAAGGCGGCGATCTGCCGCCGCGCCAGATCGACCTCTGCCTCGCTGGGGGCAAAGGCGGCATTGGCGATCTCCACCTGCGCGGGATGGATCAGCGTCTTGCCGTCAAACCCCATGTCACGCCCCTGCGCACATTCCGCCGCCAGCCCCGCCTCATCCCTGAACGCGTTGAAGACCCCGTCCACGATCACCCGGCCATGCGCCCGCGCCGCCAGCAGGCACATCCCCAGCCCCGCCATCAGGGGCATCCGGTCCGCCCGGCTCCGGCAGCCCAGTTCCTTGGCCAGATCGTTCGTCCCCATCACCATCCCTGCCAGCCGGGTATGCGCTGCGATGGCGGCGGCGTTCAGCATCCCCGCCGCCGTCTCCATCATCGCCCAGAGGGGCTTTTCCCCCGCCACCGCCGCCACGGCATCAAGATCCGCCGGACCATTCACCTTTGGCACAAGGATCGCCTCCACACCCGGATGGGCGGCAAAGGCCGCCGCATCCGCGCGCCCCCAATCCGTGTCAAAGCCATTGATCCGCACGATCCGCGCCCGTGGGGCATAATCAACTTCGGCAAGAAACCGCGCCAGCGTCGCCCGGGCGGCAACCTTCTCTTCCGGGGCGACCGCATCCTCCAGATCGAAGATGATCGCATCCGCAGCCAGACCGCGCGCCTTCTCCAGCGCGCGCTCCTTCGAGCCGGGAATATACAGCACAGACCGGTAAGGGCGTGTCATCCGAGTCGCCTCCGCGCAAGATTCTTTCGCCTAAAGGCACGATTTCGGAAGTATCGGCAAGCCCCATAATGCCGCGTCGCAGCATTTCCGGGGTGGAAAGGGGGAAAGGACGCAGCGTTAACCATTCTTCAGTGGGTTGCGGGCGAGACTTCCCCTCGCGGGGATCGTCCCCGCCTGATGGGAGTTCGCCATGATCCGCCGTCCCGCCTTCCTTGTTGCCCTCCTCCTCGCCGCCAGCCCCGCCGCCGCCCTGCAATGCGGCAGCCGCGACACCGTCACCATCACACTCGCCGAACGCTATGGCGAGGTGCGGCAGGCGCTCGGCCTTGCCCAGAACGGCGTGGTGATGGAGCTTTACGCCGCCCAGTCGGGCAGTTGGACCATCATCATCACCCGCCCCGACGGCATGACCTGCCTGCTCGCGGCGGGAGAGGATTTCCAGCCGACCCCGCAAACGCCGCCCCCGCCCGGCGATCCGGCCTGACACTGAGGCAGGGGGGGGGAGTGCGCCACAGGCAGGCGGGGGTGGGCCACACCCTCCCGCACCCCCCCACACCCCTCATTTCCCCGGACAAAGGCCCCCGCCCCGGATGTGAGCGCAAACATCCCCGCCCGGCCCTTTCTTCCGCATTTGCCGCATCCCATCGCATACCGGAAAGCTTGCCAGACGCGCCCCGGCGGCGTAGCAACGCGCCCGACAACAACCCAAGACGGGAGACCCGGACCATGGCACGACCCAAGATCGCCCTCATCGGCGCCGGCCAGATCGGCGGCACGCTCGCCCATCTCGCCGCCATCAAGGAACTTGGCGATGTGGTGCTCTTCGACATCGCGGAAGGCACGCCGCAGGGCAAGTCGCTCGACATCGCCCAGTCCGGGCCGTCGGAAGGCTTCGACGCCGTGATGAAAGGCACCAACGACTATGCCGATATCGCGGGCGCCGATGTCTGCATCGTCACCGCCGGTGTTCCCCGCAAACCGGGGATGAGCCGGGATGACCTGCTCGGCATCAACCTCAAGGTCATGAAATCCGTGGGCGAGGGCATCAAGAAGCACGCCCCGAACGCCTTTGTCATCTGCATCACCAACCCGCTCGATGCGATGGTCTGGGCGCTGCGCGAATTCTCGGGCCTGCCGCACAACATGGTGGTGGGCATGGCCGGCGTGCTCGATTCCGCGCGGTTCCGCCACTTCCTGTCGGTGGAATTCAACGTCTCGATGCGCGACGTGACCGCCTTCGTCCTCGGCGGGCACGGCGACACGATGGTTCCGCTGGTCCGTTACTCCACCGTGGCGGGCATCCCGCTCCCCGATCTGGTGCAGATGGGCTGGACCACGCAGGAAAAGCTCGATGCCATCGTTCAGCGCACCCGCGACGGCGGGGCGGAAATCGTGGGCCTACTGAAAACCGGCTCCGCCTTCTATGCGCCCGCCACCAGCGCGATCGAGATGGCCGAATCCTTCCTCAAGGATCAAAAGCGCCTGCTGCCCTGCGCGGCCTACGTCAAGGGTGCCTACGGCCTTGACGGGCTTTATGTCGGCGTTCCCACGATCATCGGCAAGAACGGTATCGAACGCATCGTCGACATCAAGCTCAACGCCGCCGAACAGGCGATGTTGGACAAGTCGGTGGATGCGGTGAAAGGCCTTGTCGCCGCCTGCAAGGGGATCGACCCGTCGCTGGCCTGATCGCCCGACCCGTGCTAATCCAGACGGGGCGCCCTGCCACGGGGCGCCCCTCTTCGTTTCCCTGAAAGGCCCACCCGATGGACTATGGCAAGAACGGCAATCCGAAGGCCGCCAAGGACAGCCACCACCCACTCGACCAGCCCCGCCGTGGCGCGCCCAAGGGCGATGCGGCGGCGGCGCAGAAAAAGGCCGAACTGCTCGCCCGCATGAAGGCGGCCGCCGCGGCGCGCAAGACCAAGGACTGACCCCAGACCGGAGGCCACGATCATGCCCAGACGTCCCGCCTCCCACGCTCTCCTCCTGTCGGCGCTGCTGTTCGCGCCGCTGCCCGTCGCGGCACAGGACCTCTCGGCCAGCATCGCCGCAGACGGCCTTGCCGCGACCGAAGCAGAACTCGCCGCCCTCCCCACCCCGACAGAGGCCGACCGCTTCGCCCTGGGGGGCCTCCGCTTCCTGCGGGCCGTCGAGACCACCTATCAGACCCGCTGGCGCACGGGCCTTGACGATCCCTCCGGTATGGTCCCTCTCCTGCGCCTCGAACAGGGCGTCTCGCCCGCGGCCAGCTCCTCCCCCGGCGACGTTTCCGCCCTCTTCGCGCAGGTCGCCACCGACATGGCCTCCGCCCGCGCCCCCCTCGCAGGTCTGTCCGAAGGCCCCGAATTCAGCGTGGAAATCCGCCTCGCCGACCTCTGGTTCGACGTGAATGCCGACGGGACGCGCACGCCTGACGAAGACCTGATGCAACTCCTCGGCCCCACCCTCATGGGCTGGCGCTGGTTCGACCGCGACCCCGCCGCCCCCGCGCCCGTGATCCGCTTCGACCGCGCCGATGCCGCCTGGCTTTCGGCCTATACTCACCTTCTCGAAGGCACGGCAAAGATCATCCTCGCCTATGATCCGACCGATGCCATTACCCGCGCCGCCTCTGCCCGCACGGCGATGCAGGCCATCTCCCCGCCCTATGCCGAAGAGATTTTCGTCATCCGCCCCTGGGTCGATGCGCTCTGGGTCATGCTCGACGCGCTGGATCAGCAGCCCGACGCCGCCCGCCTTGCGCAGGCCCGCGACCATTTCCTCGCCATGATCGCCGACAACCGCGCCTTCTGGACGGCCGTCGAAAAGGAGACGGACAATGACGCCGAATGGCTTCCCAACGCGCGCCAGACCTCTGCGCTCGGCCTGACGCTCCCACCGGAAACCGGCCTCACATGGCTTGCCGTTCTGGCCGATGGCGAGGCGCTCCTGAAGGGCGAGAAGCTCATCCCCTACTGGCGCTTGGGTGATGGCGGCGGCGTGAACCTCGCCCGCATGTTCACCGATCCCGCGCCCATCGACGTGAAGGACTGGATACAGGGCACGGGCGCCCTGCCCTATCTCGAACAGGGCGCCACAGTCAGCGCCGACAGCTGGCAGCGGTTCGAGGCGATGATGGGCGGGGACGCGATGCTCATGTCGGTCTGGCTGAACTGAGGGCGGCGCATGGGCCGAATGGCCCATCCTACCCCGCGCCGCCGCCTGTAGGATGGGCCATCCGGCCCATGCCGCCCTTTGTGCATGATCGCACGCCGTGGAAATTCCAGCTCACCCCCTCTCTCCAAATTTGTATGCACACTCTGCTGCACAAAGGGCGGCACAGCCGATTTCACCCAACGTCCCGCCACCATTGACTTCCCCCCGCCCCCACGGCCACATCCCCCTGACAGGGGACCCACCATGACAACACGCACCGAAGACCTCGCCGCCCGCCTGATGCGCTACTGCGCCATCGACACCCAATCTGACGCCGACAGCCCCAGCCAGCCCTCCACCGCGATCCAGCTCACCCTCGCCCGTCTTCTGGTCGAGGAACTCACACAGATCGGCGCCTCCGATGTCACCCTCACCGATTACGGCACCGTGCTTGCCACCATCCCCGCCACGGCAGAGGGCCCCACAATCGGCTTCCTCGCCCATATGGACACCGCGCCCCAGTTCAACGCCACCGGCGTGAAACCCCGCCTGATCCGCGGCTACAATGGCGGCGCGATTACCTTTCCTGACAACCCGACCCTGACCCTCACCCCCGACGCCTCACCCAACCTGTTGAAAAAGCTGGGCCATGACATCGTCACCGCCTCCGGCACCACCCTTCTCGGCGCCGATGACAAGGCCGGGATCGCCATCATCCTCCATACCGCGCAAACCCTTCTGAACGACCCGGCAATCCCCCACGGCCCCATCCGCCTCGCCTTCACGCCAGACGAGGAAATCGGCCGCGGTGTGGACAAGCGCCTGCCGAAGGACCTCGCCGTGGACTGGGCCTATACCTTCGATGGCGGCGAGGCGGGCGAAATCGAATATGAAACCTTCTCCGCCGACGGGGCCGAGGTGCGCATCGAAGGCGTCTCCATCCATCCCGGCTGGGCCAAGGGCAAGATGGTCAACGCCATCCACCTCGCCGCAAAGATCATCGCCGCCCTGCCGCAGCACACCATGCTGCCCGAACTCACCGATGGCCGCGACGGTTTCATCCACGCAACCGAAATGACGGGCGGCTCCTCTGCCATGACACTCCGCTTCATCCTGCGCGATTTCGAACGCGAAGGGCTTGAAGAGAAGGGCAAAATCCTCCGTGCCGTCTGCGATGCCGTGCAGGCGTCTGAGCCCCGCGCCAGCATCACCTGCACGATCACGCCGCAGTACCGCAACATGCGCTACTGGCTGGAAAAGGACATGCGCCCTGTCACGCTGGCACAGGATGCCTGCCGCGACATCGGCCTCGATCCCGTCTCTGTCCCGATCCGCGGCGGCACCGACGGCTCGCGCCTGACGGAAATGGGCGTTCCCTGCCCCAACCTCTTCACAGGGATGCAGGAAATTCACGGGCCTCTGGAATGGGTCTCGGTGCAGGACATGGAACGCGCCTCGGACCTGATGCTCGCCCTCCTGCGCCGCGCGGCGGCGCAGACGTAGGATGGGCAATCCTGCCCATCCTACCCGGCAGCTCCCCTCGCCCTACGCTGCCCCCGGCTTCTACGAAGACGCCCTCGCAAAGGGGCGCCACCGCGACATCGTCGGTGGCCGTTGGGACGAAACGCCCCGCATCGTCCTCCCCCTCCTCCGCGAACACGGCCTCACCGCCACCGACCACCTGCTCGACATCGGCGCGGGCGCGCTCCGCCTCGGCCGCCATCTCGCGCCCATGGTCGCCGCCTATTGGGCGACCGACGCCTCCCGCGCCCTGATGCTCAAGGGTTGGGAAACCGAACTGGAGGACGCCGCCCAGCAGGCCCTCCCGCAAGACCGGCTGATCGAAGACGCCGCCTTCGCCTATCCCGAAATTCCCGAAACCATCACCTTCGCCCTCGCCTTCGCCGTCTTCACCCATCTCCCGGCCTCCGATCTTCACAAGGCGTTGACCAATCTCCGCCCGCGCTTCCCGCACCTGCGCCATGTGATCTTCACGGTTTTCCTCGCCCCCGAAGGCCATCACGGCCCCCGCCGCCAGAATGACGGCGTCGTGACACATCCCGACCGCTTCCCCTGGCATATGACCGAAGCAGAGGTCCGCCAGATCGCTGAAACCGCAGGCTTCACCGCCACCGCCCAGCCGCACCGCCTGCCCCGGGGGCAGGTTATGTTCACGGCGCATCCCCGCTGAAACCCCGCCCCGTGTCAGGCCCGGGGCGGGCTTCCGGCTCGAATCACTCTTTATCGCTAACGGAATCCTGCTTGTGATCACACTTTTTCAGGGTGTGATCACAAAATGTCGATTTTTCCCGGCAAACCCCGGTATCCCGTAGAATACCGTTTCAACCCTGCCCATTTCCGTGGCAAGACCCCGCAAAACCACTAGGACGGGACGGTTGCGATGAACATCCACGAATATCAGGCCAAGGCGCTGCTGCGCTCCTACGGCATTCCGGTGTCCGATGGCCGCGTGGTGCTGAAGGCCGAAGAGGCCAAGACGGCGGCGGGTGAACTTGACGGCCCGCTCTGGGTGGTCAAGGCCCAGATCCACGCCGGCGGCCGCGGCAAGGGCCACTTCAAGGAACCCGAAGCCGGTGAAAAGGGCGGTGTCCGCCTCGCCCGCTCGGTGGAAGAGGCCAGCCAGTTCGCCCGCCAGATGCTGGGCCGCACGCTCGTCACTGTCCAGACCGGCGAGGCAGGCAAGCAGGTCAACCGCATCTACATCGAAGACGGCTCCGACATCGACCGCGAATTCTACCTCGCCCTGCTGATCGACCGGCAGACCAGCCGCATCTCCATCGTCGCCTCCACCGAAGGCGGGATGAGCATCGAGGATGTCGCCCACGACACGCCCGAAAAGATCCACACCTTCACCATCGACCCGGCCACCGGCCTGCAGGATTTCCACGGCCGCCGCGTGGCCTTCGCGCTCGGCCTCTCTGGCAACCAGGTCAAGCAATGCGTCAAGATCGTCCGCGATCTCTACCGCCTGTTCACCGACAAGGACATGGACATGCTGGAGATCAACCCCTTCTGCGTGCTGAAAGACGGCAGCCTGAAACTCCTTGACGCCAAGATGGGCTTTGACGGCAACGCGCTCTATCGCCACCCCGACATCGCCGCCTTGCGCGACGAGACGGAGGAAGACCCGAAAGAACTCGCCGCCTCCAAGTTCGACCTGAACTACATCGCATTGGATGGCGAGATCGGCTGCATGGTCAACGGCGCGGGCCTTGCCATGGCGACCATGGACATCATCAAACTCTACGGCGCCGAACCCGCCAACTTCCTCGACGTGGGCGGCGGCGCGACCAAGGAGAAGGTGACCGAGGCCTTCAAGATCATCACCTCCGATCCCAACGTCAAAGGCATCCTCGTCAACATCTTCGGCGGCATCATGCGCTGCGACATCATCGCCGAAGGCGTGATCGCGGCGGTGAAAGAGGTGGGGCTCAAGGTGCCGCTGGTCGTCCGTCTGGAAGGGACGAATGTGGAACTTGGCAAAGACATCATCCGCAAATCCGGCCTGAACGTCATCGCCGCCGATGACCTGAAGGATGGCGCGCAGAAGATCGTGAAGGCGGTGCGGGGGTGAGCAAAGCTTTGCTCAATACGTTTGCTGAGAAGACGCTACGCGCTCAGAGCCTTGTCGCTTTGGGGCTTCTGGCAGTTATGGGGATCAGCACTGCAACTCTAGCAGAAGATAGTGTCGACGTCGTTCCCGGCACCAACGAGGCGACATCGGAAGTCGCGGCAAAGATTTTCTATCAGGTCTGCGTTCAGACAGCCCCGACGTTCGAGAACGCCGAAGCCGTCCTGCGTGGCTTGGAGTTCAACCTCAAGACTGATTCAGGAACGTTCTTCCACCCCGACTACGATCTCTCCGCTCAAATCAAAACCGGCGTGGCCGAGCCACAATGCTCGTTGGTCACTATTGGCAACGGAACACCATCCGAAATGGCAATGGACTATGCCGGCGTGACCTTTGCACGGGTCCCAGAAGACGAAAGGGCCAATACGATGATTGACGGGATGGGGACAGGCCAATTGCGGGTCTACCACCCAGGGCTCGGCTATCTCTACGTTGACGTCAAAAACGTTAGCGGACGTTTGGTCACCCACGCGGTCCTACAACCAGAGAAATGATCGAGGGGCGGGTTTGGCTGCCCTTTACGGTAACGGCGCAGGAAGAGGCGCCACGGAGAAAGAAAAGATGTCCGTTCTCGTCAACAAGAACACCCGCCTCATCTGCCAAGGCTTCACCGGCAGCCAGGGCACCTTCCATTCCGAACAGGCCATCGCCTACGGCACCAAGATGGTGGGCGGCGTGACCCCCGGCAAAGGCGGCACCGAACATCTGGGCCTGCCCGTCTTCGACTCTGTCCATGACGCGGTGGAAAAGACCGATGCCAATGCCACCGTCATCTACGTCCCCCCGCCCTTCGCCGCCGACTCGATCCTCGAGGCGATTGATGCCGAAATCCCGCTGATCGTGGCCATCACCGAAGGCATCCCCGTGCTTGACATGATGCGGGTGAAGCGCGCGCTGCTGAATTCGAAATCCCGCCTGATCGGGCCGAACTGCCCCGGCGTGATGACCCCCGGCGAATGCAAGATCGGCATCATGCCGGGCAGCATCTTCTCCAAGGGTTCCGTCGGCGTCGTCTCCCGCTCCGGCACGCTGACCTATGAGGCGGTCAAGCAGACCACCGATGTGGGCCTCGGCCAGACCTCGGCCGTGGGCATCGGCGGCGACCCGATCAAGGGATCCGAACATATCGACATCCTCGAGATGTTCCTCGCCGACCCCGACACCCAGTCGATCATCATGATCGGCGAAATCGGCGGCTCGGCGGAAGAAGAGGCCGCCCAATTCCTGGCTGACGAAAAGAAACGCGGCCGCTGGAAACCCACCGCGGGCTTCATCGCAGGCCGCACCGCACCGTCCGGCCGCCGCATGGGCCATGCTGGCGCGATCGTTGCAGGGGGCAAGGGCGACGCGGAAAGCAAGATCGAGGCGATGAAGTCCGCAGGCATCATCGTCGCCGAAAGCCCCGCCCATCTGGGCGAGGCCGTGCTCAAGGCGATCGGCAAGTAGGGACCGGGCAAAGGGAGGAAGGCACTGATGGATGTTCGCGCGAAAACGGTCGTTGCCTCTTTCCTTGCCCTGATGGGCTTTCTTGCCCTCGCCGCCTGGGCGTCCATGAACCACGCACAACCGAACCGCGCGCTGCAAGGCGCGCTGTTCGACCGATCCGAATAAAGGCCATCCCCTCATGGGACCGTCGCAAGCCTTGCGAACATCACTGCGGAACGCATTCCGCTATTCGGGCCGCGCCACACGGTCTGAATTCTGGTGGCTTGTGCTTGCTGCCGTTTTGGTGACCGGCGCTGCGTCGGCCCTTGACCGCATCCTGTGGCCTGATCTTTCTGCCCACTTCTGGCTGAACTTCGGAGATGAGGCCGCGCGGGTTACCGCAGGGTTCGTGGCGTCACCTTTGAACACCATCGCAGCTATCTGCTGCCTCGTCCTCATTGCGGCGGCTATGGTGCGCCGCCTGCATGATGCTGGGCTTTCCGGCAAGCTGGCATTGGTCCCGCTGCTTGCGGTCTGTCTGGTCGTCGCCATCATTGCACTGTCGATCTTCGTGTTTCCCGACGCCGGGGCATCCCAGCCAGTCATGATTTGTCTGCTGATCCTCATCACAAGCCTGTTGCTTATGGTCGCGTGGCTTTGCCGCCGATCTGACCCCCATCAAAATCGCTACGGCCCCCCTCCCTTCGAGGTTACCAAATGACCGATCAATCCCCCACCGCCGCCTTCACCGCCTCGTCCTTCCTTGACGGAGGGAACGCCGATTACATCGACCAGCTTCAGGCCCGCTATGCTGCCGATCCCAACGCGGTCGATGCGCAATGGGCCGAATTCTTCCGTGCGCTGGGCGACAGCGAGGTGGACGCCAAACGTCAGGCCACCGGTCCCTCCTGGGCGCGCGCCGACTGGCCGCCCAGCCCGACCGATGACCTGACCGCCGCGCTCACCGGCGAATGGCCCGCCGCCCCGGCCAAGGAAGCGAAGGCCGCCGCCACCAAGATCGTGGAAAAAGCCACTGAGAAGGGCGTCTCGTTGACCGACGCACAGGTCCAACGCGCCGTGCTCGATTCCATCCGCGCGCTGATGATCATCCGCGCCTACCGCATCCGGGGCCATCTGGTGGCCGATCTCGATCCGCTGGGGATGCGCGAGACCACCCCCCACCCGGAACTGGACCCCGCCTCCTACGGCTTCACCGACGCCGACATGGACCGCCCGATCTTCATCGACAATGTCCTCGGCCTTGAAATGGCGTCGATGCGCCAGATCATCGACATCGTCAAACGCACCTACTGCGGCACCTTCGCGCTGCAATACATGCACATCTCCGATCCCGAACAGGCAAGCTGGCTCAAGGAACGGATCGAAGGCTACGGCAAGGAAATCGCCTTCACGCGCGAAGGCCGCCGCGCCATTCTGAACAAGCTGGTCGAGGCGGAGGGGTTCGAGAAATTCCTCCATGTCAAATACATGGGCACCAAACGCTTCGGCCTTGACGGGGGCGAGGCGCTGATCCCCGCCATGGAACAGATCATCAAGCGCGGCGGCGCGCTGGGGGTGAAGGAAATAGTCATCGGTATGCCCCACCGGGGCCGCCTGTCGGTGCTGGCCAACGTCATGGCCAAACCCTATCGCGCCATCTTCCACGAATTCCAGGGCGGCTCCTACAAGCCCGAAGATGTGGATGGTTCCGGCGACGTGAAATACCACCTCGGCGCGTCTTCGGACCGCACCTTCGATGGCAACACCGTCCACCTGTCCCTGACCGCGAACCCCAGCCACCTAGAGGCGGTGAATCCCGTGGTCCTCGGCAAGGTCCGCGCGAAACAGGATCAGCTGGGCGATCAGACCGACCGTCACTCCGTCCTGCCGATCCTTCTGCACGGCGATGCGGCCTTCGCAGGGCAAGGCATTGTGGCGGAATGTTTCGGCCTGTCGGGCCTGCGCGGCCACCGCACGGGCGGCACCATCCATATCGTGGTGAACAACCAGATCGGCTTCACCACCGCGCCGCACTTCTCGCGCTCCTCGCCCTATCCCACCGACATCGCCCTGATGGTCGAGGCGCCCATCTTCCACGTCAACGGCGACGATCCCGAGGCCGTGGTCCACGCCGCCCGCGTCGCCACCGAATTCCGCCAGAAGTTCCACAAGGACGTGGTGCTCGACATCTTCTGCTATCGCCGCTTCGGCCATAACGAAGGCGACGAGCCGATGTTCACCAACCCGGCGATGTATACCCGCATCAAAAAGCAGAAGACCACGCTTCAGCTTTACACCGAACGTCTGGTGAAAGACGGCCTGATCCCGGAAGGCGAGATCGAGGATATGAAGGCCGCCTTCCAGGCCCGCCTGAACGAAGAATTCGAGATCGGCAAGAACTTCAAGCCGAACAAGGCCGACTGGCTCGATGGCCGCTGGTCGGGGCTCGATCGCGAAAAGGATGAATACCAGCCCGGCCAGACCGCGATCAAACCCGAAACCATGGCCGAGGTCGGCGCCGCGCTGACCCGCATCCCCGAAGGCTTTGACATCCACAAGACCGTCGCCCGCCAGCTCGAGGCGAAAAAGCAGATGTTCGAAACCGGGCGCGGCTTCGATTGGGCCACGGCCGAGGCGCTCGCCTTCGGCTCCCTCGTCACCGAAGGCTATCCCGTGCGCCTGTCCGGGCAGGACTGCACCCGCGGCACCTTCTCACAGCGCCATTCCGCCTTCATCGACCAGACGACCGAGGAAAGGCACTACCCCCTCAACCACATCCGCGCGGGCCAGGCGCGGTATGAGGTGATCGATTCCATGCTGTCGGAATACGCGGTCCTCGGGTTTGAATACGGCTACAGCCTCGCCGAACCCAACGCGCTGACCATGTGGGAGGCGCAGTTCGGCGATTTCGCCAACGGCGCGCAGATCATGTTCGACCAGTTCATCAACTCGGGCGAACGCAAATGGCTGCGCATGTCGGGCCTTGTCTGCCTGCTGCCGCATGGCTTCGAAGGGCAGGGTCCTGAACATTCCTCCGCCCGACTGGAACGCTTCCTCCAGAACTCGGCCGAGGATAACTGGATCGTCGCCAACTGCTCGACGCCGGCGAACTACTTCCACATCCTGCGCCGCCAGATCCACCGCAGCTTCCGCAAGCCGCTCATCCTGATGACGCCGAAATCCCTGCTGCGCCACCCGATGTGCATCAGCGATGCGGAAGATTTCACCACCGGCTCCACCTTCCACCGCGTGCTCTGGGACGATGCGCAAAAGGGCCATTCCGACCTGAAGCTGAAGCCGGATGCCAAGATCAAGCGCGTCGTCATCTGCTCGGGCAAGGTCTATTATGACCTCCTCGCCGAACGCGACAAGCGCGGTCAGGACGACACCTATCTCCTGCGGCTGGAACAGTTCTATCCCTTCCCGGCCATGTCCATGGTCAAGGAACTGGAACGCTTCAAGAATGCCGAAGTGATCTGGTGCCAGGAAGAGCCGAAAAATCAGGGCGGCTGGTCCTTCGTCGAACCCAACCTCGAATGGGTGCTGTCCCGCATCGGGGCAAAGTCGAAGCGCGCCACCTATGCCGGACGCACGGCCTCTGCCTCGCCCGCCACGGGCCTCGCCTCGCGCCACAAGGCGGAACAAGAGGCGCTGGTGAACGAAGCGCTGGGCACCACCGCCTGATCCCATCCCGCCCGCGCCCCCCGGGCGCGGGCCCCACGACATAAAAAAAGCGCCCCGAAGCGGCGCGGAGGAACCGAAGATGACCGATGTTATGGTGCCCGCCCTTGGCGAAAGCGTGTCCGAGGCGACCGTCTCGACCTGGTTCAAGAAGCCGGGCGATTTCGTCAAGCAGGACGAAATGCTGTGCGAATTGGAAACCGACAAGGTGTCGGTCGAAGTGCCCGCCCCCGTCTCCGGCACGCTGACCGAAATCCTCGCCCCCGAAGGCGCGACCGTGGCCGCCAATGCGCGCCTTGCGATCATGACCGAAGGCGGCGCCGCCGCCGCACCCGCCGCGCCGAAGGCCGAAGCCGCACCCGCACCCGCCCCCGCCCCGGCGGCTAAGGATGTTGAAGACGCCCCCGCCGCCAAAAAGGCGATGGCCGAGGCCGGGCTGTCCCGGGATCAGGTGCAGGCCACCGGCCGCGACGGCCGCGTGATGAAGGAAGACGTGGCCCGCGCCGTGGCCGGTGCCGCAGGTGCCGCCGCCGCCGCCGTAGCCCCCGCGCCCGCCCCCGCCGCCCTGCCCCGAGCGCCCGTTCCCGCCGACGATGCCGCGCGGGAAGAACGGGTCAAGATGACCCGCCTTCGCCAGACCATCGCCCGCCGCCTGAAGGACGCGCAAAACACCGCCGCCATGCTGACCACCTATAACGAGGTGGACATGTCCGGCATCATGGAGTTGCGCAACACCTACAAGGACGCGTTTGAAAAGAAGCACGGCGTCAAGATGGGCTTCATGTCCTTCTTCGTTAAGGCCTGCTGCCACGCCCTGAAAGAGGTGCCGGAAGTCAACGCCGAAATCGATGGCACCGATATCGTCTACAAGAACTACGTCCATATGGGCGTGGCCGTGGGCACCCCCTCGGGCCTCGTCGTCCCAGTGGTGCGTGACGCCGACCAGATGGGTTTCGCCCAGATCGAAAAGAAGATCGCCGAACTCGGCCTCCGCGCCCGCGACGGGAAACTGTCCATGGCCGAAATGCAGGGCGGTTCCTTCACCATCTCGAACGGCGGCGTCTACGGCTCGCTCATGTCCTCGCCCATCCTGAACCCGCCGCAATCGGGCATCCTCGGCATGCACAAGATCCAGGATCGTCCCGTTGTGGTGAACGGCCAGATCGTCATCCGCCCGATGATGTATCTCGCGCTCTCCTACGATCACCGCATCGTGGACGGCAAGGGCGCCGTGACCTTCCTGGTCCGCGTGAAAGAGGCACTGGAAGACCCGCGCCGGCTGTTGATGGATTTGTGATATGGATCGGGCGGCCGCCCATCACCAAGCCGTCGCAAACCGGCGTGCCTTCCGATTGCCCGGCTACGTCACCTATGCCGAAGCTGGGTTCGAAGGCGATTGGACTTGCCCAATCCAGATCACATCGGGCAATCGCAGCGGGCCAGTCATCGTGACAAAGGACTGGCTCGATGCGCCCTCTGCCATCGCCCACCGCGAGACACTGCTCAGACTGGGCTACCTTCCCGAAATGCCCTTCAACGCAGTGCTCGACCGGGCGCTTGCCCGCGCAGGGCTCGCCCGTTCAGACATCTACATCACGCCCGTATTCAAGTTGATGCCGTCCACACGCTCTTACCCGATCCCCATGCGCGACATCCGCGCCAGTTTTGAGGCGATCACCCGCTTCGAACTGATCGGTTCCCGCCCTATCGCAGCCGGCAAAGATGCGATCCGGGCGCTAACGGCCGCCGGGATCGACCATATCCCAGTCGCCCATCCCTCTGCCCGTGGCTTCGACTTCGAAACCCGCGCCGAAGCCTTGGCCTCTGCCTTCAGTCGTGCCTGCTCAGAGATGACGGCATGACCCCCGAACGCACCGCCCCACCCATCGCAGGCTTCTTGCAAGCGGCGCGGTTCAACCTCTTTGCCGTCCCCGCCGACATGAAGCTGCGCACCAGCCGCATCAAAGGGAACCCGCCCGCATGATGCGACCCGGCGCATCCCTTTTCCTCGGCCCCGAAACCCCGCCTCACTATCGAAAGGCGGTGCTCGACCGGCTGTCCAAGGAAAACCCCGCGCTCTTTCCCCGGCCTGACGATGCCCAATCCTTCCTGCGCGCCATCCATCTGCCGGCCAGCCTGCGGTGGAGCTTTCTGAACAACGGCAAGGCCGCCACCTCTGCCGCCCGGCGCTTTCTGTTCCAGATAGAATTCGGCACCCCCCTTACCACCGCATGGGACGTGCCGCAGGACATCAACCCCGACAGCGTGGTCCATAACCTGCAAGGGCCGTCGGGCGTCCTGCGCGCCCTGATCGCCCTGCCCGATCCGATCGAGACGCTGGGCCGCAGCCTGCGGCTCGTCACCGTCCGCCACCCCGTCGCGCGGGCGGTATCGGCCTTCGAATACCTCTGCCGCTCGCATGACCTCGCCCATAGCTGGTTCGCGCAAGACAGGCTGCGCCTGAATGCGGTCACGGGTTTTGACTGGACCACAGACCCGCGCACCGCCACCGGCTTTCTGAAATTCCTTGACTACATCCAGTGGATGCAGGCCGAAGGCGGCCGTACAAGCGTCAATTCCCACTGGCGGCCCCAGATCGACACCATCCTTCCCGCCCTCTACCGCCCCGATATCGTGGGCCGCGTCGAAGATATGGCCACCTTCTGCCGTCAGGTCGCCCGCCACCTCGACCAACCGCTCCCCGACGGCTTCGCCCTGCCCCGCACCAACAGCCAGACCTATGCCGACAGGCAGGACTGGCTTTCCACCGCCGCCCGTGCAAGGCTCCGCACGATTTACGCGGCCGATTTCGACTGGCTCAACTACGCGCCCGAGGACAGCCCCGCATGACCCCCGAACTCACCGCCCTCACCCTCGCCGGTCTCCTCCAGATGGTGCAATTCGTCCTCTTCGCCGTGCCCGCCAATCGCGAGCTGGGCGTGGGCTACACCTCCTCCGCCCGCGACCGCCCGCCGTCCAAACCGATGTCCACCCTGACGGGCCGGCTGCAACGCGCGATGAACAACCATTTCGAAGGGCTCATTCTCTTCACCCTCGCGGTGGTGGTGGTGACGCTGGGCAACCAGTCCACCCCCCTCACCCAAGCCTGCGCCTGGGCCTATCTGGCCGCGCGCATCCTCTACGTTCCCGCCTATGCCTTTGGCTGGCGTCCGTGGCGGTCGGCCATCTGGTTCGTGGGCTTCACGGCCACGCTTGTCATGATGCTGGCAGCCCTGATCTGAGACATTGTATGCACCCGGTATGCACGCCCGTCTGCACTGGCCGTATGCACGCGTTACGGCATGGCCAAGACGGCCACGAATGGAAGGAAACGACCCATGGTAGAATTTGACGTCATCATCATCGGCGGTGGCCCCGGCGGCTATGTCTGCGCCATCCGCTGCGCGCAGCTGGGCCTAAAGACCGCTGTCGTCGAAGGGCGCGACACGCTCGGCGGCACCTGCCTGAACGTGGGCTGCATCCCGTCCAAGGCGCTCCTGAACGCCACCCACAACCTGCACGAAGCCCATGAAAACTTTGAAAAAATGGGCATCATGGGCGCGGCACCCACGGTCGATTGGGCGCGTATGCTGGGCTACAAGGATGACGTGATCGGCCAGAACACCAAGGGCATCGAATTCCTGTTCAAGAAGAACAAGGTGACATGGCTCAAAGGCTGGGGCAGCATCCCCGCCGCCGGTCAGGTGAAGGTGGGCGAAGAAACACACACCGCGAAAAACATCGTGATCGCAACGGGTTCCGAGTCGTCTTCCCTCCCCGGCGTCACCATCGACGAAGAGGTGATCGTCACCTCCACCGGCGCGCTCACCCTCAAGTCCATCCCGAAAAAGCTCGTCGTCATCGGCGCCGGTGTGATCGGGCTTGAGATGGGCTCCGTCTATGCCCGCCTCGGGGCCGAGGTGACGGTGATCGAATATCTCGACGCCATCACCCCCGGCATGGATGCCGAAGTGGCCAAGACCTTCCAGCGCATCCTCACCAAGCAGGGCCTGAAATTCATCCTCGGCGCCGCCGTTCAGGGCGTGGACAAGGGCAAGACCGGCGCCACCGTCCGCTACAAGCTGCGCAAGGATGACAGCGCAGCCACACTTGACGCCGACACCGTCCTCGTCGCCACGGGCCGCCGCCCCTATACCACCGGTCTCGGGCTCGAGGCGCTGGGGGTCGAGATGCTGCCGCGCGGCCAGGTCAAGACCGACAGCCACTTCGCCACCAATATCGCGGGCCTCTACGCCATCGGCGACGCCATCACGGGCCCCATGCTCGCCCACAAGGCCGAGGATGAGGGGATGGCCCTGGCCGAAATACTTGCCGGCAAGGCGGGCCATGTGAATTACGACGTCATCCCCGGCGTGATCTACACCACGCCCGAAGTGGCAAACGTGGGCAAGACCGAAGAACAGCTCAAGGAAGAGGGCCGCGCCTACAAGGTGGGCAAGTTCTCCTTCATGGGCAACGGCCGCGCCAAGGCCGTGTTCCAGGGCGAAGGCTTCGTCAAGATCCTCGCCGACAAGGCGACTGACCGCATCCTCGGCGCGCATATCATCGGCCCGATGGCGGGCGACCTGATCCACGAGATCTGCGTCGCGATGGAATTCGGCGCCTCGGCGCAGGACCTCGCGCTCACCTGCCACGCGCATCCGACCTACTCCGAAGCGGTGCGCGAGGCGGCGCTGGCCTGCGGTGACGGCGCGATCCACGCCTAACCTGAAGCACAGGCCAAGCCCCTTCATCTTGGCCCAAATACCCAAAAGCCCCGGCAGCCACCCGCGCGCGGCCGGGGCTTTTTGCGGCATGGGGTGTGCGGGGGGTGTGCGGGGCGGGGGGGGACGACTGTCCCCCCGCAACGTCACGCCCGCCACCTTACCGCCGCCGCAGCGCATCCCCCAGCGCGGGCAGCACGCAAACCGCCGACAGCATCGCGCAGGCCACGAAGCCCAGCGCCACCTCGACCCAGCCGAAACCCGCCGTGGCCACGAACATCGCCAGATAGGTCACCCCGGAATTCAGCCCCAGCACCGCCCCGCGCCGCGCCGGGTCCAGCGCCGCCAGCCGCCCCACGATCAGGTTCAGCCCCAGATGGTTGATGATGCCCCAGGAAAAGCACAGCGCCACCAGCGCCCACGCCCACCCGGCCGCCGCAGCCAGCGCCAAATACTGCACCACCAGCCCGCCAAAGACCCACGGCGCCACGGCCCGCGCCCCGAAGCGGTCGATCCACGGATCGCCCAGCGAGGCCAGCCCGAAGCCGATCCCATAGACCAAAGGCACTGCCCCCACCATCCAGACCGGCCAGCCCAACTGCACCTGCAGATGCGGCGCGAAATAGGCGTAAAGCCCGTAGAACGCCGCCATATAGCCCCCCGCCACGGCCAGCGCCGCCCCGATCCCCGGCACCCGCAGCGCGGCCCAGGGGCTTGCCCCTTGCGCGGCCCGCACCTCGCCCATCCGCGGCGACAGCGCCATCGCCAGCAGGACCAGCAACCCAAGCGCGGCCAAAACCCCATGCACCGCGCGCCACCCGGCCAGGTCCGCGATCAACGCGGCGGCCGAGGCGCCAAAGACCAGGGACAGCGTCCACCCCATCAGCACCCGGCCAAAGAAGGTGCTCTCGCGCCCTTTCGGGGCGATCTCGGCCGCCAGTCCATAGGTCGCGGGCAAGGCCACGCCGGACCCCAGCCCCGCCACCGCCTGTGCCAGCCAGACCACCCACAGCGCAGGCGCCAGCGCCGTCCCCGCCATACCAAGGACCAGGACGCAGATCGCCAGAAACAGCGCCCGCGACAGCCCGATCCGATCCGCGAAAGGCGCGATGCCCACCGCCGCCAGCGCTGTCCCCGCACCAAAAAGCGATGCCGCCACAAGCACCTCTTGCGCCGAAGCCCCGCCGAAGGCCCGTCCGATCTCCAGCGCGACAGGCGATAGGGCCAGCGAATTGGACCCGACAATCGTCACTGCCGCCATCAGCAGCATCAAGGGGGGCAGTCGCATCCTCCGCTCACCCTGCCAGATGCCGCAGCCCCTGCGTCACATCCGTCCGCACCGCCAGCCGCAGCCCCGGCTCATCGCCTGCCTTCAGCGCGGCAAGGATCATGCGGTGATGCTGCGGCGGCTCCTTCCGGCGCAGCTTGGAGTAAAGCGCCCGCATGGTGGGCCCCAGTTGCAGCCAGACCGTCTCGCAGATCAGCAGCATCGCGGGCGCCTGCGCCCGCAGATAGAGGGTGCGGTGAAACTCCAGATTGGTGCGCACATAGGCCACCGCATCCTGCTTCACCACGGCTTCCGCGTTCAGCGCATTAATCGCGGCCAGCCGTTCGATCAGCGCGAAATGCGCCCGCGGCAGGGCGCGCGCCGCCATCTCGGGCTCGATCAGCGCCCGGATCGCCGCCAGTTCCTCGATCCGCTCCGGCGTCAGTTCCGGCGTCGAGATGCGGCCCGAGGATGACAGCGTCAGCGCCCCCTCCGCCACCAGCCGCCGCACCGCCTCGCGCGCGGGCGTCATGGACACGCCGAACTGCTTGCCCAAACCGCGCAGCGTCATCGCCTGACCGGGCGGCAATTCGCCATGCATCACCTGCTGGCGCAGCGTGCGGTACAGGCGCTCATGCGCGGCGGCGTTCGGGTCGGTCTGGCGCGGGGTGATCGGCATGATGCGCAGCCAAGCATCCGGAACCGGGGAAAATCAATCCCCGAAACGGTATTGGTGCAGCGCCTGCCCCTCGACATGCAGCCATTTCCGCTGCACCTGCCAGCCGGGATAGAGCCGCTCCACCACCGCCCAGAACCGGTCGGAATGGTTCATCTCCACCATATGCGCCACCTCATGCGCGGCGACGTAATCCAGCACCGCCGGCGGCGCCATCACCAGCCGCCAGGAATACATCAGCGCCCCATCCTGCGCGCAGGACCCCCAGCGCGACCGCGTGTCCCGCAGGCTGACCCGCGCCACCCGACGCCCGATCTGCGCGGCGTAGCGGTCGGATGCGGCCACCAGCCGCTCGCGCGCCAGCGCCTTGAGGAAGGCCCCCGCCCGCACGCCCGGCTGCGCCGGATCGCCCGGGATCAGCAGCGAATCGCCCTCCACCCGCACCGCGCGCCCCGCGCCCGGAACAAGCCGCAACAGCCTTCCCTCCACCGGCACCAGCGACCCGATGCCCACGCCCCTGCGCTGCGGCATCTCGGCCAGCGTCTCGCGAATCCACGCCTCCTGCGCGCGGGCGAAGGCCATCGCCTCGGTCTCGCGCGCGCGGGCAGGAAGCGACAGCGTCACCCGCCCGTCAAGCCGCGACACACGCAGCGAAAAACGCCGCGCCCGCGCCGACCGTTTCAGCACGATCTCGACCGGGGGCGAACCGGGAAGCAGGGGCATCGACCGTCCTCTTGATTTCCAGCGGCAGGATAGCCACTTGCGCAGTAGGGGCAACCGGGCCGACCCGTCCTCGGCAGCCCTCCGCGAAAGGCTTTGACACCCGCCCTGCCTTATGGCAAGCGACCACGACTCGGGATCATCCCGTCCACGGACATCCAGCCTGCATAAGGGGACCGCCATGCCCAAACCTGAATGGGGCACCAAACGCATTTGCCCGACCACCGGCAAACGCTTCTACGATCTGAACCGCACGCCCATCGTTTCGCCCTACACGGGCGAGGTGGTCGATATCGAATCCGCCCGCCGTAAGATGGCCGCCGCCGTGATCAGCCGCGCCGTCCCGGAAAAGGATGACGACGTTCTCGTCGATGATCTGGAAGCGGATGACGAACTGCTGGAAACCGGCGTCGCCGACGATACCGAACTGGACGATGATCTGCTCGAAGACGATGCGGATGACAACGTCTCGCTCGACGATCTGGCCGATGTGGCCGGCGACGAAGAGGAAGTCTGACACCCCTGCGTCAGGCATCTGACAGGCGCGGAGGCGGTTGCGTTTTTCCCCTTGCACCCCCCCGCGCCCTCCACTAGACACCACGCATCGAAGCGGAAACGCTTCGTTCTCCGGTGGGGCCATAGCTCAGATGGGAGAGCGCTTGAATGGCATTCAAGAGGTCGGGGGTTCGATTCCCCCTGGCTCCACCAAATCTCCAGACAGACTGAAAACCGCCCCGCCAAACGCGGGGCGTTTTCATTATGCGCTACGGATCGCAGCGCCTCGATCTAGGTGCCAGCGTTACGTGACAGGGCGGGGCGCCCTTCCCGCAACCACTTCCCCGCTTCTGGGCATGCGCTGCGCCGGGCGGCGGCGCCCCACCCGGATGCGCCTGCCCCACGTCCAGCCCCCCTTTGCAGCGATGCGCCACGGGTCATCCCGCAGCCGCCCTGACGCAGGACAGGCGGTGTCCGGGTCCCAACGGCCCCACGCCCCGCAGCACAAAGAGAAACGCCCCGCAGCCTGCAGGGCGGCGGGGCGTTATGGCCATTTCCGGGGTGATAGGCATCACCGCGCAGCGCGGATCAGAAGCTGCGCCCCAGCGCAAAAAAGACCTGCGGCGATGTCGCGCGTCCACCGCCATCCTCGCGCAGGCGATAGCTCGCGCCCACGTCCAGCGTCGTCCGCTCTGTCAGCGTATAGCTGTAGGTTGCCGCCAGTTCCGTCTCTTCGATCAGCTCCGTCGGCGCATCGCTTTGCGCCCAGGACAGTTCCACCCCGACCGATGACTGCGCATTCACCGTCTGCGCCCAGCCGATATCAATGTTGGTATCCACCGTGCTGCCCGCCACACCGGCCGTGTCGGTTTCGGTATAAGCAAAGCCAAGGTTCAGCGCCCCATCCGCCACCTCGCGGGTCCAATCGGCCTCAAGACCGATCGAATCCTCGATGTCGCCATCCTCGCGGATCAGGAACACGGCGGCAAAGCCGTCGATCATGTCGTATTCCAGACCGGCCCGGAACACCAAGGTGTTTTCCACCGTCCCATCCGCATCGTCCTCGCGCGTGGCGCCAAGGCTGATCACACCGTCCAGAACCTCGTTCAGGCGCAACCGCGTGCCGGCTGCCACCCCGATCGTATCGCTTTCGACCAGCGTGGGATCGGTCGTGTCCTCATATTCCGTCACATCGAAGCGACCTTCGACGAAAACGCTGACGGGCGCGGTGCGCATCCCTTCGTACCGCACCACCACGCCGTAATCGATCTGCGTCCCGTCCGCGTCGGCATCGGCCAGGTCATCGGCCAAGGCGCTCACATCATCCTGCACATAGCGCAGCGCGACCGAAAACAGCGCGTCCGGGATTTCGCGCACATACAGGAAACCAACCTCGGGGCGGGCGAAATCCACCTCCGTGCCTGCGGTATCGGGCGAATTCTCGATCACCAGCGCGCCAGAGGCCGTAAAGGCCAGCCGATCCAGCGCCGTCTCACTGAACAGCCCATAGCTCAGCACTGTCGCCGCCACGCTCGTCGATCCCTCGGCCGGGGTGGCAAGGTCCAGATTGCGCCCGTATTCAAAGCGCTGCTGGATATCGAAGGTCTGGCGAATACCGTTCGACTCCTGCGCAGAGGCAGCGGTCGCCGCGGCGGTTGCCACCGCGGCCAGACATGCACCCCGCCTCAACCCCATCCCGCGCATCCCAGCGATCACTCGAACAGTTTGCGCTGCGGAATAACGATCACGTCGCCGTCATAAACGCGGGTCGTCCCCACATTCGACAGCCCCCGCTCGATCGCGTCATAATCGACACGGTAGATGTTCTCGGTGCCCGACTTGTCCACGCGGCGCAGTTGAACCCGCTTTTCGGCGGCAAAGGGCGACAGCCCGCCAGCCGCGCTCAGGGCCTGCAGCAGCGTCGATCCCGGGGGGATCTGCACCCGGCCCGGCGCGTTGGCCGCACCGATCACGAAGACGTCGATGGTGGGTTCGGGCAGATCAAGGATCGGCGCCAGCGATGCCAGCGACACGAAAACCGTGGGCGGGCTGGCAAAGCCGGGGGCCAGACGCGCCGCCACATCCGTCTGCAACTGCGAAAGCGTGCGCCCTGCCGCCGGGATCGAACCCACCTGCGGGATCGAGATCTGGCCATCCGGCAGCACCAGCGTCGTGCGGTTCAGGGTGCCGTCCTCAAGCACTTCGATCTGCACGCTGTCACCGCGCTTCAACCGATAATCCTGCGCTGCGACATCCGCCGCAAGGAAAGGCAGCGCCATAAGGGCGGCCAGCAGCATTTGAACAAGTTTCATCATTCTTCCCTTCCTTCCGCCGGGCACGATCGAACCGTCGCTTGGCCCAGAGGATACGGATTCTGCCGTGATCATAAAGACGCAATAGCGGCTGGACCGGCACCGCAACAGCATTTTTTTAACTTAATCTAACAGTGCGGCAGTCCTGCAAAGGTCCATCCATCCCGTATGACCATGGCCCGCACCGGCACCGACCTTGGTCGTGCGCCTGCACATCTGTGGCAATGCGCCCGGGGAGCGCGCCCCCGCAAAGGCTTGCCGCCGGGGGGACAGACCGCCTAAACTGTGCCACGGAGGGAAAGATGTGGCGGTGCAACAGTGTGGCTGCGTCTCTTTTTCCTGTCGGAAGGCGGTCATTTTTCCGCCATAGAAGCCCTGCATCCCCCAACCCGGCGTAACGCCTGTCTTGTACCAGTAATCCTTCAGTAACCAGTTCCATCAGGCGATGCCCCGGCAACGGACGGCATTTGTTTTGAGCGATCAGAAGGTTAACATGGATACGGGTGACACCCACATCGCCATCGTCGGAATGGCGGCACATCTGCCCGGGGCGCCCGACCTTGGCAGCTATTGGGAAAACCTGCGTGACGGCCGGTCCGCCGTGCGCCGCCTGACCGAGGAAGAGCTGATCGCCGCAGGGGAAAGCCCGGCGCAGCTCAAGAACCCCGCCTATGTTCCCTTTGCCGCGCCGCTGGACGGGTTCGATCGCTTTGATGCCGAATTCTTCGGCTTCTCGCCCAAAGAGGCGGCGATCCTTGATCCGCAACACCGCCACTTCCTCGAAGTGGCTTGGGAAGCGCTCGAAGATGCCGGCCACCCGCCTGAATCGTTCAGGGGCCGCATCGGCGTGTTTGCAGGCTGCGGGATGGGCAGCTATTTCTACTTCAACCTCTGCTCCAACCGGTCGCTGGTGGACAGCACGGGGATGTTCCTGCTGCGCCATACCGGCAATGACAAGGATTTCCTTTCCACCCGCGTCAGCCACATCTTCGATCTGAAGGGGCCGTCCCTTTCGATCCAGACCGCCTGCTCCACCTCGCTTGTCGCCGTGCACTATGCCGTGCAGGCGCTGCTCAATGGCGAATGTGACATGGCGCTGGCGGGCGGGGTGACGATCGAACTGCCGCAGAATCGCGGGTACATCTACAAAGAGGGTGAGGTGCTCTCGCCCGATGGGGTTTGCCATGCCTTCGATCATCGCGGCCAAGGCACCGTTTTCGGCTCTGGCGCGGGCACGGTCGTGCTGCGGCGTCTGGAAGATGCCATCGCCGACGGCGATCACATCTGGGCGGTGATCCGTGGCAGCGCGGTCAACAATGACGGTGCGGCGAAGGCGGGCTATCTCGCGCCGTCCGTCGAGGGCCAAGCCGCCTGCATCGCCGAGGCGCTTCAGGTGGCAGGCACCCCCGCCGACACGGTCGATTACATCGAATGTCACGGCACCGGCACCTATCTGGGCGATCCCATCGAAGTGGCCGCCCTGACAGAGGCCTTCCGCCGCACCACCGCCGAAACAGGCTTCGCCCGCATCGGCAGCGTGAAAACCAATATCGGCCATCTGGATACCGCCGCAGGCGTGGCCAGCCTCATCAAGGCCACGCTGTCGCTGCACAACCGCCAGATGCCGCCCAGCCTGAACTTCGAAAAGCCGAACCCCGCCATCGACTTTGAGGGCAGCCCCTTCCGCGTCAACGACCGCCTCACCGATTGGCCCCGCCGCAAGGGGCCGCGCCGCGCGGGCATCAACTCGCTTGGCGTGGGCGGCACCAACGCCCATGTGATCCTTGAAGAAGCACCCGAGGTTGCAGCGGCCGAGGCCAGCGATTGGCCCTTCCAACTGCTCTCGCTGTCCGCCCGCAGCCCAGCGGCGCTGAACGAGGCGTCACAGCGCCTTGCCGCCCATCTGCGCGCCCATCCCGAACAGCCGCTGGCCGATGTGGCCTTCACGCTGAAGGAAGGCCGCCGCGCCTTTGAACACCGCCGCGTGCTGGTCGCCGCAAGCCACGAAGAGGCGGCAAAGATGCTCGAGGCCGCCGATCCCCGCCGCGTCTTCACCCAGCGGCGCGTGGGCGATACCCCCGATGTCGTCTTCATGTTCCCCGGCGGCGGCGCGCAATACCCCAACATGGCGCGCGACCTCTATGAAACGGAACCCGTCTTTGCCGAATGGATGGACAAGGGCCTTGCCATCCTCGACCGGCTGACGACCGAGGATATCCGCGCCCTCTGGCTCCCCGAACCGGGGGCCGAGGCGCAGGCGGCGGAAACCCTGCGCCGCCCCTCGCTGCAACTGCCGCTGATCCTGATCGTGGAAATCGCGCTGGCCCGGTTGTGGGAAAGCTGGGGCGTGCGCCCCGCCGCGCTGATTGGCCATTCCATGGGCGAAAACGCCGCCGCCTGCATCGCGGGCGTGATGACGCTGGAAGGCGTGATCGGACTTGTCCACCTGCGTGGGCGTCTGTTCGACACCGTCTCTGCAGGCGGCATGCTGTCCGTGCCCCTGTCCGAGGCCGCGCTTGCCCCCTATCTGGGCGATCTCGACATCGCCTCTGTCAACGCGCCGGAACTGACCGTCGTCTCCGGCTCTGACGCAGGCCTGCAAGCGCTGGCCGAACGCCTGCGCGCCGATGGGGTGGAAACCACCCGCATCGCCATCAACATCGCCGCCCACAGCCGGATGCTGGAACCGATCCTCGCCGATTTCCGTGCCCATCTGGCGGGGATGACCCTGTCACCGCCGCGGATCCCCATCATCTCCAACCGCACCGGCCAGCCGCTAACCGCCGAACAGGCGACCAGCCCGGATTACTGGGTCGCCCATCTGCGCGGCACCGTCCGCTTTGCCGACGGTATCGCCAAGCTGCGCGAAAAGGCCGAACGCGTCTATCTGGAAGTCGGCCCCGGCCGCGCGCTGTCCACCCTCGCCCAGGCCAATGGCGTGATGGGCGGCCAGCCCGTCCCCTCCAGCCTGCGCCACCCCGATGACACCGTCTCAGACGACCGCCATTTCATCGCCACGCTGGGGCGTCTGTGGGCCTGCGGCGCGGCAACCGACTGGTCGCAACTCTGGGGCGATGCCCGCCGCCGCCGCGTGCCGCTGCCCACCTATCCCTTCCAGCGGTCGCGTTATTTCGTCGAACCCTCGCTGCCCAGTGCCGCGCCCGAGGCCGATCTCCTGCCCGCCCGCCACCGCGATCTGGCCGATTTCGGCTATCGCCTTGCCTGGCGCGCGGCGCCTGCCGATTGCCTTGTCGATGTGGAAAGCGAACTGGGCGCGCCCCTGACATGGCTGGTCTTTGCCGATGAAGCCGGCCTCGCCCGCGCCGCCGTCCAGCGCCTGCGCGCAGGCGGCCACCGTGTGATCACCGTCCATGCGGGCGATGCCTTCGCCCGCACGGGCGATGACACCTACACCCTTGCCCCCGAACACGGGCGCGAAGGCTATGACGCGCTCTTCGCCGATCTCGCCCTGCGCGACCTGACCCCTGCCCGCATCGGCCATTTCTGGCTGGTGACCGATGGCGAAACCTTCCGCCCCGGGTCCAGCTTCTTTCACCGCAATCTCGAACAGGGATTCTGGAGCCTGTTCTTCCTCGGCCAAGCCATGGGCGAGGCGGGGATGAAACCCCTGCCGCATCTCACCGTCTTCACCTCCGGCGCGGCGCAGGTGCGGCAAGAGGCGCTGCCCTACCCCGAGAAATCCGCTGTCACCGGCCCCGTCCGCGTGATGCCGCGCGAACTGCCCGGCCTGACCGCCGCGCTTGTGGATGTGGCCCTGACCGACACCCGCCGCGGCATTCCGGCGGATACCGTCAACCTCGTGCTGGAAGAGATGCTCGCCACACCGGCCAACACCGTCGCCGCCCTGCGCGGCGCGCGCCGGTTCGAAACGCGCCTCGCCCCCGCGCCACTGCCCGCGTCCCTCGACATCCCCAAGGGATCGGTCTGGGTCGTCACAGGTGGCCTCGGCGGCATCGGCGTGACCGTGGCCGAACGCCTGATGCGCGACGCAGGCGCCAAGGTCGCGCTCATCGGGCGCAGCCTGCCAGCCCCCGGCAGCGCCCGCGCGGGCGTCCTGAAGCGGCTGGAACGGCTCGGCCCCGTGCTGGCGCTGGCCGCCGATGTCTGCAACCCCGAAGACATGCGCGCCGCGCTCGACCGGGCGCGCGCCGAACTTGGCCCCATCCATGGCCTTGTCCATGCCGCAGGCACCGTGGATGACGCGCCCCTTCTGGGCAAGGATCCCGGCTCTGCCGAAAACGTGCTGTCGCCCAAGGTGCATGGCACCAAACTGCTCGACAGCCTGCTTCCCGATGGCAGCCTTGCGCATATCGTGCTGTTCTCCTCCACCTCCACGGTGATCGCCCCAGCGGGTCAGTCCGATTACGTCGCCGCCAACGAATACCTCAATGCCTTCGCCCGCCACCGCGCGGGCGGCAGGACCAAGGTCACCGCCATCGACTGGGGCATCTGGTCGGGCATCGGCATGGCCGCAGATGCCGCCGCTCGCCGTCAGGGCGACGCCGCCGCCGATGCGCCGCTGCCGGGTCTGCCCATCCTCGACCGCATGGCGCGAACGGATGATGGCGCCCGCTTCTCCACCACGCTTTCCACCGCGCAATGGGTGATGGATGACCACCGCCTGAAGGATGGCACCGCCATCCTGCCCGGCGCCGCCTGGCCCGAAATCGTGGCCGAGGCGCTGTCGGCCTTGGGTCAGCCCGCCACCTTCACCCTCACCGGCCTTACGGTCCTGCGCCCTATCCGGCTGGAAGCCGACGCCCCACGCGATCTGCGCGTGACGCTGATCCGCGAAAAGGGCGGCACCCAGCGGATCGAGGCGCGCATCCGCGAAACCGCAGGCTGGGCGCTGTCCGTCGTGGCCGAGGTGGCGCCCTTCTCCGACAGCCCCGGCACGCTGGACCTGGCCCCCATCGCCGCCCGCTGCCCTGATCGGCAGGCCGCGCGCGATGGCGTGGCGCTGCCCAGCGCGCAGGAGGATCGCGTGGCCTTTGGCCCGCGCTGGCAGGTGCTGCGCCACACCGCGCTCGGCACCGGCGAAGGCTTGGCGACCCTCGCCCTGCCCGCCCATGCGATGCGCGACACCGACACCACCGCCTTGCATCCCGCGCTTTACGACATCGGCACCGGCTGGGGCCTCGCCTTGCTGCCAACCGCGCCCGAAGGGGAAATCTGGGTCCCAGTCACATCCGGCACCGTGCGCGTCCACGCGCCGCTTCCGGCAGAAATCCGGTCATGGGTCCGCATCAAAGGCACGCCCAGCCCCGAGAACGCGGCCTTCGACGTAACCCTGACAGACCCCACCGGCCGCATCCTTGTCGAAGTCGCGGGCATCGCCTTCCGCTCGGTCAGCGCGGCCCTTGTGCTGGCCCGGCCCGCCCCGCCCACCCCGGCAGAGGTGCAGGCCGATGACGCCAACCGCAGCACCTCGCCCGCCGAGGCGCGGATGATGCAAGCCTTGGAAGACGGCATCCGCCCGGCCGAAGGGGCCGAGGCCTTCCTCCGCGCTCTGGCCTCAGACCATCCGCAGGTGCTGGTCTCCTCGCTCGACCTGCCCGCGCTCGTGCGGCAGGCCGATGCCGCCGACCGCCCGGCCGAGGCGGAAGGCCCCGGCTTCGCGCGCCCGGAACTCGAAAGCGCCTATGTCGCCCCGCGCACCGAGGTGGAGCGTATCCTTGCGGGCTTCTGGTCCGAACTCCTCGGCGTGGCCGAGGTGGGGGTGGAGGATGACTTCTTCGCCTTGGGCGGCCATTCGCTGATCGCGGTCCGCCTGTTTGCCATGATCCGCCGCCAGTGGAAGCTCGACTTCCCGATCTCGGTCCTGTTCGAGGCGCCGACCATCGCCCGCTGCGCTGCCCTGATCGCCGAACAGATCGGCCCCGAGGACGCGAAAGCCGCCGACCCGGCGGCCAAGGCCAACCCGGCCGGGCCGAAATACACCCATCTTGTCCCGATGCACGGCGGCGAAGGCGGGGCGCGCACGCCCTTCTTCCTTGTCGCGGGCATGTTCGGCAACGTGCTGAACCTGCGCCATCTGGCCCATCTCGTGGGCAATGACCGGCCCTTCTACGGGCTGCAGGCGCGCGGCCTGTTCGGCGATGCCGCGCCGCATGACCGCATCGAAGACGCCGCCACCAGCTGCATCGAAGAACTGCGCCAGATCCAGCCGCACGGCCCCTATCTTCTGGGCGGCTTCTCGGGCGGCGGCCTGACGGCATGGGACATGGCCCGCCAGTTGCGCGCGGCGGGCGAAGAGGTGGCGCTCGTCGTCCTGCTCGACACGCCGATGCCCGTGCCAACACCGCTGTCGCGCGCCGACCGCGCCATGATCAAGGCGGCCGAATTGCGCAAGGGCGGCGTCCGCTTCCTTGCCGAATGGGCGCGGCGACGGATGGAATGGGAACGCGCCCGCAAGGCCATCGCGGCGGGCGAGCCCGATACTTCGGTCCCCTCCTTCCACAATGCCGCGATCGAGGCCGCCTTCCGCCGGGCCATCGGTGTCTACACGCTGGAAGCCTGGCCCGAAGGCCGCGTGGTCCTCTACCGCCCCCCGCTCGACAAGCGGTGGAAGGTGACGGGCGGCAACTGGGTGAACAGCGAACGCGAATACGTCTACCCCGACAACCAGTGGACGCCCTTCGCCCCGAATATCGACGTGGTCGAAGTGCCGGGGGATCACGATTCGATGGTGCTGGAACCCAACGTCCGGGTGCTTGCCGCCCGGCTCCGCGCCGCATTGGCCGAGGCCGAGGCTGCCCAGCCCGCCGCCCCGCGCAAGCTCGCCGCTGAATGAGACAGGACTAACCCGATGACCATGACCGCCCTCCTGATCGGCAATGAAAGCCTGACCGCCGAATGTGGCAACCTCTGGCTGGACCGCGGCCATCGCATCGCCGCCGTCGTCACGCGCGAGGCCCGCGTCGCGGACTGGGCCGCCGCGCGGGGCCTGCCTGTGCACGCGCCGGGCGCAGGGCTGGCCGATCGCGTGGCCGATCTGTCGGTCGATTGGGTGCTCTCCATCGCCTATCTGTCGCTGGTCCCCGATGCCGTGCTGGCGCGCGCGCGCCATGGCGGGGTGAACTTCCACGATGGCCCGCTGCCCGCCTATGCGGGCCTGAACGCACCCGTCTGGGCGCTGCTCGCGGGCGAGACGCGCCACGCCATCACATGGCACTTGATGACCGCAGGCATCGACGAGGGCGAAGTGCTGGCCACCCGCAGCCTCGACATCGCCGCCGATGACACCGCCTTCACCCTGAACGCCCGCTGCTTTGACGCCGCCATCGACAGCTTCCCCGAGGTGATCACCGCCCTCGCCGCAGGCGGCCATCCGCGCCAGCCGCAACCGGCAGGCCCGCGCCACGTCTATCGCCGTGCCGACCGCCCCGCTGCGGGCGCGCTGCTGGATTTCGCCCAACCCGCCGAAGACGTCGCACGCATGGTGCGCGCGCTGGATCATGGCGGCTATCGCAACCCGCTGTCCGTGCCCAAGATCGACGCCGCCGGTCGCATCCTCGCCGTCGGCATGGCGCAGGCCGAACCCGGCCACGCCGCCCCCGGCACGGTGCTGGAGGCTACGCCCGCCGGTCTTGTGATCGCCTGCGCCACGGGCGCCGTGCGGCTGGCAGGCCTGCGCGCCATGGACGGCACCGCGATCTGCCCTTCCACGCTGGGCGTTGCGCACCTGCCCCTGCTGGCGTCTGACCGGGCCGCGGCCCTGACACAGGCCCTTGCGCCCGTGGCCGAAGGTGAACCCGCGATCCGCGCCCGCCTTCTCGCCCTTGATCCTGTCACGCTGGGCGCCCCCGCAACCGCCACCGCCAACTGGCAATCCCTGCCCCTGCCCGCCGCCCCCCTGCCCCGGCTGGCGCTCGCGCTCCTGCGCGCCACCGGGCGGATGGGCGGCGATGTCGCACTCGCCACCGGCCCCGCTGCCGCGCCCGGTCTCATCCTGCCTTGGGTGCCGCTGCACCTGTCGGCCACGGGCCGCGCGGCAGAGGCCGAAGCCGCCCTCGCCCGCGCGGCGGATACCGCCCGCGCCACCACCGGCATCGCCGCCGATCTGGCCCTGCGCGAACCCGCACTTGGCACCCTCGCCGTTCCCGCCGTCGCCCTGTCGGCGACCGACGCCCCGCTCTATGGCAGCGCGGTCACCCTGTCCTGCGGCCCGGACGGCGCGCGCCTCTGGCACGATGCGGGCCGCCTCCCGCAGGCCGAGGCGCAGGCGCTGGCCGACCGCATCGCCCGTCTGGCCGACGCCCTGACCGCAGCCCCCGATGCCGACCTGTCCACGCTCGACGCCCTGACCGCAGCCGAAAAGGCGCAGCTCGCTGGCGCGCTGGCCGCCACCGCGCGGGATTACGAACGCACGCTCACAATCCCCGGCGCCATGCTGCGCACCGCGCAGTCGCGCCCCGATCACACCGCCGTCATCGCCGGGGGCGCGCGCCTTTCCTATGCCGATCTGGCGAAACGCGCCGCCCGCATCGCCCATGTCCTGCGCAGCATGGGCGTGGCCCGCGGCACGCTGGTGGGCCTGTCCTGCCACCGCGGCGCCGACATGATCGCAGGCGCACTGGGCATCCAGTTGGCAGGCGCCGCCTATGTCCCGATGGACCCGGCCTACCCAGCCGACCGGCTGGCGCTCTATGCCGAAGATTCGGGCGCCCCCGTCATCGTCACCGAATCCGCCGTCGCGCCGTCCCTTCCCGAAGGCCCGGCGCGCCTGATCCTCGATACCGATCCGCGCCTGTCGGTCGCGCCCGATACGCCGCCTGCCGATGGCCCGCAGGCCGAAGACATCGCCTATATGATCTACACCTCCGGCTCCACCGGGCGGCCCAAGGGCGTGATGATCACCCATCGCAACGTGATCAACTTCTTCACCGGCATGGATGATGCCATCGGGGCCGATCCCGGCACATGGCTGGCCGTCACCTCCATGTCCTTCGACATCTCGGTGCTGGAACTGTTTTGGACGCTCGCGCGCGGCTTCACCGTCGTCGTGGCCGACGATTCCGCACGGCTCAGCCCGTCCGGCGGTGCGGTGACTTTCGTCTCCACCCGCCCCATCGAATTCTCGCTCTTCTACTGGGGCAATGACGATGGCGCGGGGCCGAAGAAATACGAACTGCTCCTCGAAGGCGCGAAGTTTGCCGATGCGCATGGCTTTTCCGCCGTCTGGACGCCCGAGCGGCACTTCCACGCCTTTGGCGGCCCCTACCCGAACCCGTCGGTCACCGGCGCGGCGGTGGCCGCCGTCACCCGCAACATCGGCGTGCGCGCGGGCAGCTGCGTGGCCCCCCTGCACCACCCCGCCCGCATCGCGGAAGAATGGGCAATCATCGACAACCTGACGAACGGCCGCGCGGGCCTTGCCATCGCCTCGGGCTGGCAGCCCGACGATTTCGTGCTGCGCCCCGAAAACACGCCGCCCGCCAACCGGCAGGCCATGCTCGACAGCATCGCCACCCTGCGCCGCCTCTGGCGCGGCGAGGCGGTGGAGTTTCCCCGCAAGGACGGCACCCCCTTCGCCGTGACCACCCAACCCCGCCCCGTGTCCAAGGACCTGCCCGTCTGGGTCACCACGGCGGGCAACCCGGAAACCTGGCGCGATGCCGGGCGGCTGGGCGCCAATGTGCTGACGCATCTTCTGGGCCAGTCGCTGGCCGAGGTGGCCGACAAGGTGAAGATCTACCGCGCCGCGCTGGCCGAGGCCGGGCATGACCCCGCCGCCTTCAAGGTGACGCTGATGCTGCACACCTATCTGGCCGCCGATCGCGAAACCGCCCGCGAAACCGCCCGCGGCCCGATGAAGGATTACCTCCGCAGCGCCGCCGCCCTGATCAAGCAATATGCCTGGGCCTTCCCGGCCTTCAAGAAACCCCAAGGCATGGCCAACCCGATGGAGATCGACCTCGGCTCGCTCGATGCCGAGGAGTTGGAAGCCATCCTCGACTTCGCCTTCCAGCGGTATTTCGAAGAGTCGGGCCTCTTCGGCACGATCGAAGATGCCGTGACCCGCGTGGAAGAGGTCAAGGCCATCGACGTGGACGAAATCGCCTGCCTGATCGACTATGGCATCCCCGCCGCCAAGGTGCTGGCGGGCCTCACGCCCCTGGCCGAGGTGCTGCGCCTCGCCAATGGCGGGGTCGAGGCGGACGGCTCGCTCGCCGGGCTGATCCGCGCCCACAAGGTGACCCACCTGCAATGCACCCCGTCCATGGCCCGGATGCTGGCCGAAGATGACGGCGCGCGCGGGGCCTTGCGCGGCCTCAAGCGCCTGATGGTGGGGGGCGAGGCGCTGCCCGGCAAGCTTGCCACCGATCTGTCGGCCCTGATCGGCGGCCCGGTCATGAACATGTACGGCCCCACCGAAACCACCATCTGGTCCTCGGTCGAAGCGACGACCGGCAGCGACGGCACGGTGAATATCGGCCTGCCCATCGCCAATACCGCGCTCTATGTGCTGGACGAAAACCGCTTCCCCGTGCCGGACGGCACCGAAGGCGAATTGTGGATCGGCGGCGAAGGCGTGGCCGTGGGCTATTTCCGGCGCGAGGATCTGACCGCCGACCGCTTCCTCCCCGATCCTTTCGCAGGCAAAGGCCGCATGTACCGCACCGGCGATCTGGTGCGCCGCCGCCCCGATGGCCGGCTCGATTTCCTCGGCCGCGCCGACCATCAGGTAAAGATCCGCGGCCACCGTATCGAACTGGGCGAAATCGAAGCCGCCCTCGATGCCGCCCCCGGGATCCGTCAGGCCGTGGTCATCCCGCGCGAGGATGTGCCGGGCGACGTGCGCCTTGTGGCCTATGTCACCCATGACGGCCCGGTGGATGAGGCGCGCCTGCGCGCCCGCCTTGGCGAAACCCTGCCCGAGGTGATGGTCCCTGCCCATATCGTGGCGCTCGACGCCTTCCCCCTGACGCCCAACCGCAAGGTGGACCGCAAGGCCCTGCCCGCCCCGCAGGCGCAGCGGGCCAGCGTGGCCGCCGCTCCATCCGCCCCCGTCCTCGCCCCGACCGATACGGTCGAGGCCGCGATTGCCGAGGTCTGGGCCAAGGTGCTGGGCATCCCCTCGGTGGGCCGGTCCGACAACTTCTTCAATCTGGGCGGCCATTCGCTGCTGGCCGTGCAGGCGCATCGGGAACTGAAGGCACGCCTGAACACCCCCCGCCTTGCCATCACCGACATCTTCCGCTTCCCCGTGCTGTCGGCACTGGCCGCGCATCTAGGGCAGACGCCGCCCACATCGCCCCAGCCCGTGCAACCGATCGCCGCCAGCCCCTACCCCGCCAGCCCCAACCCCGCCAGCGGGGCAGAGGGCAGCCCGGACACGAGCCGCAACGATGCCATGGCCCGCCGCCGCGCCATGCGCGAAGCCCGCGAAAAGGCGCAGACCTGACCATGCTCGCCCCATCGGTGACCAGCGCAACGGAGGAAGCCCTTGCCGGGCTTTTCCCGCCCGGCACGGCCGTGGCGGCGCTGGTCATTGCCGATAACCGCGCGCCCCCCCACCCGGCCGAGGCCGCCGCCGTCGCCAGCGCCATCCCCCGCCGTCAGGCCGAATTCGCCGCCGGCCGCGCCGCCGCGCGGGCCGCGCTTTCCGCGCTGGGCCATGCCCCGGCGGCCATCCCCGCGGGCCCGCAGCGCCAGCCGCTCTGGCCCCCCGGCATCAGTGGCTCCATCGCCCATGGCGCCGGTGTCGCTGTGGCCGCCGTCCGCCGCGGCTCCCCCCTCGGGATCGACATCGAACCCGATGCCGCGCTTGAACCCGATCTCTGGCCGCTCATCTGCTCGCCTGCCGAAACCGCAGCCCTTCCCGTCGCGCATCGCGGTGCCTATGTGCGGCAGGTGTTTTCCGCGAAAGAGGCCGTGTTCAAGGCCCAGTATCCAGTGACCGGCGCGATGCTGGGCTTTGATGCCGTAACCGTGCGGCTGACCGAGGCGGGCTTCGTGGCCCGCTTCGCCCGCAACACGGGCAGCTTCGCCGCCGGGCATGAGGTTTTGGGCCGTCTGCTGCGGCGGCAGGGTTTGATCCTTACAGGGGTGGCATTATGACAAGAAAAGGACTGATCGCACTGGGCGCCGCCATCGTGGCGCTGGCCGCCGGGGCCGTGGCGTGGCGCATGATGCCCACGCCCGTGCCCACGCTGCCGGGCCTTGACGACGCGCAGATGTCGGCGCTCTTCGCCACCCCCCTGCCCGCGCCCGAAGAACCGATCCGCGTCTTCCACATCGGCCACAGCCTCGTGAACCGCGACATGCCCGCCATGCTGGCCCAGCTTGCCGGCGAAGGCCACGGCTATGAAAGCCAGCTCGGCTGGGGCGCCACGCTGAAATCCCATTGGGGCGACGAACCTGTGAACGGCTTCGAAGCGGAAAACGCCCATCCGCGCTACCGTGATGCCCGCGAAGCCGTGGCCAGCGGCGACTATGACGCCGTCGTCCTGACCGAGATGGTCGAAATCCGCGACGCCCTGCGCTATTTCGACAGCGCCCGCTACCTGCGCCAGTTCACCGAAGCCGCCCTCGCCGCCCGCCCCGATACCCGCGTCTACCTGTACGAGACGTGGCATCCGCTCGACGATCCCGATGGCTGGCTTGATCGGATCGACGCCGATCTCCCCCGCTACTGGGAAGGCGGCATCCTCCGCCCGGCGCTTTACGGCCTGCCCGAAGGCACGCGCATCCATCTCATCCCCGCCGGCCAGGCCCTCGCCGCCTTCGTGCGCGAGGTCGAGGCGCGCGGCGGTGTCGGCAACATCCGCAGCCGCACCGATCTGTTCTCCGACCAGATCCATCTCAACGACATGGGCAACTACTTCGTGGCCCTCGTCCATTACGCCGTGCTCTACGGCTCCAGCCCCGAAGGGCTGCCGCATGACCTGCTGCTGGCAGACGGCAGCCCCGCCACCGCCCCCGATCCCGAAGCCGCCCGACTGATGCAGGATGTCGTCTGGCGCGTGGTCCGCAGCCTGCCCGCCACCGGTGTGGCCCCCGCGGCACCGTCGTGATCCCTTGCCGGGCCACCTTGCGTGGCCCGGCCTCTACCGAATGACCACAGCCCGCTGGGCCCCGAAGGATTGGAGTTTCCCGTGATCGACGTGTTCCGCAAGGTGTTCCTGCTTCTCGATGATCGGGAACGGCGCCGCTTCTGGCTGCTCACCTGCGTGATGATCGTCGTCGCCCTCGTCGAAGTGGTGGGTGTCTCGTCGGTTCTTGTTCTGCTCAACGTGCTGGCCGATCCGGCCAGCGTGGATAACAACCGCGCCCTGTCGATGCTGCGGGATTTCCTCGGTCTTGAGGACCGCTTCTCCTTCACCGTGGCCCTTTCTGCGATCGTGATGCTGGTCGTTGTCGGCGGTATGCTGGTCAAGGCCGCCGGCACCTACGCGATGCTGCGCTTTTCCACCATGCGGGGCTTTGCCATCTCCACCCGGCTCTTGGGCGCCTATCTGCGGCAGCCCTACGGCTGGTTTCTCGATCGCAACAGTTCCGAAATCGGCAAGAATGTCCTGAGCGAGGTCGATGCCACCATCTCCCGTGTGGTCACGCCCATCCTGCGCATCACCGCTAACGTGTTTCTCGTGCTGGCCATCATCGCCTTCCTCATGGTGGTGGATCCGCTGGTCACGCTGCTCGCCGCGACGATGCTTGGCGGCAGCTATGCCACCATCTACTTGCGCCTGCGCAACCGCCTGCGCCGGGCGGGCGAAGACATGATGCAGGCCCTCGCCGGCCGTTACCGCGTCGCACAGGAAGCGACCGGCGGCATAAAGGATGTGAAACTTCTGGGCCTTGAAGACAGCTACACCGATGCCTACCGCACGGTCGCCTACAGTTCGGCGCGCCAGATGGTCAACGTGGCGATCATGTCCGAACTGCCGCGCTTCCTGCTGGAGGCGATCACCTTCGGCGCGCTTCTAAGCCTCGTCCTTGTGCTTCTTGTGCGCAGCGACGGCGACATTGCCAGCATCGTGCCGATGCTGGGCGTCTTCGCCTTTTCCGTGATGCGCCTTCTGCCCTCGCTGCAGCAGATCTATCACGGTCTGGCCTCGATCCGGGGCGGCGCCGCCGTGCTTGACGCCATCGTCGCCGACTATCAGGCCGCCCCGATCACCGCCCCCGCCCGCATGAGCGATGTCAATGCAATGCCGCTCGATAAGGCGCTCGATCTGTCGGACGTGGTCTTCCGCTACGCGCAGGCGGACCGCCCGTCGCTCAACGGGGTGAACCTCACCATCCCGGCCCGCACCACGATCGGCCTTGTCGGCGGAACCGGCGCTGGCAAGACGACGCTCGTTGATGTGATCCTCGGCCTTCTCGCGCCCGCATCGGGCGAGATGCGCGCCGATGGCACGCCCATCACGCCCGAAAACCTGCGGTCATGGCAAAAATCGCTGGGCTATGTTCCCCAGCAGATCTTCCTGACCGATGACACGGTCGCCGCCAATATCGCCTTCGGCGTCCCGAAAGAGGCGATCGACCACGCCGCCCTCGAACGCGCGGCCCGCGCCGCCGCCTTGCATGATTTCGTCACCAACGAACTGCCGCAGGGATACGACACCGTTGTTGGCGAACGCGGGATCCGCCTCTCGGGCGGCCAGCGTCAGCGCATCGGCATCGCCCGCGCGCTTTACCGCGCGCCCTCGCTTCTGATCATGGATGAGGCGACAAGCGCGCTCGACAACATCACCGAACGGGTGGTGATGGAGGCGGTCCAGAACATCCGTGCGGATACGACGATCATCCTGATCGCGCACCGCCTGACCACGGTCAAGGATTGCGACCGCATCTTCCTGATGGAGAAAGGCCGCATCGCGGCATCCGGCACCTATGATGAACTGGTTTCCGGCAACGCCACCTTCCGTGCGATGGCCGTCGGCTAGCGCGGCACGGCAGCGGCAGGGGGCCGCTCAGCCCTTCTTCTGCACCGCTGGCTGGGGCGCCCGGGGTCCCGCAGGGGAGCGGTGCCAAGCCGGGCCACCGCTGCCCCCCGCTTGCACTGGCGCGGCAGCCGACACCGCCGCCTGCGGCGCGGTCGCCGGTCGCGCAGGGGGCCGGTCGGTCAGGATGCCCCAACTGCGGCGCGGCCGTACCAGCGCCGGATCCGCGCCCGCTGTCCCTTCGGGCTGCTCCTGCGGCGCGCGGTACAGATAGTAGCCCGCAATCGCACCACCCAGCAGCCAGGTCACGGGTGTCAGCGTCGCGTTGGGCAAAAGGTCCATCAGGTTCGCCGCCAGCACCAGCGCAAGACCCGCCGTCGCCGGTGTCGCGCTGGCCGCCTTGCGGCCAAAGGCCAAAAGAAGCGTGGGCATCGTCAACAAGCCAAACTGGGCGATGTAGCCCAGCCACCCGAAGGCACCGATCACGATGATCCATGCGCCATCGGTCACGCTCAAGGTCCGTCCCGTCTCGGGGTCAAAGATCTCGTTGCGGCCCCACAAGCCCCACCCCGCGATCGGCTTCAACGCCGCCCGCGCGCTCAGCGCATCTTCGTTGTCCAGCCGGAACTGCAACGACGCCGCGCGCTCCGCGCTCACCCGCTCGGCCATCGCGACGACCTGCTCCGTCGGAACAAGCCCGCTGCTGCGCAAGACCGGGTAGATCAGCACGACCGCCGCGATCACCCCCGCGATCAGAAGCTGCGGCCGCACCCCCAGAAGCAGCGCCGCCGGTGCCAGCAGAAGCGCGATCACGAACGCGCCCAGGCTGTTCGACAGCAAAAGGACGATCAGCAGATAGACACCGGCAAAGAACCACTGCCCTGACCGCGCCCCCTCTGACATGCGCTGCCGCCAGAGGGCCGCCGCCGCGATCACCGCCATGCACAGAATCAGGGCAAGCCACAGCCCATGCTGCAGGAACACCACCGGGCGAAAACCTCCGGGCCGGATGTGCTGCAGGAAATCATGCGGGAAAAAGCCGTAGAACATCACGTTCAACTGCGGGCTCATCCGCACCTCAAACAGCACGGGCAGCGAATAGATCAGCAGCGCAGCCACGATGACCTTCAGCAGCAGGGCATGGCTCTCGGGCGAGGCGAGATAGCGCATGGCCAGAAGAAAGGGCAGCGCAGTCAACACCATGCGCATGATCACCGAAAACGCATCATGCAGCGAAAGACCCGGAAGCATGACCGGCCCATAGAACAGCGGTTCGGAATTGGTCAGCACCGTCACCACCGGCGACAGGATCAGAAGCACGATCAACGGCGCGAAGGGTCCAAACATGGGCGCGCCGTGCCCAGTGTCCCCCCGTCCGCCAAAGCGCCGCGCATCCCGCTTGGCGGCCTTTTCCGCCTCCGTCATCCCCACCCCGCAGGCCAAAAGCAGCGCCGCGGTCAGGGCCGGCACAACATCCTTGTCCACCGCAGGGACCAAAGGCAGGTCAAAGCCTGTCCGCGATGGCAGCAGCAGATAGCCGCCCAGGATCGACCAGCACAGCGCCTCGACCCGCGGCAGATAGCGAAACAGCAGGTAAACGGCCACCGGCCAGCTGAAGAGCACGAGGAAGGCAAGAGCATTCGGCATCGGCGCGCGGCGACCTGTCGGGAGGGGCGTTTACATCAATGAACATTCTGTCATCAAACCCCTGTCCCCGTCCACCCTGTGACGCAGCACCCGCGCGCCCGGCCTGCCGCGTGAAACAGACACGCGGTCCCATAGGGGATTGTCCCTGCCGATGCAGTCGGCATGGGGCAGACCCATCTTAACATTTGCAAACAACCGCCCGGTAAAGGCATGGTCCGGCGGCGATTCCCGCCATTGCGACACGCCCAACGCTCGGGCGAAAGGATACTGCCGATGCCCAGCGACATTGCCGTCGTCATCGTGAACTATGGCACCGCCGACATGGCCATCGCTGCGGTGGACAGCGTTCTGAACCGCACGCCCGACGGATTGGCGGTGGAGGTGCACCTCGTTGACAACGCCTCGCCCAACGGGGATGCCGCGATCCTGCGCCAGACCGCCGCGCGCTGGGGCGATGCCGTCACCCTGCATCTGGAAAGCACCAACCACGGCTTCGGGCGCGGCAACAATGTGGTTCTGCAAAAGCTCGCCCAGCGCGCGGATCGCCCGTCCAAGGTCTATCTCCTCAACCCCGATGCCCGCCTCGCCTCCAATGCGGTGGCCGAACTCGCGGCCTTTCTCGACAGCCATCCCAAGGCGGCTGTTGTCGGCAGCGCCATCCTGCACGAAGGCTCGCTCGCCCCGGCGGCCTGCGCCTTCCGCTTTCCCGGCGCGATCTCGGAATTCGTCACCGCCGTGAACTTCGGCCCGCTCACCCGGATGTTCGCGCGTCACCTCGTGGCCTATCCGGCCGAACTGCCGCTGCAAGAGGTGGATTGGGTCTCTGGCGCGTCGATGATGGCGCGGCTCGATGCGCTGATCGAGGCGAACTTCTTCGATCCCGATTTCTTCCTCTATTATGAAGAGGTCGATCTGATGCACCGCCTGAAGCGGCGCGGCTGGCAGGTCTGGCACCTGCCGCAGGCCAAGGTGGTGCATGTCGCCGGTGCGGCCACCGGCGTGACCCGGCTCACCGACGAACGCCCGCCGCTGCCCGCCTATTGGTACGAAAGCTGGCGGATGTATTTCGAAAAGCAGCACGGTCGCAGCGGCGCCCGCCGCGCCGCGCAGGCACGCCTTGCCGGCACGGCCCTTGGTGACCTCCTCGCCCGGCTGCGGGGCCGCCCGACCCATACACCGCAGAACTTCGCCGCGGATTTCCGCCGTCTGGTCCTTGGCCCGCTCCGGCAGCCGCCGGTCCGGGACGCGCGCGCCTGACCCCGCCGATGCCCGCCCCGCGCGTCGCCGCCATCCTGATCGGCCGCAACGAAGGCCCGCGCCTCGTGGCCGCGCTGGCCGCCCTGCCGCCCGATGTGGCCCCCGTGATCTATGTCGATTCCGGCTCGACCGACGGCTCCGTCGCCGCCGCCCGCGCCGCGGGCGCGCGTGTCGTGGCGCTGGACATGACACGCCCCTTCACCGCCGCCCGCGCCCGCAACGAAGGCTTTGCCGCGCTGGCCCCGGACCGCCCCGACTATGTCCAGTTCATCGACGGCGACTGCACGCTGGTCCCCGGCTGGATCGAAACCGCCACCGCCTTCCTCGACGCCCATCCCGCCGCCGCCGTCGCCTGCGGTCGCCGGCGCGAACGCTTTCCCGAAGCCTCGGTCTGGAACCGCCTCTGCGATGCCGAATGGGATACCCCCGTGGGCCGCGCCACCGCCTGCGGCGGCGATGCCCTGATGCGCACCGCAGCCTTCGCCGCCGCAGGCGGCTACAATCCCGGCCTGATCGCCGGCGAAGAGCCCGAGCTTTGCGTCCGCCTCCGCGCCGCCGGGTGGGAAATCTGGCGGCTGGACGCCGAGATGACGCTGCATGACGCCGCGATGACGCGCTTCCGCCAGTGGTGGAAGCGCACCCGCCGCGCAGGCCATGCCTTCGCCGAAGGCGCCGCGATCCATGGCAGGCCGCCCGAGCGCCACTTCGTGACCGAAACCCGCCGCGCCGTGATCTGGGGCGCAGCCCTGCCGCTGGCGGCACTCGCCGGGGCGGTGATGTCGCCTTGGGCGCTGCTTCTCTTGCTGCTCTACCCCGTGCAGATCCTTCGCCTTGCCCCCCGCATGGGGCTCACCCGCGCCACCTTCCTCACGCTCGGCAAACTGCCCGAGGCGGTGGGCGTGGCCGAATACTGGTTCGGCCGCCTGTCGGGCCGCCGCGCCGGGTTGATCGAGTACAAGTGAGCGGCAGGCCCCGCCGCCCCTAGCCCCGCCCGATCCGCCGCGCCGCAAGGGCAAGGCCCGGCAGCACCAGCGCGCAATCGAAATAACGCTTGGCCAGCCGCCGCGGATTGCTCAGCATCCGCCACAGCCATTCCATCGCGATCCGCCGCACCCAAAGCGGCGCCCGCGTCTGGTGCCCCACGATGAAATCAAGCCCCGCCCCGATCGACAGAAACCCCAGACCGGGATGGCGCGAGATACCGCGCGCGGCCAGCATCTCCTGCTTTGGCGCGCCCAGCGCCAGCAGGCAGAGGCGCGCCCCCGATGCCGCCACCTCATCCAGCAGGGCATCCGCCGCCGCGCTTTCGGGATCAAACCCCATCGGCGGGGCGATGCAGGCCGCCACCCGCAGCCCCTGATGATCCGCCTCCAGCCGCGCCGCGGCGGCGCGCAGCACCGGCTCCGTCGATCCGAACAGCGCGACCGCCACCCCCTTGCGGGCCGCCATCGCCACGACGGGCGTGATCAGTTCCGATCCCGGCACCAGTTCCACATCCCGCCGCCCCGCCAGATGCGACAGCCAGACCACAGGATTGCCATCCGCCACCACATGGGTCTGCGCCGCATAGGCGCGCCGAAACGCCGGGGCGCGCCGCAGCTTCACGATATGGTCAAGGTTCAGCGTCGCCACCGCAAAACCCTGCCCCGCGTCAAGCGCCGCCTCCATCCCCGCCAGCAGCGCCGCCCGCGTCGGCACATCGACCAGCGCCAGAACCCCCGGCCCTGCCAATTCCTCGGGTTTGGGCCGTTCTTGACCGATGCGCGCCACAAAAATCTCCATTTACACCTATTAACAACGCTTGGCGCAGTCCGCCGCGCTTGTCCAGTCGGTGCCGCTTGTGGCCCGCTTCGCCCGATGCCTATGCTGCCGGAACAACCCGGCCCGAACCGTGATGATCCCTGCCCGATGATGAAACAGCCCGACCCAGAGCCTGCCGCCCCCGCGCTCAGCGTGATCATCGCCGCCCGGAACGAGGCCGCCTATATCGACCGCTGCCTTCAGGCCCTGGCCGCGCAAGAGGATGTGGCAGGCGGGGTGCAGGTGGTGGTAGCGGCCAATGCCTGCACCGATGCGACCGTGGCGCTGGCCCGCGCCCATGCCCCGGCCTTTGCTGCGCGCGGCTGGACCCTTGCCGTCCTCGACCTGCCGCAAGGGGGCAAGCTCGGCGCACTCGCGGCGGGCGAAGTGGCCGCCACGGGGCGGGCGCTGGCCTATCTCGATGCCGATGTGATCTGCGACCCGCCCCTTCTGGGGCAACTGGCCCGGGCGCTGGATACGCCCGCCCCGCGCTATGCCACCGGCACCCTTGCGGTGACCCGCGCCCGCTCTGCCATCACCCGCGCCTATGCCCGCATCTGGACGCGCCTGCCCTTCGTGCAGGGCGGGGCCGTCGGCGCGGGCCTCTTTGCCATGAACCGCGCCGGCCGCGCCCGCTGGGGCGACTGGCCCGCCATCATCTCGGACGACACCTTCGCCCGGCTCCACTTCACCCCCGCCGAACGGATCGAGGTGCCCGCCCGCTATCACTGGCCGATGGTCGAGGGGATGGCGAACCTGATCCGCGTGCGGCGGCGGCAGGATGCCGGCGTGCATCAGATCGCCCGCCTCTATCCCGATCTGCCCCGCAACGAATCCAAGGCGCCGCTCACCCGCGCACATCTGCTGCGGCTGGCGCTGACCGATCCGCTCGGGCTTGCCACCTATCTGACGGTCCATGTCGCCGTGCGCCTGCGTCCCGCCTCCGCCGACTGGACGCGCGGCCGCTAGCCCTGCCGCAGCAGCGGCTTGCGCGCGCGGAACAACGCCTCGGGGCCGACAGCGGCAGGGGGCCCCATGACCTCCAGCCCGGCTTGGGCCAGCATCCTTTGCATCACCCCGCGCGACGGATAGACCGGAAACGCGGTCGACCATTTGCTCGCCCGCACGATGATCCTGCGCCCAAGGAACATGTATCCCAGCGTGTTCACGACCGTGACGGTGTAGTTGCGGGCCGCCCCCGGACCCGACCAGAGCTGTCCGATGTGATCCGACACAAAGGCCCGCAGGAAGCCGCCGATCAACACCACCTCGCCCCCCGGTTTCAGCACGCGCGCGATCTCGCGGAACGCGGGGGTGATGTCGAAATACTGATGGGCCGAAACGCATAGCACGGTGTCGAACTGGCCCGTCTCGAACGGCAGCGCCTCCGCCTTGCCGGGCAGCGCCGTGACATTAGCCAAACCCTCGGCCTCGGCGAAGATCGCGCCGATCTGCCGATAGATCCCCACCGGCTCCAACCCGACCACGCGGCGCGCGCGCGACCCGATCGACATCAGGTTCATCCCGCTTCCGCTGCCGATCTCCAGCACATCTTTCCCGAACAGACATTCGGAAACAACCTGCGGCGCCTGCCCGGCAAAGGGAAGGGCGCGGTCCCTTTCGCGCCAGAACACATATTCCCGGCAGGAATCGGCGGCGAACCACCCTGTCTCGGTCAGCCCGCCCGCGCCCGCACCCACCCAACCCAGCCGCTCCAGCCCGTGCCGGATCGCGGGATCCACCGGGGCCTGCGTCTCACCCCGCTGCAAGGCCGCCATGTAGCGGGCCGCGGCGAGCGCATCCTGCGACAGAAAGAACCCGCGCGCCCGGTCCAACTCTGCTTCAGACAGTTCCATCCCACTCCCATCCGCTTTTGTTGCAGGTGCCCGGCCCTGCGACCGCAGTCATACAAAGGTCCGATCTCGATTTTTCATGCAACGGCAGGCTTGACGTGCGCAAGGCGGCTGCAAATGTTTGTTAATATGTGTTGCCGCATCCGTGCCGCATCCTCCACGTGAAAGGAAAGCCATGAAGGCCTCGTTCCGGCTGATAGCGGGTGCATTTCTTGCCGCCGCGCTGATCCTGCCGACCCCCCCGCTCTTTGCCCAGGAACGCATGCCGCCGCGCAAGGCCAGCCCGATGACCGTCATGCAGGTCCACAGCGGCCACAGCCTGACCGATGCCTACAACACGAATCCGTGGCCCGGGCGATTGATCCTTGCCACCGAAAAGATCCGTGGCACGCGTCCCCATGACACGATCTTCAATTCCACGATCCCAGGCTCGCCCCTGCATTGGCGCTGGAACAACAGGAACGAGTATGGCGTTGACGCCCGACACGACATCGGTCGTTTTGAATTGCTCGTCACGACCGAAGGGGTCCCCTTCACGACAGATGACGAAACCTTCCGCAACGATACGCTCGCCTATCTTGATCGCTGGGTCGCCCATGCGTGGAAGGAAGGAAATCAGGGGCGCGGGGCGGAGTTGATGCTCTATTCCACTTGGAACACGTGGAAATACGCCGGCCCCATCCCCGACTATGACCCCGAAGGTGACGTTCCGTTCCGTGAACGTCTCAACCGCGACGGCGCGCGGTGGGAAGAGATGCAGGACAGCGCCAACGCCAACCGCCCCGAAGGCATGCCGCCGATCTACATGATCCCCGGTCACCGCCTGATGATGCGGATCTACGATGATATCGAGGCGGGCAAAGCCCCGCATGGCCTCACCTCCATCGGCGATATCTTCGCCGATGAAATCCATCTGAACGACAAGGGCCAGTATGCCATCACGATGCTGGTCTATGCGGTGATCTATCAGCGCAACCCGCGCGAATTGCCCGACCGTCTGGCCGTGCCCGAAGACACGCTCAGCGCCGCGCAGGCCCGCTACTTCAAGACCATCGCCTGGGAAGTCGCCACCACCTACGATCGCACCGGCGTTCCCCCCGGCTGACCAAGGCGCGGGGGCCGGCCCGCTGGCCCCTCACATCCCGCGCAGGAGCGCGGCCAAACCGTCCTCCAGCGTGACGCCCGCCGTCACCCCTAAAAGGTCGCGCGCACGCGCCGGATCGCCCAGCGACTCGCGGATATCCCCCACCCGGGGCGCGGCATGCTGCACCACCGCCTGCCGCCCATGCAGCGCGGCCAAGGTGTCGATCAGCGCCAGAAGCGTCGTCGTCCGTCCCGTGCAGATGTTGAACACCTGCCCCGCCACCTCCGGCGCCCGCGCCATCGCCGCCAGCAGGAACCGCACCACATCCGCCACAAAGACAAAGTCCCGCGTCTGCAACCCGTCGCCGAACACCGTCACCGGCAACCCCTGCGCCAGGCGGCTGTTGAAGATCGAGATCACGCCCGAATAGGCCGAAGACGGATCCTGCCGCGGGCCATAGATGTTGAAGGGCCGCAACCCCACCGTCGGCAGGCCATGCACGCCCATGGCGATGCGCCCGTGCAATTCCGATCCCAGCTTGTCCACGCCATAGGGCGTCTGCGGGCGCGGCACCCGCGCCTCATCCACCGCACCCGTCCCCGCGTCGCCATAGACCGCGGCGGAAGAGGTATAGACCACCGGCACCCGCCCCGCCCGCGCCGCCGCCTCGAACACCGTGACTGTGCCGGTCTGGTTGGTCAGATGCCCCTCGCGCCAATGTTCGTTGCAATAGGCAACCGACGCGATCCCTGCCAGATGGAACACCCCCGCGCAGCCCGCCATCGCCCGCGCCACGGCATCGGGGTCGGCCACATCGCCCTCGATCACCCGCACCTCGGGCGCAAGGTTGGCCCGCTTGCCGGTGGACAGGTTGTCCAGCACCACCACCGCGTCGCCGCGCGCCAACAGCGCATCGGCCAAATGCGATCCCACGAACCCGCAGCCCCCGGTGATCAGATACGTCGCCATGCCATCCCGCCCTCAGATCCCGATCATTCGCAGCCGCAGCCGCGCCGCATCGTCATGCCGCCCCACGCCCACACGCGGCAGCGCGAACAGATCCGCCCCCCGCCGCCACAGCCCGCCATCCAGCGCCGCCGCCGTCGCAAATCCCAGTCCCGCCGCCGCCGCGCGCAACCCCGTCGAATGGTTCCCGTTCGGCCAGGCGAAATGCGCCACCGCCTGCCCCGTCCACGCCCGCAAAAGATCGCGCGACCGCGCCATGCTGTCCTGCGCCACATCCAGCGCCAGCTGGTCCAGCAGGTTGTGGCAATGGCTATGCGCCCCGATCGTCACCCAAGGGCTCTCGGCCAGCGCGGCCAGTTCCGCGCCCGTCATCGGCCCCAGCGGGGGCCGCCCCGGCGGCAGCGGATGGGCGGCAAGGATCGCATCCGTCAGCACCTCGCGCCGCGCCGGGCTTTCGGCCTTCAGCGCTTCCAGCAATCCACCAAGGCCCGCCCAGCGCGCGGGGCCGGGGGCGGCCGGAATGTCAAAGACACCGAACCCCGCCACCTCCACCCGATGCGCGCCCACACCCAGCGCACCCATCAGCCGGTCAAACCAATAGGGCCGCCCGCTTTCGATCTGCGCCGTCGCCACATAGACCAGAACCGGCACCCGCAGATCATCCAAAAGCGGCAAGAGATGCCGGTGCAGCCCCGCCTCGCCATCATCAAAGGTCAGCACCGCCCGGGGCCGCCCGCCCTGCGCGCGCCCCGGCCCTTCGGCCAGCGCGGCATCCAGCGTGACGATCTCATAGCTTTCCGCCAGCATCGCCACCTGCACCCGGAAATCGGCCACCCGCAGCGCGGTCCAGGCATCGGGGCCGCCCGCATCGGGGCCAAGCGTGTGATAGCACAGCACCGTCACCGGATCGTCGGCCAGCGCCCGCGCCTGCAACGCCGCCCGCACCGGGGCCGCGCCAAGCACACCCCGCGCCGCCCGCTTCAGCAGGGCACTCACGCGCCCGCCTCGCCCCCGAACAGCGCCGCCAGCCGCGCCGCCTCGGTGTCGATGTGATGCCGGGCGCGGGCGCGCGCGATGGCCGCACGCCCCATCTCGTCCAGCCGGGCGTGCGGCGTGTCCAGCGCCTGCCCGAGCGTCCGCGTCAGGCTGTCCACATCGCCCGCAGGCACCAGCCACCCGGTGCGACCCGCCTCCACCAGTTCCGGTATCCCGGCCACAAATGTGGAAATCACCGCCCGCCCCTGCGCCATCGCCTCCATCAACACGACGGGCAGCCCTTCCATCAGGCTTGGCTGCACGATCAGCGTGGCCTCCCCGATCAGGCGGCGCACCTCGTCGCTGCCGATCCAGCCGGTGATCCGCACCCGCCCCTCCAGCCCCAGATCACGGATGCGCCCCTCGATCAGGCCACGCAACTCGCCATCCCCCGCCAGCACCAGCCGCACGTCAGGCCGCTCCAGCCGGGCAAAAGCCTCAAGCAGCGTCACATGCCCCTTTTCCGCGCACAGCCGCCCGATGCACAGCAGCACCGGCGCCTCGGGCAGTTCGGGCGGCTTGTCTGCAAAAAACGCCTCATCCAGCCCGCAATGCACCACCTTCAGCTTGGGCCAATCCACCGCCGGCAGCACCCGCATCAGCTGCGCTCGCGTATAGCTGCTGACCGTCACCACGAATTTCGCCGCCGCCGTCTTGCGCGGAAAGGAAAGGATGCGGGCATTGTCGCTCTCATCCGCGCCATGCACGGTAAAGCTGTAGCTGGGGCCACCCAGCAGCCGCAACAGATGCGCCACATCCGCCGAATTCGTCCCGAAATGGGCATGCAGATGGCTGACCCCTTCGCCTTCCAGCCACAGCCGCAACCGGCAGGCATGGGCGAACCAGATCAGATGATAAGGCCATGGCCGCACCGACCGGCGCGACATCGCAAGCGCCGCCTTCAGCGCCGTCCACGCCGCCTTGGGCCGCTGCGCGACATTCCGCACCACCGCCGCCGCCAAAGGCAGCAGCCCGTCCTTCAGCACATAGCGCGTCCGCGCCTGCTCGGCATGGTCCAGCGGATCCACCACCTCGGCATCCCAGCCGCGGATGGAATAGCGCAGCACCGTCACGCCCTGCCGCTCCAGCGCAAGGATCTCACGCCGGATGAAGGTATGGCTCACCTTGGGATACTGGTTCACCAGATAGGCGACCTTCAGCCCCGCCACCGCCTGCGCGGTCGTCTGGATATCGCGGTCTACGGCTTTCACATCAAACTCCTGTCTGACGGGCGCGCGGCAGATGGGCGCGGATCAGTTCCGACCGATGGTGGAACACGGTCACATCATCGAACTGCGCCCCGTCCTCGGCCGCGCGCGCGACCAGCGCCGCCAGCGCGCCGCGATCCTGCGCCAGACCCGCCACAGCCTGCGCCAGCGCCGCCACATCGTCGCGCGGCACCAGCCGCCCGCCGCCATGGGCGGCGATCAGGTCCCGCGGAAAGGCGCTGTCATAGCCGACAATGGGCGTCCCACTGGTCAGCGCCTCGATCAGGCAGCGCGGGCTTTCCGGCGTCTTGTGGCAGAACATCATCAGATGCGCCGCGCGCACCTCGCCCGCCACCAGCGCCCGGTCCCGCACGAAGCCGGGCAGCTTCACCCGTCCCGCCAGCGGCCCCGCCGCGACGCGGGCCCGCATCGCCTCAAGCTCGGTCCCCTCGCCCAGCCATGTGGCCTCGAAATCCACACCCGCCTGCGCCAGCCGCTCCAGCACCGCGATCCAGTCATGCGGCCCCTTCATCTGATCGGCCCGCCCCATATAGCAAAGGCGCAACGCGCCGGACCGCAGGCCCGCGATCTTCGCCTCCAGCATGTCGGGCGCGATGTGATCGGCCTTGCGGATATGGATGTCGTGAACCACCTGCGGATTGCGCGACCAGGGCGCATAGGTCTCATAGGTCTCGCGCCCGTGGAACAGGCCCAGATCGGCGCGGCGGATCAGATAGCGCTCCAGCCACGCCATCGGACGATGCGTCAAGGCCGCCTGCACCCGCCGCTTCCACGGCCCCGACCGCGCCGCCACGCGGACCACTTCGGATTCCACGCGGTCCGTCCAGACATAGAAGGGCAGCCCGCGCCGATGCGCCAGATAGGCCCCCACGCTGCCCCAATCCCCGAACAGCCCCCCGATCGCAAAGCCCAGGTAATCCGCCCGTCCGATCGCATCACGCAGGCGCGGCAGCACACCCGGCAAGGCGCGCAGAAAGCGGTCCGGGCGATAGGCCTCCGGCACGGTCACGATCTCGATCCGCTCCATCGCCGCGCCCACGGCCGCGGCCATCGGCACCCAGGATGCGGGCGGCTCTCCCGGCGCGACCGGCACGATCACGATCAGCCGTTCGAAATTCTCCGCCCACAGCCGCAGGCCGTTGCAGGCCTGATCCTCCAGCAGCAGAACATCCCCCCGCCGATAGACAGGGACAGAGATATACAGAAGCAGCGTCGCCGGCCGATGATCCACCACCGCCCCTGCCCCATCGCGGGGGCCACCGGCCACCCGCCCCCCCGCCGTGGCGGCGGTCTCAATAGCCGTCATACCCATACCCGTCCTGCGCGTTCAGATAGCGGCACTTGTTCAGCACCACGCCCAGCACCGTGGTCTGATCCGCCAGTTCCTTGCCCGCACGGTCGATCTCATCCACCGTCGTCTGCTCGCTCGCCGCCACCATCAGCGCGCAGTCCACCTGATCCAGGAACGCCATCGTGTCGTCGATCACCAGCATCGGCGGCATGTCGAACAGGATCACATCCGGCTTGTAGCGCTCCTCGATCATGTCCACGGCCGCCGCCGCCTGCGTCGATGACAGAAGCTCCGCCGTATTGGCCACCGCCGAGGCGCTGGTCCCGAAGGCAAGGTTCGGCCCGAACCGCACCAGCCCGCGCTCCGGCGGCTCAGTCCCGGCCAGGACGGCCGCCATCCGCGCGCCGCCCTCCAGCCCCAGCGTCTTCATCATCGCCGGGCGGCGCAGGTCCAACTCGATCACCATCACCCGCAATTCCGACTGCCGCGCCAGGCTGAAGGCCAGGTTGACGCAGGTCGTCGTCTTGCCGCAGGCCCCGCCCGGCGACGTGATGGCCACGCGCGACCACCCCTGTTCCCGCAGATGCCGCATCAGCGTCGTGCGCATCAGGTCATAGGGGTTGGCATGGGCGCCGGGTTGATGGGCCACGATGCGCGCCGCCTCAAAGTGGCGCTCGTCGATCACCGCCACGGGCAAGGCCGACCATGCCGCGATCACGCCGGTATCCTGCGGGGCCGGCGGCTTGGACTGCGGAACCGTCAGGGCGTTCCCCTGCAGGTTTCCCTGCCGTGCGGCACGCCCTTTGGCGATGGCGGTCTGGATACGCTCCATGGCTTTCCCTCAATTCTCGGGCTGGACGGGTTGCGCCTCGCCCGGCGCAGCGGCAGAGGCGACAGGCTCCTCCCGCGATGACAGGTACACGGTGAAGGCATATAGCAGCAGCGGCAGGCAGATCAGCCCGGCCACCCCCATCCCGATGGACCGGAACCGCTGCCGCCGCACCTCTTCCTCGGTCGCGATATAGGGGATCGTGCCAAAGGGCGTGATCCCCAGCGATGACACCAGTTCCACCGGGCGCCGCACGGTGCGGTTCAGCACATCGGTCAGGAACAGCATCAGCATCGTCAACAAAAGCCCGGCCCCGAACCCAGCCGCCACGATCAGCTTGCGGTTCGGCTCCGACGGCTCGACCGGCGGGATCGCCGGATCGACAACAACGATCCGCTGCCCGCGCGCCGTCACCTCGATGCGATCCCCCATCCGCGCGTCGGCAAGGCTCTGCACCGCCTGGTCGTACTGCACCCTGAGATTGACGAAATCGCTCTCCAATTCGCCCAGGACAATCGCATTCTCCGGCGTCTGCTCGATCGACTCCGCGATCCGCGCCAGTTCCTCCTCCAGCATCCGCTTCTGATCGGCCATAAAGGCGATCTGCCCGTCGATATCGGCCACCTGCAATTCAAAGGTGCTCAGCGCCCCGTCACCCGTGCCGGTGCCCAACTGTTCCCGCACCGATTGCTCCAGCGCCTCCACCTGGGTCTGCAACGCGCGCACGCGCGGGTTCTCGGGCGCATAGATCACCAGTGCCGAGGCCAGTTCCTGGCGCAGCGCCTCAAGCCGCTGCTGTTCGGGCGTCAGGTCCGTCCCGGACGGTCCGATCCGCCCGGTCCGTTCATAAAGATCCTGCAACCGCTGACGGCGATCCCGCAGCCCGGCCAGTTCGCGGTTCACCTGCAGCAACTGCTCCTGCTGCGCCGCCTGACGACTGCGCCGGAATTCAAGGCTTTCCGGCAGCGCGTTGCGGTTGGCCTGCTCGAATTCAAGGATCCGCGCATTCTGCGCCGCAATCTCGGAGCTGAGCCGCTTCACCTCCTGCTCAAAGAATTCCAGCGTCCCGCCCGAGGCATCGGTCCGCAGCTCGACATTCTGCCGCAGGATCTGATCCACCAGCGCATTGGTCACCGACGAGGACAGGCCCGGATCCGGCGCGCTGAAAGACACCGTCAACACCCCCGTCCGCTGGTCAATGGAGGGCGTCGCCATCGTGATGCGACTGCGCATGTCCGCCACCCGCGCCCCTTCCGGCAACTCCGGCGCATCGGCATAGATGTCGAACTGCGCGGCCAGATCCAGCATGTTCGTCGTGCTCAGGATGCGCTGCTGGATGCCCAACAGCACCTCGGTCGGCGTCGTGCGCACCGTGGATGCCGCCAGTTCGTCGGGGATTTGCGGGCTTTCCACCAAAAGCCGCGCCTCGGCGCGATAGACCGGCGGCAGGGTATAGGCCATGAACACGCCCGCCATCGTCGTGACCAGAAAGATCAGCACGACAAGCGGCAATCGGCGGACCAGAAGGGTCAGATAGAACCGCGGGTCAAAGTTCATCGGGCTTACTCACTTTTCGCAGGCTCGGGCTCAACGGGGAAGAAGGCCCCGTCATCCAGCACGTCTTGGATTATCTTGGGATCCACCAGCTTGCGCCCGGCGGTAAAGGCATAGACCAGCGCCAGATCGCACAGCCGGTTGACCATGCGCGGGACGCCCCCGGTCTTTTGATGGATCAGGACGATGGCCTCTGCCGTGAACAGGCGCCGCGTGCGCCCTGCCACCGCAAGCCGGTGCTGGATGTAGTCGCGCATCGTCGGCAGGTCCATCGCGGGCAGATGGAACAGCGCCGCCACCCGCTGCGCGAACTGGCGCATGTCGCGCCGGGCCACGATGTCGCGCAACTCGGGCTGTCCCACCAGCACCAGTTGCAACAGGACATCCCGGCCTGTGTTGATGTTGGTGAACATCCGCAACTCTTCCAGCGCGGCCCGGTCAAGGTTCTGTGCCTCGTCGAAGATCAGGATGACCCGCCGCCCCTGCGCATATTCGTCCAGCACATGGGTCTGGAACCGCGAGAAGAGATCGACATAGGTATCTTCCGGCACGGCGGGCAGTTCCAGCGACATCAGCACCCAGCGCAGCAACTCCTCGCGCGTGCCGATGGGGTTGGAAATCAGCCCGACCCGCACCTCCGGCACCAGCGACCGCAGCATGTGCTGCAAAAGCGTCGTCTTGCCGGCCCCCACCTCGCCCGTAATCAGCGTGATCGGGGCATGGGTCATCACGCCATATTCCAGCATCGCATAGGCGCGCTTGTGGGCGGGCGACCAGAACAGGAAATCCGGATCCGGCGTCAGGGAAAAGGGCTGCGCGGTCAGGCCGAAGAACTCGGTATAGATATCAAGGGCCGCCAGCACCGTCCGGCTCTCGCCTGCATTCGGCAGCGCGGGCAAAGCGGGCGCATTGGGCGCAGGCAGCGCAGCCCCCGCCGCCGCGACGCGGGGCTTGCGGCGCGATCCGATCACCGGCATCGGCGGCAGGGCGTCATCCGGGATGCCGCGCGGCGACACCGGCTCGATGCGCAGCGGATCACGCTCCGGCTCCGTGCCGGCGCGCGCGCTACGCCCCCGGCCGACAAATCGGCTCAGGCCGGGAATGACACTCCACATCCGCTCTTTCCTCATGGCAGGTCCCACCCCGGGGCGCCATGCCCGTCTCTGCCCGCAGGCCATGCCAGGTCCAGTGGCAAACCGGATGTCCCGGGCCAGTCCTTCCCTTGCGTCTGGGCAGGGTGGCACGTCACTGGATCCATCCCGTTCCCCTTGCTCCGATGCCAGCCACGCCCGGTGCCGTCCCGCGCCCCTGGCGCAGGACAGGCCCGAACGAATCGACGCTGGCACCGCATTCTCAACATTGGTTAACAGTTCTTCCAGTTATCGTTCATATTTCTGAACAAGTGCGTTGCATTCATAGCGGTGATTGCGGCGCCACGTCGTCAATCCCATGGCTGGCAAAGGACAAATCGGGGCGCTGCCACGTCGGCGGGCGTGCTGCGGCACCCGCGACCCCGGTTCCGACAGGCTGCCGCCCAGTAGCCCCCCGTGGCGCCCTGTCCCGCCCAACCCCCAACGCCCGGCGCGGAGGCGGCGAAGTTTTCAAATGATTGCAACAACCTGCGCGTTTCCGGCTGAATCCCGCCTGTCACGGCCTTTGTTGCGCCCTATTTTTGCCACGAATCGACGCAAAGGTTACTCTACTGAAATAGGCAGTGATGGCGGGCCAAAGGGGGAACCAACACATGATGGCAGGTCTCTTGATCATTTCCATGATCTCGGGCGCCGTGGCCGGTGTTGTCGCCCTTGCGCTGTCGATGCCGTTCTGGGCTGCCTTCCTCGCCTACGCCTTCTGCGGGATGGTCACGCTCGCCGTGATCGCGACGATCGTCAGCCTGCGCGGCAAAGGTGGCGCATCCGCCTATCCGGCCTCGCTCGCGCCCGCTTCGGCCACCGCGCGCCGCTGACGCCGCGCCTGCACGGCCTCAGTGGCCCGTGCAGCGCAGCACCACACCAACGGTCGCGAACATCACCTTCACATCGGTGAACAGCGACAGCTTCTGCTCATATTCGGCGTCGAAATCCGCACGCTGGGCAAAGGTGCTTTCGTTGCGATCCGACACCTGCCACAGCCCCGTCAGACCCGGCCGCAGCGAAAAGTAGGCATTGCCCGGATACAGCGCGCGCTGTTCGGTCATCATCGGGCGCGGCCCCACCAGGCTCATGTCGCCCTTGAGAACGTTCCACAGCTGCGGCAGCTCGTCCAGCGACGACTTGCGCAGCACATGCCCGATCACCGTGATCCGCGGATCGCAGGTCAGCTTCTGATAGGCATCCCACTCCTGACGCGCCGTCTCATTTTCGGCCAGATAGGCCTCCAGATGCGCCTTGGCATCCGGCACCATCGTCCGCAGTTTCCACAGCTTGAACACCCGGCCATCCCGGCCGACCCGTTCCTGCTTGTAGAAGGGCGAATGTCCGTCCCGCGCCACCAACAGCGCCAACATGCCCACCAGCGGCAGCACGAAGGGCAGCACGACAATCACCAGCAGGATGTCCAACACCCGCTTGCCTGCGTTGCGGTACAGACCAAAGCCCCGACGCTTGGTCCAAGCCGCGGAATTGGCCGCCTTTGACCGGTCAAAATCGGTCAGTCCATCGTGAATTCTCGTGCTCATTGTCAGAGCCTCCAGCAGCGGGTCGTTTTGGCGAATGGCAGTGGCGGCCATCCAGCCGTCAGCACCATCTCGGTTCAGGCTCTGGACCCTTGCGCCTGCGGCACAGGTCCAGCGGGAAAGGGCCCTCAGCCAGTACTCACGATCCGTTGCCGCGCCCTGCGGCGCAGAAGATCGACCAGACCAGGCAGCTCGGTCACGCGGTCGAGAAAAATACCCTTGTGCAGCATGTCATTCCTACTTTGCAGTGTCGGACCATTTTTCCGGCCCGTTCATTGCCCCCACTGTTAACCTATCTTAATTTGGGCGTGGGTCTAAACGAAAGTTTATATCTTGCCGCCTTACGGCCATAGTTTCGCCCTGATTGCCCGCCGGTCTCCCAGATAATTCAACGATTTGCGCGTGGATCGTTGCCATTGCGGCAACAGACCCGGATTTTGCACCTGCGAAACTGGACAGAAATCGGGCAGAACTTTGACGCGACTTCCGATGGATTTCACTCATAGGTTGTTTGCATCAATGCGGCAGTAACCAACGGTTAGCGGAACCTTGCTGATTGATTCGCGCAAAAACCCCGCCCATCGCGGCGGAATTCGGCTTGCCAACAACATCTGCCCCTCCCGCAGCCAGATCGGCAACTGCCCGCCGAAGATTGAAAAACTGCAAGCCCAGACGGCAACTCTCCCTATGGTTGAAATTTGTGACGGCCATTTCTCCCTCTGGAAACCACGCTTTTCCCTTTGCCAAAAGGCCGCGGCACAGGCCGGTGCCGCAGTCATCCCCACCATTTTCGGCATGTCAGAAAAGGACAAGAACATCCGCCCATGTCAGATTCGACCTGACGGCGGGAAATCGGCTACAACGTGGTTAACCAAGATTACCATGGCACAGGGTCAATTCATGCCGCCTCGTTTCCGATCCATTCATGTCGTAACGGCGCTGCTGGCCGCCGCCGCCACCGCCTGGCCCGCCCTCGCGCAGGAAGAACCCTCCACCCCTGCCCTCGGCGTGGATGATCCGGTGGTGTCATGGGGCCTCGCAGGCCTGTCCGATTGGGATACCTCGCGGCCCCTGATCGACATCGCGCGGAACATGCGCCCCTTCTGGGGTTTCAGCGGCGATGACTGGTCCACGATCGGCAACGAAGCCCTCGCCGCTGTCGGCGCCTTGGATGAAAACGGCTACCCCACCCGCATCCCGCAGGGGATGCGCGGCCTGCGCACCATCTGGGGCTGGAGCGAAGAGTACGGCGCCGAAGGGCGCGCAGGCCTCTATGTCCTCACCTATCAGGGGCGCGGCACCCTGTCCCTGCATGGGGCGGCGCGGGTCATCACCGCCACGCCGGGCCGCATCGTATTCGAGAATGCAAGCGGCACGGGCTTCTGGCTCGACATTACCGCCATCGACAGCGGCAACCATATCCGCGACATCTCTATCGTGCGCGCCGATCGCCTCGCGCTGGCCGAAGCCGGGGCCATGTTCGATCCCGACTGGCTCGCCCTCATCTCCGATGCGCGGGAACTGCGCTTCCTCGATTGGATGCAGACCAACAACGCCCCCCAGGTCAGCTGGGCAACCCGTCCCCGCCCGTCCGAAACCAGCTGGAACGCCAAGGGCGCGCCGGTCGAGGTGATGGTCCGCCTTGCCAACGAAACCGGCACCGATCCGTGGTTCACCATGCCGCACACCGCCGATGCCGAATACACCCGCGCCTTCGCCACCTATGTGCGCGACAATCTCGATCCCCGGCTCAAGGCGCATGTCGAACTGTCCAACGAACTGTGGAACGGGGCGTTCGATCAGTTCCACTGGATGCGCGATCAGGCCATCGCCGCCTGGGGCGAAGACATCGCCGAAGATTGGGTGGCCATCTTCAGCTATCATACCAAAGTGGCGACCGAACAGGCGCTGATCTGGGAAGAGGTGTTCGGCGACGAAGCCTCCAGCCGAGTGGTGAACATCCTCGGCACGCAGATCGCCTATCTCTGGCTCAGCGAACAACAACTCATCGCCCCGGGCTGGAAGCAGCGCGAACCCGAAACCTATGTCGATCCGACCACCGTATTCGAAGAACTGGCCGTGACAGCCTATTTCGGCGGCAGCTTCATGGGTGAACCCGACGCCCGCGATCAGCTTCTGGCGCGCATCCGGGGTGGTGTCGAAGGCACCTATGCCTGGATGTTCGAACAAAGCACGACGGGCACCGTGCTCAAAGATTCGATCCCGATGCGCATGGCAACGGTGGCGGAACACCGGGCGCAGGCAGAAAGCTTTGGTCTGCGCCTCGTCGCCTACGAAGGCGGGCAGCACATGCATCACAGCTTCGCCGTCGATGGCCTGACCGAGGAAGTGGCCGATGAACTGGGCGCATATGTGCGCGAATTCATCCGCAGCCCCGAAATGGGTGCCCTCTACGGCGAACTGTTCGATGGCTGGAAAGCGGTGGGCCAAGGCCCGTTCATGCAGTTTACCGAAACCTCCGCCCCGTCGCGCTACGGATCCTGGGGCCTCCTCGCTTTCCCCGAAGATGACGTGCCCCGCGCCCGCGTGATCGCCGCGCGACAGGCCGAGGGCGGCTCATGGTGGGGCGAAGGCGGGGGGCCGCAATACCTGCAGGGCCGCACCGCAAACGGGACCGAAGCCGCGGAAACCATGACCGGCACGGCGGAAGAGGATTTCCTCGCAGGACTGGGCGGCGATGACACCTTCCCCGCCAGCATCGGGCGCGACGGCATCAATGGCGGCGAAGGCAAGGACCGCTTCACCCTGTCCGCTGCCGCAGACCGCTACACCATCACCGCCGAAGGGCCGGGCCACCGCGTCACCGGGCAGGGGGTGGATACCTATCTCGTCCATGTCGAAGAGATCGCCTTTGGCGATGGCACCACCCTGCCGCTCGACTGATCAGCACGCCGCGGGCGGGTCCTCTGGACAGCGGCGCGGGAACGCCCCGCCCCCCATCCCGGCGGGCAGGCCCAGGCGCGCGATCCCCTTGCGGTCACTGATGGCACCGTGACCTGCGGCCAGACCGCATATCCATGACGCAGGCCTCCGATAGGCCCTGCCGTCACGGCCAAGCATGACGAGCCGCTATCACTGCCCACCGTAACGATCCACCATCACGGACCGCCATCACGGACCGCCATCTCGACCGACAGTCACGCCCCGCCATCCCAACCGACCGTCCCACCCCGAGGTCGCACCCCAAAAGTCTCGAACAACCGGTCCACCGCGGCGCTCCCGCCGCTTCACACCACGTTAACCTTAACGCGGCGAATAGGCCCGGATCCGCCTGTCCGGTGCATACGCCTGTCTGCACGCGTTGCTGCACCCGATCCTGCACATGCGGCACCGGCCATCCCCCTGAAAACGCGGCGGATTAATCCGCCGCGCGCCGGGGTCGCCCGGATGCCGCCTCAGTCCTCTGCCGTCCCGATCTGCGACAGCGCATCGCCACGCCCCCGCGCCCGCAGGATCATCGGCACCACCAGCGCCGCCAGCGCCAACAGCAGCAGCACCGCCGCCACCGGCGATTGCACCAGCGTGGTCCAGTCTCCCTGCGAAATCGACAGCGCCCGCCGCAACTGCTGCTCTGCCATCGGCCCAAGGATCAGGCCCACCACAACCGGCGCGATAGGGTAATTGAACAGCCGCATCAGATAGCCCATCGTCCCGAACAGGACGAGCATCATCAACTCCACCGGCGACGGGTTCACCCCCAGCGTGCCAAGGGTCGCAAAGACCAGGATCCCGCCATAAAGCCACGGCTGCGGAATCTTCAGAAGCAGGATCCAGAACCGGATCAGCGGTAGATTCAGCACCAAAAGCATGACGTTAGCCACCAGCAGGCTGGCAATCAGCCCCCAGACAAGCTGCGGTGCGGTCGCAAACAGCAGCGGCCCCGGCTGCAAGCCGAACTGCTGGAAACCCGCCAGCATGATCGCCGCCGTCGCCGTCGTCGGCAGGCCCAGCGTCAGCAGCGGCACCAGCGTCCCGGCGGCGGCGGCGTTGTTCGCCGCCTCCGGCCCCGCGACGCCCTCAATCGCGCCTTTCCCGAATTCTTCCGGGTGCTTGGTCATGTTCCGCTCGGTCGCATAAGACAGGAACGATGCGATATCCGCCCCCCCGGCCGGCATCGACCCGATGGGAAATCCGATCGCCGTCCCGCGCAACCACGCCTTCCACGACCGCGCCCAATCCTGCGCCGTCATCCGCACCCGGCCCTTGATGGCAAGGATGCCGCTATCGTTATCCGGCCCCTGCGCCGCCACGAACAGGGCCTCGCCCAGCGCGAACATCGCAACGGCCAGCGTCGTGACCTCGATCCCGTCCAGCAGTTGCGGCACGCCAAAGGCCAGCCGCGTCTGCCCGGTCAACTGGTCGATCCCCACCATCGCCAGAGCCAAGCCTATGAAAAGCGACACCAATCCCCGCAGCGCGCTTTCCCCGAAAGCGGCGGAAACGGTGACAAAGGCCAGCACCATCAGCGCGAAATACTCGCGCGGGCCAAAGATCAGCGCCAGCTTCACGACATGCGGCGCAAGGAAAGCCAGCATCAGCGTGGCCAGCAACCCCGCCACGAAAGACCCGATGGCAGCAGTGGCCAGCGCTGGCCCGCCCCGCCCGGCGCGGGCCATCTTGTTGCCTTCCAGCGCGGTGATCACCGACGCGCTTTCTCCGGGCGTGTTCAACAGGATGGATGTCGTCGATCCGCCATACATCCCGCCATAGTAGATGCCCGCGAACATGATCAGCGACCCGGCCGCATCCAGCCCATAGGTCACGGGCAGCAGAAGCGCCACCGTCAGCGCAGGCCCGATCCCGGGCAGCACACCCACCGCCGTGCCCAGCGTCACGCCGATCAGGGCGTAAAGCAGCATCATCGGCTCGAACGCCGTGGCAAGGCCTTGCAGAAGAAAGGAAAACGTATCCATCTCAGCGCCCGAAGATCAGCATTTCAATCGGCCCCGCCGGCAGGTTCAGCTGCAGCAAGACGTCGAAAACCAGATAGATGAACATCCCCAGCCCGATGCCGGACAGGATCGCCCGCACAAACCGCCGCTCGCCAAAGGCCGCCGCCGCGCAGGTGAACAGAATCGTCGCGCCCAGCACGAAACCGATGGTGTGGATCGTGGCCACCATCACCACCATCCCGCCCAAAAGCCACAGAAGCGGCACGGGTTGCTGCTTGGGTCGCGCAGGCCCCGGCCTGCGCCATCCCTCGATGCCCGTCGCAATCCCCAAAAGGACCAGCGCCCCGCCGATCAGCCGCGGCACATCCCCCGCGCCCACGCCGGAATAGCCTGCCTTGGACGGGATGCGCGATCCGTCCCACAGCATCAGAGCACCGATGGCGATCAGGAAGGCCGCGATGGCAAACGCCGCCCCATCGGGGCGGCGTCCGGTATCACCTTGCGGTGTCATTGAACCAGACCGATGTCCTTGAGGATCGCGGTCGTGGCCTCGATCTCCTTGGCCAGCTGCGCCTCGAAATCGGCCCCGGCGAGGTAGGTGTCAGCCCAGCCCTTGTCGGCCAGCGCCTTCTGCCAACCTTCGGATTTCGCCAGCTTTTCGATATCAGCCGTAACCTGCGCCTTCTGCTCGTCGCTCAGGCCGGGCGCGGCGGCGACCATCCGCCAGTTCTGCACCACCACGTCATAGCCCGCTTCCGTCAGCGTCGGCGCATCCACGCCTTCAAGCCGCGCATCCGACGACACGGCCAGAAGGCGCATCGTGCCCGCCTCAACCTGCGGCAGGAACTCGCCAAGGCCCGAAATGCCCGCCGTCACCTGATTGCCCAGGATCGCCGCCGTCGCCTCGCCACCGCCCGAGAAGGCGACATAGTTGATCTTGGTCGGGTCCACACCCGCCGCCTTGGCCAGAAGGCCCACGGTGATGTGGTCCACACCGCCCGCCGAACCACCGGCCCAGCTCACGGCGCCGGGATCGGCGGCCATCGCATCGACCAGACCCTTGATGTCCTGAATGGGCGACGCGGCAGGCACCACGATCGCCACCGCTTCGCCCGTCAGCCGCGCGATGGGCGTGACATCGGCCAGCGACACGGGCGAGGCATTGGTCAGGATCGCGCCCACCATCACATAGCCGCCCACGATCAGCTGCGACGGATCACCCGATGAGCTGGCCACGAACTGGGCCAGCCCCACGGTGCCGCCCGCGCCGGGGACGTTCGTCACCTGAACGCTGGACGAAATGCCTTCGGCCTGCATCACCTCTTGCATCGTGCGCGCGGTGGAATCCCAACCGCCACCGGGGCTTGCCGGGGCCATGATGCTGTAGTCATTGGCGAAGGCCGGAACGGCCAGCGCAGCGGCGAACATCGCGCCGTACAGGGCGTGTTTCATCTTGATCTCCTCCCAAATCCCGGCATTCGGCCGGGGAAACTGTTCCCGGAAGTCACCTCCTCGTGCTTCCGATGGCGCACTCAAACACAGGAACCTGTCATCAACCTGACATGTCCCCTACTCTGCCCCAAGCGTTTCTTCGGCCCAGCGCTGCAAAAGCCGCCTGCGCTTGGACTGGTCCAGATAGACCAGAAGGCCGGGGCTGACCCCCACAGGCTGCAATTGCGGGCCGAGAATCGCCTGCATCATCCGGGCGCTGTTGGCATCCGCCACCTCCAGCGACACTGCCGGAAGGCGCAGCTTGCGCGCCAGCACCTCCTGCCCTTCCCGGCTCATCAGAAAGCCGAGGAAGGCCTCGCCCAGTTCGGGATTGCGCGCCGCCCGCGGCACCAGCGCGACGCGCGAGACGACCACCGTGTAATCCTTCAGCAGGACCAGGCCGATCTCGGGCCGCTGCCGCGCCTGATCGGCGGCATAGGACCCAAGGATGTTGTAGCCCAGCTTCAGGCGCCCATCGGCCACCCTGTCGATGATGTCCTGACTGGTGGGAAACACCTCCAGCCCCGCCCGCGTCATCGCCCGGATCAGCGCCCAGATATCGCCGAACAGTTCCTCATCCCGCGCCAGAAACAGGTATCCCAGCGCCGACCGCGTGATGTCATAGGTCCCCACCGCACCGCCCGATGCCGCAGGCTGGGCGCGCAGCCAATCCATCAGCGCCAGCCGCGATTGCGGCGGGCCGTCGGGAAAGCTGGGGCGGTGATAGACCAGCACCGCAGGCTCGAAGGTCAGCGCATAGGCCGTGTCCTGCCACTGCGCCCAATCCGGCCAGTCGCGCGCCGCAGGCGGGCGCGCAGCCTGTGCATAGCCGTCATTGGCAAGGCTCATCTGCAGGTCCATGCCCGACGAGAACACGAAATCCGCCGTCACGCCCGGCCCGTCCGTTTCGGCGCGCACGCGGTCGCGGATCTCGCCGGTCAGCAGATCCTCGTAACGCACGGCGACGTCGGGATAGTTTTCCTGAAAGGCCGCGATCATCGGTGCGGCAAGGCTTTCATCCAGCGTGGAGTAGACCGTCAGTTCCTGCCCGGTCCTGCCAGAAGGGGCATCGAACAGGAACACCTCGCCCAGCGCAGGCCACGCCGCGCCGATTAACCCCACAAGAAACAGAACACCCCCCCGCATCCCCGCAGCTTGCCCCAAGGCAGAGCGGTTCACAACGGCGCTGTTCGGCCCTAGTCTGCGGCCCAGTTCCGGGTGACGGGAGGCCCCATGCGCATCATGCTTGTCGAAGATGACCGCCCCCTCGCCGAGGCGCTGACCACGCTGCTGGGCCAGTCTGGCTATGCCGTGGACACGGTGCATGACGGCGCCTCGGCCGAGGTTCTGGGTGCCTCGGAACGCTTCGACCTTGTGATCCTCGACCTCAACCTTCCCGAAAAAGACGGGCTGTCCGTGCTGCGCGCCATGCGCGCCCGGTCCGACGATGCCGCCGTGATGATCCTGACCGCGCGCGGCGCGCCAGAGGAACGGGTGCGCGGCCTGAACCTTGGCGCGGATGACTATCTGACCAAGCCCTTCGACGTGACGGAATTCGAAGCCCGCGTCCGCTCGCTCCTGCGCCGCAAGGCGGGGCTGCGCGCCTCGACGCTGACCGTGGGCGATGTGACCTTCGATCTGATCTCGCGCCGCCTGACCACGCCCGCAGGCGGCATCGACCTGCCCGCGCGCGAACTCGCGCTGCTGGAACTGCTGTTTACACGGGCGGGGCGCGTGGTCAGCAAGGAAACGATCGTGCAATCGCTGACGTCACTCGACGACAGCCTGTCCGACAATGCGATCGAACAGTATGTCTCGCGGCTGCGGCGGCGGCTCAGCCCGCATGGCGTGGTGCTGCGCACGGCGCGGGGCATCGGCTATTACATCGACAAAGCCGCCAGCGCATGACATCCGCCCCCGCCCTTTCGCGCTGGTCGCTGCGCCGCAGACTGCTGGGCGGTCTGCTGCTATCCACGGTCATCCTCGGCCTGATCGCATTGGTCGATACATGGGGCGAGGCCCGCCGCACGGCGCAAAGCGTATCGGATCGGGTGCTGGCCGGTTCGGCCCTCGCCATCGCCGAGCGGGTCAGCGTCGATTTGTCGGGCGACATTCAGGTGGATCTCCCCTATTCCGCGCTGGATATGCTGGCCTCTACCGCCGAGGACCGGGTTTTCTATCGCGTGGATGGGCCGGACGGCTTTCTCTCGGGCTATGAGGATCTGGCCACGCTGCCCGGCGCGCCCGGCGATGACACAGCCTTCGCAGACGGCCGCTATGGCGATACGCGCATCCGCATCGCCACGCATTTCGGGCAGGTCTCGACGGGCGAGGAATCGCTGCGCTTTTCCGTCACCGTGGCCGAATCCACGCGCGCCCGCGATGCCTTGGCGCGGTCGATCCTGATCCGCTCGGCGCTGCGGCTGGCAGGGCTGGCCGCAGGGGCGGCGCTGATCGTCTGGCTGATGGTGACCAATGCGCTGCGCCCCATGGACCGGCTGGCCCGCCGCCTTTCGGCCCGCGCGCCGGATGACCTGAGCCCCCTGCGCGCCGACATCCCTTCGGAAATGGCTGGCCCCATCGACGCGATGAACAGCTTCATGCAGCGGCTGGATGGTGCCGTGCAGGCCCTGCGCAACTTCACCGGCAATGCGGGCCATCAATTGCGCACGCCGCTGGCCACGGTGCGGGCGCAGCTTGCCCTGATCGCCCGTACCACCCCGGATGCGGCGCAGGACAGCATCGCCAAGGCCGAGGCGGCGCTTGTGCGGGCAGAGCGGGTGCTGGCGCAGCTGATGGTGCTGGCCCGGGTGGATGCCGCCGCCGCCCGCCGCGCGCTGCCCGAAACCGATCTGGCCGCCATCGCCCGCACCACCACCGCCGAGGCGATCCCGAATGCCGATCGCTTCGGCCATGATCTTGGCTACGAGGGCGAGGATCGGCTGATCGCACGCGCCGATCCGGTGCTCTGCGCCGAACTTCTTACCAACCTTGTCGACAACGCGATCCGCTATGCCGGCCCGCAGGCGGTGATCACCGTGCGCGCCCTGTCCACCCCCGCCGGTCCCGTGCTCGAGGTGGAAGACAATGGCCCCGGCCTGCCCCCCGATGCGCTACCCCGCCTGCTTGCCCGGCAGGACCTGCGCAAGGATGCGCTGGAGGGGACGCATGGCCTTGGCCTTGCGGTGGTGGGCGAAATCGCCCGCCTCTTCGGCGCCCAGTTGCAGCAGGCACGCGCCGAGGATCCGCCCCGGCACATCATCCGCTGCCGGTTCCCCGATCCCGACGCCGCCTGATCAGAACGCGTTGAACAGGATGAAGGCCGCGGCCTTCACGAGGGCCCAGACCACGCCCGACACGATCACCATCGACAGCACGCCCACCAGCACGCCAAAGATCACCCACAGCCCGTCGCGTTCCAGAACGCCAAGCGCCATCAGGGAAATCGCCAGCGCGGGCAGCATGTTGCCCAACGGGATGGGCAGCGCCAGCACGATGGCCAGCAGAAAGAAGATGCCCCCGATGATGCGCTCGCTCGGCGGGGCGGTCATGAAGAACAGCCGGGGGCGCAAGAGCCGCTCCACCCGCGCCAAAAGCGGCGTGACTCGCCCAACAAAGGCGTTGAAATCGCTGCGCGTCATGGACCGATCCGCGATGATCGCGGGCAGCCATGGCAGCTTGCCCAGCATCATCTGCGCGGTCAGGTACAAAAGCGGCAGCCCCAGCACCGAGGATGTCCCCGGCGGGGTGGGCACGACATTGGGCAGCGCAAACAGCAGGATCAGCGCCGCCACCGCCCGCGCATCCATCGCCCGCATCAGATCGGATACCGAAACCCGCTCCCGCCGTTCATCGGCACCGATCTCGTCCAATATCTGCGAAAACCGCTTCTTCCCTTCGGGCGGCGCGCCTTCGATATTGCGAAACCGCCGCGCGATCTTCCGTCTCCGTGCCATCGGCAGGCAGTCCTTTCCTTCGCTTGCCCCCAACTTCGGTGCTGGCGGGCGCCAGCGCAACCCTGCGCCCGCGCAGATTTCCTGTGGCGCGCCTCAGGGGATGATCTCGAACCGGTCCACATCCACCATGCCGTGATCGGTGATCTTCAGATGCGGGATCACCGGCAGGGCGAGAAAGGCCAGTTGCAGGAACGGCTCTTCCAGCACCACGCCCAATCCCGCCGCCGCGCCGCGCAGGGCGACCAAGGCCTCGCGCACCGTCTCGAAGGGGGCAAGGCTCATCAACCCGGCCACGGGCAAGGGCAATTCCGCCAGCAAGCGTCCGGCCTCCACCACCACAAAGCCCCCCTCGATCTCGCCCAGCCGATTCGCGGCCAGCGCCATATCGGCATAATCCACGCCCACGACAGCGATGTTGTGATGGTCATGACAGACGGTCGAAGCAATCGCCCCGCGCTTGAGGCCGAACCCCTGCACAAAGCCAGTGGCGATGTTGCCATTCACCCCGTGGCGTTCGATCACCGCGATGCGGATCAGGTCGCGCTGCGGATCGGGCCGCTTGTCGCCGTCGGTGGGTGCGATGTCATGGGTCAGATGTTCGGTGATGATCTTTCCCGGCAGGATGCCGATCACCGGCGTCTCAACCCGGTTGCCGCCACAGCGGAAATCCTGCGCCGCCACCCGCCGCGCCTTGACCGACTGGCGCGCCACTGGCGGGATCACCGCCCGCGCCGCAAAGGCCGCCTCCGTCACCTCCACCCCGCCCGCAAAGACCCGGGCCGCGTGGCAGCCCTCCAGACTGTCGATCACCGCGATATCGGCGCGCTTTCCCGGCGCGATCAGCCCGCGATCCTTAAGCCCGAACGCCTCGGCCGCCGAAAGGCTGGCCGCGCGATAGACCGCCAAGGGCGATGCACCCAGCGCGATGGCGGTGCGGATCATATGGTCCAGATGCCCATGCTCGGCGATGTCGAGCGGGTTGCGGTCATCGGTGCACAGGCACAGATAGGGCGAATGGCGTTCCGTCAGCAGGGGCGCCAGCGCGTGCAGGTCCTTGGACACCGATCCCTCGCGGATCAGCACCCGCATCCCCTTGCGCAGCTTCTCCAGCGCCTCGTCTGCGGTGGTGGCCTCATGCTCGGTGCGGATGCCCGCCGCGATGTAGCCGTTCAGATCATTGCCCCGCAGCAGCGGCGCATGGCCGTCGATATGCCGCCCCTGCCATGCCTCGAGCTTGGCCATGCAGGCCCCATCCTGCATCAGGACGCCGGGAAAGTTCATGAATTCCGCAAGCCCGATTCCGCGCGGATGGTCCATCAGCGGGATCAGGTCCGCCGCCTCCAGCCGTGCGCCGGCGGTTTCCATATGGGTGGACGGCACGCAAGAGGAAAGCTGCACCCGGATATCCATCAGCGTGCGGCTGGAGGCTTCCAGAAAATAGGTGATCCCCTCCACCCCGCAGACATTGGCGATCTCATGCGGATCGCAGATCGCCGTGGTCACGCCACGCGGGGTAACGCAGCGGTCAAACTCGAAGGGCGTCACCAGCGAGGATTCGATGTGCAGATGCGTGTCGATGAAGCCCGGCACCAGAATGGCACCGCCCACATCCACCACGCGCCGCCCCTCATAACTGCCGAACACCCCCACGATCGTATCGCCGCAGATGGCCACATCCGTCGGCACCAGATCGCCCGTGACCAGATCGAACACCCGCCCCCCACGCAGCACCAGATCGGCAGGCACCACGCCGCGCCCCTGCGCGATTCGCTCGGACAGCGGGGCCTTGGGGGCAATCTGCGGCATGACGGGCACTCCTTTGCCACCAGAAAAGCCCAAGCATCGGCCGGGGTCCACCCCCCTTGCGGCGGGGAAGAAAGGATGATCCACCGTTGCCAGCACCAGAGGTGACCATGCGCCCGCTCCGCGGCATAGCCCTGAAACTCGGCTCCGTCCTCGTCTTCATCGTCATGGTGTCGATGATCAAGGCCACGGCAGAGCATGTGCCTGCCGGGCAGGCCGTGTTCTTCCGGTCGGCCTTCGCGATCCCGGTGATCGTGGTTTGGCTGATGCTGACACGCGAATTGTCCACCGGCCTGCGCGCCAAAAGCCCGATGGGCCATGTCTGGCGCGGCTTTGCGGGCACTTGTGCCATGGGCCTTGGCTTTGCCGGGCTCGCCTATCTGCCGCTGCCCGAGGTGACGGCCATAGGCTATGCCGCACCCCTGCTGACCGTGATCTTCGCAGCGATGTTTCTGGGGGAAGACGTGCGCCTGTTCCGCCTGTCCTGCGTGGCCCTTGGCATGGCGGGGGTGCTGATCGTGCTTTCGCCCCGCCTGACGGTGCTGGACGGCACCGCCAGCCATGCCGAGGCGTTCGGCGCCATGCTGGTGCTGGGCGGGGCCGTCTTTGCCGCGCTGGCGCAGGTCTTCGTGCGCAAACTGGTGCAGACGGAACGGACACCGGCCATCGTGTTCTACTTCTCGCTCACCGCGACGGTGCTGTCCTTGGCGACGCTGCCTTTTGGCTGGGTCTGGCCCACACCCATGGAAACGTTGCTTTTGATCGGGGCGGGCATCCTGGGCGGATTGGGGCAGATCCTGCTCACCTCCAGCTACCGCGAGGCGGATGCCTCGCTGGTGGCGCCCTTCGATTATGCCTCCATGCTGTTTGCGCTGGCCATCGGCTGGTTCATCTTCGCCGAAGTCCCCAGTCGGACCATGCTGATCGGCGCGGCCCTGATCATCTGCGCGGGCATCCTGATCATCTGGCGCGAACGGCGGCTGGGCAAGGATCGCGCCCAGCAGCGCAAGGTCACGACGCCGCAAGGATGATGCCCCGGCCTGTCGGTCCCGGTCAGCCCGCCGCACGCCGCGGGCTATCGGCCGCCTCGACCACCGACAGGATGCGCTCGGCCGCCACCCGCGCGCCCTGATGGCGCTGCATGGCCTGCGCATTGGTGGCCAGCCGCGCCCGCATCGGCGCGTCGGCCAGAAGGCCGGTGATGGCCTGCGCGAACTCGGCCTCGGTCCAGCGATAACGGTCCAGCGCCCGCCCGACGCCCGCCTCCACTGCGCGGCAGGCATTGTCGTGCCCGTCCCAGCAATAGGGCATCACCAGCGACGGCACCCCGAAATACAGCGCCTCGCAGAACGAGTTGTTGCCGCCGTGATGGATGAAAAGCTGCGCCTGCGCCACGACAGATGGCTGGGGAAACCATGGCGCGACCAGCACATTGTCGGGCACGGCGGTGTATTCATCGCTCCACGATCCGCCATTCACCACAAACCGGCAGGGCAGTTCGGCAAAGACGTCGATCATCCGCCGCATCAGCCCCACATCCATCGCGCCGAGCGACCCGAAACTTGTCAGCACCAGCGGCGCGTCGTTGTGGCTGGCAAATCCGGGCGACTGCCAGGCCGCCTCTTGCCGCATGCAGCCATCCAGAAACACGAACCGCTCCGGATCGAGCGGCCGCATCCGCGCGCGGCGGATGATCTGGGGCGCAAGCATGAGGTTGAGCCAGGGCGAAGGGTCCAGAAACCGCCCAGGCGGCGGGGGGGCGATGCCACAGTCGGCCAGAAAGGCCGACAGGCGGCGATGGGCGGGCGCCGTAACCTCCGCATAGGCCTGTGCGAAATCGTCCCACTGATCGCGCCCCGCCTCACCCAGCCCCGACAGGTAGGGTGGCACCGCCGGATCAGGCAATTCCGTCTCGGCGCAGGAGATGACGCGGATCCACGGCACGCCCGCCGTCGCGATGGCGGGAAACATCACCACATTGTCCAAGACGATCCCATCGGGCCGCAGGCTGGCCAGCAACTGGCGCAGCGGCTGTTCCACCGCCATCGCCGTATCCACGATCGCATCCCATGTCGGGCCCACATAGCTGTGGAGTTGCGCGCGGGGGGTCTGGCGAAAGGCATCGCGGTGGCGGTTGATGAAATCGGTCCAATCCGTCGCCTGCCCCTCACCCGAAATGGCCAACTGGTATTCGGCGAAGCCATATTCGGCAAAGACCCCGCTAAAGCCGGGATGGCAGATGAAGATGGGCCGCGCCCCCATCCGACGCAGTTCCTGCGCGATGCCCACGCAGTTCAGCGCCGCGCCGAAACTGGCCTCGGGGAAAAGGGCGATGGTCTTGCCTGCGGTCATGCCGATCCTGCCTGCCGGGCCACGATCTTGAAGGCGGGCGGCACGCCGCGCCCCGCCAGACGTGGCCTTTGGGATTGTGACTGCTGGATGTGCACGCGCATCAGATCGGCGGCAAGCTGCATCTGACCCCGCTCGATCTGTTCCACGATCTGCAAGTGTTCCAGATTGGACTGCATCAGCCGCCAGGTCGAAACCGGGCCGCAGGGTGCCGCGCGGCGGCGGCGGTGGTGGCCCGCCAGGACCTCGGCCAGAAAGGGGTTGCCGCAGCCCTTGGCGACCAGCATGTGGAAATCGAAATCCGTCCGCTCGAACAGGCGGCGGTTGAAGCTGTCCTCCTCCATCCGCCGCAGGGTCAGCATGGCCTGACGCAGCGACAGGATCGCCGTCGCGTCGCGGCGAAAGCCCGGCATCGTCAGCGCCAGGGGTTCGGTCGCAAGCCGGAACTCATAGCTTGCCGCCGCCGCATCAGCACTGACCGCGAATTGCTTGAGCAGCCATTGCTGCCCCGCGCCCCGTTCCGCAAGCCCCTCTTCGCCAAGCCTTGCCAGCGCATTCTGCACCGAGGCCCGCGCCGCGCCATAGCGGCGCTGCAAGCTGGCCACGGTCTGCGCCTCTTCGATCCGCCCGGCGCCCAGATCGCGCAGGATCGCCGCATGCAGGCTGTCCTCCGCCGCCTCTGGCCCCGGCGGCACCAGCCCCGGCACCAGCGCCGCGTCGATGGCAAGGGACAGGCCACCTTCGGGATCGGGGGCGGCCACCCCCTGCTCCACCAGAACCAGAAGCGCCTTGCGGATCGGCGTGCGCGATACGTTGCACAGCGCGGCCAGCGCCTGTTCCACAAGCCGCTCCCCCGCCTTCATGTCGCGCTCCGTCGCAAGCTGAAGTATTTTTTGCGCCAACTCGACATGCCGAAGATACGCGCGCCCCTTGTCCGACATCGGCAGATCCTTCCCGTTCCCGCCAAGTTTACCCAGAAATCGGCCTGATACCAGCGGATATCGCCCATCTGCAGGAATCTTGCAGGGCAACCGATTCAACAGTTGACGCATTTTTTTCGAAAATAATACAGTTTGCGCACAGACCGCACAAAGCGGCGACCCGGCCAAGAGCCGACCACCAACAGAAGGAGCATCGCCGTGACCCAGAGGATTACCCCTAGCCTGCCACCCCTTGCCCCCGCGCTGGCGGCCATCGCGCTGATCGCGACCGCCCCGGCCACGCTGGCGGCGGATCTCGTCATCTCGAACTGGGATGGCTACATGGCCCCCGACATCGCCGAAACCTTCAAGGCCGCAACCGGGCTGGAGGTGGAAATCGTCAACCACGCCACCAACGAAGAAATCATGGGCAAGCTGATGGCCAGTCAGGGCGCGGGCTATGACGTGGTCTTTGTGTCTTCGCCCTTTGCCGAGATCCTGAACAAGCAGGGCCTGCTTGCCCCCATCGACCATGCGGCGGTGCCCAACATCGCCAATCTCTACCCCGAGGCGGCGGCGTTGGCCTATGACCCCGGTGCCACCTTCGCGGTCCCTTATGCCTGGGGGACGACGGGGCTGTGCTACCGCTCCGATCTGGTGGAAGGCACGCCCGACAGCTGGTCGGCGCTGCTGCAGCCTGCGGATGCGCTGAAGGGCAAGGTCACCATGCTGGCCACCGACCGCTGGCTGATGGCGGCGGGCCTGCTGGCGCAGGGGTCTTCGGTCAATGAAGCCGATCAGGCCAAGATCGACGCCGCCCGCGACCTGCTGATCGAGGCGAAGAAATCCCTCCTCGCCTATGACGACACAACCTTCTATGCCAAGCTCGTCTCGGGCGAGGCGTCGCTGGTGCATGCCTGGGATGGCTGGTGCAATTACGGCATCGCCGAAAACGCCGACATCCGTTTTGCCGTGCCGAAGGAAGGATCCGACCTCTGGGTGGATACGATGGTCGTGATGGCGAATGGCGAGAACCGCGAGAACGCGATGAAGTTTCTGAACTTCATCCTCGATGCCGGCAACCACGCCTGGGCGGCGCAGAACATCCTGTACAAGGTGCCGAACAAAGCCGCGATGGAAAGCCTTGATCCCGCGCTGTTGGAGCAGTTCCCGAATATGGCAATCACCCCGGCAGAGCTGGCGGGGTACGAGCTCATGCGCGATCTGGGCGATGCCCAACCCGCCTTCTCCCGCGCGGTGAGCGAGATCAAGGCCGCGAACTGACACCCATGCCCTAGGACCGGCGGGGGGGACCAAGTCCCCCCCGCACCCCCCCACCCTCCCCCTTACCCACCGCAACCCCTTGCCGCATGCCGCGCGACCGGAGAAGCCTTGCCCGCCTTCCTTCGCAGACCAGACCCCCGCGCCCTGCCAGCCCTGCTCTGGCTCGTGCTGTTCATGGTCGTGCCGTGCCTGCTGCTTTTTGCCTATGCATTCTTTGAACGCGGCACATGGGGCGGGATCGTCTACACCTTCACGCTTGGCAACTTCGCCCGCGTGTTCGACCCCCTCTATGCGGGCGTCTTCCTGACATCCGCCCGCATCGCCGCAACGGCCACAGCGATCGCCCTGCTGATCGCCTACCCGGCGGCCTATGCCATCAGCCGCGCCCCGCGCCGCCGCCAGCCGATCCTTCTGTTCTTCGCCGTCCTGCCGTTCTGGAGCAACTACCTGATCCGCACCTATGCCTGGATCGTGCTTCTGAACCGTGAAGGCCTGATTAATAGCCTGCTCACCAGCGCAGGCTACACGGGCGAGCCCCTGTCGATGCTCTACACCGAAGGCGCGGTGATCGTGGGGCTGGTCTACAACTACCTGCCCTTCGTCATCCTTGCGATCTATTCCAGCCTGTCGCGCCTTGATCCGCAACTGGCCGAGGCGTCGCGCGACCTTGGCGCCGGGCCGGTGCGCACCTTCCTGCGGGTGACATTGCCCATGACGCTGCCGGGCGTGGCGGCCGGGGGCGTGTTCATCTTCGTCCTCTCCATCGGCAACTTCGTCACCCCGGCGCTGCTGGGGGGCGGGCGGTTCCAGATGATCGGCAACCTTGTCTATGACCAGTTCCTGACCGCCAATGACTGGCCCTTCGGCGCGGCGCTGGGGATGATCCTCATCCTTCTGATGCTCCTCCTTCTGACCATTCAGGCCCGGCTGACGGACCGCGCCGCGGGCACCCGCCCGCCCGCGCGCGAGGAGGCGGCATGAAACCGCATCGCTGGGCCGGTCGCACGATCCTGATCCTTGTCTTCGGGTTTCTCTACCTGCCCATCGCGGTGCTGGTTGGCCTTTCCTTCAACGCCTCTGGCCTGCCCACGGTTTGGTCGGGCTTCACATTGCAATGGTACGGCGCGCTGGCCAGCAACAGCGACATTCTGGGCGCGGCCTCCAACACCCTGATCGTGGCTGCCTTTGCCACGCTGATCTCCACCATCCTTGGCACGCTTCTGGCGCTGGGGCTGGAAAACCGCCGCCGCAACGGGACGGTGGTCGAGGCGCTGGTCTTCGCGCCCATGGTGATCCCGGATATCGTGCTGGCGGTGGGGTTGTTGTCCTTTTTCTCGCGCCTCGGGCTGCCCCTTGGCCTGCACACGATCGTGGTCAGCCATGTGATCTTCTGCCTTGCCTTCGTCTGCTCCATCGTCCGCGCCCGGCTGAAGCATTTCGACCATTCCATCGTCGAGGCGTCGCGCGATCTGGGCGCCTCGGGCTGGACGACGTTCTGGCGCGTCACCTGCCCCGTCCTTCTGCCCGCGATCATCGCCGGGGCACTGTTGGCCTTCACCCTGTCCATCGACGAATTCATCATCGCCTTCTTCACGGCGGGCGCAGGGCGATCGTCGATCACGCTGCCCATGCAGATCTATTCGATGATCCGCTTCGGCATCACGCCGGAAATCAACGCCCTCGCCACCCTCGTCATGGGCGTCAGCGCCACCGCCCTGATCCTGTCGCAATGGCTTAACAAGGATACGTTGCGATGACCGCCGCAGCTGACCGCTTCCTCGCCCTCGAAGGGCTGACCAAGGATTTCGGGGCCACCCGCGCCGTGGACGGCATCTCGCTCGATCTGCGGCGGAACGAATTCTTCGCCCTGCTCGGCCCTTCCGGCTGCGGCAAATCCACCCTGCTGCGGATGCTGGCGGGGTTCGAGGCGCCGACCGAAGGCCGCATCCTGCTGGACGGGCAGGACATCACCGCGCTGAAACCCGAACGCCGCCCGCTGAACCTGATGTTCCAATCCTATGCGCTGTTCCCGCACATGACGGTGGCGCGCAACATCGCCTACGGGCTGGAGATGGAGCGTCTTGCCAAGCCAGAGATCGCCGCGCGCGTCGATGAGATCATGGCGGTGACCGACCTCGCCCCCTTCGCCGACCGCAAGCCGGATCAACTGTCGGGCGGCCAGAAGCAGCGCGTGGCCCTAGCCCGCGCCCTGGTGAAACGGCCGCGCGTGCTGCTCCTGGACGAACCCTTGGGCGCGCTGGACCGCAAGCTGCGCGAAAGGATGCAGCTGGAACTGAAACGCCTGCAGCATGAGGTGGGGATCACCTTCGTCATCGTCACCCATGATCAGGAAGAGGCGCTGGTGATGGCCGACCGCATTGCCATCCTGCGCGACGGGCGGCTTCTGCAATGCGGCACGCCGGAAGATGTCTACCAACGGCCCGCCGACCGGTTCGTTGCGAATTTCATCGGCACGATGAACTTCGTCCCCGGCGTGATTGACGCGGGCGCCCGCTTCACCGCCCCTGCGATCGACCTGGCCGCACCGGGCGCCCCGCCCGGGCGTGCCGTCCTCGCCATCCGGCCCGAGGATGTGGCGCTGGCCGAACCGGGCGCGGGCATCCCCGCCACCTTGCGCGACATCGCCTATCACGGCTTGGACCGCGTGCTGCATGTCACCCTGTCCGCCTGCGGCACCCCGCTGCAACTGCGCATCCCTGCCCGTGCCGACCTCACCCCCGCCGTGGGCGGCACGCTGCACATCGCCCTGCCCCCCGACCGCTGCACCTTCTTTCCCGACTGACCCGATCCTGATCCGCAAAAGGAGCCACCATGCCAAAGACCATCGCCTTCTTCCCCGAAGCGGCCTTCGGCCCCGCGCTGAACTCTGTCGGCATCGCGCAGGCGGTGCAGGCCTTGGGCCACAAGGCCGTGTTCCTGTCCGATCCGGGGTTTCTGTCTGTCTACGAAGGCTATGGGTTCGAAGCCCATCCCGTGAACCTGTCCGAACCCATGCCGCCCGAACAGATGGCCAAGTTCTGGGAGGATTTCATCAACGGCCACATCCCGAACTTCCGCAAATCGCCCTATGACCAGATCGACAATTACGTTCTGGATTGCTGGACCGCGATCGTGGAAAGCGCGCGCTGGGCGCAAAAGGACCTGCCCGCCGTGCTCGACCGGATCAAGCCCGACATGATCTGCGTGGACAATGTGATCCTGTTCCCGGCAATCAAGCAATTCGGCAAACCCTGGGTGCGGATCATCTCCTGTTCCGAGAACGAGATCGAGGATGAGGCAATCCCTCCCCACCTGTCGGGCTGCAAGGCCGCGGATCACGCCTGCCACGCCGCCTATCGCGCGCGCTTCAACGCCGTGATCAAGCCGCTGCATGACCAGTTCAACGCCTTCCTCGCCGAAAATGGCGAAGCCGCCTATCCGCTGGGCCAGTTCTTCGAGGCGTCGCCCTTCATGAACCTGCTCCTCTACCCGGAACCGGTGAAATTCACCCGCAGCGAGCCGCTGAACCCCGCGCAGTTCCAGTATCTGGAGGGCTGCGTCCGCAAGGAAAAACCCTATGAGATGCCCGCCTTCGCCGCCCATGGTGACAAGCCGCTGATCTATGTCTCCTTCGGCAGCCTTGGCGCGGGCGATACGGACCTGCTCAAGCGCATCATCGCCGCCATCGGCAAGATGCCCTATCGCGCGCTGGTGAACGTGGGCGATTACTTGGGCGAATACAGCGACCTGCCGCCCAACGTGGTGATCGACAGCTGGTTCCCCCAGCCTTCGGTCATCCCTATGGTGGATGCTGTCATCCATCACGGCGGCAACAACAGCTTTACCGAGTGCCTCTATTTCGGAAAGCCTGCGATCATCATGCCCTATGTCTGGGACGGGCATGACAACGCCACCCGCGTCGATGAAACCGGCCACGGCTTCCACCTGCACCGCTATGACTGGACCGATGCCGACCTTGCCGCGAAACTGCAGGCCTGCCTGACCGACCCCGCCATGAAGGCGCGGCTGGCCGCCACCTCGGCCCATATGCAATCGCGCAACGGCCAGCAGAAGGCCGCCGCCATCCTTGATCAGATCGTCACAACCGGGGCCTTCCATGCCTGACAGCCTGAAATCATCCGCCCCGCATATCCATGGGGCCACCACATTCTCCGATCTTGCCGATTGGGGTGCACAGCCCGATTGCCTTGAAGGCCAATCCCATTCCACCGGGCGGCTTCTGTTCAAGGGGCCGGGGAACCAGCCCGAATGCGGCATCTGGGTCTGCACCCCGGGCCGCTGGCGCCTGTCCATCCCGCGCGACGAATTCTGCCATTTCGTCGCCGGGCGGGCCACTTACCGCTCTGACACGGGCGAGGTGATCGAGATCACGCCCGGCACCGCCGTCCTGTTCCCCGCTGGCTGGACCGGCGAATGCACCGTGCATGACACGATGCGCAACATCTATCTGCTGGCCTGACCGACCCGGTCACCAGCCCCAACACGGAAAGAAGAACCATGACCGCCACACCGCTGATGCGCAAACCGCTGGAACAGACGGAACTGAAGGATTGGGGCGTGATCCCCACCATGATCGAAGGCGAAAGCCGCACCTCCGGCCTTGTCATCCACAAGGGGCCGGACGGACAATCCGAATGTGGCCTGTGGGTCTGCACGCCGGGCAAATGGGAATGTCACGTCACGCGTGACGAATTCTGCCACTTCCTTCAGGGCCGCTGCACCTATGTCCACGAAAGCGGCGAGGTGATCGAGATCACGCCCGACACCGCCGCCTTCTTCCCGCAGGACTGGAAGGGGGTCTGCACCGTGCATGAGACGATCAAGAAGGTCTACATGATCCGCTGACGCCCCACCTTCCGTCACAATACCAAGGACCGCCGGACGATGCCCTTCGACCTGAACCAGCCCTGTCACTTCCTGCAGGGCGGCTACATGCCCCTGTCCGGGCCACCCCGCCCGGTGATCGACCCCGCCACGCTGGCCACCGTCGGCCAGATCGCCGACAGCACGGGGGCCGAGATCGACCAGGCGCTCGCCGCCGCGACGGCGGCGCAGCGCCACTGGGCGCGGCTTGATGCCAAGACCCGCGCCACGGCGCTGCACCGCGTGGCCGCCCGGATCGAGGCGACCGACATGCGCTTTTGTGCCGAAACCATGTCGCGCGAGATGGGCAAACCCTACCCCGAAGCCATCGGCGAGGTCGCCAACTGCGCGGGCGCCTTCCGCTATTTTGCCGAGATGGCCCGTGATGACGGGGGCAAGGTCGCAGGCACCACACAGGCGGGGTCCTTCCAGTTCGCGCGGTATGAACCCTTGGGACTGTCCGTCCACATCATGCCGTTCAACTTCCCCATCCTTCTGATGTGCTGGACGGTGGCCGCCTCGCTTGCCGCCGGAAATGGCTGCATCATCAAGCCCGCGCCTGCCACCACCCTATCCACGCTCATCTTCATGGAGGTGTTCGCCGACCTGCCCCGCGGCCTTGTCGCCTGCCTGCCCGGCGGGGCGGATTGCGCGCAGGCGCTGATCAAGTCGCCCCGCACCCATGCCGTGGCCTTCACCGGATCGATCGCCGCCGCGCGCCACGTGGCCATGGCGGCAGCGGGCGAGATGAAACCGGCCGTGATCGAGGCCGGGGGATCGGACCCGATGATCATTACGCGCCATGCCCCCCTCGACGTGGCCGCTGCCGGCGCCGTGACGGCCGCCTTCCACATGTCGGGGCAGGTCTGCACCTCGGCCGAGCGGTTCTTTGTCGAAGACGCGATCCATGACGATTTCGTTGCCCGCTTCGCGCGGGAAACCGCGCGTCTGCGCATCGGCCATGGCCTGAGCCGGGCCGAGATCGGGCCGCTCGTTTCAGAGGCGGCAAGGGACAAGGTCATCCGTCTGGTGGAAGACGCCCGCGCCAAGGGCGCCACCGTCATCACCGGGGGCCGCATCCCGCCCGACCAGCCCGTGGGTTGGTTCTACGAACCCACGATCCTGACGGGCTGCACCCCCGACATGGATATCCTGCGCGAGGAATGTTTCGGCCCCGTCGCCGCCATCTGCCGCGTGCCGGATTTCGACACGGCCATCACGATGGCGAACGCGTCGGATTTCGGCCTTGGCGCGTCGATCTTCACCACCGCGCTGGACGAGGCGATGGACGCCGCCGAACGGCTGGAGGCGGGGATGGTCTGGGTCAACAACCCGCTGATCGACAATGACGCCCTGCCCTTCGGCGGGTGGAAGAAATCCGGGATCGGGCGCGAGCTGTCGCGCCTCGGGCTGGACACGTTCCGCCGATCCAAGATGGTGGTCATCGACCACAAACCCACGATCCAGGGGTGGTGGTACCCCTATCCCGACGACTGGTTCCACGATTCCGTCGGGCGCAGCCATGTCTGAATGGCGGCGGGGGGGCGCAAGCGCCCCCCCGCACCCCCCCGGCCCTTCGGATCAGCGGGTGAACTTCTTGTACTTCACCCGCTTCGGCTCTACCGAATCCGGGCCGAGGCGGCGGATCTTGTCTTCCTCGTAATCTTGGAAATTGCCTTCGAACCATTCCACATGGGCATCGCCTTCGAAGGCGAGGATATGGGTGCAAAGCCGGTCAAGGAAGAAACGGTCGTGGCTGATGATCACCGCGCAGCCCGCGAATTCCTCGATCGCCGCTTCCAGCGCCTGCAGCGTTTCCACGTCCAGATCGTTGGTCGGTTCGTCCAGCAGCAGGACGTTGCCGCCGGATTTCAAGAGCTTGGCCATATGCACCCGGTTGCGCTCCCCGCCCGACAGGATGCCCACCTTCTTCTGCTGGTCTGATCCCTTGAAGTTGAAAGAGGAACAATAAGCGCGAGAGTTCACCTCGGCATCGCCCAGAACCACGATATCCAGCGCGTCGGTGATCTCTTCCCAGACGTTCTTGTTGGGGTCCAGCGCATCGCGCGACTGGTCCACATAGGACAGCTGCACCGTATCGCCCAGCGTGATCGTCCCGCTGTCGGGCTTTTCCTGCCCGGTGATCATCTTCATCAGCGTGGATTTCCCCGCGCCGTTCGGCCCGATCACGCCCACGATCCCGCCGGGGGGCAACGAGAAGCTGAGGTTCTCGATCAGCTGCTTGTCGCCCATCGCCTTGGACACGTTCTCGAACTCGATGACCTTCGATCCAAGGCGCGGACCGTGCGGGATGATGATCTGGGCCTTGCCCACCAGTTCCTTGACCGATTCATCCGCCATCTTCTCATAGGCCTGGATACGGGCCTTGGATTTGGCCTGCCGCGCCTTGGCGCCCGCGCGGATCCATTCCAGTTCCTTTTCCAGAACCTTCTGCTTGGCCTTGTCCTCGCGCGCTTCCTGCGCCAACCGCTTGGCCTTGGCATCCAGCCACGACGAATAGTTGCCCTCATGCGGGATGCCGCGCCCGCGTTCCAGTTCCAGGATCCAGGTCGTGATGTCGTCCAGGAAATAGCGGTCGTGGGTGACCGTCAGGATCGTGCCCTTGTATTCGATCAGGTGCTTTTGCAGCCAGGCGATGGTTTCGGCATCAAGGTGGTTCGTCGGTTCGTCGAGCAGCAGCATGTCGGGCGCCTCAAGCAGCAGCTTGCACAGCGCCACGCGGCGGCGTTCCCCGCCCGACAGGGTTTCGACATTCGCATCATCGGGCGGGCAGCGGAGCGCCTCCATCGCGACGTCGATCTGGCTGTCGAGATCCCAGAGGTTTTCGGCGTCGATCTCATCCTGCAGACGGGCCATCTCTTCGGCGGTCTCGTCCGAATAGTTCATGGCCAGTTCGTTGTAGCGGTCGAGCTTGGCCTGCTTTTCGGCAACCCCCAGCTTGACGTTCTCGCGCACGGTCAGGTTCGGGTCGAGGTGCGGCTCCTGCGGCAGATAGCCGACCTTGGCGCCTTTGGCGGCCCAAGCCTCACCCTGAAAATCCTTGTCCCAGCCGGCCATCACGCGCAGCAGAGTAGATTTCCCCGCCCCGTTCACCCCAACCACGCCGATCTTGACGCCGGGCAGAAAGTTCAGGCGGATGTTTTCAAACACCTTCTTGCCGCCGGGATAGGTCTTTGACACGCCATCCATGTGATAGACGTATTGATACGAGGCCATCGTGCCGCTCCTGCGTGAATCCTTGGGAATGTTGGGGGGACATGTAGCGATAATGCTGGACAGTGGCAACGTGAGGTGATTGGGGCGGAAGGGATTGGGCAGTTGCCCGGATTTGCAGCGGAGGGCGGCGTGCGGGCAGGTTTCCCCGTGGCGCGGAAGGGCATGGTGATCGGGCTTCTGGGCGGCAGCTTCGATCCCGCGCATGGCGGACACGCCCATATCACGCGCGAGGCGCTCAAGCGGATGGGGCTTGACCGTGTCTGGTGGCTTGTCAGCCCCGGCAACCCGCTCAAGGTGCAGGGACCGGCCCCGCTGCCCGACCGCATGGCGCGGGCCCGGGCCGTGATGCGCGATCCCCGGGTGGTGGTCAGTGATCTGGAGGCACGGCTCGGCACCCGCTTCACGGCGGAAACGCTCACGCGGTTGCGGGCGATCTATCCCGGCGTGCGCTTCGTCTGGCTGATGGGGGCCGACAACCTCGGTCAGTTCCACCGCTGGGAACGGTGGGAGGATATCCTGCGCATGGTCCCCGTCGGCGTGCTGGCACGGCCCGGCTGGGGCGTGCGCGCGCGCATGTCCAAGGCCGCCCGCATCTACGGCGGCGATCTGGTGGATCGCGGCGAAGTGCTGCGCAGCAAGCGCGCCCCCGCATGGTGTTTCGTGAACCTGCCCATGGATTCGTCTTCCTCCACCGCGATCCGGGCGCGCGGGGAATGGCGGCGCTGATGTCTCCCTGATGCGGCGCGGCGTTTCTTCCGCTTGCCGCAGGGGCAAGGCTTTGGCTAGGGTTTGCCCCGCAACATCGGGGGGTGGAATGGTATCGCGACGGTTCGTTCTTGGGGGCGTTCTCGCCGGTCTGGCATCACCCGGTCTGGCCGAGGGCCTGCTGCGCAGCCCCCGTCCGATGCCCCGCCCCTCGGGCCAGACCACGCTCTCCACCTCTGGCCCCGAACCGGGCGCGTTGATCGAGGCAGCGGGTCTGGGCGGCGTGGTGGGCTACGCCGTCGCCGATGCCCGCAGCGGCCAGCTGCTCGAGGCGGTCGCAGAGCGCGAGGCGCTGCCACCCGCCAGCACGGCCAAGGCCATCACCGCCCTCTACGGGCTTGAAAAACTGGGAACGGGCCACCGCTTCACCACCCGCATCCTCGTGACCGGCCCGGTCCAGGGCGGGCGGGTGAACGGCGATCTCATCCTCCTTGGCTCTGGCGACCCGGAGCTTGACACCGACCGTATGGGTGACCTCGCCGCGCAACTGGCGGCGACTGGCATCCGTGGCATATCGGGCCGGTTCCTGATCCACGATTCCGCCTTGCCCGCCATCAGTGCAATCACCTCGGACCAGCCGGATCATGTGGGCTACAACCCGGCGATTTCGGGCCTGAACCTCAACTACAACCGCGTGCATTTCGAATGGAAGCGCGCGCAGGGCGGCTGGGGCGTGGCCATGGATGCGCGCGGCGAACGCTTCGCCCCCCCGGTCCGCATGGCCCGGATGGAAGTGGTGAAACGGCAATCGCCCCTCTTCACCTGGCGCGAACGCGCCGGGGCCGAGGAATGGACCGTCGCCAGCGAAGCCTTGGGCAAGGGCGGCAGCCGTTGGCTGCCCGTGCGCAACCCCGGTGCCTATGCGGGAGAGGTGTTCCAATCCCTCGCTCGCGCGCAGGGGATCGACCTGCCCGATCCCGCCCGCACCCCCCGCCTGCCGCAAGGGGCGCAGGTCGTCGCGCAACTGACGGGCGATCCCTTCCCCGATGTGCTGCGCCGCATGCTGCGCTGGTCCACCAACCTGACGGCCGAGGTGGTGGGCCTCACCGCCTCTGGTGCCGGGGGCCTCCGCGCCTCTGGGGATGCGATGTCGGATTGGGTCCGCGCCCGGCTTGGCGCAGACGGGCGCTTTGTCGATCATTCCGGTCTGGGCGGCAACAGCCGGATCAGCCCGGCTGAAATGGTGCGTGCGCTGGTCGCGGCGCAGGCCACGCCCGCAGGCAGCGCGCTGAAGCCAGTCCTGCGCGACATCGGCATGCGCAACGGCGATGGCGAGGAAATCGAAAGCCCCGTCACCGTGATCGGCAAGACCGGGACGCTGAACTTCGTCTCGTCGCTGGTGGGCTATGTGCAACCGCCATCAGGGCGCGAACTGGCCTTTGCCATCTTCTGCGCCGATGCGGCGCGGCGCGACCGCCTGTCGGTCGCCGAACGCGAAGAACCGCAGGGCGGCAAGGCCTGGACCCGCCGCGCCCGCCGCCTGCAAGGCCAGCTCATCGCACGCTGGGCCGGGCTTTACGCCTGACAGGCGCGGCTCAGGGCTTCATATGGCGCACCCTCGCGCCCCATTCGATGGCGGCGGCGTGCAGGCGGTCCACCTTCAACTCTTCCCGCACCTCTTCCAGCATCCGCAACTCCACCTCGTTGTGCTGGCCATCCGATGTCACCACATCGCAGGCCAGCGCATAGGCCGTCTCGTTCAGCCGTTCGGGCAACGCCTCGCGGATCAGGCCGAACAGCGCGTCAAGCCCATCCTCCTCTTCGAACAGGTCAAAGACGATCTGGCTGATGCGGCGGATGCGGTCGGTGTCGTAATCGGCAAAGACCGGCATATGGTTCACCATGCGCTGGATCGCCACCAGTTCGGCCATGCGCATGTTCTGGTCGGATGCCGAACAGGCCACCATGACGGCGATCAGCGCGTCCTGCGGCGACATGGGGGCGGTATCGGACATTCCAAAGCATCCTTGATGTTCGCAGCCCGCATCCCGGGCCTATCTTGTCGCACATTATTGACGTGATGCAGGGGCGGCAATAGAGGACGGGGGTTTGCGGGGGCATGGGGCCCCGGGCAGATGCCAAAGGATGTGAAGCCATGTCTTCCCTGCGCGATGCGGCGATGAAATCGAAAGCCTGGCCCTTTGAAGAGGCCCGCGCCATCCTGAAACGGTATGAAAAGAAGGATCCCGAAAAGGGGTACGTCCTGTTCGAGACAGGCTATGGCCCCTCCGGCCTGCCCCATATCGGCACCTTCGGCGAAGTGGCGCGCACGACCATGATCCGCCGCGCGTTTGAGGTGATCAGCGACATCCCGACCCGGCTCATCTGCTTTTCCGACGATCTCGACGGTATGCGCAAGGTGCCCGAGAACGTGCCTCAGCAGGACATGCTGCGCCAGCATATGCAAAAGCCGCTCACCAGCGTGCCCGACCCTTACGGCGAATATGAAAGCTTCGGCCACCACAACAACGCCATGCTGCGGCGGTTCCTCGATACCTTCGGCTTCCAGTACGACTTCATCTCGGCGACCGACTTCTACGGCTCGGGCCAGTTCGACGCCACGCTGCGCCTTGCGGCCGAGCGCTATGATGCGATCATGAACATCATGCTGGCGTCCCTGCGCGAGGAACGCCAGCAGACCTATTCCTGCTTCCTGCCGATCCACCCCGAGACGGGCCGCGTGCTCTATGTGCCCATGAAGAATGTCGATGCCGCGCGGGGCGAGATCACCTTCGACGATGAGGATGGCCGTGAATGGACCCTGCCGGTGACAGGCGGCCATGTGAAGCTGCAATGGAAGCCCGATTTCGGCGCCCGCTGGGCCGCGCTCGGCGTGGATTTCGAAATGTACGGCAAGGATCACAGCACCAACACGCCGATCTATGACGGCATCTGCGAGGTGCTGGGCGGCCGAAAGCCCAACCACATGACCTATGAGCTGTTCCTCGACGATCAGGGGCAGAAGATTTCCAAATCCAAGGGCAACGGCCTGACCATCGACGAATGGCTGACCTATGCCGCCACGGAAAGCCTGTCCTATTTCATGTATCAAAAGCCCAAGACGGCCAAGCGGATGCATTTCGACGTCATCCCGCGCGCGGTGGATGAATACCACCAGCAGCTTCGCGCCTATCCGACGCAGGATGTGGAGGGTCAGGTCAACAACCCGGTCTGGCATATCCATGGCGGCAACCCGCCGGAATCGAAAATGGTCGTCCCCTTCGGCATGCTCTTGAACCTTGCCAGCGTCGCGGGGGCCAAGGATGCCAAAGGGCTGTGGGGCTATATCCACGCCTATGCGCCCGAGGCCAGCCCCGAAACCCATCCCGATCTGGACGCGGCGGCGGGCTTTGCCGTCCGCTACTTTGCCGACCGCATCGCCCCCACGCGGCAGTTCCGCGCCCCCGACGCCCGCGAACGCGCCGCGATCGAGGATCTGCGCACCCGCCTTGCGGCATGGGATGGCGGCCTTGATGCCGATGCGCTGCAAAGCATGGTCTTCGCCGTGGGCAAGGATCACGGCTTCGAACCGCTGCGCGACTGGTTCAAGGCGCTGTATGAAGTGCTGCTCGGTGCCAGCGAAGGCCCGCGCTTCGGTGGTTTCATCGCGCTCTATGGCGTGGATGAAACCATCGCCCTGATCGACAAGGGGCTGGCCGGCGCACTGCCCGCCTGATCCTCGGCGCGCTTTGCAAAGGGTCAATCCTGCCCTGCGGGATTGACCTGATCCCGCATCGGTCTAGCCTTGGCATTGGGGACGTTTCTCAGCGAGGCCGCCATGCGCCGTACCGCCTTTGGACTTCTGACTGCCCTCTGCCTTGCCCTGCCCGCCTTCGCACAGGAAGATCCGGTCCAGCAGACCATCCTCAACCAGATCGAGGCGTTCAAGGCCGACGATTTCGCTACCGCCTTCACCTTCGCCTCGCCCACCATCAAGTCGATCTTCATGTCGCCCGAAAATTTCGGGATGATGGTCAAGAACGGCTATCCCATGGTCCACCGCCCGGGCGCCGTGCAGATGCTCGAACAGCGCGAGATCGCAGGAAGGCTGTGGCAGAAGGTGATGATCACCGATCAATCCGGCCGCACCCATATCCTCGATTACCAGATGATCCAGACGGAGGAAGGCTGGCAGATCAACGCCGTCCAGCTGCTGCCCGAACCCGGTGTCGGGGCCTGACGGGCTGGCCTCTCGGCGCACGCTCGTCTGACATCCCGTTAACCCTGCCTTGCTACCCGTTTGCCCGTTGTTAACCGGCGAGGGGACAAGATGAACAAGGCAGTGACGGACGGGCTGGTGCTGATGCCTCCGGCTTTTGAGGCGGGGCTGAACCTGTGGTCGCGCGAAGACGGGCTTCCCGGTCAGGGATCTTGGGCCAATCAGCCCAATGCGGCCTTCGTCCCCGCCGATCAGGACTTCAGCGGCTGTCTTGAGGTGCAAAAGACCACCGCCACGCTGAAGCTGCGCAGCTTCCAGCAGATCCCCTGCCGCCCGGGCATGTATCTGCGCGTGACCGCCCGCGTGAAATGCCTCTCCGGTCCCTTTCCTTCGGTGCGCATCGCGGCCTTTGCCGCAGCGGCCAACGGCGCGAATGTTCCCACCGCCGTCCAGATCGGGCCGACCGTCGCGCTGGATCAGTATGGCGAGGTGGTCACCGTTCAGGCACTGGTCGGTTCGGGCAACCGCAGCGGGGTGGACATGGTCTGGGGCACCGCACCCGCCTATGGCCATTTCGGGATTGATCTGACGGGTCCCACCGGCGCAGTGGTGCGCATCGACGACATCACCATCGAAGACGCGACCGACGTCTTCCATCGCAACATGATGACCTGGGTCGATGTGCGCGACTACGGCGCCCGGGGCGATGGCATCACCGACGATACCGCCGCCTTCGAGGCCGCCGATGCCGCCGCAGGACAGCGCTCCGTCCTCGTCTCGGCGGGCACCTACAGGCTGGCGGGCAACGTGACGTTTGAAAGCGATGTGCGCTTCGAAGGCACCGTCACCATGCCGCCCGAGATCCGCCTCACCTGCACCCGCAATTTCGACCTGAACACCTATGCCGCCGCCTTCGGCGGCGAAGAGGCAGGCTTCCGCAAGGCCGTGCAGGCCCTGTTCTTCTTCACCGATCATGTCGAACTTGATCTGTCCGGCCGCCGCATCGCGCTCTCTGCGCCGGTGGACATGGCGGCCCTGTCGGGGCTTATGACCTTCAACCAGCGCCGTGTCATCCGCAACGGCCAGCTTGAGGCCGCCGCCGGCCCGGCATGGGACACCACCACCGTCACCTCCGTCGCCACCTATTCCGTGGCACAGCCCGAAACCCTGACGGGGGTTGCCAACATCGCCAACATCCCTGTTGGCGCACGCATCTCGGGCACCGGCGTGGGGCGCGAGGTCTATGTCCGCGCCGTCAACGTCGCCGCCGGAAGCCTGACCCTGTCGATGCCCCTTTTCGCTGCTGCCGGAACGCGCACCTTCACCTTCCAGCGCTATCGCTATCTCGTCGATCTGAGCGGTTTCGAAAACCTCAGCCGGCTGGAATTCCGCGAGATCGAGTTCGGCTGCGCAGGCACCGCCAGCGGCCTGATCCTGCCCCGCGTCGGCATCGCGCTGCGGGTGGATAACTGCGTCTTCAACCGCCCGCGCGACCGGGGCATCACCTCCATCGGTTCGGGCTGTCAGGGGCTCATGGTCGATCTCTGCCAGTTCCTGTCGAACGAACAGGACGTCCCCGCCCAGAACCGCACCACCATCGCGCTGAACGTGAATGCCAATGACGCCAAGCTGCGCGAGAACCGCATCGTGCGCTTTGCCCATTTCGCGGTGCTGGGGGGATCGGGCCACCTCGTCGTGGCCAACCACTTCTTTCAGGGCGATGATCAGGTCGCCGGTCTGCGGCGCGCAGGCCTCATCTTCACCTCGACCCATGCCCGCAGCGTGGTGACCGGCAACTACATCGACAACTGCTTTGTCGAATGGTCCAACGAACACGACCCCGAGCCGGATTTCAGCAACGAGCTGTCCTTCGGCGGCCTCACGATTTCGGGCAATATCTTCATGGCCATCGACGTGAGCAGCGCCTTCCGCTGGATCGTGGTCACCCCCCGGGGTCCGGGCCATTTCATCAACGGGCTGGTGGTCACCGACAACGCCTTTCGCGTGGTCAATGGCAGCGTGGAGCGGGTCGAGATGGTGGATGACACCTTCGCCACGCTCGATTTCGGGCGGATGCGCAACATCACCTTCGATGCCAATGCCTTCCACTCCGTGTCGCAGATCACCGTGAGCCCGGTCATCATCGAACATTCCCAGACCACCGCCTCTGACACATGGGTTGTCTCGCCTGGGCCCTTCCTGCCCTTTGGCGGCAGGGCGCGGGTGGTGTCGGGTCTGGTGCCTGAGGGCCCGGTGCAGAACGCCGCGAATGTCGCGCAATATGTGCAGCCCCACGTTCTGGTGGAACAGGGCAGCGCGCGCAATCAGGTGCATGTCCGCTGGCCCACGCCCGTGCGCGGGCGCGTCCTTCTCACCGTGCGCGCGGACAATCCCACCTGACCGCCCCCGAAACGGGGCGGCAGATGGGGCCGCCCCGGTTACAGAACGCCCGGTTACAGATCGCCCGGCTGCAGTCGAAACGCCCGCGCAAAGCCGCCATTCAGCAGGGCGGAACGCGGCGTGAAGCAGACAAAGGCGAAATCCGCAAAATCGACATAGAGCTTTGCCTTGGGCTGGATCCGCAGCCATTCCTCGCGCAGCGCCGCATGGCGCGCCTCGTCGCGCGAAACGAAATGCGCCACCGCCTTCACCATCAGCCGGGGATGGGTCAAGGGATCGCCCTTCGCCCCCACCTCGCCCACCATCAGCGCGCAGTCCGGGTTCTGCCGCAGCGCCCCGTAATGCGGCGCCAGCGCCGAGACCAGCGATACCATCTCGCCCGCCTCCGTCCGGCCAAAGGCGATGCGGCTGATCCCTGGCAGGCCATCCGCCGGATCGGTCACCGCCAGCGCCGCCACCCGTGCCGCCTGCAACAGCCCCCGCGCCAGCGCGCGCGCTTCGTCATCGGCGGTGGCAACGGGGTCGGGGCGTTCGGGCATGGCGGGATGATCCGGTGATTGACAGGGGGCAGCAGCGGGCGTTTCCTTGCCGCATAGGCCAATCTGGCTAGCACCGGGATCATGCCCAACACAACCCGCTCCGCACCCGAGCCCGAGTTTCTGCCCAAGATCCTGACGGTCCTGGGCGAAGGCTATCGCGCATCCGACCTGCGCGCCGATGCGCTGGCCGGGCTGACCGTCGCCATCGTGGCGCTGCCCCTGTCCATGGCCATCGCCATCGCCAGCGGGGTAGAGCCGGAACGGGGCCTCTACACCACCATCATAGGCGGCTTCCTCGTCTCGGCCCTTGGCGGATCGCGGTTCCAGATCGGCGGCCCTGCCGGGGCCTTCATCGTGCTCGTCTCGGCCTGCGTCATGGCCATCGGGATCGACGGGCTGATCCTTGCCACCTTCCTGTCGGGTTTCCTGCTGATGGCGGCGGGGGCGCTGCGCCTTGGCACCTATATCCGCTTCATCCCCTATCCCGTCACCGTGGGCTTTACCGCGGGCATCGCCGTCATCATCTTCGCCAGCCAGATCCGTGATCTTTTCGGCCTCACCCTCGCCACCCCCGAACCGGGCGAGATCGTGGAGAAGGTCCACGTCCTCTGGGCCGCGCGCGACACCGTCACCCCCGCCGCCGTTGCCGTGGCGCTGGGGGTCATCGCGGTAATCCAAGGGATCAAGCGCTGGCGCCCCGGCGCGCCGGGCATGCTGATCGCCGTCGCCCTCGCCTCTGTCGCTGTGGCGGCCCTTGCCCTGCCGGTGGAAACCATCGGCACGAAATTCGGCGACCTGCCCCGCACGCCCCCCGCCCCGGCGCTGCCCGTCCCGACGGCCGATGCGCTGTGGCAGGCGCTCCCTTGGGCGGTCAGCTTCACCCTGCTGGGCGCCATCGAATCCCTCCTCTCCGCCGTGGTCGCCGACGGGATGAGCGGCGCCCGCCACCGCAGCAATGCCGAACTGGTGGCGCAAGGGGCCGCCAATGTGGGATCGGCGCTCTTCGGCGGCTTCTGCGTCACCGGCACCATCGCCCGCACCGCCACCAATGTCCGCGCCGGATCGCGGGGGCCGGTCTCGGGGATGCTGCACGCCCTCTTCGTGCTGGCCTTCATGCTGATCGCCGCGCCGCTTGCGGCCTATATCCCGCTGGCCGCGCTGGCCGGGGTGCTGGCCGTGGTGGCATGGAACATGGCCGAGAAAGAGGAATTCTGGCACCTCCTGCGCGCCTCGCGCGCCGATGCGATGGTCCTTCTCGTCACCTTCCTGCTCGTGGTGTTCCGCGATCTGACCGAAGGCATCATCGTGGGCTTCGCGCTGGGGGGCCTCGTCTTCATCGCCCGCATGTCCGAGGCGGCCGAGGTGACCGATGCCGCCGACATGGCGATCTCCACCGCCGATGACGACCGGGTGGTGATCCGCCTGCGGGGCCCGTGGTTCTTTGGCGCGGCGGCGCGGCTGGGATCGGTGCTCGAACGCATCGCCGACCGCCCGCGCGAGTTTGTCATCGACCTGACCGATGTGCCGATGATCGATTCCTCGGGCGCGCGGTCCTTCCTTTTACTCGCGCGGCGCATGGCGCGGCGGGGGGGTATCCTCACCGTCGTGGGCGCCCGCCCGGCCGTGCGCGACACGCTGGAACATCAGGGCCTGCTCCAGCAACCCGTCCGCTTCCTGCCCGATCTCGCCGCGCTGGAACAGGCGTGATCCAAAGGCGCTCACGCGCATGTCTTTTGCCTCGCCTGCGCGCCTGCGCGCTCCGGCGCAAGTGTGGGGGCGCTGCCCGTCAGCCATCGGCTCTTGAACCGATGGCGATCCGATGTCTGACCCCCCGGGGTATTTTTGCCAAGATGAAGCGGCAAGACGATCAGGGATGCCCCACGGTCTTTACGGACCAAACGGATCGTCGGGATAGCCCACCCCGGTCAGATACAGCCCCTGCGGCGGGCAAACCGGCCCGCAGGCCGCGCGATCGCGCGCCGCCAGCGCTGCGGCCACATCCCCGGGTTGCCAGCCGCCCGCCCCCACCCGTTCCAGCGTTCCCACGATGGAGCGCACCTGATTGTGCAGGAAACTGCGCGCCCGCAGCGTGAAGCGGTATTCCACCCCGCCCGGCACCGCCTGTTCGGTGATCGTGATCTCGTCCAGCGTCTTGACCGGGCTTTTCGACTGGCACAGCGTGGATCGGAACGTGGTGAAATCATGCAGGCCGATCAGATGCGCGGCCCCAGCGCGCATCGCCTGCAAATCGAGCGGGTTCAGCACCTGCCACACCCGCCCGCGATCATGCGTCACCGGCGCCCGCCGCGCCACCAGCCGGAACAGATAGCGCCGCTTCACCGCGCTGAAGCGCGCATGGAAATCCTCCGCAACCCGCACCGCCCGCAACACCGCCACCGGATCGGGCTTGAGGTGAAAGTTCAACGCCTCTGACAGGCGGAACGGATCCCAGTCCCGCGTCAGGTCGCAATGCGCGACCTGCCCCGTGGCGTGAACGCCCGCATCCGTGCGCCCCGCCGCCGCGATCGTATGCGGCCCCGGCTCCAGCCGGGCCAGCGCGGCCTCTACCGCCGCCTGCACGGACGGCTGGCCCGCCGCCTGCCGCTGCCACCCGTTGAAGGGCGACCCGTCATAGTCGATCAAAAGGGCATAGCGTGGCATGCCGCCCGGTTAGCAGCAGCCGGGCGGCCCTGTCCAGCCTTCCCCATCCGGCACGGGGCTGGGCGTGGCTACACATCCGCGCGCCCAACCCTTATGTTGGGGGGATAGTCAGGGGAAGAGATTGGTTCTTTCATCCATCACCGACAGCCTCTCCCGCGGGATCGAAGGCGCCACCGCCAGCCTGTCCGAGGCGCTGTTCGAACCCGTGATCCGCTTGGGCGTCACCGGCCTCAGCCGTGCGGGCAAGACCGTCTTCATCACCGGCCTTGTCGCCAACCTGCTGGATCGCGGGCGCATGCCACAACTGGCCGCTCAGTCCGCCGGAAGGATCGACTCCGTCTGGCTGCAGCCGCAACCCGATGTGACCCTGCCGCGCTTCGATTACGAAGGCCACCTCGCCGCCCTCACCGGCGACAGCCCCCGCTGGCCCGACAGCACCCGCGCGGTATCGGAACTGCGCCTGTCCTTCCGCATCCGCCCCGATGGCTGGCTCTCGGGTCTGACCGGCCCGCGCACCGTGCATCTGGACATCGTCGATTACCCCGGCGAATGGCTGATGGACCTTGGCCTTCTCGACAAATCCTATGCCGACTGGTCGGATGAGGTGCTCACCCGCCTGTCCAAACGGCCCGAAGCGGCCGAATTCCTCGCCACCGCCCGGGCGGAGGATGGGTCGCTGCCGCATGACGAACCCCGCGCGCAGGCGCTGGCCGCGCTGTTCACCGCCTATCTGGCCGGCGCGCGCACGGCGGGCTGGGCCGATTGCACGCCCGGTCGCTTCCTTCTGCCCGGCGATCTGGCGGGATCGCCCGTCCTCACCTTTGCCCCGCTGCCCCGCCCCGCCAGCACCCCGCGTGGCAGCCTGTGGCACGAAATGGAACGCCGCTTCGAAGGCTATAAGTCAAAGGTCGTCCGCCCCTTCTTCCGCGATCATTTCGCGCGGGTGGACCGGCAGATCGTGCTGGCCGATGTGCTGGGGGCCATCCATCAGGGACCGCAGGCGCTGGAAGACCTGCGCCGCGTCATGGCCGACGTGCTGGCCACCTTCCGCCCCGGGCGGAACAGCTGGCTCACCGCGCTTCTGGGCGGCAAACGGGTGGAGCGGATCCTGTTTGCCGCCACCAAGGCCGATCACCTGCACCACAGCCAGCACCCCGCGCTGACCGCCATCATGCAGGCCATGCTGCGCGAGGCGCGCGATCGCGCCGAATTCGCGGGCGCCCTGACGGGTGCCATGTCGCTGGCAGGCTTCCGCGCGACGGTGGAGGAAACCGTGATGCGCGACGGCACCCCGCTGGATTGCGTGCGCGGCCGCCTGCCCGACGGGCGTGTGGTGGCCCTCTATCCCGGCCGCCTGCCCGACGATCCCGCCCGCCTGCTGTCGCCCGCCCGCCAGGGGGCCGACCGCTGGCTAGATGCCGAGTTCGGCCTGATGTCCTTTGAACCACCGCTGAAGATGACGCTCAGGCCCGGCGATGGCCCGCCGCATATCCGGCTCGACCGCGCGATGGAATTCCTGATCGGAGACAGGCTGTGACCGCCGACAAACCCTTCCTCGTCGAAGTGACCGAAAGCGCAGACCCCGCGCTCGCCCCTCCCGTGCCGGACCTTCTGCCGGATGGCCGCGCCATGCAGGCCGCGCTGCGCCTTGGCGCCAGCCGCCCGCGCTCTGCGCTGGGGCGCTTTGCCATCTGGTCCTTCGGCGCGCTGTTCACCTTCGTCCTGTCCGTGGCGGTGTGGGACTTCGTCACCGGCCTTCTGACCACGAACACCCTTCTGGGTTCCGTAGCACTCGCCGTTGTGGCGGCGGCCAGCCTTGCCGCCCTCCTCCTCGCCCTGCGCGAAGCCGCCACCTTCGCCCGCCTTGCCAAGCTCGACGGTCTGCGCCAGCGCGTGACTGGCGCCACCACCCTCGCAGAGGCAAAGAAGGCCACAGCCGAACTCACCGCCCTCTATGCACGGCGCCCAGACATGGCCTGGTCGCTCGCCCGGTTCAAGGATCGCAGCGGTGACGTTCTGGATGCCGACGCCACCCTGCGCCTGGCCGAGACGGATCTCATGGCCCCCCTCGACACCGCAGCCCGGGCCGAGGTAGATGCCGCCACCCGACAGGTCGCCACCGTCACCGCGCTGGTGCCGCTGGCGCTGGCCGATGTCGCCATGGCGCTTTTCGCCAATCTCCGCATGATCCGCCGCATCGCCGAAATCTACGGCGGGCGGTCTGGCACGCTTGGCTCCATGCGGCTTCTGCGCCGGGTGTTCGGGCATCTGGTCGCCACCGGCGCGGTCGCCCTGACCGACGATCTGATCGGCTCTGTCGCCGGGGGCGGCGTGCTGTCGCGCCTGTCGCGCCGCTTTGGCGAAGGGGTCGTCAACGGCGCGCTCACCGCCCGGGTGGGCATCGCCGCGATGGAGATCTGCCGCCCCATGCCCTTTGCTGCCCTGCCCCGCCCCGGCGTCAGCCAGACCGTCAGCCGCGCGCTTGCGGGCCTGCTTAATCGGGGCGACGACGGGCGCGGGGAAGACGCGCAGAAGGTTTGATCCCTACAGCCCGTCGGCGATGCGGCGGAACAGGGCGATATTGCCCGCGGCCACGCCTTCCTCTTCGAACCCCCGATCGGCGGCATTCACCGCGATGACGATGTTCCGCGCCCGGTCGATCCAGATGTATTGCCCATAGATGCCCTGCGCATTCACCTCGCCCGGAACGGCGCCCTCGGCAATCCACCACTGATAGCCATAGCCCGCCCCGCCCGGGGCCGACGGCGTGACCGATGCCTCGATCCAGTCGCGCGGAACGATCTGCCGCCCCTGCCAAACCCCGCCTTGCGCGATCATCTGCCCGAACCGCGCATAATCCCGCGTCGTCATGTTCAACCCGCCCAGCACGAAGCTGACGCCATAGCCATCGGTCAGGTAATGGGGCGCGGCCTCCAGCCCCAAGGGCGCAAGGATATGCCGCTCCAGCAGTTCCGGAATATCCTCGCCCGTCGCGCCCCGGATGATCATGCCCAGAACATGCGTATCGATCGACACATAGTGGAACCGTTCGCCCGGCGCGGCGGCGCGCTCGGTCAGGCTCGCGGCGAAACCGTCCATCGACTGGCCCAGCGCCAGCACCCGACCCATGCGATTGATGTCCGACCAGAAGTCCAGATAATCCTCATCAAAGGCCACGCCCGACGACATCGTAAGGATCTGCCGCAGGCTCACCCCGTCATAAGCCGTCCCCGCCAGCGACGGGGCATATTTTGTAACCGGATCATCGAGGCTGTCGATATGCCCTTCGGCCAGAACGATGCCGAACAGGGCGGAAAGAAAGCTCTTCGCCACGCTCCACGAAATGCGCAGGTCCCCGGGCCCGGTCCCCTGGTGATAGCTTTCATGCACCACCTGCCCATCCTTCAGGATGACCAGCGCCGTCACGGTTCGCGCTGCGATCCAGTCTGCCACCTCTGCGGGCAGCGTGGCCTCAGCGCCTGCAGGAAGGGGGCTGACCGGCCCCTCGCCCCGCGACAGCGGGCGGGAAAGGAACAGACGGTCCATGTTGGAAAAGTTCGTGACGATCCGATCCGCCGCGAACAGGCTGTTCACCGCCATCAGGCGCGCGATCTCTTCCCGCTTCCACAGCGCCAGCGCACCGATCAGCAGCAACACCACGATGACGATCCGGCCCAGCCTGCGCATGTCCCCTCCCAGCGTTTCGCCAGCCATGCCATGCGCACCTGCCCCTGCCAAGCGCGTCCTTGCGTCAGCCCGTCCCCGCCCAGCGCACCCAGCGCCCGTGGAAACACACCCGCCCCAAAGCGGCCAGCTCGCCCCCCGGCCACATCCGCAGGGTCAGCGCCGCACCATCGGCCTGCCCATCCGCCTCCAGCGCCAGATGGGCAAGCGGCGCGGCTTCCGTCGCCCGCGCCCCCGCCGCCTCCAGCGCGGCGGTGCAGCGCGCCTGTGTCGCGGGCGGGAAATACTGCCAGGCGATGGTGTGAAACACCACATGCACCCGTCCCGGCAGCGGCCCTGCCAGCCGCCGCTGCAGCCAGTCCGCCGCATCTCCCCGCGTCAGCACGGGGCGCAGGTGCGCCACCTCGACCAGCGCCGCCTCGGTCCGCTCCGCCCGATCCGGCTGATCGGGCCAGAGATAGGCCAGCAGGCGCAAACGGTCCGCCACCGGGTCCAGCGGGTTCAGATCCACCCCGGCGCGCCCTGCGATGGCAAAAGGCACAGACGGCGGCAGTGGTCCGTCCCAGTCGGGATGCAGGAGGATCGGCCCCGCTCCGCGCGCCTCTCCGGGCAAGGTCAGCCGACAGCGATCCCACAACAGGTTCAGCCCCGCCGAACAGCCCAGTTCCGACAATTCCAGCGGCAGCCCGAACCGCGCGGCAATTTCATGTCCGGCCGCCACCAAGGCCGCAGACCGCCGCACCTCATTCGTCTGCGGCGGCTGGTCCAGCCAATCCATCAGATACGCGGCGTGGCGGTCCAGCGCGGCCAAAGCCTCGGCCACCGGCGCGCCGCGCCGATAGGCCGTGGCCAGGGCCGCATCCGCGCCGGTCAGGATCAGCGCATGCAACCCACCCGCCAGACGCAGGGGCACCGCATCGCCCGCCGGGCCTGCCTCGCCCTGCCAGCCCAGAACTCGGTCCGCCACGGGCGACCCGGGCCTCAGCCCATCGGCCAGCCCCGCCAGCAACCGCTCCATCAGTGGCGATCCCAGCCGCCCGCACGCCCGCGCCTGCGACCGGAACGCCGCCCTGACGTGCGCCTCCGTCATCGGAATTTGTCGATCAGTTTCTGCATCGGGCTGCGCTTGTCCTCGGGTGGATTTTCGGCGCCCGGCTGCACATTCGTATGCACGCCCGTATGCACAGCCGTATGCACGTTCTGCTGCACCTTGCCCTGCCTGTCCACGGCCGCCTTCGGCGCTCCTTCGCCCCGACTTTCCGCCTTGTCCGAAGATCGCGGCGGCGCGGTCCGCAACGCCACCGCATTCATGAACCGAGCCCCATCACCATCGGCGAGAAAGGGCGCGCCATCGGAAATCCCGCGCAGCAGGTCATCCAGCCATTCCCGGTCCGCCTTGGCGAAATCGTTCAGCACATAGGCCGCCACCGCATCCTTGTGCCCCGGATGCCCGATCCCCAGCCGCACCCGTCGATAGGCATCGGTCCCCAGATGCTGATGGATCGACCGCAGGCCGTTATGCCCCGCATGACCGCCCCCGTCCTTCACCCGCGCGCGACCGGGGGCGAGGTCCAACTCATCATGAAAGACGACAACATCCGCAGGCGTCAGCTTGTAAAAGCCCATCGCCGCCCGCACGCTTTCGCCCGACAGGTTCATGAAGGTCTGCGGCTTGACCAGCAGCACCTTGTCCGCGCCAAGCCGCCCTTCGCACACCTCGGCCTTGAAGGCGGCCTTCCACGGGCCGAACCCGTGATCCGCCGCGATCCGGTCCAGCGCCATGAACCCGATATTGTGCCGGTTGCCCGCGTATTTCGCGCCCGGATTGCCCAGCCCGACAAAGAGTTTCACGCCACCACCCCCAAGCTGCCCGTCACCGCCACCTCCCTTTGCCGCAGCGCCACCTCCCTTGCAACCCTGACACTGCCAGGCCACCCGGGCAGGGCTTGACGGAACCCCCGCGCTGCACGACCGTCAGCCCCGGCTCCAACAGGGGGATGGGCGTGCGGTACACGGTGGTCTGTTCGGTCAAGGATGAAGGTCCCTTCCTCGTGGAATGGATCTGCTGGCAAAGGCTTCTGGGCTTTACTGACATCGTGATTGTCACCAATGCCTGCACGGACCGTTCGCCCCAACTCCTTGATGCGCTGGCCGCTGCAGGCTGGATCACCCATCTGGTGCATGAGGTGCCGGATGGAAAAGGCATCACAAGTCACAAGCTTGCCGCCGCCAAGGCCCTGCCGCAGGTGAGTGCGGCGGATTGGGTCATGGTCGCGGATGTGGACGAATTCCTGGTCATCCATCCCGACGCGGGCCGCCTGCCCGACCTGCTCGCCACGCCGGGCCGCCCGTTCCTCGGCATGTCGATCCCGTGGCGCGTCTTCGGCACGTCGGGGCGCACCCGGTGGGAGGACGGTCTCACCCACCGCCAATGCCTGCGCGCCGGCGCCATCGGTGCACGCCTGTCCGGCTGGGTCAAATCCATCCACCGCCACCCCGACTGGTTCGCCCGTCTGGGCGAACACAGCCCCAAACGCCTGCGCCCCCGCCACCTCGCCCGCTGGGGCGCAGAGGGGATGATCTGGGTCAACCCCGCGGGGGAAGAGGTGACAGGCTGGACCCCCGCCGATGACAGCCTGCGCATCCTGCCCGAAGCCCTGCAGGGCTGGCAGGTCGCCCAGATCAACCACTACATGCTGCGGTCGACGGAAAGCTTCTCGCTCAAGCGCGGCACGCTCTCGCCCGTTGCAGGCAAGGACCGCTATACCGATGCCTATCACGACCGCGCCGAACAGAACGCGGTCGAAGATCGCAGCGCCCTGCGCCACGCCGCCGCCTTCGATGCCCTGCACGCCGAAGCCATGGCCCTGCCCGGGGTCCGCCATCTGCACCATCTGTGCTGCGCCGATTATGTGCGCAGGCTGGCCGCCAAGGCAGGACAGGCGGCCGCGGATGATCCGCGCCTTGCCCACCACCTCGGCCTTGCAGAGGGCAAATGAAAAGGGCGCGTCAGGTTTCCCTGACGCGCCCCATCGTGCCGGATTCCGGCGCGATCACTCTTCCGAAGCGACCAGCCCGGTCGGGGCCGCGATATTGGCGATCACGAAGTTCCGCGCGATGGTCGGCTTGGCGCCCTTGGGCAGCTTGACATCTTCGATGTGGATCACATCGCCGATCACACGGTCGGTCAGATCCACCGTGATCTTTTCGGGGATGTCGCCGGCCGTGACTTCCAGTTCCACTTCCGGACGCACCACCGTCAGCGTGCCGCCACGCTTCAGGCCGGGGCTGGCCTCGTGGTTGATGAACTCAACATGGATGAACAGGTTGATGCGCGAATCGTCGCCCACCCGCATGAAATCCACATGCGTCGGCAGGTCCTTGACCACGTCACGCTGCACGCCACGGCAGATCACATGGACCTCTTCGCCGCCCTCAACCTTCAGGTTGAACAGCGTCTGCAGGAAACGGCCCTGACGCAGGCGCTTCAGCAGATAGTTGTAGTTCAGATTGATCGGCGTCGGCTCTTTGCCATTGCCGTAAACGATGCCGGGTACGTTGCCCTCACGACGAGCTTGACGAGCGGCCCCCTTGCCTGTCCCCGTCCGTACCGCGGCCATAAGATCGGGGATCTCACGAGCCATTGGTTCTCTCCATAGGTTAGTCCGCCGCCCTCCAAGGGTGTGCGACGCGACCGGGGGGCTATAGCCGCGATTCGCCGTGAAGGGAAGCGGTAATCCCGCCCCTCCCACGGCCCGGTCGCCCCCGGTTTGCCGCCTGTCGCGGGCAGGCTTGCCGCAAATGCGGGGGCAAGCTACCTCCGCGGGGCAGGAGATTTCCAGATGTCCATTTCCACCACCTTGTCCGTGGCGCGCGCCCCGATCGCCGCCTTCGCCGCGATGGGCGTGCTTTGGGGCACCTTCGCCGCCGTCCTGCCGGACCTCAAGACGCAGCTGGACGCCAGCGAATCCGAACTCGGGCTCTTGATCCTGCCCACGCCCCTTGCTGCCGTCACGGCGATGCTCCTTGCCCCCCTGATCGGCGCCGCGCTGGGCCGCGTGGCCCTGCCCATCGCCACGGCGCTGATGGCCGCAGCCTTTGCGCTGCCGGGGCAGGCCGCGCAGGTCTGGCTGTTCCCGCTCGCCATGATGGCCTGCGGCGGGGCAACGGGGTTGACCGACGTGCTCATGAACGCCCGCGTCGCGGCGCTGGAAAACGAGCGGGGCCTGCACCTGATGAACCTCTGCCACGCGGCCTACAGCTTTGGCTATGCGGGCGGCGCCACCGGCACCGGCCTTCTGCGGGGCGAAGGCTGGCCGCCCGGCTGGGTGATGGGGACGATGGCGCTGCTTGCCGGCATATTCGCCCTGATGACATTTGAACGCGACGGCACGATCCACGGTCTGCGCAAACCCAAGGACGGCACCGCCGGACACCTTGGCCTCATCCCGGTGATCGGCGGTGGCATCGTGCTGATCGCCTTCCTGACCGAGAACGCCGCCGAAAACTGGTCTGCCCTGCATATCGAGCAGACCCTCGGCGGCAGCCCGGAAGAAGGCGCGATGGGCCCCGCCGCGCTTGCCCTGACCATGGGCTTCGCCCGGCTGGCCGGACAGGGCATCGTCGCGCGCGTGAACCCGTTCCGCCTGCTGATGGGCGGGGCTGTCCTGTCGGCCTGCGGCGCGATGGGGGCGGCGCTGGCCACCTCGCCGATGATGGCCTATGCCGGGTTCATCGTGATGGGGATCGGCTCTTCTGTCATCGCGCCCACGGCCTTTTCGCTGGTGGGTCGGCTTGCCGAACCGCAGGCCCGCGCCCGCGCGGTGGCCCGCGCCACGCTGTTGGGCTATTTCGGCTATTTCTTCGGCCCGCCCACGCTCGGCTTCCTCGCCGGGGCGTTCGGCCTGCGCTTTGCCTTCGTCTTCGCGGCAGCGATGCTGCTGACCGTCCTGATCCTCGCACCCTTAATGGCCCGCCAGAACCGCGCCCAGATGGCCTGACCCTGACCTTGCTGCCATGGACGCCTGGGCCGGGGGTGCCGGAGACTGCCCCCCCGGCGCGCCCCAGTCTGCGAAAGCTCAAACGTAGTCGCCCTCGAAATCCTTCGGGATCAGCAGGTTATGCCGCCCCAGCGCCGTGACCGACTTCTCCCCGCACAGCGCCATGGTGATGTCCAGCTCCTTGCGGATCACCTCCAGCGCTGCAGTCACCCCGGCCTCGCCCATGGCGCCCAGACCGTGGATATAGGCCCGCCCGATGAACGTGCCCTTCGCGCCCAGCGCCAGGGCCTTCAGCACGTCCTGCCCCGAACGGATGCCGCTGTCCATGAACACCTCCGTCCGGTCACCTACCGCCCGCACGATGCGCGGCAGCATCCGGATGGCCGAAAGCGCCCCGTCCAACTGCCGCCCGCCATGGTTCGACACGATGATCGCATCCGCCCCGAAATCCGCCGCCCGCCGCGCGTCATCCTCATCAAGGATGCCCTTCAGGATCAGCTTGCCGCCCCACTGGTCGCGGATGCGCGCGATCTTTGCCCAATCGAGCTGCGGGTCGAACTGTTCGTTCGTCCAACTCATCAGGCTGGACAGATCGCCCACCCCCTTTGCATGGCCCACGATGTTGCGGAACGTCCGCCGCTTCGTCCCCAGCATTTCCAGCGACCATTGTGGGCGGATCGCCATGTCGAGGATGTTGCGCAGCGTTAGCCGGGGTGGGGCCGACAACCCGTTCTTGAGGTCCTTGTGCCGCTGACCGAGGATCTGCAAATCCAGCGTCAACACCAGCGCGCTGCACCCGGCCTTGCGCGCCCGCTCGATGGCGCTGTCGACGAATTCCTCGTCCTTCATCACATAAAGCTGGAACCAGAACGGCGCCTTGGTATGTGCCGCGATATCCTCGATCGAACAGATGGACATGGTCGACAGGGTGAAGGGCACCCCCGCCTTTTCCGCCGCGCGCGCGGCCTTGATCTCGCCATCCGCGCGCTGCATCCCCGTCATCCCGACCGGGGCCAGCGCCACGGGCATCGAAACCTGCGTCCCGATCATCGTGCTGTCGAGCCTGCGACCCAGCATGTCGACCGCAACCTTCTGGCGCAGGCGCAGCTTGGCGAAATCGGTCGTATTCTCGCGGAAGGTCTGTTCGGTGTAACTGCCGCTTTCGCAATAGTCGAAGAACATCTTCGGCGTCCGGCGCTTGTGCAACCGTTTCAGGTCATCAATGCAGGTGATCACAGGCATGGCGGAGCGCCCCTCAAAATTGGTTACCTTTGCTTACCAATTCTGCAGGCGCGCAGCAAGCCGCTGGTTCCCCCCGCAGGAACGGCACGAAACTTGCAGCACCCGCATGTCCCTGTCCAATGGCGCCGTATTGAATGTCCGACCCGCTGCTTCCGACCCTGTCCCTGCTGGCCGCCGTTTCGGCCGCGCATCATGCCGCCCAGCGCCTGATCGAGGCGCGCCTGCCCGAAGGGTTGAATGCGCCGCAGTTCACGGTCCTCGAACGCCTTGCCTGGCAGGAAGAGGGCCAGACCTCCACCAGCATCGCCGAAGGCTTCGGCTGGCCGAAAACCACCATGTCCCACACGGTCGCCATGCTGGAAAAACGCGGGCTCGTACGGCTGGAACCCAATCCGCGCGACAAGCGGGCAAAGTGCCTATGGCTCACGCCCAAGGGCCGCGCGCTCGCCCTCGCCGGGCGCTGCGCGATCGAGGCGGATCTTGCCCCCATCACCGCATTGGCCCCGAGCGCGGCGCTGAACCGCCTGACCGCGGATATGGAGTCGCTGGCCGCCCGCCTGTCGGATCAGCGCCGCTTTCCTGACGCCGCCTGACGCCGCCCCGCGCACCCTGCCCGGGCGCGCCTACTCAGGCGGCCATGATCACGCGGCCATGATCACGCGGAATGCGCACCCGCCGCCAGCGCGGCCACATTGGCCAGCACCTCGGCCACGGGCTTGCCGGCACCGATATCCTTCACGATGGCCGATCCCACCACACAGCCATCGGCCACAGCGGCGATCTCGCGCGCAGCCTGCGGTGTGGTGATGCCAAAGCCCACGATGATGGGCAGATCGGTCGCCGCCTTGATCCGCGCCACTTCGGGCGCAACATCGCGCGCCTGCGCCGCAGCGGCCCCCGTGATCCCGGTGATCGACACATAGTAGACGAACCCCGACGTATTCTGCAGCACCTTGGGCAGACGCTTTGCATCGGTGGTCGGCGTCGCCAGCCGGATGAAATTGATGCCCGCCTTCTGCGCCGGGATGCACAATTCGTTATCCTCTTCGGGCGGCAGATCCACGACGATCAGCCCGTCGATCCCCGCCTCCTTGGCGTCAGACAGGAACCGCTCTACCCCGCGCGAATAGATCGGGTTGTAATAGCCCATCAGCACGATGGGCGTGGTGGCATCGCCTTTGCGGAAGGCGCGGACCATGTCCAGCACCGCATCCATCGTCATATGGCCTTCCAGCGCGCGCTGGCCGGCCAGTTGCACGGTCGGGCCATCGGCCATCGGATCGGTGAAGGGCATGCCCAGTTCGATGATGTCAACGCCAGCGCCGGGCAGGCCCTGCATCACCGCCAGCGACGTGGCGGCATCCGGATCGCCGCCCATGATGTAGCTGACAAAGGCCTTTTTCCCTTCGCGCTTCAGCCGCGCGAACGTGTCGTCGATTCTCGTCATGGCCTTGCCCCGCCCCTTCTGCTCCGCGCCCCGCGTTTTGCAGGAGCGGATGCCAAAGATCAATGGCCCGGCAGGCCATCGCACAGGGCATAAGGCACGGAATCTGCACGCCCGACCCGCCCCATCGCTTGCGAAGCCGCGCCACCCGCCCTAGAAGCCCAGCGACAGTCACGAAAGGGCATGCGTCATGGGGTTCAAGATGGGGATCGTGGGTCTGCCGAATGTCGGCAAATCCACCCTGTTCAATGCGCTGACGCGGACAGCGGCGGCGCAGGCGGCCAACTTCCCCTTCTGCACCATCGAACCCAATGTGGGCGAGGTCGCGGTCCCCGACACCCGGCTCGACAAGCTGGCCGCCATCGCGCAATCGCGCCAGATCATCCCCACGCGGATGACCTTTGTCGATATCGCGGGCCTCGTGCGGGGCGCGTCGAAGGGCGAAGGTCTGGGCAACCAGTTCCTCGCCAATATCCGCGAATGTGACGCCATCGCCCATGTCCTGCGCTGCTTCGAGGATGGCGACATCACCCATGTGGAAGGCCGGATCGACCCGGTCGCCGATGCCGAGACGATCGAGACGGAACTGATGCTGGCCGATCTCGAATCCATCGAGCGCCGCCGTGCCAACCTGGGGCGCAAGCTGAAGGGCGGCGACAAGGAGGCCGCTGATCAGGACCGTCTGCTCGCCCTCGCCCAGACCGCGCTCGAGGCCGGCAAACCCGCCCGCACCGTCAAGGTGGCCGCTGATGACCAACGCGCCTGGCGCCTGCTGCAGCTGCTGACATCCAAGCCGGTGCTGTACGTTTGCAACGTGGAAGAGGCCTCTGCCGCCAACGGCAACAGCCAATCGGCCCGCGTGGCCGACATGGCCCGCGCGCAAGGCGCGGCGACCGTGGTGATCTCGGCCCGGATCGAGGAAGAGATCAGCCAGCTTCCGCAGGACGAGGCCGCGATGTTCCTCGAAGAGATGGGCCTGCACGAGGCTGGTCTCGACCGGCTGATCCGCGCGGGATATGAACTGCTGGGTTTGCAGACCTACTTCACCGTCGGGCCCAAGGAGGCCCGCGCTTGGACGATCCCCAAGGGCACGCTGGCGCCGCAGGCGGCAGGTGTGATCCACGGCGATTTCGAAAAGGGGTTCATCCGGGCCGAGACGATCGCCTATGACGACTACATCGCTGGCAACGGTGAAGCGGGGGCGAAAGAGGCGGGCAAATTCCGCATCGAAGGCAAGACCTACGAGGTGAAGGACGGCGATGTCCTCCACTTCCTCTTCAACGCCTGAGGCACCACCACCGCTTTCCCCTTGCCCCCACCCGGCACCCCCGCTAAACGGGTCAGCGGAGACGTGGCCGAGTGGTCGAAGGCACACCCCTGCTAAGGGTGCAGACGGGAAACTGTCTCGAGGGTTCGAATCCCTTCGTCTCCGCCATCAACCCCCAAAAGATAAAAGAAAATGCGCGCGGGTTTTCGTCTACGCGCAACGCAGCCAATTATGGTCAAACGCCTTGGCGCACGGATATCAGGGATATTCCGCAAAGGTCGTCGCCGCCGAGTCCGACAACTTACCCTCGTTGTGCGGTGACGATGCTAGTTGGCATTCCTTCACGTCGAAGGTGTGACGTTCCTTGGCACTTTGGGGATGGCTTACCGGCAGCGGACTGAACGGGTCACGCATTTCACGCAGAATGACGGTTTCATCTGACGTTGCCCCCAACCATCCTCCCGCGCGCGTGACACTCCATGTTTGGGCTATGCTAGTCTGGGCGGGTGGGTCAACGGCGGATGTCGGCCACGCTTGCTTGACCTTGCGCCGGCTTGCCAACCGACCCCAAGCGGGAGCCACGTTCACATCCGGTTCGAAGCGTTCGCAAGGAGCCGATCCGTGATATCGGCCACGATCCGCGGCAGATCGTCGAAAGCATACGGCATGTAGACCCGCTCGAGCCGCTGGTGGAATTCTCGCCCCCAAGGGCCGATATTCACCATCGGGCAACGGATCGCATCTGGAGGCGGCCGGTCGACAAGGCGCTCATGCGGCGTGTTCGCGGCTACAACACTGGATCCGTTACCTGAGGGTTGGCCAAAGAAACTCATATCCGAAATGCCGGTGAAGTAAGGCCGCCAGGCCAAGCGGCGGGCAGGATCGTCAGCGAGCGTGGCAAGGGTGTCCGAGATCGCCTTGTGCAGCGCCGCATCATCCGGGTGCGCCAGATCCAGCTGCGTTGCGGGGTAGTTCAGGCTTGCGAAACCGATGATCACGGCAGGGCCTGACACCCGTGCGACCGCAACAAGCCAGTTCGTCAGTTCCCGACTGACCGCGAGAGGATTGTCAACATCGGCAAGCTCCGCCTGCTTTTTCTGCATTTCTGCCGGGAACGCCGCCCCCATCTGACGCGACGCCTCCGCCTTCAAATCGGCATAGGTCCAGATCTGGGGCGCGGCCGGGCGCGCGCCGGTCGTACTGCCACTTTTGCGTGCATAGTTCTCGGCATGCTGCGCCAGGCGCTCGACGGCCGCTGCAGCACCCGCGCGTACCTCATCCGCGAAGCGGGCGAAGAGTTCCTCTGGCGTCCATGAGTGGTAAAGCCAGTTGAATGCGAGCCATGTGCGCTCGGGCGTTGTCACCTCATAGACATCCCGCAAGTCGCGTGCCTCAAGACAGATCGGAGAGGGCGAGGTTGTTCCCAGACCATCATCTGCAAGTCCCGCATTCGCCTCGATCCGCAGCATGATCTCAGATGCGATCAGTTGCGCGCTGACCCCTTCATAAGGGTAACTCGCATGCGTGCTTTTCCCGACAATCAGCGCGAAGGGCATCAGCTTTCCGATCGTGCCGGTATAGACAGCGCGACCCTCTGACCCGTCTCCCTGATCCGAGGTCACGTCAAGATTGATCGCGGCAATCGGTTCCAGCCCGAGTTCGACCATCAGCTTTGGCAACGCATCCCGAAGCGCCCGCATGCCGCGACTGTCGCGTTCCTCGTCGGGCGACACGCACAGAACGAGATTGCCGTGCCGTCCCTCGATGCGTGAAAATCTATCAAGCACCGCGACGGCAGCAGCGATCCCGCTCTTCATATCCAGCATCCCGCGACCGGGAAGGAAATCCCCGGTGCGAAGGTCGGCAAGGGCGCGCACCTCCTGTTCTGTCAGCGACCTCTGGCAGAGATCGGCAAGAAGGGCCTGTTTCAACGCATCCGGCTGGCAGGACAGATGCCTCAGGTCATGATAGTTCTCGATTGAGACGGTGTCATAGTGGCCGGCCACCAAGACGGCCTTTCGACCGCCACCCCGCAGGATGGCCACCACGTTCATGGTCATAGGGTCGCCGTGGCTTGGAATCAGGCGCACATCCTCAGGATGGTCACGAAAATAGGGAAGCTCCTGCAGAATAGCGGCAAGGTGCTCTGCGAAAGCAGCCTCGTCAGACGTGCCCGTTACGCTGGGTATTTGCACGAAGCGACGGGCGAGATCCCCGACAAGCGGCGCCGGATCCCATTCAGCGTCGAACGGAGGATGTTTCAGACCCTTTTCCTGCACTTGGTTCATGCAAATCCCCGTCGCGTCCAGATGCCACAGCCCGCATCGACAAAAAGGTTGGTCGAAGACTGGGGCAAGAACCAGTTCAGATACTGTAAAAATTCTCTGGATAATGTCAGAATTAGCTGCTCGACTGCCAAAATCGTCAATCGGAGCGATAAAGCATGGATGATCTGGACCGCAGGCTGATCTCCGAACTCAGGATCAACAGCCGTGCTTCACTCCCTCGGTTGGCAGAGTTGCTCGGTGTGGCAAGAGGCACCGTGAAGGCACGCCTCGACAAGCTTGTATCGTCCGGGACCATCCGCAGTTTCACGATCCGGGTCGGGGATGACTCTCCTGATATGCTTCGGGCCATCATGGTCATTGAACTGATGGGAAAGAACATTCGTGCCACAGTATCGACGATCAAGCGCATCCCCGGCATCGTGACTGTGTCGAATACCAACGGCGTTTGGGATCTGGTGGCCGAAATCGAGACCGCCAACCTGACCGAGATGAACGGGATCATAAGCGAAGTCCGCAGCCTGAACGGAGTATCGAAATCCGAAACATTCATCTTGCTGGGTGCTGCTTGACGGTTGGCCCGGGGTGGGCGCCAGACCCACCCTTTCTGCCACCTCATCGCCCCCGAAATTTAACCGTCTTCGTCCGCGCACCGCGAAGCAGAAAGGTTTGCGCAACCCGAACTCCGACATGTTCCCGGTACAGGGGGGCATAACCTTCGGCAATTCGGGCAAGGCCACGACGCCGCATCAGGCATTTTCCGGGGCTCGCGCGGGCAAAAGCCACACGATCATCCCAAGGACCGATGTCAGGAGCAAGACGATGCCGAAGGTGGCACTTGCTGCAAAGCCTTCGGCCCCGGTCGCACCGGCGAGCGGGAAAAGCACCACCGCTGCCCCTTCGCGCAGTCCCCATCCACCGATCGTCAAGGGGATGAGCATGGTAAACAGAACAAGCGGCAGGATCACCAGCATCGCCCCGGGCGAAAGGATCACCCCGACCGCAGCCGCGCAGGCCGCAAAGGCCAGCAGGTTGGCCGCGACCGTACCAAGGCTCAGCATCGCCTGCGCCCCCCGGACATCGCGCGCGAACAGCGCCTGCCAAGCAGCCCGCCGCCAGGCTTGAACGCGCGGCCAGCGCGGCCCCACACGCAACATCGCCCAGCCCGCGGCAACCAGCCCCACTGCCACCAGCCCAAGCATGGCCTGCATGGCCACCGGCAGATCAATCCCGCCCGGCCACAGACCCACGACCAGCGCGCCCACCAGCGTGACCGCCACCAGCGCGGCCTGACCGGCCATCCGTTCGAACAAGACCGCCTGTCCAGCCCGTTCCAGCCCGACGGCGCCGCGCGCGCGCACCGCCCGCCCGGCATCCCCCACAACGCCCCCGGGCAGCGCGAGGTTCACCATCTGCGCCAGAAAATACTCACGCACCGCGTGCAGGAAGCCCATCTCCTGCCCCAGCCGTGCCGCCGTCAGCCGCCAGCGGATGGCCGACAGCAGGGTCTGCCCGATCAGCAGCGCCACCGCCACGGCAACCCAACCGGGGCGCACCCCTTGCAGCCGCGCGACCACATCCGCCCCATCGACAAGCCGCCAGACCAGCACGATCAAGACCGCTGCCAGCCCGATCCGCAGCGCGCGCGCCCAAGATGCCATCACGGTGCCACCCCGGTCGAAAAGCTGCGCACGAAAAGATCACGCATCGCTTCCATGGGCAGCGGCACCTGCGACGCGGGCGGGATCAGGCCGGGTGCGAAACCCCACTCCGCCGCACGTTCAACCAATGGCGCCGGACCGATCAGATGGATCGGCACATCGAACCGATCCTCCTGCGCGACAAAACCCGCCGCCTGATGATCGCCCACGATGACGATCAGCGGCATCTCTTCCGCCGTTCGCAAGGCATGACCGAAGACCGCTTCAAGCGAATAGCCAATCGCTTGCCTGTACTGATCGCGCACCCGGTCACGATCGCGCCAGACCACATCCGGCGGATCACCCTGAACCGCCATGGTGTTGAACACGGTCCCATCACCGACAGCGTCCCAGTCAATCATCTGCGGCACCGGCACCCATGGCGCATGGGACGAGATCAGCACCACCTGCGCAAACAATCGCCCCGCCTGCCGCCCGGCGGACTTGCGCAGCAGCCGGTCAAAGGCCGCAAGCGTGTACTGATCCGGCATCGTCACCCAGTTGAACGGCAGCCCACGATAGCCAAGGTCCGCAGCCGCAAAGATCTGGTCAAAGCCCTTCTGCGCGCCTTCCGGCCAGTCCATCGTGATTGCCGGCATCACGGTCGCTGTCTCGAATCCCGACCGCTGCGCGATGTGGAACAGCCCTTCCCGACCGCTCAACAGCAGCGCCCGATAGCGCACCTGATCGTTGATGCGCAACCCGCTGGCAAAGGTCGCATGGGCAAGCCAGCTCTGCCCGCCGCGCGTCGATGAGGTCAGGTAACCTGACCGCATGGCAAAGCCTTCTGCGGCAAGGGCGCGCGCAGCCGGTTCCAGCACATCCCTTGTGGTCGCAGCATAAAGCGGCCCCTCGATGCTGGCCCGGCCATAGCTTTCGATGAAGACAACGATCACGTCCCGGTCGATTTGGTCCAGCAGGCCGTCCACCCCGCGGAACGGGTCCGCCGCTGCGGCCACGCGGAACCGTCGCATATCTTCGAGCGTGCGCAGAACCAACCGTACGCGCTCTGCCGCGACACGCGCCGTGAAGGCCGCCCCCGGAGGATCGACCGGCATCTGCCAACGGTTCATGATCGCTGCCGCTTCATAGGTCGCTGCCGCCGCAACCGCGAGGGCCACCCCCGCCGCCATGCGCCGCACCCCGGGGCCGGCCTGAGACAGCGGCAGTCGCGCCCATACCCCCAACGCCCACCACAACGCGGCGGCCAGCGCCACCAGCGCCGCAGCCGCCGCCACGTAAACCAGAACCGCGCCAACCCGTCCCACAGACCCCGAGAGCAGGTTGTATCCCGCACCTGCCAGATTGATGTCGCCCACCGGGTTGAAGCCCCGGCCAAAGGCCGTGAACATCGCAAGGTCCGCGCCTTTCAGCAGCACGATCAAGACAAGCACCGCCACCAGAACGCCGCGCAGCCATCGCCCCAGCCGTCCGTCACCGATCAGGGGCAACCCCAGCAGCAGGACCGGCAGTTCCAGCGGAAACAGCCCGAGCGCCCCCCATGTCATCGCGCCGGGATGGTTGGGCTGGATCAGGACAAGATACAGCAGGATCGCCGCCAGAATGACGGTCATGACGGGCCGCATCGGCAGGCCTGCCCGGCGCATCATGCCCGATGCCTCCATAGCCAAAGCACGTCCCGCCCGAAAGACCAGACCAGCGCCCCCACCGCGCCCCAGGCCACCGCCCGCGCTGCCATGGGCGGTAGTTCGGGCACCTGCAGCACGATCAGGGCGCCGATCTGCACCACGCAAACAACCTTGCGGCCAAAGCGAACGGGCAAGGGCGCGGCCAGCCACGGGCAGGGCCAGAAGGCCGCGACAAAGGCATAGCGCATCGCCCCGAGCAAAAGCACTTCGGGGCCAGTCATGCCGCCCAGCCAGACATGGCCCGCCAGAACCAAGGCCAACGCCGCATCCGTTTCCATGTCGAACCGCGCCCCGAAATCCGAGGCAAGCCCGCTGCGCCGCGCAAACCAGCCATCCACCCCATCCAGCGACAGCGCCACAGCCGCAACGGCCAGCACGTCCCATCCCTGCGGGCCAGACCAGATCATCCCGAACAGCCCGGCCGTCATCGCCGCGCGCGCCTGCGTCACCGCATTGCACAGGCCAAAGCGCGGATGCGGGTAGTGCTGCGGCAACATCCGTAGGACGAAGGCCAGCATCGCCAGCGTCCCTGCAAAAGACACCGCAACCGCCATCCAGCCGCCGTCGGGGCGCAGGATCATCGGCAGAAAGGCCAAGGCCACCGCCAGCGCGGCCGCCGGGCCCACACCTGCGGGCAAGCCATCCCTTGATCTGTCCTGATGCGCCTCTACTGTCATGGCATCACAGGGAGATGCGTCAGATGCGGGATTCGGCTTCCGGCTACAGCAACGGCCAACGCAGCCTGCACTGGATCATGGCGATCCTCATTTTTCCTATGCTCGTCGTCGGGTTCGTGATGGTGCAGCAGGGCCTCCCGCGTGCGGTGCAGAACAGCATGTTCGTCCTGCACAAGAATATCGGGGTGGTGGTGCTCATCCTTGCGGCCCTGCGCATCGCCCTGCGCCTGCGCCGCAGCCCGCCCCCCCTGTCGGCCAGCCTGCCCGCGTGGCAGCGGCGTGCCGTCCATGCCAGCCACGGGCTGCTCTATGTGCTGATCCTTGTCATGCCCCTGTCGGGTTACATCCGGGTGCGGGCGGGTGGCTTTCCGATCGAGGCGCTGGATCGCCTCGGCCTGCCGACGCTGGTGCCGCGATCCGATGCACTGGCCAATGCGGCGAAGTTGATCCACGAAGTCGGGGCTTATGCCATCGCCGCGCTTCTCGTGCTGCATATCGCGGCCGCCCTGCAGCACGCGCTCATCCTGCGGGATGGCACATGGGCGCGGATCTGGCCGCCGGTGACGCGCCGCTGACATATCGCGCGCCTCAGCGCAGCCGAACGGCGCGCGCCGCTTCGGCCACCCGCGGCGCCGAATGGATCGGCTGCCACGCCTCCGCCGCCCGCGCCGTAAGGGCGCAATCAAACACGACCTCGCGCCCGATGCCATAGGCGCGGGTTTCCGGGCGGATTGCATCGGCCAGCCGCGCCACTGGGCTTTGCAACGTCAGGCCCTGCGGTCCGCCGCCAATCAGCAGGGGCGACACCGCCACCTGCAACCGGTTCAAGAGCCCCGCCTCCAGAAAGCGTGCGATGGTGATCCCGCCCCCCTCGATCATCACGTTCCGCAGGCCAAGGTCATGCAGAGCGGTCACGATATCGCGCGGGTCCAGCCAGCCGTCACGCAGGGGCAGATTGACCACCTCCACGCCCTCAGGGCGGGGGCGCGCGACGCCCTGCACCACGATCCGCCGGGCCCCATCGGCGCGAAACAGGGCCACATCTTCGGTCAGCCGTCCACGCGGATCCACCACGATGCGCGCCGGGTTCGGCCCGCTGCACATCCGCACCGTCAGTTGCGGGCGATCATGAATGGCCGTCCGCACCCCGATCAGCACGCCATCGACAAGCGCCCGCATCCGGTGCAGATGCGCCAATCCTTCCGGCCCCGATACATCGCGCGCATCGCCCGTCACCGTGGCCACCCGCCCGTCCAGCGACTGGCCGATCTGCGCCACCGTCACCGGCCCCAGATCCCGCCGGGCCAGCGGGGCATAAAGATCCAGCGCCGCGCGTTCGCCCGGGGTCCAGCGTCCACAGCAGGCGCAGCCATTCCCTGCCCGGATCGACAGGATCCGTTCCCAGACCCTCGGCGTGACTTCCACGTTCTGCATCGTCAGCCCCTCCGTTCCGAAACCGTCTGTGGCACCGCCAGCAGGTCGCGATGCCCGATCCGGCACAGCCCCTGCCCCACCCACGCCTGCCGTGCCGCACGCCAGGCCGACGCATCCCCCGCAAAGCCCGCCTCTTGGGCGGCCTGCGCGATGCCTGCCAGCAATTCGTCCTGCAACGCGGCCCGATCGGGGCCGAGCTGCCACGGGCTGTCGCCCTCGCGCACGGCATAGCCCGCGGCCTGCAAGCGTTCCGCCAGATACTGCGTTGCCCCCGGCCCCAAAGCCGGGCCAAAGCCTTTGTCACCCACCTGATGGCGGTTGAAGGCTGCGGTGATCTGCCCATCCTCGGGCAGTTCGGGCGTCCAGTCCATGCGGCCGTCATAATTCAGCGCGGCATAGAGGGGCAGGTTCAGCCGCGTCAGCCGGTCCACCAGCCGGTCCACCCAAGGGGCCGATGCCAGATCAAACAGGGCCGAAGCCGTCACCAGCGTTGCCCCGTCCAACGGCAGCGCGTCCACATCGTTGAGATCGAGGCGATGCGCCTCTCCGCCCGCAAGGCGCAGCAGCGCGGCATCGCCGTCCACCATGCGCCAGACCGCACCGCCCAGCCGCGCACCAAAGGCGCGGCGCGTGGACCCCGTGCCGCAGCCCAGATCGACCACCACCGGGCGCGCCCCTGCGACCCGCGCCGCCGCCTCCAGCAGCGCGTCATCCCGCGCCGCGTGGTCGGCGGGTTCACGCAGGGCAAGCCAGTCGGCGGAAAAGCCCATGGCTCAGATGTCCCCTTCGCACCAGGCGCGGGCCATGTGGCTTTCGTGCAGGGTGATGCGCAGCCGCTTTACCCGACCCCCATCCTTCAACGCCCCGGCGCGCAGCCGTTCGGCCATGCCCTTGTGGATCACACCGCAGAGGAACTCGGTCGTGGTGAACTTGCCTTTGAATTCCGGCACTTCATCCAAATTGCGATAGCGCAGCGGTTCCAGCACCGCCGCCAAAGCCTCCACCGCCAGCCCGATATCCACGACCAGACCGTGGTCATCTATGGTCTCTGCGAAGAACGCCGCGTCAACGGTGAAGGTCGCGCCGTGCATCCCCTGCGCCGGGCCGAACACCGGCGAGGGCAGCGAATGGGCGATCATGATGTGGTCACGGACTTCTACAGCGAACATCTGGCTTTCCTTGTTCAATAACGGATGCGGTGGCACAGCGTGCCCGGCGCGGTAAGCACCGCGCCATAAGTGTGGGGCAGGTCGTCAAAGGCGCTTTCCCCGGAAATCAGCGCGTCCACTGCCGGATCCCGCAGCAGGTTCAGCGCCTTTTCCAGCCGCCGCCGATAGGTCCAGCGCGGCGCACGAGCCGGCGGGACCTGCCCCACCTGCGAACTGATCAGGCGCAGCCGCCGGCTGTGGAATGCCCCGCCCAGTGGCACCGGCGTCTCCCCGCTGCCATGCCAGCTTGCCTCGACCACCGTCGCCTCCGGCCCCGCGCAGCCCAGAGCCGTGGCCAGACCCGCCGCGCTTGCGCTGGCATGGATCACCACGTCACAATCCTTGGGCGCGTCCTCCGGTGCGGCAAAGCTGCACCCAAGCGCCCCCGCCAGCGTGCCACGCCCGGCCACAGGATCGACCAGCACCACCTCGGCCCCCGGAAGCCTTGCGCAAAGATAGGCCACAAGCGCCCCCACCACCCCGGCACCGATCACGGCGATACGGTCCCCGGCACCGGCGCGGCTGTCCCACAGGATGTTCAGCGCGGTCTCCATATTGGCTGCAAGCACCGCCCTCGGCCCCGGAACATCGTCCGGCACGGGGATCAGCGCCGCCTCTGGCAGACGAAAGGCGGTCTGATGCGGAAACAGCGCAAAGACGGTTCGCCCCGCAAGCGCGCCCTCTGCTGCCTCGCCCACCATTGCATATCCGTATTTCACCGGGAACGGGAACGCCCCATCCTGAAACGGCGCGCGCATCCGCGCCCATTCGGCCTCGGGCACCCGCCCCTCGGACACCAAGCGCTCTGTCCCGCGGCTGATGCCAGACCAGCGCGCCTGCACCAGGACGCCCTCGCCCAGTGCAGTATCGCGGATCTCGGCCCGGCCCGGGGCAGTGCACCAGAGCGCCCGGGCAATCATGGCAGAAGATGCCCGGATTTCCGCGCCTTGGTCGCCAGATACCCGGCATTCTGCGCTGTCCGACCCACGACCAACGGCACCCGCTCCACCACATGAAGCCCATGCGCATCCAGCATGGCAACCTTGGCCGGGTTGTTGGTCATCAGCCGCACCTTGCCGATCCCCAGCCGCGACAGTAGCGCTGCGCCAATGCGGAAATCCCGCTCGTCATCCTCAAAGCCGAGGTGATGGTTGGCTTCCACCGTATCAAGACCGCGCTCCTGCAGGGCATAGGCGCGCATCTTGTTGGCCAAGCCGATCCCCCGCCCCTCCTGATTGAGGTAGAGCAGGACGCCACCGCCCGCTTCGGCCATCGCAGCCATGGCCGCCTGCAACTGCGGGCCGCAATCGCATTTCAGACTGCCCAGAACATCGCCGGTGAAACAGGCCGAATGAAGCCGGACAAGCACCGGCGCATCGCGCCGGACCGTCCCCACCTCGATGGCGTAATGCTCCTGCCCGCCATCCTCAGGGCGGAAGACATGCACCCTGCCCGCGGCGGATACCGCCATGGGCAGAGCGGCCGCACTGACCGGCAGATGCGGCGACAGAAGCGCGGTTTCGGCCTGCACCTCTTCCACGGTCAACACCGTAAGCCCCTGATCCAGCGCAACCGTCTTGGCATCCGCCATCGGCACGCAGAAAAGCGCGGGCAACAGTTGCGCCGCCTTCACCAGGGCGATGCCCGCAGCCTGTACGGCGCCACCTTCCTTCATTGCCAGCGCCCGGGGTGCCGCCATGCCCGCCTCACGCAGCGGATCGGCCAGTTGCAGCACCTGTGCATGGGACAGCCCGCGCGCCGACAGCCGTACCGTGGCGGCCCCGCCGGCCTCCAGCCCCAGTGCCGTCGCCCGCGCCCCGGTCAGCACAAGTTCGGCGCCGCCCGTCTGCAAGGCGGCGCGGTGGCGCGCTTCGGACAGACCTTCCACCGCCAGAACCAGAACCCCAGGCGCCGTCGATCCCTGACCCGGGCCCTGCAGAACCACGGGCAGGCCAAGGCGCAGATCACAGCGCGCTCGCATCAGCCTTTCGCTGCGAGAGGGGGCGAAAACCTGGGAAACAAAGGTTTCTACGTCTAGCACACGGCTCGTTACAGTCATGGCGATCCCGGTCAATATGGCCCACGTTACTTAGTGTTGCGACTCACGGGGCAAGAGGGATGACACAATTTCGATGCCCAGATCACGTTTCCGTTGGGCTGCGCATCACCTTGAAACTCCGGCTCGACAGAACCGTAAGTCAGCGCATTTGCAGCGCTGGCGTACTGGGTTTGGGACAGGAAAAGGGCGGTTAGAGATGGGCATGCGCAACTGGCTGGGTCTCGCGCGATCGCTGGCGATCTATAACAATCCGCTGCGCACCCTGCCTCTGCGGCGGTTCTATCGCAGCCTGCTGTCACCCGGCGATCTGGCCTTCGACATCGGCGCCCATGTCGGCACGCGCGCCCGCGCGATGCGCGGTGCCGGGGCGCGGGTGGTCGCACTGGAACCGCAGGAACCCTTCGCCAGCTTCCTGCGCCGCACCCTGCCCCGCGACATCCACCTGATCGAGGCTGCCGCCGGCCCGCAGGAAACCGTGGCCGAGATGGCGGTCTCCTCGCTCCATCCCACCGTCTCCTCGCTGCAGCCGGATTTCGCCGCCACCGCCGGGGCCACGCCCGGCTTTGCCCATGTGAAATGGGACCGTCGCCAGCAGGTTCGCGTCACCACACTCGACCGTCTGATCGCCGAACATGGGATGCCCGCCTACGTGAAGATTGATGTCGAGGGGTTTGAACTCGACGTGCTTGCCGGCGTGTCGCGGCCGCTCCCGCTGGTATCGGTGGAATATCTGCCTGATCTGCCCGATCAGACCGTCCGCGTGATCGAAAGGCTGCAAAGCCTTGGCGCTTACCGCTTCAACCCGGTGCAGGGCGAGGCGGGGCGCTTCCTGTGGTCCGACTGGCGCAAGGCGACCGACACGGTCGCCTGGCTGCGCGCCCTGCCGCCGGGCAGCCGATCCGGCGATCTCTATGCCCGGCTGCAATCGGCGAAATAAGGGCCCATCACCGCGTCCAGATCGACCCGCGCTCGCAACCGTGAAGCCAGCAGATAGAGCCCGCCGAATTTGCGATGCAGGAACAGCACCTCGGGCGGTGGCACGTGCCACAGATCGGGGTCCATGCCCAAGGCCATCGCCCGATCACGCAACTCCATGACCAGATCGCGCTGCCCGAAATCAAAGATGCCGCCCTTCCGCAACGGCCCAAAGGCCAGCTCGGCAAGCTCCAGCACCGCCCGTCTGTGGCCATCGGTCAGGCCATCTGGCAGATAGCCCATCTCCACCATGGCGCGCAGCATCGCCTCCGGCTCGCCCGCGATCCCGGTCTGCACCACCGCGCGCAGGCGCGGCGCCAGCCCCGGCGAAAAGCTGCGCGCTGCGCCAAAATCCAGAAGCACGATCCGGCCCGTTTCTGCCTGCCAGCGAAAATTGGCAAAGTTCGGGTCGGTCTGCATCAGGTTGAAAACGAACACCTCTTCCAGAACCAGCCCGATAAGCCGCGCCGCCACCCGATCGCGCAGGGACTGTTCGGCGTTCTCGAGGCTCTCAATCGGCTGGCTGTCTAGGTAATCCATCGCCAGCACGTCGTCGCCCGACAGATCGTTCTGCGGCACCGGCACCACGAACCCCGGACGTCCGTCCAACAGCGCCCCGAATCGCCGCATCTGCGCCGCCTCGCGCCGGTAATCCGCCTCTTCGTGCAGCTGCCGCTTCGCCTCGGCCAGAAGCGGCCCCACGTCCAGCCGCCCCGGTACCAAGCCCGACAGCCGCAGCAGCGCCGCCACATTATCCACGTCACTGTCGATGCTGGCCCTTACGCCCGGATATTGCACCTTGATCGCCAGATCGCGCCCGTCCTTCGTCTGCGCCCGATGCACCTGCCCGATCGACGCCGAGGCGACGGGCCGCACGTCAAATCGTCGAAACCGCGACAGCCAGCCCACGCCCCAGGCCCGATCGAGGACCCGCCGCAACTGCACCGGTGGCATCGGCTCGGCATCCGCGCGCAACCGGGCAAGGATGGCCGACAGTTCGGACGGCAGCATCTCGCCCGCATCCATTGACAGAAGCTGCCCCACCTTCATCGCGGCCCCGCGCAGCTGCGCCAGCTGATCCGTCACCCGCCGCGCATTTGCAGGCGTCAGGATCAGGTCACCCAGCCGTGGCCGTTCCCCTTGGGCCAGCCGCAGCGCGCCTTCGGCAAGTACCCGGCCACCGATCCCCGTGGCCAACCCGCCCAGCGCCATCATCCGCCGCACCCGCCCGGCAGGCACCGCCTTGCCCTCGCGCTCATCCATCGCGCAGCACTCCGGCAAAGGTATCGAACAGCGCAGGCACTGCCGCCACCACGGTTCCCGTCGCCCAAGGATCCTCGTCCGGCGTCCAGCCTTCGACCTGTACCCCTGCGGCCGCCATCAGCGCCAGCCCGGCCCCGATATCCCAAAGCTGCAACCGCCGTTCCCAGAACCCGTCCAGCCGCCCCGCCGCGACATAGGCAAGGTCCAGCGCAGCCGCCCCCATCCGCCGCACGCCTGCGCAATGCGGCATAAGTCGCGCGATGTCTGCGGCATGGGCGGCGATATGGGCCATACCGCCGAAGGGGATGCCGGTGCCGAACAGCGCCTCGCGCATCGCATCCGTCCCGGCGGGTCCGACCGTGCGACCGTTCAATGTGATCCCCCCGCCGGGGGCGGTGGCAAAGGTCTCGCCCCTCAGCGGATCGTGGACAACGCCCAGAACTGGCCGCCCCGCCACCTCCAGCCCGATGGACACGCACCAATGCGGCAGCCCGCGCAGAAAATTCGTCGTCCCGTCCAGCGGATCGACGACCCATCGTCGGCCGCCCGCCGCTGCCCCCGTCTCTTCGCCCAGCCAGCCATCCCCGGGCCACCCGCCCAGCAGCCGGGCGCGCAGATGCGCCTCGGCGGCAACATCGGCTTCGGACACGAAATCCCCGGCCCGTTTTGAGGTCACCGTCAACCGCTCACGCGCCCTGTAGTGCGCCAGGAGGATCTCGCCCGCCTCTTCCGCCGCGGCCACCGCTGCCGCAAGTTCCTGCTGAAGATTGGTCATGCCGCCATCTCAGGCTTTCGCAGAACTGCCACCGCGCGTCGCGCAACATCGTCCCAGCCGGGCAGCGCCTCCCCGGCGCGCCGCGCCGCCGCCGCCATCGTGGCGCGACGGGCTTCGTCCGACAGCAAGGACCGCAGCGCCCCGGCAAAAGCGCCCGCATCATCCGCCGCGACCAGCAGACCTGCCCCGCGCGGCACGGTATCGGGCACCGCGCCCGTCCGGCAGCTGACGATGGGCAGGCCCTGCGCCAAGGCTTCGGCGAAGACGATCCCATATCCTTCATATCGGGTGGCCAGCGCGAAGACCGACGCCCTCGCATAAAGCTGATCCCGCTCCGCCATACCGATCCCTTGGGCCAAGCGCACCCTTTCGGTCAGGCCCCACTCGGCGATCTGCCGCTCCAGTTGCGCGACATAGCCTGCATCCCATGGCGTCCCCGCGATCACGGCCTGCCAATTCAGGTCAGGAAGACGCGCCAGCGCGTCGATCAGCACGTCATGCCCCTTGCGCGGATGCAGCAAGCCGACGGACAGGATCAGAGGAGGGGTCGCCTTCTCCTGCACCGCGACAGTCACCCGGTCGAGCCCCGGCACAAGGACGGTGATCTTTTCCTCCGGCACGCGATACTCGGCCACCAGCACCGCCTTGGTATGCGGGCTTGGCACGATCACATGCCGGGCCAGCGCAAGGTTGTCCGCCTCTCTGCGCCGCAGGGCCGTCGCAACACTGGCCTCCAGTGCTGTCTCCAGCGCAAGGGGATGGTGCACCAGCGCAACGATCGGTGCCGCGATCCGCGCCACCGCGTCCGTAGGCAGCGCCCCGAATGCGAGGCCGTCTATGATGACAGGCGTATCGGCAGGCAGGTCCTGCAATTGTGCCACGGCAGTTTGCATGGCCCCTTCATCCGGCTGCGGAAAGCCTTCGGGCAACGTCACCACGGTGATGCCATGCCCCAGCGCCATCAGGCTTTCCACCAGCCTGCGATCATAGAACGATCCGCCCGTCTGCGTGGTCAACGCGCCGGGGACGGCGAAGGCGGCGAAAGGTTTCGAAGGCATCGGGCATCCGCTCCGTCCGGGCGCAGCCAGAACGCGGCCTGCGCGCGTCAGATAGGGGCGCCGGGCCCGACATCAACTGTCACAAACCTGCCGATCCACACGGCGCGCGTGCCATCCTCTGCGACGGGCGGGCAGATCAAACCCGCCTTGCCGGAGATGGGCGCATCCGGGCGGCACCCCCATGCCATAGCCCCGAATGCGCCCATCTCCGGCGGCGGCCTGCAGCCGACCCCCACGGCGCTGCAGACCCGTCCGACCGGTTAGGCCGCTGCCAAGCCCCTATTCGGCCGCGGTCATCCCGGCCGCACAGCGGCGACCCGGAACCTCCTCCACCCGCAGGCTGACAAGGGTGGCATCCGCCCCGCTGCGCGCCAGAAGGTCGCCGATCCGCGGCGTCTCCATGAATCGATGCAGCGCGACGCCCTGATCGGCTGTCGCGATCTCGACCACCCAGACCTTCCTGGTACCGATCAGTTCCTGCCGCCTGCGGCGCGCGCGATCCAACAGACGCTCGCCCGACCGTTCGGCCTGTCGGAAGGCGCCGATGTAGCTTACCTGCGCCCCGGTCATGCCCGGTCCTCCAGCCCCGTCTCCGGCGCACATCCCGGCCCGACCTTCCACAAGGCGACCTCCGCCCCTAGCTTTAACGACATCATCTACCCTTTCCGACCCGTCCGTCGGCGCTGCTGGCGCTTGCCGGAATGTGGCAAAATTCGGGCAATTTCGTGACATAAGAAGGTCTTGCGATCTGCTGGCCAAAGGTCCCGGACCATGCGCGAAAGCGGCCCCGATCTAAGGACGCCCCTTCGCAGCACAGCCAGACAAAGGCAGGTCCGCGCCATATCCCCGCGCGGCAGCGCCGCTGGGGGGCGCCGGCAACCGGTAAGGGCCGTGGGTGCGCCTGTCGCCGGATGTCCCCCTTCCTTGATCGGTCACATCGCGGGATGCGCAGGATCCGTCGGTGGATTTTCCATGGCCCGCAGGTAGACAGCAGATAGACAGGGGTCGAACGTCGCCCCCTCTGCAGACGCAAGCGGAGCCCCGACCTGCTGACGCAATGGCAACCATAACGGCGACCAGACAGGACATAGGGATGGAATTAACCCCAATTTTCTTGATTTTCAGGCAATCTGCGCTCATATCCGTCGGGCGACGTTAACTCTACTCGACTTCTGTCTTCGGATTTTCCGGCCACAGCATCGACCAAGCTGACGGGGCCAGGCCGCCGCACAGTGCGGGCGGCAGACTTTGACAGGAGACTTCACGATGGCCAAGGGCACCGTGAAATGGTTCAATGAAACCAAAGGCTACGGCTTCATCGCCCCGGAAGGCGGCAAGAAGGACGTGTTCGTTCACATCACCGCGCTGGAGCGTGCTGGCCTGCGCGGCCTGAAGGACGGCCAAGCCGTGACCTTCGACATCGAAGCCGGCCGTGACGGCCGCGAATCGGCCACGAACCTCGCGCTGGCCTGATCTTCGGGTTCCGCTCATCACCGTTCGGGCGCAACTGTCACGGTTGCGCCCGTTCGTGTTTCTGACAGCCCGTCCAAGCGCAACGTCTATCCGCGACATGGCGATCGGCCTTATCTGCTAGCCACCGCCCGGTGCGTGCTGCAAGTTCGGGTCATGACGACGCCTGATTACACCCGCCTCATCGACGCATCCACCTGGGACTTCATCCACAGGTCCGAGGCCGCCTATCCCCCCGACACCGCCAGCCTGACCATCGCCGACCAACGCGCCATCTACGATGCGATGTGCCGCGGGTTCCACCGGGGCTACCCGCCCGGGATCACGTCCAAGGATCGGCTCTTTGGCGGGGTGCCCTGCCGTCATTACCCCGGGACAGACGGCACAATTGTCTATTTCCACGGTGGCGGCTTCGTCGTGGGTGGCCTGCACAGCCATGATGATGTCTGCGCCGATCTCTGCGCGGCCACGGGTCTGCATGTCGTCTCTGTCGACTACCGGCTCTGCCCCGAACACCCCCACCCCGCCGCGTTTGACGATGCCTGCGCCGCAACCCTGGCCGTTGCCGCGGAACTTCCCGCACCGCTCCTCCTTGCAGGCGACAGCGCGGGCGGGAACCTTGCCGCCGCCACCGCCCATGCGCTTGGCCGGCATGGCCAGCACGGGATCGCCGGGCAGGTGCTGATCTATCCCGGTCTGGGCGGAGACACCGATCACGGCTCCTACCTCACCCACGCCCATGCGCCCATGCTGACCCGTGATGACGTGCTGTTCTACGGCGGCATCCGCCACGGCAACGCCCCCCCGCCCCCGGCTGATCCAAGTTTCGCCCCCCTCTCCGACCACGATTTTACCGGCCTTCCCCCGACCCTCGCCATCGCCGCCGAATGCGATCCGCTGGCCGACGATGCCGGCGCCTATGCCGCCCGTCTTGCCGCCGCCGGAACCCCCGCCCGCGCCGTCATCGAAACCGGCCTCGTCCATGGCTACTTGCGCGCCCGCACCACCGTGCCCCGCGCTGCGGCCAGCTTTGCCCGCATCACCCGCACCCTGTCCGCCATGGCCCGCGGCACATGGCCCGAAACGGAGGACCACGCATGAACGCCCCGATCCCGAACCTTACCCACTGGCAGGAACGCTGCGACATGGCCGCCGCCTTCCGCTGGACGGCCCGCCTGAACATGCATGAGGCAGTGGCCAACCATTTCTCGCTCGCCGTGAACGCAGAGGGGACGCGCTTCCTGATCAATCCGAACGGTCGCCACTTCAGCCGGATCACCGCCTCCAGCCTGATCGAGATCGACGCCAACGATCCCGCCACCATGGCCCGCCCCGATGCCCCGGACCCCACGGCGTGGGGCCTGCACGGCTCCATCCACCGCGCGCTGCCCCATGCCCGCTGCGTGATGCACGTCCATTCCATCCACGCCACGGTTCTGGCCAGCCTCGCCGACTCTCGCCTTCCCGCGATCGACCAGAACAGCGCCATGTTCCACAACCGCCTTGTCGTCGATGACCAGTACGGCGGCATGGCGTTCGAGGAAGAGGGCGCACGCTGCGCCGCCCTGCTGGCCGATCCCAAGACAACGGTGATGGTGATGGGCAATCACGGCGTGCTGGTCATCGGGCAAACCGTGGCCGAGGCGTTCAACCGTCTCTACTATTTCGAACGCGCGGCCGAGACCTATATCCGCGCCCTGCAGACGGGTCGCCCCCTGCGCGTGCTGCCGGACGCCATCGCCGAAAAGACCGCGCAGGAATGGGAGGCCTACCCCGGCTTTGCCGATGTCCACCTGCGCGAGTTGCGTACGATCCTTGATGAAGAAGCCGACAGCTACGCCCGCTAAGGCACAAGGAAAGGCGCGGCCTTCATCGTGGGTGGCACGGGCACGCCCATCCGCGTGAGGATCGACGGGGCGAGGGCGAGTTGGTCCAGAAGCGTGTCCTTGGGCGGCATCGCGCTGTCGCCGAAGTAATAGAAGGCAAAGTCCTGCTGCAACTCGCCCGCGCCGCCATGGTGGCCGCGCTCATCCTGCCCGTGATCGGCCGTCACGATCACCTCATACCCAGCGCGTCTCCAGCGATGGATGAACGGGGCCAGCTGTTCATCCAGAAGATAGCAGGCATGATCCATCGCGTCACAGTCATGGTGAAAGCGGTGGCCCATGCTATCCAGCGTGCAGGAATGATAGAGCCCGTAGTCGATCCCCTTCGCCTCGCACAGCCGCGTCAGCGTGGCGAAGAGGTCGTGATCCGACGGCGTCATCTGGTTGTCATGGCCATAACCCGCCATGGTGTGGAACCGCCCGTGATGGATCGGTCCTGCCTCTTCGTCATATTCGATATCGCGCACCGCATCGAAGGGGGCGCGCTGAAAGAATTCCGACCAGAAGGAATGTGTCACCGCCCCGGTCCGCCGCCCCGCCCGGGCCAATTCGGAAAACACGTCCGGCAGGTCGATCTTGCGCACCGCGTAATTGCCCCAGATGCCATGCACCTGCGGCGGCACGCCCGTGTGGATCGACGCGTAGCACGACGCCGAGGTGGAGGGCAGCACCGCCCGCATCCGCCACACCCGCGCCTCGCCCGATTGCACCCAGCCTTCCAGATTGCCGAACAGCCGCCGCCAGTTGCGATAGGGCACCCCGTCGATGAGGATCAGCAAAAGCTTACGCGCCATCAGTTCCCTGCGCTTTCCATCTTGCGATGGGCCAGCATCTCTTCCAGCCAGCCCAGCCGCATCTCCGGGACAGAGGAGAGAAGCAGATCGGTGTAATCGTCAAAGGGTGGGGTCAGCACATCGGTCTTTGACCCGTAGCGTACGACCTGCCCGCGATACATGACCGCGATCTTGTCGGCGATGGCCTTCACCGTGGCCAGATCATGGGTGATGAACAGATAGGCCACATGCTCCTGCGCCTGAAGGTTCAGAAGCAGCTTCAGGATGCCGTCTGCCACCAGCGGATCCAGCGCGCTTGTGACTTCGTCGCAGATGATCAGCTTGGGCTTTGCGGCCAGCGCCCGCGCGATGCAGACACGCTGCTTCTGCCCGCCCGACAATTCAGCCGGATACCGGTCAATGTAGCCCTTGCCCATCTCGATCTGGTCAAGCAGTTCCTGCACCCGCCTGCGTTTCGCCTCTCCGCCCATGCCAAAGTAGAACTCCAGCGGGCGCCCGATGATCGTACCCACGGTCTGACGCGGGTTCATGGCCGTATCGGCCATCTGATAGATCATCTGCAATTCCCGCAGATCGTCCTTGCTGCGCTCCTGCAGCGCCCCGCTCAGCGCCCGCCCGGCAAAGGTGATCCGCCCCTGCGAGGGCGGCAGCAACCCGGTAATAGCCCGGGCGAGGGTGGATTTCCCCGAACCGCTCTCCCCCACCACGGCCAGCGTCTGCCCGGCGGGCAGATCGACCGTCACGTTCTTCAGCACATCGAAATTCGTGCCCTTGTAACGCGCCGTCACGTTCTGCACCGACAGCACGGCCGGGGCCGCAGCCTTCTCTTCATGGTCGATGGATCGGACGGACACCAGCGCACGGGTATAGTCCTCATGCGGGTCGGTGATGATCTGCCGCACGGGGCCGTATTCCACCTTCTTGCCCTGCCGCAGCACCAGAATGTCATCCGCCACCTGTGCCACCACGGCCAGATCATGGGTGATGTACAGCGCGGCCACCCCCGTGTCGTGGATTGCCTCCTTGATCGCGGCCAGCACGTCGATCTGTGTCGTCACGTCCAGCGCGGTGGTGGGTTCGTCAAAGATCACAAGATCGGGCTTCGGACACAGCGCCATGGCCGTCATAGCCCGCTGCAACTGCCCGCCTGACACCTGATGCGGATACCGGTTTCCGAATGTCTCGGGATTGGGCAGCCCCAGCTTGCCGAACAGCATCACCGCCCGCGCCTCGGCCTCGGCGCGCGCCATAAGCCCGTGCGACAGCGTGGTTTCGATCACCTGCTCCATCAACCGCTTGGCCGGGTTGAACGCCGCCGCGGCCGATTGCGCCACATAGGTCACCTCGCGCCCGCGCAGCGCGCGCAGCCCTGCCGGCCCCATCCCCCGGATGTCGCGCCCGTTCAGGATGATCTGCCCCCCGGTCAGGCGCACGCCGCCCCGACCATAGGCCATGGCCGACAGCCCGATGGTGGATTTGCCTGCCCCGGATTCCCCGATCAGACCCAGCACCTTGCCCTTGGCCACGCTGACCGACACATTATCCACCAGCACGACATCGCGCGGCGGCTCGCCCGGGGGATAGGAGGTCGCCTCGATCCGCAGGTTCCGTATCTCAAGCAGGTCAGCCACCGCGCCCCCCTTTCAGGCTTGTCGTGCGCGACAGGATCCAGTCCGCCACAAGGTTCACCGATATCGCCAGCAGCGCGATGGCGAGCGCGGGCATCAGCGCGGCGGACTTGCCATAGATCAGCCCGTCCTTGTTCTCCTTCACCATCCCGCCCCAATCCGCCAGCGGCGGCTGGATGCCAAGGCCAAGGAAGGACAGGGTTGAGATGAACAGCACCGCAAAGATGAAGCGCAGCCCGAATTCGGCCACCAGAGGCGACAGCGCATTGGGCAGGATCTCGCGGAAGATGATCCACGACTGCCCCTCGCCGCGCAGTTTCGCCGCCTCGACATAGTCCATCACCGTGATGTCCATGGCCACGGCACGCGACAAGCGGAACACCCGCGTCGCATCCAAAAGGCCCATCACCATGATCAGCACGGTCAGGTTGATGGGCAGCACCGACAGCACGACCAGCGCCACGATCAGCGACGGGATCGCCATCATCAGATCGACAAGGCGGCTTACCCCCTGATCAATCCAGCCGCCCTTCACCGCCGCCAGAAATCCAAGAAAGGACCCAAGGCCAAAGGACAGCAGCGAAGATGCCAGTGCCACGAAGATCGTGATCTGGCCGCCATAGATCATCCGGCTCAGGATATCGCGGCCGATCGTATCGGTGCCCAGCCAATGCCGTTCGGACGGCGCCTCCCACACCCCGCCGATGACAGCATCCAGCGGATAGGGCGCGATCCATTGCGCAAAGATGGCGCAGAACAGGAACAGACCGGTCAGGATAAGGCCGATGAGGGCAGAGAGAGGCATCTTCATTTCGGGTGCCTCAAGCGTGGGTTGGAAACGATGCCGATCACGTCGGCCAGAATGTTCAGCCCGATATAGACCGCCGCAAAGATCAGCCCGACGGCCTGCACCACAGGCAGGTCACGTTTGGCCACATGGTCCACCAGATATTGGCCCAGCGCGTTATAGCCGAACACCACCTCGACCACGACCACGCCCACCACCAGATAGGCAAGGTTCAGGACCACGACCGAAACGATGGGCGCGATGGCGTTGGGAAAGGCGTGCTGCCAGATCACCCGCATCGGCGACAGGCCCTTGAGTTCCGCCGTCTCGATATAGGCCGATTGCATCACGTTCAGGATCGCCGCCCGCGTCATCCGCATCATATGCGCCAGCACCACAAGGACCAGCACGATCACCGGCAGGGCCACCGCCTGAAGCCTTTCCCAAAAGCCCATGCCGGGAAAGACCATGGCGACGGGCTGAAAGATCGGAAAGACCTGCGTCAGCAGGAAGATCACGAAATAGGCCGCCACGAATTCGGGCAGCGAGATCGTCGAAAGCGTGACCCCGGAAATCACCTTGTCCGGCCAGCGCCCGTTGTAGCGCGCCGCGATCAGCCCCAGAAGAATGGCCAGGGGGACAGAGATCACCGCCGCGCAGGCCGCAAGGAACAGGGTATTGCCCAGACGTTGCCCGATGGCCTGACCGATATCCTGCCCATTCGTCAGCGCCACGCCGAAATCGCCGGTCAGGATGCCGCCCAGCCAGTCGAAATACCGCACATAGGCCGGCCGGTTCAGCCCCAGCGATTCACGCAGGTTCGCCAGCGCCTCAGGCGTGGCCGACTGGCCCAGGATCGCCTGCGCCACATCGCCGGGCAGCGCCTCGGTGCCGAGAAAGATCAGCAGCGAAACGGCCAGCAGCAGAAGCAGGCCCAGCGCGATACGCTGGGCCACGAGTTTAAGGATCGGGTGCACCTTGCAATGGCCCGATCAGGCGGTCAGCCAGCACTTGGCCAGCGCGCGCCCGTTCATCAGCTCGCCATTCGGATCGGGCAGCCAGCCGCCCACCTCTTCCCGCTTGGCTTCGACGAAATCGTTGAACATCGGGCAGATCAGGCCGCCCTCATCGCGCAGGATGTTGGCCATTTCCGAATACATCGCCTTGCGCTTGGTCGCGTCAAGCTCGGCCCGCGCGGTCACCAGCAATTCGTCGAACCGGGCGTTCTTGAACTTAGTATCGTTCCAGTCGGCGGAGGACAGATAGGCGGTGGAATACATCTGGTCCTGCACAGGACGGCCACCCCAGTACGAGGCGCAGAACGGCTCCACATTCCAGACGTTCGACCAGTAGCCATCATCGGGCTCCACCTTCACCTCCAGCGGGATGCCCGCCGCCGCGGCCGACTGCTGGAACAGTTGCGCCGCTTCCACCGCGCCGGGGAAGGCACCGGGGGCCGTGCGCAGGATGATCGGGCTGCCGTCGTGACCCGAAGCCTTGTAAAGCTCTGCCGCCGCCGCCGCATCGTATTCGCGCTGCGGGATGGTCTCATCAAACAGCGGATAGGCCGCGTTGATCGGGAAGTCGTTGCCTTTGCTGCCATAGCCGCCAAGGATCTTGTCCACCATCTCTTGACGGTTGATCGCAAGCTTCAGCGCGTTGCGCAGGTCCTTGTTGTCGAAGGGCGCCTTGTCGCAATGCATGATGAACACATAATGCCCACGGCCCGCGACATGTTCGATCGTGATGCCCGGCACCCCTTTGAGCAGTTCGATGATCTTCGGGTCCACCCGGTTGATCATATGCACCTGCCCCGCCTGCAACGCCGCCGTCCGGGCGGTGTTGTCGTTGATGACCAGGATTTCAACCTGGTCGGCATGGGCCATGGTGCTGTCAAAATAGTTGGCATGCCGCTCGAACACGTGGCGCACGCCCGGCTCGAACGCCGTCACCTTGTAGGGCCCGGCGCCGATGCCCGCTGCCGGATTGTCCACCCCGCCGCCCGGCTGGATCACAAGGTGATAATCGGCCATAAGGAAGGGCAGGTCGGCATTGCCGGATGCCAGCGTCAGCGTGACCATGTCGCCTTCGGCCTTCATGTCGGAGATGCCCTGCACGATGCCCAGCGCGCCCGATTGCGATTTCTCGTCCGTGTGGCGGCGCAGCGTGGCCACCACATCCTCGGCCGTCACCGTCTTACCGTCATGGAACTCCACCCCCGCGCGGATCTTGAACTTCCACTCCGTGGCATCGGCATTGGCGCTGATCTCTTCGGCGATGCGATAGTCGATCTCGCCCTTGGCGTTCACGTCCACCAGCATCTCGCCCCAGGTCATGTTGACCATGAACGGCACTTCCGACGCCGCCAGCGCCGGGTCGAGCGAGTTGGTCGACTCCCCGCCCGCCATCCCGGCGCGCAGCACGCCCCCCTTCACCGGCCCCTCGGCCCGCGCGGCAGATGCCAGCAGCGTATTGGCCATCGCCGCCGAAATCCCCAGCGCCGAAGCGCGGCCAACAAACTCACGGCGGCTCATCATGCCACGCGCCGCACGCTTGAGCAGGTAGTCAAACTCGCTGTTCATTCCATGGTCTCCCTCTTGGCGACCCAGCCTCTCTGTGCCGGGCGTTTTTGTTGATTACTCAATCAGTAACCCGCGAATCCCTCTGCGGGCAAAGCTTTTTTCCCATCCCGGTGTCACGTTTTTCAGACATGGCGCCGGTCCACCCTGTCATCCCAGTGCCGTTCGAAGACCAGCGCCTCCCCCTCCCAGGCGCGCAGGACCGCCGTCATCCGCAGCGTGTCTGCCGTTCCCGTCATCTCGGCTTCCGCCCGCGTCCGTACAGACCAATCCCCCCGCGACAGCCGCTGCTCCCAGACATGCACCGCCCGCGCCGACAAGGGATCGTCGGGCCGGATTTCCCACCGCTCGCTCATCGTCTCGCCGCTGCACAGCCCATGCGTCAGGTTCTCGGCATCGCCCAGATCATCCTCCACCACCAGCGCGACCGTCCCGGTGATCAAATCCTCTTCGATGCAGCGCCGGGTCTTTCCAGCCCGGATCACGCGATGCTTCCACGGCGCAGCATGTTCGGCGGGCGGCGGCGTCCATTCGTCACCGCTGCCCTGATGCACCGGCAGGGTCAGGCTCCCCCCCGTGAGGGTCAACCGCCCCGCCGCAGGCGAAGGCCAGACAAAGGGCCAATAGCTGTTCGACAGTGCCAGCCGCAGCCTGTGCCCCGGCGCCAGCCGATAGGCCATCTGGTCCAGCCGGAACGCCACCTCCACCGTCTGCCCCGGCACCATCGGCGCAGGCCTCTCCATGCTGCCCCGATGGCACAGGTTCAGCATCCCATGCGCGATCCGCACCGATGCCCCTTCGGGGGCCACATCGCAAAGCCGCGCCACCACAAAACCAAGCGGTCTGTCCGATGACAGTCGCAGCCGCACCTCCGCCGCCCCCAAGAGGTCCAGCCCCGCCTCCAGCACGTCTGCGTCAAAACAGACCGACAGCGCATCATCCTCGCGCTGGTCCCCGGGCATCTCGGCATTCAGACCCATGGGGAAGAACTCCCCCGCCCTCAGCCCCAGATGCTGCGGCGTTGCAATGGTCACCTGCAGATTTCCCGTTTCACCTAGGCCCAAATACCCCTGCGACGTCCCCGCCCCGCGCGACGCCCCAAGGGTCAGCACTTGCCGAGACACGCGCGGCGACGGCCATTCCGCCTCGGCCACCCAATGCCCGGGCCGTGCCTTTGCGCTGGCGTCTGGCGGCGCGCTGTCCATCATCCAGACGCGGTAGGCGGGGTCATCCTCGGCCCCGTTCGGAATACCTTTCAGCCATCGGTCCCACCAGCGCAGCGCCTCTTGCAGGAACCCCACCTGCGGCCCCGGCACCGCCGTATGCGGGTACTGGTGCACCCAAGGCCCCACAATCCCTTTGCAGGGCGCGGGCACGTTCTCCACCAGATGCGCCACGGTGTTCATGTAATTGTCGGCCCAGCCGCCCCAGATCAGCACAGGCGTCTGCATCCGGGCGTAATCCTCGCCCACCGATCCGTGCTTCCAGAACGCCCCCCGTTCCTGCAAAGCGGCCCAGCGCGGGGCAAGCCAGGGCTCGGACTCCAGCCGCTCCATCCACATCCTCCGCCAATCGGGGCGCAGCACGGGGTCCGGCGGGCGGCTGGAAAAGGACAGCATTACCGCCCCCCAGCCGAAATTCTCGCCCAGCAGACAGCCGCCCTTGTAATGGATGTCATCGGCGAAGCGGTCGGTGGTGGAGCACACCGAAATCACCGCCTTCAGCGCGGGCGGCTGGTTGAACGCCGCCTGCAGGCAGTTGAACCCGCCCCAGGACTTTCCCATCATCCCCACCGCGCCGCTGCACCAGGCTTGCTGCGACAGCCAGTCGATCACGGCCACCGCGTCATCCATTTCCTGTTGCGTATACTCGTCGGTCATCAACCCTTCGGAATCGCCATTCCCCCGCATGTCCACCCGCACGCAGGCGTAACCGTGCCCTGCCATATAGGGGTGCATCATCTCGTCCCGCGGCAGGGTTCCGTCGCGCTTGCGATAGGGGATGTATTCCAGCACCGCCGGCACCGGCCGCGCTTCGGCATCCTCGGGCATCCAGACCCGCGCCGACAGGCGGCAGCCATCCGGCAGGACAATCCCCATATCCTCATGCTCCACGATAGGATGGGGAAATTCCGTGCGGATGGTCATGGGCGCGCTCTCCGGGGCTCGGGTCATCTGACGCCACGTCCGCCGCGACTCATGCCTCTCGGGCGGCAATCCATCCGCCATTCGCGACATTGCCTGCGGATGTCGTCCGCAGGGCGGCAAGGGACGCTCTCGCCCTATCCGGCGCTGGGTCGCTCTCCTACTCTGCGGCCATCACCGCAGACGGAGGCCCCGATGACCACCCGCCCCAACATCCTCATCCTCATGGTGGATCAGCTCACCGGCACGCTCTTCCCTGACGGCCCCGCCCCTTTCCTGCACGCCCCCAACCTGCGCAAACTGGCCCAACGCTCCGTCCGGTTTGCCAACAGCTACACTCCCTCGCCCCTCTGCGCGCCCGCCCGCGCGGCCTTCATGTCGGGCGCGCTGCCCAGACGCACCCGCGTCTATGACAATGCTGCCGAATTCGCCTCTGACATCCCCACCTATGCCCATCACCTGCGCCGCGCGGGCTATCAGACCGCGCTGTCGGGAAAGATGCATTTCGTCGGCCCCGATCAGCTTCACGGGTTCGAAGAGCGGCTGACCACCGACATCTACCCCGCCGATTTCGGCTGGACGCCCGACTATCGCAAGCCCGGCGAAAGGATCGACTGGTGGTATCACAACCTCGGGTCTGTCACCGGGGCGGGCGTGGCCGAAATCACCAACCAGCTGGAATATGATGACGACGTGGCCTTTCAGGCCGTCCAGAAACTCTATGACCTCTCACGCGGCCACGACCGGCGCCCGTGGTGCCTGACCGTCAGCTTCACCCATCCACACGACCCCTTCGTTGCGCGGCGGAAATTCTGGGACCTCTACGATGGCGCGCCCGAACTGGAACCGCCACCCGCCATCGCCTACGCAGAACAGGATCCCCATTCACAGCGCCTTATGGATGCCTGCGACTGGCGCGCCTTCGACATCACGGATGCGCATATCCGCCGCGCCCGTCAGGGCTATTTCGCCAACATCTCCTACGTCGATGCCAAGATCGGCGAAATCCTCGACACGCTGGCCGCCACGCGGCAAGAGGCGATCATCCTCTTCCTGTCGGACCATGGCGAGATGCTGGGCGAGCGGGGGCTGTGGTTCAAGATGAACTTCTTCGAAGGCTCCGCCCGCGTGCCGCTGATGATCGCCGCCCCCGGCTTCACCCCGCAGCGCATCGACACGCCCGTCTCCACCATCGACGTGACCCCCACGCTGGCCGCGCTGGCCGGCATCGACATGGCCGAAATCCTGCCCTGGACCGATGGCGAAAACCTCGTCCCCCTCGCCACCGGCACCCCGCGCAACACCGCCGTCGCCATGGAGTACGCCGCCGAGGGCACGATCACCCCGATGGTCTGCCTGCGCGAGGGCGACTGGAAATACATCCAGTGCCCCGCCGACCCCGACATGCTGTTCAACCTTGCCACCGACCCGGCCGAGCGTCGGAACCTCGCCCCGGATCCCGCCCATGCCACGACCCTCGCCGCCTTCCGCGCCAAGGTGCAGGCGCGCTGGAACCTTGCCGCCTATGATGCCGCCGTGCGCGAAAGCCAGGCCCGCCGTTGGGTGGTGTATGAGGCGCTGCGCAACGGTGCCTATTTCCCTTGGGATCACCAGCCCCTGCGCGCCGCATCCGAACGCTACATGCGCAACCACATGGATCTGAACGTGCTGGAGGAAAGCAAACGCTTCCCGCGCGGCGAATGACCGGCGTTTCCGCAGGTCCTGCCGTTGTAGGATGGGTATTTGAGCCAAGATGAAGACCACGGGCTTGCTTCATCTTGGCCCAAATACCCCACTGCAACGCGGCCCCTCGCACCCCGCCACCCCTCGGGTGACCGGTCGCCACCTTCCGTGGCAACGCCGGTGCAGGGGGGTCGATGCCCCCTGCGACGGCACCCCCGCCTGGGATCAACGCGCGTCGGCCAGCACCAGTTCCGCGCCCTTCCAGCCCAGCATCATCGCAGGCGCGTTGGTGTTGCCCGCGATCAGGTTGGGAAAGCTGGAGGCGTCGATCACCCGCAACCCCGCCACGCCGTGCACGCGTAGGCGCGAATCCACCACGCTGGTCGCTGGATCCGGCCCCATCCGGCAGGTGCAGGACGGGTGATAGACGGTGCCCGACCGTTTGCGGAAATCCTCGATCAGCGCCGCGTCCGTCACCACCTCCGGCCCCGGACGCAGTTCTTCGGCGATCAGGCGGGCCAAGGGCGGCTGCGCCGCCAGATGGCGCAGATACTTCACCGCCAGCAACATCTCCTGCACGTCATGGTCGGTTGAAAAGGCATTGGCCGTGATCACCGGGTGGCGGAACGGGTCGGGCGATCCGATGCGGATATGGCCCCGGCTGGTGGGACGGCAGTTCGACAGGCCAAGCGACATGCCGGGAAAGGGATCGGGCGTCAGGATCGGCCGCTCCCCTTCCCGCGGGATGAGGGTGGAGAAGGCCTGCATGTAAAGCTGCATGTTGGGGCGCGCGAGGTCGGGCGAGGTGCGGAAGAAGCCCCCCGCATGGTTGATCGACTTGGCAAGCGGCCCCGCCCCGGCCAGCACGTATTTCATCCCGGCGATCAGCTTGCCCCACCAGGGGCGAAGCTCGTCGTTATAGGTGGGGACGCGCATCTTCCAGGTGTAGTTGATGCCCTGATGATCGCTCAGATGATCGCCCACATTGGGGTTGTCGCGCTGCACGGGGATGCCCATGCCTTGCAGCAACGCCCCCGGCCCGATTCCTGAGAGTTGCAGTAGTTGCGGCGAGTTGATGGCGCCCCCGGACAGGATCACCTCGGCCTTGGCGCGCAGGGTATGGGTCTGCCCGTTCTGCACATAGTCCACGCCCACGGCGCGGCCCTCTTCGATCAGCACCCGCGTCACCATTGCCCCGGTGATCACCCGGCAGTTCGGTCGCTTCATCGCAGGCCGCAGGAAGGCGCGGGCGGCAGAATTGCGCCGCGCCTTGTGGATGGTCATCTGATAGATGCCCGCCCCTTCCTGAACCGCCCCGTTGAAATCCGGGTTATGCGGCAGGCCTGCGCTTTCGCAGGCGGCGACGTAATCCTTCACCAAGGGATGCAGCCCCTTGCGATTGGCCGACACGAACAAAGGCCCGCCCTTGCCGCGCCAGTCATCGCCGCCCGCCTCGGTATCCTCCATGGCCTTGTAGGCGGAGAGCACATCCTCCCAGCCCCAGCCGGGATTGCCCGCCGCCTCCCATTCCTCGTAATCCGCGCGGTGACCGCGGATATAGACCATGGCATTGATGCTGGACGACCCGCCCAGAACCTTGCCGCGCGGCCAGTGGTCGCGCTGCCCGGCAAGCCCGGGGTCGGGTTCGGTCTTGTAAAGCCAGTTCACGGCGGGGTCGTAGAACAGCTTGCCATAGCCCAAGGGGAGCATCACGAAAAAGCGCCGGTCGGTCCCGCCTGCCTCCAGCACCGTCACCCGATGCTTGCCGCTGGCCGTCAGCCGGTCTGCCAGCACGCAGCCCGCCGACCCTGCCCCCACGATGATGTAATCCGTTTCGTCGCCCATGCTGGCCCACCTCTGCTTGCGGCGGAGCCTAGCGCCACATCATGGGGCGGCGTGACAGACAGCGACAGGAAACTGTCGTTTCCGTGTTACTTGCCCTTCCAGACGGGATCGCGCTTCTCGGCAAAGGCGCGGGCGCCTTCGAGCTGATCCTCGCTGGAATAGAGCCTGTCCACCGTCGCCAACTGCCGCTTGGTGATGCGGTTGAGCGCATCCTGAAAACGCAGCGCCTCGGCCTCGCGCACGACTTCCTTGATCGCGGCATAGACCAGCGGCGGGCCGCTTTCCAACAGGCGCGCCAGTTCCCAAGCCTTGGGCAGCAGGTCTTCGGAGGTGGTGATCTCCTTCAGGATGCCCCAGCGCAGCGCCTCTTCGGCATCGAACCAGCGCCCGGTCAGCAGCAGGTCCATGGCGACGTGATAGGGGATGCGCTTGGGCAGCTTGATCGAGGCCGCATCCGCCACGGTGCCCGACCGGATTTCCGGCAAGGCAAAGGTCGCGTTGGCAGAGGCAAGGATCAGGTCGCAGGACAGCGCCAGTTCCAGCCCGCCACCGCAGCAGATGCCGTTGATGGCGCAGATCACCGGCTTGTTCAGGTTGGGCAGTTCCTGCAAGCCGCCAAAGCCCCCCACGCCGTAATCGCCATCCACCGCATCGCCGGCGGCGGCGGCCTTCAAGTCCCAGCCGGGGCAAAAGAACTTGTCCCCTTCGGCCCGCAGGATCGCGACGCGCAAGCTGTCATCATCGCGGAAGTCGCGGAAGGTCAGGCCCATGATCCGGCTGGTGGCAAGGTCGATCGCATTGGCCTTGGGCCGGTCCAGCGTCACCTCCAGCACCGCGCCCTCGCGCCGGGTCCGGATCGGGCCTTCGGTCCGCATATGCATGCCGCTCATTCCGCTTCCTCCCAGATGACCGCATCCACCGCCACGGCACCCGTGGCCGTCAGCATCAGCGGGTTGATCTCGATTTCCTCCAGCGCCGGGCTGGCCTGCATCAGGGCCTGCAAGGCCATGACGGCCTGCACGGCGGCGGCCGTGTCGGCCTTGGCCCGTCCACGGTAGCCATCCAACAGCGGCCAAAGCCGCAGCCGACGCAGGGCCTGCGCCACCTCTTCCTCCGTCACCGGCAGGACGAGGGTCACCGTATCAGCCAGAACTTCCGCCGTGACACCGCCAAAGCCAAGCGTCACCGTCGCGCCATAGACCGGGTCACGGCGCAGGCCGACGAGAAGTTCCGCCACCACGCCCGTGACCATCTCTTCCGCCAGATAGCCCTGCGCCCCGGCCATCTCGGCCTGCCCGTCCAGCGAGGTCAGGCCAAGGCGCACGGCGCCAGCTTCCGTCTTGTGCGCAAAGCCCAGCCCCTTCAACGCAAGGGGCGCGGTCAGCCCCGCCGCCTTCACCGCCAGTTCCGGAAGTGTCGGCGCAGTGACCGCGCGCGGCGCGGCCACGCCTGTGCTCGCGATCAGCGCCTTGGACGACGCCTCGTCTCGCATCCGCAGCTTGCGCGCGCCCATGACGGGCCAGGGTCGCCAGCCGCCCCGGTTCGGCCCCGTCTGCGCCGCCTTGATCGCGCCCAGCGCGGTTTCCAGCCCCATCATCGGCACCACATTCGGTGCGGCCATTTTCACCGCCAGCGCCTCGTCGAAATTCTCGGGCAGCGAGGCGACGGCGAAGGCAGGTTTGCCTGTGTTCTGCGCCGCCGCCACAATGGCCTCCAGCGCGGGCATAAAGCTGGAGGGATCGCAGCGATCCGGGCGCGGCGGATCAATGATGAAGATGCCCGCGTCATAGCCCGCCAGCATCGTGGTGAAGACATCCGTCGTGCGCGGCCCGTCACCCCAGATGAAGGTGTGGTAATCCAAGGGGTTAGAGATGAAGACGATGGGGCCGAGGATATCGCCCAGCCTTTCCCGCTGTGCCTGCGACGGGGGCGGGAAATCCACGCCGAAGGGCGCGGCAAGATCGGCGACCAGCCCCGCCTCGCCCCCCGAACAGGACAGGGAACAGAGGCGCGGGCCGATCTGCGGGCCGCAGTGGTGGAAGATCTTCAGCGTCTCGATCAACTCGGCAGGCGTCGCCACCTCGGCCACGCCGCAGGCGCGCAGGAAGGCCGAAGAGGCGGCCCCCCCACCGGCGAGCGAGGCGGTGTGCGAAGCGGCCGCCGTGCGCGACAGTTCCGTCTTGCCCGATTTGATGCAGACGATCCCCTTGCCCGCCGACCGCGCGCGTTCGGCGAGGTCGGCAAAGGCCGCGGCATCGTCGATGCCTTCCACATACATGCCCAGCGCCGTCACCCGCTCATCCGCAAGCAGCGCCCCGGCCAGTTCCGCGAGCCCCACCTGCGCGGCATTGCCCAGACAGGCGACATAGGCCACGGGCAGGCCACGGGCCTGCATCGTCAGGTTGATCACAATGTTGGAGGATTGCGACAGAAGCGCCACCCCCCGCTCCACCCGCACCCCGCCATGCTGATCGGGCCAAAGGAGCGCGCCGTCGAGATAGTTGATCACACCATAGCAATTGGGGCCAAGGATCGGCATATCCCCCGCCGCCTGCACCAGACGGGCCTGAAGATCAGCCTCGCCCGCCTCTTCCCAGCCGGAGGCAAAGCAGGTCGCCCCGCCCGCCCCCATGGCAGCCAGTTCTGTCACCACATCCAGGGTTGCATGCCGATTGACGCCGATGAAGGTGGCATCCGGCGGTGCTGGCAGATCGGCCAAGCTGCGGAAACAGGGCGCCCCGGCGATCTGGTCGCGCGTGGGATGGACCGGCCAGACCGGCCCCTCAAACCCCATCTTGCGACATTGCTCGATCACATTCGCCGCCCAGCCAGAGCCGAGCACGGCGATGGAGCGCGGGCGCAGCAGGCGGTTCAGATCCCTCATGCCCGATGCCCTGCGCAAACTGCCAGCCCCGGGGGCGCTTCGCCCCCCAGACCCCCAGAGGATATTTGACAACGGAAAATGGAAACACCCCGCCAGCACTTGGCCAGCGAGGTACCATTTCCCGTTGCGGTCATCGGCGTCCCCGCCTGTACCGCAAGGTCACCTTGCCAAGAATGCGTTAGCAAAAGATGAAGGCCGCCTGTCATTTTCCGTTCCCAAATATCCTCAGAGGGTGAGGAGCGTCAGCGACGAGGGGGCAGAATGCCCCCTGATTCTTCGTAGAAAAATCGTCATGCACCATGGGCGCGCAGCATCTGTCGGCTGATGATATGGCGCTGGATCTCGGACGTGCCTTCCCAGATGCGCTCCACCCGCGCGTCGCGCCAGATGCGTTCCAGGGGCAGATCGTCCATCAGGCCCATCCCGCCATGGATCTGGATCGCCTCGTCGGCGATGAAGGCCAGAACCTCGGTCGCCTTGAGCTTGGCCATGCTCATGTCCGCCTCGGTCACCGTGCCCTGATCGAATTTCCACGCGGCTTCCCAGGTCAGCAGTTCCGCCGCCTTCAACTCCATCGCCATGTCGGCCAGCTTGAAGCTGATCCCCTGGAACTTGCCGATGGACTGGCCGAATTGCTGGCGTTCCGCCGCATACTGCACGGCATGGGCCAGCGCGCGTTCGGCGCGGCCAAGGCAGGTGGCGGCGACTTGCAGGCGGGTGGCGCCAAGCCAGGTATTGGCTACCTCGAACCCCTTGTGGACCTCGCCCAGGATCTGGCTTTTCGGGATGCGGCAATTGTCGAACTCGAGGATGGCGTTGGTATAGCCACGGTGGCTGACGTTGCGATAACCGTCGCGGACGGTGAAACCGGGGGTGCCCTTGTCCACGAAGAAGGCGGTGATCAGCTTCTTCTTGCCGCGCGGGGTCTCTTCCTCGCCGCTCGCCATGAAGCAGATGGCAAAATCGGCAAGGTCCGCATGGCTGATAAAATGCTTGGTGCCGTTCAGCACCCAGTCATCGCCGTCGGGTCGGGCGCTGGCCTTCATCCCGCGCAGGTCGGACCCGGCACCCGGCTCCGTCATCGCAAGGCAATCCCATTTTTCGCCCCGGATACAGGGGTAGAGGTATTTCTGCCGCTGCTCCTCCGTCCCGGCCAGAAGGATGTTCGACGGCCGCGCGACGCAGGTCCAGTGGAGCGCGTAGTTCGCCTTGCCCAACTCTTTCTCATACAGCAGCCAGGACAGGGTATCGAGACCCGCGCCCCCCACCTCGGCCGGCATATTGGCGGCGTAGAGGCCTGCCTGCATGGCCTTGGCCTGAATCTGCTTGATCAGGTCCATGCGCAGGTGGCCTGTGCGTTCCACCTCCATCTCATGCGGGTAAAGCTCGTTCTCGACGAAGCTGCGCGTCGTCTCCACGATCATCTGCTGTTCTTCGGTCAGGCCGAAATGCATGGCGGTTTTCCTTACGGATCAACGTTATAAGTCATGCCGTCAACGGCAAGCGCCTGCCCTGACACCATCCTTGCCCCGTCCGAGGAGAGGAACAGCGCCATGGCGGCGACATCTTCGGGATCGGACAGCCGCTTCATCGCGGTGCCGCTGGCATAGCCCTGCCGCACGGCGTCGGGGGTCATGCCCTTGGCCTGCGCCTCGGCCTCGATCACCCGGTCGATGCGGGGGCCGTTCACCGATCCGGGGCAGATTGCATTCGCGCGGATGCCGTGGGGGCCGAGTTCCATGGCCACCGTCTTCATCAGGCCGATCACGGCCCATTTCGCCGCCACATAGGGCGCGCGGTAGGGCGTGCCGTAAAGGCCGGAGGTGGAGGAGGTGAAGATCATCACCCCCGCCCCTGCCGGTTTCATCATACGCGCCGCATGTTTTGCGGCGATCATCGCACCGTCGAGATTGACGGCAAGGCAGGCATGCCATTCCGCAAGGTCCATGTCCTCGATCGCGGCGGTCGGACCCTTGATCCCCGCATTGGCGCAAAGCACGTCCAGCCCGCCCCAATCGGCCGTGATGGTGGCGAAAAGGGCGATCATCTCGGCTTCATCCGAGGCATCGCAGCGGGTGGCGCGGATGCCCGCAGGCACGGCCGCCACGGCGGCGGCATCTACATCCGTCACCCAGACCTGATCCCCCGCATCGGCAAAGGCCCGGGCCATTTCCAGCCCGATCCCGTTCGCCCCTGCCGTGATCAGGACGCGGCGCGTCACTTCTTCTGCCCCACATGTCGGCCTGCGGCTTCGGGTTTCGGCAGGGCGGCATGGGCCTTGGCGATGGGCAGCAGGCGATCAAGGATCGCGGGCGGCGCCGCGCAGGTCTTGCCCGCCTTCATGTCCACATGCAGCAGCATCTGTTCCAGCGTCGCCACCGCCTCATCGCCCTTCAGGATGCGGATGAAGATATGCAGCCGTTTCTCATCGGCATGGATCACCTGCACCGTCCCCGACAGCGCATCGCCCAGCTTAGCCTCGCCCAGATGCATGATGTGCGTCTCGGCAGTGTAATAGCTGAAGCCCGTGCCGACATAGGCGATATCCGCCCCGATATGGCGCAGGAAGGCATCCGAGGTTTCCGAGGCCGCAAAGAGATAGCGGCTTTCGGTCATGTGGCCGTTATAGTCGATCCAGCCCGGCAGGACATGCATCCGCGCCATTTCCATCGGCTGGGCATGGTCGGGCGACGGGGCGGGCATCGCCTGACGGCGGCGGGCATCGTGGTCCAGCAGCACCTTGCCCGCGCCCCAGTTCCGTTCCTTCAGCACCCGCAGAAAGCCGATCAGGTTCTGGTCGCGGATGCGTTCCAATTCGCGGATCGAATGATGCCCCGATTGCGCGTCGGACTGCCCGGCGATGAGGTCCACCAGTTCGTCATTGAATTCCGGCACATCCATCAGCTTGGTCCAGGGCCAGGTCAGGCAGGGGCCGAACTGGGCCATGAAATGCTTCATCCCCGCCTCGCCGCCCGCGATGCGATAGGTCTCGAACAGGCCCATCTGGCCCCAGCGCAGGCCGAAACCCATGCGGATGGCTTCGTCGATTTCCTCGGTCGTGGCGATGCCGTCCTTCACGAGCCACAGCGCCTCGCGCCAGACCGCTTCCAAGAAACGGTCGGCGATATGGGCGTCGATCTCCTTGCGGATGTGGAGCGGGAACATCCCGATCTCGCGCAGGGTTTCCTTGGCGGAGTCGATCAGGGCCGGGTCGGATTTGGCCGAAGGCACAATCTCGGCCAGCGGCAGCAGGTAGACGGGGTTGAAGGGGTGCGCGACGAAGATCGTGGCCGGGTTGGCGGCGTTCTGCTGCAACTCCGACGGTTTGAAGCCCGAGGTGGAAGAACCGATGGGCGTGCCGGGCGCAACCTGTTGAATTTGCGCGAAGACGCGGTGTTTCAGGTCGAGCCGCTCGGACACGGATTCCTGAATGTAGTCGGCCCCTTCCACCGCCTCGGTGATGGTGCTGGCGAAACTCAGCTTGCCCTCAGGTGGCATGGGTCCGTCCGACAGCGCAGGCAGCGCGCGGCGGGCATTGGCGATGACCTCGCCCACCTTGCGCGGGGCCTCGGGATCCGGGTCGAACACCGCCACATCCCAACCGTTGAGCAGGAAACGCGCGGCCCAGCCGCCGCCGATGACCCCGCCCCCGATGATGCCCGCCTTGCGCGCCATGTCCGTCTCTCCCTCAAATGGCCCAGATCAGGGCCAACAGCAGAAGGGCGATCACCACCGCCCCGATCTTCGTGGCACCGGGCAGGGTTGGCCCTGCCCCCGTGCCCTGATGTTGCGGGGCCACGCCTTGGCTTCCCGTCGACCGTGCACGGTCCTTGCCGGCAATACGCAGCGCCTCGTCCGAGAAGGCCACGGTGATGGCCGCACCCGGAAGGGCCTGCGGCGGCGCTGCGCCCGCGCGCGCCGCCATTTCCTCGGCCGTCACATCACCTTGGCGCAGGGATTGCGCCTCCTCAGGCGTCACCTGCACCTGCACCGCTTGCGCAAGGCTTTTCAGCAGAAAGCCCGTCTCCAGCGGTTCCAGCACCCATCCCTGACCCAGAGGGATCACCTTGCCCGCCGCCAGAACGGCAATGGGCGGGGGGATGGGGCTGATCCGTTCCACTTTACTTCGGCAGCGGCGCGCGCTTTTCCAAGCGCAGCCGGGCGCGCACCTCGGCGGGGGTAATGACGCGGGCGCCCATGTTTTCGATGATGGTTGCCGCGCGTTCCACAAGCTGGGCGTTGGTGGCAAGCACCCCTTTGTCGAGCCAGAGATTGTCTTCCAGCCCCACCCGCACGTTGCCGCCCGCCAGCACCGCCGCCGCGACATAGGCCATTTGGTTGCGGCCCAGGCTGAAGGCCGAATAATGCCAGCCTTGGGGGACGTTGTTCACCATCGCCATGAAGGTGTTCAGATCATCCGGTGCGCCCCACGGCACGCCCATACAGAGCTGCACCAGCACGGGTTCGGGGATCACGCCTTCCTTCACCAGTTCCTTGGCCAGCCAGAGGTGGCCTGTATCAAACGCCTCAATCTCGATCCGCACGCCTGCCGCCGTCATGCGGCGGGCCATGTCGCGCAACATGCCCGGCGTGTTGACCATGACGTAATCGGCTTCGTTGAAATTCATCGTCCCGCAGTCGAGCGTGCAGATTTCCGGCCGGCATTCCACCACATGGGCCACCCGTTCGGTGGCCCCCGCCATGTCGGAGCGCGGGCCGAGGCGACCCATATCCTCGGTCCCTTCGAAATAGATGTCGCCGCCCATGCCGGCGGTCAGGTTCAGCACCACATCGGTGGCGGAATCCCTAATCCTTTCCGTGACTTCGCGGTACAGCGCGGGATCGCGGGCGGGTTTGCCGGTTTCGGGATCGCGCACATGGCAATGGACCACCGCCGCGCCCGCCTTGGCCGCCGCGATGGCGCTTTCGGCGATCTGGGCCGGGCTGCGCGGGACATGCGGGCTGCGGTCCTGCGTGCCGCCCGATCCGGTGACGGCACAGGTGATGAATACCTCGCGATTCATGGCGAGCGGCATGGCGGTCCTCCCTTGGCTGGATGCCAGACTAGCCTGCTTGCGCCGTGATGCTTTGCGGTTTACGCAATTCATATGGCTGAAAGCGTCAACATTTTCCTTCCTTCCCGTGCGGCGCTGACATTTGCGGTGCTGGTCTTGCCGCATGCGTCGATCCTTGAGGTGGCGTCGGTGCTGGATCCGATGCGGGCGGCGAACCGGCATCTGGGGGAAGAGGCCTATCGCTGGCGGGTGGTGTCGCCCGACGGGCGGCCGGTGCCGCTGACCTGCGGGATCGAACTGCCGTCAGCCGGGCCGCTGGCTTCGGCGGAGGGGGCGGATGTGCTGATGGTGATCGTGGGCTATCGGCAGGCGGAGGTGGCGACGCGGCCCTTCCTGCAGGCGCTGCGGCGGATGGCGGGGCGGTTTCGGGTGATCGCGGGGGTGGATGCGGGCGCATGGGTGATGGCGCGGGCGGGGTTGCTGGAGGGGTATCGCGCCACGGTGCATTGGGAGGATCTGGAGGATTTCGCCGCCGCCCATCCGGAAACGGAGTGCCGGCCTGATCGCTATGTCATTGATCGCAATCGGATAACGGCGGGGGGCGCGGCGCCGGCGCAGGATCTGATGCTGCATCTGATCGCCAGCCGCCACGGGGCGCCGCTGGCGCGGCAGGTGGCGGCATCGTTCCTGACGACCGAGCGGCCGGGGCATGAGCCGCAGGTGGCGCCGCCGCAACGGGATGCGCGGCTGGACGGGCGGGTGGCAGAGGCGATCGCGCGGATGGAGGCGCGGCTGGACGATCCGCCCGCGATGGCGGCGCTGGCGCGGGAGGTGGGGCTGTCGCCCCGGCGGATGGAAAGCCTTTTCCGCCAATACCTTGGCGAAAGCCCCGCCGCCTATGGCATGGGCCTGCGGTTGCAGGCGGCGCGGCGGATGGTGACGGATACGCGCCATTCCATGGCCGAGATCGCGCTGCGGACGGGGTTTTCGTCGCCCTCGACCCTGAGCCGGGCGTTCAGCAGGCGGTTCGGCATCGCGCCCAGCCATTTGCGGCGGGCGGGGGGCTAAGTCCCTGCGGGCGCTGTGTTTATCCGGGCGTTTCGGCGTTTTGGGCTGTGCAGGAGCGGGTGCAGGAGCGGGTGCAGACGGGCGTGCATACGTGCGGTGGCAAAAGCGCGCGTTAACCATCTTCGGCGGGGGGCGATTTCTGGTGCAGAAATCGCGGCGGAATTTGACGCAAATTCCGATCGCGCGTGGTGCGGGGCGTGGCGCGGTGCTGGCCCCGTGTCGATTGGGTATTTGGGCCAAGATGAAGCCCGCCCGGGTTCCCAGTTAGGGCGCGCTTTCAGGGGTCAGCTGCGGCCCGGATCGCGGCGCGGCGCAGGGCGGCGTAAAGGCGGGTTTGCAGGGCATTGGCGATGAGGACCCCTGCCGACAGGATCAGGCCCATTAGGCCGCCGATGAGCGCAAAAGCCGTGTCAGTGAGGCGGACGGTGGCGCGCAGGAGGCGGGACTTGCCCAGCACCTCGGCCCGGGCGGTGATGCGGGGACCCAGCGCCTCGGCCGCGCGGGCAAGGCGGGTGGCATCGGTCGCGTCATCGACGAGCGGCAGGAGGTGCAGGGCGGTGGTGGTGTCGGTGGCGGCGCGGACGCGTTCGAGATCGGCGGCGATGCTGACGACGGGGGCGAAGGCATCGGCCCGCAGGCTGGCGGCGATATCGTCCATGCTGCCTGCGCGGCGCAGCGCCATCCAATCCACCCCATCGGTCGCGGCGCGGGCAAGCGTGGCGTTGAGGCGCGGCGAGAGGCGACCCATGTTGCGGGCGAGTTTCAGGCCCGACGCCCCGGCCTTGGCCACGAGCGAGGTGCCGCCCGAGGCGACCACGGTGACGGTCGCTCCCAGCCCCACGATGGCGAGGGTGACGTCGATCCGGTCCACCGCTTCGCCGGCCATATAGGCGATGGCGCCGCGCGTGATGGCGGCCATGTCGCCGATGGGGGTGAGGGCGATGGGGGCGTGGCAGAGAAAGACGTTGGACAGCGCGCAGGCCGCCGGATCATAGGCGCAGGCGGCGCAGTTGGCGGCATTGGCGAAGAAGCCTGCATCTTCCGCGCGGGCGGCATCAAAGGCGGCGCGCAGATCGGGGGGAAGGGTCTGGCCACGCTCTTGCGCCAGCGCGTCGAGCGCGTCGAGCGCGATCCAGTTGCGGGGGTCTTCGGCCAGCCGGGCGGCGATGCGGTCGGGGATCGCGGTGGGTGCGAGATCGGCGAGGTGGCGGTCGAGGGTGGCTTCGATTTCCCGCGCGGCGGCGTCGCGATAGGGCGAGAGGGCGGGATCGGCCCAAATGCGCGCCCCGGCATAGAGGGTGAGCGCGAGCGAGACGACGAGCGCCAGCGTTAGGCCCCGCCTGAGCCAGCGCCCGATCATCCGCCCGTCAACCGCCCGCCATCCGCCCGCCCCGGCTGTCAGGTGCGGGGCGCGCGGATCATGCCCACGATATCGTAGACCTGATCGACGATGGGCCGCGCGATGGCCTCGGCCCGGGCGGCGCCTTGGCCGAGGATGCGGTCGATCTCGGCCGGATCCTGCATCAGCCGGTTCATCTCCAGCGTGATCGGTTCCAGCTTGGCCACGGCCAGATCGGCCAGCGCCGGCTTGAATGTGCCGAATTGCGCCCCCGCATAATCGCGGATCACCTGTTCGGCTGTGTGGCCCGCAAGCGCGGCGTAGATATTCACCAGATTGCGCGCCTCGGGCCGGTCCTTCAACCCGTCGAGGCTGTCGGGCAGCGGCTCCGGGTCGGTCTTGGCCTTGCGGATCTTCTTGGCGATGGTGTCGGCATCATCGGTCAGGTTGATGCGCGACTGGTCCGAGGGATCGGATTTCGACATCTTCTTCGTGCCATCGCGCAGGGACATGACGCGGGTGGCGGCGCCTTCGATGACGGGTTCCACCACGGGGAAGAAGTTTACCCCGTAGTCGTTGTTGAACTTGATCGCGATGTCGCGGGTCAGTTCGAGATGCTGTTTCTGATCCTCGCCCACCGGGACATGGGTGGCCTTGTAGGCGAGGATGTCGGCGGCCATTAGGGACGGATAGGCAAAAAGGCCCAGCGAGACGTTTTCGGAATTCTTACCGGCCTTGTCCTTGAACTGGGTCATCCGGCTCATCCAGCCCATGCGGGCGATGCAGTTGAAGATCCAGCCCAGTTCGGCATGGGCCGAAACCTGAGATTGGTTGAAGAGGATGGACCGCGCGGGGTCGATCCCCGCCGCGAGGAAGGCGGCGGCGCCTTCGCGGGTTTGCTGGCGCAGTTTGGCGGGGTCCTGCCAGACGGTGATCGCGTGCATGTCCACCATGCAGTAGATCGTCTCGATCCCTTCGTCCTGCTTTTCGACAAAGCGTTTGAGCGCGCCCAGATAGTTGCCCAGGGTGAGGCCACCCGAGGGCTGGATCCCGGAGAAGATGCGGGGGGCGAAGGAAGCCTGAGGCGTTTGGACCGGCTCGGCCATGATATGCTCCGTCTGGATAAGGTCGGGGTTTCGGCTTAAACCTGCGGCGACGGGGCGTCAATCGACGCCCGCCCCAAGACGTGACGCCACCCCCAGCCGCGAGACGTGACCCGATGCAGGACCGCAATGCGCCGCCCTTGAACCCCCTGCCCATGATCGTCTGGGTGCTGGCGCTGCCGATCATCGCGATGGAGGTGGTGCTGAGCCTTGGCGCGGCGGGGATCGCGGGCGGTCTGGAGGGGGCGGGCTGGCGGCTGGAGGCGCTGGAGCGGTTCGTCTTCTCGCCCCCCCTGATGCGGCAGATGATCGAGGCGGAGGTCTATCCGGCCGAGCATGTGATGCGGCTGGTGAGCTATGTCTTTGTCCATGGCGGGACGACGCATGCGCTGTTCGTGGTGGTGATTCTGCTGGCCCTTGGAAAGATGGTGGGCGAGGTGTTCCGCTGGTGGGCGGTGCTGGTGGTGTTCTTCGGGGCGGCGGTGGCGGGGGCCTTGGCCTTTATGGCGGTGCCGGGGAATGAGGCGCCGTTGTATGGCGGCTATCCGGCGGTCTACGGGTTGATCGGGGGGTTCACCTTCCTGCTCTGGGTCAATCTGGCAGCGGTGGGGGCGAACAAGTACCGGGCGTTTTCGCTGATCGGGTTTCTGCTGGGGATACAGCTTCTGTTCGGGGTGATCTTTGGCGGCGGCCTGGAATGGGTGGCCGATCTGGCGGGGTTTGCGGCGGGGTTCCTGTTGTCATTCGTGGTCAGCCCCGGGGGATGGGGGCGGGTGCTGGCCAAGATCCGGGCGCGGTAGCGATCAGGCTTTGCGGCGCAGGGCGGCGGAGAGGTCGGAGAGGCGGGCCGCGCCGATGGCGAAGGCAGCGGCGGCATAGGTGGCCATGCCCAGCGCGATGAGGGCGGCGAGGGCGGCGTAGCGCCATGTGGGCAGGCCCAGCGCGGGGCCGAGAAGGACCATGCCGCCCCAGAGCGCCGCGCCCATGATCAGGCTTGCGATCAGGATGCGGGGCAGGCGTTTGCGGAAGCGGTCGTCGAAGCGCGCCTCGGGGCCCATGCGGCGGGTGCCGTGCCAGAGCTGGAAGACCATGGTCCAGCCGGCGACGGTGGTGGCAAGGGCCGCGGCGGCGAAGCCGATGACGGGCAGGAGGCCCACGGCGACGGCGACGTTCACCACCATGGACCAGACGGCGAAGCGGAAGGGCGAGCGGGTGTCTTCGCGGGCGTAGTAGAGCGGCTGGAACACCTTGTGCAGCACGAAGGCGGGCAGGCCCGCGCCGTAGATGGCGAGCGCCAGCGCCGTGGCGGCGGTGTCATCGGCCCCGAAGGCCCCGCGTTCGTAGAGGACGGAGCACAGGGGGAGTGCGATCACCACCAGCGCGACGGCGGCGGGGATGGTGAGGAACAGCGCGAACTCGGTGCCACGGTTGAACGAGGCGCGGCCGCCTTCCGCATCGCCCGCGCGCAGGCGGCGGGAGAGATCGGGCAGAAGAACTGTGCCCACGGCGATGGCCACGACGCCGAGGGGAAGCTGATAGAGCCGGTCGGCATAGGAGAGCCAGGCCACCGCCCCTTCGGTGAAGGAGGCGACCTGACGGCCCACCAGCAGGTTCACCTGCACCACGCCGCCCGCCAGCACGGCAGGCGCGGCGATCACGGCGAGGCGTTTGAGTTCTGGCGTGAGTTTGGGCCAGCCCGGCGTGAAGCGGAAGCCCGCGCGATGGGCGGAGACCCAGGTGAAGGCCAGTTGCGCGATGCCGGTGACGGGGACGGTCCAGGCCAGTGTCAGGCCCATGTCCCATTGCAGATGATCGGCCAGCAGCATGGCGGCGATGAACATCAGGTTCATCAGGACAGGGACGAAACTCGCCTCAGTGAAGCGGCCGAAGGCGTTCAGCACGCCCGACAGCAGCGCCACGAGCGAGATGAAGAGGATGTAGACAAAGGAGATGCGCCCGAAAAGGACGGCGAGGTCGAACCGCGCGTCGCCCGCAAAGCCCGAAGCCATGGCCCAGACGAGCCATGGCATGGCCAGCGTGCCGATGACGGAAAACACGATCAGCACGGCAGCAAGGCCGTTGAAGGCATCGCGGGCGAAGCCTTGGGCATCTTCGCCCGCCTCAAGCTTTTTGGCGAACATCGGCACGAAGGCCATGTTGAACGCCCCTTCCGCAAAGAAGCGGCGGAACATGTTGGGCAGCGAGAAGGCCACCAGAAACGCCTCGGCCACCGGGCCTGCGCCCAGATAGGCGGCCATCATCACATCGCGGGCGAAGCCTGCGCCGCGCGACAGGAGCGTCCAGCCCCCGACGGTGAGGATCGACCGGATCAGACGGATCGGTTGCATCTGCCCTAGCCCTGCGCCCGTTCGGCGCCCTCGGTGATCGCCTGCCGCAGCTTTTTCTCGAGCGCTTCCTGCCGGGATTTGGCGTGCAGCTTCAGGCCGAACATGTCTTTCACATAGAAGCTGTCCACCACCTGCGCGCCGAAGGTCGCGATCACGGCGCTGGCGATGTAGATGTTGTTGCCCGCCAGCGTGCGCGTGAGGTCATAAAGCAGGCCGGGACGGTCGCGGGTATCGACCTCGATGATGGTGTAGATGTCGGAGCCTTCGTTGTCGAAAGTGATATGGGTGGGAAAGCGGAATTCCTTTTCGCGCTTTTTCACCTTGTCGCGGTCTTTCAGCGCGTCGCGCGGGACGACCTGCCCCCGCAGCGTCTTTTCGATCATGGATTGCAGGCGCGGCAGGCGCGACACCTCATAGGGCCGCCCATCGGCATCCTGCACCCAGAACACCGCCGTGGCGTAGCCGTCCTTCGACGTGTAGGTGCGCGCGTCCACGACGTTGGCCCCGACCAGCGCCAAGGCGCCCGCAAGGCGCGAGAAGATGCCGGGGTGATCGGCCAGCGCAAAGCAGGCACGGGTGGCATCGCGATCGGGATCGGGATGCAGGTCGATGCGGATATCCGTATCGGGCAGGTCTTTCAGCAGGCGCGCGAAAACTAGATGCGTGTCGGTGGGCAGGCCCTGCCAGTAGGGGGCGTAGTGGCGGCCGGTCTCATGCCGCAGTTCGGCGGCGGGCCAATCGGCGAGGCGTTCGCGCAGGGCGCGCTTTGCCTCATCCTCGCGGTTTTCGCGGTTGAGGGATTCGAGCCCTGCTTCCAGCGCCTCGACTGTCAGGCCATAGAGGCGGCGCAGGAGCATGGCCTTCCAGTTGTTCCATGTCCCCGGCCCGACGCCCCGGATATCGCAGACCGTGAGGACGGTCAGAAGATCCAGCCTTTTGCGTGATTTCACCGCCTTGGCGAAATCGCGCACCGTGCGGGGATCGCCGATATCGCGTTTCTGCGCGGTGTCGGACATCAGCAGGTGGTTGCGCACCAGCCATTCGACGGTTTCGGTTTCCTCGGCCGTCAGGCCAAGGCGCGGGCAGACGCGGCGGGCGATCTGCGCGCCAAGGATCGAATGATCCTCGGGCCGGCCTTTGCCGATGTCGTGCAGGAAGAGCGCGACATAGATCACCTTGCGGTTCACCCCGCTTTCGAGGATGCGCGAGGCGACGGGAAGCTCTTCCTCCAGTTCGCGGCGTTCGATCTGGGCGAGGATCGAGATGCACTGGATGATGTGTTCGTCCACCGTGTAATGGTGGTAGAAGTTGAACTGCATCATCGCGACGACGGGTTCAAATTCCGGGATGAAGGCGGCGAGCACGCCCAGTTCGTTCATCCGGCGCAGGGCGCGTTCGGGATTGCCGTGTTTCAGCAGAAGGTCGAGGAAGATCTGCACCGCCTCGGGGTCGGACTGCATGTCTTCGTCGATCAGGTCGAGCCGGGTGGTGATCTGGCGCATCACATCGGGATGCAGCAGATAGCCGGTGCGCAGCGCCTCTTCGAACACGCGCAGGATGTTGAGCTTGTCGCGGAAGAAGCTGGCGGGATCGGTCAGGTCGAGCCGCCCCTGCACCAGCTTGTAGCCGGGTTTCACCCGTTTGGTGCGGCGGAAGATGCCCAGAAGGCTGGCCTCGGGCTTGGCGTGGCGGGCCTCAAGCTGGGTGAGGAAGACGCGGGTCAACTCGCCCACGCGGGTGGCGTGGCGGAAGTAGTCCTGCATGAAATGTTCGACGCCGCGCCTGCCGCCCCGGTCGGTATAGCCCATGCGGGCGGCCACCTCGACCTGCAGGTCGAAGGTCAGCTGGTCCATGGCGCGGCCGGTGATGTGGTGCAGGTGGCAGCGGGCGGCCCAGAGGAAATCTTCGGCGCGGGTGAAGATGTCGTATTCTTCGCGCGTCAACAGACCGGCGGCGACCAGACCTTCGGCATCGGCCACGCGGTTGAGGTATTTGCCGATCCAGTAGAGCGTCTGCAGATCGCGCAGGCCGCCCTTGCCCTCTTTCACGTTGGGTTCGAGGACATAGCGCTGGCCACCCTGCCGTTTGTGCCGGTCGGCGCGTTCGCGGAGCTTGGCGTCGATGAATTCGGGGCCGGTGTTGCGGAAGAGATCGCCCCAGAGCCTGTCACCCAGTTCGGTGGCCAGCGGTTCGTATCCGGCGATAAAGCGGTGCTCCAGCAGGGCGGTGCGGATGGTGATATCCTCGCGCCCCATGCGGAGGCAGTCCTTCACCGTGCGCGAGGCGTGGCCCACCTTCAGCTTCAGGTCCCACAGCATGTAGAGCAGGGATTCGATGACCGATTCCGCCCAAGGCGTGACCTTCCACGGGGTGAGGAAGAGGAGATCCACATCGGAATGGGGCGCCATCTCGGCCCGGCCATAGCCGCCCACGGCGAGGACGGCCATGCGTTCGGCCTCGGTCGGGTTGGACAGCGGGTGGAGGATGTGGCGGGCGATGTCGAAGGCGGTGGCGACAAGGCCATCGGTCAGGTGGGCCTGCGCGCGCACAAGGGCGCGGGCGTCATGCGGGCGGGCGGTGAAGGCGGTGGCAAGCGCGGCGTTGCCGCGGGCGCGCGCCTCGGCCAGATGGCGGACGACGGTGGCGCGGGCGGTGCGCGGATCCTCGCCCGGGGTGAGATCGGCGCGGATGGCTGCGTACAGGGCGGGCAGGTCGATGATCGCCGCCCCCGGCAGGATCATGCCGGGGGGATCTGGGGGAAGCGGGGTATCCGGGGGGGCCAGCGCGGCCTTGGTCATGGCGGGCGGGCCTGCGTGCGGCGTCAGAAGCCCGCGCCGCCGAAGCTGCGCGGCGCCGGGTCGATCAGGGTGACGGCGTTGTTCTGGATGCGCGCAATGGCAAGGCCGCGTTCGTTCGTGCCGTCGCTGCGCAGGCGGAAGACGCCGTTTACGCCCACGAAGCCCGCGCCCTGCGTCAGCGAGGCGCTGTCCATCCCGCGGCCCTGCTTGGCCAGCGCGCCGATGGCGGCGATGCCGTCATAGGCGATGGCGGAAACGGGGTGGGGCTGTTCGCCGAAAGCCGCCTGATAGCGCGCCTGATATTGCGCGAAGAGCGCCGGGTCAGGCATGGCGAAGATGCCGCCTTGGACGCCGGGCAGCGACAGCGTGGCGGCGGGGATGTCCCAGCGGGTGAGGCCCACATATTGCACGGTGGTCGGGTTGACGCCGTTTTCCGACAGAAGCTGCGTGACCAGCGGCAGCGCGCCTGCCGTATCGGCGGTCAGGAAGACCGCCTGCGCGCCCGAGGATTTGGCCTGCGCGGCGATGGTCGGGATCGCCTGCACGATGCCGTTTTGCGAGAATTCGTAAGATCCGGTGGCCACCACGCTGCCGCCGGCGGCGGCGACGCCCTGCTGGATGGCCGCGCGCCCCGCCTCGCCCTGTGCGTTGCGGTCATGCACGATCATGATGTTCGACTGCCCGTTGCGCACGGCATAGCTGGCCAGACGGCGGGCGGTGTTGTCGAAGGTGGGGCCGAGGACAAAGACATTGGCCCCGGCAATGGCGGGGTTGTTGGACAGGGACAGCACGTTCACGCCCGCCGCCGCCACGGCGACCCCGGCGGCATTGGCCTCTTCGGCGAAGACGGGGCCGAGGATGACGGTCGCCCCTTCCGCCACCGCGCGCTGCGCGGCAGCGCTGGCCTGTGCGGGCTGGCCGCTGGTGGGATAGACCCGCAGGTCGATCTGCACGCCGCCCAGATCAGAGATCGCAAGGCGCGCGGCATTCTCGATCGACCGGGCCAGCAGCTGATCGCTGGCCTGCCCTGACCCCGAGGGGACGAGCAGCGCCACAGGCACCGCGTTGCCCTGCGGCACGGTGGTGCCGACGGTCGGCTGACAGGCGGCAAGGACGACCGCAGACAGGGCAATAACGGCCTGGCCCAGCGACTTGCGGGCGGTGCGCAAAACAGAGAACATGCGGTTTCCTCACTCCTTGGTCGCAGCGGCACATGCCACGCTGAAATCGGGCTTCAACCTAAGGGGTTCCGGGGGGGAAGTAAACTTGTCAGGGAGCCGCGCGCATGCCTTCGCCCAATCCGGCCTGGGAGACAAAGCCGCTGGCGGCGGGTCTCTACCTTGTCGCCACGCCGATCGGCACGGCGCGCGACATCACGCTGCGCGCGCTCGACATCCTCGCTTCGGCCGATGTGCTGGCGGCCGAGGACACGCGCACGCTGCGCCACCTGATGGAGATCCACGGCATCCCGCTGAACGGCCGCCCGGTGATCCCCTGCCACGACCATAACGAGGCCGCCGCGTCCCCGCGGCTCTTGCGCGCGGTGGCCGAGGGGAAATCGGTCGCCTATGCGTCGGAAGCCGGGACGCCGCTGGTGTCGGACCCGGGCTTCGTGATCGCGCGGGCGGCGGTGGCAGAGGGGCTCCCGGTGCTGGCAGCGCCCGGGGCTTCGGCCGTGCTCTGCGCGCTGGCGGTGGCGGGGCTGCCGTCCGACCGGTTCCATTTCGCAGGCTTTCCCCCGGCCACCCACGCCGCCCGCCTGCGGTTTCTGGAAGAGTTGCGCGCGGTGCAGGCCACGCTCATCCTCTATGAATCCCCCCGCCGTCTCGCGGCGCTGCTGGCCGATGCGGCCAGGGTTCTGGGCGCGGATCGCGCGGCCGCGATCTGCCGCGAACTGACCAAGCGGCATGAAGAGGTGACACGCGCGCCGCTCGGACAGTTGGCCCAGTCCCACGCCCAAGCCGAGGTGAAGGGCGAGGTGGTGGTGGTCATCGACCGCGCCGCGCCAGCGCAAGCAGACAGCGCGACGTGGACTGACGCGCTTGACCAGGCGCTGCTCACGCTGTCGGTCAAGGATGCCGCAGCCATGGTGGCCGAAGCCTACGGCCTGCCACGGCGGGACGTCTATCAGGTGGCCCTCGAGAAAGGGAAAGGGCGTTAGGGGAATCTTCGCTTTTCTGGGGGAGAGTGGCGAAGGTTTTCGACAAAGGGGCCGGGCGATGAGCAGATGGCAGGGGCAGGCCGGGACAGCACGCGCTTTGGCAGGGCGGGCGGTGGCAGGGCGAGCGGCAGCTGGGGTTGTGGCGGCCGGGGTTGTGGCGGCTGGACCGCCTCGATCAGCGGTTGCAATGGTTAAGGCGCGGCGGGGCCAACGGTCGCATCTGTCGGGGCTTGCGGCAGAAGATCAGGTTGCCCGGGCCTATGCCCGCGAAGGCATGCCCGTCTGCGCCCGACGCTGGCGCGGCAGCGCGGGAGAGATCGACATCGTGGCACGGGACGGCGCGACGGTCGTCTTCATCGAAGTGAAGCAGAGCCGGACGCATGATGAGGCGGCGTCGCATCTGTCTGCCTTTCAGATGCAGCGCATCTGGGACGCTGGATGCGAATTCCTGGCCGGGGAGCCGCGGGGTTGCCTGACCGAGGTTCGCATTGATCTGGCGCTGGTCGATGGACAGGGTCGGATCGAGATCCTGCGCAACGTCTATGCTGCGTGACGGCGCGGTGATCCGGGGCACCGGGCGGGCTCTGATCAAGGGGATGTGACCGATCGGCGGCGCGATTTGCATCCCGCGCGGGGAGGTGCGATCAAGGGGCGCAAGGACAAGCCGGAGTGACCCATGCGCCTGAAGATCGCCCTGCAGATGGATCCGATTGGATCGGTCAACATCAACGCCGATTCGACCTTTCGCATCGCACTGGAAGCGCAGGCACGCGGACACTCCCTGTTCTTCTACACGCCGGACCGGCTGGCCTTTGTCGAGGGGCGGGTGATGGCGCGGGGCTGGCCGATCGAGTTGCGCCGCGAGGTGGGCAATCACGTGACCTACGGACCCGAGGAAGAGGTGGATCTGGCGGAATTCGACGTGGTCTGGCTGCGGCAGGATCCGCCTTTCGACATGGGCTATATCACGACGACGCATCTACTGGAACTGATCCACCCCCGCACGCTGGTGGTGAACGATCCGTTCTGGGTGCGCAACTACCCCGAGAAACTGCTGGTGCTGCGCTTCCCGGACCTGACGCCGCCCACGGCCATCGCGCGGGATCTGGCCACCATCCGCGCCTTCAAGGCGCGGCATGGCGACATCATCCTGAAGCCGCTTTACGGGAACGGGGGTGCGGGGGTGTTCCGGCTGGACGCGAATGACCGCAACCTCGCCTCGCTGCATGAGATGTTCACGGGCATGAACCGCGAGCCGCTGATCGTGCAGAAGTTCCTGCCGGCGGTGGAGAAGGGTGACAAGCGGGTGATCCTTGTGGATGGCGAGCCCATCGGGGCGATCAACCGGGTGCCGCAGGCGGGGGAGACACGGTCCAACATGCACGCGGGCGGGCGGCCGGAAAAGATCGGGCTGACGGAGCGGGACCGCGAGATCTGTGCGCGAATCGGGCCGCTGCTGCGCGAGAAGGGGCAGGTCTTCGTGGGCATCGACGTGATCGGCGACTGGCTGACCGAGATCAATGTCACCTCTCCCACCGGGTTGCAGGAGTTGGAGCGCTTCGACGGCACCAATGGTGCCGCCCGCATCTGGGAGGCGATCGAAGCCAAGCGGGCCGGTTGACGCGAATTTCCTTCGAAAATTCGACCCCGCCTGCGGCGGGGCTTTCCCCGGCCGGACGGGCTGCGCAGAATTTTCGAAGGAAATTCTTGGCGCTAGCCCCTTTCACCGTCACCCCTTCGCACCGACCACGAGGCGATAGCCCACCGCCTCGGCCACATGGGGGCGACGGACCGCTTCGCTGCCATCCAGATCGGCGATGGTGCGGGCCACGCGCAGGATGCGGTGATAGCCGCGCGCGGTGAGGCCGAAGCGTTCCGCCGCGCGGGCGAGGAAATCGCGCCCCTCGGCATCAGGGCTGGCGGTTTCCTCCAGCAGTTTGCCCTCCATGTCGGCATTGGCGCGCAGGGCCGGGTTGCCCTTGAAGCGGGCGGTCTGGCGGGCGCGGGCGGCGGCAACACGTGCGGCGACGGTGGCAGAGCTGTCGCCGGTCGGGGGCAGGTCGAGATCCTGCCAGGCCACGGGGGGCGCTTCGACCCGCAGGTCGAAGCGGTCCATCAGGGGGCCCGAGATGCGGCCCAGATAATCCTCGCCGCAGATCGGGGCCTTGGTGCAGGCGCGGGAGGGATCGGTGAGATAGCCGCATTTGCAGGGGTTGGCGGCGGCGATCAGCAGGAAGCGGCAGGGATAGCGAATATGGGCATTGGCCCGGGCGACGACGACCTCGCCCGTCTCGATCGGTTGGCGCAGGGTTTCGAGCACGGGGCGCGCGAATTCGGGAAATTCGTCGAGGAACAGCACGCCGTTATGGGCGAGGCTGATCTCGCCCGGTTTGGCGCCCTTGCCGCCGCCGACGATGGCCGCCATCGACGCGGTGTGGTGGGGTTCGCGGAAGGGCCGGGTGCGCGAGATGCCGCCTTCGCTGATCAGGCCCGCGAGCGAGTGGATCATCGAGGTTTCCAGCGCCTCGGCCGCCGAAAGGGGCGGCAGGATGCCGGGCAGGCGGGCCGCGAGCATGGATTTGCCCGAGCCGGGAGTGCCGATCATCAGCATGTGGTGGCGGCCTGCAGCGGCAATCTCCAGCGCGCGCTTGGCGCGTTCCTGCCCCTTGACCTCGCGCAGGTCGCGGGGGGTGGGGTCGGTGGTGACTTCGCCCGCTTCGGCGGGGGTGAGCGCGATCTGGCCGGTGTAATGACGCACGACCTCATCCAGCGAGGTGGCGGCGATGACCTGCACGGCGTCGACCCAGGCCGCCTCTGGCCCCGAGGCACGGGGGCAGAGGAGGGTGCGATCCTCTTCGGCGGCGGCCATGGCGGCGGGCAGCGCGCCCGCGACCGGGATCAGCCGCCCGTCGAGCGACAACTCGCCGAGCGCGACGGTGGCCTCCACCGCGTCCTTGGGCAGGATGTCGAGCGCGGCGAGCAGCGCGAGCGCGATGGGCAGGTCGAAATGCGAACCTTCCTTGGGCAGGTCGGCGGGCGAGAGGTTGACGATGATCCGGCGCGAGGGCAGCGCGATGGAGAGGGCGGAAAGTGCGGCGCGGACGCGTTCCTTCGCTTCGGACACCGCCTTGTCGGGCAGGCCCACCACGCCGAAATAGGGCATGCCGGGGGCGACGGCGCATTGCACCTCGACCATGCGCGCCTCGACCCCTTCGAAGGCCACCGTGAAGGCCCGTGCCAGCATGCCACCCCTGCCCTTTCACTGGCAGGGGTAGCGCGGGAATGGTTTACGAACGGTAAAGGGCCATGAAGGCGGGCCAGGCTTCCGGATCGGCGACCGTCTTGTCGCGGCAGAAGGCGTTGCAGAAACCGAAGCGGCGGCCGTCCAGTTCCAGCGCATGGGTGACGGGCGTGCCGGAATAGGGGCAGGTGGCGTTTTCTGTATCCAGACCGTCCACCGCCCTTGCGGGCAGGGGGGCGGGGCCGGGCCAGGGCCGGGTGGGATAGTCGCGGCGATAGTAGTCCTGATCTGCGCCGTCGATCAGGCCCATCGCGCGCCAGCGGCGGAAGGAGGGGTGGGCGAGGTGCGCCTGCACATAGGCCATGGCGGCGGGGGTGACAGGCAGGTTGTAGGTGGCGATGCGGGTGGCGACCGGGGCGAACATCGCATCGGCCACGGAATAGGCCCCGCAGAGCCACGGGGTCTGGCTGCCGGTTTCCGACCGGGTCTCTGATCGCGCCCATGACCAGATCACGTCAAGCCGGGCGAGATCGGCCAGCACCTGCTCTGTCGGGGCGCAATCGCTATAGCTGACGCGCAGGTTCATCGGGCAGTGGTTGCGAAGCGCGGTGAAACCGGCATGCATCTCGGCCGCCACCGCGCGGGCGATGGCGCGGGCCTTCGGATCGGCGGGCCAGAGCCCGGCCTCGGGGTGGCGGGTGGCGAGTTCCTCGGCAATCGCGATGGTTTCGGGGACGACCGCGCCTTCGGGCGTGCGCATGGTGGGGGCGGTGCGGGCGGGGTGGAACTGCCTGAGCAGGGTGGGCAGTTCATCGGTATAGAGCCGCGCGCGGTGCAGCGTGACCGGAATCCCGAAGGCATCGAAAAAGAGCCAGCCGCGCAAGCTCCACGAGGAATAGGCGCGGTCGCCGATCACGAGGTCATAGGTCATCCGGGTATCCTGTCCGCTGTCTGGGCCGTTCGGGGCGGCCGCTTGGTGTTTTGGGGGTCGTGGTGACAGGTTAGGTCAGCCCTGCTGTCCTGCCAATGCGTGTTTTGTGCGGTGGCGCATCACGGAAGGTGATTGATCGCGCCGAGGTTCCAGCCCGTGGCGTGGCGGTCGATCCGGGTGACGGAAAGGTTGTCGATGCGATGCGCAAAGACATCCAAGGGCGCGCTGCCCATGGCGCGCTGAAGCTGTGTCAGGATGGCGCCGTAATGGGCGACGAGGATGATGTCGCGCCCCGGATGGGCGGCGATCAGGGCATCGGCCGCCGCGCTGACACGGGCCGCGGCGGCGTTCCAGCTTTCGCCGCCGGGCGGGGCGTGGTGGCCCGGCTCTTCCCAATAGGCGCGCGACAGCTTGGGGTGGCTCTGGGCGACCGTATCCCAAGGCTGGCCATCCCATTCCCCGAAGTGCAATTCACGCAGGCCGGGGTGATGGGGCAGCCGCTGGCGACCATGGGCCAGCGCATCGGCGGTGGCCGTGGCGCGGATCAGGTCGGAGGAGACGAGAAGCGCGCCTTGCGGCAGATGCGCGTTCAATCGGGCCAGCGCGGCGGTATCGGACAGATCGGCCGGCACGTCGCGCCAGCCGACCATCGTCTTTTCATGGGTGGGGCCGTGGCGCACCCACCAGAGGCGTGTCACATCCATGCGGGCAGCCGCCCCTTGAGCACCATGGGCAGCCCGGCCATCACGCCGATGACCAGCCCCGCCTGCCCCGCCAGCCGCTGGTTCAGCCGCCCCTGCGCATCGCGGAAGCGACGGGCAAGCGCGTTGTCGGGAACGATGCCCCAACCCACCTCGTTCGACACGATGACGACTGGGGCGCGGCAGGCGGCCAGCGCGGCCAGAAGGGCCGTGGCCTCGGCATCAAGGTCATGTTCGGCCAGAAGGTGGTTGGTCAGCCACAGGGTGGCGCAGTCGATCAGCACCACCTCGCCCTGCCCTGCCCCGGCCAAGGCGGCAGGCAGATCAAGCGGCGCCTCGACCGTTTCCCAACCCGCGCCGCGATCCGCGCGATGGGCGGCGATGCGGGCGCGCATCTCATCATCCCAGGCTTCGGCGGTGGCGATGTAGCGTCGGGGGCGGCCGGTGCCGGTGACCAGCCGTTCGGCCAAGCCGGATTTGCCGGATCGGGCGCCGCCGATCACCAGCGAGAGGTCGGGAAGGGTGAGGTCGGGAAGCAAGAAAATTTCGTCCCAGAATGATCCAATCGCGAATGCGCCCCGTATCACCCTTGAAAAAGGCAGAAAATGCCTAAGCGCGTTGTCTGACTGGGGGTTTATCATGGCGCTCGACGGATATAACGACCAAACGATGTCCCGCCAAGCGATGCGGGCGGAACTTCTGGATGCAGAGACGGAGCTTCGGCTGGCCTATGCGTGGCGCGACCAGCGCGACGAACAGGCGCTGCATCGGCTGGTGACGGCCTATATGCGGCTGGCGATCAGCATGGCGGCCAAGTTCCGGCGCTATGGCGCGCCGATGAATGACCTGATCCAGGAGGCGAGCCTTGGCCTGATGAAGGCGGCGGACAAGTTCGATCCCGATCGCGGGGTGCGGTTCTCCACCTATGCGGTGTGGTGGATCAAGGCATCCATTCAGGATTACGTGATGCGGAACTGGTCGATGGTGCGGACCGGATCCACCAGCAGCCAGAAGGCGCTGTTCTTCAACCTGCGCCGCGTGCAGGCCAAGCTGGAGCGTGAGGCCGCCCAGCGGGGCGAGACGCTGGATCAGTTCCAGCTGCGCCAGTTGGTCGCGACCGAAGTCGGCGTGTCGCTGGCCGATGTGGAGATGATGGAAGGGCGGCTGTCGGGGTCTGACTTTTCGCTGAACGCGGCGCAATCGTCGGATGAGGACGGGCGCGAATGGATCGACGCGCTGGAAGATGACGGCCCGCAGGCGGCGGAATCGGTGGAAGTGGCGCATGATGCCGAACAGCTGCGCCGCTGGCTGGTGACGGCGATGGCGGCGCTGAACCCGCGCGAACGCTATATCGTGGCCGAGCGCAAGCTGAAGGATGAGGCACGCACGCTGGAAAGCCTTGGCGAAGAGCTGGGCCTGTCGAAAGAGCGGGTGCGTCAGTTGGAAGCGGCGGCCTTTGCCAAGATGCGCCGCAGCCTTGAACAGCAGTCGCGCGAGGTGGCGTCGCTGCTTTCATGATGCGATGCCTGGTTCCTGCCGTGCTGTCGCTGTGCCTGTGCGGGGCGGCAGCAGCGCGCGAGATCGGGCCGGAGGCGCTCGACTCCCTGCCTGATGTGGATGTGGTCGTGCTGGGCGAGGTGCATGACAACCCCGCCCATCACCGCCATCAGGCGCGCGCGCTGCGGGCGATTGAACCCGCCGCCGTGGTGTTCGAGATGCTGCAACCTCAGCATGTGGCCGCCCTGCCCGAGGACCTGACCGATGCCGCAGCGGTAGAGGCCGCGACGGAATGGGAGGCGCGGGGCTGGCCGGATTTCGCGATGTATCATCCGCTGTTCACCGCATCGCCCGGCGCGCGAATCTATGCGGGGGATGTGCCGCGGTCCATCGTGACGATGGCGCTGCGCGACGGGGCGGCGGCGGCCTTCGGGCAGGAGGCCGCGCGCTATGGCCTGACCACGCCCTATCCCGATGCCGTGCAGGCCGAGAGGGAGGCCGACCTTTTGGCCGCGCATTGCTATGCCCTGCCGGCCGAGGCGATGGGCGGCATGGTGGAGGCGCAGCGCCTGCGCGATGCGGTGCTGGCGCAGGCGGCGCTGAAGGCGCTGGCGGAAACGGGCGGGCCGGTGGCGGTGATCACCGGGGTGGAACATGCGCGCACCGATGTGGGCGTGCCTGCGCTGATCCGGCAGGCGCAGCCGGGTGTGACGGTCCTTTCCATCGGGCAGCTGGAGCGGGTGCCCACGGGCCGCCCGCCGCATCACCTGTGGATCGTGACGGAAGGCGTGGCCGACAGGGGCGATCCCTGCGCGGCCTTCGGTTCGACTGAAGGGTGATATCCTGCAGGGTGATGCCCGGTTGAGTTTGCGCGCCCACCCCCCTACACCAAGGGGAACGGGACAAGCGGAGCCTTCCGATGCTGGCCGACAAGCGCATCCTTCTGATCATCGGGGGCGGCATCGCCGCCTACAAGGCGTTGGAACTGATCCGGCTCTTGCGCAAGGAGGGCGCGGCGGTGACGCCCGTGCTGACGCGGGCGGGGGCAGAGTTCGTGACGCCGCTTTCCGTTTCGGCGCTGGCGGGGGAAAAGGTCTATACGCAGCTCTTCGATCTGACGGATGAGGCCGAGATGGGCCATATCCAGTTGTCGCGCGTGGCTGACCTGCTGGTGGTGGCACCCGCGACGGCGGATCTAATGGCCAAGATAGCGCAGGGGCGGGCGGATGATCTGGCCTCTACCCTGCTCTTGGCGACCGACACGCCGGTGATGGTGGCGCCTGCGATGAACGTGCGGATGTGGCAGCACCCGGCGACGCAGCGCAACATCGCAACGCTGCGGGGGGATGGCGTGCGCCTTGTCGGCCCGGATGAGGGCGAAATGGCCTGCGGCGAATACGGGCCGGGGCGGATGGCGGAACCCGCGGCGATCCTCGACGCGATCCGGGGCGCGCTGGCGGCGGGGCCGCTCATGGGCAAGCATGTGCTGGTGACGTCGGGGCCGACGCATGAACCGATTGATCCGGTGCGCTATATCGCCAACCGGTCATCCGGCGCGCAGGGCACGGCCGTGGCGGCGGCCTTGCGCGATCTGGGCGCGCGGGTGACCTTCGTGACCGGGCCTGCCAGCGTGCCGCCCCCGCAGGGTGTGCAGGTGGTGCGTGTGGACACCGCGCGCGAGATGCTGGCGGCGGTCGAGGCCGCGCTGCCCGCGGATGCCGCCGTGATGGCGGCGGCGGTGGCCGATTGGCGGGTGGCCGAGGAATCGCATAGCAAGATCAAGAAGGTGGCCGGGGCGGCGGCGCCGTCGCTGCGCTTTGCGGAAAACCCCGATATCCTGAAATCGGTCGCGCAATCGCCCGATCGGCGCCCCCGGCTTGTGGTGGGGTTCGCGGCGGAAACCGATGACGTGCTGGCCCATGCGCAGGCCAAGCTGGCGCGCAAGGGGTGTGACTGGATCGTAGCGAATGACGTATCGCCCGGAACCGGGATCATGGGCGGGGCCGAGAACGCGATCACGCTGATCTCGGCCACTGGGGCGGAGCCTTGGCCGCGCCTGCCGAAGGATGAGGTGGCGCGGCGGCTGGCCCTGCGGATTGCCGGGGCGCTGGCGTGACGTCAAAATTCTTCGAAGAATTTTGCAAGAATTTTCGAAAAATTCTTGGGTGAAGGAGGGATGAATGACGCCGGTGCTGAAGATCCTGTGGGAGGACTGGGCGGACCGCGCGCTGGGTCTGCCGGCCTATGAAACCCCGGGGGCGGCGGGGGCGGACCTGCGGGCCAATCTGCCGGCCGAACAGCGGGCGGCGGGCTTTACGCTGGCGCCGATGCAGCGGGCGATCGTGCCCACCGGCCTGCGGGTGGAGATTCCGCGCGGGTTCGAGATGCAGATCCGGCCCCGGTCGGGCCTCGCGTTGAAGCACGGGATCACCCTGCCCAACACGCCCGGCACCATCGACAGCGATTATCGCGGCCCCCTGGGCGTGGCGCTGGTCAACCTCGGGGATGCGCCCTATGTGATCGGGCATGGCGACAGGGTGGCGCAGATGATCGTAGCCCCGGTGATTCAGGTGGAATTTCAGGTGGTTGACAGCCTTACGGAAACGGCGCGGGGCGAGGGCGGGTTCGGCTCGACGGGGACGAGATGATCCTTGTCCTTGCGATGGCGGGGGCGCTCTGGGGGATCGGGGCGCTGATGAAGGTGCCTGCCTCGGTGCGGTTCACGATGCTGGCGCTTTTGTGGGCGGCGGTGGTGGGGCTGCATCTGGCGCTCCCGCAGGGGCATCCGCTGCGCGAGGCGACGGGGGGCGAGCCGCAGGGATGGGTGGCGCTGGGGTTCATCGCGGCCTTGGCGCTGGCCTATCGGGTGATGTTGCGGCGGCTGCGCGCGCGGGCGAGCCCGGCTGTGGCAGAGGCGCCTTCTGGCGCGTTCCGCCCGGCGGAGCTGGACCGCTATGCCCGGCATATCATGCTGCGCGAGATCGGCGGGCCGGGGCAGAGAAAGCTGAAGGATGCCAAGGTCTTGGTGATCGGGGCCGGGGGCCTTGGGTCGCCCGCGCTGTTCTATCTCGCGGGGGCGGGGGTGGGCACGCTGGGCTTTGTCGATGACGATATGGTGGACGGGTCGAACCTGCAGCGCCAGATCATCCACGCCGACCAGCGGATCGGGATGCCCAAGGTATTTTCGGCGGAAATCGCGCTGCGGGCGCTGAACCCGTTCATCGCGCTGCGCCCCTATAACCGGCGGCTGGACGAGGCCACGGCGCGGGCGCTGTTTGCCGACTATGACCTTATCCTTGACGGGACTGACAATTTCGACACCCGCTATATGGTGAACCGGCTGGCGGTCGAGGCGGGCAAGCCGTTGATTTCCGGCGCGATCACGCAATGGGAGGGGCAGCTTTCGCTGTTCGATCCAGCGCGGGGGGGGCCGTGCTATGAATGTGTGTTCCCCACCCGCCCCGCCCCCGGCATGGTGCCCAGCTGCGCCGAGGCCGGGGTAGCCGCGCCCCTGCCCGGCGTGATCGGCGCGATGATGGCGACGGAAGCGGTCAAGCAGATCACAGATGCGGGCGAAGGCCTGCGGGGGCGGCTGATGATCCACGACGCGCTTTATGCCGAGACGCGGGTGATCGGGGTCGCGCGCCGGGCGGATTGCCCGGTCTGCGGCGCAAGGGGTTGAGAACGCAGCCTTAATGGCGACCGGCACGGGATAGCGGGGGTGCAGGGACGCGTGCCGCCACGCGTGCAGACAGGCGTATGCCCGCGCGGGGGGAAAAACTTGCGTTAACCATGACGCTGGGGCCGTGCGGCCCACCCCGGGATGCGGGCGTGTAAACGAAATCTTAAGCTAAACGAAGTCTCAATCCCCGTTCGGAGCGGGGTAGGGCGGATGGGCGAGACCTTTGTCGAGATGCTGCGCAGGGCGGGGCTTGATCCGAAGCGGGTCAAGCTGCTGCGCCATGATGCGCGGGGGTTGGCGGCGTGGCTGGAAAGCCCGGACCATTTCCTGAGTTTCGCGTCGATCCAGTCGGCAGGGAATTCGCCGTTCCGCCAGAACCCGGAACAGGTGGCGCATTTCCTGCCCGGGCCGCGCCTGCCCGGGGCGGGATTCTCCGCGCGGTTCGTGGGGGTGACGCAGTTGCACGGGCGGTGGACCTGGGACGGGCTGCGCCTGCCGCGCGTCTGGCTGCGGGATTATCGCATCGCGGGTGAGGCGGCAGAGGCGGCGGATCAGTCTTGGCTGGATGTCTTGCGCGATGAGGTGGGGCGGCTGGATGTGGATTGGGGGCCAGCGCCGCGGGCGTGGCATCAGAGGGCAACCGGATCGCCCAAGCGGGTGATCGGGCGCGGGACAGTGGCAGAGATCGCGGACTGGGGCCGGGACAGCGGGCCAGTATCCCCGCAGCGCGGGGCGGGCCATGCGTTCGCGCGGGAGGAACGGCGCCTGTCCCGCATGATCGCGGAGGCGCCCATGGTGATGGAGCGGACCTTTGCCGAATTCCGCATGGGGATGATCCGGCAGAGGCCGGATCAGGGGCGGTTCCGGGCGGGGCTGCTGGCGCGGCACGGGGCGCGCTGCTGCATGACGGGCTGCGCGGTGGCCGAGGCGCTGGAGGCTGCGCATATCATCCCCTTTGCCGAGACGGAACGAGACCGGGATTCGGCGGCGAACGGCTTGCTGCTGCGGCGGGATGTGCATCGGCTGTTCGATCTGGGGCTGATCTCGGTCGAGCCGGAGGCGGGGGCGATCTGGGTGGCGCCCGATCTGCGGGCGTCGGACTATGGCGCACTGCATGGGCGGGCGTTGCAGGCCGGGGTGGCGCGGGCCTGTCTGGCCGCGCATTACCGCCGCCGCGCGGGGGCCGTGCAGGGTGGGGCCGGGTAGGATTTACGCAGGGGTGCCGTTTGTCGCAGGCGCCTGCGCTTGGGTGAGAATTCACCCGTCAGGGGTGCGAAATCGGTGGCCCCTTCTCTGGACAGGATCGGGGCCGCGCCGCATAGTCTGCGGCCAGAATGATGAGCCAATGTGGAGAACACCGATGACGGTGAAATCGTGGATGGCGGGGTGGACGGTGGGGCTGACCTTGGCCCTTGGCCTGACGGCGCCCGGCTTTGCGCAGGACCTGCCGGATCTGGGCGGGCGCGAGGTCGTGGTGGTGACGGAGAACGCCTATCCGCCGCTGCAGTTTCTGGACCAGGACGGCGCGGCGATCGGCTGGGAATATGATGCCATGGCCGAGATTGCCAAGCGGCTGAACATCACGGTGCGGTACGAGACGATCTCTTGGGATGCGATGATCCCGGCCGTGTCGGAAGGGCAGTTCGACATGGGCATGACCGGGATCACGATCCGGGACGACCGCAAGGAAGCGGTGGATTTCAGCGATCCCTACATGCGGTCGGAAATGCTGATGATGGTGCGCAGCGACGAGACGCGCTTCACCGATGCGGCAAGCTTTGCCGCCGATCCCGAATTGCTGATGGCGGCGCAGCCGGGGACGACGCCCTTTTATGTGGGCGTCTATGAGGTGCTGGACGGCAATGAAGAAAACGCGCGGATCGTGAAATTCGAAACCTTCGGCGCGGGGCTGGAGGCGCTGCGGACGGGCGATGTGGATCTGGTCCTGTCGGACAGCACGGCGGCGAATGGCTATGTGAACGGGTCGAACGGCGCGTTGAAGATCATCAGCGCGCCGCTGGGGGCCGAGGATTTCGGCTTCATCTTCCCCAAGGGTTCGGATCTGGTGGCGCCGATGAATGCCGCGATCGCCAGCCTGAAGGCGGATGGCACGCTGGAGGCGCTGAACACCAAATGGTTCCTAGACTACAAGATGGGCGAATGATCCTGACTGTTGCTGAGACGGGGGCCCCGGCGACGATGCCGGGGCCTTTCGCATGATACCGAACCCCGGGCCGGAGAAGGATTTTCCGTGGTGGCTTCTGCTCGTGGTCGGGCTGGGGCTGTGGCTGTTTTACGAAGTGCTGGCCAATGCCGATTATGCGGCGGTGTTGGCGACGCTGTCGAAGGGCGTGGTCATCACGGTGACGGTGTCGGTGGTGGCCTATGCGGGGGCCTGCCTGCTGGGGCTGGCGCTGGCGGTGGGGTGCCTGTCGCGGTTTCTGATCCTGCGGCAGGTTTGCCGGTTCTATATCGAGGTGATGCGGGGCATCCCGATCATCGTGCTGCTGCTTTACGTGGCCTTTGTCCTGTCGCCGCTGGTGGTGGCGGGCTGGAATGCGGTGGCGGAGCCTTTGGGGTTCGATCCGCTGCGGACGCGGGATTTCCCGCTGCTGTGGCGGGCGGTGCTGGCGCTTGTGCTGGCCTATGCGGCCTTTCTGGCCGAGATCTTTCGCGCCGGGCTGCAGGCGGTGGACGAGGGGCAGGTGGAGGCGGCAAAGGCGCTGGGCCTGAACGGGTGGCAGAGGTTCCGCCATATCACCTTCCCGCAGGCGTTCCGCATGATCCTGCCGCCTCTGGGCAATGATTTCGTGGCGATGGTGAAGGACAGCTCGCTGGTGAGCGTGCTGGGCGTGGGGGATATCACGCAACTGGCCAAGGTGACGGCGGCGGGGAATTTCAAGTATTTCGAGACCTACAACGTGGCGGCGCTGCTATATCTGACCATGACCATCGGGTTGAGCCTGCTGATGCGGCGGCTGGAGCGGCGGCTGAAGGCGCGGATGGAACGCTAGGCGGAACACTGAGCGGAACATCGGGCAGAACCGGGGGCCAGCCCCCGGACCCCCGGGGTATTTTTGCCAAGATGAAGCCCGAAGGCACAGTTTGGAGAGAGGGGTGGACGCGGCCCCCTGCCCTGCCTAGCTTTGGGGCCAAAGGAGACATTATCGCATGACCAATCCCCTGCTTGCCCCCTGGACCGCCGAGTTTGGCCTGCCGCCCTTTGCCGCGATCCGGGACGCGGATTTCGGCCCGGCCTTCGAGGTGGCGCTGTCCGAGGCGCGGGCGGCGATTGCCGGGATCGCGGATCAGGCCGCGGCGCCCACCTATGCCAACACGATCGCCGCGCTGGAATTGGCCGAGGGGGCGTTGGACCGGGTGTCGGGGGTGTTCTACAATCTGGCGGGGGCCGACAGCACCGAGGCGCGCGAGGCGCTGATGCGGGAACTGGCGCCGAAGATGAGCGCCTTTGCATCCGAGATCACGAACAACAAGCGGCTGTTTGCGCGGATCGAGGCGCTGTGGGCGGCGCGCGATGGGTTGGGGCTGGAGCCCGAGGAGATGCGGGTACTGACGCTCTACCGGCGGATGTTCGTGCGGTCGGGCGCCGAGCTGGAGGGCGCGGCGGCGGCGCGGCTGACGGAGGTGAAGGCGCGGCTGGCGGTGCTGGGCACGCAGTTCGGGCAGAACCTGCTGGCCGATGAGCGGGCGTGGTTCATGCAGCTGGCCGAGGAGGATCTGGAGGGGCTGCCGGATTTCGTGGTGGATGCCGCGCGGGCGGCGGGGCGCGAGCGGGGGCAGAACGGCCCGGTGCTGACGCTGAGCCGATCACTGATCGTGCCGTTCCTGCAATTCTCGCCCCGGCGCGATCTGCGGCGGGTGGCCTATGAGGCCTGGGTCGCGCGGGGCGCCAATGGCGGTGAGACGGATAACCGTGCGGTAGCGGCCGAGATCCTTGCGCTGCGGGAGGAGCGGGCGAAGCTGCTGGGCTATCCCAGTTTCGCGGCCTTCAAGCTGGAGCCCGAGATGGCCAAGACGCCGGAGGCGGTGCGCGACCTGCTGATGCGGGTCTGGGCGCCGGCGAAGCGGAAGGCGGCGGCGGATGCGGGCGCGCTGGAGGGGATGCTGCGGGCGGATGGCATCGCCGGGCCCCTGGAGCCGTGGGACTGGCGCTATTATTCCGAGAAGCGGCGCATGGCGGAGCATGATCTGGATGAGGCGGCGCTGAAGCCTTACCTCGGGCTTGAGGCGATGCTGGGGGCGATGTTCGGCTGTGCCAGCCGCCTGTTCGGGCTGGAGTTCCGCGAGATTGCCGGGCCGTTCTACCACCCGGACGTGCGGGGATGGGAGGTGACGCGGGCCGGGCGGCATGTGGCCGTTTTCTTGGGCGATTATTTCGCGCGTGCGTCGAAACGGTCGGGCGCGTGGTGTTCGGCGATGCGGTCGCAGCGCAAGCTGGGCGGCGAGCAACGGCCCATCGTGGTGAATGTGTGCAACTTCGCCAAGGGCGAGCCTGCGCTTCTGTCCTGGGATGACGCGCGGACGCTGTTTCATGAGTTCGGCCACGCGCTGCATCAGATGCTGTCGGATGTGACGCATGGGTTCATCTCGGGCACCAGCGTGGCGCGGGATTTCGTGGAACTGCCGAGCCAGCTTTATGAGCACTGGCTGGAGGTGCCTGCCGTGCTGGAGAAATATGCCCGGCACTGGCAGACCGGCGCGCCGATGCCCGTGGATATGCGGACGCGGCTCTTGACGGCGGGGACCTATGATCAGGGTTTCGCCACGGTGGAATTCGTGGCCTCTGCCCTTGTCGATCTGGCCTTCCACGAGGGGGCGGCGCCCGCCGATCCGATGGCCATGCAGGATGAGGTGCTGGAGGGGCTGGGGATGCCGCGCGCGATCCGGATGCGGCATGCGACCCCGCATTTCGCCCATGTGTTTTCCGGCGATGGGTATTCGGCGGGGTATTATTCCTACATGTGGTCGGAGGTGATGGATGCCGATGCCTTCGCCGCCTTCGAGGAAGCGGGAGATCCGTTCCACCCGGAGGTCGCGGCGCGGCTGGAGCGCCATATCCTGAGCGCGGGCGGATCGGAGGAGGCGGAGGTCCTGTATACCCGCTTTCGGGGCCGGATGCCGGGGGTGGAGGCGCTGCTGAAGGGCCGGGGGCTATTGGAGGTGGCGTGATGGCCGAGGGTGCGGCGCTGCTCATCATCGACATGCAGCGCGAGATGGAGCGGCGGATCGCGGCGGGGCGGGATTGCGTGAACCCGGAGGCGCCGGATCGGATCCTGCGATTGGCCGCCGCCTTCCGGCATGCCGGGCGGCCCGTGGTGCATGTGCGCCACGCATCGGATCAGGCGGGGGCGGCGCTGCATCCCGAAAGCCCGTTCTATCCGCCGATGGCCTGCGCCGAGGCAGAGGCGGGCGAGGCTGTGTTCGTGAAGGCGGGGTCTTCGGGTTTTGTCGGCACGGGGCTCGAGGCGCATCTGCGGGCGCGGGGGATCGGCGCGCTGGTCGTTGTGGGCGCGGTGGCCGGGTTCTGCGTGAACACGACGGTGCGGGGCGGGGCGGATCTCGGTTTCGCCATGACGGTGGTGCGGGATGCGGTCATCGGGTTCGACCTGCCCGAGGCGGGGTTGTCCGCGCGCGTGATCTTTGACGTGACGATGGCGCATCTGGCGGCGGATTTCGCGGATCTGGCGGATGCGGCAGAGGTGATGGCGCGGCTGCCCGTGCTGGCGTGAGGTCTGGCATCTGCCGGGGCGGGATGGTTTAGTCGGCCCCGCAGAACGGAGGCAGGCATGACCATCGGCACCAATATCCGCACCTATTTCGAAGGGCGCTGGCATGACGGCGACATCGCCGTGATGCGCGCCGCCGATCACGGGATCTGGCAGGGGTCATCCGTGTTCGACGGGGCGCGGATGTTTGACGGCCGGGTGCCGGATCTGGCGCGCCATTGCGCGCGGGTGAATGAAAGCGCGCGGGCGCTGATGATCACGCCGACGATGGCGGCGGATGAGATGGAGGCGCTGATCCGCGAGGGGTTGCGCGCCTATGCCCCGGGCGCGGCGGTCTATATCCGGCCGATGTACTGGGCGATCGACGGGTCCGATCTGGGCGTCGCCCCGGCCGAGGGGAAGACGGGCTTTGCCATATCGCTCGAACAGGTGGCGATGCCGCCTGCGAATTTCCAGACGACGGTAACGCGGACGCGGTTCCGCCGCCCGGTGCTGGAGGACAATGTCTGCAACGCCAAGGCGGGGTGTCTGTACCCCAACAACGCGCGGATGCTGGTGGAGGCCAAGGCGAAGGGCTTTGGCAATGCGCTGGTGGCCGATGCGATGGGCAATCTGGCCGAAAGTGCCACGGCGAATGTGTTTCTGGTGAAGGATGGCGCGCTGTTCACGCCCATCCCCAACGGGACCTTCCTTGCTGGGATCACGCGGGCGCGCCATATCGCCAATGCCCGGGCGGCGGGGATCGAGGTGCATGAAACCGTGCTGACCTTTGACGATGCCCACCGAGCGGATGAAGTGTTCCTGTCGGGGAATTTCGCCAAGGTCACGTCGGTGCGCGCCTTTGACGGAACAGAATACCGCACGCGCGCGGTGACCGAGCGGATGCGCGGGCTGTACATGGATTGGGCGGCGTCGCAGGGGCTGTGAGGGGGGCGAAATCTGACGCAGATTTCGCGACGGAATTTGACGCAAATTCCGTGTCCCGACGGTGGAGGTCCGGAGTTTGCGTCAAACTCCGGCGCGGTTTCTGCTACAGAAACCGCTCCCTTGCGCGGGGCTTGGGGCGCGGCCTATGATCGGGGTCTGGGGGTAGAATATGCGGAAATTCCTCGTCATTCTGGATGACACGCGCGAATGTCTGAACGCGATGCGCTTTGCCGCGCTGCGGGCGGCGCATACCGGCGGGGGGGTGACGATCCTGTCGATCATCCCGCCGGAAGAGTTCCAGCACTGGATGGGTGTCGCCGATCTGATGCGGGCCGAGGCGCGCGAGCGGATCGAGGCGCATTTCGAGGTCTTTGCCAAATGGATGCGTGACCGGCAGGGGATCAACCCGGAGCTGGTGATCCGCGAGGGGGATCCGGTGACGGAGATTCTGGCGCAGGTGAAGGAGGATGCCGAGATCGGGGTGCTCGTGCTTGGTGCGGGGACCGAGAAATCAGGGCCGGGGCCGCTGGTCACGCAGATGAGCCGGAATTCCGGGAACCTGCCCATCCCGATCACCATCGTTCCGGGCGACATGTCGAAGGAACGGCTGGAGGCCATCACCTGAGAATGCTGCACTGCAGCGAGAATCGGTGACAAGGGCGCGCCTCTTTGCCATCATGGCGGGCGGGAGGACTGAACACGGAGCATGACCATGCGCCCTGTCTCGCCTTTGCCGAGCCGCGTCGTCACGACGCGCCCCTATCCGATCGCCCTGCCTGCGCCGCTGCGCCAACTGATGCGGCGGGCCACCCATCCGCTGCGCTGCCGTGCGGTGCTGGCGCAGATGTATGCGTATTGGGGGCCGTGAAGCCGGATTAGAACAGTTCCAAACTTGACACTGCCGGGGCCAAGGCGCATATCCGATAGGAATTGTCGGACAAGCCCCCCGGAGGTGGCACCATGTTCATCCAGACCGAATCCACCCCCAATCCTGCAACGCTGAAATTCCTGCCGGGCCAGACCGTGCTGGAACTGGGCACGGCGGATTTTCCCAGCGCGGAAGCGGCGCAGAAGTCGCCGCTGGCCCGGCGCATCTTTGCCACCGGCGGGGTGGCGGGCGTGTTCTTCGGCACCGATTTCGTGACGGTGACCAAGGTCGAAGGGGTGGAATGGGATCATGTGAAGCCCGCCATCCTGGGTGCGATCATGGAGCACTACCAATCCGGCGCGGCGGTGATCGAGGGCGAAGGCGCGGCGGGCGGCCATGCCGAGCACACCGGCGAAGATGGCGATATCGTGCGCCAGATCAAGGAGTTGCTGGATACCCGCGTGCGGCCTGCCGTAGCGCAGGATGGCGGGGACATCACGTTTCACGGCTTTGACCGGGGCGTGGTCTACCTGCACATGCAGGGCGCCTGCGCGGGCTGCCCGTCCAGCACGCTGACGCTGAAGATGGGGATCGAGAACCTGTTGCGTCACTACATCCCCGAGGTGCTGGAGGTCCGGCCTGTTGCGGCCTGATCCTGTCATCCTTGGGTTTGACACATCGGCCGCGCATTGCGCGGCCGCTTTGCTGTCGGGCGGCCGGATCGTCGCGGAACGGTTCGAGGCGATGGAGAAGGGCCAGGCAGAGCGTCTGATGCCGATGCTGGAGGCCGTGCTGGCCGAGGCTGGGATGGCCTGGGCCGACCTGACAGCCGTGGCGGTGGGCACGGGGCCGGGGAATTTCACGGGTGTGCGCATCGCGGTGGCGGCGGCGCGGGGGTTGGCGCTGTCGCTCCATGTGCCAGCCATCGGCGTGACGCGTTTGGAGGCGCTGGCCCATGGCCTGCCGCGCCCGGTGACGGTGATCGAGGATGCGCGGCGGGGCGAGGTCTATGTGCAGGCCTTTACATCGGATGGGGCGGGGGAGGCGGCCCTGTGTAGGATGGGCGATATCGCCCATCCTACGGGCGCGGTGACGGGATCGGCGGCGGGCGCGGGGGCGCTGCCCCCGGCGCTGCCGCTGCATCATGCCATCGTGCGGATCGCGGCAGGGCGGCAGGGGGGGCGTCAGGAGGGGCGGCAGGGCGGGGCGCTGCCGCGCCCTGCCCCGTTCTATCTGCGGGGTGCCGATGCGGCGCCGCCCGCCGATCCGCCCCCAGTCATCCTGCCATGACGCCTGAGGCGCTGGCCGCGCTGCATGCGCGGTGCTTCACCACGCCGCGCCCTTGGGCGGCGGCGGAGTTTGCGGCGCTGCTTGCCGATCCGCTTGCCTTCCTGCTGGTTGAGGGGGATGCGGGGTTTCTTCTGGGCCGTGCGGTGGCGGGCGAGGCGGAATTGCTGACCCTCGCTGTCGCGCCAGAGGCGCGGCGGCGCGGTCTGGGGCGCAAGCTGGTGGCGCGATTCCTGTATCAGGCACGGCTGCGGGCGTCGCAGCAGGCCTTTCTTGAGGTGGCGGCGGGCAACGCGGCCGCGCTGCGGCTGTATCAGTCGGCGGGATTTGTCGAATCCGGGCGGCGGCGGGGCTATTACGCGGGGCCTGACGGGCAGCGCAGCGATGCGCTGGTACTGACGCGCGCGTTGTAGCGCAGGGGCGATCCGGCAGGACCCCGCATTTCCGCGACGTCAGCCGCCAGAATTTTGATCGGAAGATAAAATCCGGCATCCCGCCCTCGCAAAGAGGTGTTGACCCGGTTTCGGGAATCCGCCCTAAACTAGCGCGATGTGTCCCGGACCCCGGGCAAGGCGGGCCTTGTCAAAGGGGTAAGCGGCGGCCAGAAACGACCCATAACGACAACCGGGAGATTACGATGACCCTGATGAAGCATTTCCTCGGCGCGGCGGCCACGCTGGCGCTGACGGCGGGCGCAGTTGCGGCCGAGCCGGCCATCATCTTCGACCTTGGCGGCAAGTTCGACAAATCCTTCAACGAGGCGGCCTTCAACGGGGCCGAGCGCTGGGCGCAGGAGACGGGCGGCACCTACAAGGAGCTGGAGATGCAGGACGAGGCCCAGCGCGAACAGGCGCTGCGCCGTCTGGCCGAGGCGGGTTCGAACCCGGTGGTGATGACGGGCTTTGCCTTTGGCGACGTGCTGGCCAAGGTCGCGCCGGATTTCCCCGACACCAAGTTCGCGATCATCGACATGGTGGTGGAACAGCCCAACGTGAAATCCGTCGTGTTCAACGAACATGAAGGGTCCTATCTCGTGGGCATGATGGCGGCGCTGGCGTCGAAGACCGGGACGGTGGGCTTCATCGGCGGGATGGACATTCCGCTGATCCGCAAGTTCGGCTGCGGCTATGCGCAGGGCGTGAAGGCCGTGAATCCGGATGCGACGATCGTGCTGAACATGACCGGCACCACGCCGGCGGCGTGGAACGATCCGGTGAAGGGCGCGGAACTGGCAAAGGGCCAGAAGGCCCAAGGCGCGGACGTGATCTATGCCGCCGCGGGCGGCACGGGCGTGGGCGTGCTGCAGGCGGCGGCCGACGAGGGCATCCTGTCGATCGGCGTGGACAGCAACCAGAACTACATGCACCCCGGTTCGGTCCTGACCTCCATGCTCAAGCGCGTGGACAACGCGGTGTATGAGGCCTTCAAGGAAGGCGAAGCCCTGACCCCCGGCATCAACGTGATGGGTCTGGCCAATGACGGCGTGGGCTATGCGATGGATGAGAACAACGCATCCCTCGTGACGGCCGAGATGCAGGCCACGGTGGATGCGGCGGCCGAGAAGATCAAGGCGGGCGAGATTGTCGTGCATGACTACATGTCCGACAACACCTGCCCGGCGGCGACGTTCTGATCGGCTGATCTGACAGGAAGGGATGCCGCGCCAAGCGATTGGCGCGGCATCTTTGCAAGCACCGACCCCGCAGCAAGACGGGCGAGGGAACAGGGGAATCGTCATGGCGTCAGTTGGGGCGGATGCGCGTTACGCCATCGAATTGAAGGGCATTTCCAAGGCCTTCGGTCCGGTGCAGGCCAACAAGGACATCCACATTGCCGTGCCCAAGGGCACGATCCACGGGATCATCGGCGAGAACGGGGCGGGGAAATCCACCCTGATGTCGATCCTTTACGGGTTCTACCGCGCCGATTCGGGCGAGATCTTCATCAATGGCAAGCCGACCGCCATCCCCGACAGCCAGAGCGCGATCCGTGCCGGGATCGGGATGGTGTTTCAGCACTTCAAGCTGGTGCAGAATTTCACCGTGCTGGAGAATGTGGTCCTCGGCGCGGAAGAGGGGGCGCTTCTGGCAGGGTCGCTGTCGAAGGCGCGGCGTGTGCTGACGGACCTTTCCCGCGAATATGAGCTGGACGTGGACCCGGACGCGGTGATCGAGGATCTGTCGGTGGGCCACCAGCAGCGGGTGGAGATCCTGAAGGCGCTGTACCGGCAGGCGGATATCCTGATCCTTGATGAACCCACGGGCGTGCTGACCCCCGCTGAGGCGGACCATCTGTTCCGCATCCTGAAAGGGCTGCGCGATCAGGGCAAGACGGTGATCCTGATCACCCACAAGCTGCGCGAGATCATGGAGACCACCGACAATGTGAGCGTGATGCGGCGCGGCACGATGGTGGGAACGGTCAAGACGAGCGAGAGCAGCCCCGAGGAACTGGCCGAGCTGATGGTGGGGCGCAAGGTCCTGCTGGAGGTGGAAAAGGCGCCAGCGACGCCGGGCGCGGTGGTGCTGAAGGTAGACGATCTGCGTGTCAGGGATGAGCATGGGGTGGAGCGCCTGAAGGGCGTGAGCTTCGAGATCCGGGCGGGCGAGATCCTTGGCATCGCGGGCGTGGCCGGGAACGGGCAGTCGGAACTGCTGGAGGCCTTGGGGGGCATCGCCGCCGCCACGGGGCGGATCACGCTGAACGGGGCGGAGTTGCCCCTGTCGGGCGCAGGGGCGGATGGGCGGTCGCGGCGCAAGGCGGGCATCGCCCATGTACCCGAGGACCGGCAGGCGCTGGGCCTGATCATGGATTTCGCGGCGTGGGAGAATGTGGCCTTCGGCTATCACGACGCGCCGGAATATCAGAAGAACGCCCTGTTCATGGACAATGACGCGCTGCGCGCGGATACCGAGCGGAAGATGGCCACCTTCGACGTGCGCCCGCCGATCCCCACGCTGGCGGCCAAGAATTTCTCGGGCGGGAACCAGCAGAAGATCGTGGTCGCGCGCGAGATCGAGCGGAACCCCGACCTGCTCTTGATCGGCCAGCCGACGCGGGGCGTGGATATCGGGGCGATCGAGTTCATCCACAAGCAGATCGTGGCCCTGCGCGATCAGGGCAAGGCGATCTTGCTGGTGTCGGTCGAACTGGACGAGATCCGCAGTCTTTCGGATCGGGTGGCGGTGATGTTCGACGGGCGCATCATGGGCCTGCGCGACCCCGAGACGACGGATGAGCGGGAGTTGGGCCTGCTGATGGCGGGGATCGCCGAGGGCAGCAAGGGGGAGGCCGCGTGATGGAACGCTTGCCGAGATGGGCCGATGTGGCCCTTGTGCCGCTGGTGAGCCTTTTGCTGGCCGCCGTGATCGCCGCGCTGGTGATCCTTGCGATCGGGCAGGACCCGTGGGAGGCCATCACGGTGATGGTCCAGGGGTCGATCATGGACAGCTATGGCTGGGGCTATACGCTATATTACGCGACCAGCTTCATCTTTACCGGGCTGGCCGTGACCGTGGCGTTCCATGCCAGCCTCTTCAACATCGGGGGGGAGGGGCAGGCGCAACTGGGCGGGCTTGGCGTGGCGCTGTGCTGCCTGTTCCTGCCGTGGCCGCATTGGACGCTGGCGCTGATCGGGGCCACCTGCGCGGCGGCTCTGTTCGGGGCGGCCTGGGCGGCGATCCCGGCCTATCTGCAGGCGCGGCGGGGCAGCCATATCGTGATCACCACGATCATGTTCAACTATATCGCGGCGGCGCTTCTGATCTTCCTGCTGGTGGATGTGCTGCGCCCGGCCGGGCAGATGGACCCGGCGACGGCGAACTTCCCTGAAGCCACGCGCCTGCCCACGCTGAACGAGCTACCCGTATTCAACCTGTTCTTCACCTCGAACGTGCCGGCCAATGTGACGCTGCTGATCGCGCTGGGCATGGCGGTGGTGGTGTGGCTGCTGTTGTGGCGCACGCGGCTGGGCTATGCGATCCGCGCCTTCGGCAAATCCGAGGCGGCGGCCAGATATGCCGGGATCAGCCCCTTCACCATCATCATGGTGGCGATGCTGATTTCCGGCGGGCTGGCGGGCATGATGGCCATCAACAACGTGATGGGCGAGGCGGAGCGGCTTCTGCAGAATTCGGCCTCGGGGGCCGGGTTCATCGGGATCGCGGTTGCGCTGATGGGGCGGAACCATCCGGTGGGGGTGGTGCTGGCGGCGCTCTTGTTCGGGTTCCTGTTTCAGGGGGGCGCGGAACTGGGCCTGTGGACGAAGATCCCCATCGAGATGCGGACGGTGGTGCAGGGTCTGGTGATCCTGTTCACCGGGGCGCTGGATGTGATGGTGCGGATGCTGCTGACCCGGATCTTCAACCTGTTCCGGGCGGGCCGGATGGCGAAGGGGGCTGCGTGATGGATTACGCAACGCTTTTGCAACTGCTGGACACCACGCTGCGTCTGGCCACGCCGTTGCTGTTTGCCTGTCTGGCGGGGCTTTATTCGGAACGCGCGGGGATTTTCGACATCGGGCTGGAAGGCAAGATGCTGATGGCGGCGATGGCCTCGGCCTCGGTCGCGTTCCTGACGGGGTCGGTCTGGGTGGGATTGCTGGCCGGGATGCTGGCGTCGCTTCTGATGGCGGGGCTGCACGGGATCGCGTCGATCACCTTCCGGGGCAATCAGCTGATCTCGGGCGTGGCGCTGAATTTCGTGGCGTCGGGCATCACGGTGCTGATCGCGCAGCGGCTGTTCGGGCAAGGGGGGCGGACGCCACCCCTTGCGGGGGAGGCGCGGTTCTCTTCCATCACCCTGCCCTTTGCGGAAGAACTGCAGGGCGTGCCGGTGCTAGGGCCGCTGTATTACGAGGTGATCTCGGGCCATCCCCTGCTGGTTTATGTGGCGCTGGCGACGGTGCCGCTGACATGGTGGGTGCTGTACCGCACGCGGTTCGGGCTGCGGCTGCGGGCGGTGGGGGAAAACCCGGCGGCGGTGGATACGGCGGGGATTTCCGTTGTCGGCCTGCGCTTTGCCGCGGTGGCGATCACCGGCATCCTCTGCGGGTTGGCGGGCGCCTATATGGCGACCGCGCTGCAGGCCGGGTTCGGGCGCGAGATGACGGCAGGGCGGGGCTATATCGCGCTGGCGGCGCTGATCTTTGCCAAGTGGCGCCCGGTGGCGGCGCTGTGGGCCTGCCTTCTGTTCGGGTTCTTCCAAGCGCTGGCGCTGCGGCCCGACGTGGTAGAGGCGGTGGTGCAGGTGAAGGTGCCGGTGCCCTTCCTCGATGCGCTGCCCTATGTTCTGACCGTGCTGGTACTGGCGGGTTTCGTCGGCAAGGCCATTCCGCCGCGCGCAGGAGGCGAGCCCTATGTCAAGGAACGCTGAGGCCGATATTGCCGCGCTGGCCGATCTGGTGCGCGCCCGCGCGGGCGCGGCGCCGGTGCGGATGGGGCTGATCCTGGGGTCCGGGCTGGGGCATCTGGCGGGCGCGGTGGAGGGGGTGGCAATCCCTTACGCCGATCTGCCGGGATTTCCCCATGCGGGCGTGTCGGGGCATAACCCGAACCTTGTGATCGGTGATCTGGAAGGGGTGCGCGTGGCGGTGTTCGGCGCGCGCGAGCATTACTATGAGAACGGCAACCCGGCGGCGATGCGCCCGGCGCTGGAACTGCTGCGCGCGCTGGGGGCCGACAGCCTGATTGCCACCAATGCGGCGGGCAGCCTGCGGGCGGATATCGCGCCCGGCGATCTGATGCTGTTGTCGGATCACATCAACTTTTCCGGGCTGAACCCCCTGATCGGGGAACGCACGGATGCGCGGTTCGTGCCGATGGGGGATGCTCATGACCCCACCCTGCGCGCGGCCCTGAAGGCCAGCGCCGAGGCAGAGGGCGTGGCCCTGCCCGAGGGCGTGTATGCGTGGTATTCCGGCCCGTCCTTCGAGACACCAGCCGAGATCCGCGCGATCCGCGTGCTGGGGGGCGATGCGGTGGGCATGTCCACCGTGCCGGAGGTGATCCTTGCGCGCTTCCTTGGCCTGCGGGTGGCGGCGATTTCCACCATCACCAACATGGCGGCGGGCCTGTCGGACGAGAAGATCAGCCACGAACACACCAAGGCCATGGCCCCCTTGGGTGCGGCAAAACTGGAACGGGTGCTGCGGCATTTCCTGCGACACATGGCCTAGGGCGGTGCGGGGTTTGACATCGCGGCCAAAGGGGCGCAACCCTTTGGCCTGACTGTCACCTTTCTTACCGCCGCCTTTCCAGCCCGGCCCCGCCCATGCAGCTTTACCTTCCGATTGCCGAGGTATCGGTCAATGCCTTTCTCCTTTTGGGGTTGGGCGGGATCGTGGGTTTCCTGTCGGGGATGTTCGGCGTGGGGGGCGGGTTCCTGATCACGCCCCTGCTGTTCTTCATCGGGGTGCCGCCCGCGGTGGCGGTGGCCACGGGCGCCAATCAGGTGGTGGCGTCGTCGGTGTCGGGCGTGCTGGCGCAGATGCGGCGCAAGGCGGTGGATTTCCGCATGGGGACGGTGCTGCTGGTGGGCGGGATGGCCGGATCGTCGGTGGGGATCGCGGTGTTCCAGTGGATGACGCGGCTGGGTCAGGTCGATCTGTTCGTGCAGCTATCCTATGTGCTGTTTCTGGGGCTGATCGGGGCGATGATGCTGCAGGAATCCTTGCGCGCGTGGTTCCGGTCGCAGCAGGGCGGGCCGGTGCGGCGGTCACATGTGCATACATGGGTGCATGGCCTGCCGCTGAAGATGAAATTCCGGGCCTCGGGACTTTATATCAGCGTGCTGCCACCGCTCGGCGTGGGGGCGCTGGTGGGGTTTCTGGCGGCGATCATGGGGGTGGGCGGCGGCTTCGTGATGGTGCCTGCGATGATCTATCTGCTGGGGATGCCCACGAAGGTGGTGGTCGGCACCTCGCTGTTCCAGATCATCTTTGTCACCGCCTTCACCACGCTGATGCATGCGGTGACCAGCCAGACAGTGGATATCCTGCTGGCCCTGCTTCTGATCACCGGGGGGGTTATCGGGGCGCAGATCGGCACCACCATCGGCGTGCGGCTGAAGGCGGAACAATTGCGCATCCTGCTGGCGCTGCTGGTGCTGGCGGTGGCGATCAAGATCGCGCTGGATCTGCTGATCCGGCCGACCGAGCTTTATTCGGTCATGCCCGGGGTGCTGCCATGAGGTGGCTGGCGCTGGCCCTTGCGCTGCTGCCCCCGGTGCTTTTGCCGCTGCCTGCCATGGCGGTGGAAAGCATCGTGGCGGGGCTGAGCCAGAACCGCGTGTCGATCACGGCGGATTTCGACGGGTCAGAGATCCTTGTCTACGGCGCGGTCAAGCGCAACGCGCCCGCGCCGGAGGGGCCGATCGAGGTGATCATCACGGTGGAGGGGCCGTCCACCCCGGTGACGATCCGCAAGAAGGACCGCCGCGCGGGCATCTGGATCAACACCGAGGCCGTGGAGGTGGATGCCGCGCCCAGCTTTTACGCCGTGGCGACGACGGGGCCGTTGCGGCAGGTGCTGTCCGAGACCGAGGATCTGCGCCACCGCATCACCCTGCCCCGCGTCATCCGCGCGGTGGGTGCCGCGACCGAGGATGGCGGGCCGGACGATTTCATCGACGCGATGCAGCGAATCCGGCAGGCCGAAAGCCGGTACATGGTGTTGCAGGGCGCGGTGGAGTTCACCGAACAGACGCTGTTCCGGTCCGATATCGTGCTGCCCGCGAACCTGACCGAGGGGGAGTATCGCGTGCGCATCTTCCTGACGCGCGAAGGCCGGGTGGTGGATGCGCAGGACCGGGTGGTGGGCGTGCGCAAAGAGGGGTTGGAGCGGCTGCTGTTCAACCTGTCGCGGGAGCAGCCGCTGATCTACGGGCTGTTGTCGCTGGTGATGGCAGCCGGGGCGGGATGGGCAGCATCGGCCGGCTTTGCCGTGCTGCGGCGCTAGGCGCTGGCCCCCGCTGCAAGGGGTGAAAGCGCGGCCAGGGCAAAGCCCAGATGCGTGGCGGCATGGGCGAGGAGTGCCGCCTCCAGCCCGTGGCGCAACAGGGCCGCACCGTAGACAAGGCCCAGCAGCAGGTTCCACAGGATCGTGCGAAGGAGGAGCGGCGGGGTCGGCGCGTCCACCGTCAGCGCCAGCGCGGGCAGATGGGCCAGCGCGAAGGCCAGCGCCGCCAGCGCGACCGCACCCCAAAGCGCCGCGCCGCGCGGCAGGAAGCGAGCCAGCCCCAGCGAGATCAGCGACAGAACGCCCCAGCGGAGCAGCACCTCTTCGGTCAGCCCGCCATAGAGGACACCCAGCACCAGATCACCGACCGCGCGGTCCGCGCGCAGCGTCGCCGCGCCGTCCGGCGGCCAGAGGGGTGCGGTCGCGTGGTCGAGGATGGCCACCCCAAGCCCTGCGGCCAGCCCCACCCCTGCCCATACCGCCAGCGCCCGCCACGGCAGGGGCGTGCCGAGGATCACCGCCGAGCGCAGGCCAACGCGCGGCGCGGCCCATGCCCCGGCACATGCCATCAGGATCAGCAGGATGGCCGGGTTGGCCATCACCGCGAGGGGCGGAATGCCCGGCGGCAGCGGGGCCAGCAGTGGCAGGGCGATCACTCCCGGCAGGCCCAGAAAGACCGCGGCAAGAGCGCGGATCGGATAGGGGCGGTAGGTCATCGCGGGGCTCTTTCCGGCGCGGGCAGGGCGGTGCAGATGCCGCGCCGGGGCAAGGTTGTCAAGTTACCGCCCGCGCCTCGGCCCGCGCCTCGGCCCGTGGTGCCAGCCGTGCCATGCTGATCCCCCGCGCGACATTCAGCACCATCAGCGCCGCCCACAGGCCGTGATTGCCAAGGACCGGGGGCAGGATGGCCAGCGCTGCGGCATAGATCGCGACCGACAGCATCATGGTGCGGCGCATCTCGGCCGTCAGGGTGGCACCGATGAAGATGCCGTCATAGATCCACGACGCGACCCCGATCAGCGGGGCCGCCACCAGCCAGGGCAGGAAGAGGCGCGCCTCGGCGCGCACCTCGGGCGCGGTGGTCATCAGGTCGATGATGGCAGGTCCCGCCAGCGCGAAGGCGGCGGCCAGCAGGGCCGCGCCCCCAAAGCCCCATTGCATCGACAGCCGCCCGGCGCGGCGCAGGTCAGCTTGCGCCCTTGCCCCCACCGCCTGCCCCACCAGCGTTTCGGCGGCGAAGGCAAAACCGTCCAGCGCGTAAGCCGTGATCGACAGGAATTGCAGCAGCACCTGATTGGCGGCCAGCGTTGCATCGCCCTGCCGCGCGCTGAGAAAGACAAAGCTGGTGAAACTGGCCTGCAGAAGGTCCGAGCGGATCATGATGTCGCGGTTCACCGCCAGCATCACCCGCAGCGCGGCGCGGTCCAAGAGCCGCGCGAGGGCCGCGCGCCAGACCGGGATGAGCCCGTCGCGGCAAAGCCACAGGCCAAGCGCGAGGCCGGTCCATTCCGCGATCAGCGTGGCCGTGGCCACGCCCCCCACCCCCCAGCCAAGGCCGAGGACGAACCACAGATCAAGCCCGACATTCACCCCGTTGATCCAGAGCTGCAGCAACAGCACCGCGCGGGTGCGCTCCACCGCGATCAGCCAGCCGGTCACGGCATAGGCGGCAATGGTGGCGGGTGCGCCCCAGATGCGGATTGCAAGGTATTGGCGGGCCAGCGTTTCCACCTCTTCCCCCGCCGGGGCGAGGGCGAGGGCGGCGCGGAACAAAACGCCCTGCGCCGCGATGAAGACCAGCCCCGCCGCCGCGCCGATCATCAGCGCGCGCAGCAGGATCGCGCCGCGCTCGGCCCCGTCGCCCGCGCCATGGGCCTGTGCCGCAAGGCCCGAGGTGCCCATGCGCAGGAAGGAGAACACCCAGTAGAGCGAAACAAGGATCACCGATCCCACACCCACCGCCCCGATGGGGGCCGCCTGCCCCATCTGCCCCACCACGCCCGTATCCACCGCGCCCAGAAGCGGGATCGTGGCGTTGGACAGCACGATGGGCGCGGCAATCTTCAGCAGGCGGGTATGGGTGAGCGCGGTCATGGTCGGCGGGAGTGTGGCCGAAGGCGCAGGCGGGGGAAAGGGGACATCGGGGGGCAAGGCGGCGCCAAGGGACGCCGAGGCCGAGAAGGGAGGCCGCGAGGGGCGGCAGGGAGGAGCGGCGGCTATTGCATGGCCGCCTGCGTGACCCGGGGATCCGCCGCCGCTGGCGGCACAGGGTGGCAGGGTTCCCCTTCCCGCTCCCCGCAGGGACAAGACCGGGGGGGCGGTCAGTTCGCGGGCAGGCAATTGCGCGGGCGGGCGACGGAACACCGACCCGACGGCGTATCATGCCCGGACGATTTCGGAGACATGACATGCACCGCCGGACCTTTCTTCTTTCGACCTTCGGCCTGACGGTCGCGGCGCGTCTGCCCGCCATGGCGGAGGTGCCCAACATCCTTGGTGCCACGGCGATCACCCGGGTCTATGGCGCGGGGCAACGCTTGGTGGGCGTCGCGATCGCGCAAGACCGCCCCGTTGCGGATGCGGCGCTGGATCCGTCGCTCTACAGCGTGGACGGGCGGACCATCACGCGCGTCTATGCCGCATCGGCCCCCGGGATCGCGGATCCGGCAGGATCATGGATCACACTGGACCTGTCGCCCGAGGATGCCGGGGCCGCGTTGATCATATCCGACGGGCGGAGGACGACGCGGCGTCCTGCGTCCGTGACGGTGACGATCACCCCGAAGGCTGCGGGCGCCCCCCAAGGCGGCCCCCCCGATTTCAACACGATCCCCCGGTCGATCCCGACGGATGCAGCGATGGATCCGGTGGTGGACGGGTTCGAACAGGCGATCTTCGACGATCCGGCGACGGGCAGGTGGCTGGCCTACAACCTGTATGTTCCGAAGGGCGCCACGGGGCCGCTGCCGCTTGTGCTGTTCCTGCATGATGCGGGCAACACGTCCCCCGTGGTGGATACCACGCTGGTTCAGGGTCTGGGCGCGGTCTCCTGGGCGAGCGCGGAAGATCAGGCGCGCCATCCCGCCATCGTGCTGGCCCCGCAATATGCGGAGCAGACCGTGGATGACGCTTCCGCCACGTCGGTCCTTCTCGAGACGACGCTGAACCTTGTCGAACAGATCGCCTCCAGCCATCCCGTCGATCGCGGGCGCATCTATACGACCGGCCAATCCGGCGGGGGGATGTTGTCGATCGCGATGATGATCCGTAAGCCCGATCTTTTTGCGGCCGGGTTCCTTGTGGCCTGCCAGTGGGACAGCGCCGTTGTGGCGCCACTGGCGCGGCAGAAGCTGTGGGTTGTGGTGGCGGAGGGCGACGCGAAGGCCTTTCCGGGGCAGAACGCGATCATGGAGGTGATCGCAGCGGAAGGGACCGCCTATTCCCGTGCCGTCTGGGATGGCAGGCTGACGGATTTCACCGCCCCTCTGGCCGCGCAGGCGGCGCTTGGCCGTACGGTGAACTACACGGTGCTGCAGCAAGGCACGGTGGTGCCTGCCGGGCAGCAGGACACCCCCGCCGCAAATCACATCAACACCTGGCGCATCGCCTATGACATCCCGGGCTTGCGGGACTGGATCATGGCGCAGCGCAAGGCCGGATGACGGTGATGTCAGGGTGCGAATAGGGATATCCCAAAGTCATCATATTCACTTTTCGTGTTTCATCCTTGCCTTTCCCTAAGGCAGTCCCAAGCGCGCCCGTTGCCCCATCTGAACGGCAATCCGACGGATGGAAGGACGCGATGAACATGACACCGGATCTGCAAGAACGGCTGGACTATCTGGGATTGACGGGGGATGACCTTGCGCTGGCGGGCCATCATTCCCCTGCGCTGATGGCGGCGCTGGGGCCGATCCTGGACCGGGCCTATGAGACGATCCTGAACACCGCGACGACGGCGCAGTTCTTCCGCGACGTGGCCCATGCGGAGCGGGCCAAGGAATTGCAGATGCAGCATTGGGGGATGCTCACCTCAGGCCGGATTGATGCGGATTATGTCACCCGCGTCACCCGGATCGGGCGCATCCATGCGCGGATCGGGCTGGAGCCGCGGTGGTACATGGACAGCTATTCGCTGATCTTCCGCGGCATCATCGAGGATTTCCTGCCCCGGCTTCTGGGGTCCGGCCTGTTTGCCGGGCGGCGCAGCGCGCAGGCGACGCGGGTGCTGTCGATCTATTTCCGGCTGGCGATGCTGGATATGGATTACGGCATTTCCACCTATTTCGAGGCGCTGGATGCCGAGCGCCGCGCCAAGGTCGACAAGGAGCGCGAGATCGCGGACACGCTGGCGGAATCGGTGACGGAAGTGTCGGCCACGATCGAGGAGTTGTCGGCCAGCATCAAGGAAAACGCCAATGCCGCGCAGGCCACCAAGGGGGCGGCGCTGCGCGTGTCGGAAAACGCGGTGGCCGGGGGCGCGGCGGTGCAGTCCACCATGCTGGCCATGGAAGAGATCGCCACCCGCATCAAGGTGGTGCGAGAGATCGCCCGGCAGACCGACCTGTTGGCGCTGAACGCGGCGGTCGAGGCGGCGCGGGCGGGCGCGCAGGGTGCGGGCTTTGCCGTGGTGGCGACCGAGGTGCGCCGTCTGGCCGAACGGTCGGCAGAGGCAGCGGCGGAGATTGACGCAGCCACGGCGGGCAGCCTGCGCGCGGCGCGGTCGGCGGCGGGGACGCTGGCCCAACTGGTGCCCGAGATTCAGGAGACGGGGGGATTGGTCGCCTCGATCGCCGATACGTCGGTGGAACAGGCCACGGCGGTGGAAGAGATCAACACCACTGTGCTGCGCTTGTCGGGCCTTGCGGGCGATATCGGCAGCGGCGCGGCAGAGGGCAAATCCAAGGCACCCAAACTTGGGGAGGCGGCCGCGCGCGGCTGCCCCATGTCGCGGGGGCGGCTTGCGCTGGCGAGTTGACGGGGGGCTGTGACGCGCCCCGGGGGAAAGGCGGGCGGGCGCTTGCCTTTCCCGGAGGGTCCGCCGCAAGATGTGGCGACGGATACGCCGCTTCGGACATGACCCATGCGCATCACCTATCTCGCCTCTGCCATCGTGCTGATCACGGGCGTGATCTGGGGGATCTACTGGTATCCCGTGCGCGCCATCGCCGATAAGGGGCTGGACGGCGCGTGGGGGACGGGCGCGATCACGCTGGCGGCGATGCTGTTTCTGTTGCCGTTCGTGTGGCGCGGGCGGGCGGCCCTCGGCGGGGCGAACCGGTTGGGCATGATTTCCATCGCCATGGGCGGGGCGGCCTTTGCGCTGTATTCCATCGGGTTTCTTTACGGCAAGGTCGCGCTGGTCGTGCTGTTGTGGTTCTTCAGCCCGGTTTGGAGCGTGCTGATCGCGCGGTTCCTGTTGGGCTGGAAGGTGCCCCGGTTGCGGCTGGTGGCCATCGCGGTGGGGCTTGTGGGCCTGTTCATCATGCTGGGCGGGGATGGCGGCCTGCCCGTGCCGCGCAACCTTGGGGAATGGATGGCCTTTGTGGGCGGGCTGATCTGGGCCTTCGCCACGGCGGGGATGCGGCTGAAGTCGGATCTGGCCCCCGCCCCGGCGGCGTTTCTGTTCGCGCTTGGCGCAGCGGTGACTTCGCTTCTGTTCGCGCCGTTTCTGGAACCCCTGCCCCGCGTGGCGGCGGGCGATGCAGCCGCCGTGGCGCTGGGTGTGGCGGTGACGGGCGGGCTGTGGTGGGGGCTGTCCATCGCGGCGCTGATGTGGGCGGCGGTGCGCCTTGATCCGGCGCGGGTGGGCATCCTGCTGATGACCGAAGTGGTCCTTGGCGCGATCACGGCGGCGATCTTCGCGGGCGAGGCGCTGTCGACAGCCGAGATGGTGGGCGGCGCGCTGGTGATCCTGTGCGGGCTCTTGGAGGTGTGGCCCACCAAGGACGCAGGCCAGCACCACCCGGCGTGAGGGATCCCCTACGCTTCGGGCATCAGGAAATGCCCCGTGCCTTGCGCGAAGAGCCGGGCGCGGTTGTCCTGCCATGCCTCGACATGCACCGAGGCGTAGCGGCGCCCCGATCGGTTGACCCGCGCGCGGGCATAGGCATCGCGCGGCAGGCCGGTGCGCAGGTAATCCACCGTGAAGTCGATGGTCTTGGGCAGGCGCAGGGGCATCTCGGCGATGGCGGCGGGATCCAACTGGCCCGCCTCCATCTCTTCCCACAGAAGCGACCAGGACAGTTCGATGATCGCCGCCACTTCCAGAAAGGCCGCCGTCACCCCGCCATGCAGGGCGGGCAGCGCGGGGTTGCCGATCAGCTTTTCATCAAAGGGCAGGATCGCGGTCAGCTCATCCCCCCGGCGGTCGAACTGGATGCCGAGATACTGGATATACGGCACCCCGGACAAAAGCGCCCGCAGCGCGCCGTCGCGGCGCTGCTTGACCACCTGCACGGGTTCGGGTTTCGGGCGCGTCATTTCCCCCCCTTGGGCCGGTCGATGGTGAAGGCCCCGGTGGCGGCGGCCACGGGGCGGGTTTCATCGTCATCCGTGGCGGTGACGCGAACAAAGGCGACCGACCGGGTGACGTGGTAACATTCCGCCCGGGCGGTGATGGTCTGGCCCGGGGTGGCGGCACGGAAATAGTCGATCCTGAGGTCCAGCGTGGCGGTGGAGGCGGGCGCGGACGGGTGGGACATTACCGCCGCCCCGCTGGCCGTATCCATCAGCGCCGACACCGCCCCGCCATGCAGCACCCCCGTCGCCGGATCGCCCACGAAGCGCGCGTCATAGGGCATCGTCATCACCACCTGCCCCGCGCCGAGGCTTGCAAGCTGCATCCCCAAGGCGCGGGAATGGGGGATCGCCTCGATGAAGCGGCGGGCGATCGCCATCACCTGTTCTGCCGTAACGTCAGTCATGGACAAACCCCTTTCGTCCCCATTAACCGCGCCCCGCCCGGGATGCGCAAGACCTGCCCTGAGGTCACGGTTTGATTGCACGACGGCCCCGCTTGGCCCTATGCTGACCCAGTCAGGAGTTCGCCAATGTCCGAGACCCGCCTCAGCTTCAAAGAGATGTGCGCACGGTTCGATGTGACCCCGCGCACGCTGCGCTATTATGAATATATCGAACTGCTCCAGCCCGAAAAGGAAGGCCGGGCGCGGTTCTATGGCCCGCGCGAGGTGGCGCGGATGACCCTGATCCTGCGCGGGCGGCGGTTCGGCTTCAGCCTTGAAGAGATCCGGCAATGGCTGCTGATCTACCGCCAGAAGGGCACGCGCCCGCAGCTTGAGGCATGGCTGCAACTGGCCGACCGGCAGCTTGCCGCATTGGGCGCACAGGCCGAGGAGATACAGGCCTCGATCACCGATCTGCGCGCGCTGCGCGAGACGGCAGTCGAAGAATTGTCGAAGCTGCCCGAGGCGTAACCCCCCGCCCGAAACCCTGCGTCACGCGCCGCCGTGACGCGACGTTACGTTTACGTTCACGTCAACGCGTCTGGTAAGATCAAGGAACTTCACCAGATTCCGGGCATCCCTGATGCCAGACGAGTGGACCGATGACTGCCCCAAAGACTGCCAAGGAAGATCTGCTGACGATCCGCGAGATGTGCGCCGCCTTCGAGGTGACGCCGCGCACCCTGCGGTTCTACGAGGCCAAGGAACTGCTGTCGCCGATCCGGCGCGGCACCGCGCGGTTCTATACCTATCGCGACCGCGCGCGGCTGAAACTGATCCTGCGCGGCAAGCGGTTCGGCTTCTCGCTGGAGGATATCCGCCAGCTTCTCGACATGTATGATCGCGATGGCCGCCAGCAGGAGGCGCAGCTGCGCCGCACCTTCGAGGTGGCGCAGGAGCGGCTTGCCCAGATGCAGCGCCAGCGCGCCGAACTGGATGAGGCCATCGCAGAACTGCAAGACCAGATCGCCTGGGGCGAAGGCATGCTCGCCGCGTTCCAGAAGGCCGCGGAATAGCCGCGACCGACCCACCCTATCGCCCGCATTTGACGACCGGAGGAGACCGAAGATGCCCAGCTACACCGCCCCCGTGAAAGACATGCAGTTCGTCCTGCATGACGTGCTGCAGATCACCGGATCCGACATCCCCGGCTATGCCGATCTGGATGCAGGGTTTACCGCCGCCGTTCTGGAAGAGGCGGGCAAGCTGGCAACGGACGTGCTGGCGCCCCTGAACGCGGTGGGCGACCGGGAAGGCTGCCGTCTGGAGAATGGCGTGGTCCGCACGCCTGCAGGATTCAAGGCGGCCTTCGATCAGCTGCGCGAAGGCGGGTGGACCGCGCTCGACTGCGATCCCGAATATGGCGGGCAGGGCCTGCCCTATCTGATGGGCACGGCGGTGGGCGAGATCCTCGTGTCGGCCAACATGGCGCTGAACATGTATCAGGGCCTGACGCATGGCGCCTATTCGGCCATCCATGCCCATGGCACGGCAGAGCAGAAGGCGACCTATCTGCCGAAGATGGTGTCCTGCGACTGGACCGGCACGATGAACCTGACCGAGCCGCATTGCGGTACGGACCTTGGCCTGATGCGCACCAAGGCCGAACCGCAGGCGGATGGCAGCTACAAGATCACCGGGCAGAAGATCTTCATCTCGGCGGGCGAACATGACATGGCCGAGAACATCATCCACCTCGTGCTGGCCAAGGCGCCGGGCGGGGGTGAGGGGACGAAGGGCATCTCGCTGTTCATCGTGCCGAAGTTCCTTGTGAACGCGGATGGCTCGCTCGGGCAGCGCAACGCGCTGTCGGTGGGCAAGATCGAAGAGAAGATGGGCATTCACGGCAACGCCACCTGCGTGATGAACTATGACGGCGCGACGGGCTATCTCTTGGGCGATCTGCATAAGGGCATGCGCGCCATGTTCACGATGATGAACGAAGCGCGGATCGGCGTGGGCGTGCAGGGCTATGCGGTGGCAGAAGCCGCCTATCAGAACGCGCTGGCCTATGCCAAGGACCGCCTGCAGGGCCGCGATGTGACCGGCGTGAAGAACCCCGAGGGGCCGGCCGATCCGCTGATCGTGCATCCCGACATCCGCCGCAACCTGATGGATCAGAAAAGTTTCGTCGAAGGCGCGCGGGCCTTCACCTTCTGGGGCGCCTCGCTGATCGACCGCGCGCACCGCACGGGCGATGCCTCTGCCGAAGGCCTCATCTCGCTGCTGACCCCGGTGATCAAGGGTTTTCAGACCGACAAGGGCTTTGACGTCGCCGTGGCGGCGCAGCAGGTCTATGGCGGGCATGGCTATATCGAGGAATGGGGCATGTCCCAATTCGCCCGCGATGCCCGGATCGCCATGATCTATGAAGGCGCGAACGGGATCCAGGCGCTCGATCTGGTGGCGCGCAAGCTGGCCGCCGATGGCGGCAAGCATGTGATGGCCTTCTTCGAGATGGTGAAGACCTTCCTGAAGGAAAACGAAGGGGACGCGCGGCTGAAGGCCGGCTTCCTCGACCCGCTGAAGGCCGCGTCCAAGGCGATGCAGGGGGCGGGGATGTATTTCATGCAGAACGGCATGAAGAACCCCAATGCCGCGCTGTCGGGCAGCTATGATTTCATGCATCTGATGGGGCATGTCTGCCTTGGGCTGATGTGGGCGAAGATGGCCAAGGCGGCCTATGCCGCGCTGGATGCAGGCGCCGCCGACCGGGATTTCTACGAGGCCAAGATCGCCACGGGCCGCTACTACATGGCCCGCCAACTGCCCGCCTGCGCCATGCATCTGGCGCGGATCGAAAGCGGGGCCGATCCGGTGATGGCGCTGCGGGCCGAGGCGTTCTAAGGTTGGGGGGGCAACGAATTTCCTGCGAAAATTCAGCCCCCCCTACCCTGACCTGAGGATTGTCCGATGCCCAAACGCTTTCGCCTGACCCGCCGCTTCCCCGTCGCCATGACGGAGGATGGCTATCGCAAGCTGAAGCGTTTCGCGGCAGAGGCCGGGCTGGATGAGGGCGAGGCGCTGTCGTTCCTGTTCGAGAATTTCGACTCTGTGATGAACAGTGAAAACCTGACGCATCGGCTGCGGCTGTTCAATTCGGAGCTGGAAGACCGGAAGCGGTAGTGCGGGGGGAAAGGGCGGAGTTGGGTATTTGGGCCAAGATGAAGCAGCAGGGTCACGCTGCATCCCGTGCCCAGGGTTTGGCTAGCCGTCGGGCGGAATGCAGCGCTTCACCTTGGGCGGTCATCGGCTCCCCAGCCTGTACCGCGTGGATGGTTCTGACGCTTAAAGATTAAGGAAAAGTTGCTTCATCTTGGCGAAAATACCCTGGGGGTCCGGGGGTGAAGCCCCCGGGGGGGTGGTCTGGGAGGGCCGTAAGACCATGAAGCTGTACTGTTTCGGCGAAAGCGGGAACGCCTACAAATGCGCGCTGGCGCTGACCCTGAGCGAAACGGACTGGACGCCGGTCTTTGTCGATTTCTTCAACGGGGGCGCCCGGAGCCCGGAGTTCCGGGCGATCAATCCGATGGGTGAGGTGCCGGTGCTGGTGGACGGGGATGTGACGCTGTCGCAATCGGGCGTGATCCTCGATTACATCAGTTCCAAGACCGGACGCTTCGGCGGGCGGTCGGCGGCGGAGCGGCGCGAGATCCTGCGCTGGCTGTTCTGGGACAATCACAAGCTGTCCACCCAGATCGGGACGACGCGGTTCCTGTCGAACTTCCTGCCCCCCGAAAAGCGGCCTGACGGGGTGATCCCCTTTCTGCAGGGGCGTCTGAGGGCGGCCTTTACGGTGCTGAACGATCACCTTGCCGGGCGTGACTGGATCGTGGGCGATGGCCCCAGCATCGCCGATCTGTCCTGCTGCGGATACCTGTACTACCCCGAACCCTACGGCTTTGACCGCAGGGACTGGCCCCATATCGACCGCTGGCTGCAGGGCATCGCTGCCCTGCCCGGCTGGGCGCATCCCTATGACATGATGCCCGGAAACCCTTCGGACCGGGCATGAAGGAGACGATGATGACCGATGCCTATATCTATGACACCGTCCGTTCCCCCCGCGGCAAGGGCCGCGCGGATGGGGCCCTGCACGAGCTGACCTCGGTCGCGTTGTCGGCCCGGGTGCTGAACGCGATCAAGGATCGCAACGGGCTTGAGGGCCATGCGGTGGAAGATGTGATCTGGGGCAATGTCACCCAGGTGGGTGAGCAGGGTGGTTGCCTTGCCCGGTCGGCGGTGCTGGCGTCAGAGCTTGACCAGTCGATCCCGGGGCTTGCCATCAACCGCTTTTGCGCCAGCGGCATGGAGGCGGTGAACCTTGCCGCCAATCAGGTGAAGGGCGGCGCGGGTGCCGCCTATATCGCGGGCGGGGTGGAGATGATGGGCCGCGTTGCCATGGGCAGCGATGGGGCTGCGATTGCGGTGGACCCCAGCCTTGCGATGAAGACCTATTTCGTCCCGCAGGGGATCAGCGCCGACATCATCGCCACGGAATACGGCTTTACCCGCGAGATGGCCGATGCGCTGGCCGTGGAATCGCAGCGCCGCGCGGCAGAGGCGTGGAAGGACGGGCGGTTTGCGAAATCTGTCATCACCATCCATGATCAGAATGGCCTGCCGATCCTGAGCCATGACGAGTACATGCGCCCCGGCACGGATATGCAGAGCCTTGGCGCGCTGAAGCCCAGCTTCAAGGAGATGGGCGAGGTGATGCCCGGCTTCGACAAGATTGCCCTGATGAAATACCCGCATCTGGAGCGGATCGAGCATATCCACCATGCCGGGAACTCCAGCGGTATCGTGGACGGGGCTGCCGCCGTGCTGATCGGCAATGCGGAATTCGGGCGCGCCCATGGGTTGAAGCCCCGCGCGCGCATCCGGGCCACGGCCAAGATCGGGACCGATCCCACCATCATGCTGACCGGGCCGGTGCCGGTGACGGAAAAGATCCTGAAGGATCACGGCATGGCGATTTCGGACATCGACCTGTTCGAGGTGAATGAGGCCTTTGCCTCGGTCGTGCTGCGCTTCCTGCAGGCCTTCGACGTGGATCCGGCGAAGGTGAACCCCAATGGCGGGTCCATCGCCATGGGGCATCCGCTGGGCGCGACAGGGGCGATCATCATCGGCACCCTGCTGGATGAGCTGGAGCGCACGGGCAAGGGGGTTGGCCTCGCCACGCTGTGCATCGCGTCCGGCATGGGCGCTGCCACGATCATCGAGCGGGTGTGATGCCGAAGCTGGACCTCGCTGCCGTGACGGTGAAGACCGGGTCGATCTATCCCGCGCCCTTTGCGGCGATGATGGCGGGGCGGTCGTCGCTGCGGCTGGCGCAGGCGGGGGGGATCACGCAGTTCGGTGCCAATCTGGTGACGCTGAACCCCGGCGCGCTGTCTTCGCTCCGACATTGGCACGCGGCGGAGGATGAGGTGGTGGTGGTCCTGTCGGGCGCATGCACGCTGGTGCAGGATGCAGGGTCTGCCGTGATGCGGCGGGGCGATGCGGCCTGCTTTCCGGCGGGCGTGGCGGACGGGCATCATTTCGTGAACCTGACCGACGCCCCGGCGACCTTCCTTGTGGTCGGCACCAAGGCCGCGCGCGAGGTGGGGACCTATTCGGATGTCGATCTGGTCTGCACCATCGACGGGGCGACGGCGACCTTCACCCGCAAGGATGGCGCGGCTTTTGAGGCCCTGCCGCAGGATGAAACCCTGCCGCCCCCGCCGCCGGAGGGGCATCCGAAGGGGTTGATCGCCCTACCCGACTGGCAGGAGGACAACCCGACCCATCCCATCCTTGGGGCAGGCCCCGGCCATTATCGTTATCGCCTGATCTCTGATCCGGGCGGGATCACGCAGTTCGGCTGCTTTGTCGAGGAGTTGCCGCCCGGGTCCCGGTCCGGCCACCGGCATTGGCACGAGGCCGAGGATGAGATGATCCTGATGCTGGAGGGCGAGGTGGTCCTTGTCGAGGATGCCGAAGCCCCCCTCAACGCGGGTGATGTGGCCTGCTGGCCTGCCGGGCATCCCGTGGGCCATCGGCTGGACAATCGCGGGGCAGAGCCTGCGCGTTACATCGTAATCGGCACGCGGCTGGCGCGTGACCGCGTGCATTACACAGACCATGACCTGATCACGGAAAAGGATGGGGCCACGCGCCGCTATCTGCACCGCGACGGCACCCCCTATCCGACTGGAGAGAGCAAATGACCGATTTCACCATGACCCTTGATGCCGATGGCGTCGCCACGATCACTTGGGACGTGAAGGCCAAGTCGATGAATGTGATGTCGACCGAGGCCTTCGCCCTGCTGGACAGCCTGATCGACAAGGCGCTGGCCGACCCTGCGGTGAAGGGTGTGATCCTGACCAGCGGAAAGAAGGATTTCGCGGGCGGGATGGACCTGAACGTGATCGCGCAGATGCGGGCGGGCGGGGCCGAGGCGATTTTCGCGGGCGTGATGCAGATGCACAGCGTTCTGCGCAAGATCGAACGCGCAGGCATGGACCCCAAGACGAAGAAGGGCGGCAAGCCCATCGTCGCCGCCCTTCCCGGCACGGCGCTGGGGATCGGGTACGAACTGCCGCTGGCCTGCCACCGGATCATCGCCGCCGACAACCCCAAGGCCAAGATCGGCCTGCCGGAAATCATGGTGGGCATCTTCCCCGGCGCGGGTGGCACCACCCGCCTTGTGCGCAAGATGGGGGCGATGATGGCTGCGCCCTACCTGCTGGAAGGCAAGCTTTCCGATCCGAAATCCGCCAAGGCGGCGGGGCTGGTGGATGAGGTTGTCCCGGCTGAGGAGTTGCTGGCGCGGGCGAAGGACTGGGTCCGGTCGGCCAAGGAGGCCGATCTGGTAAAGCCTTGGGATGACAAGGGTTTCAAGATGCCCGGCGGCGCGCCCTATCATCCGGCGGGGTTCATGACCTTTGTCGGCGCATCCGCCATGGTGCATGGCAAGACCATGGGGGTCTATCCGGCGGCGAAGGCCCTGCTGTCGGCGGTGTATGAAGGGGCGCTGGTGCCCTTTGACACGGCGCTGAAGATCGAGGCGCGGCATTTCACCTCCGTTCTGATGAACCCGTCTTCCACCGCGATGATCCGGTCCTTGTTCATCAACAAGGAGGCGCTGGAAAAGGGTGCGAACCGGCCGAAGGTGGATGATCAGACGGTCAAGAAGGTGGGGGTGATCGGCGCGGGCATGATGGGGGCGGGCATCGCCTATGTCAGCGCCAATGCAGGCATCGAGGTGGTGCTGATCGACGCCGCGCAAGAGGCCGCCGACAAGGGCAAGGCCTATTCCGAAGGCCTGCTCGACAAGGGCATCCAGCGCCGCAAGGTGACGCCCGAGAAGAAGGCCGAGGTGCTGGCCCGCATCCATGCCACCACCGACTACGCCGCGCTGGCAGGCTGTGACCTGATCGTGGAGGCGGTGTTCGAAGACCCGAAGGTGAAGGCCGAGGTGACGGCAAAGGTCGAGGCGGTGGTGGGTGAAGGCTGCATCTTCGCCACCAACACCTCTACCCTGCCCATCTCGTCGCTGGCCCGCGCCAGCGCGCGGCCTGCGGATTTCATCGGCATCCATTTCTTTTCGCCCGTCGACAAGATGATGCTGGTGGAAATCATCCGGGGCAAAGAAACCGGCGATGTGGCCGTGGCCAAGGCGCTCGATTACGTCCGCCAAATCCGCAAGACGCCCATCGTGGTGAACGATGCGCGGTTCTTCTATGCCAACCGCTGCATCATCCCCTATATCAACGAAGGCATCCGCATGGTGGCCGAAGGGGTGGAACCCGCGCTGGTGGAAAATGCGGCCAAGCTGGTGGGGATGCCGCTGGGGCCGCTGCAGTTGGTGGACGAAACCTCGATCGACCTTGGGGTGAAGATCGCCAAGGCGACGAAGGCGGCGATGGGCGATGCCTACCCGGATGGCGCGGTGGATGTGGTGCTGTTCTGGATGGCCGATCAGGGGCGGCTGGGCAAGAAATCCAATGCGGGTTTCTACGCCTATGACGCAGCCGGCAAGCGCGAGGGGCTGTGGGAGGGCTTGGCCGCGCAATACCCCGTCGCCGATGCGCAACCCGATCTGACCACCGTCCAGCACCGCCTGCTGATGGCGCAAGTGCTGGAGGCCGTGCGCGCGCTGGAGGATGGCGTGCTGACCGATATCCGCGAAGGCGACGTGGGCGCGATCCTCGGCTGGGGCTTTGCGCCGTGGTCGGGCGGGCCGTTCGGCTGGCTCGACATCATCGGCGCGGCACGGGCGGTAGAGATCTGCGATGCGCTGACCGCCACCCATGGCGCGCGCTTTGCCGCGCCGCAGATGCTGCGCGACATGGCGGCGAAGGGTGCGACCTTCTACAGCAGCGGCGCGGGCGCGAAGGCCGCGTAAGGCGGCGCCGCCTGATCAGGCGGCAGGAAACGCGCGCGTTCGCCTTCGGCGATCAGGCCCGCCACCAGTTGGCGGGCCTCTTTCAATCCCAGCGTCATCAGGCCCTGCGCGCGGAACAGGTTCGCCGCCATGGCCCCGGTTCCGCCACAGCCCAGAAGAAGGCAGCGCCCGGCAAAGACGACCTGCGGCGTATCGAATTGCAGATGCACGATCTCCACCTCGCGCGGGGGGCGGCGGGTGATACCGTTCCAGCCCAGAAGCGCCAGCGCGGGGACCATCACGAAGGCCTCGCCATAGGCGTCTTCCGCCCATTCGGATTCGAGCATGACCATCTGCGCGGGCAGAAGTTCCACCGGGTGGTCATTGTCCATCGCGCCGGTGGGCAGAAGGACCGGCCAGAAGGCAGGCGGCACATTCCGCGCCTGGGCCGAGCGGAAAACGGCCGCCACCGGCATCTCGCCCTGTTCGAAGGTGAAGACGGGATCGCCCGGTTCCAGATCGCCTGCCTCGACCCAGCCATCCGGCGTGGCGAGCGCGTGGGATGCAGGCAGCCCGTCCACAAGGATGGACGGAACTGCCGCACCAAGGGGGGATACTGATGACTGCACGGAACCTGCTTTCGTCCAAGGGTCGACAGCCTGCACCCTGCGGGGCGGTTTTGTCGCCGAAAGGGCGAAAGACAGGCATTTGCGCGATTGATTGTGTCCAATACGGGGACAGTCAGGCCGAATCGAAGCCGTATCCGAAGCGCGCGATGTCCGCCGCGCAGAGGCGGGCCACCAGCGCGGCATCGCCGTCGCTGTAATAGGGGCGCCAGTCGCGCGCGCGGGCGCTGTCATTGGCACGCGGCAGCGGGGTCAGGCGGAAGCCCAGATGCGCCTCGAATTCGGTCAGGTCTTCGCCCAGCCGTTCCAGCCGGGCATAGAGCGTGGCGCGATCCCGCCCCTGCCCGTCGCGCAGATAGGCGGCATAGGGCCATGCGGCAAAGGCAGCCTGCGTGTCAGGATGGTTGAGGAACGCGCTGAACCCGGTCGCCTTGGCCAGCGCCACCGCCGGATGCGCAAAGGATTGGCCGCGCAGCCAGTGGTAATAGCTGACCATCCGGTCCCATGGATTGCGCACGAGGGTCAGGATGAAAAACGTCTCAAGCTCGTCAGGGGACAGCAGCCCGTCGAGATCGGCCAGCGTGGAATGTTTCCACAACCGCCCCCTGGCGGAAAGCCCCGCCAGCCGCCCCCGCCGCGCGCGGGCCTTGGGCGTGTCGCCGATCAGGATGTCGTCCTTCATGGCGCGCGCCTCCAGCGCCAGCGTCAGCGCTGTCCCGCCCGTCTTGGGGATATGGATGAACAGGTAACGCCGCCCGCGGGACAGGATCACGGATACCCCCTGCGAAAGCGAAATTTGAACGCTAATGTCGCGCCGGAAAATGCGTGCATTTTCCGATGCGAAACTTGCGTGCAGAAATCGCCCCCCTTCCTCACCCCACGCGGTTGGGCAGTTCGCGCCCCTCCAGATGGGCGATGAGGTTATCCACCGCCATCATCCCCATGTTTTCGCGCACCTCCAGCGCAGCCGTCCCCAGATGGGGCAGCAGCGTGACATTCTCCATCGCCATCAGCGCAGGCGGGACCGATGGTTCGAACTCATAGACATCCAGGCCCGCCCCCGCGATGCGACCCTCGGCCAGCGCGGCGATCAGCGCGCCTTCGTTCACCACATCGCCGCGCGCGATGTTGATGAAGATGCCTGTGGGCTTCATCGCGGCAAAGGCGGCGGGGCCGATCAGGTGATGGGTGGCCTTGCCCCCCGGCACGGCCACCACGACGAAATCCTGCGCCATCGCCTCTTCCATCGGCACCTGCCGGGCCGGAACCCCGGCATCGGCCACGGGCGATCGGTTGTGGAACGCCACCTCCATCCCAAAGCCGAAATGGCAGCGCCGGGCGATGGCCTTGCCGATGCGCCCCATGCCGATGATCCCCACCGACTTGCCGCTGACATGGGTGCCCAGCATCTGCGTCGGACCCCAGCCCTGCCAGTTGCCCGCGCGCAGGATGCGCTCGCCCTCGCCCAGCCGCCGCGCCGTCATCAGGATCAGCGCCAGCGCGATATCGGCCGTGGCATCGGTCACCGCGCCGGGGGTGTTGGTGACGGCCACGCCTGCCGCACGCGCGGCTTCGACGTCGATATGGTTGTAGCCCACCCCGAAATTCGCCAAGAGTCGCGCCCGGGGCGCAGACACATCGGCAAAGACATCGGCCTGATAGCGATCGCCCAGCGTGGGCATCACCACGTCATAGTCGCGCAGCGAGGCACGCAGTTCGGCGGGCGACAGCACCCCCGATTCCGTCGCGCGCACCGTGACATCGAACCGCGCACGCGCGGCCGCCAGCACCCGGTCGGGCATGGTGCGTGTGATCAGCAGTTTCATTCAGTAAAGCCTCCCCCCAAGCGGAACCTCGTGCCCCGGCACGATCAGCACCACCTCGCCCTCTGCATCCGGCACGCCCAGAACCAGCACCTCGGACATCACCTTGCCGATCTGGCGCGGCGGAAAGTTCACCACTGCCAGAACCTGCCGTCCGATCAACCCCTCTGGCGTGTAGTGCCGGGTGATCTGGGCCGAGGAGCGTTTCTCGCCGATCTCTCCCCCGAAATCGACCCAAAGCTTGATGGCGGGTTTGCGCGCCTCGGGGTAGGGTTCGGCGCGGGTGATGCGGCCCACGCGGATATCGACCTTCTGGAAATCGTCATAGCTGATCGTCATCGGCCCAGCTCCCGCCCCCGATCCGCCGCCGCCTTGACCGCCCGTGTCATCAGCCCGGTCAATTCCGGCATCAGCACCGCGAGCGCCGCCGCCGTGGTGCCACCGGGCGAGGTGACGTTCACGCGCAACTGTTCTGCGCTGTCCTCGGACCGGTAGGCCAATTCCCCTGCGCCGGTCACCGTGGCCCGGGCCAGTTGCAGGGCTATAGCCGGCGACAGCCCCTCGGCCTCGCCCGCTGCGGCGAGGGCCTCGATCAGGTGGAACACATAGGCCGGGCCTGAACCTGACACGGCCGTGACGGCATCAATCTGGTGCTCGCCCTCAAGGATCACCGTCCCGCCCACGGCCGCCATCAGCGCCACGGCCAGCGCCATGGCCTCGTCTCCCACATGGGCGTTGCGGCACAGGGCGGTGATCCCCCGGTTCACCATGGCGGGCGTGTTCGGCATGGTGCGCACGATGGGCGTGCGGTCGCCCAGCACCGCCTCGAAGGCCGCAATCGTGGTGCCTGCCGCGATCGACAGGAACAGCGTCCCGCCATTGCCCAGCGCCTGCAGTACAGGCAGCGCGGTGCCCATCATCTGCGGCTTGACCGCCAAAAGCGCCACGGCCGGCGCCGCCGGCACGCCGTCATTCAGATGCACCCCGCTGGCGCGCAGCCAATCCGAAGGGTTGGGTTCGATCACCCAGACGGATCCCGCAGGAACCCCCGCCTTCAGCCAGCCCGTCAGCAGGGCCGTCCCCATCTTGCCGCACCCCAAGAGAACAAGCCCATCCCGGGCCACCCGTTCCAAAGCCATGACGCCCCCCTGTCCACCGCGGACAGGTTAGGCGCGACCGTAGGCCTCGGCAATGGCGACCTTCATGGCATCGGCCGGGCTCTTGTCGCTCCAGGCCACAAGCTGGAAGGCCGGATAGAACCGCTCTGCCGCGCCCACGGCGGCGGCGATCAGCCCGTCGATCTGATCGGCCGTCACGAACTGGCCGCCCGACAGAAGCAGGCCATAGCGCCAGACCATCAGCTTCTGCTCTTCCCAATAGGTGAAGGCCCCGGTCCAGACGGTATCGTTGCAGCGGTTCAGCAGATCATATAGCGCCCCCATCCGCGCGGCGGGCGGCTCCATCTCGAAGGTGCATATCAGGCGCAGCGTCTCATCCTGCGCCGACCAGGCCAGCGTCAGACTGTATGTGCGCCACTGCCCCTCGACCGCCATAGCGATCTGGTCATCGGTGACGCGGTCGAATTCCCAGGCGTGATGTTCGGCAAGGTTTTCAACGATGTCGATCGGATGCAGATCGTCTGAAATGAACTGGTCTTCCGCAAGCGACATTCCCGGCCTCATCATAAGGCTTCCGCAGGCACAAAACCCACAAGAAGCTGGGCGTCTGGCAAGGATCAGCGCTGCCTGACATGACCCTTACTAGATATGGTGTGGCAGAAGCGAAAGTCTGTAAAGCGATTTCTGGCGAAATCTTCTGTGGACAAACCGCCTTGCGGGCGGTGCCGACCAGCCCGACTCGCGCCGATTGAAAGCCGCCCCATCCCACGGCAACCTTGACGTGTGGATGCAGCATCCCTGCGCCCGGTCTTGGGTCCGGGAGGCGTGTCGGACGTAGGCAGGGGGGGGCGTCCACACCAAAACGAAAGGCGGCCCGAAGGCCGCCTGCGGATCACGCCCAAGGGACCTGCGGCTGTCAGTCGGCCTTCTTCCGCGATGCCTTGGGCGCATCGGCGGACAGCTGCGCCTCAAGCGCGGCGATGCGGGCCTCGAGCGCGGCATTCTCCTCGCGCGCCTTGACGGCCATGGCGCGGGCGGCATCAAACTCTTCGCGCGTCACGAAATCGCGATCGGCCATCCAGCGGTCGATCATGCCTTTCATCGCCGTCTCGGCCTCGGCCTTGGCCCCCTGCGCCACGCCCATGGCATTGGTCATCAGTTGCGACATGTCGTCGAAGAACTTGCTGCGCGTTTGCATGGCCGCACTCCTGTTGCCTACGCCCCTATATGGCGCTGCACGCCTGCCGGCACAACCCTTCTGCCCTGCTTCATCTTGGCCCAAATACCCACTGCCCTGCCGGCCCGCCCGCGCTGCCGCTGCGGGGCAGAGTGCCTCTCCCTCCCCCCCTCCGGTATGCGAGTGTGTGTGGGTGTGGGAGGGGTGGGGGGGGGCACGGGCCCACAGGCCGGGATGGTTGACTTCCCGCGCCCCAGCCGGGAAAACCACGCCACCCGCGCGCATGAGGCCCCATGTCCTATATCCCCTTCCCCGACCTGTCGCCCGAGATCTTCCGCATTGATCTCGGCGGGGTGTCCTTCGTGCTGCGCTGGTATGCGCTGGCCTATATCGTGGGCCTGATCGCGGGCTGGAAGCTGATCGCCCGCATGGTGAGCACACCCCGGCTCTGGCCCGGCCCCGCGCCCATGACCCCCGATCAGGTGGAGCGGCTTCTGACCTGGGTCATCCTTGGCGTGGTGCTGGGGGGGCGGCTGGGCTTTGTGCTGTTCTACCAGCCGGGCTACTATCTGGCCAATCCCGGCCATATCCTGCGGGTCTGGGAAGGCGGCATGTCCTTTCATGGCGGTTTCCTTGGCGTCGCGGTGGCGGGCATCCTCTTTTGCCGCCGCGAAGGGATCCCGATGCTGTCTGCCGCCGATCTGATGGCGGTCGTGGCGCCCATCGGCATCGGCCTTGGCCGGTTGGCTAATTTCATCAATGCTGAATTGTGGGGCCGCCCCACCACCCTGCCCTGGGGCGTGGCCTTCCCCGGCGACGCGGCCCAGACCTGCCCGGGCGTGGTGGGCATCTGCGCGCGCCATCCGTCCCAGCTTTATGAGGCGGCGCTGGAAGGGTTCCTGCTCTTTGCCGTCCTGCTCTGGGTCGTCTACCGACGCGGCTGGCTGGACCGGCCGGGGCGCACGGCGGGGCTGTTCTTCGCGGGCTATGGTCTGGGCCGGTTCCTTGTGGAATTTGTCCGCCAGCCCGATGCGCAATTCGTGACCCCCGGCAATCCCTTGGGCCTTGCCCTGCATCTGGGCGGCTGGGGGCTGACGATGGGGCAGATCCTGTCGCTGCCGATGATCGCGGTGGGGGTGTGGTTCATCCTGCGCGCGCGCCGGGCCGCGCATGTGCCGGGCTGACGGGCTGGCATGACCGAACTCGCCCAGATCCTGATGCGGCGCATCGCGGCGGCGGGGCCGATGACGCTGGCCGATTACATGGCCGAATGTCTGCTGCACCCCGATCACGGCTATTACGCCACGCGCGATCCCTTTGGCGCGGGCGGCGATTTCACCACCGCGCCCGAGATCAGCCAGATGTTCGGCGAAGTGATGGGCCTCTGCCTCGCGCAGGCCTGGGTCGATCAGGGATCGCCCGCCCCGTTCACGCTGGCCGAACCCGGCCCGGGGCGCGGCACGCTGATGGCCGATGTGCTGCGCGCCACGCGCGCCGTGCCGGGCTTTCACGCCGCCGCGCAGGTCGTGCTGATCGAAGCCTCGCCTACCCTGCGCGGGCTGCAGCGGCGGACCCTGGGCGATCACCCCGTCCGTTGGGCCGACAGCATCGAGGCGCTGCCCGAGGCGCCGCTCTTCCTGATCGCGAATGAATTCTTCGACGCCCTGCCGATCCGCCAGTTCACCCGCCACGCGCAGGGCTGGGCGGAAACCGTGGTGGGCCTGGCCGAGGGGCGGCTCATGCTGGGCCGCACCCCACCCGCACCCATCGCCGCGCTGGAGCATCGGCTGGCCGATACGCACCCCGGCGAGATCGTGGAGCTTTGCCCCGCCGCGTTGCCGATCATGGCCCGCATCGGCGGGCTGATCGCGCGGCATGGCGGGGCGGCGCTGATCGTGGATTACGGCGGCTGGCAATCGCGGGGTGACACGTTTCAGGCGGTGCAGGACCACCGCCCCACCGATCCGCTGGCCGCGCCCGGCGCGGCGGATCTGACGGCGCATGTGGATTTCGCTGCACTGGCCCGCGCCGCCGCCCCCGCCCGGGCCAGCGCGATGATCGAACAGGGCGCGCTGCTGCGCCGCCTCGGGATTGATCAGCGCGCCGCGCGTCTGGCCGCTGCCCTGTCGGGCGATGCGCTGACAAGCCACCGCGCCGCGCATCGGCGCTTGACCGACCGGGCGGAAATGGGTTCGCTGTTCAAGGCGCTGGCGATCCATCCGCCCCACCTGCCGCCACCGCCCGGATTCGATGCCTGAGATGCTGGAAAAGATCACTTCTGACGCGCTGCCCGTGCATCACGGCTTCTTCACCCGCAAGGGCGGGGCGTCTTCGGGCATTTTCGCGGGGCTGAACTGCGGCCCCGGCTCTTCGGATCAGGCCGAGGTGGTGGCGATCAACCGCGCCCGCGTGGCCGAGGCGATGGGTGTGGGGCCGGATCACCTAATCTCCATCCATCAGGTCCATTCGCCCGATGTGATCCATGTCACCGGCCCCTTGTTGGAAAAGCCCCGCGCCGATGCCATGGTCACGGCGACGCCCGGCATCGCGCTGGGGGTGCTGACCGCCGATTGCCAGCCCGTCCTGTTCGCCGACCCGCAGGCGCGGGTGATCGGCGCGGCCCATGCCGGGTGGCGCGGCACCCGCGACGGGGTGCTGGAGGCGACGGTGGAGGCGATGGTCGCCCTTGGCGCGCGGCGCGAAAACATCGCCGCCGTGATCGGCCCGACGATCAGCCAGAGCGCCTATGAGGTCGGGCCCGAATTCTTTGAAACCTTCACCGATGACGACCGTGACAGCGCGCGCTTCTTTATCGCGGGCGAGGGCGGGCGCTATCTGTTCGATCTGCCCGCCATGGGCCTTGCCCGGCTTCGCGCGGCGGGGGTGGGCCATGCGGAATGGACGCGCCACTGCACCTATCGCGATTCGGAGCGATTCTTTTCCTTCCGCCGCACCACCCATGCGGGCGAGGCGGATTACGGGCGGCTGATCTCGTCCATCCGGCTGTGATTGCGGCGACATTCCGGCACGTCGCCGCCACGGGATTGTCGCATTTGCGGAAACAATCTACGGCCACTGTCGCGGAAGGGGAAACACACACGTTAAATCAATGGCTTAGACCGCTGCGCCTTTTGGGGCGGCCGCGCCACAATCTGCGCCCGGTACAAGGCCTTGACGCGTGATTTTCCTGCGCAAAAGCCAAAACCCTGCCGCAAAGCGCCGTCAGATTTTGCCTCAACCGGGCGCTACAGCCCAAAGGATGCAAGACGGAGACGGAAGATGAAAAAGGAACGCCGCTGGCTGAAATCGGTCCTCGCCGCCAGCCTTGAGCCGCAGCCCGCCCTGCCATGGCAGCGCGGCACCCGCCGCCGCCCCGAGGCGGTGAAGGCCACCCCTGCCCCGGCGAAGCCGCGGGCAATGGCCGCGCGCTGATCTTCCGCCGCGTGAAACAAAAAGGCCGGGCGCAGCGCCCGGCCTTTTGTCATCGTGTCGGGTCCGATCAGGCGCTGCGCGCCAGCCGTTCCTCCAACACGTCGAAAGGCACGCCCGGCTGATCCTTGGCGCAACGGATCACGAGGCTGGTCTTGACCGTGGCCACATTCTCGGCCTTCAAGAGTTCGCCGGTCAGAAAGCCCTGAAAGCTCGACAGGTCAGGCGCCACGCATTTCAGGATGAAGTCGATCTCGCCGTTCAGCATGTGACATTCGCGCACGAGCGGCCAGTTGCGGCAACGCTCCTCGAAGGTGGCGAGGTCGGCCTCGGCCTGGCTTTGCAGGCGGACCATGGCGAAGACCTGCACCTCGAACCCAAGTTCGCGCGCGTCGATATCGGCGTGATAGCCCTTGATATAGCCCGCCTCTTCCAGCGTGCGCACGCGGCGCAGGCAGGGCGGGGCGGAAATGCCCACGCGCTTGGCCAGTTCGACATTGGTCATGCGGCCATCGGCCTGCAACTCGGCAAGGATGTGACGGTCGATCGGGTCGAGCTTCGATCCGGCCATGGCAGCGGCTCCCTTTCCCGGTTCTTGAAGGCAGTCGGGATATGGCGCCTAGATAGGGCCCTGCGCCCTGCCGCGCAATATTGTTTCAACAACGCGCAAGAAAAAACCGCCTCCGTTTCAAACAAACGATCAAAATCCGCGCAAACCCGCCTTGCATCCCGCGCCCTTCCCCCCGCCGCGCGCTTTGCCTATATCGTGGGGCCAAAGGAAAGCGGGGGCGAAGATGGGCGAGACGCGGCATACCAAGGTTCTGATCATCGGTTCGGGTCCGGCAGGCTATACGGCCGCCGTCTATGCCTCGCGCGCGATGCTGGAGCCGATCCTCGTGCAGGGCCTGCAGCCCGGCGGACAGCTGACCATCACCACCGAGGTGGAGAACTGGCCCGGCGATACGCATGTGCAAGGACCCGACCTGATGGTGCGGATGGAGGAACACGCCCGCGCCATGGGGGCCGAGGTGATCACCGATTACATCACGTCGCTGGACCTGCAGAACCGCCCCTTCACGGCCAAAGGCGACAGCGGCACCACCTACACGGCGGATGCGGTGATCCTTGCCACCGGCGCACAGGCCAAATGGCTGGGCCTGCCCTCGGAAGAGAAGTTCAAGGGCTTTGGCGTATCCGCCTGCGCCACCTGCGACGGGTTCTTCTATCGCGGCAAAGAGGTGGTGGTGATCGGCGGCGGCAACACGGCGGTGGAAGAAGCGCTGTTCCTGACGAATTTCGCAAGCAAGGTCACGGTGATCCACCGCCGCGACAGCTTCCGCGCGGAAAAGATCATGCAGGACCGGCTGTTCAAGAACCCCAAGGTCGAGGTGCTGTGGAACCACACCGTGGAAGAGGTGCTGGGCGATGACACGCCCCTGGGCGTGACAGCCGTGCGCGCCCGCGACGTGCAGACGGGCGAGACGCGGGATGTGCCCTGCGCGGGCTTTTTCGTGGCCATCGGCCATGCGCCCGCCTCGGAGCTGGTGAAGGACCAGCTGGAACTGCACAACGGCGGCTATGTGAAGGTGGAACCCGGCACGACCCGCACCTCCATCCCCGGCGTCTTTGCCGCGGGCGATCTGACCGACCATGTCTATCGGCAGGCCGTCACCAGCGCGGGCATGGGCTGCATGGCGGCGCTGGATGCCGAACGCTGGCTGTCGGGCCACTGACCGACGGCCACAAATTTCTTCGAAGAAATTTGCAAAAGTTTTCGAAAACTTTTGTCCGGCCCAAGCGGGATGTTCGGTATTCGTGAAAGGGCGGAAAACGCCCTTCACCCAATGCAGGCGCCTGCGGAACAGCGTTCCGCAAGGCGCCGAAACCGCGGCATTTCTGCCCTATTCGCGCACGTTAACCCTTGTTTGCTGGAAATTCCTTCGCCAAGGGCGTAAAGCGCGCCGCGACAGGCGGGGCAGTCCCGCCTTGCGCCGTTCATGTCCAGAGGCCCGTTCCAGATGACGCTCTCCAACCTTGCTCCGATCCCGGAGCTGTATGTTTCCCACGAGTCCGCGCAAAAGCTGAAGCATGAGGCAGGCAACCTGCCCTCGTGGGATCTGACGCCGCGCCAGATCTGCGATCTGGAACTGCTCATGAATGGCGGCTTCTACCCGCTCAAGGGCTTCCAGTCCGAGGCCGATTACAACGGCACCGTGGAAAACATGCGCACCGCTGATGGCACGCTCTGGCCGATCCCGGTGACGCTGGATGTGTCCCAGGCCTTTGCCGACAAGGTGGAACCCGGGCAGGACATCGCGCTGCGCGATCAGGAAGGCGTCATCCTTGCCATCCTGTCGGTGTCCGACAAATGGGTGCCGAACAAGGCGAACGAGGCGGAAAAAGTCTTTGGCGCCGATGACCTTGCCCATCCGGCGGTGAATTACCTGCACAATGTGGCTGGCCCCGTCTACCTCGGCGGCCCGATCACCGGCATCCAGCAGCCGACGCATTACGACTTCCGCGCCCGTCGCGACACGCCGAACGAGCTGCGCGCCTTCTTCCGCAAGATGGGCTGGCGCCGCGTCGTGGCCTTCCAGACGCGCAACCCGCTGCACCGCGCGCATCAGGAACTGACGTTCCGCGCCGCGAAAGAGGCCGAGGCCAATCTTCTGATCCACCCCGTCGTCGGCATGACGAAGCCGGGCGATGTGGACCATTTCACCCGGGTGCGCTGCTATGAGGCGGTGCTGGACCAATACCCCGCCTCGACCACGCATCTGTCGCTCCTCAACCTCGCCATGCGAATGGGCGGCCCGCGCGAGGCGCTGTGGCATGCCATCATCCGCAAGAACCACGGCCTGACCCATTTCATCGTGGGCCGCGACCATGCCGGTCCGGGCAAGAACAGCCAGGGCAAGGATTTCTACGACCCCTACGCCGCCCAGACGCTGGTGGCGGAACATCAAAAGGAAATCGGCATCGAGATGGTCGATTTCAAACAGATGGTCTATGTGCAGGAAAAGGCCCAGTACTACCCCGTGGACGAGGTGCCGGAAGGTTCGACCGTGCTGGATATCTCGGGCACCGAACTGCGCCGCCGCCTGCGTGAAGGGCTGGAGATTCCCGACTGGTTCTCCTTCCCGCAGGTGGTGCAGGAGTTGCGCCGCACCTCGCCGCCCCGGTCGAGGCAGGGCTTCACCGTGTTCTTCACGGGCCTGTCGGGTTCGGGCAAATCCACCATCGCCAATGCGCTGATGGTCAAGCTGATGGAAATGGGCGGCCGTCCCGTCACGCTTCTGGATGGCGACGTGGTACGCAAGCACCTCTCGTCGGAACTGGGGTTCAGCAAGGAACACCGCGACATCAACATCCGCCGCATCGGCTATGTGGCGTCGGAGATCACCAAGAACGGCGGCATCGCCATCTGCGCCCCCATCGCGCCCTATACCGCCACGCGGCGGGCCGTGCGCGAGATGATCGAGGCGTTCGGCGCCTTTATCGAGGTGCATGTTGCGACCCCGATCGAGGAATGTGAACGGCGCGACCGCAAGGGGCTGTACAAGCTGGCGCGCGAGGGCAAGATCAAGGAATTCACCGGGATCTCTGACCCTTACGAGGCGCCGACCAATGCCGAACTGGTGGTCAACACTGAAGGCATGGATGTGGATTACTGCGCCCAGCAGGTGATCCTGAAGCTGGAAAGCATGGGGCTTATCAAGGCCTGACACGGGTCATCGCGCCATGTTCCGCACCGAAAGGCCCCGCGCAAGCCGGGGCCTTTTTTCCTTGGGCCGGGGCTGACCCTGCCGCCTGCGGGCCAAAACCGTTTGGCCTCACTGCCCCGAAGGCCCTATCCTTTCGCCCCATCCGGCTCGGCCCGACCTCATGGGGGATCCAGAATGAACCTCGGCGCCTTTTCCGTCAGTCTTTCGGTCAAGAACCTTGCCGCCTCGCGCGATTTCTACGCGCGGCTCGGCTTTCATCCCTTTGCCGGGAAGGAAGAGGAGAACTGGCTGATCCTGCGCAACGGCGATCACGTGATCGGCCTGTTCCAGGGCATGTTCGACCGCACCATCCTGACCTTCAATCCCGGCTGGGATCAGGCGGGGGGCGAGACGGACAGCTTCACCGATATCCGCGACCTGCAACGCAGCCTGAAGCGCGACGGTGTCGCGCTGGCGACCGAGGTGGACGAGGGTGGGTCGGGACCTGCCAGCCTTATGCTGATGGACCCGGACGGCAATCCGATCCTGATCGACCAGCATCGCTAATGCGCCGCGCCGCGCGCAACAGCGCGTGGGTCACCCCGCCCCCCCGTCAATGGACCTTCACGGTCAATGCAGGTCCAAGGTCAGTGGACGTTCACGGGCGCCATGTCGTTCTGACGCGCCAGCGCAAAGGCAAGCGCGCGGTCACGCACCAGCGCCAGCCGGTCGCCGCCCGTGGCATCGTGCAGCGCGTAGATCGTCTGCAAGCCACCCGCATGGGCCTGCACCTCGGCGGGCAGGTCGGCCACCTTCACGGGGCGGACATAGACGATCCGCGTCGCGCCCTCGGGGATACCTTCGTATTTCGTATCCATCTCTGTTCCTCACGTCCGACCGTTGCGCGAACTGATGGCGATGGTCTGCACGACCGTTTCGGGAATGGCCCGTTTCAGGTCGATATGCAAAAGCCCATGCTCCATGCTGGCGCCTGCAACCTCTACCCCGTCTGCCAGAACGAAGCTGCGCTGAAAGGCGCGGCTGGCGATGCCCCGGTGCAGATAGACGCGGTCGCCCGGTTCTTCGCCCTGGCGTCCGCGGATCACCAGTTGGCGATCTTCGACGGTGATCGCCAGATCGTCCTCACGGAACCCCGCAACGGCCAGCGTGATGCGATAGGCATTCTCGGAGGTGGCTTCGATGTTGAAGGGGGGATAGCCCTCGGTGGATTTAGCGGTCCGTTCGACCAGCCGTTCCAGTTGCTCGAACCCCAGAAGGAAGGGATGGGTCCCAAAGCTCAGTTTCGTCATCGGTCATGCCCTTGATGCAAAGCGACATATCGGCAGGGCCCCGTTCCGGCAGCCTCTGCTGCACTGAAATATGGGGCCACGCCGCGCGCATCGCAAGCCCCGCCCCCGCGCCGCCCGCTGCTGCGGCCTGCGCCGAGAAGGACTGCGGATTTCCGCGTTTTTCCGACAGAATCCTTCCCGCAAGGCCAGAGAATCACTATATTGTTCACAGGCAAGCTCCGGCCCCACTCCTGCAAGGCAAGACCATGAACGCGCCCAGCGAGATGAACTTTGAAGACATGCTCCGCATCCGGCTGGAGGTGCTGCGGCGCGAGCATCGCGATCTTGATGAGGCGATCCACGCCCTCGAAACCGCCGGTCGCCCCGACCAGCTGACCCTGCGGCGCCTGAAGAAGCAAAAGCTGGCGCTGAAGGATCAGATCGTGAAACTGGAAGACCAGCTGATCCCCGATATCATCGCCTGATCGGTAGGATGGGCCGTTTGGCCCATCCTACGGTGCGCCCGCAGGGCGCAGCCCCGGCTTGCCCCCGCGTCGCAATCCACTATACCCGCAGCAGCGCGCAATCCGGGGGCGGTCATGGCCATCGACGTTGGAATCATCATGGGGTCACAGTCCGACTGGGCCACGATGAAAGAGGCCGCCGCCATCCTTGATGAATTGGGCATCGCCTACGAGACGAAGATCGTCTCCGCCCATCGCACCCCTGACCGCCTCTGGTCCTACGGCAAGACCGCCGCATCGCGGGGCCTCAAGGTCATCATCGCGGGCGCGGGCGGCGCCGCGCATCTGCCCGGCATGATGGCGTCGAAAACCCGCATCCCGGTCATCGGCGTGCCAGTCCAGACCAAGGCACTGTCGGGAGTCGATTCGCTCTACTCCATCGTCCAGATGCCCAAGGGATTTCCCGTCGCCACCATGGCCATCGGCACCGCAGGCGCGGCGAATGCGGGCCTCATGGCCGCAGGCATCCTCGCCATCTCGGACCCCGCCCTTGCCGCGCGGCTGGATGCCTGGCGGGATGCGCTCTCTGCCTCCATCCCCGAGGAGCCTTCGGATGACTGACCCCCTGCCCACCGGCGCGACCATCGGCATCCTTGGCGGCGGACAGTTGGGCCGCATGCTTTCGGTCGCGGCCTCGCGGCTCGGGTTTCGGACCCATATCTACGAACCCGGCGCCAATCCGCCCGCCGCCCATGTGGCCCATCGCGTGACGACCGCCGCCTATGACGACCTTGCCGCGCTGGCGGCCTTTGCGGCCTCGGTCGATGTGATCACCTATGAATTCGAGAACATCCCCACCGCCGCGCTCGATGTGCTGGAGGCGAGCCACCCGATCCGCCCGAACCGCCGCGCGCTGGCCGTGTCGCAGGACCGCATCGCCGAAAAGGATTTCCTGACAGGCCTTGGCCTGACCTGCGCGCCCTATGCCGCGGTGAACAGCCTGGATGACCTGCACCAGGCCATCGCCCGGATCGGCACCCCAGCGATCCTGAAGACCACGCGTCTGGGCTATGACGGCAAGGGTCAGGCCCGCCTGAAGACCCCCGCCGATGCCGATGCCGCGCTGGCCGCGATGCACGGCGCGCCGGCCGTGCTGGAAGGCTTCATCGACTTTTCGCATGAGGTCTCCGTCATCGCCGCGCGCGGGCTTGACGGTTCGGTGGCCTGCTACGATCCGGGCGAGAACGTCCACAAGGACGGGATCCTGTCGACGACCACGATCCCCGCGCGCCTTTCGCCGTCGCAGCGCACCGATGCCATCCTGCTCGCCGCCCGCATCCTGAACGCGCTGGATTACGTGGGCGTCATGGGGGTGGAGTTGTTCGTCACCCGCGCGGGCCTGATCGTGAACGAGATCGCCCCCCGCGTCCACAATTCCGGCCACTGGACGCAGAATGGCTGCGCGGTGGACCAGTTCGAACAGCATATCCGCGCCGTGGCGGGCTGGCCCCTCGGCGACGGGTCGCGCCACGCGGATGTGGTGATGGAGAACCTGATCGGCGACGACATCCTCCGCGTGCCCGCCATCGCGCGGGAAAAGAACGCGGCCCTCCACCTCTACGGCAAGGCCGAGGCGCGGCCAGGCCGCAAGATGGGCCATGTGAACCGGATCGTGAAATAGGAAAACCCGCGCCCCGGACGTGATCCGGGGCCTCCGGTCCCCCCGCAAGGTTCCGGGTCAGACCCGGGAGGGCGGGCGCGTCAATCCAGAGGGTGCCGCACCGCCTGTGGCGTGAAGGCTTCGAATTCCGCTGCCACCACCGATCCGCAACGCGCCGGCCCGTCGGCCATGCCCCGAGGCTTCACCGCAAAACGCTCAGCAATCCCGGCACGATCAGCGCCGTCATCACCGCGTTCAAGCCAATCGCGATCCCGGCGAATGTTCCCGCCACCGGGTCCACCTGAAAGGCCCGCGCCGTCCCGATCCCGTGTGACGCCAACCCAACCGCGAAGCCCCGCGCCCGGTAATCGCGGATGCCCAAGCCGTTCATCAGGGGCGTCACCACCAGCGCGCCGATCATGCCGGTCAGGATCACCAGCACGGCCGTCAGCGCCGGATCGCCCCCCTGCGCTTCGGTAATCGACATCGCTACTCCGGCCGTCACCGATTTCGGCGCAATCGCGACCAGCACCCCTTCCGGCACGCCAAAGGCCCAGACCACCGCCACCGCGGACCCCGCCGCCACCACGCTGCCCGCCACCAGCGCCGCCAGCATCGGCAGCGCCGACCGGACGACCAGCGCCCGGTGTTCCCACAAGGGCAGCGCCAGCGCCACCGTCGCGGGCCCCAGCAGGAAATGGATGAACTGCGCCCCGTCGAAATAGGTGGCGTAATCCGTGCCGGATGCAACCAGCAGCGCCCCCACCAGCGCCACGGAGATCAGCACCGGATTGGCCAGCGGATGCCGCCCCGCCCGCAGGCTCAGCCAATCCGCCAGCGCATAGGCGACCAGCGTCACCGTCAGCCACAGAAGCGGCCCCTGCGTCAGGTAGACCCACAGCGCGAAATCCCCTTTCATCACGCCCGTCCCCCCCCTCATGGCTGCCCGATCGCCCGCGCCACAACCCGGAAGGTGACGACCGACACCACCAGCGTCACCACGGTGGACAGCACAAGCGCCGCCGCCAGCGCCAGCCATTCCGCCGCCAGCACGTCAAGGTTGCCCACCACGCCCACGCCCGCCGGCACGAACAGAAGCGACAGATGCGCCAGCAGGAATCGCCCCGCAGGCTCCACCCCTGCCAGCACGGGCGGCGAGAACCGATCCCGCAGCCACAGCACGGCCACCATCGCGGCCATCCCGATCACCGGCCCCGGCACCGGCAGGCCAAGGCCCCGCGCGGTCACCTCGCCCAGCAACTGACAGCCCAGAATGACGGCAAGGCTTCCGATCATCTCTCCCCCCCAACTTCCCCGTTGTCCAAATATCCCACGGGGGGTGCGGGGGGTGTGACCCCCCCCGCTCCGACATGGCACATCCCGCGCTAGGCCTCGGGCGTATTCGTATCCGGCTCGCCCCGCAAAAGCCGCGCCCGTGCCTCGGCAGCAAGCGCCTCATAGCGCGCGCGGAATGCCTCGATCTGCCGCTCTTCCAGTTCCTCCAGATCCATCAGCGCGTTATGCGCGCCCTGCGTCACGCGGATCAACTCATCCAGCTTCAGCTGGATCGCCGCCGTATCGCGGTTCTGGGTGTTCTGGATCAGAAACACCATCAGGAAGGTCACGATCGTGGTGCCCGTGTTGATCACCAGCTGCCAGGTGTCGGAAAAGCCGAAGATCGGCCCCGTCACGATCCAGACAAGGATCACCCCAAAGGCCAGCGCAAAGGTCACCGGGCGCCCGGCAAACCGCGCCACCCGCTTGGACCATTCGCCGTAGAAGTTGCCCATCACTTCACCCCCAACGTTTCTTCCACCGCCGCGCCGAATCCGATGTCGGGATCAAAGCGGCCCCGCTCCAGAAACGTCATCACCTCGGCGATCACCACCGGGTTCATCATCATGAAGGTATGCGTCACCGGCAGCACGATGTGATCGGTCATACCCGCCACCCGCGTGCTCGTGACCGACACCTTGCCGTCATCGGCCCCGGGGATCACCGTCGAATAGATCGGGTTCAGCGACCGGTCCCCCGCGATCACGCCCAGTTCGTAATCGGGCAGGGGCAGCGCCAGCGGCACCGATCCCGCCCCGGTGCCCAGTTGCAGGCCCGCAGGCCCGTTCACCCATTCGAAGGCCCCGATCTCGCCGAAGGCATCCACCAGTTCCGAACCCCGGTTCGGCGGGGCCAGCATCACCACCCGGCCCATCTCGGCGGGGCGGTTCTGCGCCAGCCACGCGCGGGCCAGAATACCGCCCATGGAATGGGTCACGAAATGCACCCGGCCCTCGCCACAGGCGGCCACCGCCGCGCCCACGCGCGGCACCAGTTGGCCGATGGTGAAATCGGTGGAGGGATAGCCCTCATTCACCACGCGGTACCCCTTGCCCTCCAGCGCCGCCGCCATCGGGGCAAGCGACACCTCGCTGCGCGCCAGACCGTGCAGCATGACCACGCAATCATCTGCCCGCAGGGGACCGGCCAGCAAAAGAAACAGGGGCAATATCCATTTCATGCGCCCAGCATTGCCACAACGGTGCCGGATGGACAAATCACGACGCGCGCGCCACCGTGTCAGGCATGACATACCGCCCGCACCGCATCGCCGCCCGCGCGCTCATCCTGCATGAGGACCGGCTTCTCCTCGTCAACGCCTATCCCGGCGGGCAATCCGATCTGTGGTGTGCCCCCGGCGGCGGCGCCGATCCCGGCCAGTCCCTGCCCGAGGCCCTGATCCGCGAAGTGATGGAGGAAACCGGCCTCTCCATCGCTGTCGGCCCCCCGGCGCTGATCAACGAATTCCACGATCCCGACCGAGGCTTCCACCAGATCGACCTGTTCTTCCGCTGCACCATCACGGGCGGCGCGCTCGATCCCCGCTGGGTCGATCCCGAAGGCGTGGTCACCGATCGCCACTTCTTTTCCCGCAGCGATCTGGAGCTTGGGCGCATCCGGTTCAAGCCCGACAGCCTGCCCGCCGCCGCCTGGGGCGATGCCGCGCTCTATGATCCGCTGGAGCGGATCGTGCGATGAGCCGCGCCTTCGTCAAGGAAGGCGACGGATCGCTCGACCCGCTGCCCGATCTGCCCCTTTCTCCCTATCCCAACCACGTCACGCCCACGGGCCTTGCCGCGCTGCAGGCGCGCCTGCGCGACAGGCAGGCCGATCTCGCCGCCCTGCGCGCCCGCAGCGACCGGCTCGACAAACTGCCCGAAGCCGCCGCCGAACGCGACATCCGCTATCTTGAGGCGCGGCTGCGCACGGCCATCCTGATCGACCCGGCCACCCTGCCGCTGACCGAGGTGGCCTTCGGCCTGATCGTCACCGTCGCCGATGCCACCGGCGCCGAACACCGCTTCCAGATCACGGGCGAGGATGAGGCCGATGCCACCCGCGGCCGCATCACGCCGCAATCCCCCCTCGCCCGCGCCCTGATGGGCGCCGTGCCGGGCGATCTGGTACAGTGGCGCAAGCCCACCGGCGTGGAAGCGTTGGAGATCTTGCAGATCGACCACCCATGACGGGGGCCATGATCCGCGCCCTCCTGCCCGGGGCTGACCGCGCCGCCGTTGCCGCCTTCCTGCACAAGGCGGCGGATCACCGGATCATGGCCGAAGATGCCGCGCAGGACTGTTTCACCTAAGTCCTGCCCGGCTAGCGATCCCGCGCGCAGCCACCATCCGGGCCTGTTCCATCGGGGGCGCCTTTCGGGCCTTGCCGAACTGAACCTTGGCCTCCCCCGAACCGGGCGACGCCAATCCCGGGCGGATGATCCTTGCCCCGCGCCCCTGTCTGGGCGTGCTTGAGGCGAAGACCGGCGGCCGCTGCTTCCCGGAACGCCACGGTTTCCGCCCCAACGGCAGCCGCCGCGACGACAGGCGGCAGGTCATCCATCGCCTCGCAAAGCCGCTCTCGGCAGGCTCGCCCACAGCACCCCGCCCAGCACGAGGGCCGCCGCCACAGCAAAGCGCCACCCCACCGCCTCGCCCAGCAGGGCAGCGCCCCCAGCCGCCGCGATCAGAGGCACCGTCAGTTGCGCCACCGCCGCCCGCGCGGCGCCCAGCGCGGGCAGCACCGCATACCACAGCGCATAGCCCAGGCCCGATGTCACCGCCCCCGACAGCACCGCCAGCGCGATCCCGCGGCCTGAGGCCCCCGCCATATCCACACCGATCGCCAAGGCGATCGCCGCACCCGGCACCACCGCCAGCACGAAATTCCCCGCCGTCGCCGCCAGCGCATCCCGCGCCCCGCGGCCGGCCAGCGAATAGAGACCCCAGCCCAGACCCGCCGCCGCCATCGCGGCAACCCCGGACCAGCCCCCCGCCCCTCCGCCAGCACCAAACGGCGCAACCAGCACGGCAAGCCCCCCCAGCGCCAGCCCCGCCCCGGCCCAGCGCCGGAACGGCACCGCCTCCCCCGCCCAGAGCGCGCCCGCGAACATCGTCACCTGCACCACGCCGAACAGGATCAGCGCACCCGTCCCCGCCTCCAGCCGCCCATAGGCCAGCGAAAACCCGAACAGATAGACCAGCAGCCCCGCAACCCCCGCCCAGGTTGCGCCACCCCCCCTCACGCCACCAAGGCCCGCGCCCCACCCGCGCAGCCCCATCAGCAGCGCCAGCGCAGCCGCCCCCGCCACCAGCCGGATCAGCGCGAACTCCACCGCCCCGATCTCGCCCGCGCCCACCGCCATGCGGTTCAGCACCGAATTGGCCGCAAAGGCCAGCATCACCAGCGCGGTCAGCGACAACAGCCTCATCCGGGCGGCGCAGCGGGCGGGGCGGTCGTTGCGTAAAGCACGCCCGCCAAGGCCACAGGAAAGCCGATCAGGTGGAATGTCTCCAGCCGCTCTCCCAGAAAGACCATCGCAAGCCCCGCGCCAAAGACCGGCATCAGATGCAGGAAGAAGACCGAACGCGACGGCCCGATCCGCGCCACGGCGGCGTTATAGGCCAGCAGGGCCACCACCGATGCGAAAACCCCCGTATAGGCCACCGTCGCGATCCCCGATGGCGTCAGCGGGACAGTGCGCCCCTGCGCCACCTCCCACAGATGGAACGGCAGGATGAACCCCGCCCCCATCACCGCGATGAAAAACGTCAACCCCACCGGCGACAGTGCGGGCGGCTTGAACTTCAGCAGCACCGAATACAGCCCCCAGACCACCAGCGCCGCAAGGATCCACGCATCCCCCACGTTCAACTGCAACTCCAGCAACCGCCCCGGCTCGCCGCGCGCGATGATATAGGCCACGCCGCCAAAGCTGACCGCGATCCCCAGCGCCTGCCGCGCCGTCAACCGCTCGCGCAGCACGATCCAGGCGATGATCACCACAAAGACCGGCATCGTCGCGCTGACCAGCAGCGCATTCACCGCCTCGGTCGATTGCAGCCCGATATAGGTCATCGACTGGAACATCGCCGCCGACAGCGCCGCCATCCCCGCGATCAGCGGCAGATGCGCCCGCACCACCGCCCCGTCCGCCCGCAACCGCGCCCATGCAAAGGGCAAAAGGATCACCGCCGCCAGTGTCCAGCGCCAGAAGGTCAGCCCGAAAGGCGGCACCTCCGCCCGGATCGCCCGCCCCAGCACCCAGTTCCCCGCCCATAACAACGAAGCAAGCGCTGCCAAAGCCGCCGCGATCATGAAATTCCTGCTCATGCAGGTACCCTAGCCGGGCCGCAAAGCCACCGAAAGCCCCTTCATCTTGGCCCAAATACCCAAAAAAACCGGAGCCAAGCGGCATCAGGCCGCGCAGGCGACCCGAAAGACTTGCGCCGCAGGCGCGCCATTTGGCAACGGCTGCGGCGCAAACAGGGGTCAGATCGGCTTGAGACAGGTCACCTTGTCCACCCCCTCTGCCCAATAGCCGGGGATGCGCGCCACCACTCGAAAGCCCGCCCGCCGATACAGCCGCCGCGCCGCCGCAAAGTCGGGCGTGCCGGCCGTGTCCACAAGGCACAGCCGCGCCCCGGCGCGGCGCATGGCCCCCTCGGCCCCGGAAAGCAGCGCCATGGCAAGCCCCTGCCGCTGCGCCCTTGGATGCACCGCCAGCGCCAGAAGGTTCCATGTCCCCTCGGTCAGCGGCTCGGGCCGGGCGTGGCAGAAACCTGCCACGCCCCCTGCGTACCTTGCCGTCAGCCAGATCGCCTGCGCCTGCCCGCCCAGCCACGGCCCCGCCAGATCGGCCAACAGATCGGGCGGGAACAGCCCGGTTTCCGCCAGCACCGCGCGCAAGGCGGGCAGATCGGCCGCCACCATCGGTCGGATCACGGGATCAGCCATGGCCACCCCCCGCCGGGCCGCCCACCCGGTTGTCGCCTTGCGCACGCACGGCCTGCACGCCCGCCCGCGTCACCCGGTAAGGGGTGCCCGCAACCGATCGGATAAAGCCCCGCCGCCGCAACCGGTCAAAGACCGCAAGCCCGCAATCGGCCAGCATCAGGCCGTCGCGGGTAAAGCAGGTGACAGCCGTCACCTTGCCATTGGGCGCGCGATCGAAATGGATCGCCCCGCCCTGTGCCAGCACGTGCAGCACGCGCTGTTCCAGTCTGGATATGTTCATTGGAAGTGTCCGTTCAGGTCAAACCGACAGACCGCCCGGCATCCCGCACGGACGATCCGTAGCCCTCAGGCGACCCAGCAGCCTGGGTCAGTGACCCGCAGTCTCGGACATCAACACTCCATCGGCCGCCCACGCGGCCTTGGCCTTTTGGTAAACCAGCGCATCGCGCCCCGCAACGCGAAAGGGGCGCAGCCTGCGCTGCGCCCCCCTTGTTCTGCCGGACGTGGCAGGGATGATTACATCATCCCGTCCATGCCGCCCATGCCGCCCATGCCACCGCCAGCCGGCGCCTTCTCGGCGGGCTTGTCGGCGATCATGGCTTCCGTGGTGATCAGAAGCGAGGCGACCGAAGCCGCATCTTCCAGCGCCGTGCGCGTCACCTTGGCCGGGTCGATCACACCGAAGGCGAACATGTCGCCATACTGTTCGGTCTGCGCGTTGAAGCCAAAGTTCTTGTCGCTCGATTCGCGGATCTTGCCCGCGACGACCGCACCATCCACACCGGCGTTCTCGGCGATCTGACGCAGCGGCGCTTCCAGCGCGCGGCGCACGATGGCGATACCGGCGTCCTGGTCGCTGTTCTGGCCTTTCACGCCTTCCAGCGATTTCGTCGCCTGCACCAGTGCCACGCCGCCGCCGACGATCACGCCTTCCTGCACCGCAGCCCGGGTCGCGTTCAGCGCATCGTCCACACGGTCCTTGCGCTCTTTCACTTCCACCTCGGTCATGCCGCCCACGCGGATCACGGCCACGCCGCCCGCCAGCTTGGCCACACGCTCCTGCAGCTTCTCGCGGTCATAGTCGGACGAGGTTTCCTCGATCTGCGTGCGGATCTGCGCCACGCGGGCTTCGATCTCGGCCTTGTCGCCGTGACCGTCCACGATCGTGGTGTTGTCCTTGTTGATCGAGATCTTCTTGGCGCGGCCCAGCATGTCGATCGACACGTTTTCCAGCTTCATGCCCAGATCGTCGCTGATGACCTGACCGCCGGTCAGGATCGCGATGTCCTGCAGCATGGCCTTGCGACGATCACCGAAGCCCGGCGCCTTGACGGCGGCGATCTTCAGGCCACCGCGCAGCTTGTTGACCACGAGGGTCGCCAGCGCTTCGCCTTCCACGTCTTCGGCGATGATCAGCAGCGGGCGCTGCGACTGGATCACGGCTTCCAGCAGCGGGACCATCGGCTGCAGCGACGACAGTTTCTTCTCGTGCAGCAGGATGAAGGCGTCTTCCAGCTCGGCCACCATCTTGTCGGCGTTGGTCACGAAATAGGGCGACAGGTAGCCACGGTCGAACTGCATCCCTTCGACGACTTCGACTTCCGTCTCCATCCCCTTGTTCTCTTCGACGGTGATCACACCCTCGTTGCCGACCTTCTGCATCGCATCGGCGATGAAGCGGCCGATCTGGGCCTCACCGTTGGCCGAGATGGTGCCGACCTGCGCCACTTCGTCCGAATCCTTCACCGGGCGCGAGGCGGCCTTGATGGCCTCCACGACCTTGGCGGTCGCCATGTCGATGCCGCGCTTCAGGTCCATCGGGTTCATGCCGGCGGCAACCGCCTTCATGCCTTCCTTGATGATCGCCTGCGCCAGCACGGTGGCGGTGGTGGTGCCGTCGCCCGCTTCGTCATTGGTGCGGGAAGCGACTTCCTTCACCATCTGGGCGCCCATGTTTTCGAACTTGTCGGCCAGTTCGATTTCCTTGGCGACGGTCACGCCGTCCTTGGTGATGCGGGGCGAGCCGAAGCTCTTGTCGATCACCACGTTGCGGCCTTTCGGGCCCAGCGTCACCTTCACCGCATCGGCGAGGATGTTGACGCCGCGCAGCATGCGGTCACGGGCATCGGTATCGAAACGTACGTCTTTAGCAGCCATTTTGACAGCTCCTTGAATGGGTTGCGTTCGGAAAGCGGGGAAGGCGGGGCGCAGCCCGCCCGACCTCAGGCGATGATGCCGAGGATGTCGCTTTCCTTCATGATCAGCAGGTCTTCACCGTCCAGCTTCACTTCGGTGCCCGACCATTTGCCGAACAGCACGCGGTCGCCCGCCTTCACCGACGGCGCGATCAGTTCGCCCGAATCCTTGCGCGCGCCTTCGCCGACCGAAACGATCTCGCCCTCGGCGGGCTTTTCCTTGGCGCTGTCGGGGATGATCAGGCCGCCCTTGGTCTTGTCTTCGCCTTCGATGCGGCGGACCAGCACACGGTCATGCAGCGGTTTGAATGCCATCTGAGAACACTCCCTAGGTTCCAGGTTGAATTGCGATTAGCACTCGATCTGGCTGAGTGCTAACGCGGGGAGAGGTAGGCAAAGCCTTTCGCCGAGTCAACACCCGTCCTCCCGGCAGCGTGATGAAAATTTGATGACAAGGCGCCCGCCCGCACGGGCCGGGCCTTGGCATCCGGGCGGGGCGGTGCCACCTTTGCGTGCATGACAGACGTTCGCCGCCGCCCCGTTTCCGCCTCGCTGATGTCCATGCTTGCCGCCGCGGTCCTGTCGGCGGGAGTCCTTGTCGGGCCGATGGCGCAGGCAGCGCAGGCGGAATGTCAGGGGGTGAATCTTCTCGACACCATGCCCGAGGCCGAGCGCCGCGCCCTGATCGCGGCCACCGATGCGGTCCCCTATCCGCGCGGCCACCTGTGGCGCGCCACGCGGGGCGACAGCGTGGTGCATCTGGTGGGGACCTACCACCTTGACGATCCGCGCCACGACGAAACCATGGCCCGCATCACCCCCCTTCTGGAGGCGGCCGAGACGATCCTTGTCGAGGCAGGCCCGCTTGAACAAGCGGCCATGACGGCCGAACTGGCGCGCGACCCGTCGCTGATGGTGATCACCGAAGGCCCCACCCTGCGCGAGGCGCTGTCGGATGAGGAATGGACGCTTCTCGCCTCGGCCATGCGCGAACGCGGGATGCCGCCCTTCATGGTGTCGAAGATGCGGCCGTGGTACGTGTCGATGCTCTTGGCGCTGCCCGCCTGCGATCTGTCGTCCCTCGCCGGGGGGAAGGGCGGGCTGGACGGCATGGTGATCGACTTCGCCCAGTCGCAGGACAAACCCATCGTGGCGCTGGAATCGCACAAGACCATCTTCCGCATCTTCGAAGGCATGGGGCTTGAGGAACAGTTGGGCATGATCCGGTCATCGCTGGCTATGGAACCCTTTGCCGCCGATTACGCGGTGACGCTGGCCGATGCCTATTTCGACGGGGAATCGCGGCTGATCTGGGAACTGACGCGCCAAAAGACGCTGGCCCTGCCGGGGCAGGACCCCGCACAGGTCGAAGCCGACTTCGCCCGCATGGAACAGGTGCTGATGACCGATCGCAACCGCGCCTGGATCCCGGTGATCGAAGGCGCAGCCGCCAAGGGCCCCGCCGTGGCCGCCTTCGGCGCGCTGCACCTGCCGGGCGAAACGGGCGTGCTGCGCCTGATGGAAGAGGCGGGGTTCACGCTGGAACGCCTGCCGATGTGATGCGCGCCTTTGCGGCGATCCGCGCCCCTGCCATCCTTGCCCCGCCTGAAACCGGGCGCCCTGACGATGATCCCGCCCACCGCGGCCTGACCCGGCCTTGCCCGCCACGCCCAGCGCATGGCCCCTTCGACATATCCTGTCCGACAAGCCCCCTGCCCCTGATCCTGCAGGGCGGATCGCGCCCTTTTTGCTGCGGCGCAGCGAAACCCTGCCCTGAGGCGTGACAACACCCCGCGCCTTGCCTATAAGCGCGCCGAAATCACCTGTCCTCCTTGCAACCACCGATCCAAGGCGAAGTTCCATGTCCACGCTCGTATTTGGCCACAAATCCCCCGACACCGATTCCACCGGCTCTCCCATCATCTGGGCCTGGTACCTGTCCGAGGTGAAAGGCACCCCTGCCAAGCCGGTCCTTCTTGGCGAACCCAACACCGAGGCCGCCTTCGTGCTGCGCCACTGGGGGCTGGAAAAGCCTGCGATCATCTCGGACGTGACGGCCGAGGACAAGGTGGTGATCGTCGACACCAACAACCCCGCCGAACTGCCGCCCTCGATTAACGACGCGCAGATTCAGGGCATCATCGACCACCACCTGCTGGTGGGCGGGATCAAGACGAAATCTCCCATCGACATCACGATCCGCCCGCTGGCCTGCACCGCGACGATCATGCACGATCTGATGGGCGATGCCGTCCAGCAGGCCCCCAAGGCGATCAAGGGTGCGATGCTGTCCTGCATCCTGTCCGACACGCTGGAATTCCGCTCGCCCACCACCACGGCGCATGACCGGGCGGTGGCCGAAAAGCTCGCCGCCGAACTGGGCGTGGATCTGGGCGAACTGGCCACCCGGATGTTCGAGGCCAAGTCGGACGTCTCGGCCTTCTCGGACGCGGAACTGCTGCGGATGGATTCCAAGGAGTACACGGTTGCGGGCAAGGAGTTGCGCGTGTCGGTGCTGGAAACCACCGCGCCCAAGATCGTGCTCGACCGCAAGGACAGCCTGATGCGCTCCATGGTGGATGTCGCCAAGGAGGACGGTGCCGATCAGGTGCTCCTGTTCGTGGTGGACATCCTGAAGGAAGAGGCCACGCTCCTGGTGCCGAACGATCTGGTCAAGCAGATCGCCGAAGCGTCCTTTGGCTGCACCGTCACCGGCGATACGGTGGTCCTGCCCGGCATCATGTCGCGCAAGAAGCAGATCATCCCGGCGCTGAAACTGTGAGGTAGGATGGGCAGCCTGCCCATCCTACGCCGGGGCCGGGGCGCAAGCTTCGGCCCTTTTCCATCCCGCCCCGCCGCAGAAAGGCCCGCCATGACCAACCTGATCGCCAGCCTTGCCGAGATTTCGGATCGCTATGACGCGGTGTTCTGCGATCTCTGGGGCTGCCTGCACAACGGCCGGACCCCCTTTCCCGCCGCCGTCGCCGCCCTTCGCGCCTTCCGCGAAAAGGGGGGGCAGGTGGTGCTTCTGACCAATTCCCCGCGCCCGCGCAGCAGCGTGCAGGCGCAACTTGGCGGCCTGGGCGTGCCCGAAGATATCTGGGATGACATCGTGTCCTCCGGCGATGCCTCGCAATATGCCCTGCTGTCCGGTGCAGTCGGCCAGCGCGTCCACCATATCGGCGCGCCAAAGGACGAGGTGTTCTTCACCGATCTGCCCGGCGACGCGCCCGATCCCGCCCCCATCACCCGCGTGCCCCTCGCAGATGCCGAAGGCGTGGTGGTCACCGGCCTGCGCGACGACCAGACCGAGACGCCCGATGATTATCGCGCCACGCTCCTGCTGATGAAGGCGCAGGGGCTGCCCATGCTCTGCGCCAATCCCGACCTGATCGTCGATCTGGGCGAGACGCGCCTCTACTGCGCCGGGGCGCTGGCGCAGGCCTACGAGGCGATGGGGGGCACCGCGCTCTACTACGGCAAGCCGCACCCGCCGGTCTATGACCTCGCCCGCCGCCGCCTGTCGGCCCGCACCGGGCGCGATGATCACGCCATCCTCGCCATCGGTGACGGGATCAACACCGATGTGCAGGGCGGGATCGGAGAGGGGATCGACACGCTGTTCGTGACCGGCGGGATCGCCGCGCATGAATTCGGCCCCGATCCCGCCCGGCCCGATCCCGCCCGCTTGACCGCTTGGCTGCAGGAACAGCGCCTGTCGCCCACCTACGCCATCCCCTTCCTGGGCTGAGACCAACCTTCGCCGCAGCCCTGCCGCAACATTGTTGCGCCAAAAGTCGCATATGCGTTAAAAAGTTACCGGCCGGAATTGCGCTGCGCTGCGGCGCCCGCTATGGTGCGTGCAGCACACAGGGGATTCGGCCATGTTCGCCAGAGCCATCGACAACCAGCCGCGCGGAACGATCTGCATCGAGGATCTCGAAATCGGGATGACCCGCTACCTGCTGAAAACCGTGACCGACCGCGACATCGAGATGTTCGCCGAAGTCTCAACCGACAGGAACCCCGTGCATCTGGACGACGCCTACGCGCAGGACACCATCTTTCAGGGCCGCATCGCCCACGGGATGCTGACCGCAGGCCTGATCTCTGCCGTGATCGGTGAACAGCTTCCCGGACATGGCACCGTCTATCTGGGCCAGAGCCTGAAGTTTATGGCCCCCGTTCGCCCGGGTGACACCGTGCGGGCCGAGGTGAAGGTGACCGCGATCGACCATGCCAAGCGCCGCGTGACCCTTGAAACCCACTGCGCCGTGGGTAATACCGTCGTCCTGAAGGGCGAGGCGCTGGTTCTGGCGCCCTCGCGCAAGTTCGACTGACAGCGACGGGGCACTAACCCCGCCCCGGGGAAAGATGCGCGTTCACCACCACTGGCACGGACTGCCCCCCGAGGCCCGCGGCGCCTCTGTCGCCATGGGCAATTTCGATGGCGTCCATCTCGGCCACCGCTCGGTCATCAATCTTGCCCGCCGCCCCGATACGCCGCTTGGCATCGTCACCTTCGAACCGCATCCCCGGCAGGTCTTCGCCCCTACGGCAACACCCTTCCGCCTGATGAATGCCGAGGCGCGGGCCAGCAGGTTGGCCAAGCTGGGTGTGGACCGGCTCTATCAGCTTCCCTTCGACTGGTCGCTCGCCACCCTGTCGCCCGAGGCCTTTGCGCGTGACGTGCTGGCCGATGGGCTTGGCGTGTCCCACGTCGTGGTGGGCGAGGATTTCTGCTTTGGCCAAGGCCGCGCCGGACGCGCCATGGATCTGGCCGTCCTTGGCAACCGGCTGGGCTTTGATGTGACCATCGCGCCCCTTCTGGCCGTAAACGGAACCGAGGTTTCCTCCACCGCCATCCGGCAGGCGCTGACCGATGGGCGCCCCCGGGATGCCGCCGCCATGCTGGGCCATTGGCACCGGATCGAGGGCGCCGTGATCCACGGCGAAAAGCGCGGGCGCGAACTGGGCTACCCGACCGCCAACATGTCGGTCGATGGGCTGCACCTGCCCCGCTTCGGTGTCTATGCAGTGAAGGTGGATATCCTGACCGGCCCGCAGACGGGCAGCTACATGGGCGCGGCCAGCCTCGGCGTTCGCCCGATGTTCGGCGAGAATCGGCCCAATCTGGAGACATTCCTCTTCGATTTTTCCGGCGATCTCTACGGCCACCACCTGTCGATCGCCTTTGTCGATTTCCTTCGCCCCGAACTTAAGTTCGACGGGCTTGACGCGCTGATCACTCAGATGGACAGCGATTGCGCGCGGGCGCGCACGATCCTGCGCGACCTGTAGGCGACAGGCCGAAACTTTTCTGCGAAAAGTTTCGGCCGCGCTGTCCCGAAATCTTTCCAGAAAGATTTCGGGATCTGGGCGCCAAAATTTTGCAGGCAAAATTTTGGCGCGCCCCCGCTTCCCTTTCCCGCGCCAAAGGCGCACCTTCCCCGCATGACTGCGAAACTGCGCCCCCGCTTCTGGGAAACCGTGCCCCTGAACAAGTTGAACGCCTCGGAATGGGAGGCGCTTTGTGACGGCTGTGGCAAGTGCTGCCTGAACAAGATCGAGTATGAGGATACCGGCGAAGTCGACTACACCCGCATCGCCTGCCGCCTGCTCGATGGCGAAACCTGCCGCTGCACACAGTACCCCATACGCCACCAGTTCGTGCCTGACTGCGTCCGCCTCACGCCCAAGACCCTGCCAAAGATCGCCTACTGGATGCCCCGCACCTGTGCCTACCGCCTGCTCTACGAAGGCCGTCCGATCCCTGACTGGCATCCGTTGAACACGGGCGATCCCGACAGCACGCACAAGACCGGCCATTCGGTGCGCGGCCTCACTGTCCCGGAATTCGAGGTCGATGAGGATGACTGGGACGATTACATCATCAACGAGACGCCCTGAATGTTCTTTGCCTCCGACAACGCCTCCGGCGTCCCGCCCGAGGTCATGGCTGCCCTCAACCGCGCCAATGACGGCTACGCGCGCAGCTATGGCGCGGATGACATCATGGCCCGTGTCACCGCCCGCCTGCGCGCGCTCTTCGAGGCGCCCGAGGCACAGGTCCATCTGGTGGCAACCGGCACGGCGGCCAATGCACTGGCGCTTGCCAGCCTGACGCCCCCGTGGGGCGCGATCTTCTGCCACCGCCACGCCCATATCGCCGAGGATGAATGCGGCGCGCCGGAATTCTTCACGAATGGCGCGAAGCTTGTCCTGATCGACGGCGCGCATGGCAAGATCACCCCCGCCGCGCTGACCGAGGCGCTGGCCACCACCGGCGCCTCAGGCGTGCATGGCGTGCAGCGTGGCGCGCTGTCGCTCACAAATGTCACCGAGGCGGGGACCACCTACACCCCTGCCGAGATCGCCACCCTCACCGCCATTGCCAAATCCCACGGCCTGCCCTGCCACCTCGACGGCGCGCGCTTTGCCAATGCGCTCGTCGCCACCGGCGCCACGCCCGCCGAAATGACATGGCAGGCGGGCATCGACGCGCTCTCCTTCGGGGGCACCAAGAACGGACTTCTGGGGGTGGAGGCGGTCATCCTCTTCGACCCCGCCAAGTCCTGGGAGCTGGAGCTTCGCCGCAAGCGCGGCGGGCATCTCTTCTCCAAGCACCGCTTCCTCTCGGCACAGATGGAGGCCTATCTGGAAGATGACCTCTGGCTTCGCCTCGCCAGCCATGCGAACGCCATGGGCCAGCGCCTTGCCGCAGGCATCGCCGCCCTGAACAGCGCGGCCCTCACGCACCCTTGCGATGCAAACATGGTCTTCGCCAATTGGGAACAGGGTGGCCATGCCCGCCTTCAGGGCGCGGGCGCGGTCTACTACGACCTCCGCCCGAAAGACGGCCGCGAAACCGCACGCATGGTTGCCTCATGGAACACTACAGACGATCACGTCGATCGTTTCCTGGCGCGTCTCAAGGGCTGACCCGCCCCTTCATCTTGGCCCAAATACCCACCACCACCACATCCACCCCCACCCCGGTCGCCTGAAGGCGCCCTCCCCTCCCCCGTTCTTCACGGGGGAGGGGCCGGGGGAGGGGGCGGCCAAGATGAGGCCATGTCACCGTCCCGCCAGATGATCCTCCAGCATCTCCAGCCGGTCCTGACCCCAGAAACGGTCCTCCCCCACGATGTAGAAGGGCAGGCCAAACACGCCCCGCGCCACCGCCTCGTCAAGGTTCTTCACATAGACATCCGCCGCCATGAACATCCCCCGATCCGCCACAGCCGGATCAAAGCCGTTCTCGGCCAGGATCGCCTTGACCACCGCATCCTCGGCAATGTTGCGCCCTTCGGCCCAGACCGCCCGGGGAAACGCCTGCACCAGCCCGGCCAGATCACCACCCCCCGCCGCCTGCGCCGCGATCACGGCATAGCTCGCCGGTGCCGGGTTCACCGGAAAGTAGGCCGGTTGCAGATCCAGCGTCCGCCCCAGTTTGCGCGACCACCGTTTGAGTTCCTGCAAACGATAGGCCTTGCGGCTCTCATGTCGCTCGGCCAGCACCTGCCCGCCCGTGCGGGGAAACAGCGCCGGCCCATCCAGCGCCACATAGCGGACCTGCGCGCCATGGCGCGCCGCGATCTGCTCCAGCCGGTCGCCCGCCAGATAGACCCAAGGGGAAACCACCGTGAAAAAGTAGTCAATCTGTGCCATTCGTCTGCCCGTGCCCTGCCGTCGGTTTGCAAGACGGTAACGCGATGATAAGGCGTGTCCAACACCGAATCCGCCGCCCACCGGAGTGCCACATGCCCGCCATCACCGAACCGAAGCTGATCTCCGGCAATGCGAACCTGTCGCTTGCGAAATCCATCGCCCGCCGCATGTCGATGCATCGCGGCATGTCGGTCAGCCTTGTCGACGCACGGGTCGAACGGTTCAACGATCAGGAAATCTTCGTCGAGGTGTTCGAAAATGTGCGGGGCGAGGACATGTATGTCATCCAGCCCACGTCGAACCCTGCCAATGACAACCTGATGGAACTGCTGATCATGGTCGATGCGCTGCGCCGGTCTTCGGCCGCCCGCATCACCGCCGTGATCCCCTATTTCGGCTATGCCCGGCAGGATCGCCGCGCCAAGGCCCGCACGCCCATCAGCGCAAAGCTCGTGTCGAACCTGATCGAAACCTCGGGCGTGGACCGGGTCCTGACGCTCGATCTGCATGCCGCACAGATCCAGGGCTTTTTCGACATCCCCGTCGACAACCTCTATGCCAGCCCCGTCTTCGCCCTCGACATCGAACATCATTTCAAGGGCCAGATGGAGGATCTGATGATCGTCTCGCCCGATGTGGGCGGCGTGGCGCGCGCGCGCGAACTGGCCAAGCGGATCAATGCCCCCCTCGCCATTGTGGACAAGCGCCGCGAAAAGGCGGGCGAAGTGGCCGGCATGACCGTGATCGGCGATGTGCGCGGCCACAAATGCATCATCGTCGATGACATCTGCGATACGGCCGGCACGCTGTGCAAGGCGGCCGAAACGCTGATGGAGGCGGGCGCGACCGAGGTTCACAGCTACATCACCCATGGCGTCCTTTCCGGCCCGGCGGTGGAACGGGTGCAGAACTCGGTGATGAAATCGCTGGTGATCACCGATTCCATCGAACCCACGGAACGGGTGCGGGCTGCGACCAACATCCGCATCGTCCCCACTGCCCCGATCTTCGCCCAGGCGATCCTGAACATCTGGAACGGCACCAGCGTATCCTCGCTGTTCGAGACCGATACCCTCGTCCCCATCTACGAAGGCATGTACCAACGCGGCTGACGACCAACGCGGTTGACGGGGGCCGCCCACCTTAGCGGCTGGACCCCCGGATCAGAAGCTGCGGGTGGATGGCCAAGGTGGCCGGTCCCTCCTGCTGTCCGTCCATCACGCGCAGCAGCAACGCCGCCGTGCGCGCCCCGATCTCGCGCGGGAAGGGATTGATCGTGGTCAGCGACGGGACAGATACCTCGGCGATCTCGTAATCCCCGAAACCGGCGATCCAGATCCGGTCCGGCACCGGGATGCCGCGCCGCTGACATTCCGTGAGCGCGCCAAAGGCCGACAGGTCGGACACGCAGATCACCGCCTGCGTATCCGGCAGCGTGTCGAGAAGCCGCCCCATTGCCGCCGCGCCCTCGCGCATCGAAATCGGCGGCGCCCCCGCCGCGATCAGCCGCGACGGATCAAGGCCCTGCGCCCGCATTGCCGCAATGAACCCCTCGCGCCGGTCCGATCCGCGCGTGTCGCGGTCGGCATCCCCGCCGATGAAGGCGATCCGCGTCAATCCCTGCGCCACGAAGTGATCCACCATGCCACGCACCGCCAGCGCGTTCGAAAACCCCACGACATGGCCGATCGGCGCCTCGGGCAGGTCCCATGTCTCCACCACCGGGATGCCCGCATTCTGCAGCATCCGGCGCGCGCGCGGCGTGTGCCGCCCGCCCGTTACGACGATGGCCTCGGGCCGGCGGCGGAGAAGCTGTTCGATCAGCCGCTCCTCTTCCTGGATGTCATAGTCGGTATAGCCCAGCAGGGTCTGCAACCCGCGCGCCTTCAACCCTTCGGACAGGCCCCGCAGGGTATCGGCAAAGTTCGCGTTGTTGATCGACGGGATGGTGACCGCGACGAAATCGGTCTTCTGCGACCGCAGGTTGGATGCGGTCGCGTCAAAGACATAGCCGATCTCGTCAGCGGCCTTCAGGATGGTTTCCCGCGTCGCCTCGCTTACCGAACTGTCGCGCTTGAAGGCCCGGCTCACCGTCATGGGCGAGACACCCGCAAGACGGGCGACATCGGCCATGGTCGGGGCTTTGCGCGGGGTGTTCATGCCTCTTGGTATCGCTCCCGCCCTGTCGAATCCAGCCCCGCGACAGGCGGTGCCAAAGGATGGTCAGGCAAGTTCGTGGTCATGCGCCGTGGTGACATGGTGATGGATGCGCCCCGTGAAGAACCGCGCCAGCACCGCATCGGTCGCGGCCTTCGCCGCCGTGCGGGCCGGGCTGGCCAGCGCCGCCTCGACCGTGGCCAGATCGGGGTAGCTGATCGCAAGGATCATCGGATATTCCGGCGCACCGTCATCGCGGAATTCGGCAAAGCTGACGCGGACGGCCAGCGCGCCGGGAAAGGCCTTCCACTTGGGCAGCACCTCGGCCAGCACGGCCTGACGGAAGGCATCGGCCTGACCGTCATGGATGCGGCCTTCGAACAGGGCATATCGGGTGATCATTGGAACAGTTCCTTTCGCGGTCCCTTGAAGAATTCCATCAGCGCGGCCTGATCCTCGCCGCCCAGCCCTGCCGCCGTCAGCATCCGGTGCACCTCGGCGCACAGCGCCGTCAGCGGCATGGGCGTCTGCGTCAGCCGCGCCAGATCGGCGGCGCCGTTCAGGTCTTTCACCATGTTGTCGATGCGGCCCGTGCGGCGGTAATCGCGGCTGGCAAAGCGCGGCATGTATTCCTGCAGGATCGCGCTATCCGCCCGCCCGCCCTTCAGCGCCTTGGGGATCATCGCCGCATCCACCCCCGCCGCCTCGGCCAGCGCGGTGGCCTCGGCCACGGCCAGAAAGCCCAAGCCGCAAAGAACCTGATTGATCAGCTTCGTCGTCTGCCCTGCCCCGGGGCCGCCCATCCGCGTCTGGTTCGATGCGACCCGCGCCAGCACCGCCTGCGCCTCGGCCACGTCGGCCTCGGCCCCGCCCTGCATCAGCGTCAACTCGCCCGTCGCGGCCTTGGGGATCCCGCCCGACAGCGGGCTGTCCACCCAGCGCAACCCGCGCGACGCGGCCTCCTGCGCCAGCGCCTTGGTCGCCTCCGGGTCGATCGACGACATGTCGATGATCAGTGTGCCGGGCGCCGCCCCCTCGGCCACGCCGCCCGCGCCAAAGACAGCGGCCCGCACGATATGCGCGGCGTTCAATGACAGGATCACCGCCCGCGCGCCCGCGGTGGCCTCGGCCCCCGTCGCCGCGGCCACGGCCCCTTGCGCCACCAGCGCAGCCACCTTCTCGCGGTCGAGGTCGAACACCGCAAGCCGCGTGCCGGTGGCCACAAGCCGCGCCCCGATGGCACCGCCCATCGCGCCCGCCCCGATCAAGGCAACGGTTTCGGTCATGGCATCTCTCCTTGCAGGGCAGGTAGCAGGCTGTCGATCAGCCGGGGCAGGGACTGTTCGATGTCGATGGTCACCGCCTCCTCCGGCCCCGGCGGTTCCAGCGTGGCGAACTGGCTGTCGAGCAGCGCGACCGGCATGTAATGCCCCTTCCGCGCCGCCATCCGCGCCGCGATCACATCGCGGCTGCCGGACAGGTGGATGAACCGCACCGCACCGCCCGCCCCCGCGCGGATGCGGTCGCGATAGACGCGGCGCAGCGCCGAACAGCCCACGATCACCGGCGCCTCCTGCGCCAGCACCGCCGCCACCGCATCGAGCCACGGCCAGCGGTCGGCATCGGTCAGCGGAATGCCCGCCCGCATCTTGGCCACATTGGCCGCCGGATGCAGATCATCCCCATCGCGATAGGGAATGCCCAGCCGCGCGGCCAGCCCCTCGCCCACTGACGACTTGCCGCAGCCCGACACCCCCATGATGACAACGCGCAGGGTCATAGCGACGCCGTGATCCCGCCATCGACATAAAGGATATGCCCGTTCACAAAGGACGCGGCATCCGACGCAAGGAAGATGCAGGCGCCCTGCAATTCCTCCACCTTGCCCCAGCGGCCCGCCGGTGTGCGCTTCTCCAGCCACGCCGAAAAGGCCGGATCGGCCACCAGCGCCGCGTTGAGCGGGGTGTCAAAATAACCCGGCGCGATGGCGTTGCATTGCAGCCCATGCTTCGCCCAATCCGTGGCCATCCCCTTGGTCAGGTTGCCCACCGCGCCCTTCGTCGCCGTGTAGGGCGCGATGGAAGGCCGGGCCAGGGCCGTCTGGACGCTGGCGATATTGATGATCCGCCCGCACCCTCGCCCGATCATGTGCCGCGCCACCGCCTGCCCCACATGAAAGACGCTGGCGATATTGGTCTGCAACAGCCGCTCAAACGCATCGGCCGGAAACTCCTCGAGCGGCGCGCGGTGCTGCATCCCGGCATTGTTCACCAGAATGTCGATGGGCTTGCCCGCCGCCTCGAACCCGTCAACGGCGGCCCGCACTGCATCATGATCCGTCGCGTCGAAGGCCAGCATCTCCGCCCCCGGAATCCGCGCCGCAGCCTGCGCCAGCTTCGCCGCATCGCGCCCGTTCAGCACCACCTGCGCCCCCGCCGCCGCCAGCCCTTCGGCCAGCGCAAAGCCGATCCCCTGCGACGATCCCGTGATCAGCGCCCGCCGCCCCGTCAAGTCGAATAGAGGATGTGCCACGTTCTGCGTCCTTTCACTTTGCTCTCGACAAGCGCTTTTCCCTGCGTTTATGTTATCGTTAACATTCGAAGTCAAGCCGGGATCGGAAAGACCATGACAAAGCCCCACATCCTGCAAGTCGGCCCCTATCCCGAATGGGATCAGGTGCCGCTGGATGCCGCCTTCCACATGCACCGCTATTTCGAAGCCGCCGACAAGGCCGCCTTCCTGGCCGAGGTGGGGCCGCAGATTCGCGGCATCGCCACCCGTGGCGAATTGGGCGCCAATGCCGCGATGATCGCCGCCTGCCCGCAGCTTGAGGTGATCAGCGTCTATGGCGTGGGCTATGACGCCGTCGATCTGGAGGCCTGCCGCGCCCGCGGCATCCGCGTGACCAACACGCCCGATGTGCTGACCAATGACGTGGCCGATCTGGGCGTCGCCATGATGCTGGTGCAGTCGCGCGGCATGATCGGGGCCGAAACCTGGGTGCGTGACGGGTCTTGGGCGGCCAAGGGGCTCTATCCGCTGCAACGCCGGGTCTGGGGCAAGCGGGCCGGGGTGCTGGGCCTTGGCCGGATCGGGTATGAGGTGGCCAAGCGTCTGGCAGGCTTTGACCTGCAGATCGCCTATTCCGATGTCGGCCCCAAGGACTATGCCCGCGACTGGGAATTCATCGCCGATCCCGTGGCGCTGGCCGAACGGTCGGATTTCCTCTTCGTCACGCTGGCCGCCTCTGCCGCCACCCGCCACATCGTCGGCGCGCAGGTGATTGACGCGCTGGGTCCCCAGGGCATGCTCATCAACATCAGCCGCGCCTCCAACATCGACGAGAATGCCCTGCTCGATGCGCTGGAATCCGGGCGACTCGGCTCGGCCGCGCTGGATGTGTTCGAAGGCGAACCGAAGCTGAACCCGCGCTTCCTGTCGCTGCCCAACGTGCTGCTTCAGCCCCACCACGCCAGCGGCACCTATGAAACCCGGCAGGCCATGGGGAAACTCGTGCGCGACAACCTGACCGCCCATTTCGCGGGCCAACCCCTGCCGACCCCGGTGCTGTGATGCGGGCCATCGTCATCCACGCCGCCCGCGACCTGCGCATCGAAGACCGCCCCGAAGAAACCCCCGGCCCCGGCCAGTTGCGCCTGCGGCTGGCAACGGGCGGCGTCTGCGGATCGGACCTGCATTACTACAACCATGGCGGCTTTGGCGCCGTGCGCCTGCGCGAACCCATGATCCTCGGCCACGAGGTTTCGGCCTTCGTCGAAGAGATCGGCCCCGGCACCACCGGCTTCACCCCCGGCCAATTGGTCGCCGTCTCACCATCGCGCCCCTGCGGCAGTTGCCGCTTCTGCCTCGAAGGCCTGCCGAACCAGTGCCTCAACATGCGCTTCTACGGATCGGCTATGCCCTTCCCGCATATTCAGGGTGCCTTCCGCGAAAGCCTTGTCGCCGATGCCGCGCAATGCGCCGATGCCACCGGCCTGACCCCGGGGGAGGCGGCGATGGCCGAACCGCTGGCCGTCACGCTTCACGCCACGCGGCGGGCGGGCGAGATGCTGGGCAAGCGCGTCCTTGTCACCGGCTGCGGCCCCATCGGCGTGCTGTCCATCCTCGCCGCCCGCCGCGCCGGCGCGGCCGAGATCGTGGCGACCGACCTGTCCGACTTCACTCTGTCGCTGGCCCTGCGCGCCGGGGCGGACCGGGTGATCAACACCGGGACCGAACCCGACGCGCTTGCCGCCTACGGGGCGGATAAGGGCCATTTCGACGTGCTGTACGAATGTACCGGCGTCGCGGCGGCGCTGGCGGGTGGCATCGCCGCCCTGCGCCCGCGCGGCGTGATCCTGCAGCTTGGCCTCGGCGGCGACATGAGCCTGCCGATGATGGCCATCACCGCCAAAGAGCTTGACCTGCGCGGCAGCTTCCGCTTCCACCACGAATTCGCCACCGGGGTTGCGCTGATGCGCAAGGGTCTGATCGACGTCAAACCGCTGATCACCCATACCGTCGCGCTGGACGAGGCGGAAACCGCTTTCCGCCTTGCATCGGATCGCAGTCAGGCGATGAAGGCACAGATCGTGTTTTCCGGCTAAGCTTTGGCCGCAGCGCAGCACCGATGCCTGCGCCGATCCGGGCGACCAAGGGGGGTTTGTCATGTCATTCTTCGAAATCCACGATCCGGCCTTCGCCGCCTTCGTGATGGGCAACGCCCCGGTCAAACGGCTTGCGACCGGGTTCGACTGGGTCGAAGGCCCGGTCTGGTTCGGCGACATGGGGTGTCTTCTCTTCTCCGACATCCCCAACAACCGCATCCTGCGCTGGACGGAAGAGGGCATCACCCCCTTCCGCGCCCCGTCGAACTATGCCAACGGCCACACCCGCGACCGGCAAGGTCGGCTGATCAGCTGCGAACACGGCACCCGCCGGGTGACGCGCACCGAATGGGATGGCAGCCTCACCGTGCTGGCCGATGGCTTTCAGGGCAAGCCGCTTAACAGCCCCAATGACGTGATCGTGGCGCAGGATGGCGGCATCTGGTTCAGCGATCCGCATTACGGGATCATGACCGATTACGAAGGGTTCAAAGCGCCGCAGGAACTGCCCTGCGCCGTCTATCGCATCACCCCCGATGGCAGGATCGCGGCGATGATCACCGACATGGCCTGTCCCAACGGCCTTGCCTTCAGCCCCGATGAAAGCCGCCTCTACGTCGCCGATACGGGCCGGATGTTCACCGATGACCCGCAGCATATCCGCGTCTATGATATGGTGGATGGCCGCCCGGTCAACGGGCGGCTGTTCCACAAGGTGGATCGCGGCTGCGCCGATGGGATGCGGGTGGATAGTGACGGCAACCTCTGGTCATCGGCGGGCGACGGCGTACATTGCATAGCACCCGACGGCAGGCTTCTGGGCAAGATCCTCGTGCCGGAAACCGTCTCGAACCTCTGCTTCGGCGGCAGGTCGAAGCACCGGCTTTTCATCACGGCGACGACCAGCGTCTATTCCGTCATCCTGAATCGCAAGGGACTACAGACACCATGACCGCACCGCAGACCGGCCTGATCGGGCTGGGCACTATGGGGGCCGCGCTGGCCCTGAACATCGCCGAAAAGGGCTTTCCCATCGCCGTCTGGAACCGCACCGGATCGGTCACGCAGGCCTTCCACGCCAATGCGGGCGACCTTGCGCCCCGCATCACGCCCACCGCCACGCTGGCCGAACTGGTGCAGGCCATCACCCCGCCGCGGGCGATCATCCTGATGGTCCCCGCAGGCCAGGCCGTCGATGACCAGCTTGCCGCGCTGGCCCCGCTCCTCGGTCCCGAGGATCTGGTGATCGACGCAGGCAATGCCAATTTCCGCGACACCAACCGCCGCGATGCGGCGGGCCTGCCCTTCCATTTCATGGGCATCGGCGTTTCGGGCGGCGAAGAGGGCGCGCGCCACGGCCCCTCGATCATGGCGGGCGGCCCGCCCGCCGCCTGGGCGCGGATGCAGCCGCTTCTGCAGGCCATCGCCGCGCGCGCCGAAGACGGCACCCCCTGCGCCGATCACATGGGCCCCTCCGGCGCCGGGCATTTCGTCAAGGCGGTGCATAACGGCATCGAATATGCCGACATGCAGATGATCGCCGAAACCTACGGCGTGATGCGCGACGGGCTTGGCATGGCGGCCCCTGCCATCGCGCCGGTCTTCGACGCGTGGAACAAGGGCATCCTGCAATCCTACCTGATCGAGATTTCGGGACAGGTCGCCGCCACGGCCGATCCAGTGACCGGCGCGCCCCTGCTCGACATGATCGTCGATTCTGCCGGGCAGAAAGGCACCGGCCGCTGGACGGCGGTCGAGGCGCAACACCTTGCCGCCCCCGTCCCGGTGATCGAGGCGGCGGTGATGGCGCGCAACGTCTCGGCCCGCCGGGCGGAACGGGCGGCGGGCGAGGCCCGCTTTGGCCGCGCGACGCCTGACCTCAACCTCAGCGTCGATGATCTGGAACAGGCGCTGATCGCGGGCAAGATCCTGTGCTACGCGCAGGGCTTTGCCATGATGACCGCCGCCGCCGCCGAATTCGGCTGGGCGCTGGACATGCCCGCCATCGCCCGCGTCTGGCGGGCGGGCTGCATCATCCGCTCTGCCATGCTGAACGACATGGCCGCGGCCCTGGCCGAAGACCCGGCGCGCAACCTGATCCTCGCCCCCTTCTTCGCCGCGCAGCTTGACCACAGCCTGCCCGCCCTGCGCCGCGTCGTGGCCGCCGGGGCCTTGCAGGGCATGGGTCTTCCCGCCCTTTCGGCCGGGCTCGCCTGGTTCGATCTGATGCGTCAGGCGCGCGGGACGGCGAACATGATCCAGGGCCAGCGCGATTTCTTCGGCCTGCACGGGTTCACCCGGCTGGATGGGCTGGACCATCCCCACGGCCCCTGGGCGCAAGCCTGACGCTCAGCCCGTCTCACCCGGCACCAGCCGGGTGGGAACCACCGTCACATCCTGCCCCGGCTCGCCCTTCAACCGGGCCACCAGCGCCTCGGCGGCGGCCTTGCCGATGGCCGTCGTCGGCACCACCGTGGTGGTCAGGCGGCGCGGCAGGATCGACGCCGCCTCCATCCCGCCCCAACCCGCGATCCCCAGATCCTCGGGCACCCGGATGCCCCGCGCCTGCGCATAGGCCAGCCCGCCGATGGCCATTTCGTCATTGTGGAAATAGACCACGTCCAGATCGCGCGTCCGGCTCAGCAACGTCTCCAACCCGTAAAGCCCGGCATAGAATCCCGGCATATCGAGCAAAAGTTCGCTCGCCACCAGGGGATGCCCCGCCTCGGCCAGCGCCGCGCGGAACCCGTCCAGCCGCGCCTGCCCCATCACATCGGCCCGCGCCAGCGCCCCCACATAGCCCGCCCGCCGCCGCCCCCGCCGCAGCAGGTGCTGCCCCATCTCCGCACCGCAATCGACATGCGAAAACCCCACCGACATGTCGATCGGGCTTGTCGTCAGATCCCAGATTTCCACCACCGGCATCCCCGCCTGCCGCAGCAGGTCCACTGTCCCCGGCTGATGCGTCCGCCCCGACAGAATCAGCCCCGCCGGACGCCAGCTCACGATCTGGCGCACCCAGGCCTCTTCTTCTTCGGTCGAATGGTTGTTGGCCCCGATGATCAACTGATAGCCCAACCGGCTCAGCGCGCGGTCCACCCCGTCCAGCACCTGCCCGAACAGGCCCGAGGTCAGGCGCGGCACGCACATCCCGACCAGCGTCGAGGCCTGATCCGCCCCGAAGGCCGCAGCCAGCTTGTTGGGCACATAACCCAGCGATTCCGCCACCTTGCGCACCCGGTCGCGGGTGTCGTCGGAAAAGCCGGTGCCACCGCGCAGCACCCGGCTGACCGTCATCTTCGACACCCCGGCCGCCTTTGCGATGTCTTCCAGATTGGCCTTCATCGGCGCTCCCGGCAGGGTGAAACGGGGGACAGCAGGCGCGGCATGTTATCGATAACTTTATTCTTGACTTGGGCTGTCGATGGGATCACCCTGCCTACGTTACCGGTAAACCTGACAGAAGTTCGGGGCACCGGCAACCCTTTGGGAGGAGGAAACGCCAGTGCAACCGTCAGCCGACGGCCTGTTCTTTGACCGCATCGTGAAGTCCTTCGGCGGCACGCGGGCGTTGAAAGGCGTATCCCTCAAGGTTTCGCGCGGCGAGATCGTCGCCCTCTTGGGCGAGAATGGCGCCGGCAAATCGACCCTCATCAAGACGCTGGGCGGCATCCACCGCCCGGATGAGGGCGGCGTACTGATCGACGGCATCCCCTACGCGCATGAGGCGGGCAAGGCGGGCGGCCAGAAAGTGGCCTTCATCCATCAGGACCTCGGCCTGATCGAATGGATGAGTGTGGCGGAAAACATCGCCCTCGCGCTTGGCTATGCCCGCAAGGGCCGCCGCATAGACTGGCCCGCGACCGAGGCCCGCGCCGATGCGGCGCTCGCGCTGGTCGAGGCCGATTTCCCCGCCACCGCCCGCGTGGACCGCCTCACCCGCACGCAGAAATCCCTGGTCGCCATCGCCCGCGCGCTGGCCGCCGATTGCGATTTCCTCGTCCTCGACGAACCCACCGCCAGCCTTCCGGCGGATGAGGTGGAACGCCTCTTCACCGCGTTGCGCCCGCTGAAATCGCGCGGCGTCGGCATGATCTATGTCAGCCACCGGCTGGACGAGATCTTTCGCATCGCCGATCGCGTCGCCGTGCTGCGCGACGGCCAGATGGTGGGCATGCGCGCCATCGAACACACCACGCCCGAGGAACTGGTCACCCTGATCGTGGGCCGCAAGGCGCGCGAAATCGACCGCCCCGCCGTGCAGGACGGCCCCGCCATCCTGTCGGTCGAAGGGTTGCGCGCCGCCGCCGTCGGCCCGGTCAGCTTTCAGATCAAGCGGGGCGAACTTCTGGGCCTCGCCGGGCTGCGCGGGGCGGGCCATGAAGATATCGGCCGCGCCCTGTTCGGCCTGATCCCGCATATGGGCCGCATCCTGCTCGATGGCCGCGCGCCGGATCTGCACAGCGCACAAACCGCCATGCGCTCCGGTATCGGCCTTGTGGCCCGCGACCGCATCGGCGAAAGCGTGGCCCCCGGCCTTTCCATCCGCGAAAACGCCTATCTCAACCCTTCCGCCACCGGGCGGGGCCTTCTGTCCTTCTGCACGCCGCAGCGCGAACAGGACATGGCCCGCGCCATCGGCACCCGCGTCGGCCTGTCGCCCAACGATCCCACGCTGACCATCGAATCCCTTTCGGGCGGCAATCAGCAGAAGGTCGTCGTCGGCCGCTGGCTTGACAGCGGGCGGCGCCTTCTCGTCACCGAAGACCCGACCGCGGGCGTCGATGTCGGCGCCAAGGCCGAGATCTACCACCTGCTCTATCAGGCGCTGGCCAGCGGGATGGGCGTCCTCGTCGTCTCCACCGATTTCGAGGAAATCGCCAATATCTGCCACCGCGCCATCGTCTTCAGCCGCGGCCTGCCGGTCGCGGAACTGACCGGCGTCGAGCTTTCGACCGAAACCCTGATCCAGGCCGCATCGGCCGGGGAAGCCGCCTGAGGAACCCATGCCCGGTATCGAATCCAACGCCGTCGAACCCACCAAGGACGAACTCCGCGGTCTGGGAACCCTGCAGAAACTCGCCCGTCTGGCGCCCACCTACGGGTTGGTGATCCTGATGTTCGGCCTAATCGTGGTCTTCTCGATCCTTCTGCCGAACACCTTTCCCACCCTTCTCAACCTGCGCTCCATCCTGTCAGACAAGGCGATCATCGCGCTTCTCTCCCTTGCAGCGATGATCCCCATGGTGTCGGGCCGGATCGACCTGACGGTGGGCTATGGCATCGTGCTCTGGCACATCCTCGCCATCAGCCTGCAAACCATGTACGGCCTGCCCTGGCCTGTCGCCGTGGGCATCGTGCTGATGCTGGGCGTGATCACCGGGGCGCTGAACGGCCTGCTGGTCGAAGTGGCCCGCATCGACAGCTTCATCGCCACGCTCGGCACCGGCACCATCCTTTATGCGCTGGCGCTCTGGCATACCGGCGGGCGGCAGATGGTGGGGCAGTTGCCCGATGCCTTCTACGCCATCAACGGCACCTTCGTCCTTGGCCTGCCGATCACCGCCTTCTACGTTCTGGCGATCACCCTGATCCTGTGGATCGTGCTCGATTACACACCCATCGGCCGCTATCTCTATGCCATCGGCGCCAACCAGCGCGCGGCGGAACTGAACGGCATCCCCACCCGCAAATTCGTCATCGGCGCCTTCGTCACCTCGGGCGCGCTTACCGCGCTGGCGGGCGTGCTGCTGGCGTCTAAGCTGCGCATCGGGCAGGCGAGCGTGGGGCTGGAATTCCTGCTGCCTGCGCTGGTGGGGGCCTTCCTTGGATCGACCACGATCAAGCCGGGCCGCGTCAATGTCTGGGGCACCATCGTCGGCGTGATGATCCTCGCCGTCGGCATCTCGGGCATCCAGCAATTCGGCGGCTCCTTCTGGGTAGAGCCGCTGTTCAACGGCACGACGCTGCTGATCGCCATCGGCATCGCGGGTTACGCGCAGCGCAAGAAAGGCGCGAAAACCAAATAAGACAGCATTAAGTGGAGGAGAACATCATGCTGAGACGCACCCTTTTCAACGCCCTTCTCGCCGGAACGATCATGGCCACCATGGGCCTGCCCGCCCTGTCGCAAGAGGCATTTGACGGCCCGACCACCGGCCCCAAGGCGGCAGAAGGCAAGACCATCGTCGTCCTCGCGGGCGATCTGAAGAATGGCGGCATCCTCGGCGTCACCACGGGGATCGAGGAAGCCGCCGCCAAGATCGGCTGGACGGTCAAGGTGCTGGATGGCGCGGGTTCGGTCCAGAACCGCTCTGCCGCCGTGGGCCAAGCGCTGGCGCTGAACCCCGATGGCATCGTCATCAATGGCTTTGACGCCGCCGAACAGCAGACCGCGCTCGAAGGTGTGACGGCGGCAGGCATCCCGATGGTGTCATGGCATTCCGGCCCCAAGATCGGCTGCGACGCGCCGGGCGGCATCTTCGCAAATGTCTCGACCGATGCGATGACTGTGTCCGACGTGGCGGCGCAATGGGCGCTGGAAGATGCGGGTGGCAAGCCGGGCGTGGTGATCTTCACCGACTCGACCTATCAGATCGCCATCGACAAGGCCGACCGGATGAAGGCCGCCATCGAAGCGGGCGGCGGCACCGTCCTTGAATATGTCGATACGCCCATCGCCGAAACCTCGACCCGCATGGGGCCGCTGACGACCACGCTTCTGCAAAAGCACGGCGCGGCATGGACCCATTCGCTGGCCATCAACGACCTTTACTTCGATTTCATGGGTCCCTCGCTGGCCGCCGCAGGGATCGACGGCAAGGGCGCGCCCAAGGCCGGCTCCGCAGGAGACGGGTCCGAGGCCGCGTTCCAGCGCATCCGCACCGGCCAGTATCAGGCCGTCACCGTGGCCGAACCGCTGAACCTGCAGGGCTGGCAGCTTGTCGATGAACTCAACCGCGCGATCCAGGGCGAGGCCTGCTCGGGCTACATCACCGCCCCGGCGCTGGTGACGGAAGAGGCGCTGGCCGGGACCGAAGGCAATGCCTTTGACCCGAACAACGGCTACCGCGAGGCTTATGCCGCCATCTGGGGCAAATAACCCCGGCCAGAAGATGGAAAGGCGACCCCGGCCCCCCAAGGCCGGGGTCGTTCCCGTTCCGGGGTCAGGGCCGCACCGTCGTCCCCGGCACGATCTGGAAATCCACCAGATCCGTCCGCGCCTCACCCGGTTGCAGCAGGGCCTGCGCCGCCCGCGCGCCGATCTCGTGCAGCGGCACCTCCAGCGTGGTCAGCCGCGTCTGGATCGCATGGCGCAGCGACGTGCCGTTGAACCCGATGACGGATGTCCGCCCCGGCACCTCCACCCCCGCCGCCAGCAGCGCGCGCAGCCCGCCAATCGCCATCGCATCGTTCAGGTAATGGATCGCCTCGGGTGGCGGCCCCTCGGCCAGCAGCGCCGCCGTCAGCGCCTGCCCCGTCACCGCATCGCGCGGCAGCGCCTCATCGGCCAGCACGCGGCATCGCCCCCCGGCCTCGCGCAGACGCTGGCGGAACCCCTCCATCCGCCGCGCTGCGCACAGGTCCCGGTCCAGTTGCGCCCCGACATAGCAGGCATCCCGCAACCCGCGCGACAGGAAGATATCCGCCGCCGCCCGCCCCGCCGCGCGATGCGACAGCCCGACCGTGGCATCCAGATCGGGCCGGTCCCCATCCCAAAGCTGCACGCAGCGCACCCCGCTCTGGCGCAGCACATGCACGCTGGCCGCCGTCCGCTCCAGCCCCCCGGTCAGAATCAGCCCCGACGGCTTCAGCGACAGCACCGTTCGCACCAGCCGCGCCTCGTTCTCGGGATCAAAGAATGTCTCACCGATGAAACTGGAAAATCCGCGCGGCACCAGCACCGCGTTGATGCCGGCCAGAACGCCGGCATAGACCATGTCGCCGATCGACGGGATCAGGATGCCCACGATCTGGCTGCTCTGCGACGACAACGCCCCGGCAAGCCCGTTCGGCACATAGCCCAGGGCATCCGCCACCTCGCGCACGCGCTGGCGCGTCGCGGCACTGATGCGCCCGGTCCCGCGCAGCACCTTGGACACCGTCATCGGGCTGACACCGGCAGCGGCGGCAACCGTGACGATTGTCGGGGCCTTGGGGCCAGCGGGGGGTTGACTCGATTTCATGTTATCGTTACCAATTTGGGTTAACGATAACCCACCGGAGGAATTTCCCGCAAGGGAAAAGGAGGGTGTCGCCACAGAGGAGGAAGCTCATGCCAACTGTCATCCGGCGGTTCTGGTCGGTCATCGACCTTGTGCTGGTGGCCCTGATGGGCGCCATGATCGCCATCGTTTTCGCCAATGTGGTGCTGCGCTACGGCTTTTCCTCGGGCATCCGCCAATCGGTCGAACTGGCCCGGCTGGCCTTTGTCTGGATCGCGCTCGTCGGTGCGGCGGTCACCCTGCGCCGTGACGAACACCTCGCGCTGACCGAGTTTTCCGAAACCTATTTCCCCCGCGCCGTCCCCCTGCTGCGGCGGGTCTGCTGGGGAATCGTGATCCTGACCATGGTGATGTTCTTCATCGGCGCCTGGCACCAGATGATGGCGAACTGGTCCAACATCTCGTCCCTGACCGGCCTGCCTTCGGCGCTTTTCTATCTGGCAGGCGTGATTTCGGCCGTGCTGATGGGCGGTGTTGCCGTGGTGCGCCTGATCGACCCCACCCCCTTTGCCAAATCGGAAGGCCACGGCGAATGACCCTTGTCCTCTTTCTCGCCGTCCTCTTCCTCGGCATCCTGATCGGCCTGCCCATCGCCTTTGCACTGCTGCTCGCCTCGGTCGCGCTGATGCTGCAGCTTGACAGCTTCAACCCCGACATCCTCGCCCAAGGGCTGGTCAACGGGGTGGACAGCTTCCCCCTGCTCGCCATCCCCTTCTTCCTTGTTGCGGGCGAGGTGATGTCGCGCGGCGGCCTGTCCACCCGCATCGTCGCGCTGGCCATGACGCTGGTTGGCCACCGCCGGGGTGGCCTTGGCTATGTGGCGATCATCACCTCCATCGTGCTGGCGGGCCTGTCCGGCTCGGCCGTGGCCGATGCGGCGGCGCTGGTGTCGATCCTGTACCCGATGATGCGGAACGCGGGCTATCCCGAAGGCCGCAGTCTTGGCCTTCTCGGCTCGGGCGGGATCATCGCCCCGATCATCCCGCCCTCGCTGCCGCTCATCCTGATGGGCGTGGCGGGTAATATCTCCATCGGCAAGCTCTTCATGGCGGGCATCGCCCCCGGCCTGATGATGGGCCTGACGCTGATGCTGGTCTGGCGCTACATGATGCGCAACGAAGAGATCGCCACCCTGCCCCGCGCCAGCCGCGCCGAACGTCTGGCCGCGCTGAAGGATGGCTTCTGGGCGCTGCTCCTGCCCGTCATCATTATCGGCGGCATCCGCTCGGGCGCCTTCACCCCGACCGAGGCCGCCGTCGTCGCCGCGGTTTACGCGATCCTCGTCTCGCTCTTCATCTACCGCTCGGTCACCTGGTCGATGCTCTATGATGTGCTGCTCTCCTCGGCCCGCTCCACCGCCATGGTGATGTTCCTTGTCGGCGCCGCGATGGTGGCCTCGTGGCTCATCACGGTGGCGCAACTGCCCCAGCAGCTGGGCGTCCTGCTTGCCCCGCTGATCGACAACCCGCGCCTCCTGATGCTCGTCATCATGCTGATCGTCTTCGCCGTCGGCATGGTGATGGACCTTGCGCCCACGATCCTGATCCTCGTGCCGCTCTTCATGCCGCTGGTGACCATGGCCGGGATCGACCCCGTCTATTTCGGGCTGATGTTCGTGCTGAACTGCTCCATCGGCCTGCTCACCCCGCCTGTCGGCACCGTGCTCAACGTCATCTGCGGCGTCGCCAAGGTGAACATGAGCACCGCCGTCCGTGGCGTCACGCCCTTTGTCGCCGCCTATACGGTGCTGCTGGGGCTTTTCATCCTGTTTCCTGAACTCATCACCATCCCCGCCGAAATCCTCGGCGGCTCAACCCGATAGATCGACCAGATAAAGGGAGGACTGACCATGAACCTATTCAAGACACTCGGCCTTGCTTCGGCCTTCGCCCTGTCCGCCTTCGCGGCGCAGGCGCAGACCGAACTCAAGCTCGCCCATGCCGCGCCGGAAACCGACCTGCAACAGACCCTGTCGCTCTTCTTCAAGGAACAGGTCGAAGCGCGCACCAATGGCTCTGTCACCGTGGCGATCTTCCCGCAGGGCCAGCTTGGCAATGACGCGGCCATGATCGACGGCGCCCGCTCGGGCATCATCGACATCGCCATTTCGGGCCTTAACAACTTCACCGGGCTGGTTCCCGCCGCCGGGGCCTTCGAACTGCCCTTCCTCTTCCCCGACCGCACCACCGCCTATGCGGTGCTCGATGGCGAGATCGGCCAAGGCATCGCGGGCGAATTCACCCAGCACGGGCTCAAGGTGCTGGGCTTCCCCGAAAACGGCTACCGCAACATGACCAACAACCGCGGCCCGATCCGCACCCCCGCCGATGTGTCGGGCCTGAACATGCGGGTCAACAACTCCAAGGCGCTGAACGAGATGTTCGCCCTCTTGGGTGCCAACCCCACGCAACTGCCGGTGGCCGAACTCTACACCGCGCTGGAAACCGGCGTCGTGGACGCGCAGGATCACCCCGTGGGCATCGTGCTGTCCTTCAAGTTCAACGAGGTTCAGCAGTATCTCAGCCAGACCCAGCACGCCTATTCCGCGCTGGCCATGGTGATGAACGATGCCAAACTCGCCAGCCTGACGCCGGATGAACAGAAGGTCATCACCGAAGTTGCCGCCGAAGCCGTCGCCATGCAGCGCAAGGCCGCGCAGGACAAGGAAGCCGGCATGATCGAGGAACTCAAGGCCGCCGGGATGGAAGTGAACAGCGATGTTGACGTGGCCGCCTTCCAGGCCGCGGTCAAACCGGTCTGGGACAGCTTCATCGCCGAACAGGGCGATGCGGTGGTCAGCGCCATCCTCGCCGCGCAGCAATAAGCCCAGCATCACCGGAACGCAGGTCAGGGGCGGGCAACCGCCCCTTTCCTTTTGCGCTGGCCCGCCTCAGTCGATCTCCCAGTCTTCCTCATCGCGCAGCGGGCCGATCGCCGTCCAATCCGCGCGGATGCGCGCGATGCGCGTGTCGCCCCAGGTGCGGAACACCAGCTGGAACCCCGTCTCGGTCACGCTTTCTGCCGTCAGGTCGGCGCGCATGTTGGTACGGTGGTCCATGTCCCACAGCGATATGCCCACCATCACCGCCGGAACCCCGCGGAACGCCTCTGGAAAGGTCACAAGGAACCGGCTTTCCCGGTCCCCGCTGCCCGTCCACATCACGCCATCCGACGCGAAATCCGAAAACAAGACGCGCGAGCCCTGCAAGATCCCGATGGAGTTGGCCGACATGCGCTTCATCTTCGGTCGCTTCATTCTACACCTGCCACCCCCTACACGGCCGGAACCGGGCCGGGTGGCACCATAGCAGAAGGCCCCGCCATGCAAGCGGGGCCTTCGATATCCTATACGAAAGGACAGTCGGGTTAAACCCCGGCCGCCGCCCGCATCGCCAGCATGTCCGCCACCAGCTTGTCGGCGGCATCCTTGTCCGACGCCGTCGCCGCCGCTTCTCGAGCCTCGGCGATCAGCGCATCGAACAGCGCGGCATTAGCCTCTTCCACCGGCACCGCACGCTCGGCCAGAACCGAAACGGCGCTCGCCGTGATGTCGGCAAAACCGCCCGTCACCACAAAGGATTGCACCCCGGTCGCGGAAACCGCCTTCAGGATGCCGGGGCGCAGCGTAGTGATGGTGGGGGCATGCCCCTCCATCGCCGTCAGGTCGCCATCGGCCCCCGGGATCTGCACCTCGCTCGCCGCGACGGAAGCCAGCTTCCGTTCCGGCGAGACAAGGTCGAATTGCAGCGTGCCTGCCATCGGCCCGCCCCCTTATGCGGCTTGCGCGGCGAGACGCTGCGCCTTGGCGATCACCTCGTCGATGTCGCCCACCATGTAGAAGGCCGCTTCCGGCAGGTGGTCATATTCACCCGCCACCACCGCCTTGAAGGACGCGATGGTTTTCTCCAGCGGCACCTGCACGCCGTCCGAACCGGTGAAGACCTTCGCCACGTCGAAGGGCTGCGACAGGAAACGCTGGATCTTCCGGGCGCGGGCCACGGTCAGCTTGTCCTCTTCGCTCAGTTCGTCCATCCCCAGAATGGCGATGATGTCCTGCAGCGACTTGTAGCGCTGCAGGATGCCCTGAACCGAACGCGCCACATTGTAGTGCTCTTCGCCCAGGATCTGCGGGTCCATCAGACGCGAGGTCGAATCGAGCGGGTCCACCGCCGGATAGATCCCCAGTTCCGAAATGGCGCGCGAAAGCACGGTCGTTGCGTCAAGGTGCGCAAAGGACGTGGCCGGCGCCGGGTCGGTCAGGTCGTCGGCCGGCACATAGATCGCCTGCACCGAAGTGATCGAGCCCGCCTTGGTCGAGGTGATGCGCTCTTGCAGCGCGCCCATGTCGGTGGCCAGCGTCGGCTGATAGCCCACGGCGCTGGGGATACGGCCCAGCAGAGCCGACACTTCCGAACCGGCCTGCGTGAAGCGGAAGATATTGTCCACGAAGAACAGCACGTCCGTGCCGGACTGGTCGCGGAACTGTTCGGCCAGCGTCAGGCCGGTCAGCGCCACGCGCGCACGCGCCCCCGGGGGCTCGTTCATCTGGCCATAGACCAGCGCCACCTTGGATTCGGCAAGATTGTCGATCTTGATGACGCCCGATTCCATCATCTCGTGATACAGGTCGTTCCCTTCACGGGTCCGCTCGCCCACACCCGCGAAGACGGAATAGCCGGAGTGCACCTTGGCGATGTTGTTGATCAGTTCCATGATCAGAACCGTCTTGCCCACGCCCGCGCCACCGAACAGGCCGATCTTCCCGCCCTTGGCGTAAGGCGCCAGCAGGTCGATCACCTTGATCCCCGTGACGAGGATCTGGCTCTCCGTCGCCTGCTCGCTGAATTGCGGGGCAGGCTGGTGGATCGCGCGGCTCTGGTCCGCGGCAATCGGGCCCTTCTCGTCGATCGGCTCGCCGATCACGTTCAGGATGCGGCCCAGCGTCGCGTCGCCCACGGGAACCGAGATCGGCGCGCCGAGGTCCTTCACCGCCGCGCCACGGACCAGACCTTCGGTCGCGTCCATGGCGATGGTGCGGACGGTGTTCTCGCCCAGATGCTGGGCAACCTCCAGAACCAGCCGCTTGCCGTTGTTGTCCGTCTCCAGCGCGTTCAGGATCGCCGGAAGCGCCCCGTCGAACTGCACGTCAACGACAGCGCCGATCACCTGCGTGACTTTGCCCTGCGTGGCTTTGCCTTGTGCCATGTTGTTTCTCCGGTTCCTCAGAGCGCCTCAGCGCCCGAAATGATTTCGATAAGCTCTTTGGTGATCGCCGCCTGACGCGAGCGGTTGTACTGGATCGTCAGCTTGTTGATCATGTCGCCCGCGTTCCGCGTGGCGTTGTCCATCGCCGACATCCGCGCGCCCTGTTCGGATGCGCCATTCTCCAGCAGCGCCGCGAAGACCTGCGTCGCAACCCCGCGCGGCAGCAGATCGGTCAGGATCGCTTCCTCGCTCGGCTCATAGTCATACAGCGCGGATACGCCGCCGCCTTCGAACTGCGCCGGGATCACCTGCTGCGCCGTCGGGATCTGGCTGATGACCGACTGGAAGCGGTTAAAGAACAGCGTCGCCACGTCGAACTCGCCCGCCTCGAACCGCGACAGGATCTCGCGCGCGATGGCCTGCGCGTTGACATAGCCCACCCGCTTCACTTCGCTCAGGTCGATATGGCCCACGAAATGCGCCGACAGGTCGCGCTTCAACTGCTCGCGCCCCTTCTTGCCGACGGTCAGGATCTTCACCGTCTTACCCGCCGCCAGCAATTCCTGCGCCCGCGCCCGCGCCAGACGCGCGATCGACGAGTTGAAACCACCGCACAGGCCCCGCTCGGCGGTCATGACCACCAGAAGGTGCACCTTGTCCGACCCCGTCCCCGACAAAAGCCGGGGCGCGCTGGGGGACTGGCCCACGGATGCCGCCAGCCCCGCCACCACGGCATTCATCCGCTCGGCATAGGGGCGGGCCGCTTCCGCAGCCTCCTGGGCGCGGCGAAGCTTCGCCGCCGCGACCATCTGCATCGCCTTCGTGATCTTCCGCGTGTTCTTCACGCTTCCGATACGGTTTTTCAGGTCCTTAAGGCTGGGCATCTGCCTTCTCCCTCAAGGGCCAATCAGGCGAAGTCTTTGGCGAACGCATCAAGCTCCGCGCGGATCGCCTTCTCCAGATCGCCCGCCACCTTACGGTCGTTCTTGGTGATGTCCTCCAGCAGGCCCGCGCCCTTGGTGCGCAGGTGCTTCAGAAGACCGGCCTCGAACCGGCCCACATCCTTCACCGCGATCTTGTCGAGATAGCCGTTGGTGCCCGCATAGATCACGCAGACGATCTCGGCATTGGTCAGCGGCGAATATTGCGGCTGCTTCATCAGCTCCGTCAGGCGCGCGCCCCGGTTCAAGAGCTGCTGCGTCGCGGCGTCGAGGTCCGACCCGAACTGCGCGAAGGCCGCCATCTCGCGGTACTGCGCCAGTTCCAGCTTCACCTTGCCCGCCACCGATTTCATGGCCGAGGTTTGCGCCGAAGACCCCACGCGCGACACCGACAGACCGGTGTTCACGGCCGGACGGATGCCCTGATAGAACAGTTCGGTTTCCAGGAAGATCTGCCCGTCGGTGATCGAGATCACGTTGGTCGGAATGAAGGCCGACACGTCGCCGCCCTGCGTTTCGATGATCGGCAGCGCGGTCAGCGACCCGGCCCCGAAATCCTCGTTCAGCTTGGCCGAACGCTCCAGCAGGCGCGAGTGCAGATAGAACACGTCGCCCGGATAGGCCTCACGCCCCGGCGGACGGCGCAGCAGCAGCGACATCTGGCGGTAGGCCACGGCCTGCTTGGACAGGTCATCATAGATGATCAGCGCATGGCGGCCGTTATCGCGGAAGTATTCCGCCATCGCGGTCGCGGCATAGGGGGCCAGGAACTGCATCGGCGCGGGATCCGATGCGGTGGCCGCCACCACGATCGTATAGTCGATCGCGCCCGTTTCCTCCAGCTTCTTCACCAGCTGCGCCACGGTCGAACGCTTCTGCCCGACGGCCACATAGATGCAGTACAGCTTCTTCGATTCATCCGAACCGGCGGCCTCGTTATAGACCTTCTGGTTCAGGATGGTGTCCAGCGCCACGGCGGTCTTGCCGGTCTGACGGTCGCCGATGATCAGTTCGCGCTGGCCACGGCCAACGGGGATCATCGCGTCCACGGCCTTCAGGCCGGTCGCCATCGGTTCATGCACCGATTTGCGCGGAATGATGCCCGGGGCCTTCACATCGGCCACGCGACGCTCGGTCGCCTTGATCGGGCCTTTCCCGTCGATCGGGTTGCCAAGGCCGTCCACGACGCGGCCCAGCAGCGCATCCCCGGCCGGCACGTCCACGATGGACTTGGTGCGCTTGACCGTGTCGCCTTCCTTGATGTCCTGGTCCGACCCGAAGATCACGACGCCGACGTTATCGACTTCGAGGTTCAGCGCCATCCCGCGGATGCCGCCGGGGAATTCCACCATCTCGCCGGCCTGAACATTGTCCAGCCCGTGCACGCGGGCGATCCCGTCGCCGACCGACAGCACGCGCCCGACTTCTGCCACTTCGGCATCCTTGCCGAAGTTCTTGATCTGCTCTTTCAGGATCGCAGAGATCTCAGCAGCCTGAATTCCCATCACCCAACCTCTTTCATTGCATTCTGGAGAGCCGCGAGCTTCGCCTTGACCGACGTGTCGATCATGGTCGAGCCCAGCTTGACGACAAGACCACCGATGAGGCTTTCATCGACGGCAACCTTCAGTTTCACATCCTTGCCGACACGCGCCTTCAGCGTCGCGGCCAGTGCCTTGGTCTGCGCATCCGACAGCGCGGCGGCGGCGGTCACCTCGGCGGTCACCTCCCCCCGGTCAGCGGCGATGCGCGCCAGCACATCCGTCACCAGTTGCGGCAGCACGAACAGCCGCCGGTTCGCCGCCATCAGGGCCAGCGTGTTGGCGGTCAGCGCCGACAGTTTCATCTTCTTGGCGATGGCGCCCATGGCCGCCGCCTGATCATCGCGGCTGATCACCGGCGATGCGATCATCGCGGTCAGCTCGGGGCTTGCCGCCAGCGCCGCGGCCAGCGCTTCGGCATCCGCCTCCAGCCCCTTCAGCGCGTTGTCTTCCTTCGCCAACTCGAACAAGGCGGTGGCGTATCGAGAGGCTATGCCAGAGGAGATCGAAGCTGGTTCGGACACGTCAACCCTTCCGCTGTGTTGGCCCCGCCCCCGCACCGATTGGCACAGGTCAAGGGCATCCCAGGGCGCAGGGAGGCCCCTGCGTCTGTCAATTCGCGCGGTCTGTAGCAGAGGCGCCGTTAGCCCGCAACACGTAAGGTCGCGGGAATGTGAGGTTCGCACGCAGCTTTTACAAAGCCCCCGCCGCACCCCCCGCCCGCTGCGACCATTTGCGCAGCCCAAGGCCCGTCCAGCCCCCCTCCACCACATGCCGCGGCGCAGAATCAGCCCCTTCCGCAAGCCCAACCCGTCCCGGGCCTGACCCGGCGCCTTCCCCTCCGCCCTCACGGCAGCACACCACCCGGACACCCGCGCCAGCCAGAAGCCCCGGATCAAGCCCGGGGCGGCAGTCCCGCGCCCCAGCAGGCCTGCAGAACCGAACCCGCCCCTTCATCTTGGCCCCAAATACCCCCGGGGGGGGGGCGCGGCACGCGCCGGGGGGCTGGCCCCCCTCACGCCCGCAGCGTGCGGCACGCGCGACGCGGGGAAAAAGCCGCATGCCGTCCCCGCCCGCGGGGGCGGCATTCCGCAAGATCACCGCTCGCGCAGGTCCATCGCCGGTTCCGGCACACCTTTGCCCACGCCTTCCAGCACCTTCAGCGGGCGCCGCACCACCGCGCCCAACCCCCCGCGCGTCGGGGCATAGACCTGCTTTGATGCCTCAACCATCAGCACGCCCCCCGCCAGCCACGGGCCGAAGCGCCGCCCGAAACCTTCCCAGAAATCCGCCGTCCGCAGCCAGAACCGCCCCTGCGACGGCGGCGCGAACAGCGCCGCACAGGTCCGCTCGGGCGTGAAGCCATGGCGTTTCAACTGCGTCTCCAGCTGTGTCATCGAATAGGGGCGGCCAAAGCCGAAGGGGGTGATGTCGCGCCGCGACCACAGGCCGGATCGGTTCGGCACCACGATCAGCGCCCGCCCCCCCGGCCCCAGCACCCGATGCGCCTCTTCCAGCACGGCGCCGGGATGCTCTGATGTCTCCAGCCCATGCATCATCACCAGCCGGTCCACCATGCCCGTGGGCACGGGCCAATGCGTCTCTTCGCACAGGACGCTCACATTCTCCATGCCGGCAGGCCATGGCATCACGCCCTGCGGGCCGGGCATCAGCCCGATCACCCGGCGGCTCTCGGCCAGATAGGGCCGCAAAAGCGGCACCGCAAAGCCGAAGCCCGCCACCGTCTGCCCGGTCTGGACCGGCCACAGCCGCAGCACCTGATCGCGGATCGCGCGCTGCGCCACGCGGCCCAGCTGCGTGCGGTAATAGAAATTCCGCAGATCCAGCACATCAAGGTGCATTGCGCTTGGCGTCCCCACCGGTCCAGTCTGGCGCCCAGCATAGCGAAACCCGGATCCAATACCATGCCGCTTGAACTCGTCACCATTCCCTGCCTGTCGGACAATTACGCCTACCTCCTCCATGACGCGCAAAGCGGCGCGACGGCGGTGGTCGATGTCCCCGAAGCCGCGCCGATCCGCGCCGCATTGGACGAACGCGGCTGGCGGCTCAGCGACATCTGGATCACCCATCACCATGACGATCACATCCAGGGCATCCCCGACCTGCGCACCAGCACCGGCGCCCGGGTGACGGGCGCGGCGGCCGATGCCCACCGCCTGCCACCGCTCGATGTCGCCCTGCCCGACGAAGCCAGCTTCACCTTCGCCCGGTCACAGGTCACAACCTTCCCCGTCCCCGGCCACACTGTGGGCCATATCGCCTATCACCTGCCCGACGACCGCCTCGCCTTCACCGGCGACAGCCTGATGTCGGCAGGCTGCGGGCGGCTCTTCGAAGGCACGCCCGCGCAGATGTGGGCCTCGCTCTCGCGGCTGGCGAAACTGCCCCCCGACACGCTCATCTGTTCGGGTCACGAATACACCGCCTCGAACCTGCGTTTCGCGCTCACCCTTGAACCCGCCAACCCCGCGCTTATCTTGCGTAACGACCGGGTCATCGTGGCGCGCGGAGAAGGCCGTCCCACCCTGCCCGTGCCATTGTCCCTCGAACTGGAAACCAACCCGTTCCTGCGTGCGCATCTTCCCGAACTGAAAGCCGCGATCGGCCAGCCCGATGCCAGCGACCTCGCCGCTTTCACCGACATCCGCGCCCGCAAGGACAGGTTCTGAACAAACTCTGCATCCGCTGGATCACTTTTTGCAGCAACGGTGCGGCAAACCGCAATGCGGCCCAAAAAACCCTTGAAGTGGGGCGAAATAAGCCGAACTCTAAGGTCATGAGGCCGCGGTTCGGCGGGGCTCGATCCCCGCGAACCCTGATGAACAGGAGCACCCGAACGTGCCATCGTTTTCCACGACACTCGAGCAGGCCATCCACGGCGCCCTGGCCCTCGCCAATGCCCGCCGCCATGAACTGGCGACGCTGGAACATCTCCTTCTGGCGCTGATCGACGAACCCGACGCCGCCCGTGTGATGAAGGCCTGCTCGGTCAACCTCGACGAGCTTCGCAAGATGCTGGAAGAGTTCATCGACGACGACCTCTCCACCCTCGTGACCGAGGTCGAAGGCTCCGAAGCCGTTCCCACCGCCGCCTTCCAGCGCGTGATCCAGCGCGCGGCGATCCATGTCCAATCCTCCGGCCGGACCGAGGTGACGGGTGCGAACGTGCTGGTGGCCATCTTCGCCGAACGCGAATCGAACGCCGCCTATTTCCTGCAGGAACAGGACATGACCCGTTACGACGCGGTCAACTTCATCGCCCATGGCGTGGCGAAAGACCCGTCCTATGGCGAAAGCCGCCCTGTCTCGGGCGCCGACGACCATCAGGAAACCCCCAAGGCCGAGGCGGGCGAAGCCAAGGAATCCGCGCTGTCCAAATACTGCGTGGACCTGAACGTGAAGGCCATGAAGGGCGACGTCGATCCCCTCATCGGCCGCGAGGCCGAGGTGGAGCGCGCCATTCAGGTGCTCTGCCGCCGCCGCAAGAACAACCCCCTTCTGGTGGGCGATCCCGGCGTGGGCAAGACGGCCATCGCCGAAGGCCTCGCCTGGAAGATCGTCAAGAAAGAAGTGCCCGAGGTCCTGTCGGGCGCCACGATCTACAGCCTCGACATGGGCGCGCTGCTCGCAGGCACCCGCTATCGCGGTGATTTCGAAGAACGCCTCAAGGCCGTGGTCAAGGAGATGGAGGATCACCCCGACGGCATCCTCTTCATCGACGAGATCCACACCGTGATCGGCGCCGGGGCCACCTCCGGCGGCGCGATGGATGCCTCCAACCTCCTGAAGCCCGCGCTTCAGGGCGGCAAGCTGCGCACCATGGGCTCCACCACTTACAAGGAGTTCCGCCAGCATTTCGAGAAGGACCGGGCGCTGTCCCGCCGCTTCCAGAAGATCGACGTGAACGAACCCTCGGTGCCGGATGCCATCAAGATCCTGATGGGCCTCAAGCCGCATTTCGAGGAACATCACGACCTGCGCTACACCGCCGACGCGATCAAATCGGCGGTGGAACTGGCCGCGCGTTACATCAATGACCGCAAGCTGCCCGACAGCGCCATCGACGTGATCGACGAAGCCGGGGCAGCGCAGCACCTGCTGCCAGAAGGCAAGCGCCGCAAGACGCTGGGCACCAAGGAGATCGAGGCCGTGGTCGCCAAGATCGCCCGCATCCCGCCCAAGAACGTCTCCAAGGATGACGCGGAAACCCTGCGCGATCTGGAAAAGACGCTCAAGCGCGTGGTCTTCGGTCAGGACAAGGCGGTCGAGGCGCTCTGCTCCTCCATCAAACTCGCCCGCGCGGGCCTGCGCGAACCCGAAAAGCCCATCGGCAACTACCTCTTTGCCGGGCCGACGGGCGTCGGCAAGACCGAGGTGGCCAAGCAGCTTGCCTCCAGCCTTGGCGTGGAACTCCTGCGCTTCGACATGTCGGAATACATGGAGAAACACGCCGTCTCCCGCCTGATCGGCGCCCCCCCGGGCTATGTCGGCTTTGATCAGGGCGGCATGCTCACCGATGGGGTGGACCAGCACCCGCATTGCGTCCTGCTGCTGGACGAGATGGAAAAGGCCCACCCGGATGTCTACAACATCCTGCTGCAGGTGATGGACCACGGCAAACTGACCGATCACAACGGCCGGACCGTGGATTTCCGCAACGTGATCCTGATCATGACGTCGAACGCGGGCGCATCCGACATGGCCAAGGCCGCCATCGGCTTTGGCCGCGAACGCCGCACGGGCGAAGACACCGCCGCGATCGAACGGATCTTCACGCCGGAATTCCGCAACCGTCTGGATGCGGTGATCAGCTTCGCGCCCCTCGGAAAGGAGGTCATCCTTCAGGTCGTCGAGAAGTTCGTCCTGCAGCTTGAAGCACAGCTCATGGATCGGGGCGTTCACATCGAACTCACACCCGAGGCCGCGGCGTGGCTCGGCGACAAGGGCTATGATGACAAGATGGGCGCGCGTCCCCTTGGCCGCGTGATCCAGGAACACATCAAGAAGCCGCTGGCCGAGGAACTCTTGTTCGGCAAGCTGACCAAGGGCGGCGTGGTCCGCGTGGCGGTCAAGGACGATGCGATCGACCTGCAGGTGCAGGAACCGCAGAAGCCCCGCCTCACCGGCCAGAAACCGCCGCTGCTCACGGCGGAATGATCCGCACCACGGCAGCACTGACATTGGCCCTCGCCCTTCCGGCGGGGGCCTTTGATTTTGCCCAGCCCATCGCCTGCACCCTTGGCCGCGATTGCCACATCCAGAACCATTTCGACCGCGACCCCGGCCCCGGCGCGGCAGATGTCGCCTGCGGACATCTCACCTATGATGGCCATGACGGCACCGACTTCGCGCTTCCCGACCTTGCCGCCATGCAGGCGGGCGTGGCCGTCCTCGCCGCCGCGCCCGGCACCGTGCGCGGCGTGCGCAACGGGATGCCCGACATCCGCGTGACCGATCCCGCCGCCCCGCCGCTGGAGGGGCGCGATTGCGGCAACGGCGTCGCCATCGACCATGGCGACGGATGGGAGACCCAGTATTGCCACCTGCGGCAAGGCAGCCTCACCGTCGCCCCCGGCGACCGGGTGGCGGCGGGTCAGCAGATCGGCCTTGTCGGCCTGTCGGGCAATACGGAATTCCCCCATGTCCATCTGGCGATCCGCAAGGATGGGGTGGCGCTCGATCCCTTCGCCCCGGATCCCGCCTCCGCCTGTGGCGCAGCCCCGCAAGATACGCTGTGGGCAGACCCGATCGCCTATGATCCCTTCGGCTTCACCGGCGCGGGATTCGCCACCGACATCCCGCTGTTCGACGCCATCAAGGCGGGCTTGCCATCCCCCGCCACCCTGCCCGCCGATGCCCCCGCCCTCGTGATTTGGGCGGCCTATTTCGGCCCCCGCACGGGCGATCAACTCACCCTCGCCATCACCGGCCCGGGCGGAGAGGTGATCCGCGAAACCCTGACCATCGACCGCACCCAGGCGCAGGCCTTCCGCGCCATCGGCAAACGCCAACCCCCGGGGGGCTGGCCTGCGGGCCGCTATGACGGCGCGGTGACGATGACACGCGACGGGCAATTGCTGGGCGAACAGAGCTTGAGCGTGACCATACCGTAGGATGGGCAATGCTGCCCATCCTACGCGGGCCGTCCCGGCGCAGGGACGCCCGACCTCAGCGTTCGGTCAGCTTCAGCTCGATCCGCCGGTTCTGCGCCCGTGCGGCCGGGTCCGACCCCGCCGCCACCGGGCGATACTCCCCGAACCCGGTCGCCGCCAGCCGGTCAGGCGGAAAACCAAGTTCCTCCTGCATGTAGCGCACCACCGACAGGGCCCGCCCCTGCGACAGTTCCCAATTGTCCGCGAACTCCCCCAGACCCGACAGCGGCACATCATCGGTATGGCCATCCACCCGGATGATCCAGTCGATCTCGGGCGGGATATCCCCCCTGATCTCATTCAGGATTTCCACCACCCCGGCGATCTGCGCCTGCCCCTCGGGCGCCAGTTCCGCCGCCCCCGGCTGGAACAGCACCTCGGACGAGAATACGAACCGATCCCCCACCACCCGCACGCCCTGCCGCCCTTCCAGAAGCGTGGACAATCTGCCGAAAAACTCCGACCGATACCGCGCCAGATCGGCATTCTCCGCCGCCAGCCGCGCCGCCTCGGCCGCCTCCAGCTCGGCCCGCCGCCGCTGTTCGGCGGCCACTTGCGCCAGTGCCGCGTTCAACTGCGTGCCCAGCGAGTCTAGCTGCACCTGCGCCGCCTCGTCCCGCGCCGCGCTTTCGTCCAGCACCGCCTGCAACTGCGCCAGTTGCGACCGCAGCGCCCCGATCTGTTCGTTCAGCAGGGCCACTTTCCGCTCTGCCTCCACGGACTTGGCCTGTTCCTCGGTCAGCGCGCGTTCCGCCGCCGCCAAGGCCGCATCGCGGCTGTCCTGCCCATCCACCGCCTGCGCCGCCTCGGTCTGCGCCGCGGCAAGCAGGGTCAGCGTCTCTTCCGCCCGCCGCCGCTGTTCCTCAAGCGCCAGCGTCATCGCCGCCAGTTCGTCATCTGCACCGCGCAGCCGTTCCCGCAGTTCCTCCAGCGCCGCCGCATCCACCAGCCGCGCTGCCTCGGCCTCGGACAGCTGCGCCTCGGCCCCCTCGGCCCGGCTGCGCAGCGATGCGATCAGCGCCTCCACCGCCGCCCGCCGCGCCGCCATCAGACGCGCGGCCTCGGCATTGGCATCCACTTCCTCGCGCGCCTGCGCCAGCGCCAGTTGCAGCGCCTCCTGCTCGGTGATCAACCTTTGCTGCGCCTCTTCCAGCGCCTGAACCGAGGCCGTCAGATCCGTCACCTGCTCGCGCGCCGCATCGCGTTCCGCCAGAAGCGACGCCACCTGCGCCTCGAAAGACGCGATCCGGCCCTGCGCCGCCTCCAGCGCGCCCTCGGCTGTGGCCAACTGCCCCGTCAGCGTGGTGATCAGCGCCGCCTGCCGCTCCCCCTCTGCCTGCGCGGCGGTGAGAGAGGCGGTCAGCGCCCCCACCTGATCCTCCAGCCCCGCCGCGCGCTGCCGCTCCAGCCCCAGCGCATCGGCAAGCTGCGCGATCTGGTCGGTCAGGCTGTCCAACTCATTCGACTGGGTGGTGATCGTTTCGCGCAGCACCACCTGCATCACGGTGAAGATGGTCAGCACGAACATCATCACCATCAAAAGCGTGGTGACCGCATCCACGAAGCCGGGCCAGATGATCGACGAATCGCGGCGGGAACGCAGCGCCATGCCCTAGCCCCGCCCCACCGTGCCGCGCGACAATTGTCGGATCGCCGCCGTCAGCGCCGCCAGATCGGCGCGCAGATCGGCCAGCGATTCCTGCCGCCCCGCCGCCATTTCCTCAAGGATCTTGAGCAGTTGCACATCAATCGACCGCAGGCGCATCCGGCTTTCGGCATCCGCGCCCATCGCGCCCTCGCCGCCCCCGCCCGTCACGGCGGCGATCAGCCGCTCCTGCCCTTCGGCGATCCGCGCCAGCGCGGCGGCCATGTCGCCGCCCCCCTCGCGCCGCTCGGACAGCTTGCCGATGGCGCGGGCGAGATCGTCGATCTTGTCCTCCACCATCACGCGGGTGATGTCAGACTGGGTATAAAGCGATTGCAGCGCATCCATCTGCGCTTGGACCTGGTCCAGCACCGCCGCCATCGCCGCCGTATCGCCGCCCTCCCCCTCGCCCGACGACAGGCTCACACGGGTGATCGACGACAGCCATTCCTCCAACTCGCGGTAGAACCGGTTCTGCCCATGCCCGGCGAACAGTTCCAAAAGCCCGATCACCAGCGAACCGGCAAGACCAAGGAGCGAGGATGAAAACGCCGTCCCCATCCCGCCCAACTGGCTTTCCAAGCCGGACATGAGCTTTTCAAAAACCTGCAACCCCGTCTCGCCCTCTTGCGGGGCCAGCGACCGGATGGTGTCCACCACCGCAGGCACGGTGGTCGCAAGGCCATAGAACGTGCCCAGCAGCCCAAGGAACACCAGAAGGTTCACCAGATAGCGCGTGATATCACGCGCCTCGTCGATCCGGGTGGCAACCGACTCCAGGATCGACCGCGAGGACGAGGACGATATCTGCATCTTCGCCCCGCGCGACCGCAGCAAGGATGCCAGAGGCGCCAGCAGGCGCGGCGGCTTCGTCGCATCGTGCCCCGGCACATGGCGGACGAAATCCTCGATCCAGCTGACCGATTGCATAAGGATCAGCACCTGCCAGAAACAGGTCAGCACGCCCAGCAGGAACACCCCGGCGATGAACCCGTTGAACAACGGGTTCGACTGGAAGATCCCCGCCACCTCGGTGTGGATCAGCCATGCCCCGCTGCCCACCAGAACGCTGACCAGCAGCATCATCACGATCTGCCGGATCGGCTGGCTGAAGGTGGGTGACGCTTCGGCGCGCTGCTTGTCCATCCGTCCTGCCCGTGTTCTGGCCTGTTTCCTGCCCGCCCACACCATAACAGGCGCAACGCCCCTGCCAAGACGGCGCGGATCAGCCTTCCGTCATCTGCACGATCGCGCGCACCCGCGCGGCCAGCCAATCCAGATCGGCATCCGCGATGCCCAGTTCCGCCAGATGCGCGGCGGTGGACCACAGGTAATCGCGGTTGGGGCCCCGCCCGCCCGTGGCCTGCGCAATGATCTGGGCCTGTTCCTCCAGCGCCAGCCCACCGCAGTACTGCACATGATCGGGGTCGATCACATAGGCCAGCGCCTGCTCCACCCGCCCATCGGCCAGCGTCAGCGTCACCCACTCCTCGACATAGGCCGATGAGATCAGCTCTCGCTCCCGCAGCGCGGCAATCGTCGCCTCTTCCGCGCCCGGCGGCACGCGAAACGCGACACCATCGCAAAAGGCCCCCGCCGCCCGGTCGAGCGCCAGCACCAGACCCGGCGCCTCGACCGTGCCGCGATGATGGATCGACCGCATGCAAAAGGACCGGTGCCACCCCTCCAGCCGCGCCACCGCACGCTCGGCCACCGGGAACCCCGGATGCCAGATCAGCGACCCATAGCCGAACACCCAAAGCGCCGCTGCCATTGGCTAGCCCTCCTTTCACCCCACCTGTAAACAGCAGGCGCAAGGCGAAGGAAAGGGTGCTGGATGCGGGCCATTCTGGTGATCGTGCTGATCGTGTCGGGGCTTTGGGGGGGGTACTGGTTCATCGGCTCGCGCGCGATGGAACAGGCCGCAGGCGGCTGGTTCGCCGCCCAGCAGGGCGATCCGCTCCGCGCCGAACAGCAGGGCATCACCGTGACGGGCTTTCCCAACCGCTTCGACCTGACGGTGACCGAACCGCGCCTGACCGACACCCAGACCGGCATCGGCTGGGCCGCGCCCTTCGCGCAGGTCTTCATGATGACGTGGAAACCGTGGCATGTGATCGCCACCCTGCCGCAGGAACAGACCCTCACCCTGCCGGGGCAGGACATCGCCCTCACCTCCACCCTGATCCAGGGCAGCCTTGTCGTGGTTCCCGGCACCAGCCTTGAGCTGGACCGCACCGCCATCGCGGGCGATGGCGTCAACCTGCGCTCTTCCGCCGGGTGGGAGGTGGCCGCCGCCACCGCCCGCTTCGGCAGCCGCCGCGCGCCGGATCGGGCCACGGCGCATGAGGTGGCGCTGGACATGACAACCCTCACCACGCCCGCCGCCTTCCGCATGGCGCTGGCACAGCGCTCCGACCTGCCCGAACAGATCGACCAGCTGCGCCTCGATACCGTGCTGGGCCTGTCGGCCCCGCTCGACCGCCACAGCGCCACCACCCGCCCGCGCCTGACCGACATCACCCTGCGCGAAGGGCTGTTGCGCTGGGGCGATCTGGTCCTGTCGGCGCAAGGCACACTCACCCCCGCCACGGATGGCACGCCCGAAGGGCGTATCGACATACGGGTGGAAAACTGGCGCGAACTGGTCCCGGTTCTGATCGCCACGGGGCTGGTCACGGATCAGACCTCGCAGACACTGACCCGCGCGCTGGAACTCTATGCCGGGCAGGGCAGCGATCCCACCGTCCTGACCATCCCGCTCAGCTTCCAGCAGGGCTGGATGAACCTCGGCCCCCTGCCGCTTGGCCCTGCGCCGCGGCTGTTCTGACGCGCATCAGCGGCAATAGGCCCCGTTCCGATGGGCCGCCGTGTCGAAATGCAGGTGATCCTCGTGATAGCCGTCCGATCCCGGCCCCAGCGTCGTGCCGAAGATCCCGCAGGCGGCGCGATGGGCCTGCCGCATCTGGCGGTTATAGTCGCCCTGCACCGAAAGCTCCCGCCCGTCCGAAAGGATGAAGCCCGAAATGTCGATGGCCTTGCCGCGCCCATGTTCGCTGATCTTGGCGCCGGGGCGGTTGTTGCGCGGGCGGCAGATGTAGCTGGCGGCGATGCGCAACTCCACCACCTCCTGCCGCCGGAAGGCGGGGCGCATGCCTTCGTTGATCCATGTCTTCAGCGCCGTCGCCGTGGCACAGTCGATCGTGGCGGGCGTGGTCAGGCGGATGCCATCCACCTGTGTCACGCGCACCGGCGCCTCTACCCCGCAGCCCTGCACGCGTGAGGTGATCTGCGCCAGTTCCTCACCCCGGATCGCCGGATCGCCACAGACATAGCCATCGGCGGGCGTGCTGCGGTCCGCCTGCTCGCGGCGCTGGAACAGCCCACCGAACAGCCCCCCGCGCCGTTCCCGCTGCGCGGCGGGCGGCGGATTGGCGGCGGCCGTCGTAACAGGGGCCTCCTGCGGCACCGCCACGCGCAATCCCTCGGGGCGCGGGCGGGGGCGCGGCACGGTCATCACGGCCACCGCATCGGGCGCCGGCAGGGCCTGCGCCACCGCACCCTGCCCAGCGTCCGGCCCCACACCCGGCCGCGCGCGCGGGCGCGGCGTGTCCGCCGTGGCGGGGGCAACAGCCAACCGGATTACGCCCGGCGCGGCCGGGCTTTCTGTGCTGGCGGCTTGCGGGGGCGACGCCTGCGGGGCAGCCGCAGGTCGGGCAAGCGGGCGGGGCGAGGTCGCGATCTCCTGCGCCGCCGCCCCCCCTGCCATCAGGAAAGACCACAGACACAAGGCACCGACCACACCCCACCGCATTCAACCACCCTTCGGCGCGACCTGCGCCACACGGCCGAAATCGGGCGCTGCCGTATCCTGCCCCGCCTCGATGATCCCGCGCCGGATCGCGCGCGTGCGGGTGAAATAGTCATGCAGATGCGCCCCATCGCCCAGACGGATGGCGCGTTGCAGGGCGAACAATTCTTCCGTGAACCGGCCCAGAATCTCCAACGTCGCTTCCTTGTTGGTCAGGAACACATCGCGCCACATCGTCGGGTCCGACGCCGCGATCCGGGTGAAATCCCGAAACCCCGCCGCCGAATAGTTGATCACCTCGCTATCCGTGACCCGGCTCAGGTCATCGGCCACGCCCACCATCGTATAGGCAATCAGGTGCGGGGTGTGAGAGGTGACCGCCAGCACAAGGTCGTGATGGGCGGCATCCATCTCATCCACCCGCGCGCCGAACCCTTCCAAGAGCGCGCGCAGACGCGCCACTGCCCCCGCCTCGGCCCCTTCCGGCGTCAACAGCCACCAGCGGTTCTGAAACAGCGTGGCAAAGCCCGACCGGGGGCCGGAATGTTCCGTCCCGGCAATCGGGTGGCCCGCGATGAAATGCACGCCGTCCGGCATATGCGGGGCCACGGCGGCGATCACCGCCTGCTTCACCGATCCCACATCGGTCACCGTCGCCCCCGGCGCCAGATGCGGGCCGATCTCTTCGGCAATCGCCCCCATCGCGCCTACGGGCACCGCCAGCACCACCAGATCGGCCCCCGCCACGGCCTTCGCCGCGCTGTCCTCCACCCGGTCGCAGAACCCGATCTCCAGCGCCGCCGCCCGCGTGTCGGCCGTGCGCGCATAGCCCACGATCTCGCCCGCCAGCCCCTGCGCCTTCATCGCATGGGCCATCGAGGATGCGATCAGCCCCAGCCCGATCAGCGCCACACGATCATAAAGGCGCGCCATCACCGAACACCCTTGAACTGCGCCACCGCATGGGCGACGCGGCGGCAGGATGCCTCATCCCCCACGGTGATGCGCAGGCAATGCGGCAGCTTGTATCCCGCCACCCGCCGCACGATCAGCCCCTGCTGCTGCAGAAACGCATCGCAGGCCACGGCCTCTTCCTCGCTGGCGAAACGCGCCAGCACGAAATTCGCCATCGACGTATCCGACGGCACGCCCAGTTCCGCCAGCGCCTCGGACAGCCAATGCCGCATCCGCGCATTCTCGGCCCGGCAGCGGTTGACGAAATCCTGATCCCGCACCGCCGCCTCTGCCGCCTCCAGTTGGGTGGACGACAGGTTGAACGGCCCCCGGATACGGTTCAGCACATCAATGATCGCGCGCGGCCCATAGCCCCAGCCGATCCGCAGGCCCCCCAGACCGTAGATCTTGGAAAAGGTCCGCGTCATCACCACGTTGCTGCGCGCCTCAAGGATCGCCAGCCCGCCATCATAGCCATCGACATATTCCGCATAGGCCCCGTCCAGCACGAGGATCGCCTGCCGCGGCAGCCCGTCGGCCAGCCGCTCGATCTCGGCCAGCGAAATCATCGTGCCGGTGGGGTTGTTCGGATTGGCGATGAACACAAGCTTCGTGCGCCGGTTGCAGGCGGCAAGGATCGCATCCACATCCGTCGTCCGCTCGCGCTCGGGCACCTCGACGGGCGTCGCGCCCACGGCCAGCGTGCTGATGCGATACATCAGGAAGCCGTGCTCGGTGAACACCACCTCATCCTTCGGCCCGGCATAGGCCTGGCAGAGGAAGGTGATGATCTCATCCGATCCCACGCCACAGATCACCCGGCCCGCATCCAGCCCGTGCACCTCGGCAATCGCTTCGCGCAAACTCGCGTGATCCGTCGAAGGATAGCGGTGCAGCGTATGCACCGACCGCTGGAACGCCTCTTTCGCGCGGTCCGACGGGCCGAACGGGTTTTCGTTCGACGACAGCTTCACGACATTCTGCATGCCCGCCACATGCGCCTTCCCGCCCTCATAAAGCGCGATGTCCATGATTCCGGGCTGCGGTCGAATGGCGTCGTTCATGTCGGAAAAAATCCCCTCGGTAGGCCCGGGTTCTAGCGGCGCGCGGGCAGCTTTGCCAGACGGATTGTGACACGGATCGCAACGCGGATTGCCACAGGCGCGCCCGCCTGTCCCCCGCTTTCCGCGTTCATTTCGCCGATTTCGCCTGCAGCCAGTCCATCACCGCCAGCAGAACGCCCGACGCCACAAAGGTCATGTGGATCACGGTCAGCCAGAACAGATGCCGCTCATCGGGGGCGGGCGTGCCGGGATCGCCGATCTCCATGAACCGCTTCAGCAGATGGATGCCGGAAATCGCCACGATCGACGCGATCAGCTTCATCTTCAGCCCGCCGAAATCGACCTTGCCCATCCAGCCGGGCCGATCATCGCCCGCATCGAAATCGAACTTCGACACGAAACTCTCATAGCCCGAAAACATCACGATCAGCAGCAGGTTCGCCGCCAGCGTCAGGTCGATCAGCGTAAGCACCACAAGAATGGTCTGCTCCGCACTCAGCGTCATCATCTGCGGCACGTAATAGACCAACTCGCGGAAAAAGATCACCACCAGCATCAGCAGCGCGACGGTCAGCCCGGCATACATGGGCGCCATCAACCAGCGGCTGGCGAAAAGCCCCCGCTCGAACGCATCTTCGCTTTGCCGTTTCCTGTCCATACCGGCCTACCTGTAACAGTCCCCTGCAAAAGCAAGAGGCCCGCATCGCTGCGGGCCTCCCTCCATCCGGAAAAGCCGGAAAAATCAGTTCTTCGCGTAGAATTCGACCACGAGGTTCGGTTCCATCTGCACCGGATACGGCACATCGCCCAGGCCCGGGGTGCGGACGAACTTCACCGTCATCTTCGAATGGTCCACTTCCAGATAATCCGGAACGTCCCGCTCGGTCAGCGCGATGGCTTCCAGCACCAGCGCCATCTGCTTGGACTTCTGGCGCACCTCGACGACGTCGCCTTCCTTCACGCGGTAGGACGCGATGTTCACGCGGCTCCCGTTCACGGTCACATGGCCGTGGTTCACGAACTGGCGCGCGGCAAAGATCGTCGGCACCAGCTTGGCGCGGTAGACGACCGCATCCAGACGGCGCTCCAACAGGCCGATCAGCATCTCGCCCGTGTCGCCCTTCACCCGTTCGGCTTCCGCATAGATCTTGCGGAACTGCTTTTCGGTCAGGTCGCCGTAATAGCCCTTCAGCTTCTGCTTGGCGCGCAGCTGCGTGCCGAAGTCCGACAGCTTGTTCTTGCGGCGCTGGCCGTGCTGGCCGGGGCCATATTCACGCTTGTTCACCGGGGATTTCGGACGGCCCCAGATGTTTTCGCCCATGCGGCGGTCAATCTTGTACTTGGCAGAGGTGCGTTTCGTCACCGCTGATCTCCTTCATAGGTTCAGAAGGGCGTTGTCCTTTGGGCCAGGGCCCCGACAGGCATCCCCTTGCGGGGGCCACCAACACCAATGAAAAACCCCGGCGCAGCACGCCGGGATCGGGGGGCTTATACAGCCCGTCCTTGCAGAGTCAACAGCCCCCTCACGCCGCCATATCGTGGCGCAACAGCGCGGCCTCGCTGCCCGAAAGGTTGCGCCGGGCGTAATCGCCATAGACCTCGGGGTTGCGGGCGACATCGGGCATCACCGCCATCAGCACGTCGCGCTGCGCGGGATCAATCATCTCCAGCGCGGTGTTCGACGGGTGAAAGCTTTCCGTCTCCACCCCATTGGCAAAGACGATGTTATGCCGCTCCAGCAGGATATGGATATAGGTCACCTCGCGCAGGGCGTGATCCACCGCGATGCTGGTGTCGTTCAGCAGGTCCTCGGCCCGCACCAGCACCTCGCTCGTGCCAAACAGCGCCTGCGCCGCCGCCCCCTTCACCAGCATCCGATGCGCCGGCGAGACCAGCAGATCGGGTTCCGGCCGGTCATTGCCAAAGGCGCCCGCCCGCAGGCGGATCGGGCGCAGATGCGGCATCGCATAAAGCCGAGCGCCCGACATGCGGCGATGGCCCGTCCACAACACCTCTTGCGGGCCGTCATCCTTGGTCAGCACCCGGTCGCCGGGACGCAGCGACTGGATCAGCTTCGGCCCCTCGGGCGTTGCGATCCGCGTGTGGGGAGTGAAGCAGATCACCCCGCCCCCTTCGCGCCCGCCCGCCGCCACGCGCGCCCGGTCGATCGACGTGCGCACGACCCACAGGTCGCGGTTCGCGGGCGGCACATCGCCCATCATCATCACCAGACGCGCCCCGCTGTCGGGCACCGGGATCAAGGTCAGCGTGTAACTCGCCACCCCATCCGTCACGATGAACCCCATGTCGGGCATGTCGTCATCTTCCGTCGCCGACGCGGCCACGTCGTCCTCCGGCGGCTTGCCGACGGCCGATCCTATCAAACGGCGCACCATCCGCGCCGCGCGCTTGCGCATCTCCGCCTTGCCCTCGGCGCCTTCCAGAAGCAGCAGATCGCCAGGCCCGTCCACCCGAACCATTTCCCCGGTCCAGCGCCACGCCGCGCCCACCGCAAGAAGGTCCAGCGCCGCCGCCTTCACCCCATCCACTTCTGTCTGCGTCCAAGAGATGACGAACGTGCCACGAGAGCCCGCTATCATATGCCTGTCTGCCTGCTCGTTTGTATTTTTTGTAGCTGAAGTCTAACAGTCAGCCGCCATCGTGGCTATTGCAGCGGCGCAACATCTGCAAAATCGGATGGATCAGAACTGCAACCGCAGATTGATCGACCCGACGATCTGGTCATCCGGTTGCTGATCGAACTCCTCGCTCAGCCAGGTCAGGCCATAGAAGACCTCGCTCTGCGCGCCCTGCCAGTGCAGGCCCGCGCGCAGACGCTTGCGCGTGTCGCTCGGCGTGATCGCATCACCGGCCAGGAAATACTCGCTGTCATAGACCTCGGCGATGTCGCCGCCCATGATCAGGCTCAGCCCCTCGCTGCCGCTGCCGGCCACGCCGCGATAGCGCTGCCCGGTGGATGTGTCGCGCAGCATCAGCGCGCCGGTGGTGAACTGGCCAAAGGTGAAATCGCCGCCGACCCGCACCAGCGTTTCCGCCCCCGCCTGCGCCTCGAGGAACGGGCGGAACGTGCTGTTGGGCCCCAGCGTCAGGGTGCGCCCGACCTCGGCCGTCACCGTCAGGAACACCTCATCCCCGATCTGGCCGCCAAAGACATTGGGCGTCGGCAGGCCCAACAGATCATGCAGATCGCCATGCAGCGAACTGATCCCCGTCTGCGGCCCGACGATCACCGCATCCGCGCCCACGCTCGCCTCCAGCCCGGCCGCTTCGAAATGCGTATGCAGGCCCAGCGACAGCGCCCCCACATACCGCCGGTCCAGCGGGTTGGGCGTCACCAGATCGGCCGGCGCGATGGTCTCAAGCCGAAAGCGGAACTCCAGGATCTGCCCCGGCGTGGCGGGCAGGCTTCCGTTCCAGTCCGGCCCGCGCAGATAGCTCAGCACATAGGATCCCGTGCGCCACCGGTCCTTGCCGTCACCGATCGCATCATTCGTCAGCAGCCGCCCCCAGCCCAGAACGCCCCGCTCCTGCGCGGCGGCCGCCCCGCCAAGGGGCAGGGCCGAAAGCGCGCCAAGCGCGACGACAAAGACGGAGGAAGCCAGCGGGGGAAGGTGCATCACAATGTTCCAATCATCAGCCCCCCCAGGCCGCAAAGGATTGTAAACATCCTGAACGGGAATTCTAGTGCCGCCAAGCAACACTTTGCGGTTGATTTCCCGCCACTCGCTTTGGCATGAACCACCGTTCGCGCCACCCGCAATTCTCCTTTCTTTCGTGGGTGTTCTTTGACGAAGCGCGCAATTCGCACGATCAATCTGATGGGTTCGCCCTGACGGAATGGCGAATTCGTAAAGTTCATCAGATACGAACAGTTTTCGTCACCGGCACCCTTTAATCAACCGTATGCACATGTAACTGCACAGGTGATCGCCGCCAGCGAGTGTAGTTGGTGACATGAGTATGTACCCCGTGCGCCTGCAGCGCCAATGGGTCGTGTGTGCTGGCGGCGATCATGTTTCCGATGGTTTGGAACGCTCAGCGCGGCAATGCCCGGCGGCGCAGCGCATAGGCCAGCGCCCCGATGGGCAGCACGGCCAGCGCCACAGGCCAGAGCGGCGCCCCCGGCGCCACAACCACGCAGCACAAGGCCACGGCCACGGAAACCGCCGCCACGTCCGGGCGCGCCACGCGCCACACCGGCAGGGCATTAGCGACCGCCGCCACCGTCACAAGCGTCCGCAGCCCCGCCGTGGCGGACCCCAGCGCCCAGAACAGCGCCGCGCTCAGCACGGCGACGCCCGCCAGCAGCGCCACGGCACCCAGCACAGGCCGCGCCGCCCCCCAAGGCAACCCCCGGCGCAGCAGGGGCAGCGCCAGCAGTAGCGCCGCCACCGCCCACAGGATCCAATTCCCCAGCGCGCCCGCGACCGCGCCCGCCAGGTCGGTCTGCGCCCGGTTCACGGCGGCAAAGGCGAACATGAACAGGATCACGCGCAGCGCCCGCTCCAGCCCGGTCACGCGGTTCGCGGAAGGCGCCTCCACCGCGGCCCGCAGCAGCATCAGCGCACCCAGAAACAGGATCAGCGCATCCCAATCCGCCCCCGGATAGGACCAGGCCGACAGCGCCATCCCCACCGCCACGCAAGCAAAACCAAACAGCCGCGCCCAATCCGCCTGCCGCATCCGCCCTATCCGATCCAACGCCGCGCCCCCTTGGCCACCAGAACGCTCAGCACGATTCGCGCCACATGGTGGACGGTGACATAGACCACGCTCATCTGCAGGCTCAGCGCGATCAGGCTCATCTCCGCCAATCCCCCCGGCGCAAAGGCCAGGAACACCGCCGCCACCGGCTCGCCCACCAGGGGCATCAGCGCCCAGGCAATGCCAAAGGCGATGCCCAAAGCGACCGCCCCGTTCAAAACCGCCAGCCGCGCCGCGCGCAGCAGCATGGCCCGCTCCACCCCGGCAAAGCGCGCGCCAAGGCTACAGCCCACCACCACCTGCGTCACGCCCACCAGCCAGGCGGGCGGCACCCCATGCACGATCCCCGCCGCATGGGCCACAGCGGAAAACAGGATCGGCCCCGTCATGATCGCCGCCGGAAAGCGCAGCGCCTTCCCCACCATAACGCCCAGCACCCCCACCGCCAGCAGAACCGCCACCTCATAGGCGCTCAGCACCACCGCGGCGGCGGGCAATTCCACCCCCCCGGCAGACCCAACCACCGCCCCCGTCAGCACCATAAAGATCAGGGGCACCGACACGATGGTCAGGATCAGGCGCAGGAACTGCAGCACCGTCATCAGGCGCACGTCGCCGCCTGCCTCTTCGCCCATCTGGACGGCCTCGATCAACCCGCCCGGAACCGCGCCGAAAAAGCTCTCCAGCTTGGGAAGGCCGCCGCGCGTAAAGATGACATATCCCACGCCATGCATGATTGGCAGAAACACCAGCAGCGCCAGCAACGACGGCCACCACGCCACCGCCTCGGCCACCACCGCGGGCGTGAAGGCCCCGCCGATCGACACGCCGATCACCGGCACAAAGGCGGATCGCAGCCCGATCGGCAGAACAATCCCCCGACCGAAAGGCCGCCACCCGGCCGCCGCCACCACCCCCGTCACCACCAGCGATCCCAGCAGCAGCGCCAGCGGCAGATGCAGCAGGCTTGCCATCCCGCCCCCCAGCGCCCCAAGCGCCAGCGTCAGCAGCAGCGCCGGATAATCGACGCCCTCAAAATGGGAAAGAATGCGCTTCATCGCCGCCGTTGGTGCCGCGCCGCGCCGCGCGATGCAACCCCTTTACCAATGCGGCGGCCGCACATTGGCGGCCGGGCCATCGCCCGCCATCGCCTCGCGCTCGGCCTCCCGCTCCACCAAAAGCTGCACCAGCCGCGTCAGCCGCTCGATTTCCTTCGCCTGACCCGCCACCACGTCCGACAGGTCATCCACCGTCCGCATCAGATGGGCCACCCGTTCTTCCAACTCGACCATGTCACCCTCCGCCGCTTGCCGCGTCCTGCCCCTTCCGTTACACGGGCCGCGACAGAAAGCGAAGGTCCGACCGATGCCACAGGACAAGGCGCCCGACGCCAAGACCCGCCGCCCCCGCGCTGAAACCCCCAAAGGGTTCCGCGACTATTTCGGTGCCGAAGTGACCGAGCGCAAAGCCATGCTCGACCGCGTGGCCGAGGTCTATCATCGCTACGGCTTCGACCCGCTGGAAACCAGCGCGGTGGAAACGGTGGAGGCTTTGGGTAAATTCCTCCCCGATGTGGACCGCCCCAATGAAGGCGTCTTCGCCTGGCAGGATGAGGATGCCGATTGGCTGGCCCTCCGCTACGATCTGACCGCGCCGCTGGCCCGCGTGGCGGCGCAGTTCCGCAATGACCTGCCCTCGCCCTACCGCCGCTATGCGATGGGCCCCGTCTGGCGAAACGAAAAGCCCGGTCCGGGCCGCTTCCGCCAGTTCTACCAATGCGACGCCGACACCGTCGGCGCCCCTTCCGTCGCGGCGGATGCCGAGATTTGCGCGATGCTGTCGGATGCGCTCGAAACCGTCGGCATCCCGCGCGGCGATTACATCGTGCGCGTCAACAACCGCAAGGTGCTGAACGGCGTGATGGAAGTGGCCGGAGTCCTCGACCCCACCGATCCCGACCGCTTCGCCGCCGAACGCGGCACCGTCCTGCGCGCCATCGACAAGATCGACCGTCTGGGAGAGGCGGGCGTCCGCGCCCTCCTGGGCGAAGGCCGCAAGGACGAATCCGGCGATTTCACCAAGGGCGCGGGGCTTGCCGCTGAACAGGCCGAAGTCGTGATGGCCTTCATGGCCGCCCGCCGCGACAGCGGCGCCGAAACCACCGCCCGCCTGCGCGAACTCGTCGGCCCCTCGACCATCGGCAGCGAAGGCGTGGCCGAGCTTGAAACCATCGCCGAACTTCTCGACCGTCAGGGCTACGGCCCCGACCGCATCCTCATCGACCCCGGCGTCGTCCGTGGCCTCGGCTACTACACCGGCCCCGTTTTCGAAGCCGAACTCACTTTCGAAATCCTCGATGAGAAGGGCCGCAAGCGACAATTCGGCTCTGTCGCGGGCGGCGGGCGCTATGACGACCTCGTCAAACGCTTCACCGGCCAATCCGTCCCCGCCACCGGCGTCTCCATCGGGGTGGACCGCCTGCTTGCCGCGCTGCGCGCCAAGGGCCGCATCGGCGCCGATACCCAAGGCCCCGTCGTCGTCACCGTCATGGATCGCGACCGCATGGCCGATTACATGGGCATGGTGGCCGACCTCCGCAACGCGGGCCTGCGCGCCGAAGTCTACCTTGGCAACCCCAAGAACTTCGGCAACCAGCTCAAATACGCCGACAAGCGCCAATCCCCCATCGCCGTGATCCAGGGCGGGAACGAGGCGGAAAAGGGCACCGTCATCCTGAAAGACCTCATCCTCGGCGCGCAGATCGCGCAGAACGCCACGCTCGAGGAATGGAAGGACCGCCCCGCACAGGTCGAAATCCCCCGCGCCGATCTGGTGGCGGCGGTGCGCAAGATGCTGGCGAAATGACCCCCAAGGCCGCGATCAGGGCCGAGGCCGAAACCCTCTTCGCCGCCTTCCGCGCCGAAGGGGCGCTGCCGGTCGAGACGGATATCCTCCAGCCCGCCGAAACCCTGCTCGACCTCTACGGCGAAGACATCCGCGCCCGCGCCTACGTCACCGCCGATCCCCTGCGCGGCGAAATGATGCTGCGCCCCGATTTCACCGTCCCCGTGGTGCAGGCCCATATGGCGCATGGCGCGGAACCCGCGCGTTACTGCTATATGGGCGAGGTGTTCCGCAAACAGGACAGCCCCAGCGCCCGCGCCAACGAATATCTGCAGGTGGGGTTCGAACTGTTCGACCGCACCGCCCCCGAACAGGCCGATGCGCAGGTCTTCGCCCTCTTCGCCCGCCTCCTCGCGCCCCTCTCCCTGCGCGCGGCAACGGGCGATATCGGCATCCTCATGGCCGCCGTGCGCGGACTGTCTACGTCCGACCGCCGCAAGGCGGCCCTTCTGCGCCACATCTGGCGACCCACCCGCTTCCGCGCGCTGCTCGACCGCTTCTCCGGCCGCGCGCCCATGCCCACCGCCCGCGCGGCCCTTCTCGACCACCTGCAAAAGGACAGCCCCGAAGCCTTGACGCGCGCCGCAGGCACCCTCGTCGGCCTGCGCAGCGCCGAAGACATCGCCGCCCGCGCCCGCGCCCTGATCGACGATGCCGCCACGCCCCCCATCGCCGCGCCCGAGGCCGCGCTTCTCTACGACCTCCTGTCGCTACAGGCCCCCGCCCGCGCCGCCCTCAACCACCTGCGCGGCATCACCCCCATGCTGCCCGCCATCGCCCCCGCCGTGGACCGCTTCGCCGCCCGGCTCGACGCGCTGGCCGCCCTTGGCATCGACACCGAAACCCTGCCCTTCGAGGCCAGCCACGGCCGCACCAGCCTCGAATACTACGATGGCTTCGTGTTCAGCTTCCACGCCGCCGACCCCGCCCTTCCCCCCGTCGCCTCCGGTGGCCGCTATGACGCGCTCACCGCCGTCCTCGGCGCGGGCCGTTCCATCCCCGCCGTCGGCGGCGTCATCCGCCCGGGCCTCGTCGCCCGCCTGAAAGGGGTGATCTGATGCTGAAAATCGGCGTCCCCTCCAAAGGCCGGCTGATGGAAAAGACCTTCGACTGGTTCGGCACGCGCGGCATCGCCATGCGCCAGACCGGGAATGACCGCGAATATTCCGGCGCGGTGGACGGGATCGACAATGTCGAACTCGTCCTCCTTTCCGCGGGCGAAATCCCGCGCGAACTGTCCGCAGGCCGCATCCACCTCGGCGTCACCGGATCGGACCTCGTCCGCGACAAGCTGGCCGACTGGCCCGCGCAGGTGGCCGAGCTTGCCCCCTTGGGCTTCGGCCATGCTGACCTGATCATCGCCGTTCCCGCCGCATGGATCGACGTGGACACGCTGGATGACCTTGACGCCGCCGCCGCCGCCTTCCGCGCGGCCCATGGCCACCGCCTGCGCATCGCCACGAAATACCACCGCCTCGTGCGTGACTTCCTCACGCAGAACGGCGTGGCCGATTACCAACTGGTGGACAGTCAGGGCGCGACCGAAGGCACGGTGAAGAACCTCACCGCCGAAGCCATCGCCGATATCACCTCCACCGGCGAAACGCTGCGCGCCAACCACCTGAAGATCCTCTCCGACGGGCTGATCCACCAGTCGCAGGCGGTGCTCTTCCTCGCCCGCGCCGCCGACTGGGGCGCCGCCGAACGCGCCACGCTGGCCACGCTCTGCACCCGCCTCGGCCTCACCGCCCCGGCCGATCTTTAACGGTATCTTGACGCTTTCCCACCCGCCCTAGCTCCTCAGGCAGGTCCAAACAGGGGAAAACCAAATGTATCTGCGCCTTGCCGCCGCCGCCCTCTTCGTCGCCCTGCCCGCATTCGCCCAAGACCTCGCCACCGGCGATGCGATCCGCGCCGCCATCGCCGACAAGACGGTGCAGGGCTCCATGATCGAATCCGGCGCCTATACCGAATTCTACGCCGCCGACGGCACGATCCGCGGTGACGGCTATACCGGCACCTGGACGGTCGAGAATGATCAGATGTGCTTCAACTATGGCGAAGGCGCCAGCTGCTGGTCGGTGCGCCTGTCGGGCGACAGCGTCACATGGGTCAAGGACGGCAAGGATGATGGGTCGGGCACCCTGATCCCCGGCAACGTCAACGACTTCTGAGCCAAGATTTTCTGATCAATCGCAGCCGGGCTTCCCGGTCGGCGCACGCAGCGGATGGTTCATCAGCCAGAAAACCACCGTTCGCTGCGTGCATACACTTTGCTGCACTACCGTGCTGCACCCGTTGCTGACTCCGCCCGCACATCGGTTCACGCCATTCCCGGCCGTTCCGGTTCCTGCGTCGGAAACCGCCTGTCACCGCAGCCCGATTTCGGCCAGCGCCTGCGCCAGCTCATGCGGCAGCGCCTCTTCGCGCTCCCGCCCCTTGGGCAGGTCGCGCGGGCTCTCCGCCGGGTCCAGATAGCGCCAGCCCTGAAACGGGCGCCGCGCCGCCGCCTCGGTGCGGATCACCTCCGCATCCAGCACCAGCGCACAGCGCAGGATGCCATCCGCGCCTTCCACTTTCTCAAGCCCTACAATGCGTTGCCGGGCAAGGATCACGCCCTTGATCACCCAGTAGAGCGACCCACCCGCCAGCACCTCCGCCTCGCGCTTGGGCCACATCCGCGTCACATGCACCGCCCGGCCCTTGGGCCAGCGATGGCGCTGGCTCTCTTGCCAGTCGACCAGATCCTCGACGCTGTCCGCGCCGACACAGAGCTTAAGGATATTGATGTAAGACACGATTCCCCCGGCGCTTCGGACCCTGAAGGATAGCTGTGGTTAACCTCTCCGCAAGGTTTGACGCATGCCGCCAATGCGCCTATCTTGTGCGTTCCTCCGAAAGAACCGCAAAACCAAGGAAAATCGCATGTCCCGATTCGCCGCCCCCATCGCCGAGCAGATCTGGGACATGAAGTACCGCCTGAAAGAGGCGGACGGCACCCCCCTCGACGGCACGGTCGAGGATACGTGGCGCCGGATCGCCCGCGCCTTGGCCGAGGTTGAGGCCGACCCCGCCCATTGGGAAGCGGAATTCTACAGCGCCCTGGAAGATTTCAAATTCCTGCCCGCAGGCCGCATCACGGCAGGCGCAGGCACGGGCCGCAGCGTCACGCTCTTCAACTGCTTCGTCATGGGCACCATCCCCGACAATATGGGCGGCATCTTCGACGGGCTGAAAGAGGCCGCGCTGACGATGCAGCAGGGCGGCGGAATCGGCTATGATTTCAGCACCATCCGCCCTCGCGGGGCCGAGGTGAAGGGCGTTGCCGCCGATGCCTCCGGCCCCCTCTCCTTCATGGATGTCTGGGATGCGATGTGCCGCACCATCATGTCCGCAGGCAGCCGCCGGGGCGCGATGATGGCCACCATGCGCTGCGACCACCCCGATATCGAACAGTTCATCGAAGCGAAGAAAGACCCCGCCCGTTTGCGGATGTTCAACCTTTCCGTGCTAGTCACCGATCCCTTCATGGCGGCGGTCAAGGCGGATGGTCCGTGGGAACTCGTGTTCGACGGCAAGGTGTACAAGACGGTGCAGGCGCGCGATCTGTGGAATCGGATCATGCGCAACACCTATGATTTCGCCGAACCCGGCGTCATCTTCATCGACCGCATCAATGCGATGAACAACCTCGCCTATTGCGAAACCATCGCCGCCACCAACCCCTGCGGCGAACAGCCCCTGCCGCCCTATGGCGCCTGCCTTCTGGGCTCCATCAACCTCGCCACACTGGTTAAGAATTCCTTTACCGAAGACGCCGCGATGGACATGGCCGCGCTGGATCGTCTGGTCCGCACCGCGGTGCGGATGATGGACAACGTGGTGGATGCCAGCCGCTTCCCCCTGCCCCAGCAGGCGGCCGAGGCGCAGGCAAAACGCCGCATCGGCCTTGGCGTCACCGGTCTGGCCGACGCGCTGTTGATGATCGGTCAACGCTATGGCTCTGAAAAGGCGGCGGAAATCACCGAAGGCTGGATGCACGCCATCGCCCGCGCCGCCTATCTCGCCTCGGCCGATCTGGCCCGCGAAAAGGGGGCCTTCCCCCTGTTTGACGCCGACAAGTTCCTCGCCTCCGGGTCGCTCGCGCATATGGATGATGACGTGAAGGCCACGATCCGCCAGCACGGCATCCGCAACGCGCTCCTCACCTCCATCGCGCCCACCGGCACGATCAGCCTCTATGCGGGCAATGTCTCGTCGGGCATCGAACCCGTCTTCGCCTATGCCTATACCCGCAAGGTCCTGCAAAAGGACGGCTCGCGCACGGAAGAAGAGGTCGTCGATTACGCCGTCCGCCTCTGGCGCGAAAAGATGGGCGATGCCCCCCTGCCGGATTACCTCGTCAACGCCCAGACCCTGCCCCCGCTCGACCATGTCCGCATGCAGGCGGCGGCGCAGAAATGGGTGGACAGCTCCATCTCCAAGACGATCAACTGCCCGGAAGACATCAGCTTTGACGCGTTCAAAGAGGTCTACATGGCCGCCTGGGATCAGGGCTGCAAAGGCTGCACCACCTACCGTCCGAACGATGTGACGGGCTCTGTCCTCACAGTCTCGGAAAGTTCGGAAAAGACCCCCGCCGAAGACCCCGCCGCCGTCCGCCAATCGCAGGACGGGGCCGAGGTCGTCTATCTGTCTGAACCGCTCGACCGCCCCGCCGCGCTGGAGGGCCAGACCTACAAGCTGAAATGGCCGGGCTCCGAACACGCGCTCTACATCACCATCAACGACATCGTCATCGCGGGCCACCGCCGCCCGTTCGAGGTGTTCATCAATTCGAAGAACATGGAACATTTCGCATGGACCGTGGCGCTGACCCGGATGATCAGCGCAGTGTTCCGGCGCGGCGGCGATATTTCCTTTGTTGTGGAAGAACTTAAGGCCGTCTTCGACCCGCGTGGCGGCGCCTGGATGGAGGGGCGCTATATCCCCTCGATGCTGGCCGCCATCGGCGGCGTCATCGAACGCCACCTGATCGACATCGGCTTCATCGCGGGCGAAGGGCTGGGCCTGAAATCCGACCCGCAGGCGCAGGTGGTTGCCCTCGGCGCCCCCAAGGGCAAGGCCTGCTCCTCCTGCGGCAGCTATGACATGCGCATGGTCGAAGGCTGCATGACCTGCGCCTCCTGCGGCTTCTCCAAATGCGGTTAAGGATCGCTTAATCGACAAGGAAAACTTGTCGATTGCCTGTCGAACTTGGTTTTCCTTCCGCCCCCGAACGGGCATGCTGCGCGTGACAGACGTCCGTGGTGCGAAAGGAAAGCCCGATGCAGAATGGCGGTCAACTGCTGGTTCAATCCCTTGTCGCCCTTGGCGCGACCCGCGCCTTCGGCGTGCCGGGAGAAAGCTATCTGGCCGTTCTGGACGCGCTGCACGACACGGGCGGCAAGCTGGATTTCACGCTGTGCCGCAACGAAGGCGGGGCCGCCTTCATGGCCGCCGCCTGGGGCAAGCTGACGGGCAGCCCGGGCATCTGCATGGTGACGCGCGGGCCGGGCGTGACCAATGCCTCCATCGGGATCCACACCGCGATGCAGGATTCCGCCCCGATGATCATCTTCGTGGGCCAGGTCGGCACCGATCTGCAAGGGCGCGAGGCATTTCAGGAAATCGACTATCCGGCCGTCTTCGGCACCATGGCGAAATGGGCGGTGGAGATTTCCCATGTCGAGAGGATTCCTGAAATCCTTTCAAGGGCATGGATGACCGCCCTCGCGGGGCGCCCCGGCCCCGTGGTCATCGCCCTGCCCGAAGATATGCTGACCACCCTCACCGCCACGGCCCCGCTGACGGCCGCCGCCACGATCCGCGAACCCGCCCCCGATGCCGCCACCGTGGATGATGCGCTGGCCCTCCTGCGCCGCGCGGAACGCCCGCTGATCATCTTGGGCGGCTGCAACTGGACAGATCGCGGGCGGCAAGCCCTGCAGGCCTTTGCCGAGGCGTCCGATATCCCCGCCATCGCCGCCTTCCGTTTTCAGGACAGGTTCGACAACCATTCCCCCGTCTATGCCGGTGAAGCCGGGGTGGGGATGCCGCCCCATGTGCGCAAGCTGATCCTCGAGGCCGACACGATCCTCGCCCTCAACATCCGCTTTGGCGAGATGACGACGGATGCCTATACCCTGCTCGACGTGCCGGTGCCGCGGCAGCGGCTGATCCATGTCCACCCGTCCGATCGTGAGATCGGCAAGATCTACCAGCCCACGCTGGGCATTCAGGCCGGGCCAAACGCCTTTGCGGCCGCCCTGCGCCCCGTGTCCGGCCCCTGGGCCAACTGGCGCGCGCAGGCCCGCGCGGGCTATGAGGCCAGCTTCGATGCCCCCGCCCAGCCCTCGCCCGTCGACATGGTGGCGGTGACCGCCCATCTGCGTGACGTGTTGCCCGAGGATGTGATCCTGACGAATGGCGCGGGCAACTTCACCGTCTGGCCTAACAAGTTCTTCAGGTACGGCCCCAAGGCGCGGCTGCTTGCGCCGCAATCCGGCGCCATGGGCTATGGCCTGCCTGCCGCCATCGCGGCCAAGGTGGCCCATCCCGACCGCACGGTTGTCTGCTTTGCCGGGGATGGCGATTTCCAGATGAACTGCCAGGAGCTTGGCACCGCGATGCAGGCGGGGGCGCAACCCATCTTGCTGATCCTGAACAATGGCACCTATGGCACGATCCGCGCGCATCAGGAACGCAACTACCCCGCCCGTGTCTCGGCCACCGATCTGGTCAACCCCGACTTCGCGGCGCTGGCCCGCGCCTACGGCTTTCACGGCGAAAGGGTGGAGACGACCGCCGATTTCCCCGCCGCCTTCGCCCGGGCCTTGGCCTCCAAGACCGGCGCGGTGCTGGATCTGAACATCGCGGCCGAGGCGATCACCCCGCGCCAGACCCTTTCCCAGATGCGCGCCGCCGCCCTTGCGGCAAAGGACAGAACCTGATGCCCAGTCCCCAGACCCGGATCGGCGCCGATATCGGCGGCACCTTCACCGACATCGTGCTGGAACATGACGGCGCGATCCATTCGACCAAGATCCTGACCAGCTACAGCGCCCCCGAACAGCCGATCCTCGACGGGATCCGCCTTCTGCTGGATCAGGCCGGGATCGGGCCTGCCGACATCGACATCGTGATCCATGGCACGACGCTGGCCACCAATGCCCTGATCGAACGGCGCGGCGCGCGCACGGCCTTTGTCACGACCGAAGGCTTTCGCGACGTGATCGAGATGCGGACCGAAAACCGGTTCGATCAATACGACCTGAACCTGTCGCTGCCCCTGCCCCTTGTCCCGCGCGAGGACCGCTTCACCGTGGCAGGCCGCATCGGGGCGGCAGGGCAGGAACTTGCCCCGCTGGACGAGGCCGCGCTGCAAGCACTGGCCGACCGCATCGCCACAGGCGGCTATGGCGCGGTGGCCATCGGGTTCATCCATTCCTACATGAACCCCGCCCATGAACGCCGCGCGCGTGACATCATCGCTGCCAAGGTGGCGGTGCCGATCTCGATCTCGGCCGAAGTCTCGCCCCAGATGCGCGAGTTTGAACGCTTCAACACCGTCTGCGCCAATGCCTATGTCCGCCCGCAGATGGCCGACTATCTGGCGCGGTTGCAGGTGCGGCTGGCCGAGATGGGCGCGCGCTGCCCGGTCTACATGATCCATTCCGGCGGCGGTCTGATCGACGTGGACACCGCCGCCGAATTCCCCGTGCGACTGGTGGAAAGCGGCCCCGCCGGCGGGGCCATCTTCGCCGCCGACATCGCGCGCCGTTTCGGGCTGGACCGCGTGGCGAGTTACGACATGGGCGGCACCACCGCCAAGATCTGCCTGATCGAGGATTTCGCCCCAAAGACCGCCCGCAGTTTCGAAGTGGCGCGCACCACGCGCTTTGCCAAGGGGTCGGGGATGCCCATATCCATCCCGGTGATCGAGATGATCGAAATCGGTGCTGGCGGCGGCTCCATCGCCTGGGTGGATGGGATGGGGCGCATCCAGACCGGCCCGGAATCCGCTGCATCGGAACCCGGCCCCGCCTGCTACCAGCGGGGCGGCACGCGCCCCGCCATCACCGATGCCGATCTGGTGCTGGGCAAGATCGACCCCGACAATTTCGCCGGTGGCGCGATACGCCTGTCGCGCCCCGCGGCAGAGGCCGCCATCACCCGCGACGTGGGCGATCGCCTGTCGCTGGGGGTAGAGGCCGCCGCCTTCGGCATCTGCGAGGTGGTGGATGAAAACATGGCCAATGCCGCCCGCGTGCATGCGGTGGAAAACGGCAAGAACATCGCCGAAAACACGATGATCGCCTTTGGTGGTGCGGCCCCGCTCCATGCCGCGCGGCTGTGCGAAAAGCTGGGCATCGACCGCTGCCTGATCCCGCCCGGGGCGGGCGTGGGATCGGCCATCGGTTTCCTGCGCGCGCCCTTCGGCTATGAGGCGCTGCTGTCCAAGGTCACGCGCCTGTCGCGGTTCGACATCCCCGCCGTCAACGCCATGCTGGCCGACCTGATCGCCACGGCCGAGCGTTTCGTCCGGGCGGGCAGCACTGGTGCCGTGCGGCGCGAAATCACGGCCTTCATGCGCTATGTCGGACAGGGGTGGGAAATCCCCGTCCCCCTGCCCGACCGCCCCTTCGCACAAGGCGATGTCGAGGCCCTGCGCGCCGCCTTCCGCGATGCCTATGCCCGCTTCTTCGGGCGCGCCATCGACGGGCTGGATGGGCTGGAGATCGAGGTGGTCACATGGTCGGTCAAGGCGCAGGACGAACGCCCCGAAACGCCCCGGCATGACCTCACCCTCGGGCAGGGGGCGGCAAGCACGGCACAGACGCGCCCGGTGTTTGATCCGACCGCCGCCGCAGCGCTGCCCGCGGCCATCCATGACCGCGCGGCCCTGCCGCCCGGCACGCGCGTCCCCGGCCCCGCCGTGATCGTGGAACGCGAAACCGCCACCGTCGTCACCGCGCCCTTCGATGCCGTGATGCAGACCGATGGCTCCCTCCTCTTGATCCGCAAGGAACCGCGCGCATGACTGATGCCACCATGGAAATCCGCATGCAGGTGATGTGGAACCGCCTGATCTCGGTCGTCGAGGAACAGGCGATGACGCTGCTGCGCACCGCCTTTTCCACCTCTGTGCGCGAGGCAGGCGATCTGTCGGCGGGAGTGTTTGATCCGCAGGGGCGGATGCTGGCGCAGGCCGTGACCGGGACGCCCGGCCATGTGAACACCATGGCCGAGGCGGTGGGCCATTTCATCGCCGAGATCGGGCGCGAAAACATGTTCCCCGGCGATACCTATGTGACCAATGACCCGTGGCTGGGCACGGGCCACCTGCATGACATCACGATGGTGTCGCCGTCCTTCCTTGGCGACGTGTTGGTGGGCTTCTTTGCCTGCACCGCCCATGTGGTGGATGTGGGCGGGCGCGGCTTTGGCGCGGATGGCAAGTCGGTCTATGAGGAAGGCATCCAGATCCCCATCATGAAATTCGCCGAACGTGGCCGGGTGAATGCCGATCTGGTCCGCCTGATCCGGGCCAATGTGCGCGAACCCAATCAAGTGGTGGGGGATTTCTATTCGCTTGCCGCCTGCAATGATGTGGGTCATCGCCGCCTGACCGCGATGATGGCAGAGATCGGCCTCACCTCGCTGGACACTCTGGGCGAATTCATCTTCACCCGCACCCGGGCGGCCACGCTGGACCGGATCCGCGCCCTGCCACAGGGGGCGTGGGACAATGTGCTCGATACCGACGGCTATGACGAACCCGTGCGGCTGGCGGCGCGGGTGTCGGTCGCGGGGGACAGGGTGCATTGCGATTTCACCGGCAGCGCGCCGGTCAGCCGCTGGGGCATCAACGTGCCGGTGATCTATACCAAGGCCTATGCCTGCTATGCGCTGAAATGCGTGATCGCGCCGGACATCCCCAACAACTGGGCCTCGCTCGCGGCCTTCACCATCGACGCGCCGGAAAACATCCTGAACGCCCCGCGCCCTGCGCCCGTCTCGGTGCGCCATGTGATCGGGCATCTGGTGCCGGATCTGGTGCTGGGTGCGCTGGCAAAGGCGCTGCCGGGGCAGGTGCTGGCCGAAGGCGCGGCGGCGCTGTGGAACATCCACATGTCGGTGCGCCCCGCCGCCGGGGCGGCCGGGCGGCGGGCCGAGATCCTGATGTTCAACTCGGGCGGCATGGGCGCGCGGCCCGGCTCCGATGGCCTGTCGGCCACGGCCTTCCCGTCGGGCGTGATGACCATGCCCATCGAGGCCACGGAACATACCGGCCCCATCACCATCTGGCGCAAGGAGCTGCGTCCCGATTCGGGTGGTGACGGGGAATTCCGCGGCGGTCTGGGGCAGATCATCGAGATCGAACCGGCGCCGGGGCATGAGTTCGACTTCTCGGCCATGTTCGACCGGGTTCATCACCCGGCGCGCGGCCGCGATGGCGGCCAGCCGGGGGCGGCGGGGCGCGTGGCGCTGGATGACGGGACGGTGCTGAAACCGAAGGGCTGGCAGCATGTCCCCGCCGGTCGCCGCCTGATCCTGCATCTGCCCGGTGGCGGCGGCTTTGGCGATCCGGCCAACCGCCCCGAGGCGGCACGCGATGCCGATCTGACCAAGGGTTACGTCATCAAGGGGCCGGACACATGACCTATGTCGCCACTCGCCTTGCGGCGGTGAAACCTTCGGCCTCGATGGCGGCCTCCATGGCCGCCCGCGCCCTGCGCGCCAAGGGCGTCGATGTGATCGACCTTGGCCTGGGCGAGCCGGATTTCCCCACACCCGCCCATATCGCCGATGCAGCCCACAAGGCGGCGCTGGCGGGCGAGACACTCTACACCCCCGCCGCCGGAACGCAGGCGCTGCGTGCGGCGATTGCCGACAAGTTCCGCCGCGAAAACGGGCTCAGCTGCACGGCCGATGATGTGGTGGTGGCGAACGGGGCCAAGCAGATCATCTTCAATGCGCTGATGGCCACGCTGGATGCGGGGGATGAGGCGATCCTGCCCGCCCCCTATTTCGTCAGCTACCCCGAGATGGTGAAGCTGCTGGGCGGTGTGCCGGTCACCCCGGCCTGCCCGGCAGAAACCGGCTTTCGCCTTACACCCGCGCTTCTGGAACGGGCGATCACGCCGCGCACGAAATGGCTGTTCCTGAACACGCCCGGCAACCCCTCGGGCGCGGTTTACGACAAGGCCGATCTTCAGGCGCTGGCGGCGGTGCTGGAGCGGCATCCGCAGGTGCTGATCCTGTCGGATGAAATCTATGAACATGTCACTTTCGATGACCGCCCATTCATCAGCTTCGGCGCCGCCTGCCCGCAGTTGCGCGACCGGACGCTGATCGTGAATGGCGTGGCCAAGGCCTATGCGATGACGGGCTGGCGCGTCGGCTATGCCATCGGGCCTGCGCCCTTGCTCCGGGCCATGAACACGGTGCAAAGCCAATCCGTCACCTCGGTCGCCGCGCCGATGCAGGCGGCGGCGCTGGCCGCGCTGACCGGGCCGCAGGACTGTGTCGCCACCTTCCGCGCCGCCTATCAGCGCCGCCGCGATCTGGTGGTGGCCGCCATCACCGCGATCCCCGGCCTGACACTGGCCCCGCCCGATGGGGCCTTCTACGCCTATATCGGCTGCGCGGACCTCTTGGGCAAACGCAGCCCTGAGGGCCGCCATCTGACCGATGACACCGCCGTTGCCGATTTCCTGCTGCATGAGGCGCGGGTGGGCACCGTTCCGGGCGCGGCCTATGGCCTGTCGCCGTTCTTCCGCATCTCCACCGCCACCTCTGACGCCATCCTGACCGAGGCCACGCACCGCATCGCCCGTGCCGTGGCCACCCTCCAACCCGGAGACCGCGCATGACCGCCCCCCGTTTCGACACGATCCTGATCACGGGTGCCGCAGGCCGCCTTGGCACGCAGTTGCGCCGTGGCCTTGCCCCCCTTGCCCGCCATCTGCGTCTTACGGACCGCGTCGCCATCGCCGACCTGCAACCCAACGAATCCGCCCATATCGCCGAACTGGCCGACGAAGCGGCGATGCGCGCGCTGTGCGAAGGGGTCGATGCCATCGTCCATTTCGGCGGCGCCCCGATGGAACGCCCCTGGGAAGAGGTGCTGAATTCCAGCATCCGGGGCAGCTATCACATCTATGAAGGCGCGCGGAAAGCCGGGGTGAAGCGGGTGGTCTATGCCAGTTCCGTCCACGCCATCGGCTATCACCGGCTCGAGGATCAGATCGACGCCCACAGCCCGCACCGGCCCGACGGGCTCTATGGCCTGTCGAAATGCTTTGTCGAGGATCTGGGCCGTCTCTACTGGGACAAGTTCGGGATCGAAACGGTGGCCCTGCGCATCTTTTCGTCGTTCCCGGAACCGGCGGATCGGCGGATGCTGTGGTCTTGGCTGTCGTTCGAGGATTGCATCCGCCTTGTGACCGCCGCGCTGACCGCGCCGCGCGTGGGGTTCACGGTGTCCTTCGGGATGTCGGATAACAGCGTGAAACCCGTGGACAACCGCCTGGCCAACCATCTGGGCTATCATCCGCAAGACAGCGCCGAACCCTTCCGCGCGGGCGTCGAGGCGCGCACGCCAATGCCCGATCCTAAGGCCCCCGCCGTGCAGTGCCTTGGCGGCTGGTTCGTGGATCTGGGCCATCCCGATGACGAGGCCGCAAAATGAGGGCGCATTACGATGTGGTGATCGTGGGCGGCGCGGTCATCGGGTCATCGGTGGCCTATTTCCTGACGGCGAACCCCGATTTCAACGGCTCTGTCCTTGTGGTGGAGCGCGACCCCACCTATCGCTTCGCCTCTACCGCGCTGTCCTCCTCGTCCATCCGCACGCAGTTTTCGAACCCGATCAACGTGCGCATCAGCCAGTTCGGATCGGCCTTCATCCGCGATTTCGCCATCACCATGCAGGTGCCGGGCGAGGCACCACCTGATCTGAACTTCCATCAGGGTGGCTATCTCTTCCTCGCTGCGTCTGAGAGCCAGGAACAGACGCTGCGCGAGAACCATGCCGTTCAGGTGGCCTGCGGGGCCGATGTGGTGCTGTGGGATCAGGCGGAACTGCGCCGCGCCTTCCCGCATCTGAACGTGGATGACATCCGCCTTGCGTCTTACGGGCGGTCGGGGGAAGGGTGGTTCTCCAACACCGGGCTGATGAACGGCTTCAAGGCCAAGGCCCGCGCGCAGGGGGCCGAGTATCTGACGGATGAGGTGGTGGCGATCGACCGGACCGGCGATCGCGTGACTGGCGTCCGCCTGAAATCCGGGGCCGTCATCGGGGCGGGCAGCATCGTCAACGCCTCTGGCCCACGCGCCGCACTGACGGCCCGGATGGCAGGGCTGGATGTGCCGGTAGAGCCGCGCAAGCGCACCTCCTTTGTCTTTGCCTGCGCGCAAACGCCCGAGGGCAGCGCTACGGTGAACGGTGGCCGCCTGCCGCTGATGATCGACCCGACCGGGGTGTTCTGCCGTCCCGAGGGGCGGTTCTTCCTGTGCGGCGCCGCCCCGGCCGAGGATCCGGCCGTGGATTGGGATGATTTCGAGCCGCGCTACCATGAGTTCGACGAAATCATCTGGCCCGCCCTTGCCGCCCGCGCGCCTGCGTTCGAGGCGATCAAGGTCGTCAACCAATGGGCGGGGCATTACGATTTCAACAGTCTTGACCACAACCTGATCGTCGGGCGCCACCCGGAGGTTGCGAATTTCATCTTCGCCAACGGCTATTCCGGCCATGGGTTGCAGCAATCCCCCGCCGCCGGGCGGGGCGTGGCGGAACTGATCGTCCATGGCGGCTATCGGACGCTGGACCTGTCCGAGGTGGGTTACGAGCGTATCGTCGAAGGCCGCCCCTTCCTCGAGAAGGCCGTGATCTGACCCTGTGCAGGAGACAAGGCCCACCGATGACAGACCGCCCGCCCCGCCTGCCCCCGCTCAACAGTCTGCGCGTCTTTCAGGCGGTCATGCAGCACCGCAGCTTCCGCGCGGCGGCGGATGATCTGCGCGTGTCGCCGCAAGCCGTCAGCCTGCAGATCAAGGGGCTGGAGGATGCGCTGGGCGTGACCCTGTTCGAACGCAAGGGCCGCAGCATCGACCCGAACGAACCGGCAATCCTGCTGGCGCATTATGTCAATGCAGGGTTCGACGAGATTGCCGAAGGCATCCGCCGCATCACCCGCACGCAAAGCCGCAACCGCATCAACGTGAACGCAAGCCCCTATTTCGCCACGCGGCACCTGCTGGACCGGCTGGCACGGTTCCGCGCCATCCTGCCCGATGCCGATCTGCGCCTGACCACGATGGTGGATCTGCCCGATTTCGCCCGCGATGATGTGGATGTGGCGATCCAGTGGGGCTTTGGCGACTGGGCGCCGCATGACCACCGGATGCTGCTGCGCGATCTCAAGGTCATCTGCTGCACCCCGGCCATCGCCACCCGCCTGCGCCAACCGTCCCATCTTCTGGCAGAAACGCTGCTGCACCCGATCCTGACCGACAGCCTGTGGTCCGATATCCTTGCCCATCTGGGTGTCACGCTGACAGCACAGACGCAGGCGATCCGCTTTCAGGATGCCGCCACGATGCGCCGCGCCACGCTGGCGGGGCTTGGGGTGGGTCTCATCTCCAGCATCGACGCGGCCGAGGATCTGGAGGCGGGCCGTCTGGTCGCCCCCTTCGGCACGGCGGTGATGGACGGGATGCCATCCGCGCAGATCCCGGGCTTCTGGCTTGTCCTGCCCCGGTCGCATCGCCGGATGAAGCCCATCGCCGCCTTTTGTGACTGGATCACCGCCGAAGACTGGACCAGCGACATCCACAGCCTTTCCCCGCAGGAGCCCATGCCGTGAAACAGGCCATCATCACCGGCGCCACCGGCGGCATAGGCCGCGCCATCGCCATCGCCCTGCGCGATGCTGGGTTTCGCGTGCTGGCGCTGGGGCGCGACGGGCAAGCGCTGGCCGACCTTGCACGGATGGAGGGGATAGAAACCCGGGCCGTCGATCTGGCGGATCGGGAAGCCCTGCGCGCGGCCGTGGCGGGGGTCGCGGCCGATGTGCTGGTCAATAATGCGGGGATGATGCCGCCCCTCTCCCCCTTTACCGACCTGGACGAAGATCAGATCGACCGCACCATCGCCATCAACCTGACCGCCGCCCTTGCCTTGACCCGCATGGTGGTGCCCGGCATGCGCGACAGGGGGGCGGGGCATGTGTTCTTTACTGGCTCCACCGCCGGACATGCGCCCTTTGCCAACCTCGCGCTTTACTGCGCGACCAAGGCAGCGCTGGCGGGCTTTGCGCAATCGCTGCGGCTCGATCTCGCGCCCCATGGGGTGCGCGTGACGGAAATCGTCGCAGGCCGGGTGGAAACCGGGCTCTACCGCGATGTGCTGCCGCCCGAACAGCGCGCGGCCATGTATGCAGGCGGCGGCGCCGTGCAGCCGCAGGATGTGGCCGCGATGGTGATGGCGGTGCTGGCGCTGCCCGGCCATGTGGATGTGGCCCGCTTCGACATCCTGCCCACCCAACCGGCCACCGCGACCGGGGCCCCGCCGAAAGGAACGCGCGCATGAAGGATTTGATGGTGGTGATCGTGGGCGGCGGGGCGGGCCTTGGCGCGCTGCTGGCCGAGATGGCGGTGGCCGAGGGCGCGGCGGGCATCGGCATCATCGACCTTGATCCCGATGCCGCAGAGGCCGCGCTTGCCCCTGCCCGCGCGGCAGGTCTGCCCGTGGCCCATGCCGCCTGCGACATCCGCACCGCACCCGCCGCCCACGCCGCCTTTGCCGACGTGGCCCGGACGCTGGGCCGGGTGGACACGCTGGTGAATTCGGCCGCGATCTACCCGCGCAAGCCGATCCTCGAGATCACCGATGCCGATTGGGATGCTTCGAACGCCATCAACATCAAGGGCACCTATCACATGATGGTCGCGGCCATACGCCATATGCGCGGGCAGGAGAGGCACGGCAATGTGCGCGGGCGGATCGTCAACATCACCTCGGTCGATGCGTTCAAGGCGCATCCCCAGAATGCCCACTACGCCGCAACCAAGGCCGCCGTAGTCAGCCTGACACGCTCCATGGCGCAGGAAGTGGCGCCCGACGGCATCCTCGTGAATTCGGTGGCCCCCGCCGGCATGGCCACCGAAAAGGCCCGCGCGGCAGGCTTTCTGCCGGAACTCGCCAAGGCCAGCCCGCTGGGCCGGGGGGGCGAGCCGCGCGAGATGGCGGAATGGGTGCTGATGGCGGGCGGGCCGCGCAACACCTACATGACGGGCGAGAACATCATCGTCTCGGGCGGCTATATCTACGCCTGATCCCCGACGCCTGATCCCCGACGGGCCGTGGCGGCAAGGATCAGATCTCCTCGACCATCACAACGCCCGGCATGGCCTTGATCGCGCCCTTGATCTGCGGCGTCACGGGATAGGGTTGCGGCAGGATCACGTCGATCTCGCATCCGTCCTCGTCCGGCACGCAGATCGTGATCTGCGCCTTGCTCCGGCCTTCCAGATTGGCCAGCAGCGCCGCCACCGATCCTGCGGCCTCTGCCCGGTTCAGATGGATGCGCAAGTCCGACGCCCCGGCATCGGCGGCCACGCTGTCGATGGGTTGCACCGCATTGGCCAAGAGCTTGACCGAATCCCCGTCTGGATCGGCGCGCACCGTCAGCACCACATTGCGCCCCGGCTCAAGATGATCACGCGATGCCTCGAGCACGTCCGAGAACACCGTCACCTCATACAGCCCCGTCGGATCGGACAGCGCCACAAAGGCAAATCGGTTCCCCTTCGCGGATTTCCGTTCCTGCCGGGCCGAAACAGAGCCCGCCATCTTCACCACGCAGGTACCGCGCTGTTCGGCGATGCGCGTCACCTCGGCCAAGGTCTTCACGTCCTTGCGCCGCAGGGCGCCCATGTAATCGTCCAGCGGATGGCCAGAAAGGTAGAACCCGATCGCCTGATGTTCCTGCGCCAGCCGCTCCGTCGGCATCCAGTCGCCCCGCCCCGCCGCCAGCCGCGGTTCGGGGATATCGGCCCCCGCCTCGCCGAACAGCGACACCTGCGACGAAGCCTTCGCCTCATGGATCGCCGCCGAATAGGCCACCAGCGCATCCAGCGCCTCAAACACCCGGGCGCGGTTGCCATCCAGCACGTCAAAGGCCCCCGCCCGCGCAAGCATCTCAAGCGGGCGCTTACCGATCTTCTTCAGATCCACCCGGCGCGCGAAATCGAACAGGGTGACAAAGGGCCGTTCCCCCCGCGCCTCGACGATCATCTTCATCGCCTCGACACCCACATTCTTCAACGCACCCAGCGCATAGACGATCTGCCCACCCACCACCGTGAACGTCGCCAGCGACCGGTTCACACAGGGCGGCACCGTCGCGATGCCCAGCTTGTCCACCTCGCGCTTGTAGACCGCCAGCTTGTCGGTCAGGTGGATATCGCAGTTCATGACGGCGGCCATGAACTCCACCGGGTAATTGGCCTTGAGGTAAGCCGTCTGATAGCTGACCACCGCATAGGCGGCGGCGTGGGATTTGTTGAAACCGTAATTGGCGAATTTCTCCAGAAGATCGAACACCTCGCCCGCCTTCTTGGCGTCGATGTTGTGGGTCTTCTTGGCACCTTCGATGAACTTGGGCCGCTCTTTCGCCATTTCCTCGGCGATCTTCTTGCCCATCGCGCGACGCAGCAGGTCTGCCCCGCCAAGGCTGTAACCCGCCATGACCTGCGCGATCTGCATCACCTGTTCCTGATAGACGATGATGCCCTGCGTCTCGGCCAGAATATGGTCGATGGTGGGATGGATCGATTCCAGATCTCGCAGCCCGTTCTTCACCTCGCAATAGGTGGGGATATTCTCCATCGGGCCGGGCCGGTACAGCGCCACCAGCGCCACGATATCCTCGATGCAGGTCGGTTTCATCCGCCGCAGCGCATCCATCATGCCGCTGGATTCCACCTGGAACACCGCCACCGTCTTGGCGGCGGCATAAAGCTCGTAGGTCGGCTTGTCGTCCAGGGGGATCAGGCTGATATCCAGCGTCACCCCGCGCAGCTTCAACAGATCCAGCGCGTTCTGGATCACTGTCAGGGTCTTCAGACCCAGAAAGTCGAACTTCACCAGACCGGCGGCTTCCACCCATTTCATGTTGAACTGGGTGGCCGGCATGTCCGACCGCGGATCCTGATACAGCGGGACCAGCTCATCCAGCGGCCGGTCCCCGATCACCACACCCGCCGCATGGGTCGATGCATTGCGATACAGCCCCTCGATCTGTTCGGCATAGGTCAGAAGCCGACCCACGACCTCTTCCTTCGCCGCCTCGCGCAGGCGCGGCTCATCCGCCAAGGCCTTGGTGATGGAGACAGGCTTCACCCCCTCCAGCGGGATCATCTTCGACAGACGATCCACCTGCCCATAGGGCAATTGCAGCACCCGCCCCACATCCCGCACGGCGGCCTTCGACAGCAGCGCACCGAAGGTGATGATCTGCCCCACCTTCTCGCGCCCGTAATGCTCCTGCACATAGCGGATCACCTCTTCCCGGCGGTCCATGCAGAAGTCGATGTCGAAGTCGGGCATCGACACCCGCTCCGGGTTCAGGAACCGTTCGAACAGCAGCGCATAGCGCAGCGGATCAAGGTCCGTGATCGTCAGCGCATAGGCCACCAGGGACCCCGCCCCCGACCCCCGCCCCGGCCCCACGGGGATGTCATGCGCCTTGGCCCATTTGATGAAGTCCGACACGATCAGGAAATACCCGGGGAACCCCATCTTCTCGATGATGTCCAACTCGAAATCCAGCCGGGCCTGATACTCCTCCACACCCGCCGCATGGGGGATGACGGCCAGCCGGTTCTGCAACCCCTCATTCGCCTGACGGCGCAGTTCCTGCACCTCGTCATCGGCGAACTTCGGCAGGATCGGCTTGCGCTTGGCCGCCATGAAGGCGCAGCGCCGCGCGATCTCCACCGTGTTGTCCAGCGCTTCGGGAAGGTCCGCGAACAGCGCACACATCTCCGCCTCGGACTTCAGGTAATGCTGCGGCGTCAGGCGGCGGCGCGGCTGGCTCTGGTCCACATAGGCCCCTTCCGCGATGCAGATCAGCGCATCATGCGCCTCGTACATCTCGGATTTCGGGAAATAGACGTCATTGGTGGCCACCAACGGCAGGCCCATCTCATAGGCCATCTCAATGAGCCCCCGCTCCGTCGCGGCCTCCCCTTCCGTCAGCCGCCCGCCTTCGCCCGGATGGCGCTGCACCTCGACATAAAGCCGATCGCCGAAACAGGCCGCCAGCCGCTCCATCAAGGCCCGCGCCTTGGCCCCCTGCCCCTGTTGCAGGAACCGCCCCACCGGCCCCTCTGCCCCGCCCGTCAGGCAGATCAGGCCGGCCGAATACCGCTCCAACTCCTCCAGCGTCACCTGATTGAGCTGGCCTGCCTTGTCCAGATACAGGCAGGAATTCAGCTTCATCAGGTTCATGTAACCCGCTTCGGACTGCGCCAGCAGAACCACCGGCGCGGGCAGGCGCAGCTTTTCCCCCGGCTGGGCCGGATCATGCGCGACCGAGACCTGACAGCCCACGATCGGCTGCACCCCCGCATCCTTGGCCAGAACCGAAAATTCCAGCGCGCAGAACATGTTGTTGGTATCCGTCACGGCGATGGCGGGCATCTCTGCCGCGGCGGCCAGCTTGACCAGCTTCTTCACCGGGATCGCGCCTTCCAGCAGCGAATGTTCGGTATGGACGCGCAGATGGATGAATCGGGGAGCGTTCGACATGGGGCACAGCCTAGCGAAGCACCAGCCCCGGGAAAAGCCCGCCCCTTCTTTCGGCAAAAGGCGAAACTGCTTCGGTTCGAAGCAAAAAGGTTCTTCTTGCCATGTGGCGGAGCGGCGGGCTTCACTGTTAGGAAGACAACAGGCCCGAACCGGCAAACGGGGGGCATGGGGCGCGTGGCCCGCTTTACGCCGCATCGGGCGGCCACGCAAAATGCCTCAAACGGGGAGAAGGCGGCGGGTTGAGACATGACCGGGATCGCGTTTCTCCTGAACGGAACGCCGGTCCGCGTGACGGGCACAGCACCGACGCGGACCCTTCTCGATTGGCTGCGGGAAGAGCGCGGCCTCTGCGGCACCAAGGAAGGCTGCAATGAAGGCGATTGCGGCGCCTGCACCGTGATGGTGACCGATGCCGCAGGCAGCCGCGCGCTGAATGCCTGCATCCTCTTCCTGCCGCAGCTGCACGGCAAGGCCGTCCGCACGGTCGAGGGGCTCTCCGGCCCCAAGGGCGAGATGCACCCCGTGCAAGAGGCGATGGTCACCCATCACGGCGCGCAATGCGGCTTCTGTACGCCGGGTTTCGTGGTCTCCATGGCCGTGGCCCAGATGAACGGGCGGCGCGATCATGATGATGTGCTGGCGGGCAACCTTTGCCGCTGCACGGGCTATGCCCCCATCATCCGCGCCGCCGAAGCCGCCGCCACGGCCCCCGTCCCCGACTGGATGGAGAGCGATCGCCGCTTCATCTTGGCCCAAATACCCACATCCGACGGCCCCACCAAGACCGGCGCATCAGGCACGGGCGCAGGGGGGTCCGGGGGGACGGCTGTCCCCCCGGCCGTTCCAGATGCCGCCTTCCGCCCCACCAACTCGGACGACCTGGCCGACTGGTATCTCGCCCATCCCGACGCCACCCTCATCGCCGGGGCAACCGACGTCGGCCTTTGGGTCACGAAACAGCTCCGCGACCTCGCACCTGTGGCCTTTCTCAACGGCGTTACTGACCTCCAGCAGATCGAACGCCAGGGCGGGATGCTGCATATCGGTGCCGCCGTCACCATCGCCGCACTGCGCACGGCAGTGCAGGACCGCCTGCCATCCTTCGCGGAACTCCTTCGCCGCTACGCCAGCGAACAGGTCCGCAACGCCGCCACCATCGGCGGAAACATCGCCAACGGCTCCCCCATCGGGGATGGCCCGCCCGCGCTGATCGCGCTTGGCGCGACCCTGCACCTGCGCCGGGGGGATGAGCTGCGGTCGATCCCGCTCGACTCCTTCTTCCTCGACTATCGCAAGCAGGACCGCCGCCCCGGCGAATTCGTGGCGGGTGTCAGCTTCCCGGAACAGGCCCCCGGCCTGCGCTGCTACAAACTGTCCAAACGCTTCGATCAGGACATCTCTGCCGTCTGCGGCTGCTTCAACCTGACCCTGGACGCGGGCAGGATCACCGCCGCCCGCATCGCCTTTGGCGGCATGGCAGGCATCCCCAAACGCGCGACCCATGTCGAACAGGCCCTGATCGGCGAACCCTGGAGCGAGGCCACAATCACAAAGGCCCTCCCCGCCTTCGCGCAGGATTTCACGCCGCTTTCCGACATGCGCGCCAGTGCAACCTACCGCCTTGAAACCGCGGCCAACATGCTGCGCCGCTACTTCCACGACCTGAACGGAACCCCCGTTTCCGTGCTGGAGGTCGCGCCATGACCATGGGCAAACCCCTCCCCCACGATGCCGCCCCGCTCCACGTCACCGGTCAGGCGCGCTATATCGATGACATCCCGCTGCCCGCGGGTGCGCTGCACCTCGCCTTCGGCCTGTCCACCATCGCGCATGGCGAGGTGACGGCGATGGATCTGACAGCCGTCCGCGCCGCCCCCGGCGTGGTGGCCGTGCTTGGCCCGGAAGATTTTGCCGAGATGCCGGATTGCAGCCCCTCGGTGCATGACGAACCGCTTCTCTGCACCGGCATGGTCCAGTATCTCGGCCAGCCGCTCTTCCTTGTGGCCGCCGAAAGCCACCTCGCCGCCCGCCGCGCCGCGCGTCTGGCTAAGGTGACCTACCGCGAACGCCCCGCCCTCCTGACGGTGGATGACGCGCTGGCCGCCAACAGCCGCTTTGAACAGGGCCCCGTGATCTGGACGAAAGGCGACCCCGCCGCCGCCATCGCCACAGCGCCTCATACCGTCGAAGGCACATTTGAAGTCGGCGGACAGGAGCATTTCTACCTCGAAGGTCAGGTCGCCGCCTGCCTGCCGCAGGAAGGGGGCGATGTGACCATCCTCTCCTCCACCCAGCATCCGACGGAAATCCAGCACAAGGTTGCCCATGCCCTCCACCTGCCCATGAGCAGCGTGCGGGTGGAAGTGCGCCGCATGGGCGGCGGCTTCGGCGGCAAGGAAAGCCAGGGCAACGCGCTGGCCATCGCCTGCGCCGTGGTGGCCACCCGCACCGGGCGGCCCTGCAAGATGCGCTACGACCGCGATGACGACATGATGATCACGGGCAAGCGGCACGACCTGCGCATCCTCTACCGCGCGGGCTTTGATGACACGGGCCGCGTGACGGGGCTGGAGTTCACCCATCTTTTCCGCTGCGGCTGGGCGCAGGATCTGTCGCTGCCGGTGGCCGACCGGGCGATGCTGCATGCCGACAACTGCTATCACCTGCCTCATATCCGCATCGAAAGCCATCGCCTGAAGACGCACACCCAAAGCGCCACCGCCTTCCGCGGCTTCGGCGGCCCGCAGGGAATGGTGGGCGTGGAACGGGTGATGGACCATATCGCCCATGCGCTGGGCAAGGACCCGCTGACAGTCCGCCGCGCCAATTTCTACCGCGCGGCAGAGGTGGCGGGGCCGGTGCAGACCACGCCCTATCACATGGCGGTGGAGGATTTCATCGGCCATGACCTCGTGGCTGAACTGGAACGCAGCAGCGACTACCAGAAGCGCCGGGCCGAGATCGCCGCATGGAACGCCACTTCGCCCATCCTGAAGCGCGGCATCGCGCTGACCCCGGTGAAATTCGGCATCTCCTTCACGCTTACCCACCTCAATCAGGCCGGGGCCTTGGTCCATGTCTATCAGGATGGCTCCATCCAGTTGAACCACGGCGGCACGGAAATGGGCCAAGGCCTGTTCCAGAAGGTCGCGCAGGTCGTGGCGGGCGTCTTCGGCGTCGATGCCGGGGCGGTGAAGATCACGGCCACCGATACGGGCAAGGTGCCCAACACATCGGCCACCGCCGCCTCCTCCGGGTCGGACCTGAACGGGATGGCAGCCAAGGCCGCGGCCGAGACGATCCGCGCCCGCCTCGCCACCTTCCTCGCCGAAAAGCACCAGACCAACCCGGAAACGGTGCGCTTCGAGAATGGCCTCGTCCATGTCGCGGGCGAAGCCTACGATTTCGCCCGCGTCGCAGGTTGGGCCTATCAGGCCCGTATCTCGCTGTCCTCAACCGGCTTTTATGCCACGCCCAAGATCGTCTGGGATCGCATGCGCGGCACGGGCCGCCCCTTCCTCTACTTCGCCTATGGCGCGGCGGTGACCGAGGTGGTGATCGACACGCTGACGGGCGAAAACCGCATCCTGCGGGCCGACCTTCTGCATGACACCGGCACCAGCCTGAACCCCGCGCTGGATATCGGGCAGGTGGAAGGCGCCTATGTGCAAGGCGCGGGTTGGCTGACGACCGAGGAACTGGTCTGGGACGCGAAGGGGCGGCTCGCCACCCACGCGCCCAGCACCTACAAGATCCCCGCCTGTTCCGACCGCCCGCGCATCTTCATCGTGGCGCTCTGGGGACGGCCGAACCGCGAGGATACCGTCGGCAAATCCAAGGCCGTGGGAGAACCCCCGTTCATGCTGGGCATCTCGGCCCTGATGGCCCTGTCTGACGCCATAGCCGCCTGCGGCGACGGAAGCATCTACCCCGCGCTTGACGCGCCCGCGACGGGCGAACGGGTGCTGGCGGCGGTCCATCGGGTGCGTGACCATGGCTGACAGCGCGTCCCCTCCCAAGCGGAATTTGACACAAGTTCCGCCCCGAAATCTGCGCACGGATTTCGATACGATTTCTGTGTGCAGGAATCGCTTTCGACCGGGGGCACTGCATGTTTGACCTCGCCACCCTGCACGCCACAGTCGCCGCCCATGGCCCCGTCGCCCGCGTCGTGATTGCCGCGCATGACGGGTCCAGCCCGCGCGAAGTTGGCGCCGCCATGCTGGTCTGGGCATCGGGACAGTCCGGCACCATCGGCGGCGGCGCGCTGGAGCACGAGGCCACCATCCGCGCCCGCGCCCATCTTGCCGAAACCCGGCCGCTCCTCACGCGAGAGGCGCTTGGCCCCAAACTCGGCCAATGCTGCGGCGGCGCGGTCACCCTGCTGACCGAAGTCTTCACCGAAACCACCCTTCCCGAACCCGACGAAGGCGTCTTTGCGCGCCCCATCGATGGGCGGCAGATGCCGCTTTCGGTCAAGCGCCTTGCTGCGCGCGCGCGGGGCGAAGGTGTCCTTCCGAAACCCGTCTTGCTGCAGGGTTGGATGGTGGAACCCATCGCCCGCCCCGACCGCCATCTCTGGATCTGGGGCGCGGGCCATGTGGGCCGGGCGCTGGTGAATGTGCTGACCCCCCTGCCGGGTGTCGCGATCACATGGATCGACATCGCCGCCGACCGCTTCCCCTACGCCATCCCTGCCAACGTCACACCCCGGATCGAAGCCGATCCCGCATTGGCCGTGGCCGACGCACCGCCGGATGCCGAACACCTGATCGTCACCTTCTCTCACGCGCTCGATCTCGAACTGTGCCACCGGCTGCTGTCCCATGGCTTCGCCGCCTGCGGTCTGATCGGATCGGCCACGAAATCGGCGCGCTTCCGGTCGCGGCTTGCGTCCTTAGGGCACGGCCCCGCCAGCATCGCCCGCATCGCCTGCCCGATCGGCGATCCCGCCTTGGGCAAACATCCGCAGGCCATCGCCGTGGGCGTCGCCGCGGCCTTCCTTCGCAACAAAACACAACACGCGTCACGACAGGAGAACGCGGGATGACAGGGACGGACAAGACAACACGGCCAGAGCTTCTGGCCGTGCAAGGCGTGACCAAGGCCTATCCGGGCGTTGTCGCAAACAGCGACGTGTCCTTCGCCATCGCCGAAGGCGAGGTGCATGCCCTGCTGGGCGAGAACGGCGCGGGCAAATCCACGCTGGTCAAGATGATCTATGGCCTCGTGAAGCCTGACAGCGGCAGCATGCGGTTTCGCGGAAAGCCCTATCAACCCACCGAACCCAAGGCCGCCCGTGCCGCAGGGGTGGCGATGGTGTTTCAGCATTTCAGCCTGTTCGAAGCCCTGACTGTGGCCGAGAACGTGGCCCTCGGGATGGAGAACCCGCCCCCCATGCGCGAATTGGCAAGCCGGATCCAGAAGGTCAGCGCCGAATATGGCCTGCCGCTCGATCCCGGTCGGATCGTGGGCGATCTGTCGGCCGGAGAACGTCAGAGGGTCGAGATCATCCGCTGCCTGCTGCAGAACCCCAAGCTCCTGATCATGGACGAACCCACCAGCGTGCTGACCCCGCAAGAGGTGGAGATCCTCTTCAAGACGCTGCGCCAACTGTCCGCCGAAGGCACCGCCATCCTCTACATCAGCCACAAGCTGGAAGAGATCCGCGCGCTGTGCGACGAGGCGACGATCCTGCGCCGCGGCAAGGTGGTGGCCACCTGCACCCCGCGCGACCGGTCGGCGCGCGAGATGGCGGAACTGATGGTCGGCGCGACACTGACACCGCCCGCCCGCGCCGCCCTGCCCAAGGGGGATGTCGCGCTTGAGGTGACGGGGCTTTCCGTGGCCTCGCCCATCCCCTTCGGGATGGGTCTGAAGGATGTGAACTTCCGGGTTGCCCGGGGGGAAGTGCTGGGCATCGCCGGGGTGGCGGGCAACGGGCAGGACGAACTTCTCCTTGCGCTGTCGGGCGAATTGCGCACGCCCCCCGACGCCGTGAAGATCGACGGCAGGGCGATGGGCGCGGCAGGCCCCAACGCGCGCCGTGCAGCGGGCCTTGTCTCGGCCCCCGAGGAACGGCTGGGTCATGCCGCCGCCCCCGACATGACGCTGGTAGAGAACGCGCTTCTGTCAGGCGCGGTGCGCAAGGCGCTGGTGCGGAACGGTTTCATCGACTGGGCCGGAACCGGGCGCTTTGCCGCCGAGATCGTGAAGGATTTCGATGTCCGCACTCCGGGCACCCATGTCGCCGCCCGCGCGCTGTCGGGGGGCAATCTGCAGAAATTCGTCGTGGGGCGTGAACTGTCACAGGCGCCCACGGTCATCGTCATCAACCAGCCCACCTGGGGCGTGGATGCGGCGGCGGCGGCGGCGATCCGGCAGGCGATCCTTGATCGCGCCGCCGAAGGCGCGGCGGTGGTGGTGATCAGTCAGGATCTGGATGAACTTTTGGAAATCTCGGACAATTTCGCCGCGCTCAATGCCGGTCGCCTGACCAATCCGCGCCCGGTGGAAGGCCTGACGGTTGACGAGATCGGCCTGATGATGGGTGGCGCCCACGGGATGGAGGTCGCGCATCATGCAGGATGAGACCCAAAAGTTTTCGAAAACTTTTGCAAATTTCTTCGAAGAATTTTGTCCCCTCTCTGCCACGGAGTGCCGCGCATGATCCGGCTTGAAAAACGCCCCTCGCCCAGCGCCTTCTGGCAATGGGCCACGCCGATCCTTGCGGTGATCCTGACGATGATCGCAGGCGGGATCATGTTCGCCATGCTGGGCAAGAACCCGGTGGAGGCGATCCGCACGATCTTTTGGGATCCCCTCTTCAACGAACAGTTCGCGTCCTACTCCCGCCCGCAGCTTCTGGTGAAGGCCGGACCCCTGATCCTGATCGCGGTGGGCCTGTCTTTGGGCTTCCGCGCAGGCATCTGGAACATCGGGGCCGAGGGGCAGTACATCATGGGCGCGCTGTTCGGCGCGGGTGTGGGGCTTGCGCTCTATCCGGTGGAAACGCGCTGGGTGTTTCCCCTGATGGTGATCGTCGGGGTCTTTGGCGGCTGGCTCTGGGCGATGATCCCGGCCATCCTGAAGACGCGCTTCAACACGAACGAAATCCTCGTCTCGCTCCTGATGGTCTATATCGCGCAGAACATCCTTGCCTCTATGTCGCTGGGCCTGTTGCGCAATCCCGAAGGCGGCGGCTTTCCCGGCAGCCGCAACCTCAGCCAGATCCCGGCCATGGCGAACCCCGAACTCATCCCCGGCACGGGGCTGCATTGGGGGGTGATCGCGGCCTTCGTCGTGGTCATCGCGGCCTATATCCTGCTGCAACGCCACATCCTCGGCTATCAGATCAAGCTGGCCGGTCAGGCCCCCCGCGCCGCGCGCTTTGCCGGTGTCAGCCCGACGCGCCTTGTCCTTCTGTGCATGGGCCTGTCGGGCGCGCTGGCCGGGATGGCCGGGCTGTTCGAGGTGGCCGGCCCCTCGGGCCAGATCAGCATTGATTTCAACGTGGGCTATGGCTTTACCGCCATCATCGTGGCCTTCCTCGGCCGCCTGAACCCCATCGGCATCCTGCTGGCGGGGCTTCTGATGGCGCTCACCTATATCGGGGGCGAACTGGCCAGCTTCATGCTGGGCCTGCCCGCCGCCGCGATCCAGGCGTTTCAGGGGATGCTTCTGTTCTTCCTCCTCGCGGTGGATCTGCTCACCAACTTCCGCATCCGCTTCGGCACCAGAAAGGAGGCCCTGTGATGGATCTCGGCGGCATCAATCCGGCGATCCTGATCGCCTCGCTCATGGTAGCATCTGTTCCGATCATCCTTGCCGCGCTGGGCGAGCTGGTGGTGGAAAAGGCGGGTGTCCTCAACCTCGGGGTCGAGGGGATGATGATCATGGGCGCCATCTGCGGCTTTGCCACGGCGGTCATCACGGGCAGTCCTTATCTGGGCTTTCTGGGCGGTGCGCTGGGCGCGGCCTGTCTGAGCCTGGTCTTCGCCGTGCTGACACAGGTGCTTCTGGCCAATCAGGTGGCGACGGGCCTTGCCCTCACGCTGTTCGGGCTGGGGCTGTCCAGCCTGATCGGGCAGGGCTATGTGGGGATCAAGCCACCGCTGACGGGGACTGTCCCGCTGGGGCCGCTGGCGGATATCCCCTTTTTTGGGCCGGTTCTCTTTGACCATGACTGGATGGTCTACCTATCCATCGCGGCCTGTGCCGCGGTCTGGGCGGTTCTGAAATACACCCGACTGGGCCTGATCCTGCGCGCGGTCGGCGAAAGCCACGACGCCGCCCACGCGCTGGGCTACAAGGTGGTGCGCATCCGCATCCTCGCCATCCTCTTCGGCGGCGCGCTGGCAGGCCTTGGCGGGGCCTATATCAGCCTGATCCGCGTGCCCCAATGGACCGACGGCATCACCGCCGGCGCAGGCTGGATCGCGCTGGCCATCGTGGTCTTTGCCAGCTGGAAACCGTGGCGCGTGCTGCTTGGTGCCTATCTTTTTGGCGGCATCACCGTGCTACAGCTTAATCTGCAGGCGGCGGGGGCGCGAATCCCGGTCGAATACTTGTCGATGAGTCCGTATCTGATAACCATCCTCGTGCTGGTCATCATGTCCTCTGGCAAGGGCAAGGCGGCGCTGAACGCGCCGGCGGCGCTGGGCCAGAACTTCCACGCCTCGCGCTGAGGCCAATTCAACCGGGGTCGCTGCCGACCCCGCAACCGGGAGCAAGAAATGAAGAGAAGAACAATCCTGAAGGGCGGCGCCGCGCTGGGCCTTGCCTCGATGATGGGGGGAAAGATGGCCCTTGCGCAGGGGCTGGAGAAGGTCAAGGCGGGCTTCGTCTATGTCGGCCCCATCGGTGACGGCGGCTGGACCTTCCAGCACCATCAGGGCGCGCTGGCCGTGCAAGAGGCCTTTGGCGACAAGGTCGAAATCGTGTGGCAGGAAAACGTGCCCGAAGGGGCCGATGCCGAACGCGTGCTGACCCAGATGGCGCTGTCGGGCTGCAACATCATCTTCACCACCTCTTTCGGCTTCATGGACGCGACCAACGCCGTCGCGGCCAAGTTCCCGGACATCAAGTTCGAACATGCCACCGGCTACAAGCGCGACCACGCGAACGTGTCGACCTATAACGCACGCTTCTATGAAGGCCGCGCCATCCAGGGCCATATCGCGGGCAAGATGACCAAGACGAACAAGATCGGCTACATCGCGTCCTTCCCGATCCCCGAGGTGATCATGGGGATCAACAGCTACTATCTGCACGCCAAAAAGGTGAACCCGGCTGTGGAACTGTCGATCGTCTGGGCCTTCACCTGGTTCGATCCGGCGAAAGAGGCCGATTCCGCCAAGGCCCTGATTGATCAGGGCGTGGATGTCATCGCGTCGCACACCGATTCCACTGCCCCGCTGGCCGAGGCGGCCAAGACCAACGGCGCCGTGATCGGCTTTGGTCAGGCCTCCGACATGGCGGATTACAAGCCGTCTCCGCGCGTGTCGTCGATCATCGACAACTGGGCGCCCTATTACGTCAAGCGTGTGGGCGAACTGCTGGATGGCACCTATGCGCAGGTGGACAGCTGGGCTGGCATCCCGGAGGGCGAGGTCGAGATCGGCGAGATCACCGATGCCGTCCCCGCCGACGTGAAGGCCGAAGCCGAAGCGATGCGCGATGCGATCGCCGCGCGCACCTACCACCCCTTCACCGGCCCGATCAACAAGCAGGACGGCACCCCGTGGCTGGCCGAAGGCGTGACCGCGCCGGATGGCGATCTGCTGGGCATGAACTTCTATGTCGAAGGGATCACGGGCGAAATCCCGTCCTGATCGGCTCTGTCATCGAGGGAAAGGCCCGCTCCGGCGGGCCTTTTTCATGCCCGCCCCGCCGTACAAAGACCCCTGTCGCGCGCCCTGTCGCGGGCTGGCATCAAAGCGGCGGGCGGCGGCTTTCCTTCCGGGCAGCGCCGTGGCAGGGTCGTGCCCATGACGACATCCTGCCCCCTTGCCTTTGGCTGCATGCAGTTCGGCGGCCGCGCCGATGCGCAGGCCGCCCGCGCCATGTTCGATGCCGCGCGCGAGGCCGGGATCACCCATTTTGACACGGCCAACGTCTATACCGCCGGTCAGTCCGAACGCCTGCTGGGCGAGTTTGCGCAGGGCGACGGCGCGGTGCGGATTGCCACCAAGGTGGGCTATGACGGCGGGGCGGGCCGGGCCAATCTGATCGCGCAGTTCGACGAAAGCCTGCGCCGCCTAGGCAGGGATGGCGTTGATCTGCTCTATCTGCATCGCTTCGATCCGGCCACGCCGCTGGAGGAAACCATCGCCCTTTTCGTCGAATGGCAGCAGGCCGGGCGCATCGCCCGGATCGGCCTGTCGAACTTTGCCGCGTGGCAGGTGATGAAGGCGCAGGCCATCGCGGCGCGCTATGGCAGCCGGATCGACGTGATCCAGCCGATGTACAACCTTGTGAAACGGCAGGCCGAGGTGGAAATCCTGCCGATGTGCGCCGATCAGGGGATCGCGGTCCACGCCTATTCGCCGCTGGGTGGCGGGCTTCTCACCGGCAAATATGCGCAAGGCGGCGCGGGGCGGCTGTCCGAGGACAGCCGATATGCCGCCCGCTATGCGCCGCAAGCCATGCATGCAGCCGCCACAGGCCTGGCTGCGCTGGCGGCCGAAATCGGCACGCATCCCGCCACGCTGGCGGTGGCGTGGGTCCTGTCCTGCCCGATCACGCCCGTCGTGCCGCTTGTGTCCGCCCGCGATGCGGCGCAGCTTGCGCCCTCGCTTGCCGCACTTCACATGCCCATGACGCCGGACCTGCGCGCACGCCTGTCCGCGCTCTACCCCGCCCCACCCCCGGCAACCGACCGGCTGGAGGAAGAATGACCGATTTCCTGATCATCGGCGGCGGCATCGCCGGCATTTCCGCCGCCGCACGCCTGTCCGCGATGGGCTCTGTCACCGTGCTGGAGGCCGAGGCCGCGCTGGCGCATCACGCCTCGGGGCGATCCGCCGCGCTGTATGAACCCCGCTATGGTGCGCCTGCCGTGGTGGAACTTTCGCTTGCCTCCGAAGACCACTTCCGCGCGGCCGACCATGTGCTGTCCCCGCGCGGCCTGATGATCGTCGCCAAGGCCGATCAGCAGGATATCTTCGCGGCCGAGGTCCGCGACATGCAGATGACACGCTGCAGCGTGCATGAGGCCCGCGCCATCGTCCCGATCCTGAACCCTGACAGCGTGGCCATGGCCGCCATGGCCGACCACGCCTGGGACATCGACACCGATCTTCTGCTGCAGGGCTTCGCGCGCGAGGCGAGGTCGCGCGGCGCACAGATCGTGACCGGCGCCCGCGTCAGCGCCATCGAGCGGGGCGGCGAGGGGTGGACGGTCACAACACCTGCGGGCGAGTTTTCAGGCCGCCTCCTGATCAACGCAGCGGGGGCTTGGGTGGATGAGGTCGCTGCCATGGCCGGGATCCAACCCTTGGGCTTTACCCCCAACCGCCGCTCCATGGCCCGCATCCCGGCACCGGGCGGGCATGACATCAGCCGCTGGCCCATGCTCTTTGGCGCCGGCGAGACGTGGTATGCCAAGCCGGACGCGGGCGCCCTGATCGTCTCCCCCGCCGAGGAAGACCCACAATCGCCCCATGACGCCTGGGCCGATGACATGGTGCTGGCCGAAGGTCTGGCCCGGTATGAAGAGATGGTCACCGAACCCGTCACGCGGCTCATCTCCAACTGGGCGGGTCTGCGCACCTTTGCGCCCGACCGGGTGCTGGTGATCGGGCGTGACCCGCGACAGCCTGATTTCTTCTGGCTTGCCGGACAAGGCGGCTATGGTTTCCAGACCTGCCCCGCCGCCAGCCAGCTTGCCGCCGACCTGATCGGCGGGCGGCCCTCCGGCCTGTCGGCAGGCCTTGTCGCCGCGCTTGATCCAGCCCGGTTTGGCTGATCCGTCGGGGCCGCGCAGCGCGCCCGGCGGAAAGGCGGCAGGTCCCGGCGAAGGGGCGTGACAGGCGGCAGCGGATCGGTCAGCATTGCGCACATGTTCCGCATCCTCGCCGCCCTCAGCCTCTCCCTTGCCCTCGCCGCCTGCGGTGGTGGGCCTGCGCCTTCACCCACGCTCTCCACCACGGCAGGCGCGATCGCCAATCCCGCGCAGTTCCGCGTCATCCCGCCAAATTTCGGTGATGCCGATCCCGCCAGCTTTGGCCCGCGCGGGCCAGAGGATCATGCCGTCCACGGCATTGACGTGGCCCGTTTCCAGACGGCGATCGACTGGCGGCAAGCCCGCGCCAATGGCGTGAACTTCGCCTTCATCAAGGCGACCGAGGGTGGCGATCTGGTCGATCCCATGTTCCGCGACAACTGGCGCGGCGCAGGCCGCGCAGGTGTGCCGCGCGGGGCCTATCACTTCTTCTACCATTGCCGCCCGGCGGCCGAACAGGCGGCCTTCTTCATCCAGAACGTCCCCCGCACCCCTGGCGCCCTGCCCCCCGTGCTGGACATGGAATGGACGCCCTTCTCGCCCACCTGCACCATCCGCCGCCCGGCCAGCGTGCTGCGGTCAGAGGCGAAGATCTTCCTCGACATCGTCGAACGCCACTATGGCCAGCGCCCGATCATCTATTCGACCGTGGACTTCTACCAAGAGAATGAGATGTGGCGGGTCGGGAACTATCCCTTCTGGCTGCGCGCCGTCGCCGCCCACCCGGACGAGGTTTATGGCGGCCGCCACTGGACCTTCTGGCAATATACCAGCACCGGCCTCATCCCCGGCATCGCGGGCGAGGTGGATATCAACGTCTTTGACGGCAGCGCGTCCGACTGGGCGGCATGGCTTGCCGCAAACCGTCACCCGTAAAGGATAGGGCACCGGACCTGCGCCCGGTGCCCTTCCCGATGTCACCTTCGCTCAGCCGTCGATACGGATGCGCGCATTCGTCGGATCGAAGGGGCTGTCCTCCACCACCGTCGCATCCCACAGCTCGCGGTTGATCCGCACTTGCAGCTTGGTGCCGACCTTGGCCAGATCGGGGCGCACATAGCCCATCCCGATCTGCTTGCCGAAGGCCACCGAATAGCCGCCCGAGGTCAGACGCCCGACCTTTTCGCCATTCACGATCAGCGCCTCCTTGCCCCACGGATCGGTATCATCCGGCCCGTCGATCAGCACCGTCACGCACATCGACCGGATGCCGGTCGCCAGCATCGCGGCCTTGCCCTGAAATTCCTTGTTCAGGTCCACGAACCGATCCAGCCCGGCCTCCAGCGGGGTCGCGTCGCGGCCCAGTTCGTTGCCGAAAGCGCGATAGGATTTCTCCTGCCGCAGCCAGTTCTGGGCGCGGGCACCCACCAGCTTCATCCCGTGCTTTTCGCCCGCCTTCAGCAACTGGTCGAACAGATAGCGCTGCATCTCGATCGGGTGATGCAGTTCCCAGCCAAGCTCGCCCGTGTAGGCCACGCGGATCGCGTTCACCGGGCACATGCCCAGTTCGATCTTGCGCGCCGACAGCCACGGAAAGCGCTTGTTCGACAGCGCGGTTTCCGGCTCGGCATCGCGGATCAGTTCGGCAAGGATCTTGCGGCTGTTCGGCCCGGCCAGCGCAAAGACACCCCATTGCGTGGTGACATCGTGGATGTCGACCCAGCCGCCACCGCCCGCCATGTAATCCTCGGCACATTTGCGCAGCCAGTCGGCGTCATAAGCCGTCCATGCCCCGGCAGAGACGAGGTAGTAATCATTCTCGCCATTGCGGACGATGGTATATTCCGTCCGCGTGGTCCCCGTGGGTGTCAGCGCATAGGTCAGGTTGATCCGCCCCACCTTGGGCAGCGCGTTGCAGGTGAACCAGTCAAGGAAGGCCGTCGCGCCGGGGCCGCTCACCAGATGCTTGGTAAAGGCGGTGGCGTCGATCAGCCCTGCCGTTTCGCGAATGGCCTTCGCCTCGTCCACCGCGTACTGCCACCAGCCGCCGCGCCGGAAGGACCGGGTGTGGTGATCGAAATCCTCGGGCGCGTCCTTGGGGCCAAAATAGATAGGCCGTTCCCAGCCATTCACCTGCCCGAACTGCGCGCCCAAGGCCTTTTGCTTGTCATAGACGGGTGCCGTGCGCAGCGGGCGGCAGGCTTCGCGCTCTTCATCCGGGTGGTGCAGGATGAAGACATGCTCATAGCATTCCTCGTTCTTGCGCGCCGCGTACTCCGTGGTCATCCAGTTGCCATAGCGGCGCGGGTCGAGGCTGGCCATGTCGATCTCGGCCTCGCCCTCCGTCATCATCTGGGCCAGGTAATAGCCCGTGCCTCCCGCCGCCGTGATCCCGAAGCTGAACCCTTCCGCGATCCACATGTTGCGCAGGCCCGGCACGGGGCCCACCAGCGGGTTGCCATCGGGCGTATAGCAGATGGGGCCGTTGTAATCGTCCTTCAGGCCCACCGTTTCCGACGACGGCAGGCGATGGATCATCGACATGTATTCCGCCTCGATCCGCTCCAGATCCAGCGGGAACAGGTCCGCCCGGAACGACGCCGGAACATCATAGAGGAAGCGCGCTGGGGCGTTGCGCTCATAGGGCCCCAGAATCCAGCCGCCGCGCTCTTCGCGCACATACCATTTGGCATCCGCATCGCGCAGCACCGGGTGCTGCGGATTGGTCTTGCGCCATTCCACCAGCGCCGGGTCGGGTTCGGTGACGATGTACTGATGTTCGACGGGAATCGCCGGGATCTTGATGCCCAGCATCCGCGCCGTCCGCTGGGCGTGGTTGCCGGTCGCCGTCACCACATGCTCGGCGTGGATGTCGTATTTCTCTTCGGTCGGCACCAGATTGCCGCCCCGGTCTTCCATCCGGGTGACCGACACGATCCATTCGCTGCCCGTCCAGCGATAGCCGTCCACCTGGATCTTCCGCTCGATGGTGGCACCCCGTTGCCGCGCGCCCTTGGCCATGGCCTGTGTCACGTCGGCGGGGTTGATGTAGCCATCCTGCGGGTGGTAAAGCGCGCCCACCAGATCATCCGTCCGCAGCAGCGGCCAGCGATCCTTCATCTCCTTCGGCGTCAGGAATTCGTGGTAGACGCCCGCCGTCTCGGCGACCGACGAATAGAGCATGTATTCATCCATCCGCTCTTGCCGCTGGGCCATGCGCAGGTTGCCCACGACATAGAAGCCGGGGTTCAGCCCCGTCTCCGCCTCCAGCCCCTTGTAGAAATCAACGCTGTATTTGTGGATGTGGGTGGTCGCATAGCTCATGTTGAACAGGGGCAGCAGCCCCGCCGCATGCCAGGTGGAGCCTGCGGTCAACTCGTCCCGTTCCACCAGCATCGTGTCCCAACCGGCCTTGGCGAGGTGATAGGCGATGCCGTTCCCGACGGCTCCACCGCCGACGACAAGGGCTTTTACATGGGTTTTCATTGGGGGCGACTCCGCGGAAGGATGTTTTGCCCCCTTATCTGCCCGAACCTGCGCAAATCGGACAAGTCAACCCGACCCTTGGCAGACAAAAGCGACATGGCTGTAAAATCCGCGACCTGCGGTAAACGGCGGGCCGCGCGCTTATCGCCGCCCCATCCGCCCGAACATCGCCGACAGGGCAAAGATGGCGGTGGCCGCCGCGATGATCGACGGGCCTGCCGGCGTGTCCTGCCAGAGCGACAGCTGCAATCCCGCCAGCGCCGACGCGGCGCCGATCCCCACTGCCAGCAGCGCCATCATCTCGGGCGTGCGGGCCATCCCGCGCGCCGCCGCGGCCGGGATGATCAGCATGGCGGCAATCAGCAGCGCGCCCACCACCTTGATCGCCACCGCCACCACCACCGCCAAGGCCAGCGTCAGCACCAGCCGCTCCCGCGCCGGGTTCAGGCCCGAAGCATGGGCAAGATCCTCGTTCAGCGTGGCGGTCAGCAGCGCCTGCCAGCGCCAGATCAGCAATCCCGCCACCAGAAGCGCGCCACCCCAGATCAGTGCCAGATCGCCCCGCGTCACGGCCAGAATGTCACCGAAAAGCCAAGCCGAAAGGTCTGTCCGCGCGCCGGGGACAAAGCTTACCGCCACCAGCCCGAAGGCCAGCGCCGAATGGGCCAGGACCCCCAGCGTCGTGTCCATCGCCCAGCCCCGCGACGCCAGCGTCGCCACGGTCACCGCCATGGCCAGCGCCACCACCAGCGTGCCGAAGGTGACCGGCAGATCAGCCGCCAGTGCCAGCGCGACGCCAAGGATCGCCGCATGCGACGTGGCATCCCCGAAATAGGCCATCCGCCGCCAGACGACAAAAGACCCGAGCGGCCCGGTCGCCAGCGACATCCCCACCCCGGCAAGGGCAGCGCGGACAAGGAAATCGTCAAGCATGGTGGTGATCGTGATGCGTGTGGTCGTAGTGATGGGCATGGCCGGACCCAGCATCATGTCCACCATCATGGCTATGGTCATGCACGTGCTGATACAGCGCCAGCGCGCCCTGCGTGCCCAGCCCGAACAGCGCGCGGTATTCCGGCGCGGTAGAGACCACGCGCGGCGTGCCTTCGCAGCAGATATGCCCGTTCAGACAGATCACCCGGTCGGATGCCGCCATCACCACATGCAGGTCATGGCTGACCATCAGCACCGCCACCCCGGTCTCGCGCCGCACCTCTTCGATCAGCCGATAGAATGCCGCCTCGCCGGGTTGGTCCAAGCCCTGCGTCGGCTCATCAAGGACAAGCAGATCAGGCCCCGCAAGCAGGGCGCGCGCCAGAAGCACGCGCTGGAACTGTCCGCCCGACAGATCGGCCATCTGCCGCTGTGCCACGTCCGGCACGCCGACACGGGCCAGCGCGGCCATGGCCGCCGCATCCCCCACCCGTTTGGGCAGCGACAGGAACCGCCGCACCGTCATGGGCAGCGTCCGATCCACGGCCAGCCGCTGCGGCACATAGCCGATCACCAGCCCCTCCGCCCGGGCCACACGCCCGCCGGTGGCCGGGACGATGCCCAGCAGCGCCCGCAACAGCGTGGACTTCCCTGATCCGTTCGGCCCAAGGATGGTGACGATCTCGCCCGGCGCCACCGCCAGCGACACATCCGTCAGCACCGGATGCCCGTCCAGCGCCACCGACAGATGCTCGGCCCGGATCAGCGCGCTCATGCCGCCGCCGCCTGGCAGCCCGGGCAAAGACCCAGCGCCTCGATATTCGACCGCTCGATGCGGAAGCCCAGCGCGCCCGCCGCTGCATCCAGCGCGGCGCGCACCGGGGCGGCCGGCGCCTCGGCCACATGGTTGCAGGCGCGGCAGATCAGAAAGGCCGGGGCGTGGGCCTCGCCCGGATGCATGCAGGCGGCAAAGGCGTTCAGGCGGCGGATGCGATGGGCCAGCCCGTGCTCCACCAGAAAATCCAGCGCGCGATAGGCCACCGGCGGCTGGTTCCCGAATCCCTCGGCCGCCAGCCGCTGCAACACGTCATAGGCCCCCAGAGCGCGGTGTTCCTCCAACAGGATTTCCAGCACGCGCCGCCGGACCGGCGTCAGCTTTACCCCCTGCGCCTCGGCCAGCGACACCGCCCGCGCCAGAACGTCCCCGCTGCAATGGCTGTGGTCATGCTGGGCAAAGGCTACCTCGGGTGCAGTGGTGCAGCCGGGGCAGTCATCGGAATGGGCATGATGCAGCGGGGTCGCCATCTGAGCCTCTTGACATGTTATTTTATAACATTCATAGCGCCGCCTGATCTGCACAGGAAGGGCCGCCCGATGCGTTATATCATATCTTCTGCCATTGCCAGCGTCGCCTCCGCCCTGCCCGCCATGGCCGAGGTGCCGCGCGTTGTGACCGACATCCACCCGATCCACTCGCTCGTGGCGCAGGTGATGGGCGATCTCGGGACGCCCGAACTCCTGCTGGAGCGCGGGGCGAGCGAGCATGATTTCCAGTTGCGCCCCTCACAGGCCGCCGCTCTGGCCGAGGCCGACCTTGTGGTCTGGGTTGGCCCCGAATTGACCCCGTGGCTCGACCGCGCGCTGGACGGCATCGGCGACAGCGGCGCAAGGTTGGCCCTTCTGACTGCGCCCGGAACGGAAACCCGCGCCTTTTCCGAAGACGGGGCGCATGGGGCCGAACACGGCCATGACCATGGCGCAGAAAAAGCGGCCGCAGACGATCACGACCATGACCATGACCATGACCACGGTCATGATCACGCCGAAGAACAGGCCGCTGCAGACGATCACGCCCACGACCATGGCGAAGAGACCGCAGAGAACCACAGCGATGATCATGGGCATGACCACGGTGATGATCACGGGCACGACCACGGGCACACCCACGAGGGCACCGATCCCCATGCCTGGCTTGATCCGGCCAATGCGCAGGTCTGGCTTGCGGCCATCGCGGCAGAACTGGGCCGTCTCGATGCCGCCAACGCCGCGACCTATGCCGCCAATGCCGAAGCTGCCAGCGCCCGCATCGCCGCGCTGGATACAGAGGTGGCAGGCATCCTCGCCCCGGTGCAGGACAAGCCGCTGATCGTCTACCATGATGCCTACGGCTATCTCGCCGCGCATTACGACCTGTCAATCTTCGGCTCGGTCGCGCTTGGCGATGCCACGGCGCCCGGCGCGGCACGGCTGGCCGAACTGCGCGCCGGGGTGGAGGAGGGCACGCCGCTCTGCCTTTTCCCCGAGGCGCAGCATGACCCCGCGCTGATCGAACAACTGGCCGACGGCACCGGCGCGCGTGTCGGCGCCCCGCTCGATCCCAACGGATCCATGATCGACCCGGGCCCCGAGGCCTATGCCACGCTGCTGCGGAACATCGCCCAGACCATGGCCGATTGCGTCACCGCCACGCCCTGAGACCCCTGCGAACAGGCTTGACCCACCCGCCCGCAGGTTGCACCACTGGCGCAACAGACGCGCGGGGGGGAACGGATGACCGATCGACAACTGGGGATCGCCCCCTTCGGCCTCACGCCCGATGGCGACCCGGTCCAGCGCATCACCATCGGGCGCGACGGGCTTTGCGTGTCGGTCCTTACCGTGGGCGCGATCTTGCAGGGCGTCTGGCTTGAGGGGGCAACCCGCAACCTGACCCTTGGTTCGGACCGCCTGTCGGATTACGCCGATGCGCTGCGTTATCACGGCGCGCTGGTCGGACCCGTCGCCAACCGCTTCAGCCATGCCCGCGCGCCCATCGACAGCCAGATCCTGCAGTTCGAGGCCAATCAGGACAACCGCCACAGCCTTCATTCCGGGCAGGCCGGCACCCATCGCAAGGTCTGGCGTCTGGCCGAGGCCACCGAAAGCGATCTGCGGCTAGAGCTTGATTTGCCCGATGATGAAGGCGGCTTTCCCGGCAACCGCCGGGTGTCGGCCACCTTTCAGGTGGACGGGGCCAGCCTGCATCTGCATGTCCATGTGACCACCGATCAGCCCACGCCGGTGAACTTCGCCAATCACAGCTACTGGAACCTTGACGGCACGCCAACATGGGCAGGGCACCGGCTTTGGGTGGATGCCGCGCATTATCTGCCCACGACCCCCGATTTCTGCCCAACTGGCGAAATCCGCCCGGTAGATCAGGATGATATGGATTTCCGCAAGACCCGCCGCATCGACCCGGGCGTGAACCACTTTGACCACAACTTCTGCCTGTCCAACGCCCGCCTCCCCCTGCGCGAGGTGCTGCGCCTGAATGGCCAGTCCGGCATCGGGATGGTGGTATCCACGACCGAGCCGGGGATACAGGTCTATGACGGGCGCAACGCCATCCGCCCCGGTCGCGGCCCCTATGAAGGCCTCGCGATCGAGGCGCAGGGCTGGCCCGATGCGCCAAACCATGCGGGCTTCCCCTCCATCATCCTGCGGCCGGGCGAAGAGTATCGGCAGCACACGGTGTGGCGCTTCACGCGCGGTTAGCCATCCACCCCCGCCACCCCGGCGCTGCGGAACCACGCCACGATCGCCGCCCGCTCCTGCGGTTCCATGTAGCTCAGGTTCGCGGGCGGCATGGCGTGCGATATCCCCGCCTGCAGATAGATGCGCCGCGCCTCGGCCGCGATCTGCGCGGGCGTCTCCAGCACCACGCCCTTGGGCGGCCAGTACATCCCCTCCCATACCGGTTCGGCCGCATGGCACATGGCACAACGACCCTGCACGATGCCCACCACATCCTCGAACCCCGTGGCCGAGGCATAGGTCAGCGCCGCCCCTGACAACTGCGCGCCCTCTTCCTCGGCGGGCGCCTGCATCGACATCGGCGCCGTCGAAAGCCAGGCGATGATCAGGAAAAGCACCGCCGTCGCGGCCCATGTCCAATGCGGGTTGCCCTTGCGCGCGTGCTTGGTGTTGAACCAGTGCCGGATGGTGACGCCCATCAGAAAGACCAGCGATGCAATGAGCCAGTTCCATTCCGTTGCAAAGACCAAGGGGTAATGGTTCGACAGCATCAGGAACAGCACCGGCAGCGTCAGATAGTTGTTATGCGTGCTGCGCTGCTTGGCGATCTTGCCATATTTCGGGTCTGGCGTGCGCCCGGCCTTCAGATCGGCGACCACGATCTTCTGGTTCGGGATGATGACCATGAAGACGTTGGCCGACATGATCGTCGCCGTGAAGGCCCCCAGATGCAAAAGCGCCGCCCGGCCCGAAAACACCTGCGTATACCCCCAAGCCATCGCCACCAACACGGCAAAGAGCGCCACCATCAGCACTGTCTGGTTGGCATTGACGAAAACCCGGCACAGCGTGTTGTAGGCCAGCCAGCCAAAGGCCAGCGACCCGATCGAAATCGCCACCGCCTGCCAGACGGCAAGGTCCATCACATTGGCGTCGATCAGATACAGATCCGCACCCAGGTAATAGACCAGCACCAGCATGGCAAAGCCCGAAAGCCACGTCGCATAGCTTTCCCATTTGAACCAGGTCAGATGTTCCGGCAGCCGCTCGGGCGCGACCAGATACTTCTGGATGTGGTAAAAGCCCCCGCCATGGACCTGCCATTCCTCACCATGGGCCAGTTCCGGCATCCCGGGCGCCTTGCGCAGGCCAAGATCGAGCGCGATGAAATAGAAGGACGACCCGATCCAAGCGATGGCCGTGATCACATGTGTCCAGCGCGCCGCGATCTCCACCCATTCCCACAGCACGGCCCAATCATAGATGCCTTCCATCGGCGCGGCTCCCTTAAGCTTTTTCGAAAGGCTATACCGGGGGCCATTCGCCTGTTAATCCTTCAAATGCCCAATCACTTTCAAACCATGGCAAAGAATGGGGCCGGGCGGCGATGTCCTATGTGAACAACATCAGAATGTTCGTGCGTGTCTACGAATTGGGCAGCATGAGTGCGGCAGCAAGGGATCAGCGCTGCTCGCCCGCCGTCGCCTCTGCCCGCATCTCGGAACTGGAAAAGCATCTTGGCGTGCGGCTGTTCAACCGCACCACCCGTTCACTGCAGCCCACCGAAAATGGCCGCATCTTCTATGACGGCGCCCGCCGCGTGCTTGAGGCGATAGACGAGGCCGAGGCCGCGGTGATGGATGTCACGCAGAACCCGCGCGGCACCATCTTTGTCGCCGCCCCCTTGGGCATCGGGCGGCGCTTCATCGCCCCCCATGTCCCGGCCTTCAAGGACCAGTATCCGCAGATCGAGGTGCGCCTCCGCCTGTCCGACCGGGTGATCGACGTCACCGCCGAAGGGCTCGACATCGCCTTCCACCTCGGGCTTTTGGAGGATTCCACCCTCAAGGTCCGCCTCATCGCGGATTGCCCCCGCATCCTGTGCGCCGCACCTGCCTATGTGGCAAGGCGCGGGATGCCCGCCGACGGCGCGGCGCTGGTGGCCGACCGGCACGAATGTCTCAACCTCCGCTTCCCCGGCGCGAAAGAGTTTCAGTGGACCCTCGCCACCCCCGAAGGTCCCCGGCGCTTTGAAATCGCAGGTCCCTACGAATCGGATGATGGCGATGTCCTTACCGGCTGGGCGCTGGATGGGCGGGGCATCGTGATGAAACCGATCTTCGAGGTTGCCGAACATCTGAAGGAAGGCCGTCTCGTTCCCGTCGCGACGGCAACCCCGCCGCTGCCCACGCAACTTTCTGTCCTGTCCCAGCATCGCAGGCTGAAGGATCCGAAAGTCCGCCTCTTCACCGATTACATCATCACCCGCATCAAGGCCGACATGGCCGCCCGCATGGCAGGCCTTCCCGCTTTCGCGATGCCATGACCCTGCGCCTGATCCATGATCACCCGCCGTGGCAGGTGCATCTTGCCCCGGGGACGGGCGACGCCGTGGTGCTGGCCTTCGCCAGCATCGGCCATGATCCCGATCGCGCCCCGTCGCCCGAATTCGTGGCCTCGGCCACGGCCGGGAACCGCCGCGCGCTGTTCTTCACCGATGCCGCCCGCAGCTGGGGCCAGCATCCCGGCTTTGCCCCGGCGGTTGCGGCCGGTCTTGCCGCCGCGGGCCCCGCCATGCGGCGCATCGCCATCGGCTCCTCCATGGGGGCCGTCTGCGCCCTGCGCGCGGCGCATCTCGCGCCGCTAGACGCCGTGCTCGCCCTCGGGCCGCAATCCCGCCTCGACGATCCGCGCTGGCGGCACTGGACCGCCCGCCTTGCCGATACCGGTGCCCCACCCTTCGCGCCCGCCACGTGGAATGTCCTTTTCCACGGCCTTGCCGATGACCGGGATCAGGCGATGGGCTTTCCCGAAGCGCCCGGCACCGATCACATCCTCTATCCCGGCCTCACCCATTCCACCCTCGGCCCGCATCTGAAGGCCAAGGGCGCCCTGCGCGGCCTGATCGACGCCGCCTGTGCGGGCGACCGCCGCCGTCTGTTGCGGATCGTGGCATCCACAGGTGCGGTGCAGCGCCGCAAAAGTATGGGTCAGGCTGCTATCATTTAAGATATCAGCCCCCCGTCCGTTGCCCCTTGTACGTGGAACAAGGAGCAAGCCGATGGCCAGCATCATCATCCGCAACCTCGAAGACGACGTGAAAGCCCGCCTGAAGCAGCGTGCCGCCGCCCATGGCCGCTCGATGGAGGAAGAGGCCCGCATCACCCTGCGCGGTGCCGTCGGCGCCACGAACCCCCGCGCCGATCTCGGCGCCGCCATCGCCGCCCGCTTTGCCGCGCTGAATGTCAGCCTGCCCCTGATGGAACGCCGGGCATGATCCTTCTTGATACGCCGGTCCTCTCGGCCCTGATGGACCGAGATCCGGACCGGCGCCTGCTGGACTGGTTCGCCCGCAACCCAGCGGCGTGGCTGCACATCTCCACCGTGACCGAGGCAGAGCTTCTCGCCGCCGCCGCAGGCCTGCCCGATGGCCTGCGCCAGCGCACCGTCGCCCAGATCGACGCGATGGTGAACGAGGATTTCGCAGGCCGCGTCCTGCCCTTCGACAGCGCCGCCGCGCGCGATCTGGCGGTCATCCTCGCCCGTGCTGCGCGGGGCGGTCAGACCCTGCCCATGGTCGCCGCCCAGAACGCCGCGATCGCCCGCGCTAATGGCGCGCGTCTGGCCACATTGTCCCCCAGCCCGTTCGAGGGGATGGGGGTTGATCTCATAGATCCGCTGGATCAGGACCCGCGATAGGTGGAATAGGCAAAGGGCGAGATCAGCAGCGGCACATGGTAATGCTGGCTTGCATCCGGCACGCCGAAGCGGATCGGAATCTCGTCCAGAAACAGCACATCCCCGGCCGCCTGCCCCGTCGCCCGCAGGTATTCCCCCGCACAGAAGACAAGCTCATAGCTGCCTTCCGTGAAATCCTTGCCCGTCAGCATCGGCACATCCGTGCGCCCATCGGCATTGGTCACCGTCTCGGCGGTCTTGCGATGCGAATTCCCGCTCACGCGATACAGCAGGATCCGCACCCCCGCCGCCGGCTTGCCCCGCGCCGTATCCAGAACATGCGTCGTCAGACGTCCACCGCTCATCCCTGCCTCCATCATTGCCCGCCCATCCTAACCCCATCCGCACCCGTCCGTCGCGGTCCCCGCCACCGGATAGGTCTTTCAGGCATTTTTTGATAAAGCCTTCCTGATTTCCCGCCTAAGCTGTCGGCAACAAAGGTCAACCGGGGGAAACCGACGTGAACCGCTACCCGCGCGATTTCCGGGGCCATGGCCCGAACCCGCCCGATCCGCAATGGCCGGGGGGCGCGAAAATCGCCATCTCTCTGGTGCTGAACTATGAAGAGGGCGGCGAAAACAACATCCTCCACGGCGACGCACAGTCCGAGGCGTTTCTCTCTGATATCGCAGGCGCCCAGCCTTGGCCGGGCCAGCGCCACTGGAACATGGAATCGCTCTACGACTATGGCGCGCGCGCAGGCTTCTGGCGGCTCCACCGGCTTTTTACCGAACGGGGCCTTCCCGTCACCATCTATGGCGTAACCACAGCCCTCGCCCGCAACCCCGAACAGGTGGCGGCGATGAAAGCCGCCGGGTGGGAGATCGCCTCCCACGGCCTGAAATGGGTCGATCACCGCGACATGGCCGAGGATGTCGAACGCGCCCAGATCGCCGAATCCTTCCGCCTGCACGCAGAGGTGGTCGGCGAACCGCCGCGCGGCTGGTACACGGGCCGCTGCTCCATGAACACCGTCCGCCTGACGGCCGAAACCGCCCGTCTCGACTGGATCTCCGACACCTATGACGACGACCTTCCCTACTGGTTGGAAATGGGCGACCGCGATCAGCTGGTGATCCCCTACACGCTCGAAGCCAATGACATGCGCTTTGCCACCGCGCCGGGATATATCGAGGGCGAACAGTTCTTCACATACCTTAAAGACAGCTTCGACACCCTCTATGCCGAAGGGCAGCAGGGCCGCGCCAAGATGTTTTCCATCGGTCTCCACTGCCGCCTGATCGGCCGCCCGGGCAAGATCGCGGGCCTGATCCGCTTCCTCGACCACGCCCAGCGCCATCAAGGCGTCTGGTTCGCCCGCCGCATCGACATCGCCCGCCACTGGGCCACCACCCATCCCCACCGCCGCATCGAACGCCCCTCGCAGATGACGAAGCAGCGCTTCGTCGAACGCTTTGGCGGCATCTTCGAACACTCCCCCTGGATTGCCGAAGGCGCCTGGGCGCTGGAACTCGGCCCCGCGCATGACTGCGCCACCGGCCTGCACAACGCGCTCGCCCGCATCTTCCGCAGCGCCGCGCCCGACCAGCGCCTTGCCGTCCTGCGCGCCCATCCCGATCTTGCGGGCAAGCTCGCTGCCGCGAAACGCCTGACCCCCGAATCCACCGCCGAACAGGCCAGCGCCGCGCTCGACGCCCTCACCGATGACGAACGCGCCACCTTCCAGCGGCTCAACACCGATTACGTCGCCAAGCACGGCTTCCCCTTCATCATCGCCGTGCGCGACAACACCAAGGCCTCCATCCTGCAGGCCTTCGCCACCCGCATCGGCAACGACACCGAAACCGAATTCGCCACCGCCTGCGCGCAGGTGGAACGCATCGCCGAACTTCGCCTCAAGGACCTCCTGCCATGACCGGCTACTACGCGCCCACGGGCGGCCTTCCCCCACAGACCAGCCTGATGACCGGCCGCGCCATCTTCACCACGGCTTATGCCTTCCTGCCCAAGGGCGTCTTTTCGGACATCGTCACCTCCTACCTCCCCGGCTGGACGAAGACCCGCCTCTGGCTGATCGCCCGCCCCATGACCGGCTTTTCCGAAACCTTCAGCCAATATGTGATGGAGGTCGCCCCCGGCGGCGGCTCCGACGCGCCCGACGCGGAAACCGGCGCCGAACACTGGCTCTTCTTCACCCACGGCCTTGCCACCCTCACCATCGGCAGCGACGCGCAAGAGGTGGAGCCGGGCTCCTACGCCTACATTCCGCCCGGCACCCCGTGGAAACTGCTGGCCGAAGGCACGGAACCCACCCGCTTCCACTGGCTGCGCAAGCTCTACGAACCCGCCCCCGGCGTTCCCCTGCCCGATCCCATCCGCATCAACGAACGCGATCTCGCCCCCATCGCGATGCCCGATACGCAGGGGCGCTGGGCCACCACCCGCTTCGCCGATCCCGCCGACATCCGCCACGATGCCCATGTCAACATCGTCACCTTCCAACCCGGCGGCGTCATCCCGTTCGAGGAAACCCATGTCATGGAACACGGACTCTTCGTTCTTGAAGGCAAGGCCGTCTACAAGCTCAACACCGACTGGGTGGAAGTGGAGGCGGGCGATTTCATGTGGCTCCGCGCCTTCTGCCCGCAGGCCTGCTATGCCGCAGGACCCGGACCTTTCCGCTACCTCCTCTACAAGGATGTCAATCGCCACGCCAAACTGCGCGGCCCGGGCGCCTTCGGCCCAAGCCGCTAGCAATCCTTCGTCCCCTCCTTCATCTTGGCCCAAATACCCCGGGGGGTGCGGGGGCAGGACCCCCGCTCCGACAGGCGACACAGATGCGACAGATCAGGATCGAACCGCTCACCGCCCCCGCCTTCGCCCCCTTCGGCGATGTGCTAGAGGCTGCGGGCGATTTCCGCCTTATCAATGCGGGCCTCTGCCGCCGCCACCACGATCGCGCCACGCTCGATTTCGGCGCGGATGGCCGCGCCGGCATCTCGATTTTCCGGGCCGAAGCCCGCGCCCTTCCCTACAGCTTCGACCTGATCGAACGCCATCCCGACGGCTCGCAGGCCTTCCTTCCCATGACGGCCGACCCCTTCCTCGTGATCGTCGCCGCCAGCCCCGCCGACAGGCCGCGCGCCTTTCTCACCAACGGCACACAGGGCATCAACCTGCGTCGCGGCACCTGGCACGGCGTTCTGACCCCCCTCCACCCCCCCGGTCTCTTTGCCGTGGTGGACAGGATCGGTCCCACCCCGAACATCGAAGAACACCACTACGACAACGCCTGGATCGTCCTTCCCTGACAACGCCGCGCCCGGCCCCGCTTGCTGCGCCGCAGAATTTCGTTGTCGCCAACCGGCAAGAGACGTATTCTGATCCAATACTGCCGCGACTCACGCGGCGCCTTCCGGAGTGTTGTGGACCGCTGCCAAGGTCCGATCGCGACCAGCGGGTTCCAGACCTGCCACGCGCCACCACCATCCCTTTCGCAAATCGTGACCCATGAACCAGAAGCCGTCTGCCACGGTTTCGGGCGTCGATCCGCTCCGCACGCTCGATGATTCCGAACTCGACCTTGCCGATTACCTCCGCGACGAGGCGGAACCTCCGCCACCCCCGCCGCCGCAGGGCTTTGCCGCCCTCACGATCGGGGCGGTCGGCGTGGTTTATGGCGATATCGGGACATCACCGCTTTATGCCTTCCGCGAAGCGCTGCGCCCCGTCGCGGATGACGGCCTCGCCGCGCCCGAGGTGCTGGGTCTGCTCTCTCTCCTGATCTGGACCCTCACCCTGATCGTGACGGTGAAATATGTCCTGTTCCTTTTGCGGGCCGACAACCGTGGCGAAGGCGGCGTGCTCGCGCTCTACACGCTGGCCCGGCTTGCCATCGGCCACCGTTCCCTGCCCGTGCTCAGCCTCGCCGTGGCGGGGGCGGCGCTCTTTGCGGGCGACGCGATCATCACCCCGGCCATCTCGGTTCTCTCCGCCGTCGAAGGCGCCGGGCTCATCCTGCCCGATCTGGCCCAATGGATCGTCCCGGTGACGCTGGGCATCCTGCTTGCCCTCTTCCTCGTGCAACGGCGCGGGACAGGGGCGATGTCGCTCGCCTTCGGGCCGATCACGGCCGTCTGGTTCCTCACCCTTGGCGCCCTCGGCCTGTGGAACATCATCGCCAATCCCGGCGTCCTTGCCGCCTTCTCCCCCGGCTACGCGTTGGGCTTTCTGATGGAACACCAGACGGTCGCCTTCCTCGTCCTCGGCGCGGTCTTCCTCGCCGTCACGGGGGCCGAGGCGCTTTATGCCGATCTGGGCCATTTCGGGCGCAAACCCATCATCACCGCCTGGATCGCGCTGGTGATGCCCGCGCTCATCCTCAACTATCTCGGCCAGGGCGCGCTGGTCCTGACCGATCCCGCCGCCATCGACGATCCTTTCTTCCGTCTGGTGCCCGAATCCTGGCTTCCCGCCCTTGTCCTGATCGCCACCGCCGCCACCGTCATTGCTGCACAAGCGGTGATTTCCGGCGCCTTCTCGATGACGCGCGCCGCGATCCAGCTCGGCCTCCTGCCGCGGATGAAGATCAGCCACACATCTTATGACCAGAGCGGCCAGATCTACATCGGCGCGGTCAATTGGCTGCTGCTGGCGGGCGTCGTCGCGCTGGTCCTGTCCTTCCGCACCTCTGAGGCGCTCGCCTCGGCCTATGGCATCGCGGTCACCGGCACGATGGTGGTGACCACCCTCTTGGCCATCGTCTACATCACCCGCTCCGGCAAGCTGTCCCTTCCGCTGACCTTGATCCTCGCAGCGCCGATCCTCATCCTGGAACTGGCCTTTCTCACCTCGAACCTGACCAAGATCCATGATGGCGGTTATGTTCCCCTTCTGCTTGCCGCTCTTGTCATGCTGGCCATGCTGGCGTGGTGGCGGGGCAGCCAGCAGCTTCTGGCCCATACCCACCGGCAGGCCATCGCGCTGGACAGCTTCGCCACCTCGATGCTGAAAAGCTCGGCCCCCGTGGTGCCCGGCACCGCCTTCTTCCTGACGCCAGACCCGACGATTGTGCCCTCGGCCCTGCTCCACAATCTGAAACACAACCGTGTGCTGCATGACCAGAACGTCCTTGTCACGGTGGAAACCCTGCGCATCCCCGTCGCCGACCCCGATGATCGCGCCAGTTACGAGGTCATCAATCCCCGCTTTGCCCGCCTAACCCTGCGGTTCGGTTTCATGGAAACCCCGAACGTGACCCGCGCCATGGCCCATGCGCGCAAGGCCGGGCTGAAGTTCGACGTGATGGCCTCGTCCTTCTTCCTGGGCAAGCGCAGGCCGGTCGTCACCGGCCCGATCGGGCTCGACCGGCTGCTCGACAACATCTACGCGCTTCTGTCGCGGTTCTCGGCCGATCCGTCCGACTTCTACCACCTGCCCCGCAACCGCGTGGTGGAACTGGGCGAACGCGTGGCCGTCTGACCGGCACGGCGCGGCGGATCACACCATCCGCCGCACCACATCCAGCATCCGGTTGGAAAAGCCCCATTCGTTGTCATACCAGCCGAAGACGCGCAGCATCCCCCCCGCCGTCACCCGTGTCTCTGGGCAGGCCATCACGATGCTTTCGGGTCGCGCCCGCAGATCGGAGGAAACCAGCGGCCGGTCCGTCGCCCCGATCACCCCACCCGCCGCCCGCAGCGCCGCATTCACCTCCTCCGCCGTCACCGCCTTCGCCGTCATCACCGCCAGATCGACACAAGAGACCGAGGCCGTGGGAACCCGCACCGCCGACCCTTCGATCCGCCCCGCAATCTGCGGCAGCACCACATCGAGCAACCGGCTGGCCGAGGTTGTCGTCGGCACCATCGACAGCGCCGCCGCCCGCGACCGCGGATAATCCGCCGCCGGCGCATCCACCGTGGGCTGGCTGCCGGTATAGCAGTGAATGGTCGTCATCGACCCGGTGACAACCCCCCAATGATCGTCGATCAGCTTTGCCAAAGGTGCCAGCGCATTGGTCGTGCAGGATGCGTTGGACACCACCGCCTGATCGCGCAGCGCCATCTCATTCGCGCCCAACACCACCGTGACATCCGCCGCCTTGGACGGCCCCGACACCAGTACCCGGCGCGCGCCCGCACGCAGGCCCCGCTCCGCCACCTCTCGTGCATCGGCGCGACCGGTGCATTCCATCACCACATCCACCCCCGCCAGATCGAGGGCCGAGATATCGGGCGTCCGATAAAGCGGAATCGTCCGCCCATCTACGACCAGCGCCCCGGGTTCCAGCGCAACCGTCCCCCGCCAAGGCCCGAAGACACTGTCATATTCGAACAGGTAAGCGCACATCTCGGCCGCCGCGATGTCGTTGATCCCGGCAATGTCCAGCCCCGGCCAGCGGTCCGGCGACTGCAACGCCGCCCGCAACACCGACCGCCCGATCCGCCCGAACCCGTTGATGAACACGCGCATGACCACCCTCCCCCAAGCAGGCCCAGACAGACCACGCCCCTGCATGGGGTTCAATGCCTGAAACGAAATATGATCAAATGGGTAGGATGGGCAGAACTGCCCATCCTACACCCTTGTCAGACCGCAACCTCGATCCCCAGCCCGCGCTCCTGCGCGCGCTGCACGGCCACTGCCGCCACCGCCAGATCCTGCAATCCAACGCCCGTCCCGTCAAACAGCGTGATCTCTTCCGCCGACCGCCGCCCCGCATCCGCTCCGGTCAGCACCGCCCCCAAGGGCACGATATCCCCTGCCGCCACAAGCCCAGCCGCCACTGCATGCTGCGCCTCGCCAATCGAAACTGACTGCGCCACCTCGTCGGTGAACAGCCGCGCCCGTCCCACCAGCGCCACCTCCACCTCTTGCTTGCCCTTGGTGTCCGTCCCCATGCAGGCCAGATGCGTGCCCGGCCCAACATGCGCCGCCATCAGGGACGCCGCAGGCGACGAGGTGATCGTGATGATCACCTCCGCCTCCACCATGCGCTCCAACCCGACCGCCTCGAAGGGCAGGCCCATCTCATCGGCAACCGCCGCAAGCTTGGGCAGCATTTCGGGATGCAGGTTCCAGCCGATCACCCTGTCCCAGTCCCGCACCCGCGCTGCCGCGCGCAATTGGAACCCCGCCTGATGCCCCGCCCCCACGATCCCCAGCACCCGCGCGTCCGTCCGCGCCAACCGGTCGATCGACAGCGCCGAAGCCGCCGCCGTCCGCAGTGCGGTCAAGAGGTTCCCCCCCACCATCGCCACAGGCCGCCCCGAATCCGGGTCGAACAGATAGACCGTCGATTGGTGATTGGTGATCCCGCGGCCCGCGTTGCCCGGGAAGTATCCTCCCGCCTTCACACCCAGCATCCCCCCGGCCCGGTCCAGCCCGGATTTGAAGCCATACTGCCGCCCCTCTCCCAGCGCCTCGCGCACCACGGGGAAGTTGTAAGCCTCGCCCCGCGCCATGGCGGCAAAGGTGGCGGCCACTGCCACCAAGGCATCCTCGGGCGAGACGAGGTCGGCGATCAGCGCCTCGGGAACGATCAGCATGTCATGTCCTTGCCGGAAATCTGGTTTCTCGGGCAAAGCGGGGGGAGCCCCGCTCCCCCCGCACCCCCCTGCACCTCAATAGGCCTTGCCTCGCGCCGAAACGGGCCAGACCACCTCCACCTTCCCGCCCCGCACGCCCACATACCAGTCATGGACATTGCAGGTGGGGTCACAATGCCCCGGCACCAGCCGCAGCTTGTCATTCACCTTCAGCACACCCGCCGGATCGTCGATCACCCCATGCTCGTCGCTGCACTTGATGTACTTCACATCCGTCCGCCCAAAGATCACCGGCAGCCCGCTATCCACCGACTGCGCCTTCAACCCCGCATCGCAGATCGCCTTGTCCGGCTTGGCATGGCTCATGACACTCGTCAGGATGAACAGCGCATTCTCCCATTCCCCCTGATCAATCCGCCTGCCTTCCTTGTCGAGGATGCGCCCGTAATCGGCATCCATGAAAGCGTAAGAGCCGCATTGCAGCTCGTTATAGACCCCGGAATTCCCCTCGAAATAGTAGGACCCCGTGCCACCCCCGCCAACGATGTCGCAGTCCAGCCCCGCGGCCTTCAACGCCTCCACCGCGTCGCGGACCATCGCCACCGCGATGTCGATCTTGGCCTTGCGGTCCTCATAACGGTCCATGTGCTGCATTGCGCCCTGATAGGCCTGGATGCCCGCGAACCGCAGCCCCGGCGCCGCGGCGATGGCCTTGGCCAAATCCACCACCGCCGGGGTGGTCGTCACCCCGCAGCGCCCTGCGCCGCAATCGATCTCCACCAGACATTCGATCGTGGTCCCATGTTTCACCGCCGCCGCAGACAGGTCCGCCACATTCGCCATATCATCCACGCAGCAGATCGCCCGCGCCCCCAGCTTTGGGATGCGTGCCAGGCGGTCGATCTTCGCCGGATCGCGCACCTGATTGCTTACCAGCACATCCTTGATGCCCCCCCGCGCAAAGACCTCGGCCTCGCTCACCTTCTGGCAGCAGACGCCAACCGATCCGCCCAGCCGTTCCTGCAACAGCGCCACATCGACCGACTTGTGCATCTTCCCATGCACCCGGTGCCGCACGCCCATCTCCTGCGCGAACCGCCCCATCTTCACGATGTTGCGCTCCAGCGCATCCAGATCCAGCACAAGGCAGGGCGTCTGGATATCCGCCTCATCCATCCCCGGCAGGGCGGGAATGTCATAGCCCACTTCCAGCCCGTCGAAATCTCCGCGTCCGTCCATCATCCTCACCCTTTCATCCAAGGCAGCTTGTCCAGATCCACATTCCCGCCGGTCAGGATCACCCCTACCCGCTTGCCCCGGAACCTATCCGGGTTCTTCAGGATCACCGCCAGCGGGACCGAGCAACTGGCCTCGATCACGATCTTCATCCGCTTCCAGTGCAGCTTCATCGCCTCGACGATCTCCTCCTCCGTCGCGGTCAGCACATCGGTCGCGTAGGTCCGCAGGAAATGCCAGGTCAGTTCCTTCAACGGCACTTTCAACCCGTCCGCCACTGTATCGGGCGCATCATCGGCGATGATGTGCCCCGCCCGGAAACTGCGCGCCGCATCATCGGCATTCACCGGCTCGGCGGCATAAATCTCCACCCCCGGCGCGATGGAAGACAGCGTGAGGCAAGTTCCCGAAATCATGCCGCCCCCGCCGATGGGGGCCACCACAGCATCCAGCCCCTCCACCTGCTCCATCAACTCGCGCGAACAGGTCCCCTGCCCCGCGATCACGCGCGGATCGTTGTAGGGATGCACGAAATCCGCCCCCGTCTGCGCCTGCACCTCGGCAAACACCGCCTCGCGGCTGCTGGTGGACGGCTCGCATTCCACGATCACCCCGCCATAGCCCCGCACCGCATCCTTCTTGGCCTGTGGCGCCGTGCGCGGCATCACCACCGTGCAGGGTATCCCCCGCCGCCCCGCCGCATAGGACAGGCTCAGCGCATGGTTCCCGCTCGAATGCGTGGCCACCCCCCGCTCCAGCTGATCCTCGCGCAGGCCAAAGACGGCATTGCTCGCCCCCCGCACCTTGAACGCCCCGGCCTTCTGGAAGTTCTCGCATTTGAAGAACAGCTCCGCCCCCGTCAGTTCGTTCAGGAACGAAGATGTCAGCACCGGCGTCCGGTGGATATGCGGCGCGATCCGCGCATGGGCCTCCACCACATCCTCATAGGTCGGCACCCACAATCCCTGAAAATCCTTCATCGCCTCCCCCTCACTCTGCCGCCATCGCCATCGGTATTGCCGACCCGCGATAGAACTCCGCCGCTGCCGCCACGCCCGATCCCAACCGGATATCCCATCCCAGATCGGCCATGCACATCTCCGCCGTGGCAAGCCCACCCAGAACCATCACATCCGTCAGCATCCCCAGATGCCCGATGCGGAACACCTTGCCCGCCACCTCGCCCAACCCCACGCCAAAGGCCACGCCATATTTCTCCGCCGCCAGCTTCACGAGGTCCGTGCCATTGCAGCCCGGCGGAACCACCACCGCCGTCACCGTCTCGGAATACAGATCAGGCGACGCCGCACAGGGCCGCATCCCCCAGGCCGCCACCGCGCGCCGCACCCCTTCGGCCAGCCGCGCATGGCGGGCATAGACAGCCTCCAGCCCCTCCTCCTCCAGCATCTCGATGGATTTGGCCAATCCCGCAATCAACCCCACCACAGGCGTGTAAGGATAGCCACCCCCGGCATAGCTCCGCAGCATGTCGCGGAAATCGAAGAATGTCCGCGGCAGCCGCGCCCCCTCCATCGCCGCCAGCGCCTTGTCGGACACCCCAAGGATTGCCAGCCCCGCCGGCAGCATGAAACCCTTCTGGCTGCCCGCCACGGCGATATCGACGCCCCATCCGGCCATGTCGAAGGGCATCGACCCGATCGACGACACGCCATCCACGAACAGCATCGCCCCATGCCCCGCCGCGTCCATCGCGCGGCGGATGCCCGCGATGTCCGAACGCACGCCCGTCGCCGTCTCGTTATGCGTGGCAAGCACCGCCTTGATCCGCCCGGCCTTGTCCGCCCGAAGCGCAGCCTCAATCGCCGCCACGGGCGCGCCCTGCCCCCAGGGCGTCTCGGTGATCTCCACCTCCAGCCCGTGCCGCTGACACAGGTCAATCCAGCGATGGCTGAACATCCCGAACCGCGCCGCCAGCACCCGATCACCGGGCGACAGGGTGTTGGTGATCGCCGCCTCCCATCCGCCCGTCCCTGTGGACGGCAGGATGATCACCTCGCCCCCCACCATCCCCAGCACCCGCCGCACCCCCGCCACTGCAGGACGGAACAGCTTGCCAAAAGCCGCCGACCGATGATCCAGCGTCGGCATGTCACAGGCCTTGCGGATCGCCTCGGGAATGTTCGTCGGGCCGGGAATGAAGACAGGGTTCTGAAAGGACATGGCGACCACCTCGCTTGGGCATGGCATGACCCTACGCCCAGGCCAACCGCAGCACAATTTTTTCGAAAAGATTTTTCATATTCTGAAAAGTACACTATCCTCTCTAAAAATCAGGGACTTGCGCTTTTTCATCCAAACCGGACGCTTGCAGATGCCCACAAAACCCCGCGGCCGCCCCAAGGCCTTCCACGACAAGACCGACCAGAACACCGTGCAGGCGCTCGACCGCGCACTGGGCCTTCTCTCCACCCTCGCCGCCCATCCCGGCATGACACTGTCCGAACTCGCCGAAACCTCCGGTCAGGCCGTCGCCACGGTCTATCGCGCGCTGGTCACCCTGCAATCCCACGGCATGGTGGAAGCGGAAGATCCCGCCCAGACCTGGCATATCGGCCCCGGCGCCTTCCGCACAGGCTCCGCCTTCCTACGCCGCACAAAGGTTGTGGAACGCGCCCGCGCCGCGATGGACGGGCTCATGCGCGACACGGGCGAAACCGCCAATCTCGGCGTCGAAGTGGGGGATGAGGTTCTCTTCCTCTCACAGGTCGAAACCCATCAGGCGATCCGCGCCTTCTTCCCCCCCGGCACCATCGCGCCCATGCATGTCTCCGGCATCGGCAAGGCCCTGCTGGCTTGGTATCCCGAAGACAAGACCCGCGGCATCCTCGCCCGCAAGGGCCTTCAACGCTTCACCACCCTCACCCACACGTCCGAGACCGCCCTCCTGCGCGATCTCGCCCGCACGCGCGACCGCGGCTTCGCCATCGACGATCAGGAACGCGCCGAAGGCATGCGCTGCGTCGCCGCCCCCATCTTCAACGCCCATGGCGAACCCGTCGCGGGTCTCTCGGTCAGCGGCCCGGCCTTCCGCATGGGCTTGTCTGACGCAACCCGCCTCGGCACCCTCGTCCGCGCCGCCGCCGACAAGGTGACAGAGGCAACGGGCGGCCAGCAACCCGCGCCCTGAAGTCCCGGCATCCGCTCCTTCCCCGTTGTCCAAATATCCGCGGGGGAGGGCGCGCAAGGCGCGACCGGGGGCGGCAGCCCCCCACCCCTTCCGACGGGGCGAAGTCCCCGGCGGAAGGGCAAGGGAATGCCGCGGCACGCGGCGCCGCTCAATTCACCCTATTGCAGATCGCGGAACGCCGCCTGCATCCGCTCCACCGCCTCCACCACCATCGCGCGCGGCGCGGCGATGTTGAACCGCAGAAAGGTCTCGCCCCCCGTGCCAAAGGCATCGCCATGGTTTGTGGCGATCCGCGCCTCCTTCTGCACCCGTCCGATAAACTCCGCAGGCGCCATCCCGGTGCCGGAAAAATCCAGCCAGGCCAGATAGGTCGCCTCCAGCGGCATGGACCGCAGCCCCGGTATCGCGGCCATCCCTGCGTCAAAGACCCGACGGTTCCCCTCCAGATAGGCCATCAGCGCATCCACCCACGCCGCCCCCTCGGGCGTGTAGGCCGCCGTCGCCATATGCATCCCGAAACTGTTCCCCGAAATGCCCAGCGCCATGATCTTCGCGGCAAACTTCACGCGCAGCGCGGGGTCCGCGATGATCACATTCCCCGTATGGCTGCCCGCGATGTTGAAGGTCTTGGTCGTGGCCGTCATCATCACCAGCCGGTCCGCGATCTCCGGCGCGGCCAGAGGCATCGGCAGATGCCGCTGCCCCGGATAGACCAGGTCATGGTGAATCTCGTCCGACACAAGGATCAGGTCATGCCGCTTGCAGAAATCGGCCACCCCCCGCAACTCGGACGCGGTCCAGACCCGCCCGCCCGGGTTGTGGGGAGAGCACAAGATGAACATCCGCTCCCGCCCCGTCATCAACCCGTCCCAGGCGGCGAAATCCATCTCATAGCGCCCATCGACCAAGGTCAGCGGACATTCCCGCACCTCGCGCCCCGCCGCTTTGATCGTGCGGGCAAAGGCGTGATAGACGGGCGTCGTCAGCACCACCCCATCCCCCGGCGCGGTAAAGGCCTCCAGACACAGCCCTGTCCCGTTCACCAGACCATGCGTGGTGAAGATGTCCCCCGCCGCCACGTCCCAGCCGTGCCGCGTCTTCATCCACCAGCGGATCGCCTCCAGATAGGCGCGGTCATCCCCGAAATAGCCATAGATGCCATGCGCCGCCATCCGCTCCACCGCCGCCTGCACGATGGCCGGGGGCCGGAACTCCATATCCGCGACCCACATCGCCAACCCACCCTCGGCCGGAACGCCGTAAAGCTTCTCCATCATGTCCCATTTCACGCAATGGGTGCCGATGCGGTTGATCGGGGTGTCAAAGTCCATGTCAGCCCTCTGTTCCAGTTGTCGCCGCCACGCATACCAAGGCGGAACACACGTTCCAATCAGGAAATTGATGCAACAGCAGTGTTCCAGATAACAACAATATCGCGGAACATAATTCTCAATTTGTGCAAGATTTCGGGAGCACTTTCTGCCCCCGAACCCTTACCTGCCCACCGCGTCCCGCCATTGCACCCAAGGGGCCTTTTCCGCTATCCAACCCCCATGATCCGCCCCATCCTGATCCATCCCGACCCGCGCCTCAAGAAACTCTGCGACCCCGTCGTCGAGATCACGGCCGACATGGGCAAACTGGCCGAAGACATGCTGCAGACGATGTATGATGCCCCCGGCATCGGCCTTGCCGCGCCACAGGTGGGCATCACCAAACGTCTGATTGTCATGGATTGCGTGAAGGGCGATGACGAACCGCCCCGCCCCCTCGTCCTCTTCAACCCCGAAATCACCTGGGCGTCAGAAGAGCTTTCGACCTATGACGAAGGCTGCCTCTCCATCCCCGACCAATATGCCGAAGTGCAGCGCCCCGCCGAGGTGCGCGTCCGCTGGACGGGGCTCGATGGCAAGCCACAGGAAGAACAGTTCGCGGGTCTCTGGGCCACCTGCGTGCAGCACGAGATCGACCACCTCAACGGCAAGCTCTTCATTGATTATCTGGGTCCGCTCAAACGCCAGATGATCACCCGCAAGATGGAGAAACTGAAGCGCGAACGCGCGCGGCAGGGCTGATGGCCGTCCTTCCCATCCTGCGCTGGCCGGACCCGCGCCTCGCCACGCCCTGCACGCCCGCCACCCCCGACGCGGCAACCCGCGCCCTCGCGCAGGACATGCTGGAAACGATGTATGCCGCCCCCGGGCGCGGCCTTGCCGCACCGCAGGTGGGCGCCCTGATCCGGCTCTTCGTCATGGATGCGACGTGGAAAGACGGCCACCCCGTCCCGCGCATCCTGCTCAATCCCGAAATCCTGTGGTCTTCCCCGACCACCGCCATCGGTCCCGAAGGCTGCCTCTCCATCCCCGGCCTCACGGCCGACATCCCCCGCGCCACGGAAATCCGCCTCCGCTGGACCGATCTCGATGGCCACCGCCACGAAGAAACCCTCACCGGCTTCGCCGCCATCTGCGCCCAGCATGAGATCGACCATCTCGATGGCCGCGTCACCTTTGACCGCCTCCCCCCGGCCCAGCGCGCCGCACTGGAAGCGGCCTATCTCGCAGGCCATCCCGCATGACCGCCCGCCCCTGCCTGCCCTGGCCGCATCCCATCCTGAAAACCCCTGCCGCGACGGTCGCGGTGATCACCGATGACATCCGCGCCATCTGGGCCGACATGATCGACACGATGGAGGCGATGCCCGGCTACGGCCTTGCCGCGCCGCAGATCGGCATCCCGCTGCGCCTTGCCGTGGTGGATTGCTCCACCGAACGCGGGCAGGCCATCCGCATGGCCAACCCCGAAATCCTGCATGCCAGCGTCCAGCCGCGCACGCATGAGGAAGCCTCGCCCAACCTCCCTGGCGTCTCGGCGCTGATCGAACGCCCCCGCGCCGTCACGGTCCGCTTCCTGAACGACAGGGGCGAAATCGAAGACCGCGACTTCGTCCATCTCTGGGCGACCTCCGTCCAGCACCAGATCGACCATCTCGCAGGCAAGATGTATTTCGACCGCCTCTCACCGCTCAAACGCAAGATGCTGCTGGCCAAGGCGGAAAAGCTGCGGAGGCGTGGATGAAAATCGTTTTCATGGGCACGCCCGATTTCTCCGTCCCCGTGCTGCAAGCCCTTGCCGCCCAGCACACCATCCTTGCCGCCTATACCCAGCCCCCGCGCCCCGCAGGCAGGGGCAAAGAGCTGCGCCCCACCCCCGTCCATGCCGCCGCCAGCGCATTGGGCATCCCTGTCCGCCATCCCGTCAGCCTGAAATCCCCCGAAGAACAGGCCGCCTTCGCCGCGCTTGATGCCGATGTGGCCGTCGTCGTGGCCTACGGCCTGATCCTGCCGCAGGCGATCCTCGATGCGCCCCGCGCGGGCTGCCTCAATATCCACGCCTCGCTCCTGCCCCGCTGGCGCGGCGCGGCCCCCATCCACCGCGCCATCATGGCAGGCGATGCGGAAACCGGCATCTGCATCATGCAGATGGAGGCAGGCCTCGACACCGGCCCCGTCCTGATGCGCCAATCCACCCCCATCGGGGCCGAGGAAACCACCCAAGGCCTGCATGACCGCCTGTCGCAGATGGGCGCTGCCCTGATCCTCAACGCGCTCGACCACCTGCCCCGCCTAACCCCCGAACCACAGCCTTCCGAAGGCGTCACCTACGCCGCCAAGATCGACAAGGCCGAGTCGCGCATCGACTGGTCCCGCCCCGCCCCAGAGGTTGACCGCCAAATCCGCGCCCTGTCCCCCTTCCCTGGCGCATGGTGCATGGCGGGGGGCGAACGCCTCAAATTGCTCCGCTCCCGCCTCGCCACCGGCGCTGGCGCGCCCGGAACCGTTCTCCACGGCCTCACCATGGCCTGCGGCACCGGCGCGGTTGAGGTCACGCTCGCCCAGCGCGAAGGCAAAAAGGCCCAGTCCCCGCAGGAATTCCTCAACGGCATCACCCTGCCCGCCCGGCTCGAATAGGGACTGTCGGCGCATCTGGACGGACGGCGCATCCTGCGCCACACTTTCCGCGCAAATCGGAGGCGCCCATGCCCATCCTCATCCTCATCGTCATCGGGGCCGCTGCCGGCTTCCTCGCCACCCGCTTCATGCGGGTGCAGACCGATGTCCTGACAACCATCGCCATCGGCATCGGTGGCGCATTGGTCGGCTGGGGGCTTCTGCGGTTCCTCGTCTCGGTCACCGGCTGGGTCGCGGCCTTCGTGGGCGCGGTGATCGGGGCCGTGGCGCTGATCTGGCTCTGGCAGAAATACGTCGCGAAGTAACGCGCCTCAGCCCAGCCGCCGCGCCGCATCCTTCAGCTTGAAGCCCGCCCCGCCCGCAGCCTCCCACAGCAGGCGCCCCTGCCATGCAGCAAACAGGATCGCCGCCGCATCCGCCCGGCAGCCCTGCTTGGCCATCAGCACCCGCTCCACATCGGCACGCCACGCCGCCGCCAAGGCGGCAGCCTCCGGGTCTGACCGGCTCGCCACCACCAGCGGCAGTAGGTCCTCCGCCCCCAACAGCTTCAGGAAACCCTGCGCGGTCTCCTCCGCGGCCGCGGCCGCATCGGCCGCCTCTCCCTGACGCGCCCACCCCCGCCGCAGCGCCGCACGCAGCATCCCCGATCGGTCCCCGTACCGCTGCACCAGCGTCGGCGGGGCAAGACCGCAGGCCTTCGATACCGCCCCAAAGGATACGGCCCCCTCTCCCTTCGCCATCAACAGCGAAAGTGCGGCATCAAGGATCACGTCATCGGATATGCTGCGCGGCCTGCCCATGACAAAACGAATAGCCGTTCGCCAATAATCGGGCAAGCACCGGCTTACCGCTTGGGCGACCCCGGTCGCGGCGGCCGCGCCTTGTAGACCGGCAACCGCCAGCCAAGGCCAAGGCTCCCCGCCCGCAGCACCAGCGTGACCACCGCGCAGGCCAGCAGCATCTGCCACCCGGCCGCCCCCGCAAGACCCAGCAGAACCGCCGCCCCCGCCCCGCAAAAGGCGCAGGTCACATAAAGCTCCCCCTGCTTCAGCACCAGCGGCACCTCGTTGCACACCACATCGCGCAGCAAGCCACCCATGCAGCCCGTCACCATCCCCATCACCAGAATCACAGGCCAGCCCAGCCCCTCGGCCAGCGCCACCCCCACCCCCGCGGGCACCGCCACGGCCAGCGCAAAGGCATCCAGCCATTCCAGCGCGCGATATCGGCTCTCCAACCGATGCGCCCCAAAGAACACCACCACCGCCGCCCCCGTCGCCACCGCCAGCAGGGCCGGATCCCCGATCCAGACCGGCGGGCGCGACAGGATCACGTCCCGCACCGTCCCACCGCCCACCGCCGTCAGGCAGGCGATGAAGATGAACCCCACGATATCCAGCTGCGACCGGCTGGCCACAAGGGCGCCGGTCAAGGCAAAGATGGCAACCGATCCATAATCCAGCGCCGATAGCAGCGCCTCAGCCGGCAGCGGAAACCCCGGCGCGATCATGCGCCCTGCGCCCGCGACGTCAGCTTGAACGGCGCCATCCCGGCCCGCGCCAGGGCATCCGCCCGCTCATTCTCGGCATGGCCCGCATGACCCTTGATCCAGCGCCACTGCACCTGGTGCCGGGCCTGCGCCTGATCCAGCCGCTGCCACAGATCGGCGTTCTTCACCGGGTCCTTCCCCGCCGTGCGCCAGCCGTTGCGCTTCCAGCCATGGATCCACTCCGTCACGCCATTCTTCACATAGGCGCTGTCGGTCACCACCGTGATCTCCGACGGCTTCGCCAGCGCCTCCAGCGCCGAAATCGCCGCCAGCAGTTCCATCCGGTTGTTGGTCGTCAACCCTTCACCACCCGACAGCTCGCGCTCCTTCACAACCGCGCCGCCCTCGCGCGCGATCAGCAAGGCGCCCCATCCCCCGGGCCCCGGATTGCCCGAACAGGCCCCGTCGGTATAGGCGAATAGCTCAGGCATCGGCGGCTCCTCTTTCCCGTGCTTTAGGAACATCGTCCCGCATCGACAAGCCCCTTCATCTTGGCAAAAATACCCTCAGGGGGTGAGGAGCGTCAGCGACGAGGGGGCGGAACGCCCCCTGCAACGCCCGCCACGGGGATCACCCCATCAGGATCGGCACCGCCAGACAGGCCAGAACCACCGCCGTCAACAGAACCCGCAGCCGCATCCACCAGCGCGGGGCAAGACCCTGCAGCGAAAAGAAATAGTCCAGCATCAAAAGACCCGCAAACCCCGCCGCCAGATTGACCGCCGCATTTCCCGGATCGCCATTCACCATGAAAAAGGCCCACAGCGCCGGAACCACAGACAGGGCATAGCCTACCGCGGCCTTTGCACCACTCGTCTTGGCGGCAAAGCCCCACAGCACGCCCGACATGAAGGACAGGATCACCACCCCATAGGTCAGGCTGACATAGGTCCCTCGGAACATCGGCGGCAGCCAAGGCCCGATCCACTGCCCGCTCGGCGGATAGGCCACATTCGCCGCCCCCCACAGGAACGGGATCAGCCCGGCAAGACCAAGGATCAGGGCGGAACGGGGGATCGCTGTCATGTCAGGCTCTGGATCATCGCATCAATCCGCTTCGCGCGCGTGGGCGCGGTCTTCGCGGTGCCGATCTGATACAGCATCCCGCGCCGCTTGCCAGCCGTCAGCCCGTCCCACACCGCCGTCAGGCCCGCCGCCCGCAGCGCCAGCGCCACATCCTCGGGCGTGTCCACCTGATCATCCGGCGCGGGCCGCAGCCGCACCTCCAAAGGCTCTCCCGGCGCGATCCCCGCGCGGTCAAGCAGCGATTGCCCGGCCCAGAGGAACACCCCCTCCACCACCGGCACGCGCGACAGGGCAAGGTTCACCCAATGCTCGTTGATCTCGCCTTCCACCCGCTTCGCCGCGCCCAGCGTGGCCACCGCCTCATCCGGAAGCCGCAGGATGGTGTAGGTGGCCTTGCCCCATTCCAGCGGCTCCACCACGCCCTCGAAGGAAACCCAACCGCTCACGCAGGCTCACGCAGGATGCGCGGCACCTTGAACTCCACAGTCTCCACCGCCGTCTCGACCATCTCGACCGTGGTCGCAAACCGCGCGCGGAAGGCGTCGATCACCTCATTCACCAGAACTTCGGGCGCGCTCGCCCCCGCCGTGATGCCGACCGACCGTATCCCCTCCAGCGCGCGCCAGTCGATATCCACCGCCCGCTGGATCAGTTGCGCATAGGCGCAGCCCGCATTGGCCCCCACCTCCACCAGCCGCTTCGAATTCGAAGAATTCGGCGCCCCGATCACCAGAAGCGCGTCGATCTTCCCCGCCATCGCCTTCACCGCCATCTGGCGGTTCGTGGTCGCATAACAGATGTCGTCATGCGCGGGCGCGAGGATCGCCGGGAACCGCGCCTTCAGCGCCGCCGCGATATCCGCCGTGTCATCCACCGAAAGCGTCGTCTGCGTGATGAAGGCCAGCTTGCCGGGATCCCGCACCGTCAGGGTCGCCACATCAGCGACCGTCTCGACCAGCAGCACCTCGCCCGGCGGAAGCTGCCCCATGGTCCCCACCGTCTCGGGGTGGCCTGCATGGCCGATCATGATCATCTGCAGCCCGTTCTCGTGATGCCGCGCCGCCTCGTTATGCACCTTGGTTACAAGGGGGCAGGTCGCATCCACCGCGATCATCTCGCGCCGCGCGGCCTCGGCGGGCACGGCCTTGGGCACGCCATGGGCAGAAAACACCACCGGCCGATCCAGCGGACACTCATCCAGCTCCTCGACAAAGACCGCCCCCTTGGCGCGCAGCCCATCCACCACAAACTTGTTATGCACAATCTCGTGGCGCACATAGACGGGGGCGCCCCACTTTTCCAACGCCATCTCCACGATCTTGATCGCGCGGTCCACACCCGCGCAGAACCCGCGCGGCGCGGCGAGGTACAGGGTCAGGGGCGGCAGGCTCATCAGGCAACCTCTTGGTCGGATATCCCTGATGTAGGCGCAAAGCCGGGCCGGGTAAACCGCAACCTGCCCCTCATGTCAGCCCGCCAGTTGCAGCGTCAGCACGCCCAGAACCGCGTAACGCCCCGTTTTTGCCACCGTCACCAGCGCCACAAACAGCCAAAGCGGTGTGCGCAACGTCCCCGCGACCACCGTCAGCACATCGCCCAAGGGCAACCACGACAGCAAAAGCGACCACACACCCCAGCGGCGAAACCACGCCTCGGCCCGCCGCAGCGCATCTTCCGGGATGCGAAAGCGCTGCATCAACCCCAGTTGCACCATGCCGCGCCCCAGCGCGTAATTCAGGCAGGACCCCAGCACATTGCCCACCGATGCCACCAGCAGGATCAGCGCAAACTGCTCGGGCTTGGCCACGATCATGCCCGCGAACAGAATCTCCGACTGGAAAGGAACCAGCGTCGCGGCGACAAAGGCCGCGAGGAACAGGCCAAGCAGGGCAGAACCAAGGATCATGCGCCCCAGATGGCCACGGCGCACGCCCATCGCAAGCCGCCTGCGACATTGCCCGCTGCACGGGAAACAGGGACGCTCACCGCAGACGCCCGCGCCAGCGCGCCACGAATTCGGCGCGTGCCTGATCACCCGCAAAGGCGCGCGCGGGCAGGATCACCGCCTCATCCCGCCCGAATATCAGCAGCACATGCCGCCCCGTCTCGCGCAGATCGCGCAGCGATCGCGCGCCCAGAACTCGGGGGGCCGCCCGGTCGGCACGATGTTCGATCACCCGATCCGGCCAGACCTCGACCCGCGTCTCGATGCGCGCCTGCGGGCCACCGACCTGCGCCTCGGCCCGCCGCCGCCGGTCCCACCGTTGGACCCCCCACACCAGAAGGGGCGGCAGCAGCAGGATGCAAATCGCCGCAGGCAATGTGTGCAGGCCCGGCACTGTCTCCAGCTTGCCCGACAGGGCCTGCAGGACCAAGAACCCCGCAAACAGCCCCGCCACCAGCGCCAGCCGCGCGCGCTTGCGATGGGCGGGCGCCACGCGCTCCCACACGGCCGCGTCCTCCGCGCCCATGTCAAAGCGCAGCTCAAGCTCGGGCGCTGTGCCGGGCGCGCCACTGGGCGCGGGCGCCCGATCCCCCGGGCGCATCGCAGGCTCCATCACGGCGGCGCTCACTTGACTTCGATCGAAACCTCTTCACGCTCCCCCATGCGGGGTTCGCGCGGCGGACGGCCGATCACTTCGCGCAACTCGTCCAGTTCGATGAAGTTGTCTGCCTGCCGCCGCAATTCATCGGCAATCATTGGCGGCTGGCTGCGGATCGTGGACACGACCGACACCCGCACCCCCTGCCGCTGCAGGCTTTCCACCAGCGGGCGAAAATCCCCGTCGCCCGAAAACAGCACGATGTGATCCACCCGCGGCGCAAGTTCCATGGCATCGACCGTCAGTTCGATATCCATGTTCCCCTTCACCTTCCGCCGCCCCTGGCTGTCGGTGTATTCCTTGGCGGGCTTCGTCACCATGGTGAAGCCGTTGTAATTCAGCCAGTCCACCAAGGGGCGGATCGGCGAATAGTCGTCATTTTCCAGCAGCGCCGTGTAGTAGAAGGCCCGCAGCAACTTTCCCCGCCGCATGAACTCCTGTCGCAACAGCTTGTAGTCAATATCGAACCCAAGCGCCTTGGCCGCTGCGTAAAGATTCGATCCATCTATGAACAGCGCAAGCCGTTCGTCCTTGTAAAACATTATTGTTTCCCCTCAATACGTTCCCCAACGCGCTTCAAAAAGACCGGCAAGAATACAGCGGAAGCCGTGAAGAACTGTGACAAGCTACCAGCGCGGACGGAAACCATTCAAGTTCGGCTATACGAAAGGGTTACCGATATGCCCGGCACCGGCGACTGCATGCTCATCGCGCTGGGCGCAAATCTGCCCCATGACGACCAGTCACCGCTGCAGACGCTGCGCCTTGCCCTTCGTGACCTCACCGATGCCTTCGGTACGCCCCAGACAAGCCGGATATATGAAACCCCCTGCTTTCCCGCAGGGGCCGGTCCCGATTATGTGAACGCCGCGATTGCCGCACCCCTGCCGGGCGACCTGACGCCCGATCAGGTGCTCGCCCGACTCCACGCGATCGAAGAACGCTATGGGCGCCGCCGCGAAACCCGCTGGGGGATGCGCACACTGGACCTTGACCTTGTCGCCTTTGGCACAGCCGTGCTGCCAGACCGCGCCACATGGCAACACTGGGCCGATCTGCCCGCCGATGACCAGCGCCGCCTTGCCCCCGACCAACTGATCCTGCCCCATCCCCGCCTGCAGGACAGGGCCTTCGTCCTTGTGCCGCTCTGCGATGTGGCGCCAAATTGGGTGCATCCCGTGACGGGCCGCAGCATCGCGCAGATGACCGCCGCCCTCCCCGCCGCCGACCGGGCCGAACCGCGCCCGCTGCCCGCTGGATTCAGCGCTTGTCAATAGCCGGTGATGCGACTATCTAGGCGCTTCCATGCCCCCCATCCGAACTGGAGCAGATCATGGCCCGCGTGACGGTCGAAGATTGCGTTGACAAGGTGCCCAACCGTTTCGAACTGGTGATGCTCGCCGCCCATCGTGCGCGCGAAATCCAGTCCGGCTCGCCCATCTCCATCGACCGCGACAACGACAAGAACCCCGTCGTCGCCCTGCGCGAAATCGCCGAGGAAACCCAGTCGGCCGAGGTTCTGCGCGAACGCATGATCGAATCCTACCAGACCCAGATCGAGGTGGACGAACCCGAAGAAGACCAGATGGCGCTTCTGATGTCGGGCGAGATTGACCGCCCGATGCAGGATGACATGTCGGAAGAAAAGCTCCTCCGCGCCCTGATGGAAGCTCAGGGCGATAACTGATCCGGGCTGCGGCCCGTCCAGCGGGGCGGTGATGATCGACGTCGAAGACCTCATCGCCCTGGTTCGGAATTACAACCCGCGCACCAATGCCGACCTGATCCGCAAGGCATATGCCTACGGGTTCCAGATGCATGACGGCCAGTTCCGCAAATCCGGCGAACCCTACTTCACCCATCCCGTCGCCGTCGCCGCCATCCTCACCGAACAGCGGCTGGATGACGCCACGATCATCACCGCGCTTCTGCACGACACGATCGAAGACACGCGCTCCACCTATACCGACATCGTCACCCTGTTCGGCTCCGAAGTGGCAGAACTGGTCGATGGCGTGACCAAACTCACCAACCTCCAACTCTCTTCGGCGCAAAGCCAGCAGGCGGAAAACTTCCGCAAGCTCTTCATGGCCATGTCGAAAGACCTGCGGGTGATCCTCGTCAAGCTGGCCGACCGTCTGCACAACATGCGGACGATCAAGAGCATGAAGCCCGAAAAGCAGGCCCAGAAGGCCCGCGAGACGATGGAAATCTTCGCCCCCCTTGCCGGTCGCATGGGGATGCAATGGATGCGCGAAGAGCTTGAAGACCTCGCCTTCCGCGTCCTCAACCCCGAGGCGCGCAATTCCATCATCCGCCGCTTCATCACGCTCCAGCGCGAGGCGGGCGATGTCGTCCACAAGATCACCGCCGACATCCGCAACGAGTTGGAAAAGGTCCAGATCGAGGCCGATGTCTACGGCCGCGCCAAGAAACCCTATTCCATCTGGCGCAAGATGCAGGAGAAAGACCTCGCCTTCTCGCGCCTGTCCGACATTTACGGCTTCCGCGTCATCTGCGGCTCGGTCGCCGATTGCTACCGCATCCTCGGCGTGATCCATCAACGCTGGCGCGCCGTGCCGGGCCGGTTCAAGGATTACATCAGCCAACCGAAATCGAACGGCTACCGCTCCATCCATACCACCGTGTCGGGCCGCGACGGCAAGCGGGTCGAAGTCCAGATCCGCACCCGCGAAATGCACGAAGTGGCCGAGGCGGGCGTCGCCGCGCACTGGTCCTATCGCGAAGGCGTGCGCGCCCAGAACCCCTTCGCCGTCGATCCGGCCAACTGGATCGCGCAGCTTACCGAACGCTTCGATGCCGAGGATCACGACGAATTCCTCGAACATGTGAAGATGGAGATGTATTCCGATCAGGTGTTCTGCTTCACCCCCAAGGGTGACGTGGTGCAGCTGCCGCGCGGCGCCACGCCGCTCGACTACGCCTATGCGATCCACACCCGCATCGGCAATTCCTGCGTCTCGGCCAAGGTGGACGGCATCCGCGTCCCCCTTTGGACCCGCCTGAAAAACGGCCAGAGCGTCGAGATCATCACCGCCGAAGGCCAGCGCCCGCAGGCCAGCTGGATCGACATCGTGACCACCGGCCGCGCCAAGGCCGCCATCCGCAAATCCTTGCGCGAAGAGGACAAGGGCCGCTTCGTCAAGCTCGGTCAGGAACTTGCCCGCGCCGCCTTCGATCATGTGGGCAAGAAGGCCACCGACAAGGCCTTGCGCACGGCGGCAAAGATGATGGGCCTGTCGGACGAAACCGATCTCCTCGCCCGTCTGGGCAGCGCCGAGATCACCGCCCGCCGCGTGGTCGAAACGCTCTACCCCGAACTTGCCCGCGCGCAGGATGACGTGGTCGATGCCGCCCGCCCGGTGGTCGGCCTGTCCGATGACCAATCCTTCCGCCGCGCCGGCTGCTGCCAGCCGGTGCCGGGCGAACGCATCGTCGGCATCACCTATCGCGGACAGGGCGTGATGGTCCACGCCATCGACTGCCCCGCGCTCGAGGAATTCGAAGAACAGCCCGGCCGCTGGGTCGATCTGCACTGGCATTCCGGCCGCCACGCCGCCGTCCACACCGTCAGCCTTGAAATCACCATTTCCAACGATGCGGGCGTGCTTGGCCGCATCTGCACCTTGATCGGCGAACAGAAGGCCAATATCTCGGACCTGAGGTTTACAGACCGCAAGCCGGACTATTATCGACTCATCGTCGATGTGGACCTTCGCGATGTCGAACATCTGCACATGGTCATGACCGCGCTGGAGGCCGAGACCGATGTCGCCCAGATTTCACGTCACCGCGATATGACGCGTAAGCCCTGAACAGGCGCGGGGGATCTGGTTTTGGTATTCAAGCGGCGCAATCCTCGAACCCTCTGGGGATGGACCCGCGAGATGGTCTATCCCCAAGGCGGGTTTCGCCGCGCCACCCAATACGTCCTGCACCGCATGCGCCGCCTGCCCGACAGCCCGCACCGCATCGCCCGCGGGGTGTTCGCGGGGTCCATGGTGGGCTTTCTGCCCCTGCCGGGGATGCAGTTCCTCGCCGCATGGCTGGCCTGCAGGCTGGTCAAGGGCAATCTGCTGGCGGCCCTTCTGGCCACCTTCAACACCAACCCGATCACCACCCCCTTCTTCGCCGTCCTCGCCATGACGCTGGGCCACTGGATGCTGGGCATCCAGAAACCCCTGTCGCCAGAATATATCGGCGAGGCCTTCGCCAATGCGGGCAGCGATCTTTGGTTCAACGTCAAGGCGCTGTTCGGCCCCGCCCATACCCAATGGGACGGCCTCGCCCAGTTCTGGCACGAAATCTACCTGCCCTACTTCCTTGGCGCGCTCGGCCCGGGCCTGCTGCTGTCGGTGCTCTTCTACTACCTCACCATCCCACTGGTGACCGCCTATCAGAAGGCCCGCGCCGCCAAATCCAAGGAACGCAGCGAACGCCGCCGCAAATTGCGCGAGGCCATCGAAAATGCCGCAGCCCGGCTCAAGCATCTGGGCGAAGGCAGCCGTGGTCCGGGGGATGACGACGCCGCCGGTCCGACCTAATCTCCACCGCGACATCTCTACCCCGACTCGGGCAACGGAAGGACAGGCGCGACATGAAACCTCAAGGGCGGCTCCGGCTGGGCGTGAACATCGACCACGTGGCCACCGTGCGCAACGCGCGCGGCAGCGCCTGGCCCGAACCGCTGCGCGCCGCCCTTCTGGCCGAGGCCGCGGGGGCAGACGGCATCACCGCGCATCTGCGCGAAGACCGCCGCCACATCCGCGACGCCGATATCGAGGCGCTGGTCGCGGGCATATCCATCCCGCTCAACTTCGAATGTGCGGCCACGGCCGAAATGCAGGCCATCGCGCTGCGCCACAAACCCCATGCCGTCTGCCTCGTCCCGGAAAAGCGCGAAGAACGCACGACCGAGGGCGGGCTTGACGTGGCCGGCGATATCGACCGCCTGACCGATTACATCGCCCCCCTGCGCGAGGCCGGCGCCCGCGTGTCGATGTTCATCGGCCACGACCCCCGCCAGATCGAAGCCTCCGCCCGCATCGGCGCGGCGGTGGTGGAACTCCATACCGGCCACTACTCCGAACTCCTCGCCGAAGGGCGCGAGGCCGAGGCGGCCGAGGAACTCGAAGGCCTGCGCCGGGGGGCAAAGCTCGCCCATTCGCTCGGGCTCGAGGTGCATGCCGGCCACGGCCTGACCTATGACAACGTGGCCCCCATCGCCGCTTTCCCCGAGGTGATGGAGCTGAACATCGGCCATTTCCTGATCGGCGAATCCATCTTCCGCGGCCTTGGCCCCGCGATCGAAGAGATGCGCCGCCGCATGGACGCGGCGCGCGAGGCGCTGACGTGACCCCTGCATCCACCCCGGGGGCGTACGATTTTCCTTCGAAAAATCACGCCCCCGTGCCACGCGTCGGCCCTGAATTTTCGAAGGAAATTCGTTGGGCCGACCTCGCTGTGGTCGTCGCGCCATGATCCTCGGCATCGGCACAGATCTCGCCAATATCGAACGGATCGAGGCGACGATCGCGCGCTTCGGTGACCGTTTCAAGGATCGCGTCTTCACCGAACGCGAACAGCGCAAGGCCGAAGGCCGCCCCCGCGCCATCGCCGCCACCTATGCCAAACGCTGGGCCGCCAAGGAGGCCTGTTCCAAGGCGCTCGGCACCGGCCTGCGCATGGGCATCAGCTGGAAGGACATGGCGGTGACGAACCTCCGCTCCGGCCAGCCCGTGATGCACGTCACCGGCTGGGCGGCCGAACGCCTGCGCGAGATGACCCCCCCGGGACATGAGGCCGTGATCCACGTCACCCTGACCGACGATCACCCCTGGGCGCAGGCCTTTGTCGTGATCGAGGCACGCCCCCTCGGCGCGCCTTCCCCGCCCGGAACTTGACTCCCCCGCGCCCAGCGCGCAATGAACCCCGATCCGCACGGACGGACCCCAAGCAGAGTGGACGACATGGCAGGCAGCAAGGCGAAAAGCGAAAGCGGCATCTTGGAAACGATCAAGACCGTGCTCTGGGCGCTGGTGATTGCCGGCGTCTTCCGCACCCTGTTCTTCCAGCCCTTCTGGATTCCCTCGGGCTCGATGAAGGACACGCTGCTGATCGGGGATTTCCTCTTCGTCAACAAGATGGCCTACGGCTATTCCCGCTTTTCCTGCCCCTTCGCCGCCTGCCCGATCTCGGGCCGCCTGCTCGGATCGGAACCCGAACGCGGCGATGTCGTGGTCTTCCGCCACCCGGTCAACGGCAGCGATTTCATCAAGCGCCTGATCGGTCTGCCGGGGGACACCGTGCAGATGCGTGACGGCATCCTCTACCTGAACGGCGAGATGGTGCCGCAAACCCCTGCCGGCACCTTCGAGGAAATCTACGAAAAGCAAGGCCCCATGGGCCAGCTGCCCCGCTGCGAGAACGGCCCCGTGGGCGAAGGCGGGATCTGCACCTCGTCCCGCTCCACCGAAACCTTGCCGGGCGGGCGCACCCACAACGTGCTCAACATCGAAGACGGCGGCTTTGCGGACAACACCGATGTCTTCACCGTGCCTGCGGGCCACTATTTCTTCATGGGCGACAACCGCGACAATTCGCAGGACAGCCGCTTCGGTCAGGCCGTGGGCGGCGTAGGCTTCGTGCCGGCCGAATACCTGATCGGGCGCGCCGACCGGATCATGTTCTCGTCCGCGGGCCGCTCCATGCTGTTCTTCTGGACATGGCGCAGTGACCGTTTCTTCAAGGCTGTCGAATGAGCGGGGCCATCAGATGAACGAGGCGGGTGCGTGAACGGCCAGCGCGTCAAGCTGGCGGCAGACCTTGCCGCCTTCGCCACCCGCATCGGGCATGATTTCAGCCGCCCCGAACTTCTGGTGCGGGCGGTGACGCATGCCTCCATCGCGTCGCAATCCCGCCCGTCGAACGAGCGGCTGGAATTTCTGGGCGACCGGGTCCTCGGTCTGTCCATCGCCACCGCGCTGTTTCAGGCCGATGGTCAGGCCACTGAGGGCACCCTCGCCCCGCGCTTCAACGCGCTGGTGCGGCAGGAAACCTGTGCCGATGTCGCCCGCGAGGCGGGCCTGGGCGAGGTGCTGAAGCTCGGCCGGTCCGAGATGATGTCAGGCGGTCGCCGCAAGGAGGCGCTGCTCGGCGATGCGATGGAAGCGGTGATCGCCGCGATCTACCTCGATGCCGGGTTCGAAGCCGCCCGCGACACGGTGCTGCGCCTCTGGGGCCCGCGCATCGCCGCGGCTGCCGTGGCCGAAACCCGCGACGCGAAATCCAGCCTGCAGGAATGGGCGCAGGCACGCGGCCTGCCGCCGCCGACCTATACCGAAACCGGCCGCGAAGGCCCCGACCATCAGCCCGTCTTCACCGTCGAGGCGCGGCTAGACACTGGCGAAACCGCCACAGGGCAGGCCAGCGGCAAACGGGCCGCAGAACAGGCGGCAGCGCGGGCGCTCCTAGAGCAGGTGCAGCGGGCGGAAGGAGCCTAATCCCCCCCTCGATCAACTACCATCCGGCCCTTCTGACGCGCGTTCGCCCGCCACAGTTTGCGGCGCGCGTCTTCTGTCTCCAGATGTCGATAACGCCCACCCGAGTATTTCGGCCAATCTAGAGCTAGCCCTGCCTTTACCATTTCCTCCGCAAGATCCCGCCCGTCTGGCAGACGACAGATCGCAACTGTTCGCTCATGTGATACGGATCCATCAGCTATCGCCGTGATAACCTGCCCTTTACACAGAGCATGCAGGGCCCATTTCGCCCTCTGCCCCAAAGGATGATCCAGTTCCGGTGCGTCGATGCCGGAAAGCCGAATGTGGATCTTGTCAATCACGATCGTATCGCCGTCCACCACCCAGCAGCGCCCTCGAATGACACGCTGCTCCGCATAAGGGGCAGGTGGCGGCGGGACGGATCGCGCAATCGGCGATACCGAAGCTGCCGGAGAGAAGGGCGCACGCGATGCCTGCTCGAGAGGACGAAACCTCGGAAGGATCTCGACCTCAGGCGTAGTCAAGGTTTTGGGATGCTGTGGAGCGAAGAGGCTGCGGAAAAGGGATCGAAACAGTCGCATCTAAAAATTCTCGGTGAGTCGTGTCGGATGCAAGTCGTCCCGCTGACTGTGACCTGAGCATGGCATTTCCTTGTGGCCTGATAAATCTGGCGCCTTTCCCGAGTTTCCAGTAAGCGAAAGGACGCAGCGAAATGAGGACATTTGATGACGACCGAAACCCGCGCCGGCTTCGTCGCCCTGATCGGCGAACCCAATGCCGGGAAATCCACGCTTCTGAACCGCATGGTGGGCGCCAAAGTCTCCATCGTCACCCATAAGGTGCAGACGACCCGCGCCCGCATCCGGGGTGTCTGCATGGAGGGGCAGTCGCAGATCGTCTTCGTCGATACGCCCGGCCTCTTCCGCCCCCGCCGCAGGCTTGACCGCGCGATGGTCGCCGCCGCCTGGGGCGGGGCCGCGGATGCCGATATCATCGTTCTGCTGGTCGAGGCGCATCGCGGCCTGACCGAAGGCGTGCAGGCCATCATCGACAACCTCAAGGACAAGATCCCCTCCACCGCCACCGTGGCCCTTGCGGTGAACAAGATCGACAAGGTCAAGGCCGAAACCCTGCTCGCCCTGACCGCCAAGCTGAACGACGCCTTCGCCTTCGCGAAAACCTTCCTCATCAGCGCCGAACGCGGCTATGGCGTGGATGACCTGCGCGAATGGCTGGCGGCCGAGGTGCCGGAAGGCCCGTGGTTCTATCCCGAAGACCAGATCGCCGACCTGCCCATGCGCATGATCGCGGCCGAGATGACCCGCGAAAAGCTGACCCTGCGCCTGCATGAGGAACTGCCCTACCAACTGACGGTGGAAACCGAGAAATGGGAGGATCGCCCCGACGGCTCCACCCGCATCGACCAGGTGGTCTATGTCGCCCGCGATGGCCACAAGGGCATCGTGCTGGGCGCCAAGGGCGAGACGATCAAGGCCATCGGCCAGCAGGCAAGGGCCGAGATCGCCACCTTCCTCGACCGGCCCGTGCATCTGTTCCTGACCGTGAAGGTCCGCCCCAACTGGCAGGAAGAGGCCGAGCGCTATTCGGAAATGGGGCTGGATTTCAAGGACGGCGACTGAAGCTCGGGGTGGATGCCACGGGGGCGCTTCGCCCCCCGGACCCCCCGAGGGTGTTTTCGCCAAGGTGAAGGAGCAAGGCTTGCGCCTGACGACCGACCTCTGGGTATCTGCCTATCTGACGCGTCTGCGGCTGGCGGATATCCCGGTCTATGTGACGGCCAAGGGCGATGCGACCGCAGGCGCGGTGATCGTGAAATGCGCCACGCTGGACGGGCAGGCCTGCGCCATGCAGCGCAGCTTTGATCTGATGACGGGCACACGGGTCTGGGTCACGCTGGCCGAGGGGCCCGAGGCGGAGGTGGACGCCACCCTCCGCCGCCAGCGCGACCGCGACCCCGATCTCTGGGTGATCGAGGTGGAAGATCGGCAGGGGCGCACCCTTCTCGATAAGCCGGGGCTGTCAGACTGACTTGCCCTTCCCGCGCCCCGCGCCGATAGTCGCCCCATGGAATGGCGGGACGAAGGCGCGCTCCTGTCGGTCAGACCCCACGGCGAAAGCGCGGCGATCATAGAGGTCTTCACTGCCGAACATGGCCGCCATGCCGGGGTCGTGCGCGGTGGCGCATCCCGCCGTATCGCGCCCCTTCTGCAGCCCGGCGCGCAACTGGATGTCACTTGGCGGGCCCGGCTGGACGATCACATCGGCGCCTTCACCGTGGAACCCTTGCGCGCCCGGGCGGCGCTGCTGTCCGACCGGCTGGCGCTGGCCGGGCTGAACGCCGTCTGCGCCCTCCTGCGCGTCGCCCTGCCTGAACGCGAGGCGCATCCTCTGCTCTGGCGCGCGACCATGCCGCTGCTTGATGCGCTCGACCGGGGTACGGACTGGCCCCCCGATTACCTGCGCTGGGAGATGCTGCTGCTCGACGAACTGGGTTTCGGCCTTGACCTTGCCACCTGCGCCGTCACCGGCGCGCGCGATGATCTGGCCTATGTCTCGCCCAAGACGGGCCGCGCTGTCAGCCGGGCGGGGGCGGGCGACTGGGCCAGCCGCCTGTTGCCCCTGCCGGCTTCCCTGATGGGGCAGGGCGCGGCCAGCCCCGCCGACATCGCCGCCGGCCTGTCTCTCACCGGGCATTTCCTGATGCGCGGGCTGGACCCCGTGCTGAACGGCCGCCCCCTGCCCGAGGCCCGGGCGCGGCTGATCGACCTTCTCAACCGCCCGTCGCGCTGATCACGCGCCGCGTTCGCGCACCCGCTGCCGCCACAGCGTGAACAGCCCCGCCGCCACCACCAGGCCCGCCCCGATCGCCACGTTCGTGCGCAACTCCTCGCCGAACAGGAACAGGCCAAGGCCTGACGCCCAGACCAGCTGCAGATAGGCAAAGGGCTGGATGGCCGACGCCTCGGCCACCGCAAAGGCCTTGATCAGCAGCCAATGCCCCACGATCGCCGTGCAGCACAGCGCCGCCATCCAGCCCCAATCGGGCGCCGTCATCGGTTCCCAGAACCACACCCCGACCAGCGTCATCGCCACCGCGCCCACCGTGCCCGTCCAGAAGAAGGACACCGCCGCGCTGTCGCCCCGCGCCACATAGCGCGTCATCAACCCGTAGACCGCGAAAAGAAGCGCCGACAGCAGCGGCACCAGCGCCCAGGGCGAAAACACCCCATATCCCGGTTGCAGGATGATCAGCACGCCCACGAACCCGATCAGGATCGCCGTCCAGCGCCGCCAGCCCACCTTTTCGCCAAGGATCGGCCCCGACAGCGCGGCAATCAGCAGCGGATAGCAGGTGAACACCGCATGGCTTTCCACCAGCCCCAGCTTCACGAAGGCCAGCACCATCACGCAGACCTCGGTCACCAGCAGAAGGCCGCGCATCACCTGCAGCCACGGGAACCGCGACCGCACCGTCGCCCCCAGCCCTACCCCCTGCTTCGCCGCATCCCGCGCCGCCAGCGCCATGACAAAGGCCGCAAAGAACCAGAAGCGGATCATCACCACCATAAAGACGTTGTACTCGCTCGCCAGATGGCGCGAGATGCCGTCCTGCACCGCAAAGACCACCGTCGTCGCGACCATCAGCCATATGCCCAGCGTGGTGTTCTGCACCGTCGCGTTGCTGTGGCGGTCCAGTTTCGGCAAGGCCGTCATGCCCGGGCTCCCGCAAGAACGCCAACCGTCATATGCCGCTTCCTTCCATGTCCGGCCCGCCGCTCCACGGCAAAACCCGCCTGCGTCAGCGCGCGCCGCACATGGCCCGCCGCCGTATAGGTGGCAAAGGTCCCGCCCGGAACGGTATGCGCCGCCACCGCCGCCATCAATTCGTCCGACCACATCTGCGGGTTCTTGGCAGGCGAAAACCCGTCCAGAAACCACGCATCCGCGACACCTTGCCAAGCGGGCAGCGTCTCGCGCGCATCGCCTAGGATGATCTCGGCACGCAGCCCCGGCAGCGTGATCTCCCGCGCGCCCGCCGCCCACTGCGCCAGCAGCGGCCCCGCCACCGCCGCCGCCTCGGGAAAGGCTGCCAAGGCGCGCGCCATCTCTTCGGCCACCATCGGATAGGCCTCGAAGGACGTGAACCGCACCTCGCCCGGCGCGCCGATCCCCTGCCAGCACAGCCACAGCGCCAGAAGGTTCAGCCCCGTGCCGAACCCCAGTTCCGCCACATGGAACCCGTCCCGCAGCCGCGCGGGCAACCCGTTGCCATCCAGAAAGACATGCCGCGTCTCCGCCAGACCGTCCGCCAGCGAAAAATACGGATCATCAAACCGCCGCGACACCGGCACGATGCCGTCGCGCCAGTCCAGCCCATCCTCGCCCTGTTCCGCGCCCGCCATTTGCCCTAGATCCCGCAGTCGCGGCAGACCATGGGGAAGGGCGCGGGGAATGGCAAGTCACGATCTGACGGTCATGGGCGGGGGCATTTTCGGCCTTGCCTGCGCGTGGGAGGCCACCCGCCGCGGCGCCCGCGTCCGCCTGATCGAACGCCACGCCCTTGGCGCGGGGTCCTCGGGCGGGCTGGTGGGCGCGCTGGCCCCGCATGTGCCGGAAAACTGGAACGACAAGAAGCAGTTCCAACTGGAAAGCCTGCTGATGGCCCCCGGCTGGTGGGCCGAGGTCGCCGCCACCGGCGGCACCGATCCCGGCTACCTGCAATCGGGCCGCCTGCAACCCATCCCGGATGACCGTGCGCTGACCAATGCCCGCGCCCGCATCGCAGAGGCCGAAACCCTCTGGCAAGGTCGCGCCGCATGGCGCGTCATCCCCGCCACGGGCGCCGCGTGGGCGCCGCAAAGCCCCACGGGATACCTGATCCACGACACGCTGACCGCCCGCCTGCACCCCCGGCGCGCCGTGGCCGCGCTCGCCGCCGCGCTGCGGGCCAAAGGGGCCGAAATCCAGATCGGCGACCCCACCCCACAAGGCAACATATCCCAAGGCCCCACCCTCTGGGCGACCGGCTACCCCGGCCTTCTCGACCTCAACACCGCCTTCGCGCATCCCGTGGGCGCGGGCGTCAAGGGTCAGGCGCTGCTCCTGCGCTACGATGCCCGCGACCTGCCCCAGCTTTTCGCCGATGCACTGCACATCGTGCCGCATGCCGATGGCACCACGGCCATCGGCTCCACGTCCGAAAACGATTGGGCCGACCCAGCCACCACTGACGCCCAGCTTGACGCCATCCTCGCCCGGGCCCGTGCCGCCCTTCCGGCGCTGTCACAGGCGCCGGTCATCGACCGCTGGGCCGGCATCCGCCCCCGCGCCCGCTCGCGCGCGCCGATGCTGGGGGCATGGCCCGGCAGGCCGGGCCATTTCATCGCCAATGGCGGCTTCAAGATCGGTTTCGGCATGGCGCCCAAGGTCGCCTGCGTAATGGCCGATCTCATCCTTTCCGGGCAGGACAGCATCCCCCCGGGCTTCACCGTCGCGGCAAACCTGCCTCAGGCTTTCGGCAGATAACCCACCGGCGCGTTCTCGTCGCGCCAATAGTCCAGCGCGGGCCGGTCCAGCACGGCGGTCGATCGTTTGAATTCGCAGACCACCTCGCCATTCTCGGTGACCGAGGCGACGATCAGGCACTGAAAGATGTGGTTCGCACCGTCATAGACATCGACCAGACCGCGCAGATTGGGCGTCAGATCGGCGTCCAGCGCAAAGCCCTGATCCCAGAAGCGCAGGATGGGAAAGGTCGCATGTCCGACCTGCACCCGCAGACGCGATTTCCGGCGCAAGGCGCGCTTGCGCGCCATCTCCAGCCCGTCGCGTATCTCTTTCGGCAGAAACTCCAGCATCGCGCCCTCCGTTCCCCGATCAAAGTCTGCGTCGCAGACTGGCCAAATCAAGGAAACGGCAAGGCGTAACAGTGATGTTAACAGACCGTGGCCCTTTTGCCGCATCCCGCCCCCATTCCGCCCTGTACCGCCGCGCGGGGCCGATACGGCAGGGCGATGGACAGCCGCGCCGCAATGGGGTTTCTGCCCGCATGACCACGGCTGACACGCGAATCGCAGAACCCGACCATGGCGGCGGCATTGATGCCGCCTGCGCCCGCTGGGGCGGCAGTCGCGCCGATTGGCTCGACCTCTCCACCGGGATCAATCCGCGCCCCTACCCGATCCCGTCCCTGCCTGCGGACGCATGGACGGCCCTGCCCGACCGCGCCGCCTTCGCCGCATTGGAACAGGCCGCCCGCCGTTTCTGGCACGTCCCCGACAAAGCGGCGCTGATCGCCGCCCCCGGCGCCTCGGCCCTGATCGCGCGCATCCCCGCGCTCCTGCCGCCCGCCCGCGTGGCGATCCCCGCCCCCACCTACAACGAACACGCCCGCGCCTTCCGCGCCTGCGGCTGGGCTGTGACAGATGACGCCACAGATGACGCAACTGACGCCCGCGTCATCGTCCACCCCAACAACCCCGACGGCCGCCTCCACCCCGCGCCCGCCACCTCCTTCGCGGTGATCGACGAAAGCTTCTGCGACGTCACCCCCGACGCCACCCACATGGCCCAAGCCACCCGCCCCGGCACCCTGATCCTGAAAAGCTTCGGCAAGTTCTGGGGCCTCGCCGGCGCCCGGCTCGGCTTTGCCATCGGTGACCCCGCGCTGATCGACCGGCTCAAGCCGATGATCGGCCCTTGGGCCGTCCCCGGCCCCACGCTGGCCATCGCCACCGCCGCGCTGAACGATCCCGCATGGGCCGCCGCCACCCGCAGCCGCCTTGCCGCCGATGCGCAACGCCTCGACACCCTCCTCGCCACCGCTGGCGCCACACCCCTCGGCGGCACCACGCTCTTCCGCCTCTACGACACGCCCGATGCCGCCCTCTGGCAAGACCGCCTCGCGCGCCACCGCATCCTCAGCCGCATGTTCCCCTATTCCACCCGCTGGCTGCGCCTCGGCCTGCCCGATGGCGCAGGCTGGAACCGTCTGGAACAGGCCCTGACATGAGCGCGACCCTCCTCCTGCCCGCCCTCCTCCTTGATGCAGCCTTGGGCGAACCGAAATGGCTCTGGGACCGCTTCCCCCATCCGGCGGTCCTGATGGGCCGCGCCATCGGCTGGATGGACAGCCGCTTCAACAGCGGCGCTCACAGGCGCCTGAAAGGCACCGCCACCATGGCCGCCCTCGGCGCGGCTGCCCTCGCCCTGGGCTGGCTGATCCACGCAATCCCCGATTTCGGCCTTCTCGAAATCATCGCCGCCGCCATCCTCCTTGCCCAGAAATCGCTGGTCCAGCATGTGCAGGCCGTGGCCGATGCGCTGCGCCTGTCCACCGAAGGCGGCCGCCGCGCGGTATCCATGATCGTGGGCCGCGACACGGCCACGCTCGATGATCCCGCCATCTCCCGTGCCGCCATCGAAAGCGCAGCCGAAAACCTTTCCGACGGCGTCATCGCCCCGGCCTTCTGGTTCCTGATCGCAGGCCTGCCGGGCCTCATGCTCTACAAGATCACTAACACCGCCGACAGCATGATCGGCCACCGCACGCCCCGGCATGAAGAATTCGGCTGGGCCGCCGCGCGTTTCGACGACCTCCTCAACCTCATCCCCGCGCGCCTTACTGCCCTCCTCCTCGCCCTCACCCACGGCTGGACGGACCCGCGCCCGATCCTGCGCGACGCGCCCCTCCACCGTTCGCCCAACGCCGGCTGGCCCGAGGCAGCGATGGCCGTCATCCTCAACACCGCCCTTTCCGGCCCCCGCGCCTATCACGGCGAGATGCGCGATTACCCCTGGGTCTGGGCTGAGGGCCGCCGCGATCCCGGCCCCGACCAGATCGACGCCGCCGTATCCGCCCTCTGGCGCGCCTGGGGGGCGATGCTCGCCCTCACAGCCGTGATCGCGCTTTTCTGATCAACCCCACCGTTGCGCCCGCGCGCCACGCCCCCTACCCTCCCCCCGCATTTCCAGGAGCTATTCATGCGCCTCGCTGCCGCCCTCTTTGCCTGCTGCCTTGCCAGCCCCGCCCTCGCCCAGCTTCCCTGCGGCGGGGACTTTGCCGATTGGGTCACGGCAACAAAGGCCGAGGCGGTCGCCAACGGCATCCCCCAAGACACCGCCGCTGCCTTCTTCGCCGACCTCTCCCCCGATCCCCGCGTGCTGAAGGCCGACCGCTCGCAAGGTGTGTTCCGCAAAAGCTTTCTGGAGTTTTCGCAAAGCCTGATCTCGCGTGATCGCCTCGTCCGGGGCCGCGCGCTCGCCGATCAATGGGACGCCATCTTTGACAAGGCCGAAGCAGACTACGGCGTCTCGCGCGGCATCCTCCTCGCCTTCTGGGCGTTCGAGACGGATTACGGCGCGGTGCAGGGCGATTTCAACACCCGCCGCGCGCTCGTCACCCTCGCCCATGATTGCCGCCGCCCCGATCTGTTCCGCCCGCAGGTGCTGGCCGCGCTGGAAATGTACCGTCTGGGCGAGTTCGACCTTGATACCACCGGCGCCTGGGCGGGCGAGATCGGCATGGTCCAGATGCTGCCGGGCGATATCCTTGCCCGCGGGGTGGATGGCGATGGCGATGGTCTGATCACGCTGAAAACCTCGGTCCCCGATGCACTCCTCTCCGGGGCGAAGATGCTGCAATACCACGGCTGGCGCGCGGGCGAGCCGTGGATGCAAGAGGTGATGCTTCCCGAAACCTTCGACTGGTCGCTCACCGGGCTGGAAACCGAACTGCCCGCCGAACAATGGGCCGCCATGGGCGTGCAAATCCGCAACGGCGTGGTCCAGAACGGCCTGCCCGCCTCCATCCTGCTGCCGCAGGGGCGCAAGGGGCCGGCCTTCCTCGTCTACCCGAATTTCCGCACGCTGTTCGACTGGAACAAAAGCTTCGTCTACGTCACCACCGCCGCCTATTTCGGCACCCGCCTGATGGGGGCCGAACCCTATCTTGCGGGCAATCCCGACCCCGCCCTCAGCCTCGATCAGATGAAGGCCCTGCAAACCCGCCTTACCGCGCTCGGGCATGACGTGGGCGCGGTGGACGGGATCCTCGGCGCAGGCACCCGCGTGGCCGTGCAAAAGGAACAGGCCCGCCTCGGCCTTCCCGCCGACGCCTGGCCGACCGTGGAATTGCTCAACCGGCTCTGACCCGCGTCAGACCGGCAGAAACCACAGCGCCAGAAACGGGCCAGACCCCGACCGCATCGCATGGCGAATGCCGGGCGGATTGTAGATCACGCCGGTCGCCCCCGGATCGGTCCAGTCCATGTCGCTGTTCCACCATGCGCCGGGGGCCAGCGACAGATACACCTCCTCCGGCGGATGGTCGTGATCGACATAGGTCACGCCGGGGGCCATCACCGTGGCCCCGATCCACAGATCATCCCGCACCTCCAGCCCTCCTGGGCCAAGGATCATCGCATTGGCATGACCCTCCCAGAAGGCCCGATCCTCCGGGTCTGCCGATGCCCGCCGCTTCCATTCCAGCCGCTCCACCAGCGCCCCCAGCGCATCCGCCACCGCCGCCCGTGGCCCGCCCTCGGCGGCATCCAGCGCAGGCTCCAGCCAGCCACAGACCGGCAGCGCCACAGGCTCCGGCACCTGCGCCCGGCCCTCCTGCGCGCGGCACCGCGCAAACAGCCGCGCACAGGCCGCCTCTGCCGCCGATCCCGGCTCCACCGAGGCGACAAGCGCCCGCTCCGCCGCATCCAGAAACCGCTGAACCGCCTCGTCCCGCATCACATCTGCCCCGCTTCGCCCCGCAAACCCTGCCGCGCTGGCCCTGCCCCGGCAATCCCATTTCCGACACACCCCGTTAACCAACGCCACAGGCAAGACTTTACAAACGCCGCGCCCGCTTCCATCTTCATTGGTGCGATAGTCAATGTTCAGGACAATCTCCAAATAACAACCCGGCGCAGCGGCTACTGCGCCGGGTTTCCTTTTTCACAGGCTCACTGCCCGATCCAAAGGCGCAAGATGGAGACCAGCAGCGTTCCCGCTGCAATCACGACCATCCACTTGCGATAGTCCTGTATGTTCAGGGTGCTCACCTCCGTTCACCGCAAAGGATTGCGGCGGGCGAAGGTTAGCCCTGCGAATGTGAATAAAACCTTAGGGATCACATCCCATAGAGCGGCTTTTGCCGCCGCCGCCAGACCACCGCCGCCTGCGCCGCTGCCCGTGTCAGCCTGATCCAATCCTGCAATCCCGCCGCCAGATCGGCCCCGTCCGGCAGCGCAAGGGATAGCTCCGTCTCCCCCTCCGCAATCGCCAGCCGACCCATGGGATGCGCGCGCATCCACGCCGCCCGCTCGGCCTCTGCCGCCCGCACCGCAAAGCGCAGCCGCAACAGAACCCGCCCGTCCGCTTCCTCGGCCACGAACTCCGGCGCCTCGGCGCCGTCGCGGGCAAAGACCACCGCCCCCACCCGCTCCACGCCTACGCAGCCCGCGGCGCGCAATGCCGCCTCCAGCGTCACGCGACCAGCGCCTCTGCCTTCTTCAGGTCCACGCTCACCAACTGGCTCACGCCCTGCTCCTGCATCGTCACGCCGAACAGCCGGTCCATCCGCGCCATCGTCACCGCATGGTGCGTGATGATCAGGAACCGCGTCTCCGTCCGCCGCGCCATCTCGTCCAACAGATCGCAGAACCGCGTCACGTTGGCATCGTCGAGCGGCGCATCCACCTCATCCAGCACGCAGATCGGCGCGGGGTTGGCAAGAAACACCCCGAAGATCAGCGCCAGCGCCGTCAGCGTCTGCTCACCCCCGGACAGCAGCGACAGCGTCGCCAGCTTCTTCCCCGGCGGCTGGCACATAATCTCCAGCCCCGCCTCCAGCGGGTCATCGCTTTCCACCAGCACCAGCCGCGCCTCGCCACCGCCGAACAGATGGGTGAACAGCGTGCTGAAATTGGCATTCACCTGCTCGAACGCCGTCAACAGCCGCTCGCGCCCTTCGCGGTTCAGCCCTGCGATCCCGGCGCGCAGCTTCTTGATCGCCTCTTCCAGATCGACCTTCTCGCCCACAAGCGTGTCATACTCTGACGACACCGCCTTGGCATCCTCCTCCGCCCGCAGGTTCACCGCCCCCAGTGCCTCGCGCTGGCGCTTCAGACGGTTCACCTCGGCCTCCAGCGTCTCGGCATCCGGCATCCGCTCCGGATCCGCCTTCAACGTCTCCAGCAGTTGCGCAGGCGTGCTTTCCGTCTCTTCCATGATGCGCTCGGCGGCATAGGCCACCGTCTCGCGCGCCGCCTCCATCCGCGCCTCGGCCCGGGCGCGGGCCTCGCGCGCCTCGCCCGCCGCGCGCTCGGCCTCGCGCTCGGCCAGTTGCGCCTCGCGCAAGGCGCCCTCGGCTTCCGCCAGCGCATCGGCGGCCACCCGCCGCCGCGCCTCGGCCGCCGCAATCGCCTCGGCCAGTTCCTCGCGCTTGATCGCGATCTCTTCCGGCGCGGCGCTGGCCTCGGCCAGTTCTTCCTCCGTCTCGGCCTTCCGCTCCGCCAGTTCCGCGATGCGCCGCTCGGCTGTCTCCAGCCGGTGCTTCCAACCCGACAGCTCCTTCACCGCCTCCTGCCGCCGCCGCACCCGCGCCTCGCCCTCGCGGCGCACCTCGTCCAACCCCGACCGCCGCGTCAGCATGGCCAGCCGTGCCGCCTCGACCACCACCTTCGCGGCCTCCACCGCGCTCCGCGCCGCCTCCAGATCGCCCAGATCGCCCATCGCGGCCTCGGCCTCACGCAGCCGCGCCCGCGCGGCCATCGCCTCATCCTCGTAGCGCGCCACCGCCAGCCGGGCCGCCTCCAGCTTGCCCGCCGCGATGGACCGGTCGGCTTCCGCCCGCGCTGCCGCGCGGTTCGCTTCCGTCACCCGCCCATCCGCCGCCCGCCGCGCGTCCCGCGCCAACTGGTCGGCGCGCGACAGATCCATGAGCCGCCCCTGCAAGGCCTCATGCGCCTGTCGCGCGCCCTCGGCCTTGGCGGCCACCTCTTCCAGATCGCGCTTCAACTGCACGAGCCGATTCAACTGCTGCAATCGCAGCGCCGCGGCCGAGGGCGCATCCTCCGCCCCCGCGCGGAACCCGTCCCAGCGCCACAGATCGCCTTCCTTCGACACCAGCCGCTGCCCCGGCAACAGCGCGGCCTGCAACGCCGCCCCCTGCGCCCGGTCCACCAGCCCGATCTGCCCCAACCGCCGCGCCAGCACGCTGGGCGCCTTCACATGGACGGACAGCCGCACCACACCGCCCGGCAACGCCTGCGGCGCATCATAATCGGCCAGCAGGGCCCAGCCCGATCGCGCCTCCGCCCCCACTTCCGGCGCGCGCAGGTCATCGGCCAGCGCCGCGCCCAAGGCCTTTTCAAACCCCGGCTCCACCTCCAGCCGGTCCAGAAGCTGCGTCCCCGCCGAAGATTCCCGCTCCACCAGCCGCGCCAGCGCGGCCACCTCCGCGCGCAGCGCGTTGGCCTCACCCTCTGCCGCTGACCGCGCCGCCCGCGCCTCGGCCTCGCGCCCCTGCGTCTCGGCCCGCGCCGCCTCGGCCTGCTCCAGCAAGGCCTCGGCCTCCTCGGCCTGCGCCACCGCGATCTGTTGCGCCTCTTCCGCCGCCTCGAACGCCTCGGCCGACAGCGCCTGCGCCTCCGACGCCCCTTCCACCGCCGCTCGCGCCGCCTCGGCCTGCGCCTCCGCCTTCTCCAGTACGCCCCGCGTATCCGACAGCAGGCGCTGCGCCGATTGATACCGCGCCGCAAGGCGTGCTGCATCCTCTGTCGCCTGCGCCAGCATCGCCTCGCGCTCACCCAAGAGCGCCCCTGCCTCGCGCGCCGCCTCGGCCGCCTCGGCTAGCCGCTCATCATGCCCGTCATGGGCGCGCGCCAGTTGCTCGATCTCCCAGTCCAGCCGCGAAATCGTCTCGCCGGCATCCCGGTTCAGCCCCGCCTCGCGCTCCATGTCGCGCACCAGCTGCTCGATCCGCCCGCGCAGCGTGTCGATGGTCTGCCGCGCCCGCGCCTCCTGCTCGGCCAGCCCGTCGCGCTGCACCACAAGCCGCTGCAGGATGGCGGATGCAATCGCCTCCTCCTCGCGCCGCCCGGGCAGCACATCCTCGCGCGCCTCGCGCGCCTTGCCCGCCGCCCGCGCCGCCGCCTCGGCCTGCCCCGCCGCCATCAGCCGCTCGCGCAGCGCCGCCTCGCCTTCGGCCCGCGCCAGATCGGCCTCGCGCCAGCGCCGGAACAGCAGCATCCCCTCCGACCGCCGCAACTCCTCGCCGATCTCGCGATAGCGCGCCGCCTGCTTGGCCTGCCGGGTCAGCGTGGCCAGTTGCTGCGCCAACTGCTCCAGCACGTCATCCACGCGGGTCAGGTTCTGCTCTGCCCCCTGCAGCTTCAACTCCGCCTCATGCCGCCGCGCATAAAGGCCCGAAATGCCCGCCGCTTCCTCCAGCACCCGCCGCCGCGCCTTTGGCTTGGCATTGATCAGTTCGGAAATCTGCCCCTGCCGCACCAGCGCCGGGCTGTGCGACCCTGTCGAGGCATCGGCAAACAGCATCTGTACATCGCGCGCCCGCACATCCTTGGTATTGGCCTTGTAGGCCGATCCCGCATCCCGCGTGATCCGCCGCACGATCTCGATCTGGTCGGCATCGTTGAACCCCGACGGGGCCAGCCGGTCCTGATTGTCGATGACAAGCGCCACTTCCGCGAAATGCCGCGCGGGCCGCGTCGCGGCGCCGGCAAAGATCACATCCTCCATCCCGCCGCCGCGCATCGCCGTGGGCCGGTTCTCGCCCATCACCCAGCGCAGCGCCTCCAGCAGGTTGGACTTGCCGCATCCGTTGGGGCCCACAACGCCCGTCAACCCCTCATGGATCACCAGATCCGTGGGATCGACAAAGCTCTTGAAGCCGTTCAGTCGCAGCCGGGTAAAGCGCAAGGGCCGTAATCCAAGGTTGATTCCGTCAAACCCGCATCGTTCCCCCGATCCCCCCGCCAGTCAACCATGCCCCCACCGCATCTCGGCCGATCAGCGCCCTTATCCCCAAGATATTGCGTGCCTCTCACAGGGTGGCCTGGCGGACAGGAACCCGCCCGTCCCCACAGCCACGGCTGTTCAGCGGGCTTCCCACGGGGCAAAAGCCGCCGTAGCATCGCGCCATGCAAGTTCCGATCACCGGGCGCTGCCTCTGTGGCGCCATCACCTACCGCGCCGACGCCACCCCGCTCTGGCAGATGCACTGCCATTGCGAAAGCTGCCGCCGCGCGACGGGCGCGGCCTTCGCCTCTTTCTTCGGCGTGGCCGATGGCAATTGGCATTGGACAGGGGCCGCCCCGGCCATCTTCCGCTCCTCCCCGGATGTGGAGCGGCTCTTCTGCCCCACCTGCGGCACGCCGATGGCCTATCGCGCCACCCGCTTCCCCGGAGAGACGCATTTCCACGCCGGCACGCTGGACCGTCCCGAAACCTTCCGCCCCACCGCCCATGTCCACTGCGCCGAACAGCAACCCTGGTCCGATATCAACGACGGCCTTCCCCGCCATGCCACCACATCAGGCGACTGATCCCTATGACTGGCCCGCGCTGCTTGCGCTCCTCCAGCGCGCCTTCGGCTATATGGAGGGCGCGATCGACCCGCCCTCCTCGCTCCACAGCCTGACCGCCACCAGCATCGCCGCGCAGGCCTGCACGGGCGAGGTCTGGGCCATCGGCACCCCGCCCGGGGCTTGCGTCTTCCTCAGCCCGCGCCCTGATGCGCTTTATGTCGGCAAGCTCGCGGTGGACCCGCCCCTGCAGGGCCGCGGCCTTGGCCGCCAACTGATCGACCTTGCGGCCAGCCGCGCCCGCGCCATGGGCCTGCCCGCGCTGGAATTGCAGACCCGCATCGAACTCACCGCCAATCACGCCGCCTTCCGCCGCATGGGATTTGTCCAGACCGCTGCCACCGCCCATCCAGGCTACGACCGCCCCACCTCGCTCACCTTCCGCCGCCCGCTTCTGTCGTGACGCCCGCGTAGGATGGGCAATCGTGCCCATCCTACCCCGCCCCTTGCAGCCGCCCGCCCCCACCATACCTTCCCCGGCAAGACTCCCCGCGAAAGGCCCACCCCATGCTCACCCTCCTCGGCATCGCCGGCGCGCTCCGCGCCGCCTCCACCAACCGCCTGCTGCTGGCCGAGGCCCGCCGCGCCTTTGGCGACGCCCACCATACCGAGGCCGACCTCCGCCTTCCCCTCTTCGACGAAGACCTCGAAATCACCCATGGGTTCCCTGCCGCCGTCACCACGCTCCACGCCCAGATCAAGGCCGCCGATGCCATCGTCATCGCCACGCCCGAATACAACAAGGCCCTGCCCGGCGTGCTGAAGAACGCGCTCGACTGGGTGTCGCGCGTGCCCGGCGCGGCCTGGCGCGACAAGCCCGTCGCCATCATGTCCGCCGCCGATGGCCGCGCCGGGGGCGAACGGTCGCAATTCTCCCTCCGCCTCTGCCTCACGCCCTTCCGCCCGCGCCTCATCACCGGGCCAGAGCTGGCCGTGGCCCATTCCCGCAGCGCCTTCGATGCCGAAGGCCGCCTGATCGACGAACGCTATCGCAAGACGCTGGCCGAACTGATGGCCCTCCTGCGGGCCGAGGCCGGGCGCCCCGCCTCCTGATCGCGCCCCATGCACCCGCCACCATCAGCCGCGGATGCGCTCCATCTCGTCCAGCACGTCCATCAACTGATGGGTGGATACGGGCTTCGTCAGCACCCGGTCCGTTCCGGCCTGCTCGAACAGCGTGCGTTCATCGCCGATGGCCGCAGCCGTCATGCCGATGATCGGGCAGGTCACCCCCTTCAGGCGCAGCGCGGCGGTCAACTCATCCCCGCCCATCTCCGGCATGAACAGATCGGTCAGCACGATATCCGGCATCAGGCTGTCGAACACCGCCAGCGCCTCCTTGCCGTTGCGCACCCAATCCACCGCGCCGAATACCCGCTTCAGCCGCGCCGTCAGCAACTCGCCGATCAGATCGCTGTCCTCCACGATCAGCACCCGCCGCTCGCGCCATCCAGGCCGCGGGGCCCTGTCGCGCTCTGTCCCGGCCGGTACCGGCGCCGCGCCTTGCACCGGCTCTGCCGCCTCGATCAGCGGCACCGTCAGGACAAAGACCGATCCCCCTTCGGCCCCATGCATGTGCTGCACGGTCCCACCCAGCAATTCGATCGACGTCCGCGTGACATAAAGGCCAAGCCCCGACCCATCGACCTGCGCCGTGCGCGCGCCATCCCCCCGACGAAAGGCGATGAACAGTTCCGACCGTGCCGCCTCGGGGATGCCATGGCCATCGTCGCTCACCCGCCAGCGCGCCACCGGCCCGGCCAGCCCCGCCTCCTCGGCATAGGACAGGGTGATCCGGCGGCAGCCCGAATGAAGGATCGCGTTCTTCACCAGATTGGACAGCGCCTGCACCAGCCGCACCCGATCCGACACGCGGGTCTGCGCCGCCTCGGGCGCCAGCGCCAGCTCGATCTCGATCCCGTTCGACCCCGCCATCAGCAGGAACGTGTTGCGCACCGTCTCCATCACGTCGCGGGGCTGGAACGGATCCATCCGCACGGGCAGGTTTTCCTCCGGGCGCACCGCCTGCCGCATATCCGCCAGAACCGACAGCAACTGCTCGCTCACCGCCTTGATGCGCGGGCCGATATCGGCCCAGCGCGCCCCCGCATCCAGTTCTTCCACCATCATCGAAATCACCGCTGCCGGTGTCCGCAGCTCATGCGATACGATGGAAAACATACGCGTCTGACGGTCCTGTTGATCCGACAGCCGCCGCAGCGCCTGCGCAAGCGCCTCCTCGCGGATGTGATCGGCCGTCAGGTCGATCAGCGCCCCATAAGCACGGGTCTGCTCGCCCTTGCGCCGCTCGTACCATGCATGCACCGTCAGATACTTCCGCGGCGCGCCCTCCTCCCAGACGGCCCCGTCGGCCAGAAGAAAGGACAGGCTCCGCGTCTCGCTTTTTTGATCGCCCAGCGCGGTGACGATCGCCCCCCGATCGGCGGGCGACACCCGCTCCAGAAACCGCTGGATGTCGAACGCGTTGGGCATCCCCAGCATCGTCGCCGCGACATCATCCACCACGACCGCGCCGGTCTCGATGTTCACCACGAAATGCCCGATGGTCGCCAGATCGTTCACCTGCACGATGCGCTGCAGCGTCTGGCGATAGGCGCGCCGCTGGATCATCGACAGATGCCGCTGCAACAGCAGCACATAGATCAGGCCCAAGAGCAGGATGGAAACGATCTCCAGCCGCATCACATCCGGCGTCGGCACCGGGATCTGCACCAGGAACTCGCCCGTGATGGCCACATAGGCCACCACCCCGATCACATTGGCCAGCACCGCCGCATAGACCGGTGCGATCAGCGTCACCGCCAGCGCCAGCAGTTCCACATCCAGCGTCGGGTGCAGCGCATAGCCCAGCACCCGCAGCACCCCCAGCACCACAAAGGCCGGCAGCACGATCCACGCCACCCGCAGGTTGCGCCGCGTCGGACGGTCCAGCAGCAAAAGCGCCAGCACCGCCCCGCACAGCGCGATCCGCGCCGCCCGGAACAGCCCCGCCTCCAGCGCGCCAAGCGTTCCCCCGGCCGTCATCCCGCGCCAGCCCGGTTCGAACAGCAGCGTCACCACCAGCCAGACGCCAAGGCCCGACAGCACCAGATAGGTCGCCGTCATCGTCAAGGACTGGATCATCACCCGCCGCCCCTGCCGCGATGCCCATCGCTCGGCCATCATCCGCCCGGCCAGCCCCGCGATCAGCGCGGGCACCGCGTTCAGCAGCATCGACCAGACCAGCACCACCCCCGCGCTGCCGCCCGGCGGCAGATAATCCGCCTCAAGCCACAGCCGCAGCAGAAAGCTCAGCGTGAAGCCGACGATATAGGTGGCCAGCGGCACGAAGATCAGCCGCAAGGGAAACACGACCATCCCCATCAGGATGGCAAAGACCGCCTCGCTCGGCAGCAGGTCCACCACGGCGCCGTTATCGACTGCCCGCGCCTCGGCCAGCGCCAGAAACAGCGTCAGCCCCACGATTCCGAAAAAGAAGATGAGCGAAGACCGTAGCGGCGCCTGCAGAACCGCCACCTCAAAGAAACCCGCGCGCGACACCGCAAGCGGCGCGAACAGACCCTCCGGCCCCGATCGGACAGGCTCGCCTCCAAACGGCATGTCGGCACTCACTCCCCTGCCCGATACGAAAGCACCTCGCACGGTGCCTCCGGGCCTCATGAAGGCTACACCCAAGCGCCCTTCGTGCAAACGCCATCTAAAGGATGGGACATGAACCTTCCGCCAGTGCGCCGGCCAGTGCTCTGGCCAATTCTCCGGCCCGGCGCCAATCGGTGGAAAAGGCGGCAATGCCGTCACCCGGCCACGCCCCGTCGCGCCCCACGGCGCCAGTGGCCTGTCCCCCGCCCTGAAACTGGCAGTATTTTGCAGTTGCAGCATGAAATATGTGCATTTTCTGTGCAGTTCACGGCGCAACCCTGGGCGAATTCATGCCGCGCCATTCACGCGCAGTTGAACGCGCCTTGCAGTCGGCTTCCCCTGTCCCCTATATGCCGCGCTGAGTCGCCCGGTCCTGTTCGGGTAGAAAAACCGTTGGGTTATAGACCTCTATGACGATGACAGACCCCCTGACTGGCAGGATCTCGCGCCGGAACCTCCTCGCTGTTGCGGGCGCCCTCGTCCCGGCAACGCTGGTCGCCGTGCCGCATGGCGTCTTTGCACAAGAAACGACCACGGCAGCAGCCCCGGCCCTTGCGGCAGCGCAGCAATTCTCTTTTGACCTTCTGACCGAAGAGATGCGCCTGCTGTCCACCCAGCCGCATGCCACGGCCCCGGCGCCCGAAGGTTTCTTGGGCGATCTCGATTACGACGATTACCGCCTGATCCGCTTCAACGACAAGCGCTCCCGCTGGGCTGACGAAAAGACCCGCTTCCGCCTTGCGGCCTTCCACATGGGCTGGCTCTTCCCCGAACCCGTCCGCCTGTTCGAAGTGTCGGGCGGCATGGCGTCCGAGATGCTCTTTTCGACCGACGATTTCGAATATCTCAACGAACTCGCGCAGCGCGTGCCTGAACATGCCGAACTGCCCGGCGTGGCGGGCTTCCGCCTGAACCACCCGCTGAACCGCCCGGACAAATGGGATGAACTGGTGGCCTTCGTGGGCGCCTCCTATTTCCGCGCGCTCGGGCGCGGCTCGGCCTACGGCATTTCCGCGCGCGGGCTCGCGCTCAACACCGCCACCGCGCAGGGCGAGGAATTCCCCCGCTTCTCGCGCTTCTACATGGAACGCGACACGAACGGCGGCTCTAGCATCACGGTCTATGCCACGCTGGAAAGCCCGTCGGTCACCGGCGCCTACCGCTTCGTCATCACCCCGGGCGCCGAAACGGTGATGGAAACGACCTGCCGCCTCTTCTTCCGTCAGGACGTGGCCGAACTGGGCATCGCGCCCCTCACCTCCATGTTCCTCTTCTCGGAAAAGAACCGGGCCGAGTTCGACGACTACCGCCCCAACGTCCATGACAGCGACGGCCTGCGCATCCTGCGCGCCGATGGCGATGTGATCTGGCGCCCGCTGAACAACCCGCCCCGCCTGACCGGCAGCTATTTCGCCGAAACCGCGCCGCGCCGCTTCGGCCTGCACCAGCGCGACCGCGATTTCCAAAGCTATCAGGACACTGGCGCCCGCTACGAACGCCGCCCCTCGCTTGATGTGGAACCCATCGGCGACTGGGGCCGCGGCAATGTCCGCCTTGTCGAAATCCCCTCCGACCTCGAGGCGAATGACAACATCGTCGCCTATTGGGTGCCCGAAGCCCCCGCACGGGCCGGCGATGCACGGGAATTCGCCTATCGCCTGCACTGGGGTGACCTCGCGCATGACGCGGGCGAACCCCTCGCCTATGTTTTCGAAACGCGCTCGGGCCACGGCGGTTTCGCCGGGGTCGAGGTCCAGCAGGGCACGCGGAAATTCGTCGTAGATTACCGCGGCGGCCTGATCGGGCCGCTCGGCGGCGATACGGAAATCGAGGCGGTTGTAACGATTGCCAACGGTGAAGTGACCAGCAAGGTACTGGAAAAGATCGCAGGGACGGATATCTGGCGTCTCGTGATCGACATTGCCGCCGAAGATGACGCCGTGGTTGAGCTCTCGGCGCATCTGGCGGGCTTTGACCGCCGCCTTACGGAAACCTGGCTCTATCAGTGGATCAACGCGCAATGATGGAAGTCGCGAAACCGGAACAGTTCGACCTCGACCATCTGGCCGAGGAACTGGGTAAACTGCCGAACGCACCGCTCGCCATGCCGGTGCAGGATCTGGAATACAGGCCCCAACGCGGCGGCCTGTGGGCCGCGCTGCGGCTGACCCGGGTCCGCAAGGCAGGTCACTAGGCCGTGGCGGCGCCGGCCGCCCTTGACCGGCGGGTGCTCCTGACGCGCACCCTCACCCTGACGGCCGCCATCCTTGCCGCAGGGCTTGGCTTTGTCGTGTTCCTGCAATTCGGCGCGTCGGATGGCTTTGATGCCTTCGACGTGCTGCGCGCCCTTCTCATCTTCGCCTCCACCTTCTGGCTGGCCTGGGGCGCCTTCACCGCGTTGGCGGGGCTGACAACGCGCCCGCCCGCCGTGCCGCGCGATGCTGGCCCCCTGCAGGGCATGACGGCCATCCTCGTGCCGGTCTACAACGAAGACCCCGTCGCCACCTTCGCCCGCATCGCCGCGATGGATGCCTCGCTCCGCGCCACGGGCCAGCGCGACCGCTTCCACTTCGCCATCCTGTCGGACACCCGCAACGAAGAGGTGGCCGCCAGCGAACGCATCTGGTTCCTGCGCCTTCTGGCCGACACCCACGGCGAAGGCCGCATCTTCTATCGCCGCCGCACCAACAACAAAGGGCGCAAGGCCGGCAATATCGAGGATTTCATCAAACGCTCTGGCGCGGCCTATACCTTCGCCATCATCCTCGATGCCGACAGCCTGATGGAAGGCGACACGATGGTGGAAATGGTCCGCCGGATGCAGGCCGCCCCCGATCTGGGCCTGTTGCAGACCCTGCCCACCGTCATCCGCGCCCGGTCGCGCTTCGGGCGCATCATGCAATTCGCAGGCGCCTTCTACTCGCCCATCTTCGCCCGCGGCCTTGCCATGATGCAGGGCCGCACCGGCCCCTTCTGGGGCCACAATGCCATCGTCCGCGTGCAGGCCTTCGCCCAAAGCTGTGGCCTGCCCGAACTGGCCGGTCGCCCGCCCTTCGGCGGCCATATCCTGAGCCATGACTATGTCGAAGCCGCCCTCCTCGCCCGCGCCGGCTGGACCGTGCGGGTGGATGACGATCTGTCGGGCAGCTATGAAGAGGCGCCCGAAAACATCATCGACCACGCCAAGCGTGACCGCCGCTGGTGCCAGGGCAACCTGCAACACTCCCGCCTCCTCATGGCCCCCGGCCTGAAGGCCTGGAGCCGCTTCGTCTTCCTCCAAGGCATCCTCGCCTACATCGCCCCGGTCTTCTGGCTGGCCTTCCTCGCCGCCTCCATCGCGGCCCCGCTCTTTTCGCCGCCGATCGACTATTTCCCCATCGAATACTGGCCCTTCCCGGTGATTCCGGTCAGCCAGGTGTCCAAGGCGCTGCTTCTTGCCGTGGGCGTGGGCGGCCTGCTGTTCCTGCCAAAGCTCCTGATCCTGCTCGACGCCGCCCTGCGCGGCCGCACGCGCGGCTTTGGCGGCGCGATCCGCACCCTGCAATCGACGCTGACCGAACTTCTCTTCTCCTCCATCACCGCCCCGGTCTTCCTGATGTTCCAGACCCGGTCGGTGCTGCAGGTGCTGCGCGGGGCCGATGGCGGCTGGCCCGCCCAAACGCGCGGCGACGGCACGCTGTCCTTCCGCGATGCCTGGGCCGCCTCGCACTGGATCGTCACGACGGGCGGCATCGTGCTGGCCTTCGCGCAGTGGCTCTCGCCGCAGCTCGTGCCGTGGCTTCTGCCCGTGGCGCTGCCCATGGTGCTGGCGCCGGTCCTGATCTCGTGGTCCTCGCGCCCCAGCCGCACCACGCTCTTCACCACGCCCGCCGAACGGCAGGCACCGCCCGTCATGGCACTGCATGACCGCGTCCTCACCCGTTGGGGCGCCGATCTCGATCAGCGCGACGCCGCCTGATCAGCCGCGCCGCCGCGCAGCATTCTGCCACCGCCGTCACGGAACCCTTGCAGAACCGTCACGAAGCGGGCAATAGCCCGCCCGTCGCGCCGCTTCGGGCGCCTTGGTGAACCATGTCCTCCCCTCCGCTGCCCGCCCGTTCCGTCCGCGATCCGCGCCTTGATGTGTTTCGCGGCATCTGCCTCGTGATGATCTTCGTCAATCACGTCCCCGGCACGGTGTTCGAGGATTTCACCACCCGCAATTTCGGCTTCTCCGACGCCGCCGAAGGCTTTGTCCTGATGTCGGGCATCGCGGCAGGCCTCGCCTATTCCAACGATTTCCGCGACAGGTCGATGCGCCTCTGGACCGGCCTCGCCCGCGTCTGGCGGCGGGTCTGGACGCTCTATCTCGTCCATATCCTCACCACCTTCGCCGCCCTCGCCATCGCCGCCGCCGTGGCGCTCTGGCTCGGCAATGCCGAGGTGCTGTTTGAAAACCAGATGAAATGGGTCTGGACCGATCCGCTGCGCACGCTGGTGGGTCTTGTCATCCTCACCCACCAGTTCGGCTATGTGAACATCCTGCCGCTTTACCTCACGCTGCTCGCGATCACCCCGGTTCTGCTCTTCGTGGCATGGCGCGCGCCGCTCTGGCTCTTGGCCGCCTCGATCCTTGTCTGGCTGGTGGCAGGCCTCTACCACCTTGGCCCGCCCAACTTTCCCACCCAAGGCGTGTGGTTCTTCAACCCGCTGACCTGGCAACTCATCTTCATCATCGGGCTGCTGACGGGCGTCGCGCTCAAGGACGGGCGGCGCTTCGTGCCGGTCCGCCGCTGGCTGCAGATCGCAAGCGGCCTCCTCGTCGTCTACGCGGCCTTTTCCGTCCAGATCCCCGCCGTGTCCAAGGCCACGGGCCACACCCTGTGGCTTGCCAAGGAAACCTTCCACTTGCCGTGGAACATCACCGCCTTCGACAAGACCTATGTCACCGCCCCGCGCCTTCTGCACATCCTCGCGCTGGCCTATTTCCTGTCATCCTTTGCCTTCATCCGCCGCGCCTGCGCCCACCGCCTTGCCGCACCGTTCGAACTGCTGGGCCGTCAGGCGCTGCCGGTCTTTGCGCTGGGATCGGTGCTCTGCATCGGGCTGCAGGGCGTCAAGCATGTCACAGGCGTCAACATCCTTGCCGATGCCGCGATCCTCGCCGTCGGTCTGGGCCTGCAATTCGCCCTCGCCGCCGCGCGCCAGTACTGGCCCAAACCGCCCAAGGCCGCCTGACCCCGCCCGCTGCCCGCCGCAGTTGTCCGCCTCAGTTAAACGTCGCCGGGTCAGGCCCCGTGCGTTCCCCCGCCTCCAGCGTGGCTATGGCGGCCATCTCGGCCTCGGTCAGGCTGAAATCGAAGATATCCAGGTTCTCGGCCAGCCCGGCCGCGCGGGTGGATCGCGGGATCACCGCACAGCCCAGTTGCAGATGCCAGCGCAGGATCACCTGCGCCGGGCTCTTGCCCGTGCGCGCTGCCGCCGCCTGCACCGGCGCCGCCTCGAAGGAACGCCCCTGTCCCAGCGGCGTCCAGCTTTGCGTGACGATCCCGTGCTTGGCATGGAAGGCCCGCAACTCCGCCTGCTGCAACCGAGGATGCAATTCGATCTGGTTCAGCACCGGCACCACCCCGGTTTCGCCGATGATCCGCTCCAGATCCGCCACGCGGAAATTCGACACCCCGATGGATGCCACCTTCCCCGCCGCCCGGCACTCGATCAGCGCCTTCCATGTGTCGAGGAACAGCCCCTGCTCCGGGCAGGGCCAGTGGATCAGCATCAGATCCACCTGCGGCAGGCCGATACGGCTCAGGCTGTCCTCCACCGCCCGCGCGGCCTCCTGCCGCCCCTGCCGGTCATTCCAGACCTTGGTGGTGATGAAGATCTGATCCCGCGCCACGCCCGCACTGCGCAGGCCTTCGCCCAGACCCACCTCATTGCCATAGATCGCCGCCCCGTCGATCATCCGGTATCCGGCCGCCACGCCCTCGCGCACCACGCGCGCGGTCTCCTCGGCAGGCACCTGCCACAGGCCGAAACCCAGCTGCGGCATCGTGCGACCATCGTTCAGCGTCAGGCGGGGCTGTGTCATCGGAAAGGCTCCTGTCGAAAATGGTTTGGGCCCATAAACCACAGCCCCATCCCCGATTGCCACCCACCGCCGCGCCCGGATAGCCTGCGGTCACGCAACCGTGTTCCGGCCCGCCGCACACAGCCGGTTGAAGCCGCCGCCGCCGCCTGCCACAGAAGGGCGAAACCCAAGGGGACATCACACCATGCCACGCCTTCCGCTCTCCGCGCTCCTGATCCCGGTCCTGCTCGCGGGCTGCGTCTCCACCACCGCCAATGGCGAAGGCGAACTCCCCCCCCTCCCGGAAGAGGTGGTCGCCGTGGCCGCACCGTGGCAGAACCTCGCCACCGCCCGCCTCATGCCCGAAGATGGCTGCTACTGGTATGAACATGACGGCCAGGTGGAAACCACTATGCTGCCCCTGCGCACACCCGAAGGCCGCCCGATCTGCACCGCAGCCAGCTAAACGCGCGGCCTGTTAAACGCGCGGCTAGCGGACGCCGCCGCGCAGAATGGGGCCGCGCGGGACGGCGCGCCTCAGCTGCGCGCCGTGATGCCCTCTTCCGCAGGGTAGAGAAAGGCCGAGACGCCGACCTCCACCTCTTCATACAGCCCGATGATATGGGCCATCACCATCCGCACGCAGCCCGAGCTTGCCCGCCACCCCACCGACCGCGGGATCGGCGTGCCATGGATGCGCAGCAGCGTGTCACGGTTGCCCTGATACAGATACAGCGCCCGCGCCCCCAGCGCATTGTCCGGCCCGGGCGGCATCCCGTCGGCATATTGCGCGTAAACCTCCGGCTCGCGCTCGATCATGTTCGCCGTCGGCGTCCAGCGCGGCCACTTGGCCTTGCGCCCGATGCGGAAGAACCCCGGCTCGTACAACCCGCCCCGCCCGATCGCCACGCCATAGCGCATCGCCGTGCCATCGCCCTGCACATGATACAGATAGCGCGCGATGGCATCGACATGGATATCCCCCGCCTTCAGCCCGGCCTTCACCTCCACCCGCGTCGGCAGCAACCGGGGATGCAGCCCCCACGGGTTCGACGTCGCCGGATCATAGGCGGGTGGCAGCACCTGCGCATCCCACGCCGCCCATTGCGCCTCTTGCGACTGGGCCAGCGCAGGCTCTGGCAACCCCAGTGCGGGCGAGAACAGCGCCGCGCTCGTGATGATGAAATGGCGTCGTGTCAGCATGGGCAGGGTCCTTTACACTCGCCCCCACAACGCCGCGAATCCCAGCGCCGTCAAGGTCCTTTCGTTCACGTTTGACGGAGCCAGCCCCAACCCGGCAGCGCGGTCAGGCAAATCGCGCGCACAGGTGCGATGCCCACAACGGACAGAGGCGCCAGACCGCCCGGTCTGGCGCCTCCGCGCACGGCCCGCCTAGGCCACCGCGATCCGCGGGATGGCGTTCTTGGCACCAGCCGCCGCAATCGCGCGGTCAAGGATCAGCGACGGCCGCTTTGGCGAGAACAAGGAATTGCTGACCATCGGGCTGACCCGGATCCGTGGCAAAGGCAGCCGATCCGACGTATAGATCGCGCGGAAATCCTCCATCTTGTCATTCATCTCCATTTCAAGGGCATGGTTCTGCCACTCGGTCCGCCCGGTGATCACACCGACAAAGGCGCCATTTCCCGCATAGGAAATCAGCACCTTCTCCGTCTTGATGCACTCCCCAAGAACAGACGCCACATCGGCAAGCATGCTTCGAAACGCGATATTGTCGACCATCCGGTAAATGGTCGTGGCGTTCTCGATGTTGATCGCGAAGGCCGAAACTGAAAACAGACCCTTCACGCCAAGCGTGAGCAGATAGTTCTGCAGGGCATGGAACTCAATCCCGCGGTCGAAATCCGGGATCATGATCGGCGTGTCAAAGGTGTAGTCCAGATAGGTCGAACCGGACCGAACCTTCACCTGATACTCAAGCTGCTTGATCCGCTTCTGTTCGTCCACAAGGCGCCGAACAGTACCCAGCCGGGCTTGCAGCTCCAACGCGTTGATGGGCTTCGTGATGTAATCAGAGGCGCCTGCATCAAAGGCCTGGTAGATGTTCGTCCGATCAGAAAGCGTGGTGAGCATGATGATCGGCGTATTCTGATAGGCCTGCAACGCCCGGATGCGCGCGCAAAGCTCGATGCCAGTCATCCCCGGCATCTCGATGTCGAGAAGGATGCAGTCGAAATGAGCATAGCTGCTCTCCAGCATAAGCAGGGCCGGTAGGGGGGAACTCAACAGTTCGTTATCGCCATAACCACTCGTGCGCAGCGCGTGATCGAGGATCTCCAGAAACACGCGGTCGTCATCAACAGCCAGAATCTTCATACTAGGTCTGCCTCTGAAAAATGAATGCTTCGACAGGTAAGACATGAGAAAATTCACATGCCTGAATTCAACCATTCCGCGAAAGTTTCGCACCCGGAATTAGTATTTGTTACTCAGTCATTGGCGTTGTAATTATGCAACATATTCTGTAAACCTGCACTTACAACCGCGCTCGATTTTCTGCGGATCATCTGCCGCATCTGCAAGAATCGCCTAAATTCTATGCACTTATTCACAGGGTCCGGGTCCGCATCCAGCGTGGATCGCCCCTGTCGAACGGCATTCGGCCAAGCATCCGGGATGATGCCCAACCCACCGCACGCCGACCGAAGACCTCCAAGAATGGAAATTCCTCAACCAAACAGCGTCTATCCAGCATCCCTCTGCGGCAGGGTTGGCAGGTTCAACCGGGCACTCCCTCACGGTCCCGACGGCACCTCCTTTCCAGGACAGGTCAGGCACTGACGCTGCCGGCGGCGGGGCCCGCCCGCTGCGCTGCAGCGGCTAGTTGCACAACGGCCACATCCATGTGTCGTTTTGATCAAGGGCTGCGCCGTCGCTTTCCCCTGCGTTAATAAATGATAACGGTCGCGTGACTGACACTTGACACAACCGCTGGGAAGGATCGTCACATGCTGAACCGTGCTTTCGCAAAGGCGATGCAGGCCTCCACGGCCCTCTGCCTCGTGATGGCTGCGCCGTCCTTCGCGCAGGATCAGACCTTCACATTGACCGTGACGGATAGCGATCAACCCTATCAGACGCCGGGCTACACGTTCCGCGTCATTCCCATCACGATCACGGACCCGTCGGGTTTTCGGGTTGATGCCGTAGCACAATCCGGGACCACCGGAGGCGTCTCGATCGTGGACTTCATCATCTTCACGCAGGGCGCCACGATCCCGAGCGGTGCCGGAACGAGCTTTTCAACACACTCGTTCGACCCGAACTCTGTTGGATTCTTCTACGACGGAAATCCGAACGGCGTGGATCCATTCTTCACCCTGGCGCAAGGTCCAGCTGGCCCACTGACCGTGGCAGGCGACTATCAACTGGTCATTGCCCCTTATGACAACCTTGGCACCGCTGGTGACATCACGGTGACATTTGATCTTTACGGGGTCTTTTCTTCGATCTTCGGACCGCCAGGTGTTCCCGCCACCGATGATCTCGCAGAATTCCTGTCGGCTTCCGGCGGCGCAGCCCGCTTGATCGTCGTCGATGCAGCCGGTGTTGCGCGGAAGGTCGGCACCGTCTCCCTATCGACCCGCGATGCCGCCAGCCTGCAACAGATCCGTTCAGGCTCTCAGATCACGGCCTCATCCAAGGGCATGACGGGTTTCCCGGACGGCCTCTACACTTGGGCTGAACTTACGGCCTTCCGCTTGGACGAACGCGATCCGGGCAATGCCGTGGTGACAGGATCCGGCCTCGCCATCGGCGCCGATGTCGCCATCGGCCCCGACATGGTGGCAGGTCTGTCCCTGGGCTATTCCGACATCAATGCCACCGACACCGGCACCGCTCAGGATGGCGCCTACACCTACCTGCAACCCTACATGGCCTACCGCGCGGGCAACTGGAACGGCAATGCCAGCATCATCTTCGGCTGGGGCGACTATACCCAGACGACGGCCGGCGGCACCGGGTCGAGCGATGTCGAACTGACGGCCCTGGCCTTCGAGGGCGGCTATGATCTGACCTACTCCGACAACATGGTCATCACCCCGACCATCGGGCTGGTCTACGGTCGGGAAACCAGTGATGGAACCAGCGGCACGCTGGCCGGAACGACCGGGGTTTCCGAATTCACGCAGGCCTCCTTCGGGGCGGTCCTGACCACCACCGCACCCTCCGGCACCTACAGCTTCGGCGCCCATCTGGATTGGCTCGATCAAGATGGCTCGCTGGCCCTCGCATCGCAGTTCATCGCCGAGGACGGCGTCACAGGCCGTCTTGAACTGGGGGCCGAAACGTCCATCGGATCGGGCATGTCGCTCGCAAGCTCGGTCGAGGTCGGCGGCATCGGCGGCAATGTCAACTCGCTCCATGGTGGCGTGAAGTTCTCTCTCCGCTTCTAAGCGGCCGGCCGGGCATCGAAACGCCCCGGCTCCCCACACAGATCGTGCAGCACCCACATGCGGTGCTGCACCGTTTTGCCCCCCTGCCCGCAGGTCCGTGGTCACGGACCATCGCCAATCCGAAACGGATCTCAGGCAGCGGCGCAGGTCAGACAGCACGGCACGAAAGGGCAAGGGTGGACGTCTTTCCCTTGCTGGATAGATCGTGCCCGGCCGTCACGACACGGGCTTCCTAACCAAATGAAAAACACACAGGGTCAAAGACCCTTATCATCCTTCCTACCATCAAGCCGTCTCCCGGGCCCCAACTCCAAGCATGGACGCCGAATTCCGCTGCCTCGCCGTCATTCACCGGGTCCTTGTAATTGACGCAGACCCTCCCATTGGAAAAAATCTGTGCGGTGAACTCTTGGGGCGGGGCTGGCCCAGGGGCAGGAAAGATTTCAATGATCCGTCGCGGTATCGGCACGCGAACCGCGACCCGATAACTGCATTCAAGACCAGGTCTATGTGAGGCATGCAGATCGGTCGCAAACTTTTCCAGAACCAAGACGACCTCATCCCTCGGCGAAACCACCCCGATCTGCCGCGCATAATGCGCTGCAATTTCACGATATTCCGCGTCCGAACACTCTTGCAGGTAACCCTCTTGCTTTTCGCTTGATGTCTTTCCCACCAAGCCGTCACTGCATGCGCAAGCCAGAAGAACAGCCAGAATGACAAATCCAAGCTGAGGGCTCAATTCATGGGCTCCCAAGAAAACTTTGGGGGTTCCCGCACACCCGTTGCGGCCAGGCTTTCCTCCGTTGAACCATCATCGCCTCAGAGCAAGCTGTTTGAAAAGGATCGCCTGACCTTATCTGTTGGACAAGCATCTTCTTAAAATATCCCAAACCCGCCATAAGGTGCCGCCTTGCGCGGCTCATCTCAACACCGCGCGTGACCGATCAGCCGTCTGCGCAACTGTCTCATACAAGCGGGGATTTTCTCACGCCCCCTTCCGCAAGGCAGTATTGATCTGCAATGGCCTTGGCGTCGCGAAGATGAAACTTTCCAACAAACTGCCCGCGCTGACCCTGATCGCACTCTTTGCCTTGCTGGGATGCGTCGCCGAACCGCCCGAATATTACGGCCCTTACAAACTCGAAAAGATGTCAACGGCTGAACGCGCAGATTGCCTGCGTCAAGGTGGACAGCTCTACGTCGGGGGCATTTTCCCCACCGAACTGTGCGATCTACCAACGCCGGATGCCGGAAAAGCGTGCAGCCGCGCCAGTGACTGCCAGGGCTACTGCCGATCGGCAACCAGAACGTGCTCACAATACTTCATGGGTTCAGGTGCCTACGATCTCTTGGATGAAGATGGATCAGCGACCACAATCTTCTACGACTGAGCGAGTATAGATCACAAACTCCCCCGCACCGCCCCTAGCGCCCACTGCCCCCGGCTGCCGCACCGGCACCTGCCGATAGACCGGCCGCTCAGGCCCGCCCGTCCCCGTGGTGGCCACCGCGCGCATCCGATCCACGCCCAACCCCCGCCACCAAGGCGCGCCACCCGGGCCAACCGCGCAGGGGCGGCTGACAGCGACCCTGCCACAAATTCACCCCACAGCACGCGTACCCGCGTCGCATTCGCCTGCCACAGAGGTCGGGCGTTTACCCGATACCAACCAGACCCTTTCCGATGGCCCTTTCCATGAAACAGATTTACCGCGACTCCTTTGACTTCTTCCGTGCGTCCTTTCCCTTCCTCCTCCTCGTCGGCGGCGGCATCGAACTGATCATCTGGTACTTGCAGCCAGACTCTGAAGGCATCTCGACGACCATCTCACTGATCCTGCTTGCCTATCTCTTCCACCGACACTTCCTCTTCGGCGAGAAACTGGCCTTCCGTCAGGCCAAACCCACCGAAAGCGCCCCGCCGCACAAGTTCGGTCTGTTCATCCTCGTCAGTCTGGCAATGATCCTCGTCCCCGTCTTTGCCGCCTTGCCCCTTGCCGCAATGCTGACCACGGATTTCTCAAGCCTCGGCTATCTGGCCACAGTGTTGGCGCTCTATCTGCTCAGCCTGTCGATGTTTGGCACCGTGCTGCCCGCCAGCGTGGCGCGCGATGGCACATGGCGCCTGTCGCACGGCCTGCGCCGCACCGGGGTGACGATGCTTCGCCTGCTTCTCGGGCCGGCAGTGGTGGGGCTCGTTCTGTTCGTCGTCTTTAACATCAGCGAAAACTGGCTTTTGTTAAAAGGCTTTCAGCCAGACGGAATGGCCTTCCTCGCCAGCTTCATCCTCGCCCGAACCTTCGGCTTCCTCACCACGATCCTTGCCGTGGCGGTACTGTGCCAAAGCTACCGTGACCTGCGCCCGTATGCCGACACACAGCCTGCATGACCGCCGCGCCATATCCAGTCACGGACAAATCCCGTGACAGACAAATCCCGTCACAAGGGCCGATCTGATTTGAAAGAGGGAGATGGTGGCGAGGGGGGGATTCGAACCCCCGACCCTGCGATTATGAGTCGCATGCTCTAACCAACTGAGCTACCTAGCCAACGCCCGGCTAGCTACAGCGCAGCACTTCTGCCGTCAAGCCACGATCCGCACGCCCCGCGACATCCGCCGCTCAGCCATGCGCGACACGGGGTCGCCCTGACGCGGTGGCGCTGACCGTCGCCTCGATGAACATCGCACGCCCCTCCACCTCGGCCTCGCGGATGTCGCGCGCCACGGTCACGCGCAGATCCTCTGCCCCCGCCGCCCGCGCCCGCGCGCTGGCCTCGGCCACCAGCGCCGCCTCCAGCACCGAAAGCGCGGCATCACGGTCGGCAAAGCTCTGCACCCCTTCCGCCAGATGCACCACGAACCGCCCCTCTGATGGCGAGGTGACCGTCCCCGTCACCCGCTGGCTCACCTGCCCCACCACCGCGCCGATGGCATTGGCCACCCCGGCATGCTCCGGCAGCACCATGCGGCAGCCCAGCCGCGCCCCCACCGCCCCGTAATAGGACGGCGCGCTCGCCCCCAGCCCGATCACCGGCACGCCCAGCCGGGCGGTGATCTCCACCACCCCCCGATGCCCCCGCAAGCCCGCCGCCATCAGGGGATGCCGCGCCAGCACCTCGGGCACCTCGGCGGCAAAGGCCGCATCCTCGCCAAAGGCCGCTTCCAGCAGGCAATCCACCGTCTGCGCGGTCAACTGGTCCACGATGGCCTGCGCCAGTGTCGCGGCGTCGGGCGCGAACCGCTCGCCCCGCCCGTTCCGCCGCCGTGCGAGCAGGCGCACCGCCTTCTCCGCCGCCACCCCGTCCCAGGCCGACAGGCGGCCCAGCACATGGCTCGCATCCGAAGGCGTCACGCCCGCGATCATCACCAGCCCCCGCGCCACCAACCGCTCCAGCGCCGCCACCTCAAGGCGTGACGTCAGCACCTGCGCCACCGGCATCGGCGCGACCAACCGCCCCAGCACGGCCATGTCGCGCGCCCCCAACCCCCCGGCATTGCCCCCCATGGGGATGGCAAAGCGCCCGTCATGCTCGCCCACCGCATCCGCCGAAAGCCAGCGATCCAGCGCCGCATGAACCATCGCCCCATGCTCCACCGCCAGCAGGGACACGGGGCACAGCCGCCGCGGCCCCAGCCGCAACCCGCCCTCCAGCCCTTCGGTGATCAGATGCACCTCGCTGTCACCGCCCAATCCGGTGGTCCGCATCGCCACGGCCTCCACCATCGTGCGGAACCCGCCCACCCGCGCGCCCTGCGGATCAATCTCCGGCAGACCGTCGCGCAACAGCGCCACATCCGTCGTCGTCCCGCCGATGTCGCTGACCAGCGCATCTTTTTCGCCCGTAAGCCAGCGCGCCCCCACGATACTGGCCGCAGGCCCCGAAAGGATAGTCTCGATCGGCCGTTCCCGCACCATCGCGGCGGAGATCAGCGCGCCGTCACCGCGCACCACCATCAGCGGCGCGGCAATCCCGACCGCCGCCAGATGCCGCTCGCAGGCCGCCACCAGCCGGTCGATCATCCCGATCAGCCGCGCGTTCAACACCGCCGTCAGCGCCCGCTTCGGCCCGTTCAGATTGGCCGAAAGTTCGTGCGAACAGGTCACCGGCCGCCCCGTCACGCGCCGGATCACCTCGCGCGCCGCCACCTCATGCGCGGGGTTGCGCGTGGCGAAACTCGCAGCCACCGCAAAACCCATCACCTGATCGGCCAGCCCCGCCACCTCGGCCTCCAACGCGGCAAGGTCCAGGGGCGCGGCCTCCATCCCGGCATGGTTATGCCCGCCCGCCAGCCGGATCACCGGATCGCCCTTCAAGGCCTCGACCAGACCGCCCCGCTCCAGATCGGCATCGGAAAAGCCGATGAAGACCAGCGCCACCCGGCCCCCCTGCCCCTCGACCAGCGCATTGGTGGCCAGCGTGGTGGACAGCGACACCAGCGCCACCTCGCCCGGCGCCACCCCGGCCTCGGCCAGCGCGGCATCCACGGCGCGGCCCACGCCCAGCGCCAGATCCTCGCGCGTCGTCAGCGACTTCGCCGATCCGATCACCCGCGTCGCGGCCTCATCCACGATCACGGCATCGGTATAGGTGCCGCCGGTATCCACGCCCAGAAAATACGCCATCGCCCGCCTGTCGTCCTGTTCCGCTCCGGCACCTAATGAATGCCAAGCGGGCAGAAGATCACCCCCGAAGGCGACCCCCTGCATCGCCAAATGCGTCGCCCGCGCGGAATTTGACACAAATTCCGGCCCCCATCCGTCGCGCAACGGCAGGAAACCGATCTCTGCGCGCAGAAATCGCCGCGAAATCTGCGCCAGATTTCGCCCCCCTCACACCACATGCAGATAGGGCGCCCCCGCCACCACCGCGCCGATCCGCACGGCGGGCACCCCCGCCGCGCCCAGCGCGGCCAGCACCGCGCCCGCTTCCGCCTCCGGCACCGCCGCAAGCAGCGGCCCCGCTGTCTGCGGATCGAACATCAACGCACCGCGCGGCCCGCCCGGCACGCTCATCCGCCCCGCCACCGCCGCGCGGTTCGCAGGTGCCAGCGTGCTCTCCACCCCCGCCGCCGCCAAGGCCTCGGCCCCCGGCAAAAGGGGCAGCGCCGCCAGCGCCACCCGCGCGGCACAGCCTGACGCCTCCAGCATCTCCAGCAGATGCCCCGCCAGGCCGAACCCCGTCACATCCGTCATCGCATGGGCCACCGGCGCAAGGATCGCCGCCGCCCCGTCCTGCGCCTGCACCATCGACGCATGGGCCGCCGCCACCGCCACACCCAGAATGGCGCCCGGCAGACGCGCCAGCGCCATCTCGCCCGCCAGCACCGTCCCCGATCCCAGCGCCTTGGTCAGGATCAGCGCATCCCCGGGCCGCGCCCCTGCCTTGGTCACCGGCCGCGCCGCCAGCCCGGTGATGGTGAAGCCGATGGTCAGTTCCGCCCCCACCGTCGTATGCCCCCCCACCACATCCGCGCCCGCTGCGCGGAACACCGCGCCTGCCGCCGCCATGATCTCGGCCAGCATGTCGGCCTGCAGCGCCGCGCCCAGCCGCGGCAGCGTGATCTGCGCCAGCGCCGCCTGCGGCGCCGCCCCCATCGCCCAGACATCGCCCAGCGCATGTACCGCCGCGATCCGCGCCATCAGCGCCGCATCCGCCGTCACCGCCCGCAGGTGATCGGTGGTGATCACCTGCACCCCGTCCCCCTGCCGCAGCACCGCCGCGTCATCCCCCGGCCCCGAAAGCACATCCGCCCGCGCGGGCGGGGGCAACCCCCGCAAGGCCGCGCCCAGCACGCCCGCCCCCACCTTGGCCCCGCAGGCCCCGCACATCGGCTTGTCCCCCATCGCCTCGGCCAGCCCCAGCGCGGCAGGCTCCGGCACCGCCCGCGCCATGGCGGGATAGGCGTCGAACCGCGCCATGAACCGCCGGTCGATCCGGTCCTTCAACCGCCACAGCCACGCCCCGCCCGTCTGCAGGCCGAACTTGTCAGCCACCGCCGCGCGCCCGCCCAGCGACACCAGCTTCAGATAATCCCGCTGCGGCTGGAACGGCTGCAACGGCAGCCCCGCCGCCGCCGCCTTCAGATTGTGCAGCAGCACAGGCGCCGCCCGCACCGCAAAGACCCCGGCCTTGGGGCGCGGCGCATGGGAAAGATGGGCGCAATCCCCCGCCGCAAAGATCGCGGGGTCGGACGTTTGCAGATGCCGGTCCACCCGCAGGAAACCGGCCTCCAGAGCCAGCCCCGTCTCTGCCAGCCAGCCCTGCGGGCGCGCCCCCGCAACCGACAGCGTGAAATCCGACGCCACCACCGCGCCATCCGACAGGGTGACGTGATCCGCCGCCACCGCCGTCACCTCCACCCCGCAGCGCAGCGTGACCCCCGCCGCCGCCAGCCGCTCCACAAGCACCGCCCGCGCCCGCGCCCCGATGCGCGGCAGCGCCTCCGCCCCCCGCTCCACCAGCACGATCTCAGGCACCCGCCCCGCCGCGCGCAAACGGTGGCTGGAGGCCAGCGCAAGCTCCACCCCGCCGACACCCGCCCCGATCAGCACCATCCGGGGCCGGGCCGGGGCCGCCGCCACAAAGGCCGCCCAGCGCCGGGCATAATCGCCCAAAGGCTTGGCCGCCGCCGCATGGGCGGCAAAACCCGGCACCTCGGGCAGGTCCGACCCGATCCCCACATCCAGTGACAGGATGTCATAGCGCAGCGCCCCCCGGTCGCGCAGGATCACCCGGCCGCCCGCCCGGTCAATCTCTACCGCACGGTCAAGGATGATCCGCGCCCCCGCGAACCGCGCCAGCCGCACCAGATCAATCATGATCTCATCCGCCCGGTAATGCCCCGCGATCAGCCCGGGCAACATCCCGGTGTAGGGTGCCGCCGGATCAGGATTGATCACCGTCAGCCGCACGCCCGGCAAGGGGTCCATCGCCCACATCCGCAAGACCAGCGCATGGGCATGCCCCCCGCCCACCAGCACGATATCCTGAACAAGGGGGATCGGTTCCTGCATCATCGCCCATCTGCCGCCATCCCCCGCACCCTACCCCCCGCCCCCACGAAAGGCGAGAGGGGGGGCACCACGCCCCCCCTCACCCCCCCTCACCCCCTGCCCCGTTGCGCCCGCCCCCCGATCCCCCGTAGAACCGCCCCATGGACGCCAAGCCGCGCATAGCCGTCACCACGTCCCAGCGCCTGCATCTGTCGCTCGCGCTGCAATCCTCGCTGCGGCTGCTCAAGGCCGATGCCGCAGGCCTCACCCGCTATCTCGAAGAACAGGCGGCCGAGAACCCCGCCCTCCAGCTTGGCCCCCCGCCCCCCGGCGACTGGCTCCCCCGCTGGGACAGCATGTTCCGCGGGGCCGAGCCGCCGCCCGACCGGGCCGAGGCCGCCCCACCCAGCCTCCTCGCCCATGTCATCGGCTGGATCGACCGCCAGTCCCTACCCCCGGCAGAGGCGCGCATCGCCCTCGCTCTGGCCGAGGCGCTGGAACCCTCCGGCTGGCTGGGCAGCCCCCTGCCCCGCATCGCGAAGGACATCGCCACCCCCCTCGCGCAGGTCGAGGCCGTCCTCGCCCGGCTCCAGACCATCGAACCCGCAGGTCTCTTTGCCCGCAGCCTGTCGGAATGTCTGCGCCTGCAGGCCCGGGCCGAAGGTGACCCCGATCCTGTGCTGCTGGGGGTGATCGACCATCTCGATCTGGTGGCCACCGGCGATATCCCGCGCCTCGCGCGCAAGTTCGGCGTCCCCGAACCCGCGATCACCCGCGCCATCCGCGCCATCCGCGCGATGAACCCCAAACCCGGCGCGCAGTTCGACCACCTCGCCGCGCCGATCCGCGAACCCGATCTCATCGCCCGGCGGGGTGATCTGGGCTGGACCGTCGCGCTCAACCGCTCCGCGCTGCCCAGCCTCTCGGTCACGCCGGGCCGGGGCGGGGGCCAAGGTCCCGCCCGCGCCCTCCTGCGGCTGGTCGAGGCACGCAACACCACCCTCCTGCGCGTGGGTCAGGAAATCCTGCGGCGGCAAGAGGCCGCGCTGGACCACGGCCCTGCCCGCCTGATCCCGCTGACGATGGCCGAGGTCGCCGCCGCGCTGGACCTGCACGAAAGCACCGTCAGCCGCGTCGTCTCGGGCACCAGCGTGGACACACCGCGCGGCACGCTCTGGCTGCGCGGCCTGTTTTCCGCCCGCCGCGGGGGCGAGGAAGCCCCCGCCCTGTCGGCCGCCGCGCTGCGCGCCCGCCTGGCCGATCTCGTCGCCCGCGAAGACCGCAGGCATCCCCTGACGGATGAGGCGCTCGCCCGCGCCCTGTCGGCCGAAGGCGCGATCATCGCCCGCCGCACCGCCGCCAAATACCGCGAAATGCAGGGCATCCCCGCGGCCCATCGCCGCCGCCAGCGCGGCTGAAGGCGGGCTTCTTGCGACGGACGGGGGGACCCCTGTCCCCCCGAACCCCCCTTCCGCCCCGCAACAGGCCGGCGCGACCGCCCCCCCGAAGACACCCAGCGCCCGGCCCATCATCCAGGATCGGGGGGGTGTCGGGGGGGCTGTTGCCCCCCCGCCCGGTCTCGCATCCCCTGCGGTCTGGCATTCACACCGCCTGCCAGCCCCTCCGGCGCCTTGTTCCCCCGGCCGCCATCGCATGGTCTATAACACGCGATGCTTGGCCCCCCGCAGGTCACGATCCCGCGCCCCCACCGCCTCGGCCACGCCCGCGCAATCGGCCGCCGCCACCAGCGCATCCCGGCGCGCCACATCCGCCACCAGATCGGCACAGGCCCGCTCCGCGCGCGCGCCGGATCACCACCCGTTCGCTCCGGCCATCATCAGGACCGCACCCCCCCCTTGCCGAAAAGCGCGCTTGGGGGCCGTCACCCCGCCCCGCTCCATCTCACATCCCCTGCACCACGGCGGCCACCCGGTCCACCAAACCGGCCAGATCGTCCAGTCCCTCGACCGCCACCTCGGTGGCGGGGGCTGCCCTGCGACTGCGGTGCTTGGCCTCGCAAAGGTCGCAAGGACGCGCCCCCACCGCCTCGGCCACGCCCGCGCAATCGCCCGCCGCCACCAGCGCATCCAAACGCGCCACATCCGCCACCATATCGGCACGGGCCCGCACCGCGCGCACGCAGCATCACCATCCGTTCGCCCCGGCCAAAATCAGGACCGCAACCCCCAGCCCCCTGCCGACAAGCGCGTTTGGGGGCCGTCACCCCGCCCCTGTCACCCCGCCCCGGCCCATCTCACATCCCCCGCACCACGGCGGCCACCCGGTCCGCCAAACCGGCCAGATCGTCCAGCCCCTCCACCGCCACCTCGGTGGCGGGGGCCGGCATTCGGCTGCGGTGCTTGCCATAGCGCGGGTCGTAATGCCGCGCCATCAACCCCTCGGCCACGCCCGCGAAATCGCCCGCCGCCACCATGGCCCGCCAGTCCGCGATCACCTCGCGCGGATGCGCAGGCGCCAGCGACGCCACCACCGCATCCAGACGCGCCACATCCGCCACCAGATCGGCATAGGCCCGCACCAGATAGCCTGCCCGCGCCGCCCGGGGCGCCTCGATCGCCACGCGCGGCGCCTCTACCATCGCGCGCCACAACCGGGGCGGCAGGCGGCACTCCCCCACCTTGGCGCTCTCCGCCTCCACCACCACCGGCCGCGCCGGATCGAGCCGCGCCAGCGCCAGCGCCAGCCGCCCCTCAAAGGCCTTCTGCGACGGCTGCTCTCCCACCCGACCGAACAGCGACCCCCGATGGTTCGCCAACCCTTCCAGATCCACCACCTGCACCCCCCGCGCGGGCAACAGGTTCAACACCTCCGTCTTGCCCGACCCGGTATTCCCGTCCAGCACCACCAACCGAAACGGAAAGGGCGCATTGTAAAGCGCATCCACCACCAGCCGCCGCCACGTCTTGTAGCCGCCTGCAACCACCTCCACCCGCCACCCGATCTGGGCCAGGATCGACGCAAAGCTCCCCGACCGCTGCCCCCCGCGCCAGCAATAGACCAAGGGCCGCCACCCCCCCGGCTTGTCGGCCAAGGGTCCCTCCAGATGCAAAGCGGCATTCTTCGCCACCAGCGCCGCGCCCACCTTGCGCGCGGTGAACGGGCTCACCTGCTTGTAGATCGTCCCCACCCGCGCCCGCTCCGCATCATCCAGCACCGGGAGCGAGATCGCCCCGGGCAGATGATCCTCCGCCCATTCCGCCGGGGCGCGCACGTCGATGATGTCATCGAAGTCCAGCGCCAGCACATCCGCCAGCGATGTCAGCACCACCGCCATCAGAACCCCGCCTCGCAGGCATCGACCAGCGCCGCCAGCATCGCACCGCAGCGCCCCATCTGCTCCACGCTGACATACTCATCCGGCTTGTGCCCCTGCGCCATCGACCCGGGCCCACAGATCACCGTGGGCACCCCCAACCGCGCGTCAAACAGGCCCCCTTCCGTGCCAAAGGCCACCTTGATGCTCCCGTTCGCCCCGGTCAGCCCCTTCACGAAGCGCACCACCTCGGCATCCGAAGGCGTCCCCAGCCCCGGATAATCCCACAGCCGCTCGATCCGGATCTCGGCTTCCGGGAACTCCACCCGCAAAGGCGCCACCACCGCCTCGCACCCCGCCTGCACCTCGGCGATCAAGCCCGCCACATCCTCCCCCGCCAGCGACCGTATCTCCCAATCCGCCACGGCCAGATTGGGCACGATGTTCACCTGCACCCCACCCGCCATCTTGCCCACATGCAGCGTGGTGTAGGGCACATCATAATCCCCGTCCCGCATCCCCCCGGCCGCCACCCGCGCCTGCACGCCCCGCAACACGCCCACGAACTCCGCCGCCAGATGCAGCGCGTTCAAGGCCAGCGGCGCCAGCGCCGAATGACCCTCCCGCCCCACGCAGGTCGCCCGCAAGGCCACCTTCCCCTTATGCCCCGTCGCCACAGCCATCCCCGTGGGTTCCCCCACGATGCACAGGCGCGGCCGCACCGGTGCGCGCTCCAGCATCTCGATCATCGACCGCACGCCCATGCAGCCGATCTCCTCATCGTAAGACAGCGCCAGATGCAGCGGCACCCGCAGCTCCCGCCGCGCCGCCGCCAGCACGGCCGCGATCGCGCAGGCGACAAAGCCCTTCATGTCCGCCGTCCCGCGCCCGTACAGCCGCCCCTGATCCTCGGTCAGCGCGAAGGGCGGATAGGTCCAGGCCTGCCCCTCCACCGGCACCACATCGGTATGCCCCGACAGCATCACCCCGCCCCTGTCGGCAGGCCCCACCGTCGCGTAAAGATTGGCCTTCGCCCCGCCCGCATCCGGGATCAGCACCGCCGCCACCCCTGCTTCCGCCAGCAGCCCCGCCACCCAATCCATCAACGCCCGGTTGGGCCGGTCGCTCACGGTGTCAAAGGCCACCAGCCGCTCCAGTATCGCGCGCGCATCCATGCCGCTGCCCTCCTGCTCCTCGCGCCACCTAACCGCAAAGCCGCGTGAAGCGGAAGGCCCGCCCCTTCCCCCGCCTGTCCCCCGGTGCCATGCTCCGCCACCACCTCACAAAGCGAATCCCCCCTCCCATGCGCCTGCCCTCCCCCACCCTGCCCGCCGCTGCCCTGCCCGCCGCTGCCCTCTGCGCCGCCCTCCTCGCCACGCCCCTCGCCGCTCAGGACAGCGGCCCGCAGCCGCCCCGCGACGCGGGCGCCGTCTCGCAACTCCTCGCCGCGCAGGCGCTCTTCGATCTGGGCCTGTCGCGCAAGGACCCGCTCGCCACCCTCGCCGCCGCGCGCCTCATGGCAGGCGTTGCCGCCACCGATACCGACCGCCAGCCCGATCCGCCCGGCGATGCCGTCCCGCCCACCTATCCGATGGCGGACTTCATGTTCACCGCCGCCCGCGCGCTGGCACAGGAAGACGACCTCGCGACCGATCTCATCGCCCGGACCGAGGCCGAGGCCCCCCGCACCCCCACCCTCACCGTGATGCGGTCCTCACGCGGCATCGGGGCCGGCGAAAGCCATGCCTATGCACTGCCCTTCTTCTCCGCCGCCCCGGCCGAAGTGGGCCTGCTCGGCGACGGCAAGGCCAATCTCGACCTGACCATCACCACCGCCGAGGAGACGCCCCTCTGCCTCGACACAGGCCCGTCCGACCGCGCGCTCTGCACCTTCACCCCGGCCGAGAACGCAACCTTCACCGTGACCGTCACAAACCGCAGCGAAACCGCAGCGACCTACAGCCTCCTGACCAACTAACCCCCTGCAAAACAACAATTGCTGCGCAGCATGAACCGCAGCGAACTGCCCGCTTCGCCGCGCAGCACAAACCCCGCGCACCCCGCAATCTCACCCATCCCCGCGGGAACATGAGGCGGCGACACGGGCCCGCCAACACCCCCCGCCCCAACATCCTCGGCCCCAACACCCCCACCCCCGGCCCACCCACAGCGCAAACCGCAAACTACCTCAACCCGGGACACCGTCCTCAACCCCAAAACCCCGCCCCCTCACCTCGGCCCAAACACCCATCCTCCACCACCCAAAAAAACCACACCACCCCTAAGCTCTCATCCCCGGACGTTAACCTTAACGCCCCCAACCAGAGACATCGCCCACTACCGCAAAACCCCGCCTGCTCACCTTGGCCCAAATACCCATCTTCCACCCGACCCCACCCAAAAACCACACACCCCTCCAGCCGCCATTCCTAGACGTTAACCTTAACGCCCCCTCACCCTAGACACCGCCCCCCCCCAAAGAACCCCGCGCCCTCACCTTGACCCAAACACCCATCCTCCACCGCCCAAAAAAACCACACCACCCTTAGCTCTCATCCCCGGACATTAACCTTAACGCCCCCAACCAGAGACATCGTCCACTACCCCAAAACCCCGCCCGCTCACCTTGGCCCAAATACCTATCGTCCACCCGACCCCACACCGAAACCACCCCCCTCCAGCCCCCTGCCCCGGACGTTAACCTTAACGCCCCCTCACCCGAGACACCGCCTCCCACTCAAAACCCCGCCCCTTCACCTTGACCCAAGCACCCCTTTTCCACCCCCCCCGAAAACACTCCACCCCTCCAGCTCTGATCCCCAAACGTTAACCTTAACGCCCCATTCTCCCGAGACAGCGCCCCCCACCCAAAAACCCGCCGCCTCACCTTGGCTCAAATACCCACCTTTCACCCCACCTCACCCCGAAACCACGCCGCCCGCCATCCCCCCACCCCGGACGTTGACCTTAACCCCCCCTTACCCGAGACACCGCCTCCTCACCTTGGCCCAAACACCCCTCTTCCACCCCACCCCCCCGAAACCACGCCACCCTCCCGGGACGCTAATCTCAACGCCCCCTCACCCAAGACATCGCAACCTCGGCCCTAACACCCATCCGCAACACGCGCCGCCCCGTCGGCGCTCTGCTGGCTCGCGCCTCCCAGCCTCGCCGCAATCTGCCGCGCCATAAGAAAAAGGCCGCGCAGCCCTCGCTGCGCGGCCTTCCCAACGCTCTGAGCGCTTCAGAGGATCTCGCTCATCTTCACCACGCGCCCCTCGGCCACCGACTTCACCGCCGCATCGGCCAGCGCCAGCGCGATCAGCCCGTCCTCGCCCGTCGGTTCCGCCTTCCCTTTGCCCGCCATCGCCGCCACAAAAGTGGCGATCTCGGCCGCATAGGCCTCGGTGTAGCGGGTCATGAAGAAATCATGCAGCGGCGGCCGCGTGTAGCCCGCCCCCGTTGCCACCTCGATGGACACAGGCCGCTGGTTTTCCGCCGACACCGCGCCCTTCGATCCATGCACCTCGATCCGCTGGTCATAGCCATAGGTCGCGCGGCGGGAATTCGAAATCATCGCCTGCTTGCCCGACGCGGTTTTCAACAACACCTGCACGGAATCGAAATCACCCGCCGTGCCAATCGCCGGATCGACCAGCACCGCCGCCGTGGCGACAACCTCGGTGATCTCTTCGCCCAACAGGAACCGCGCCATGTCGAAATCATGGATCGTCATGTCGCGGAAGATCCCGCCCGACCGCTTGATGTAATCCACCGGCGGCGCGCCGGGATCGCGGCTGGTGATCACCACCATCTCCACCTCGCCCACGGTGCCCTTGTCGATCTCCGCCCGCACGGCGCGGAAATGCGGGTCGAAACGGCGGTTGAACCCCACCATCAGCGTGCCCTTATGGGCGCGGACCACCTCCAGACAGGCCTTCACCCGCGCAAGCGACAGGTCGATGGGCTTTTCGCAGAACACGGCCTTGCCCGCCTTCACGAAGCGCTCGATCAGATCGGCATGGGTGTCGGTCGGCGTGCAGATCACCACCGCATCCACATCTGCCGCCGCCTCGATCGCCTCGATCGTCCGCACCTCGCAGCCATATTGCTCTGCCAAAGCCTGCGCCGCCGGCGCCATGGCATCCGCCACCGCCACCAGCCGCGCCTGCGCGTCGCCCGTCACCGCCTTCGCATGCACCTTGCCGATGCGCCCCGCGCCCAGCACCGCAAACCTGACTGCCATCTTCCCGCTCCTCTGCCCGCTCCGGGGCGTTGCCATCCGGACCGGGGGATCACTCCCCATAGGCCCCGTTCACATTCTGATCGAAATCCACCATCGCGCCCGTCATCACGCCCGCATCCTCGGACAGAAGATAGGACACAAGCCCCGCGACATGCACAGGCTTCACCAGCATCCCGAAAGGCTGCTTCGCCTCTGCCTCGGCCAGCCAGCCCTCGCCCGCGCCATGGAACCCGCGCTGGATGGCATCCTCGCCCGGCGTGTCCATCCAGCCCACATTCACCCCGTTCACCCGGATGCGATGGGCCCGCAGCGCATGGGCACTGTTCTTGGTGATATTGGCCAGCGCCGCCTTGCTGGCCGCATAGCCCGCAAGGAAAGACTGCCCGCAATGGCTGCTCATCGTCACGATGTTCACCGCTGCCGCCGGATGGCCCGCCGCGATCGCCGCCTGCGCGAACCGCTGCAGCGCAAAGAACGGCCCCTTGGCGTTGGTATCCATCAACGCGTCCCACCCTTCCGGCGTGGTATCAAGGATCGACCCCCGCGCGGTCGAGGCCGCCGCATTCACCAATGCGTTGACGGGGCCAAAACGCATCAGCGCCCGCTCCACCAGTTCCGCCGCCTCGCCCGCATCCGACATGTCCGCCGGCAGGAACCGCACATCCGCGCCCCGCGCGCGCAATCCTTCCGCCGCTGCCTCACCCTTCGTGACAGTCCGCCCCGAAATGATCAGCTTTCGGCACCCCTCGGCCACCAGCCGCTCGGCAATGGCAAGGCCCAGCCCCTGCCCACCCCCAGTGATGACGGCCACCGTCCGCGCGTGATCCGGCATGATCCCCCCATGGAAGGCTGAGTCCCTGCCTCGGAACTTCTATTCCATTTTACCGCGCTTTCAACCTGAATATTCCACAAGCGCAGCGTCGCTCGTGGGGCAATCGCGTGACACCCGCGAAACGCCCCGTAGGATGGGCAGTCCTGCCCATCCTACCCGCTCATTCCTGCGCACGCAGCACCTGCGCGGGTCGCGCCGCCAGTGGCCGAAGCGCGAACAGAAGCCCCGCCGCCATGGTCGCAAAGACGCCCCCCGCCACGATCGCCAGCGCCGACACGGGCTCAAAGAAATACTCTCCCTCCATCACAAACACCATCACCGCCCAGCCCGCCAAACCGCCCGCCACGATGGCCACCGCCCCCGCTGCCGCCCCCGTCAGCGCCGATCGCAGCGCGAAACTGGCAAGGATCCGCCCCCGCGTCGCGCCCAGCGTTTTCATCACCGCCGCCTCATAGACCCGCGCGCGTTCCCCCGCCGCCGCCGCCCCGATCAGCACGACGAACCCGGTCACCAGCGTCGCCGCCGCCGCCCAGGCCGTGGCCGTGGCAATGGCCTCCAGCGCCTCCGTCACCCGGTCAATCGCCTCGCGGATGCGGATCGCCGTCACATTGGGATAGGCCTGCGACACATCCCGCAGGATCGCCGCCTCCGCCGCCTCTTCGGCATAGACCGTGGCGATGAAGGTATGCGGCGCGCCTTGCAATGCGGCAGGGTTCATCGTCATGACAAACCCCATCCCCGCGCTGGAAAAATCCACCTGCCGGAAACTGGTGATCGTCGCCGGGATATCCCGCCCCAGCACATTCACCACCAGCGCATCCCCCAGCTTCAGCCCGATTTCCTCTGCCTCTTCGGCAGCGAATGACACCTGCGCCGGCCCGGTGTAATCGGCAGGCCACCATTCCCCCGCCACCACCTGCGCATTCTCCTGCGGCGCAGCGGAATAGGTGATCCCCCGGTCGCCCCGCACCACCCAATGCTCGCCCGCCACCTCGCGCGCGGGCCGCCCGTTGATCTCGGTCAGCACGCCGCGCAGCATGGGCGCGCTTTCCACCTTGCTCACCGCTGCATCCCCCTCGACCCGGGCAAGGAACCCTTCGATCTGGTCCGGCTGGATATCCACAAAGAAATAGCTCGGCGCCCGCTCCGGCAGGTCGGTTTCAATCGCCGCCCGCAGATTGGCATCAATCTGCCCCACCGCCGCCAGCACGCTGAGGCCGAGGCCAAGCGACAGGATCACCGCCCCCGCCTCATCCCGCGGCCCGCCGATGCTCGCCAGCGCCAGCCGCAACGCCACCCGCCCACGCGCCAGCCCCGCCCGCGCCGCGCCCCGCGCCAGCCACCGCAACCCCACCGCCGCCAAGGCCAGCACGATCAGCGCCCCGATCACGCCGCCCGCCGATCCCAGCGTCAATTCCCATGTGCCAGAGAACCACACCGCGCCGCCCACCAGCAGCACGGCCAGCCCGACAATCGCCCAGAGATGCCGCGCCGCAGGCACGCCCGCACGCCCCGCCCCGCGATACAGCGCCGCCGCCCGCACGCCTTCCGTGCGCGCCAGCGGCCACAGCGTGAACAGAAACGCCGTCACCACGCCGTAGAACGCAGCCTCCAGCAACGGCATGGGATAAACCCCCACCTCCGCCGGAAAAGGCAGCGATGCCTCGATCACGCCGCCAAACAGAACAGGCACCGCCGCGCCCAGCACCAGCCCGATGCCAACCCCCAGCCCCGCCAGAACCCCGATCTGCAAAAGGTAGATGCGAAAGATCAGCCGCCCCTCGGCCCCAAGGGTTTTCAGCGTGGCGATGGTCGCCACCTTGCCCTCCAGATAGGCCCGCACCGCCGCCTGCACGCCGACGCCACCCACGGCAAGGCCCGCGATCCCCACAAGGATCAGGAACGATCCGATCCGATCCACGAACCGCTCCACCCCCGGCGCGGCGCGGCGGCTGTCCTGCCAGCGCATCCCGGCATCGGCAAATTCAGCCTCCGCCCGCCGCTCCATCTCGGCAAGATCCGTGCCCGCGGGCAGCACCAGCCGGTATTCCGTCTCGAACAGCGATCCGGGTTCCAACAACCCCGACCCCGCCAGATCGGCCGTCCGCACGATGGTGCGCGGCCCCAGCGAAAAGCCGCCATTCGCGCTGTCGGGTTCGCGCAGCAGCACACCACCCAGCCGGAATTCGCCGACGCCCATCCGCACCGGATCGCCAAGGGACAGCCCCAGCCGATCCACCAGAACCTTGTCCATCACAAGGCCCGCGCGGCCACCCTCCACGGCCAGCGCCTCAGGTAATGTCCCGGCTTCCAGTTCCACCGCGCCCAGCAGCGGATAGGCATCATCCACGCCCTTCACCTGCGTCAGCGCCGTCTCCTCGCCCACCACCACCATCGACCGGAAATCCACGATCTCCGACACATCGGTGGCAATGCCTTCCATCCACGCCCGCTCCTCTTCGGACGCGAAGCGATAGGTGAACTCCATCTGCGCATCGCCACCCAGCAGCACCGCGCCCTGATCGCTCAACCCCTGCTGGATCGACGCGCGCACCAGCCCTACGGCGGCAATCGCCGCCACGCCCAGCGCCAGACAGGCGAGAAAGACCCGAAACCCCTTCACCCCCCCGCGCAATTCGCGCCGGGCAATCGTCCAGGCCAAGGTCATGCCGGGGGTCACGCCGCCACCTCCGGCGCCGCCACCCGCCCATCGGCCAGCCGCACCACCCGGTCGCAGCGCGCCGCCAGTTCCGGCGCATGGGTCACCAGAACCAGCGTCGCCCCATGCCGGTCGCGCAAGCCAAACAGCAGGTCCATGATCGCCTGCCCGTTCACACCATCCAGGTTCCCCGTCGGCTCATCTGCCAGCAGGATCGCCGGGCGCGGCGCGGCGGCCCGCGCCAGCGCCACACGCTGCTGCTCGCCGCCCGACATCTGGCTCGGATAATGCCCCATCCGCTTGCCCAGCCCCACCGCCGCCAGCTCCGCCTCCGCCCGGGCAAAGGCATCCGGCACCCCCATCAACTCAAGGGGCACCGCCACATTCTCCAGCGCCGTCATCGTGGGCATCAGATGGAAGGACTGGAACACCACCCCCATCTTCCCGCGCCGGAACCGCGCCAACCCATCCTCATCCATCGCCGTCAGGTCCTGGCCAAGCGCGCGCACCTCGCCCCCCGTGGCCCGCTCCAGCCCCCCCATCACCATCAAAAGCGATGACTTCCCCGATCCCGACGGCCCGATCAGGCCAACCGTCTCGCCCGCATGAACTTCCAGTGATATGCCCTTGAGGATATCGACCGGCCCCGCATTTCCCGCCAAGGTCAACCGCACGTCCTTCAGCGCCAAAACCGCCCCGCCCACTGAACCGAGACCCTGATCCGTCATGAAAATCGCCTTCCACCTGTCCAATGCCACATATGGCGCGGCCCACATGTTCCGCAACATCACATTGGCGCTAGGCCTCGCGCTTCCCGCCACCGCATTGGCCGAACCCACCATCGTGGCCTTGGGCGACAGCCTCACCGCAGGCTACGGCCTGCCCGAAGGCGATGGCCTCGTCCCGCAACTGAACGCATGGCTTGCGGCGCAGGGCTCCACCGCCACGGTGATCAACGCAGGCGTCTCGGGCGACACCTCGGCGGGCGGCCTCTCCCGCCTCGACTGGTCCCTCACCCCGGAAACCGACGCGCTGATCGTCACGCTGGGCGGCAACGACCTCCTCCGCGGCCTGCCGCCGGCCGAGACCGCAAGGAACATCGACGCCATCGTGAAATCCGCCACCGACCGTGGCCTGAAGGTCCTCATCGTCCCGATGGAGGCGCCGGGCAATTTCGGCCCCGATTACAAATCCGCCTTCGACTCGCTCTACACCGACATCGCCACCACCTACGGCGCGCAGATCACCGCCCCCTTCTTCCGCCTGATCGACCCACAGGCCACCGACCCCGGCCAGATCGCGCAATGGATGCAGGCCGACGGCATCCACCCCAACAAGGACGGCGTCGCCCGCGTGGTGGAAAACCTCGGCCCCGCGCTTCTCGAACTGGCGGGGGCGACAAGCGATTAGGCAATGCCCAACGCCCAGAGCGTGATCGAAGCCGCCGCTACCCTGACCTTCCTTCTGTGCTGGTCGGGTGTAGCCCTGATCTTCCTCTCGATGATCATCCCGCTCGTCCGCCAGCGCGCCTTCTGGAAGACACTCGTCCTGCCCTTCGCCGAACGCTCCCGCCTTCAGGGCGAACTCATCCACGCCCTCCTGCAAGTCATCGGAAAATCCCGCCTGAACCGCATCGGCCAGCGCCTCGGCGCAGCAGGCCTCACGCTTGGCCTCTTCACCGGCATCGCTTGGCTCGCCCTGCGCATCACCCAAGGCCCCGCTCCCTGACCCAACCGCCACGCCATTTTGTCCTTCCCTGACCTGCCCCTTCATCTTGGCCCAAATACCCACTTTGCCACGCCCGCCCCGAAGCGCCCCGCCGGGGCCTGAAAGAACCCCCCTTGCAACCCGCCCCCGCCCGCCCGACAACAGCGCCCGACGACCGGAGCGCGCCATGTCCCTGATCCAAGACCTCATTCCCCTGCTCGGGCAACCCCACGTTCTCACCGGCCCCGACATGGCCCGCTACGCCCGCGACTGGATGGGCGGCTACCAAGGCACACCCCTCGCCGTGGCCCGCCCCGGCAGCACGGCGGAAGTCGCCGCCACCGTCAAACTGGCCGCAGACCACAACATCCCCGTCATCCCCATCTCCGGCAACACGGGCCTCACCGGCGCGACCTATACCGAAGGCGGCCTCCTCCTCTCCACCGAACGGCTCAACCGCATCCGCGAGGTTCGCCCCGCTTCCCGCCTCGCCATCGTCGAGGCGGGCGTCATCCTGTCCCACCTCCACGACGCCGCCGCAGACCACGGCCTCTACTTCCCCCTCTGGTTCGGCGCGCGCGGCTCGGCCATGGTCGGGGGCGTGCTGTCCACCAACGCGGGCGGCTCCAACGTCCTGCGCTACGGCTCCACCCGCGCGCTTTGCCTGGGGCTCGAGGTGGTGCTGCCCGATGGCCGCGTCCTCAACCTGATGTCCGAACTGCACAAGGACAATTCCGGCTACGATCTGAAAAACCTTTTCATCGGCGCCGAAGGCACGCTCGGCATCATCACCGCCGCTGTGATGAAACTCGTCCCCGCCCCCCGCGCCCATGCCACCGCCACCCTCGCCGCGCGCTCCCTCCCCGACGCGCTCGAACTCCTCAACCGCCTGCAGGCGGCAACGGGCGGCCTGGTGGAGGCCTTCGAATACATGCCCGCCGATTACATGGCCCGGCTGGAACGGGTCCGCCCCGATCTCGGCATCCCCTTCCCCGCCCATCGCGCCTGCACCCTGCTCGTGGAAATCGCCGCCACCGCCCCCGCGCTGACGGCGGAAACCGCCCAAGGCACCCTCCCGCTGACCGACCTACTGGAGGACACCCTCGCCCAACTGATGGACGAAGGCCTCATCCTCGACGCGCAGATCGCCCGCTCCACCACCCAGCGCGCCGCCATGTGGGCGCGGCGCGAGGCGGCGGCCGAAATCGGCGCCGCCGTGAAGCCGATGATCGACAGCGACATCGCCCTCCCGCTCGACAAGGTTGAATCCTTCCTCACCCGCATCGGCCCGCGCCTCGCGCAGATCGCCCCCGGCGCGGAAACCGTCACCGTCGCCCATCTGGGCGATGGCAACCTGCATTTCTCCGTCTATCCCGGCGATCCGTCCAAGGCGCTCTATGACCGCGTCATCCACGCGATCGAAGATATCGTCCAGGATCTCGGCGGCTCCTTCTCCGCCGAACATGGCGTGGGCCTGTCCAAGCTCAACTCCATGGCCCGCCGCAAAGACCCCGTCGCGCTCGACCTGATGCGAACCCTCAAACAGGCCATCGACCCGGCCAACCTGATGAACCCCGGCAAGGTCATCCCCCCCAAGAACACAGCCCCCGAAGACCCGGCCAAAGACCCCACAGAATGACCAGCCTCTCCGTCCTGCGCGACCCCACGCTCCGGCTCATCGCCTGGGCGCTGCTCCTTCTCGGGGCGCTCAATGCCTCAGTCTATCCCTACCAGTCGCTGGTGGGCATCGAACGCATCGGCCTCAGCGAACCCGCCTTCGCGCTGATCCTGACGCTGGCCTCCGCCACCTCGGTCACCGCTTCGGTCCTGCTCGGCATCCTGTCCGATCAACGCGCCAACCGCCGCCGCATCGCATTGCTCACGGCCACATCGGGCGCGGCGGGCGTGGGGCTGATGCTCATCGCCCCCTCACCCCTAACCTTCGCCCTCTGCCACGGGCTTCTCTTCCCCGTCGCCACCTCGCTCTACGGCCAGCTCTTTGCCCTCGCCCGCCTCGCCCGCAGCGATGACGGCACCGCCCGCGACGCCATCCTCGGCACCCTGCGCTCAGCCCTCTCGCTCAGCTTCCTCACCATGCTGGTGTTCTGGACCTTCGCCTTCGGCTGGGGGCTCGACGTCATGGCCGTCTACCTTTCGGCCACGCTGGCCGCCGTCGCGCTGACCACGCTCTTGCACCTGCGCTGGCCCCGCGACGGCCAGACGACATGGGCTGATCGCCCCTCCGGACTGAACTTCCGCCGCGCGCTGGCCGAGATTGCGGAACCCCGCATCCTGATCCGGCTCCTGCTCCTCGGCGCCATCGCCTCAGCCGGCAACCTCTACATGATCCTCACCGCGCTGGTGTTCGACGCTTCCCCTATCCGCGATGCCGGCGATGCCGCGCTCTACATAGGCCTCGTCGCGGGGTGGGAGGTGCCCTTCATGCTCCTCCTGCCCCGCATCACCCACCGCTTCCGCCGCGCCACCCTGCTGGCGGCGGGAACCGTGCTCTATGTCACGCACCTCGCCCTGATGCCGGTGCTGACCGATACCGCATGGCTCTGGGGGCTGACACTCCTCGCAGGCCTCGGCGGCACGGCGATCCTCACCCTGCCCATCGCCTATTACCAAGACCTGCTCGACGGCCGCCCCGGCGCCGCAGGCGCCATGATCGCGCTCCAACGGCTGGCGGCAGAGCTCCTGGCCGCCGCCGCCTTCGCGACGGGCGCGCTGATCGGCGGCGGCTATGCTCTGACCGCGCTGATGGGTGCCGGCGTGGCCCTGACCGGGGCAGGCGTGCTCCTATGGATCGACCGCCCGCGCCTGTGAACGCCAACAGGAAACGCGCTTGCAGCGCGTTCAAATCCCGGCAGTATAGGACAGTAATAGGCGCGTCTCTTCGCCCCAACGTTTAAGTTTTCGCCCAGAAGATTTGATAGACTGAAGAAATCACGTCACAGGGATTCTTCAAGGTGATCCAAAGGCGATCAGTGTCGCCATCGCGGAGTCGATGATCTAAGCCGTGCAGCACGGACGGACTGTCACCATGTTTTCTGTCGGTTCAATCGCGATGGCAAAGAGGGTTGGCGTAATGTCAAAAAATCTAAAAAGCAAGATTACACTGGCCGCAATTGTTTTTGGAATAGCTTTCCTCGATCCGTCGTTCGAGCCTTTCCAAAGCGCTCATGGCTTCTTGAGCGTTTCTGTCGTTCTTCTAGTCATATTCTTCGGCGATCGTTTGGCATCTTGGCTAATGCGAAAGTAAAGAATGAAGCTTAAATTTCTTCCAGAGTAAGAAACCTCGTTTTTTGAACCACCCTAATTCAGGCGATCCACCTAAAAACCGCGCAGCGACGAGCATGCCATCTCGGCCAGTATCTTTCAGATCACGCCCATAGATTGATCGCGCATACCTATTGCTGCGGGCCTTCATCGCTTTTGGCTTCACACTTCGCATTCGCAATACCATCAACCTTGCTCTCTCGGTTATCCACCCAGAATACAACTGCTCGCACCTGAATAAAGGCTAGGTGGTCTATATCCACCGCACGACGTACAAGGCAAACGCGCGATGCGCGCCCGGCTTCCCTGAGAAGTGCAGAGAACTTCGCGACTCACCCGCCGTGTCATGGTTAACGCGCCGAAAACCCACCGCGCGTCTGCACGCCCGTCTGCACGCGTTCCTGCACGCCCGAAAACGCCGCCCGCCGCCGATTAATCCAGCGCCCGCTTACACTTAGCGCCAGCTGAAGAACCCCGCAGGCGCCCGGCCCAGCAACTCCTCCGCCAGATCGCGCCCCATGGCCGCCGCATCTGACAGGCCCCCACGCCGCGCGCCCGTGATCGACTCGCTGCCATCCGGCCGCAGGATCTCGCCGCGCAGCCAAAGCACGTCCTCTTCGATCACGGCAAGCCCCGCAATCGGCGTCTCGCAAGACCCGTCCAGCCGTGCCAGCATCCCGCGCTCGGCGGCCAGCCGCACCCCCGTATCCCGGTCATGGATCGCCGAAAGCATCCACTCAACCCGTTGATCGGAAACGCGTCTTTCCACGCCGATCGCGCCTTGCGCCACCGCAGGCAGCATCTCTTCCGGCGCAATCGCCGCCCGCGCCACATGCGCCATGCCCAGCCGGTTCAGCCCCGCCATGGCAAGGAACGTGGCCACCGCCACCCCTTCCTCCAGCTTGCGCATCCGCGTCTGCACATTGCCCCGGAACTCCACCAGCCGCAGATCGGGCCGCCGCAGCGCCAGTTGCGCCCGCCGCCGCAGCGACGAAGACCCCACCACCGCCCCCTGCGGCAGGTCCGCCAGCGACGCCACGCCGGGCGACACGAACCCGTCCCGCACATCCTCGCGCGGCAGATAGCAGTCCAGCACCAACCCCTCCGGCTGCACCGTCGGCATGTCCTTCATCGAATGGACCGCTATATCTATGGCGCCTTCGATCAACGCCTCCTCGATCTCGCGTGTGAACAGCCCCTTGCCGCCGATCTCCTTCAGCGGCTTGTCCAGGATCTGGTCGCCCGTCACCTTGATCACCACGATCTCGAACGCCTCATCCGGCAGGCCAAAGGCCACCCCCAGACAGCGCCGCACCTCATGCGCCTGCCACAGCGCAAGGGGCGAACCACGGGTTCCGATCTTCAACGGCTGGGCGGGGGAGGGGAGCGGATGCGTCATGCCCCAAGGCATACAACTGTCATCTTTACCTGACAACTCTTGACAAGCGGCCCCCGCCAGCCGACCCATAACGCCATGACGCTGTTCCTGTCCCTCGCCCTCCTCGCCTCTGCCGCGCTCATCTTCCTTGCGTTTCGGATGGAGCGCAGCGCGATCCTTGGCGGGATCAACGGCGCGAACGGCCTGACCATCCTCGTGGCCTTCATCGTGTCGGCCACGACAACGCTGCCCGTGGCCGCCGTCACATGGTGGATGCACGGCATCCTCGCGGCGCTGCTGGTCATCCTGATCTCGGTCCTCTGGCACTTCGGCGCGTGGCGCTATGCGATGGCCTCCCTGCAATCCCTCGCCGACCGCACGAATGGCGAGACCAGCCTGAAAGCCCGCCCATGACCGCACCCACCAAGACGATCCTGCGCGCCCTCGCAGGGGAAACCCTGCCCACGCCACCGATCTGGATGATGCGCCAGGCGGGCCGCTACCTGCCCGAATACCGCGCCACCCGCGCGCAGGCGGGGGATTTCCTGTCGCTCTGCTATACCCCTGATCTTGCGGCCGAAGTTACCCTGCAACCGATCCGCCGCTACGGCTTTGACGCCGCCATCCTCTTTGCCGACATCCTGCTGCTCCCACAGGCACTCGGCCCCAAACTCTGGTTCGAAACGGGCGAAGGCCCGCGGATGGAAACCACCACCACGATGGATCAGGTCCGCGCGCTCAAACCCACCGACGCGATCCATGACACGCTGTCGCCCGTCTATGAAACCGTCCGCATCCTGTCGCGCGAACTCCCGCGCGAGACCACCCTCATCGGCTTTGCCGGCGCGCCCTGGACCGTCGCCACCTACATGATCGGCGGGCGCGGGTCCAAGGATCAGGCTGCCGCCCATGCCCTGAAAGATACCGACCGCGCCACGTTCGAGGCGCTGATCGACCGCATCACCGAGGCGACGGTGGAATACCTCTCCGCCCAGGTGAATGCCGGGGCCGAGGTGGTGAAACTCTTCGATTCATGGGCAGGCTCGCTCAAAGGCAAGGATTTCAACGACTTCGCCGTCAAACCCGCCGCGCGCATCATCGCCGCGATGAAAGACCGCCACCCCGGCCTGCCCATCATCGCCTTCCCGCGCGAAGCGGGCGATGGCTATATCGGCTTCGCCGCCAAGACCGGGGCCGATTGCGTGGCGATCGACAATTCGGTGACGCCGGAATGGGCGGCCGAACATGTCCAGCCGGGCGGCTGCGTGCAGGGCAACCTTGCGCCCGAACACATGGTCACGGGGGGCGAGGCGCTGGTGGCGGAGACCCGCCGCGTGGTCAACGCCTTCCGCAAGGGGCCGCATATCTTCAACCTCGGCCACGGCATTACACCGGATGCCGAACCGGCCCATGTGCAACTGATGATCGACACGGTCCGCGGGGCCTGATCCATGACGCTGCCGCTCTGGGTCTGGGCCGCGCTGATGGGCGCCATCGCCCAGACCGGGCGCAATGCCACGCAGGCGGGGCTGACGGCGGCGCTCGGCACCGCCGGGGCCACGCAGGTGCGCTTTCTCTTCGGCCTGCCCTTTGCGGTTCTTTTCCTCGTGATTCAAACCACTTGGACCGGATCACCCATCCCCATCCCCGGCCCGGCCACGCTGGGCTGGACGGCGCTCGGCGCCTGGGGCCAGATCGCGGGCACCGCCCTCATGCTTCTCTTGATGAAGGATCAATCCTTCGGGGTCGCAACGGCATGGCTGAAGACAGAACCCGTCCTCGTGGCGCTTCTTGGGATCTTGCTGCTGGGCGACCACCTCACCCCCGGCATCCTCGCCGCCATCGCCATCGCGACGCTGGGCGTCCTGATCCTGTCGATCAGGCCCGGCCCGCTACGCAACCTGTTCCAGACCCGCGCCGCAGCCCTTGGCCTGCTCTCGGGCATGGGCTACGGACTGGCCGCGATCGGCTTTCGCGGTGGCATTACCGCCCTGCCGGATGGCAGCTTTCTCACCCGCGCGCTGACCACGCTTGGCCTCGCGCTCGCGATCCAGACCGCCACGCTGCTGATCTGGCTGGCGCTCTTCAACCGCGCCGCGCTGGTGGGGTCCTTCCGCGTCTGGCGCAGCTCGCTCGCCGCAGGCTTCCTCGGCGCCTTCGCCTCCGCCTGCTGGTTCACGGGGTTTTCCCTGACCTCTGCCGCGAATGTCCGCACGCTGGCCCTGATCGAGGTGCCGATGGCCCAGCTTGTCGCCCGCCTGCATTTCAAACAGACCACCACCCCGAGACAATACCTCGGGATGGCGGTCATCCTTGCCGGGGTCGCCGCGCTGCTGATCCAGCAGGGCTAGGCGTCAAAGCCCCGGGATCAGGCTCAGCAGGCCACGCCGCCCGAAGGTGGCCTCCTCGCCCCCCATCTCGATCGACAGGCCGACGCCCACAAAGGCCTCACTCCCCGTCAGACCAAAGGCATCTGCCCGCACCGATCCCACTTCCGCAAAGACCGAAGACCCCTGCCCCAGCGCGTAGATCCCCTTCACGCCCAGACGCGTAACATCGACCGCCCCGTCGAAATCCGCATTGTCCAGCTTTACCCCAAGCCCGAACTGCTCTGACAGCGCGAACTTGCCCTCGACCCCGATCACGGTGCCCGTCACGCCGGCCTCTTTCCCGCGTGCCAGATAGACCTCCACCCCGCCCGTGCCGAAGCTCTGCCCGTATTCAACCCCGTAGAAGTTGACGCTCGACCCATCCACATCGTCCACGCCCAGAAAAGCCCCCGCCGATCCCTGCGGGTTCACATCATAGATCCCATGCAGAACAAGGTTGGTGCCTTCCGCATTGCTTGCCCCGAACCCGAACAGCCCAAGGTCCAGCTGAACAGACGCCCGATCCGACAGGCCAAACTCGAACGCGCCCTCGCCCGAGATACGATTGACCGACATTTCATCCCAGAACGCAGAATAGCCAAGGGTGATGTCCCCCTTGAACTCCTGCGCCGACGCCACGCTGCAAAAAAGGGTCGCCGCGAATGCGGCGGTGATGATGTGCTTTTTCATGATGCCCTATGCCTCAGGATTTTTGTTATTGCTAAAGGGTATCAAAATGATCGCCAGCCTGCCAAGTCGCTGATCCGGCACGGCACGGAATCGGATGCCTGTCGTTGCATCGCAGTCACAAACAAGCATATGTAAACAAATGTAAATTCAAGCGGCCGTCGGCCCTAGAACCTGCCTCAGGACAGCCAGCGCTGCGTGGCCGTCGGCATCGCCCGCATCCACAAAGACTGCGACCTCACCCACCATCCCCAGTTTCGCCATCATGGCGGGCCGGATCGCCACGACAAAGCCCGCCTCGGTGAAAGTCACCGCCTCCACCGCATCCTTCGCGGCGAAAATCTCGTCGCTCACCTCCAGATACAGCCCCTTCCGGTCGCCCGGACGCCCTTCGAAGACGACATAGCCATCCTCCGGATCCTCGCTCGCGGCAAAGCCCACGGCAAGGCTGTCGCCCTCCACGTCCGTCCAGAAAGCCCGCGCCCTGATCTCGATATCCGCCATCGCCCGCCCCTTCGTCCCGCTGCGGCGCCTCTTACAGGGCGGACAGGATCAAGTCCACTTGGCGATCGGCGGCAGGCTCATCAGCACGGCATTGGCGTCATGCCCCGTCTCCAGCCCGAACTTGGTGCCGCGGTCATAGACAAGGTTGTATTCCGCATAAAGCCCGCGATGCACCAGTTGCGCCTCGCGGTCGGCCTCGGTCCAGGGCGTGTTCACCCGCTGCTCCGTCACCGGCACGAAAGCGGGCAGGAAATGCCGCCCCACCTCTTGCGTGAAGGCGAAATCCGCCTCCCAACTGTCGCCCGCCGCGCCGCCGCTGTTCAGGTCATCATAGAAGATGCCGCCCACACCCCGCGCCCGCCCGCGATGCGGCACGAAGAAATACTCATCCGCCCAAGCCTTGAACCGCGGATAATAAGCTGCGTCATGCAGATCGCAGGCCGCCCGCATCTGGCCGTGGAAATGCGCCGTATCCTCCGCGTATTCGATCGCCGGGTTCAGGTCCGACCCGCCGCCGAACCACCAGGCATGCGGTGTCCAGAACATCCGCGTGTTCATGTGCACCGCAGGCGCATGGGGGTTCACCATATGCGCCACCAGCGAAATCCCGCTCGCCCAGAAGCGCGGGTCCCGGTCCATGCCCGGCACGCCCCGCGCCGCCATCGCCTTCTGCGCCCGCTCGCCCAGCGTGCCATGCACCTCGGACACATTCACCCCAACCTTCTCGAAGACGCGCCCTCCGCGCATCACGCTCATCAGCCCGCCGCCGCCATCGGCGCGGGTGGTGGGCGTCACCTTGAACCGGCCCGGCGTCCCCGTCCCAAAGCGATCCTCCAGCCCCTCGAAGGCCGCCACGATCTGGTCGCGCAAGTCGCGGAACCACGCGGCAGCACGGGCTTTGCGGGCATCGTACAGGTCAGTCATCGCTGTCTCTCCAGGTTTACACCGGCATGCCTAGCATTTGGGAAGGCCGCTCAACAACACGGCATTTGCAGCGGAAGGCAAAGGTCGTAAACTGCGCCCGATCAAAGGATACCGCCCATGCGCCGCCTCGTCATTCCCGCCCTCCTGCTGCTCACTGCCTGCGGCACGCCGCAGGAACAGTGCATCAACCGCAACACCCGCGACCTGCGGACGATGCAGGGTCTGGTCGACGAAACGCAGGCCAACCTCGCCCGTGGCTACGCGATCGAGGAATACACCGTCTATGTCCCGGTCTGGCAGATCTGCGATTACGCCCCCTCAGGCGATCCGGCCAATCCCACGCCCGTGGCGCGCTACTGCTTTGAAGATGAACCGCAAACCCGCACCCGGCCCAAGGCCATCGACCTGAACGCCGAACGGGCCAAGCTCGAAAGCCTGCTGCAGCGGCGCGACGAACTGGCGCGCGCGGCCGAACCCGTCATCGCCCAGTGCAAGGCGCAATACCCGGAATAACGCAGGCCTGCGTCAGAAACTCGGGGCGGCGACCACATCCAGAAGGCCCCGCCCGCCATCCAGCGTCAGTACCTGCCCGGTCATGAACCCCGACGCGTCCGAGGCGAGGAAATGCACCGCCTCCGCCACCTCGTCGGCGCTGGCGATCCGGCCCAGCGGCGTGCCGCGCTCGATCCGGTCCCGCCAGTCCGAATTCTCGCGCAGCGCGCCCTGCAACGACGCGCTCATCACCGAACCGAAGGATACGGCGTTCACCCGGATGCCGCGTGGCGCCAAGGCCACCGCCAACGACCGCGTCATCTGCTCCACCGCCGCCGAACTGATCGAATAGCCCAGAAGCTGCGGCTGCGTCCGCACCGCCGCCAGCGAGGACAGGTTCACGATCGACCCGATCATCCCTTCGGCCTCTGCTTTCTCGGCCTTTTGGATCATCCGCTTGGCGGTCATCTGGCACAGGCGCAGGCTGGTCAGCAGGTTCTGCTCCAGCAATTCCTCCACCAGATCGCGTTCTGGGTCCAGCGCATCGGACACGCCGCATTGGCGGCTTGCGTTCACCAGAATGTCGATCCGTTCAAAGGCATCAACCGTGGCCGACAGAAGGTTCGCCATGGTCAGCTTCTGCCGCAGATCGCCCGCAAACATCCGCACCGGCCCTTCGGACCGGGCCTCTTCGCCCACCTCGTCCTCCAGCCGCGCCTCATCCATGTCGGCGAACATGACATTCGCCCCCTTGTCGACGAAATGCCGCGCGATCGCCAGCCCGATCCCGTTGGCCGCCCCGGTGATGATGGCCGTTTTGCCGGAAATGGAAAAACTCATGGATCGTCCTGTCTAGCGCACCCGGATCGGATGCGACGCCCGTATAACCCGAAACCCCGTATCCCCGCCAATATCCTGCACCTCGCGGAACAGGGTCGTCAGCACCCGATCATAGGGCAGGTGGCGGTTCGCGACCAGCCACAGCACGCCCTGCGGCTGCAGCATCCGCGCCGCCGCGCCGATGAAGGCGATGCCAAGCGCCGGGTCGGCGTCGCGTCCCTGATGGAAGGGCGGGTTCATCACCACATGATCCATCGCGCGGGGCAGCTTCACCGTGGTCGCATCGGCCCAGTGGAACGCGGCCCGTGCATTGGTCACGTTCACCCGCGCGCAATCCAGCGCATCGGCCTCGGCCTCCACCAGATGACATTCCTTCACGCCCGCCCGGCCCAGCACCGCCCGCGCCAGATAGCCCCACCCGGCCCCCAGATCGGCCACACGCCCCTTCATCTCTTCCGGCAACGCGGCGGCCAGCAGGGCCGATCCCCGGTCCACCCCATCGGCCGAAAAGACCCCCGCCACGGTGCGGAACCCCTCCACCTCGGCCGGTGCGGGCCGCCAATCCTCAAGCCCCGGCCCGGCGGGAAAGACCGCCAGCTTGCCATGCGCCTTCGACAGCGCCTCCGACACCGCGGCCCGACCGCGCAACTCCTTCAGCATGGCATCCACACCGTCGGTCTTCTGCCCGTCCACCACCACAGGCCCGCCCGGCACCACCAGCGCCGCCGCCATGGCCACCAGCGCCCGCCCCTGCGCCCGCGCGCGCGGCAGACAGACCACCGCCGCCGCATAGGGCCCCGCCCCCTCGCGCAGCACCGTCACACCGCGCGCGGCGAACCAGTCGAAATCCGGGCGAAAGCCGGTGATCACCTCTACCCGGTCTTTCGGCAGTTCCCCCAGATCATCCCCGATCCGGGGCCGGATCAGCGCCACCCGGCCCTCGGGCGGCACCACGAAAAGCCCTGCCTCCAGCGCCTGTGTCAGTCGGGCAGATCGCATCGCTTATCCCCTTGCAAATCGCCGCGCACCATAGGCAGCGCCCCGCCGGAACCCAAGGCGAAATCTGACGCAGATTTCGCAGCGTTTACCGTCACAGGAAACGAAAAACCGCCCCTCGGGGCGGTTCAATGCGGAACTTGCGTCAAATTCCGCCGCGATTTCTGCGTGCAGATATCGCCCTGCCGGGCGGGACGGATCACTCCTTCTCCATTGTGCATTGCAGCGGGTGCTGGTGGCGGCGCGCGAAATCCATCACCTGCGCCACCTTCGTCTCGGCCACCTCGAACGAAAAGACCCCCACCACCGCCAGCCCCTTCTTGTGAACCGTCAGCATGATGTCAAAGGCCTGCGCATGGCTCAGCCCAAAGAACCGCTCCAGCACATGGACCACAAACTCCATCGGCGTATAGTCGTCGTTCAGCAGCATCACCTTGTAAAGCGGCGGGCGCTGCGTCTTGGACTTCGTCTTCGTCAGAAGCCCGGAATCGCTCCCCGGACCCTCGGGGGTTCCAGACAGGGTGATCGGGCGCGAAGTCACGGGACGGTCTCTCCGATGGGGGCAGGGGATTCGGGCATGTTGCCTGACGCAAGAATATAATCCTTTCGCGCGCAACGAAAAGGGGCCTGCCGCCCGCCCGCGCCCAAAGCTTGCGCCCGGCCGCGTCCCACGGCATCACGGTGCCGCGATCCCGTGCAGCGCAACCCAGAAAGCAACGTCATGCCCGCCAGCCCCCGCATCACCACCATCGGTTTCGATGCCGACGATACGCTCTGGCAGAACGAATCCTTCTTCCGCCTGACGCAGGACCGCTTCACCGCCCTGCTGGCCGATTACGCCGATCCTGACCATCTGCATGACCGCCTGCTCGCCGCCGAACGCCGCAATCTTGGCCATTACGGGTTTGGCGTGAAGGGCTTCACCCTGTCGATGATCGAAACCGCGATCGAGGTGACCGAAGGCCGCGTCCCCGCCGCCGTCATCGCCGATCTGATCGCCGCCGGGCGCGAGATGCTGGAACATCCGATCGAGCTTCTGCCCCATGCCCGCGCGACCGTGCAGACGCTGGCCGAAACCCACCGTGTCCTGCTCATCACCAAGGGCGATCTTCTGGATCAAGAACGCAAGCTCGCCCAATCCGGCCTCGGCGATCTGTTCCACGGGGTGGAAATCGTGTCGAACAAGACCGCCCCGGTCTATGCCACAGTCTTCTCCCGCCACGGCGACGGCCCCGACCGCGCGCTCATGGTGGGCAACTCGCTCAAATCCGATGTCATCCCCGTGATCGAAGCCGGCGGCTTCGGCGTCTATGTGCCGCATGGGCTGACATGGGCGCTGGAACAGGCCGATCCGCCACAGGATCACCCGCGTTTCGCCGCCCTCGATCATCTGGGCCTTCTCCCCGATCTGGTAGCCCGGCTGTCCTGACCCACAAATCCTAGCGCCCCGCCCCGTCTCGCGGGCGGCTTTGCCACAGTGCAGCTTTCCGGTGAAAGTCATTGAAAAACGGGGGTTTTCCGGGCCACCCCCCTGTGCTAGTCTGCGACCAAGGCAGACAAGTCCCACCAAAAACCGGGGCACCCTGAGGCAGGAACAAGGAACCAGCGACGTGGCATCGCTCATGGGGCATTACGCCCGTTTGCTTTCATTCGTTTTCGTCGCGGCCCTTCTGGCGCTTGTGTCCGCATCACCGCTGCGCGCCGCCCCCTATGCCGCGATCGTGATCGACGCCCGCAGCGGCGAGGTGCTTTATGCCGAAAACGCCGACACGCGCCTGCACCCCGCCTCTCTCACCAAGATGATGACGCTCTACATCGCGTTCGAGGAAATCCAGCGCGGCAATATCTCGCTCGACACGATGGTGACCATCTCCAAGCACGCCGCCGCACAGCCGCCCTCGCGGCTCGGCCTGCGCGCCGGGCAGAAAGTGTCGCTGCGCAACCTGATCCGCGCCGCCGCGATCAAATCCGCCAATGATGCCGCCGCCGCCATCGGTGATGCCATCGCGGGCAACGAGGCCGATTTCGCCCGCCGCATGACCCGCACCGCCAAGGCGCTGGGGATGTCGAACACCACCTTCAAGAACGCCCACGGCCTCACCGCCTCGGGGCATCTCTCCACCGCCCGCGACATGACGATCCTCGGGCGGCACCTGTTCTATGACTTCCCGCAATACTACAACCTGTTCTCCCGCCGCTCCGCCGATGCGGGGCTGGCCACGGTGAACAACACCAACCGCCGCTTCCTCGATGCCTATGAAGGCGCCGACGGCATCAAGACCGGCTTCACCAATGCCGCGGGCTTCAACCTTACCGCCTCCGCCGAACGCGGCGGCAAGCGGCTGATCGCCACCGTCTTCGGTGGCAAATCCACCGCCGACCGCAACGCCCGCATGATGAAACTGCTCGACATGGGCTTCGGCAAGGCCCCGCGCAACGCGCCGGTGAACCCGCCCGCCCCGCCCAGCTATCAGGGCGGCGACGAAATGCTGGTCGCCGATGCCGATCTGCCGGAAACCGCCGATGGCGCGGGCAAGACGGTGCGCGTCTCGATGAACGTCACCACCTCGCCCCGGCCGCTGGCCCGCCCCGGCGCCGCTGCGCCCGAACCGCCCGCCGAAACCGTCGTCGCCACGGCCGAGGCGGTGGATGCCATGCAATCGGGCATCGAAGGCGCGCTCGCTGCCGCGCTGGCCCCAGAAGACAGCCTCGAATCGCAGGCCGCCGAACTCGCACAGGCCGCCGCACCCGCCGCGACCCTCGCCGTGGATGATGTGGAACTTGCCTCCGCCGGCACCACCGCGACCGATGCCCTGCCCGATGCCGATACGCTGGCCGCCGCCGTCGCCGCCCTGCCCGATGTGCCGCCGCAGGCCCGCCCCGGAACGGAACCGGGAACCGACGCCGAAACCGACGCCCTCGCCGCCGCCACCCTGCCCGAGGCCACGCCCACAGAGGCCGAACCCGAAATCATCCCCTTCCAGGTCGTCTCTGCCGCAGGCGTGGCCGTCTCGCCCCGCCCGCAGACGCGCAACGCCCCGATCTTCGACGATGTCGCCACCCCCGAAGCCACGGCCGCGGCCGAGCCCGAGGTGATCCTCTCCGTCTCCACCTCCGGCGAACGGCACTGGGGCGTGAACCTCGGCCGCTACGGTTCCAGCTACGAGGCCGAACGCGCCCTGCTCCGTCTGCAACTGGTGGAAACCGCCACGCTGAACGGGTCGCTCCGCAAGGTCATGCCGCGCAGCGGCGGGTTTGACGCCACTTTCGTGGGGCTGACACAGGATCAGGCCGATCTCGCCTGCCGCCGCTTTCAGGCCCGCGCGATCCAGTGCTTCACGATGGGGCCGTAACGGCCCCGCCTTCCCCGCTTCATGCCGCCGCCGCGCATCCCGCAGGGATGCCCGTTTTCTGCGTAAGAAAACGACGCGGAACTTGCGTCAAGTTCCGCCCGCCTCACGGCTTGGGGTGATCATCCCATTCCTTGGTCAGGATGCGCTGCGCATCCCCTTCCGGGTCGTCATACTGGCGGTGCCGCATCGTCCAGATGAACGCCACCAGCCCAAGCCCCCCCAGAAACAGCGATACGGGGATCAACAGGCCCAGAATTTCCATCGCGCTCCCCTCACTTCAACCGCAGTGCATTCAGCGACACGGTGATCGACGACAGGCTCATCGCCGCCGCCGCCGCAAGCGGCGTCGCCATCCCCACCAAGGCCAGCGGCACCGCGATCACGTTATAGGCCGCCGAGATCCCGAAATTCTCCACGATCCGGCGCGATGCCTGACGGCTGATCCGCAGCGCATCGCCGATGGGCGCCATATCCTGCCCCAAAAGCACGATGTCCGATGCCACCCGTGCCGCATCCAGCGCGCTGGCCGGCGACACCGACACATGCGCCGCCGCCAGCGCCGCCGTGTCGTTCAGCCCGTCACCCACCATCAGCACCCGCCGCCCCGCCTGCGTCCGAGCCTGCACATCCGCCGCCTTCTCGGCGGGCAGCACCCCGGCCTTCCATTCCGCAATGCCCAGCCGCGCCGCCATGTCCGCCACCGCACCCTGCGCATCGCCCGACAGCAGCACCACATGCAACCCCTGCCCGCGCAAACTGGCCACCGCCGCCTCGGCCCCCGGGCGCAGGCTGTCGGCAAAGGTGAAGGCCCGCGCCGCCCCCTCACCCGTGCACAGATAGCTCGCCGTCACGGCGCGCGGGTCCGCCCCGCACCACTCGGCCCGCCCCAGCCGCACCCGGCGGCCCTTCCAGACGCCCTCGACACCGTAGCCGGGAACCTCGCGCAACGCCTCCACCCGCGCGGGATGAACCCCCGCCGCCCGCGCGCCCGCCACCAAAGCCTGCGCCAAAGGATGCGACGACGCCGCCGCCAGCGCCGCCGCCACCTCCACCGCCGCGCGGGGATGATCACCCAGATTGGTCACCTCCGGCGCGCCCATGGTCAGCGTCCCGGTCTTGTCGAACACGACCGTATCCACCTCGGCCAGCCGCTCCAGCGCCGTGCCATGCTTGATGAGCAGCCCCTTGCGGAACAGCCGCCCGCTCGCCGCCGTCACCACCGCAGGCACCGCCAACCCCAGCGCACAGGGGCAGGTGATGATCAGAACCGCGGCCGAGATATTGACCGCATATCGAAGATCGCCCCCCGTCCTCCACATCCAGAAGCCAAAGGCGCTGAACGACAGGATATGCACCAGCGGCGAATAAAGCCGCGCCGCCCGCTCGGCGAGGCTGGTGTACCGCGTGCGCGCGCTTTCCGCGACCGCCACCAGATCGGCCATCCGGTGCAGGCTGGACTCCCGCCCCGCCGCCGTCACCCGCACCACCAGCGGCCCGGTCAGGTTCCCCTCCCCTGCGGATACCACTGCCCCCGGCCCGGCAAAGATGGGCAGGCTTTCCCCGGTCAGCAGCGACCGGTCCACCTCTGACTGCCCCTCCACCACCACACCATCCACCGGCATCCGCCCGCCCGGGCGCACGCGCACCAGATCGCCCGCCACCACCTCCGCCAAGGGCAGCACCACCTCGGCCCCATCGCGCAGCACGGTCGCGCGCGGCACCTCCAGCGCAGCCAGAACCGAAGCCGCCGACCGCGCCACCGCCCGCGTGCGGTGGTCCAGATAGCGCCCGGCCAGCAGAAAGAAGGCCAGCATCACAGCGGCATCGAAATAGGCGTGATGGCCGCTGTTCCATGTCTCGAACAGCGAAATCCCCGATGCCAGGATCAGCGCCAGGCTGATCGGCACATCCATCCCCAGCCGCCCCACCCGCAAACTCGCCCATGCGCTGCGAAAGAACGGCTGCCCCGCGAACACCACCGTGGGCAGCGCAATGGCGGCGGAAATCCAGTGGAACAGATCCCGCGTCGCCTCCCCCGCGCCCGACCAGACGGCGACCGACAACAGCATGACATTCATCATGCTGAACCCCGCCACCCCCAGCCGCATCAGCAGGTCGCGCCCCTGCCGGTCCGTCTCGGTCGCGCTCAAGAGACCGGGGTCCAGCTCATGCGCCTCATACCCCACCGCCTGCAGCGCGGTGATCAGCGGCGCGGCGGTCACCTCCGGCGCGGCATCGACCGATGCCCGCCGCAGCGTCAGGTTCACCCGCGCCGACCGCACCCCCGGCACGGCGGCCAGCGCCTGCTCCACCGTCGCGATACAGGCCGCGCAATGCGCGCCGGGCAAGGACAGCATCAGCCCCGCGCCCTGCGCCCCGGCGGCGCGGGCGGCGATGTCCCCGGCATCCGGGGCCGCCACGCAGGCCGGGCAGGCCGCCAGCTGCGCATGTTCGGGGATAGGGGCAGACAGCGTCATGGACTAACCCTGATCTGCATCGCTGATGAACAGTTCCAGCCGCTGGCGGAACGGCGTTCCATCCTGTGCCTCGGCCTCCACCAACACCATCCACTTGCCCCGCGCCAGCGCCAGATCGGCCTTCCAGACCCCGCCCACGCGCACCAGCGCGGGCCGCACATCCTGCCCGGTCTCCGTGGTCCGACCCACCAGCACCTCGAAGGACCGCGCCTCCGCCGGCAACCCTTGGGCATCCGTCACGGCCAGCGTCAGGCGACCCTCGTCATAGGCAGGCGCCACCCGCCAGCCCAGCGCCTCCTGTGCGCGGCGGTCCGCGTCAAAGCTCTGGCTCGCCACATAACCATTCGCCACCTCCAGCCCCGGAAATGTGGAAATCGCCTGCCAGGCCATCACCAGATTCACCGCGATGATCACGCCAAAGGCCCCCACCGCAATCCCCAGCACATGCCGCCCCGTCAGTTCGGCCATCTCACTGCCCCTTCCCGTTGAAGACCGTGTCATGATGCACCCGCGCCGTGCTGCCCGTATCGGCCACCCACAGGCGCAGCTCTGTCCGGTCCGCCACCGCCGCCGCCGATCCCGGCGCCGCCTCGACATAGACCCGCTGCTGCAGCGTCTCGTTCGCCGGCACCCGCACCAGCGCATCCGCGCTGCCCTCCAGCCGCAGCACCAGCCCCGCCTCCGAGGTCACCGAAATCGAATAGGTCTCGTCGCTGCCCGATTTGTTGCGCAGCCGGATGTCATAGGTGTTGCGGATCGTGCCATCCGACAGCGTCACAAAGGTCGGGTTGCGCACCGGCGATACGTTCACGTCGATCTCGGATCGCAGGAACAGCGCCACCACCAGCCCGATCCCCACCCCGGCCCAAAGCACGGTGTAAAGCACCGTCCGCAGCCGGAACACATGGCTCCAGACCGATTTCGGCGTCTGGCCTGCGCGTTCGCGCACCTCATCGGTCAGCGCCATATAGCCGATCAGATCGCGCGGCTTGCCGATCCTGTCCATCGTGTCGTTGCAGGCGTCGATGCACAGCCCGCAGGTGATGCAGGCCAGTTGCTGGCCATTGCGGATATCGATCCCCATCGGGCAGACGTTCACGCAGGCCATGCAGTCGATGCAATCGCCCTGCCCCTCCGCAACCTCACCCTGATGCAGCTTGCCGCGCGGCTCGCCCCGCCAGTCGCGATAGGCGATGGTCAGCGTGTCCTCGTCCATCATGGCGGCCTGGATGCGCGGCCAGGGACAGGCGTAGATGCAGATCTGCTCCCGCGCGAACCCGCCAAAGGCAAAGGTCGTCAGCGTCAGGATCAGCATCGTCAGATAGGCAACCGGGTGGGCCGTGCCCTGCACCAGATCGGCGGCCAGCGTCGGCGCATCGGTGAAATAGAAGATCCACGCCCCGCCCGTCGCCAACCCGATCAACAGCCACAGCGTCCATTTCAGCGCGCGCTTGCGGATCTTCTCGCCATCCCAGCCCTGCCGGTGCAGACGGATGCGCGCGTTGCGATCCCCCTCCACCCAGCGTTCGACCAGGATGTAAAGGTCGGTCCACACCGTCTGCGGGCAGGCATAGCCACACCACACCCGCCCCGCCGCGCTGGTGAACAGAAACAGCCCGAGCCCCGCCATGATCAGCAACCCCGCCACGAAGTAAAACTCGTGCGGCCAGATCTCGATCGTGAAGAAGAAGAACCGCCGGTTCGCCAGATCCACCAGCACCGCCTGATCGGGCAGGTTCGGCCCTCGGTCCCAGCGGATCCACGGCGTGAGGTAATAGATCCCCAGCGTCACCGCCATGATCCACCATTTCATCGTGCGGAACGCGCCTTTCACCCGGCGCGGAAAGATCGGCTCGCGCGCGGTGTACAGGCTGGTGGGCTCGGCATCAGGGCTGGTCACGGAAGGCTCCCGGGATTCGGATTGCCGTCAGGTATCGGCCAGCCGGGCTGGCGGCACCTTGACCTGCATCAAACCCGGATCAGACCTGCATCTTTGTCGCAGATCGCCCGGCAGGGCAGCGGCGCAGCGCCAAGAATTTCCAAGGGAAATTCTTGGCGCTGCGCCCTCAGAAAACTTTGCCCGCAAAGTTTTCTGCCCCCCGCCCGGAAATTCTTTCCAAAGAATTTCCGGGCTTGGAACGAAAAGAGGCGGGGCCAGTCGGCCCCGCCCTGTCCCGCACCTGCGGGGGCGTTGTGATCACTCCCCGCCGCCGCGCGAGTGGACCCAGGCCGCGACCGCGCGGATCTCGTCCTCGGTCAGCCGCCCGGCCCAGGCGGGCATCACCCCAAAGCGCGCATAGACGACCGTTTCCTTGATCTTCTCGCGGCTCCCGCCATACAGCCAGATCGCATCGTTCAGCGCGGGCGCACCTTGCGTGGGATCGCCCTCGCCCGCTTCCATATGGCAGCCCGTGCAGTTGTCGGCATAGACCGTGGCCCCCTCTGCTGCCAGCGCGGCATCATGCGCCTGTCCCGAGATGGCCAGCACATGTTCCACCACCGCGTCGATCTGGGCATCCTCCAGCAAGCCGTCCACGCCGAATTTCGGCATCTCCGAATAGCGGGCGTCGGGATCGGTCGTGTTGCGGATGCCGTGGGTGATGGTCAGATGGATATCCTCGATCGTCCCGCCCCACAGCCAGTCATCATCCAGAAGGCTCGGATAGCCCTTGCCTTCCACCCCCGCCGCGCCCGACCCGTGGCAGGTTGCGCAATTGGTGCGGAACACCGATGCCCCCGCCGGTTCGGCATAGGCCATCAGCGTCTGGTCCGCGGGGATCGACGCCAGCGGCGCCGCCACAAGCTGCGCCTTGATCCCGGCATTGGCCTCGTCAAAGCGCTGGATCTCGGCGGCCACATCGGCGCGGGTGCTGGCGCCCAGCACCCCCGGCGTCGCCCCGCTGATCAGCGGCCAGGCCGGATAGGCGATCATGTAGCCCACCGCCCAGACAATCGTGGCGTAGAAGGTCCAGACCCACCAGCGCGGCATCGGGTTGTTGAATTCCTCGATCCCGTCCCATTCATGCCCCGTCGTCCCGACCGGTTCGCTGGGCTTTCGCGTCACTTGCTTGGCGCACATCTCACGCCTCCCTCTCGCTCGGGGCCGGGGCATCGCGCCCCGCGTCGGCCGGTTTCATCTCGTGGCGGAAGATCGACGCCGCCGCCGCATCATGCAGGGGCCGGCTTCCGGGCCGGAAGGCCCAGACCACCACGCCCAGAAAGATCAGCGTCAGCGCCACCAGCGCCCAGCTGTCGGCGAACTCTCTCAGAAAGCTGTAGGTTTCCATGCCCCACCCCCCTTACCGGCTCGCATCCGGGGTGAAAGTCGAGAAATCGACCATCGTCCCCAGCACCTGCAGATAGGCGATCAGCGCATCCATCTCGGTCAGTTGCGGCTGGCCGTCGAAGTTCGACACGTTGGCCTTGGCATAGCGTTCCTGCAGCCCCGCATAGTCGCTGTTCGGGTCCGCCTGCGCCAGGAAATCGGCCACGGCGTTTTCCATCATGGCGTCGTCATAGGGCACGCCCACCATGCGATGGGTAGCCATGATCCCCTCGATATACCGCCCGTCCAGATCGCGGTTCAGCAGATAGCCGTATTTCGGCATCACCGATTCCGGCACCACGCTTTGGGGATCGGTCAGGTGATCCACATGCCAGGCGTCGGAATAGCGCCCGCCCACCCGGGCCAAATCCGGCCCCGTGCGCTTTGATCCCCACTGGAACGGATGGTCATACATCGATTCCGCCGCGAGGCTGTAATGACCGTAGCGCTCCACCTCGTCGCGCATCGGGCGGATCATCTGGCTGTGGCAGACATAACACCCCTCGCGGATATAGATGTCCCGCCCCGCCAGTTCCAACGGGCTGTAGGGGCGCACGCCTTCGACCTTTTCGATCGTGTTCTCCAGATAGAACAGCGGCACGATCTGCACGATCCCCCCGATGGTCACCACCAGAAAGGACAGGACCAGAAGCAGGGTCGCGTGGGTTTCAATCGCCTTGTGCTTGTCAAGAAAAGCCATCTCTCCTGCCCCCCTCACTCGGCCGGAACAAAATTGTTGGCATTGACGGGCGCCTTGGCGGGCTGCGCGCGCACCGTCATCCAAAGGTTGTAGGCCATGATCAGCGCCCCCAGGAGGTACATCCCCCCGCCCAGGCCGCGCACCACATACATCGGGAATTTCGCGGCCACCGTGTCGGCAAAGGCGTTCACAAGGAACCCGTTCGCATCCACCTCACGCCACATCAGCCCTTCCATGATGCCGGTCACCCACATCGACGACGCGTAAAGAACGATCCCGATCGTCGCCAACCAGAAATGCCAGCTCACCAGCTTCAGGCTATACAGCCGCTCGCGGTTCCACAGCCGCGGCGTCAGGAAGTACAGCGCCCCGAAGGTGATCATCCCGTTCCAGCCCAGCGCGCCGGAATGGACATGGCCGATGGTCCAGTCCGTGTAATGGGACAGGGAATTCACGGCCTTGATGCTCATCATCGGGCCTTCGAAGGTGGACATGCCGTAGAAGCCCACCGACACCACCATCATCCGGATGATCGGATCGGTGCGCAGCTTGTCCCATGCGCCCGACAGCGTCATCAGCCCGTTGATCATGCCGCCCCAGCTTGGCATCCACAGCATGATCGAAAAGGTCATGCCCAGCGTCGATGCCCAATCCGGCAGCGCGGTATAGTGCAGGTGGTGCGGACCCGCCCAGATATACAGAAAGATCAGCGCCCAGAAGTGGATGATCGACAGCTTGTAGGAATAGACCGGCCGCTCGGCCTGTTTGGGGATGAAGTAGTACATCATCCCCAGGAACCCGGCGGTCAGGAAGAAGCCCACCGCGTTATGGCCGTACCACCACTGGATCATCGCATCCTGCACGCCCGCCGTGACCTGCACGGATTGCGACGAAAAGATGGACACCGGGATCGCAAGGTTGTTGCCCACATGCAGCATCGCAATCGTCACGATGAAGGCCAGCAGGAACCAGTTCGCCACATAGATATGCGGCTCCTTGCGGTTGATCAGCGTGCCCATGAACACCGCAAGGAAGGACAGCCAGACCACCACGATCCACCAGTCGATATACCAGACGGTTTCGGCATATTCCTTGGATTGCGTGCCGCCCAGAACATAGCTCGTCGCCGCCAGCACGATCATCAACTGCCAGCCCCAGAACACGAACCACGCCAGATTGCCCCCCCAAAGCCGCGCCGCGCTGGTGCGTTGCACGATGTAGAAAGACGACATGATCAGCGCATTGCCGCCAAAGGCAAAGATCACCGCGCTGGTGTGCAGCGGGCGCAGGCGGCCAAAGTTCAATATGCCCTGCGCCCATTCAAAGTTCAGCGCCGGAAAGGCCAGCTGAAAGGCGATGAACACACCCACCAGAAAGCCCACCACGCCCCAGAACGTCGTCGCGATCACGCCCGCGCGCACCACGTCATCCATGTATTCGTTGGGCCTGGCCCGCTTCGGCTCGCCCATCCTGCGCAGCGTCCACAGGAATGTGCCCCCCGCGGCCAGCATCACCACCAGCGCATTGACCTGATAGGCCAGATCATGCGCGTAGTTCGTGGCGATGGCGGCAAACAGCGCGATCAGCCCCAGCACGATCAGTTTCGTGTAATCCCACATTTTGCGTCCCTTCGTCTCGTGTCCCGCCGCGCATGGATGTCTCCGGTCACGCGGGGCCTCTTGCGACTGTTCCGCTTTTGCAGCGCCCGGCCGTCCCATGCCTTGATCCATGTCAACGTTCAGCGCCGTCCGGGTTGACCTCCGTCAAGGACACCCGCCCCCGGCCCCCCCTAGACAGGTGTCATCCAAAGGAAGGAGGCACCCATGGCCTACAAATCCCTGTTGACCGTCGCGACCGATCCAGATCGCTGCGACCTTGCGATTTCGGGCGCCGCGCAGATCGCGCTGGCCCATGACGCGCATCTCGACATCCTCGCCCTTGGCGTGGATCGCACGCAGGTGGGCTATTCCTATGTGGGCTCGGGCGCCGTCATCCTCGCCGCCGCGGCCGAACGCGCCGAACAGGATGCCCACACGATCGAGGCCGCCGCCCGCACCTCGCTGGCCCGGCAGGACCGCGCCCTGCGCCACGCGATGGAGGCCGCGATCACCCAGCTTGGCGCGCTGACCGATCTGGTGGCGCAACGCGCGCGCTTTGCCGATCTTGTGGTCCTGCCCCGGCCCTACGGCCCCGATCTGGGCCCCGAGGCCGAAGCCGTGGCCGAGGCCGCGCTGTTCGAAGGCCATGCCCCGGTCCTGATCCTGCCCGACACGGGCGGCAGCCGCGCCGCCGCCCCCCGCCGCATCCTCATCGCCTGGAACCAGAGCGCCGAGGCGATGGCCGCCGTGCGCCAGGCGCTGCCGCTCCTGAAGCAGGCCGATCTTGTGACCATCACGGTGATCGACCCGCCGCATCACGGGCCGGAACGGTCTGATCCGGGCGGGCTTTTGTGCCAGATGCTGGTGCGCCACGGCGTCAAGGCCGAGGTGACGGTGCTTGCCCGCACCCTGCCGCGTGTCTCGGACGTGCTGGCCCGGCAGCTGCGCGATACCGATGCCGATCTTCTGGTCATGGGCGCCTATGGCCATTCCCGCTTCCGCGAGGCGATCATGGGCGGCGCCACGCGCAACATGCTGGAACAGGCCGAGGTGCCGGTGCTGATGGCCCATTGATCCGCGCCGCGCGCCCTGCCCCGGCAGGGCGCGCGGCGCACTTACACGTCAGCAACCAAGACATGCCCAGATGGCAGGGCAGGAAAGACCGCCGCATCACCGGCAGGCGGTCCCACCCGCCAATTCGTGCGCCAAAGCACCGTTAACCACGATTAGCCACCCATATCTGCCGAAATCTGTATGCACACTGTATGCACACACGGCTGCACAGAAAGCTGCACGCAGGGTATACACGGAAGTCGGGAAAGGCAGTGAAATTAAACTATTTATTTCATAAGCTTAGTTCAGATAACCGCCATCGCTGTCATCGCCGGTCTGTTCCATCAGCCGATCAAAATCCGGCACGATCACATGCCGCTTGCCTTCCAGAGTGATCACACCGTCCCGCTTCAGCGCGCTGATCTGGCGGCTCACCGTCTCCAGCGTCAGGCCAAGGTAATCGGCCATTTCCTCCCGCGTCAGCGGCAGGTCAAAGACGATCCCCCCCTTCGCCGATTTGGGCTTCAGCGCCGCATCCCGCCGCGCGATGATCGCCAACAGCGACGCGATCTTCTCCCGCGCCGTCTTGCGCCCCAGCAGCAGCATCCATTCCCGCGCCGCATCCAACTCGTCCAGCGTCATCTCCAGCAGGCGCTGCGCCACATGCGGCGTGGTCTGCATCATCTCTTCAAAGGGTTTCTTGCGGAAACAGCACATCACCAGATCGGTGGTCGCCGTCACGTCATAGGCCGCCGTTGCCCGCCCCGGGCGCCCCACGAAATCCGACGGTAGCAACAGCCCCACCATCTGCCGCCGCCCGTCCTCCATCGTCTGGGTCAGCGTGGCGATCCCCGTCACGACCGAAGCCACGAAATCCATCCGGTCGCCGGACCAGATCACCGTCTGCCCCGCCTCATAGCTGCGGTAGTATTTGATCTGCTCCAGCCGCGCCAATTCGTCCGCCTCGCAACGCGAACAGACGGCGCGATGTCGTATCGGGCAATCACCGCACTGTTGAGACACCGCCTGCAGGTCATGATGTGCCATGGCCAGCCCTTCTGTCCCTCGCCCCCGCGATCCCGCACCCTTGCAGGGTTTGATCTGCATCAAGGCTCTTGTCTTCCCTAACGATCACGCTAGGGCAATGACACAGGAATCGCAACTCACCCGTTTCGGACTCTTTGACGCGCGGGTTCCGCGCTATACCAGCTATCCCACCGCGCCCCATTTCGCGCCGGGCGTGGATGCGGCGCGGTTCGTGGATTGGGTGCAGTCCATCCCCGCCGGATCACGGATCTCGCTCTACCTGCACGTTCCCTTCTGCCGCAGGCTCTGCTGGTTCTGCGCCTGCCGCACGCAGGGCACCACCTCGGACGAACCCGTGCGCGCCTATGCCGCCACGCTGCGCGCCGAAATCGCGCTTCTGCGGCGCCACCTCGCCCCCGGGATCACGCTGTCGCGCCTGCACTGGGGCGGCGGCACGCCCACGCTCCTGTCGGCCGATCTGATGCGCGACCTTGCCGATACGATCCTTGCCGCCGTCCCGCTGGGGGCGGGTGCCGAATTCTCGGTCGAGATCGACCCGAACGAAATCGACGCCCCCCGCCTCGACGCGCTCTCCGCGGCAGGCATGAACCGCGCCTCCATCGGCGTGCAGGATTTCGATCCCGAAATCCAAAAGGCCATCGGCCGCGAACAGGGCTATGACCTCACCCGCCGCGTGGCCGACATGATCCGCGACCGGGGCATCCGCAGCTTGAACGCCGATATCCTCTACGGCCTGCCGCACCAGTCGCGGGCCCGCATCGCGAATTCGGTGCAAAAGCTCCTGACCCTGTCGCCAGATCGCGTGGCGCTCTATGGCTATGCCCATGTCCCGTGGATGAGCCGCCGCCAGCAGATGATCCCCTCCGACGCCATGCCCACCCCGGAGGAACGGCTCGACCTGTTCGAAACCGCCCAGCAACTGTTCACATGGGACGGCTATCAGGAGATCGGGATCGACCATTTCGCCCGGCCTCAGGACGGGCTGGCCATCGCCGCCCGCACCGGCCGCCTGCGCCGGAATTTCCAAGGCTATACCGATGACACCGCACCCGTGCTGATCGGGCTGGGCGCCTCCTCCATCAGCCGCTTCCCGCAGGGCTATGCCCAGAACGCCTCTGGCACCGCCGACCATACCCGCGCCATCCGCGCGGGCCACTTTTCCACCCATCGGGGCCATGTCTTCGCGGGCGAAGACCTGCTGCGCGCCCGGATCATCGAGGCGCTGATGTCCGATTTCCGCGTCAGCCGGGCCGAGCTTCTGGCCCGATTCGCCACCACGGCCGACAGGCTCGACACCCTGTTCCGCAGCGCCGCTGATGCCTTCCCCGGCATGGTGGACGTCACACCCGACGGCCTTGCCATCCCACCCGGATCGCGGCCCCTGACGCGCATGATCGCCCGCGCCTTCGACGCCTATGACCAGTCGCGCGCCCAGCATTCCGCCGCGATCTGAGCCGTGATCTGCCGGGTAGGATGGGCCGCGGCCCATCCTACGGCGCGAAGCGCTCCACCATCGCCACCATGCGCGGCAGGCAGATGCCGCGCAGGTCATAGCGTTCCACCACCGTGCGCCGCGCCGCCGCGCGCAGCGGCGCGAAGCGCGCGGGATCGGCCAGCGCCGCGGTCATGGTCCTTGACCAGCCCGCGATGTCGAAGAAATCCACCAACAGCCCGTTCTCGCCATGCCGGATCACCTCGCGCACCGGGGCGGTGTCGGACCCGATGACCAAGGCCCCCGCCGCCATCGATTCGAGCATCGACCAGGACAGCACGAAGGGATAGGTCAGATAGGCATGCGCCCGGCTGACCTGCATCAGCGAAACGAAAGTCGGATAGGGCACCTTGCCCATGAAATGCACTCGGGCCAGATCGAGCCTGTCCCGGACCTCATCCAGATAGATGTCCTTCCAGCGCCGCCCGTCCTTGGGCGCCGGGCCATAGCTTACCTCGTCGCCCCCCACGATCACCACCTGCGCTTGCGGGCGCGCCGCCAGCACATCGGGCAGCGCCCTGAGGAAGCTGTGATAGCCGCGATAGGGTTCGAGGTTGCGGTTGACGAAGGTCAGCACCTCTTCGCCCGCCCGCAGCACCCGGCCATCCGGCAGGGTGACCTGCGCCGCCGGATCCGGGCGCAGCGCGGCGGTATCCACCCCGTCAAAGATCACCTCGATCATCCGCCGCAGCGCGGGCGGATAGGTCGAGGCCTGCCACTCCGTCGGCGACACGCCGGCATCGGCATGCAGCATCGCCTGCCCCAGATGCGCCGCCCGCCCCTGCGCGATCATCACCTGATCGAACCCGGCCTCGCCCGCCTCAGGGTCAAAGCCCACATCGGCCCCGCGCCCCTGATAGTAGAACTCGGCATAGACGATCAGCTTCGCCTCGGGCCAGACCTCCTTGAGGAAGAGCGTCTCGCCCCAGCCGGAATGACCGAAGATCACGTCGGGCACATAGCCCGTCTCCTTGCGCAACTGCAGGCAGGCGCGCGCCACGGTGACGCCCCGGTCGCTCTGCAGCGTGTAGTTGCGGCCCAGTCGGCACGCTGCCGGGTCCACCTTGGGCGCCTGATGGCGATAGCGCAGGGTGCGGATGCCCGTCTCGCGCTTGTTGACGGTATCGGTCAGCGCCAGCACCTCATGCCCGCGCCGGGCCAGTTCGGGCGCCAGATGCAGGAATTGGCCGGGAAAGTTCTGGTGTACGAAAAGAACCTTCAAAGCGCCCGCTCCCCGAAGGCCGCAGCCATCAGGGAACGCGTATAGGCACTTTTCGGCGCGCCAAAAACCTCATCCGCTGCGCCAGATTCGACCACATCACCCGATTTCATCACCAACACCCTGTGCGACAACGCCTTCACGACCCGCAGGTCATGGCTGATGAAGATATAGGCCAGACCCCACTTGCGCTGCAACGATCGCAGCAGATCCACGATCTGCACCTGCACCGTCATATCCAGCGCGCTGGTCGGCTCATCCAGCACCACCAGCTTGGGCCGCAGGATCATCGCCCGGGCGATGGCGATGCGCTGGCGCTGCCCGCCCGAAAACTCGTGCGGATAGCGCCCCATCCATGCGGGATCGAGACCCACCTCCGCCATGATCTCGGCCACCATCTCGCGCCGGTCGCGGCCCGGCTCCAGCCCGTGCACGCCCAACCCTTCGGCGATGATCTGCTCGGCGGTCATCCGGGGCGACAGGCTGCCGAAAGGATCTTGGAACACCACCTGCATGTCGCGGCGCAGGGCGCGCAGCGCGGCACCGTGCACATCCTTCACCTCGCGCCCCAGAAAGACCACGCGGCCCTCTGACGGCGTCAGCCGCAGCACGGCCAGCGCCAGCGTCGTCTTGCCCGATCCGCTTTCGCCCACGATCCCCAGCGTCTCGCCCGCCCGGACGGACAGGCTGGCCTCGTTCACCGCCTTCACATGGCCCACGGTCCGGCGCAGGAACCCCTGCTGGATCGGGAACCAGACGCGCAGCTTTTCGGTCCGCACCACCTCGACCGCGTCCGCCGCCACCGGCTCGGGCGCACCCTGCGGCTCTGCCGCCAGCAGCTTCTGCGTGTAGGGGTGCTGCGGATTGGCGAAAATCTCCTTGGCCGCGCCCTGTTCCACGATCTCGCCGCCCTGCATCACGCAGACGCGGTCCGCGATCCGGCGCACGATGCCCAAGTCGTGGGTGATGAACAAAAGGCTCAGGCCTTCTTTCGCCTTCAACTCGGCCAGAAGATCCAGGATCTGCGCCTGAATCGTCACATCCAGCGCCGTCGTCGGCTCATCCGCGATCAACAGCTCCGGCCCGTTGGCCAGCGCCATGGCAATCATCACCCGCTGCCGCTGCCCCCCTGACAGCTGGTGCGGATAGGCACCAAGGCGGCTTTCGGCATCCGCGATGCCCACCTTCTGCAGAAGATCCACGATCCGCGCCCGCGCCGCCGCACCCGACAGGCCCTGATGCAGCGCCAGGGATTCGCCCAACTGCCGCTCGATCGTGTGCAGGGGATTGAGACTCGTCATCGGCTCCTGAAAGATGAAGCTGATGTCATTGCCCCGCACCCGGCGCAGCTCGGCCTCGGACGCGCCCACCATCTCGCGCCCCAGATAGCGGATCGACCCGCTCACCTCGGCACTGTCGGGCAGCAGCGCCACAGAGGACAGCGCAGTGACCGACTTGCCCGATCCGCTTTCGCCCACCAGCGCGACCGTCTCGCCCTTGCCGACGGTGAAGCTGACCCCCTTCACCGCGTGGATCACCCGGCCATCCTGACCAAAGCGGATGTTCAGCCCGTCTACCTCCAGCACCGCGGTCATCGGAAGGTCTTTCTCGGGTCAAAGGCATCGCGCACGCCTTCGAAGATGAAGACGAGCAGGCTCAGCATGATGGCGAATGTGAAGAACGCGGTGAAGCCCAACCACGGCGCCTGCAGGTTCTGTTTGGCTTGTTGGGTCAGTTCGCCAAGGCTGGGCGCGCTTTCGGGCAACCCGAAGCCAAGGAAATCCAGCGTGGCAAGGCTGCCGATGGTACCCGTGATGATGAAGGGCAGCATGGTCAGCGTGGCGACCATCGCATTGGGCAGCACATGGCGGAACATGATCACCGCATCCGACACGCCCAAGGCCCGTGCCGCGCGGACATATTCGAAATTCCGCGCCCGCAGGAATTCTGCCCGCACCACGCCCACCAGCGCCGTCCAGCCGAACAACACCATCAGCCCCACCAGCAGCCAGAAATCCATGGTGAAGATCGCGGCCACGATGATGATGATGTAAAGGCTGGGCGTCGCGCCCCAGATTTCGATCACCCGCTGGAAGATCAGGTCGGTCAGACCCCCGAAATAGCCCTGCACCGCCCCCGCCGCGATGCCCACGACCGATGTGATCAGCGTCACGATCAGCGCGAAACTGACCGAAAGGCGGAAACCATAGATCACCCGCGCCAGAACGTCGCGCGCCGTGTCATCGGTGCCCAGCCAGTGGTTGGCATCCGGCGGTGAAGGGGCCGCGCCCGGCAGATCGTTGATCGTGTTGTAGCTGTAGGGAATGATCGGCCAGACGATCCAGCCTTCCACGAATTCCGGGTCCACCTCGGCCCGCGTCCCCGCCTCGACCTGCGCGATCACGCCTTCCGGATCGTCCCAGCAATCAAGGCTTCCGCCCGATTTGATCAGACAGCGCACCTCGACATCGGAATATTTCGCCTCGGTTCGGAAATCGCCGCCAAAGGCGGTTTCGGGGTAAAAGGTCATGAAGGGCGTGTGCAACTCGCCCCGATAGCTGACCAGCAGGGGGCGGTCATTGGCGATCACCTCGGCGCAGAGCGTGATCCCGTAGAGCACGAGGAAAATCCACAGCGACCAATAGGCCCGGCGGTTGGCCTTGAAATTGCGCCAGCGGCGCTGGTTCAGCGGAGACAGTTTCAGCGACATGGCGGCCATCATGTCCCCCGCGTGCCGAAATCAATCCGGGGATCAATCCAGACATACATCAGGTCTGAAATCAGCCCCATCAGCAGCCCGATCAGGCCGAAAAAGAACAGCGTGCCGAAGATCACCGGATAATCCCGCTCCACCGCCGCGCGGAACCCCAACTGCCCCAACCCATCCAGCGAAAAGATCGTCTCGATGATCAGGCTGCCGCCAAAGAAGACGGATACGAACAGCGCCGGAAAGCCCGCGATCACGATCAGCATCGCATTGCGGAACACATGGCCATAAAGCACCCGGCTCTCGCTCAGGCCCTTGGCGCGGGCGGTCATGACATATTGCTTCTTGATCTCGTCCAGAAAGCTGTTCTTCGTCAGCAGCGTCAGCGTGGCAAAGCTGGATATGGTCGATGCGATCACCGGCAGCGCGATGTGCCACAGGTAATCTGCCACCTTGCCCAACATCGACAGGTCTTCCCAATTGTCCGACGTCAGCCCCCGCAGCGGGAAGATGCGGAAATAGGACCCGCCGGCGAACAGCACCAAAAGCAGGATGGCGAACAGGAAGCCGGGGATCGCATAGCCCACGATGATCGCCCCGGATGTCCATGTGTCAAAGGGCGTGCCGTCCCGCACGGCCTTGCGGATGCCCAGCGGGATCGAGATCAGATAGGCAATCAGCGTGGACCACAGGCCCAGCGTGATCGACACCGGCATCTTTTCAAGCACGAGATCGACCACTTCGATCGACCGGAAATAGCTCTCGCCGAAATCGAAACGGATGTAGTTCCACATCATGATGAAGAAGCGTTCCGTCGCCGGGATCATCTCCTTCTGACATTCCGGTGCGGTAACCGACGGCGCACCGGTAAAGCCCTCGTCACAGACGATGCGGGCAAAGCCGAACTGCACCTCAAGCTGCGCCAGAAACTCGGGCGGCAGGCCGCGCGCGCCGATATAGCCGTCATCCTGCCCCTGTGACCCGGACCCGGCATCGCCGCCGCCCGACACGACCTCCATCGCATCGCCATCGCCTTCCAGCCGCGCCGCCACCTGTTCGATGGGGCCGCCCGGCACGAATTGCGTGAGCGCAAAGTTGATGACCATGATCCCGACGAGGGTCGGGATGATCAGCAAAAGCCGACGCAGGATGTAGGCGCCCATTCGGAATTGTGCCTTCCGTTTACCTGATCGCGCCCGCAGCGCGCAGGGCTTCGGCCTTTTCGGCGTTGAACCACCAGAAATCAAGCTCGCCCAGCGCGTAGGGCGGCAGATTTGCCGGGTGTTCATACATGTCGAGATAGGCCACCCAATCCGCCGCCTTGTACCATTGCGGCACCCAGAACCGTTCCGCCCGCAGCACCCGGTCCAGCGCCTTGGTCGCCACCGTCAGCTCGTCCATCGACTGGGCGCCCATCACCACATCAATCATGCGGTCCACGGCGGGCGATTTCAGGCCCATGATGTTGAAAGCCGACACATCCGCCGTCGCAGACCCGTAGAACTGCTTCAGCTCCGATCCCGACAGATAGCCCGACCGCGCATTGCCCACGACGATATCGAAATCATAGGCGGGCGGGCGCGTGCGGCTTTCCATCTGCGCATTGTCGATCCCCGTCAGCACGGCATCCACGCCCAGCGCCTTCAGGTTTTCTACAAAGGGGATGATCACCCGGTCGAAACTGGGCGAGTCGTTCAGGAACTCCACCCGCAGCACCTCGCCGGCCGCATTGCGGCGCAACCCGTCATCGCCCACGGCCCAGCCTGCCTCGTCCAGCAGGGCGGATGCCGCGCGCAGATTGCGGCGGTCCAACTGCCGCTCGCCACTGGTGGGCGCGGGAACCGGCGGATCGGTCAGGATGGCGGCGGGCAGCAGCCCCTCGTCCACCAGGGGCTGCAAGAGCGCCACTTCCTCAGGCGACGGCGGCCCCTCGGGTTCCATCATCGAGTTTTCCCAGACCGAATCGATCCGGTCATAAAGCCCGTAGAACAGCGTGGCGTTCGACCATTCAAAGTTGAACATCAGACCGATCGCTTCCCGCACCCGCGGATCCGTGAACTTGTCGCGCCGCAGGTTGAACATGAAGGCCTGACCGCTGGCCTTCGCGCCCGACGGGACCTCTTCCTTTTTCACCCAGCCACTGGCCATCGCCGGAAAGTCATAGCGCGTGGCCCATGTGATCGACGATGCCTCGGTGCGGAAGGTGTAGTCACCGCCCTTGAAGCCCTCAAAAGCCGCGTCATAGTCGGCGTAATATTCAAAGCGGATGGTGTCGAAATTGCCCCGCCCGCGATTGATGGGCAGGTCCGCACCCCAGTAATCCGGGTTGCGCCGCCAGGTGATCGACTTGCCCACATCCACGCGGTCCAGAACGTATTGCCCGGTGCCGAGGAAGGGGGTCATGCTGGATTTCTCAAGGTCCAGACCATTCGCCTCGTAATGCGCCTTCGAGATCACGGGCAGACCGCCCACCTCGGACGGCAGGTCGCGGGTGGGAATACCGGTCTTGAAGGTGAACTTGATCTGCTGGGGACCCAGAACCTCGGCCGTTTCCACCTGTTCTGCCAGAACCGTGCGGAAATCGGTCAGGCCCTTGGTCAGGAAGGTCTGGTACGAGAACAGCACATCCTCGGCCGTCATCGGGGTGCCATCGGCAAAGGTCACATCGGGCCGCAGGTTGAAGATGACCCAGGATCGGTCGGCCGGATACTCCATCGTCTCGCACAGCAGGCAGTAAGAGGTGCCGATCTCGTCTGCCGTGGCCGTCAGGATGGATTCATACGGCGCCGAGGCCAGCGCGGCGGCGCGGCCCTGCACGGAATAGGGGTTCAGGCTGTCGAACCCGCCAAAAGCCCATTGCGATATCTCGCCGCCCTTGGGCGCATCGGGATTGACGTAGTCGAGATGGGGGAAGTCGGCCGGATACTTGGGCGGATCGCCGAAGGTGGTGATCGCGTGGCTGACGGTGACATCGCCCTGCGCCTTGGCCGCCACGCCCCAAGCGGCCAGTGCCAGCGCCACAAACCCCGCCCCGATCCATCGAAAGCCGGACCCTGCCTGCTGTGCCGCCCGTGCTGCAACCTTCGCCTGACCCGCACCGCCACCGCGTCTGATCATCCCGTACTCCCCTGCCACGGACGGCTGACCCGTCCATCGTCTTGATCGGAAGCTAGACCGCCTTGCCGCAAAGTCACAAGTTGCGTTTGCGTGAAAGGCCGCGCGCGGGGGGCCTTCGCAAAGCAAAAGGCCGTCTCCCCAACGGGAAACGGCCCCTTTTTTCGGCATGACGCCCGTCGCTTACTGCACGGTCGCCAGATAGGCGATGAGGTTTGCACGCTCTTCGACGTCAGGCAGACCCGCGAACGACATCTTGGTGCCCGGCATATAACCCTTGGGGTTCTCAAGGAAGCCGTTCAGGTTCTCGGGCGTCCACACTTCGCCCGTCAGAGCGGCCAGCGCGTCGGAATAGGCATAGCCCGCCGACGTGCCCTTGTTCTTGTCCACGATCCCGTTCAGGTGCGGGCCCACGCCATCCGACCCGTCCAGCTTGTGGCAGGAGCGGCACTTGGCGAAGACCTTCTCGCCATCGGCGGGCACCGCAGCGGCGTAGACAGTGGCAAAGTCGGGCGCGGCCTCGGCATCGGCGCTGGCGGTTTCAGAGGCGCCCGTGTCGATCGAATAGGCCTGCGCGATCTCTTCGCCGCCATGCGAGTCATGCCCGACGTGGTAGAGGCCTTCCCCCGCCCACGCTGCAAGAAGATAAACCAGCAGCGACCCGCAAACCGCACCCGTTGCCTTGGTCAGAGTCATCGTGTCGAACATGTCGCGCCTTCCTTTGGCCGTCCTTTGGCGGGGTATGTATCCGCTTCCCCCATCAGGTTTCAAGGTATACTAGCGCGACCAATCGCCCCTCTGCCGGGGTTTTTTGCTGACGGAGCCTGCCACAAATGACGGGACGCATCGCCTTTCAGGGGGAACCCGGGGCCTATTCGCATCAGGCCTGCATGCAGGCCCGCCCGGGGATGGAGGTCGTGCCCTGCCAGACCTTCGAGGATGTGGTGGAACTCACCCGCTCGGGCGAGGTGGAGTTGGGCATGCTGGCGGTGGAGAATTCCACCTATGGCCGGGTGGCCGATGTCCACAGCCTTTTGCCCAAGGCCGGGCTGCATATCGTGGACGAGGCGTTCGTCCGCGTGCATGTGAACCTGCTGGGCGTGCGCGGCGCACGGCTGGACCAGATCACCGAGGCGCATGGCCATGTCGTGATCATCCCGCAATGCGCGGCCTTCCTCAAGGCGCATGGCATCAAGGGCCGTGTCAGCAGCGACAATGCCCGCGCCGCGCGCGAGGTGGCCGAGGCTGGCGATCCCGCCCGCGCCGCGCTGGCCAGCGAACTGGCGGCCGAGATCTACGGTCTGGACGTGATCGCCCGGCATATCGAGGATCACGCCAACAACACCACCCGTTTCCTTGTGATGTCGCGCGACCTGAACCCCGCGCGGCGCGGTGCGGGCAAGATGATGACGACCTTCACCTTCCGCGTCCGCAACATCCCCGCCGCGCTGTACAAGGCGCTGGGGGGCTTTGCCACGAACGGCGTGAACATGACCAAGCTGGAAAGCTACATGGTGGGCGGCAGCTTCACCGCGACCGAGTTCTATGCCGATATCGAAGGCCATCCCGACGATGCCAACGTCAAGCTGGCGCTGGACGAGCTGCAGTACTTCACCACTTCGTTCAACATCCTTGGCATCTACCCGGCCGACAGGGAGCGCGGCTGAGGGGGAGCGCGGCTGATAGGGAAGGCGGCTACAGCGTCGGCTGGCCGATGAAACGCTGCTCGATATCACGGGCGACAGCCTGCAACCGGGCGTCATACTTGCGCTGCACCCGGCCCTTGGCCAGACGCATCGACTGAATGAACAGCCGCGCGGCCAGCGTGCGCGGCTTCATGTCCACCTGCATGAGCATCCGGGTCCGCTTGGCGGCGAGTTCGACCAGTTCGATGTTCATCACACCCTCGACCGACGGGCCGTCAAAGGCGAGGGAAAGGTTCAGGTTGGGTTGCAGCTTTGTCAGCCGCACCTGCAATTGCCGCTCGCGCCCGCGCCACGCGAAACGGGCCTGCCATGTCATGCCGGGGCCGGCCGCGCGCAGCTTGTCGGTGCGATGCACGTCCGCGCCGCGCCGCATGGCCGAACGCTCCCACGCCTCGAAATCCGAGAGCGCCGCGAAGACAAAGGCGATGGGCGCCCCGATATCCGTCCTGCCGCTAAGCTTCATTCCAGCCCTGACCTGCCAATGGCAACCACTTTACCCACCTCACTTTTCAACCGTGGACCGCCTTATCCGGCCAAGGTGGGCCTAATCAAGCCTGTCGGCAAGCCAGTTCGCAATCAGGAAATGCGCAATCGCACCGCGACGGGCCGGTTTGAGGCGCGGATGCTGCCCTGCCATCACGGCGACCATCTCTTCCCGGCTGACCCAGAGCGCATCCTGCAACTCGTCAGGATCAAGGGTGATCTCCTCGCTCAACGCTTCGCCCGCGCAGCCGAGCATGAGGCTGGCCGGAAAGGGCCAGGGCTGGCTGGCCAGATAACGCACCGCCCCCACGCGGATGCCCGCCTCTTCCAGCACCTCGCGCCGGACGGCGGCTTCGACCGTCTCGCCGGGTTCGACGAAACCGGCCAGAAGCGAATACATCCCTTCGGGCCAGTTTCCGTTGCGCCCGACCAGCACGCTGTTGCCGCGCGTGATCAGCATGATGACCACCGGATCGGTGCGCGGGAAATGTGATGCGCCACAGGCCGGGCAGACCCGCTGCCATCCCCCCTGCGCCATATCCGTGGCCGCGCCGCAAGCAGCGCAGAAGCCGTGGCTGCGGTGCCAGTGCAGCAGGGCCTTGGCGGTGGCGGCAAGTTCGGCATCAAGCGGCGTCAGCGCCGCCATCACCGCCCGCAACTCGCGATAGGCGTAAGGGTCCGGCAGCGCCGGATGGCGCTGTTCGGAAGTGTCGAGAAACCCTTGCTCCACCCCTGCCGCCCCTGCCTCGGGCGACCAGGTCGAGGTGTCGCTGGCAAAAAGCGCCTGCCCCTCGACCCGCCCCAGAAAGACCGGCTCGGACGCAGCCGCCAGCACCGGGCTGTCTGGCGGGACCCAACCCAGCGCCTCGGGCCCCGCGCAAAGCGGCTTGCCGCGCCACAAGGGCAGGACACGCGCCCCGGGCAACAGCGCCGCGGCATCGCCGCGCAGGGCGGCCGCGCGATCATAGCCCGCGCCTCCAAAGGTCACCGTCTCTGCGATCCGCATCCGATCCTCCGCACCGCCCGGGCCATCAGCGCCGACAGGCGCCCTCATGCCATGCCCGCCGCAGCAAGGCAAACCCACAGGCCCGGCGCGGCTAAACCGACATAGAAACAAAGCGGGTGGGGCGACCGACTGACCCAGCGTAAACTTCGCTTGCGCATATTCACGCAAGGGTTGTAAACTAAACCTTACAGGGTGCGGACACCAACCCGCGGCCCTGCTTTACGATTTTGGGGAGTGCGCCCATGCCCACGCTTGTGGCCATGCTCAGATTGCTTGCGACGTCGGATCTGCACGCGCATGCCTTTGGCTGGGATTACCACGGCGACAAGCCGCAATCGGGCCTGGGCCTTTCCGATCTGGCGCATCTGATTGATACCGCGCGGGCGGAATGTCCCAATACCTTGCTCGTGGACAATGGCGATTTCCTGCAGGGCAGCCCGCTGGGCGACTGGGCCGCAGAACAAGGCAGCGACCGGACCCATCCGATGATCTCGGCCATGAACGTGCTGGGCTATGATGCGGCAACGCTGGGCAACCATGAATTCAGCCATGGCCTGCCGCTTCTGCGCCGGGCGATCAGGGATGCGGATTTTCCCTTCGTTTCGGCCAATCTGCGCCCCCTCGACAACGGGCCTTTCGCGGAACGGTCGATCCTGATCGACCGCGTCCTGTCGGATGGCCAAGGCAAGAGCCGCCCGATCCGCATCGGGATCACCGGCGTCGCGCCGCCGCAAACGGTGGTCTGGGAGGCGAATAGGATCGACGGGCAGGTCGCCGCCTGCGATGCCGTGCCCGCCGCGACACATGCCGTCAACGCGCTGCGCGATGCCGGGGCAGATGTGGTGATCCTGCTTGCCCATACCGGGCTGGGCGAGGTGACCCACCACCCCGGAATGGAGAACGTGGCCCAGCCGCTTGCACGCCTGTCGGGGGCGGATGCCATGGTGATGGGCCACACCCACCTGATCTTTCCCGCGCCAGAGGATGGATCGGGGCCGACCGGTGAAGATCATCTCGGCGGAACCCCGGCCGTGATGCCGGGCTTCTTCGGATCGCATCTGGGGCTTATCGACCTGACGATGCGGCACGATGGCAGCCAGTGGTCGCTGTCGGGCGGCAGTGCGACCCTTCTGCCCACGGCGCCCGCCGCGCGCCCCCATCATGGCCTGCAACGCGCCTGCGGCGCCGCGCATGAAGCCACGCGAAACTGGCTGAGCCGCCAGATCGGGCATAGCGATATCGGCCTGCAAAGCTATTTCGCGCAGATCGCCCCCTGTCACACCATGCGCCTCGTCGCAGCGGCGCAGGCCTGGCATGTGCGCCAGCGGCTGGCGGAAACCCCCTTGGGCGACCTGCCGATCCTGTCATCGACGGCCCCGTTCCGCGCGGGGGGCCGGGGCGGGCCGGACAACTTTACCGATATCCCCCCCGGACCGTTGGAGTTGCGGCACGCGACGGACATCTATCCCTTTCCGAACACCGTGGTCGCGCTGCGGGTGACGGGCGCCGAACTGGAAGGCTGGCTGGAGCGCGCGGTGATCCAGTTCGCAACGATCGACCCGGACCAGACCGATCAGCCGCTTGTCCGCCCGGACAGCCCAAGCTTCGACCTCGATCTGATTGCCGGGTTGACCTTCGCCATCGACGTGACCGAACCGCCGCGTTTCGATGCGCGCGGGGTCTGTGTCAATGCGCAGGCGCATCGGATCCGCGATCTCACCCGCAACGGGCGGCCGATCGCGCCGGATGAGGTGTTTATCCTTGCCACCAACAGCTATCGCGCGGCGGGCAGCGGTGGCTTTCCCGGCTGCTGGGCAGAGCGCATCGTGCTGGACGACAAGACCGCCACCCGCGCGGCGCTGGTGGACTATCTTGCTGGGGCCAACAAGCAGGACACGATGGCCGAATATGACTGGACGTTCCGCCCTGTGGGAACGCGCGTGACCTTTGACACCTCGCCCCGCGCGGCGGCGCATCTGCGGCACATCGCCCGCCTGAACCCCGAACCCGCCGCGGGGGCAGGACCGGGATACCTTCGCTTTCACCTGCATCTGTAATGGGATAAGCAGGCCGCGACCGGAACGGAGCGTCCCATGTTCGATGCCATCTTCTTCGACCTCGACGGCACCCTTGTCGATACGGAAAGCCTTGCCCTGACATCAGGGCTGAAGGCTTTTGCCGATCTGGGCCATCCCGTGGATCTGGCCTTCATGCACGGGCTGGTGGGCAAATCGCAGCCACAGACGGCGGCGATCATCGTCGGGGCCTTTCCGACGCTGGACCTCGGCCAGTTCCACAGCGCCTGGAATACCGGGTTCGAGGCGCTGATGCAGAACGGGGTGCCGCTCAAGCCGGGCGCGGCAGAGCTGCTGGAGATGCTTGAACATCCGCTTGGCCTTGTGACGTCGAGCGGGCGCGCCGGCGCGCATCACAAGCTGGGTCTGGCGGGCCTTGCGCATCATTTCCGGACCGTGGTCACCTTCGATGACGTGGCGGCGCCGAAACCCGCGCCGGAACCCTATCTGGTGGCGGCCGAACGGCTGGGCGTGGACGCCGCGCGCTGCCTCGTGTTCGAAGACAGCGACATCGGCGCGGAAGCCGCGCATCGGGCCGGGTGCACCGTGGTGCAGGTGCCGGATGTGGCGCCGACCGACGGGCGTTTCGCACGGCACCTGGCGGCTGATCTGCTGGCCGGGGCGCGGGCCGCCGGGATCATCTGACGCCGGCCCCGCATCCCCCGGTCGCGCGGCCCGTGGCGCCGCTTGCGAATCCGGGATCATGCGCCTATGTAGGCGGCGAGAGGTTGGCGCGGGCAGGCGCCTCGCCAACCCGGTCAGGACCGGAAGGTAGCAGCCGTAACGAGCCCCGCTTGGGTCGTTGTCCAGCCTCTCACCCTTTCCCCTTCATGCCGTTGAGATCTGGGGAACCCCTTGCAGGCAAGGCGTTTGGCCGGGGGTTTGGCAGGCGCTTGCGCGACATTCGCTGCGGTAACACGGGGTTTCGGACAGCACGCAGAACGCGCCCTTGGTTCGCGAAAGATGGCGTGTGCGGATCGTCGCGCCAGAAGACCTGCGCCACATCCTCGGACGCGACATCATCATCGAGATCGGCCGTCCCGATCACATCCGCGCCTTGACATGTCTGGATCCCCCGATCGGGGGGAGATCGGCAGCAGTCCAAGTCACCCCGAAACCCTTCATCAGGCTGGAGAGGAGCCCAGAGTCTACGCCAGGGCCATGAAGCCGTGCTTCACAAACTGTAAACAGAACATAACGGACTTTGCAGCCTGTCCCGGTTTAACTGCCCATAAGCGGTTCGCCGCGCAGGGAGGAGTCTATGACAGATCATGGCCGCATTGCTGCGGCGTCCAACGTTTCGTTGGCGCTGCGTGCATGGAACATTCGCCGAAAATCGCTGCTCATGGGCGAGGTTCAGGGGCAGGGCTATATCGGCCAGGCGCTGGGTGTGGCCGACGTTCTGGCCGCCTCCTATTTCCACGCCCTGAGGTATGATCCGAAGGATCCGGAATGGGAAGGGCGCGACCGGTTCCTCCTGTCGATCGGTCACTACGCCATCGCCCTTTATGCCGTCCTGATGGAAGCGGGGATCCTGCCTGAGGACGAGTTGGAAACCTATGGCATGGATGACAGCCGGATGCCCATGTCTGGCATGGCCTCTTACACGCCGGGGATGGAGATCACAGGCGGGTCGCTGGGCCAAGGCCTCGGCATTGCGGTCGGCATGGCGATGGGGTTGAAGCGCAAGGGCAATCCGGCCTTCGTCTACAATCTGATGTCGGATGGGGAGCTGGGCGAAGGGTCCACTTGGGAAGCCGTCATGTCCGCGGTCCAGCACCGGCTGGACAATCTGATCTGCCTTGTCGATTTCAACGACCAGCAGGCCGATGGCAAGACAACAGCCGCGCTGGCCACCGGCGATGAACGAGCGAAATGGGAAACCTTCGGCTGGCACGCCCAACGGGTGGACGGCAACGATCTTGATGCCGTGGTCGCCGCCTTCGATGCCGCCCGCGCCGTGACCGAGGCAAAACCGCGCGTGATCATCTTCGACACGACCATGTGCAAGGGCGTTCCCTTTCTGGAAACGCGCGAGATCACCCATTTCGTCCGCGTGGAGGCGGATGAATGGTCCAAGGCGCTGGCCGTTCTGGAAGAAGGAAAACCGGCATGACCCTCGCCTCAATGGTCCGCAAATACGAACCTCGGCGCGTCCCCGAGGTGAAGGTCGCCACCACAGCGATGATCGCAAGCCTTGCCGCGGAAGGCTATGACACGGTGACCGCCCCCTTCGGCGCGGCACTGGTCGATCTGGCGAAACAGGATGATAGGATCGTCGGGCTTTCGGCGGATCTGGCGAAATACACCGACCTGCACATCTTCGCCCAGGCCATGCCCGACCGCTTTTATCAGATGGGTATGGCCGAACAGGTGCTGATGTCGGCAGCGGCCGGACTGGCGCGCGAAGGCTTCATCCCCTTTGCCACCACCTATGCGGTCTTTGCCAGCCGCCGCGCCTATGACTTCATCGCTATGGCGATCGCCGAAGAGAACCTTCCGGTCAAGATCGTCTGCGCCCTGCCCGGCCTGACCACCGGATACGGGCCGAGCCATCAGGCAACCGAGGATCTGGCGATCTTCCGCGGCCTGCCGAACATGACGCTGATCGACCCCTGCGATGCGACGGATGTCGCGCAGATGGTGCCTGCAATGGTGGCGCATCCCGGGCCGGTCTATGCGCGCCTGCTGCGTGGCAAGGTGCCTTCGGTCCTGAACCGCTACAAGCCGGACTACCAGTTCCAGCTGGGCCGCGCGCAGACGATCCGCGCGGGGCGGGATGTCCTTGTCATCTCGACCGGCATCATGACGATGCGGGCTCTGGATGCGGCCGAGGTCCTTGCCAAGGACGGTGTCGATGTGGCGGTCCTGCACGTCCCGACGATCAAGCCGCTGGATCGCGAGACGATCATGGCCGAGGTTGCGCGCGGGGGCCGACTGGTCGTGACCGCCGAGAACCACAGCGTTGTCGGCGGACTGGGCGAGGCGGTGGCCGGCACCCTGCTGCAGAACCGGCTTGCGCCGCGCTTTGGCATGATCGGCCTGCCCGACGCCTTTCTCGAGGCCGGCGCCCTGCCGACGCTGCACGAAATGTACGGCCTGTCGGTCAGCAAGGTTGCCGAAAAGATCAAGGGCTGGCTCTGAGGCCCGCCACAAGCCCCGCAAGGGCAAATCAAGAACGAGGGAGGAAAGGGTCCATGGGCCTGCTGGACGGACGTATCGCGATCATCACAGGGGCCGCGTCACCGCGCGGTCTTGGCAAGGCCACCGCGCGGCTCTTTGCCGAACATGGCGCCAGGGTGGTCATTCTTGACCTCGATGCCGATCAGGCGTCCGCTGCCGCCGCCGATCTGGGCGGGGGGCATCTGGGCCTTGCCTGCAATGTGACCGACAAGGCCCAATGCGAGGCGGCGGCGGCAGCGGTGACCGAAAAATGGGGCCGGATTGATGTGCTGGTTAACAATGCAGGCATCACCCAACCCCTGAAGATCATGGATATCGGCCCGGCAAACTATGATGCCGTGCTGGATGTGAACCTGCGCGGGACGCTTTACATGACCCAGGCCTGCATCCCGCAAATGCGCAACCAGAAAGCGGGCAGCGTGGTCAATATGTCGTCGGTCTCGGCGCAGCGTGGGGGCGGCATCTTTGGCGGCCCGCATTATTCGGCGGCCAAGGCCGGGGTGCTGGGCCTGACCAAGGCGATGGCGCGGGAACTTGCCCCGGCCAATATCCGCGTGAATGCGATCTGCCCGGGGTTCATTTCGACGGACATCACCGCCGGCAAACTGACGCCCGAAATGATGAAAGGCATTCTGGACGGCATTCCGATGGGCCGTGCGGGCGAGGCGTCGGATGTGGCGGGTTGTGCGCTGTTCCTTGCCTCGGATCTTTCGGCCTATTGCACCGGGACCGAGGTGGATGTGAACGGCGGGTCGCTGATCCACTAGGCCGGGCCAAACCGACCTTAGCAGTCTGATCCTGCACGGGACCAACACGGCATTTTTCGCCGTGCTGGAGAGGCATGAAGTTTTCAACCGCTTACCTCCACCAAATCCGGCGTGATCCAGATGACCGCGAACAGCCAATGGGCGACCGGGCAGATCGTGCCGGAAATCAACGCCATCGGCCTGCCCTTCCTGTTCGCGGACGCCCCCACGGCCTGGCGTGTGCTGGACGGCGATGCCGGCGCGATGATTGACGAAAAGGCACAGGCGGCCGGTCTTGAGGGTCTTGCCTTCCGGGACAACGGCATCCGCCATGTCAGCCACATGTCGAAATCCATCGCGACGCCTGCCGATCTGGCCGGGATGAAGATCCGCACCCCGCCGGATGACATGACCATCGCGATCTTCACCGCCCTTGGCGCGAACCCGGCTCCGCTGGCCTTCGCCGAACTGCCGACCGCCCTTCAGTCGGGCGTTTTCGGAGGGCAGGAGAACCCGATGACGAACATCTATTCATCAAAGATCCACGAGATCACGAAGTGCATCAGCCTGACGGGCCATAAATCCGAAAGCGCGCCGCTGCTGGCGTCGCTGGCGTGGTGGTCGTCGCTTTCGCCGGAAAATCGGGGCTGCGTCCAGAAATCGGCGACAGCCGCAATGTGGTATCAGCGCGGGCTGTCCTGGGAGGCCTCTTCGGCCCTGATGGAGCCGCCGGAGGCCGTGGCCTTTGCCCTGCTGATCGGCGCCTTTTTCCATCGCGACCTGTCGATCGGGCTGTACACCCCGCCCGTCGGGACGACGTTGTTCATTTCCTCGGCGATTGCCCGCACGGGCATCGGGGAAACGACGCGGGCGCTGCTGCCCTTCTATCTTGCGGCGATCCTTGTCCTGCTGGCGTTTTCCTACATACCGGCCCTGACGATCTACTGACGATCCCGCCAGCGCGGGGAGAGGGCGGCCCGCCATCCAGGCCGCCCTCTTTCGTTCAGGCCCCTTCCATGCTGCCGTCGGGATCGCTGAAACCCGCCCGGCGTTCAAACCGCATGCGATGCCCTCGCTCCTGCAGCCAGACGCGGGCGACATCCGTGTCGCGGCTTCCCACCCCTTCCACCCAGTTCGAGAAGAGCTTGACCGACCGTCGGCCCATCTGACGTGCCGGACAGACCAGCCAATAGGCAGGAAACTCGATCGTTTCAAACTCTGTCGACAGCGGCACAAGTTCGCCCCGGCGCAGTTCTTCGAAGGCAAGTGTCGTGCTTTCCAGGATCACCCCGCCGCCATCCTTGGCCAGTTGCACCGACATGGACGACCGGTCGAAACGATAGGGATAGGACATCGTCACCCCCTGCACGCCATTGCGCGGCAACCAGTAATCCCACCGGAAATAGGCCTTCACGCTGTCGATCAGCCTTGCCCGCGCCAATTGCACCCGCGGATCGGGCGAGATGCTGCGCAACTCTTCCAGATAGGCGGGCGAACACATCGGCAGGATCAGGTCATGGACCACGCATTGGGAATACAGCCCGGACCACCCGCCTTCGCCATAGCGCAGGTCCAGATCAATGATCTCTGTCTCGAATTCGGAAAAGCTCGGGGTGGCATCGACCCGCAAGTCCCAGTTGGGGTACTGGCGCACGAATTCGATCAGCCGCGGCGCAAGCCAGCGCACCCCAAAGGACGGGCTGACGCGGATCAACAGGTTGAAGCTTTCGCGCTGCCGGACGATCGCGGCCCGCACCTCGCGGATGGATTGAAAGGCCTGACTGGTGGTCTGGAACAGACGTTCGCCATCAATGGTCAGACGCAGATGCCGCTTTTCCCGATGGAACAGCTTTACGCCCAGCTGCTGCTCCAGAAGCCGGATCTGCTGACTGACCGCCGAGGCAGAGACCTGCAGTTCCCCGGACGCGCGGGAGATGCCGCCCAAACGGGCGACCGCCTCGAAATGCGCCATCGAGTTCAGGTTCAGGTCACGCGCCATGATCCATCCTTAAGCTGTGCTTCATAGTTTTAGAAGAATACTGCATTGATGCAACGCTCCTTTGTCCCCACCATGATCGCGGGGTGGAGGAGATAATCCCATGAAATTCAAGTATATCGCCTTTAGCGGGGCGAGACCGGCCGCCCGTTTGCCATATGGGCGGGCCGCGTGATGCGCGATGCAAGGGCCACTCCCCTGCTGGCGGCGCGGGATGTGCAGAAAAGCTATGGCGCAACGCATGTGTTGCGGGGTGTGGACTTCACGCTGCGCGCCGGGGAGATCCACGCGCTTCTGGGTGGAAATGGTGCGGGCAAGAGCACGCTGATCCGCATCCTGACCGGCAAGATCCCGCGTGACGCAGGCGAGATTACCACGGCATCACACCGCCGCCCCGGAACCGATCCGGTCATCGCTGTAGTGCATCAAGAGCTGGCCCTACTGCCCAATCTGACCGTGGCGGAAAACATCGGGATCGTCCATGGCAGGCGCGTCTTCGGGCTGCACAGCCCGGCGCGCCAGGCGCAGATCGCCTTTGATGCGCTGCGCGTGCTGGATGCGGACCTCGCGACGCGGGCCCTGCATCTGCCTGCCTCGGGGTTGAGCCTGCACGAAGCGCAGATCGTCGAGATCGCACGCGCCCTGTCGATCGGCGCAGAGGTTCTTCTGCTGGATGAACCGACAGCCAATCTGACGGCGCAGGAAACCGCGCTGTTCTTCGGCGTGCTTCGCAAGCTGGTTGCCGACCAGGGCATCGCCATCGTTTTCGTATCGCACCGCATGAAGGAGATCCGCCAGCTTTGCGATCGCTGCACGATCCTGCGCGATGGCAGAAGCGTTGTGGAAGACCGTTCCCTGTCGGACCTGAGCGATGCCGAGATCGTGGCCCAGATGGGCCAATCGGACCGGCGTGAACCGGTGGCTGCGACACGGGCGCAGATGTCGGACCAACGCGATGTCGTGCTGGCCGGACCGGACGGCGCGGAAATCGCGCTGGCGGCCGGAACCATCCTTGGCCTTGCTGGCGCGCCAACAGGCCCCATGGCCCTGATCACCGCCCTGACGGGCGGGGCACGCCACCCCCAGTGGCGGATCACGGCCGAAGGGATGCCGTCCAGCTTTTCAAGTCCCGGGACGGCCGTGAAGCACGGGATTGGCTACATCTCGGGCGATCGGGCCGGCAAGGGTGTGCTGGCCGACCTGCCGATCCTCGACAATGTGATGGCGGCACGCCGCATCCGGCAAGGCCGCCATGTCATCCATGCGAAGGAATTGGTGGACTGTGCCGCGCTTGTCGGGTCGCTGAAGCTGAAGGCGGCATCGCTTCACGATCTGCCGCGCACGCTTTCGGGCGGAAACCAGCAGAAGCTGCTTGTGGCGCGCTGGCTTGGCCTGCCGCTTCGGGTGCTTGTGCTGGAGGAGCCGACGCGCGGCGTCGATATCGGGACGAAGCGGGACATCTACGGCCTTATCCGACAGATGGCCGCGACGGGGGCCATCGTCATCTGGTGGTCCACCGAGAACGCCGAATTGCTTGAACTTTGCGATCGGATTTTCGCCTTCGACACGCAGGGACGACCGGCGGGCGATCTTTCCGCTGATCGCTTTACCGAAGAAGGCATTGCAGAACGAACGGGAATGGCAGCATGAGCGACACAACTAGAGACAGCCCGGCCGAGAGCGCCCTGCAGGCGCGTCCCCCGGCCATCTGGACGGGCTATCGCACCGAGATCGCCATCCTGCTGGCCATCATCGTGCTGATGCTTTCGGTCGGGGCCTTTGTTCCGCAGGCGCTGAGCGGGGGGAACTTCCGCAACATCCTGCAGGCGGCGGCCCCCCTTATCATCATGTCGCTCGGGGTGCTGCTTGTGGTGCTGACGGGGGGGATCGACCTGTCGGTCGGTTCTGTCTTTTCGCTGACGGGGATGGTCGTCGCCCTTGCGATGGATCAGGGGGCGGGCGCGCTTGGGGCCACGGCGCTGGGTCTGGCGGTCGGGCTGACCTTCGGCGCGATCAACGGCGCGCTGGTCACGCTGGTGGGACTGGCGCCCTTTGTCGTGACACTCATCACCTATGCCGTTGCGGGAAGCCTTGCCTTCATCGTGACGAACGGGCGGTCGATGCCGATCGGGGCGCCGGATTACTGGCTGATCAATTCAGGCCAGATCATCCCCGGGCTGCGCAACCACATCCTTTACTGCATCGTGCTGATGGTGCTGATCGAATTTGCCCTGCGCAAGCTGGTGGTCGGGCGCTGGTTCTATGCGGTCGGCACATCGGCCCCGGCGGCGCGACTTCTGGGCATCCCGGTGCAGCGCACGCGCTTTGCGGCCTATGTGATTTCGGGCCTGCTCGCCTCTTTCGCGGGGATCGTCACTGTCAGCTACATCCTGAACGCCGAAGCGATGGCGGGCGCCAGCCTGATGCTGCAGGCCATCGCCGCCGTGGTGATCGGCGGGGCAAGCCTTGCCGGGGGAACCGGCAGCGCCATCGGCGCCGTGCTGGGCGCGCTGATGATCACCTGCATCCAGAACGCGGTGAACCTGATCGGAGTGAACAGCTTCTGGCAGGGCTCCGTCACCGGCATGGCGATCCTGATTGCCGTGCTGATCGACCGGTTCGGCAAAGCGGACCGGACCTGAACAACAAGACTCATCGAAACGGGAGGAAACCAACGATGATGAAGACAGCCCTACTTGCCACGACCCTCGTCGCCGGCCTGACCGGTGCCGCATCGGCGCAGGACAAGTTCACCGTGGCCTATCTGGCCCCCTCTCTCGATATCTCCTACTGGCAGTGGGTGGGCTATGGCGTCAGCCAGAAAGCCGCCGAACTGGGGATGGAGTATGTCGAATACACGTCAGACAATTCGCCCGCCAAGCAGATGGACAATGCGCGCACGGCGGTGACGGCGGGCGTGGATGCCATCGTGATCGGGCCGGTCAGTTCGACCTCGACCCCGCCGCTGCTGGATTACCTTGCAGCGGAGAATATCCCCGTGGCCTTTGCCGGCATCGGCCCGCAACCGGGGCTGACGAACTACACGTCCTCGGTCACCGCCAACAACTATGAAACCGGCCGTGCTCAGGCCGCGTTCACCTGCGAACTGGCCAAGGAACGTGGCGGCACCAAGGTGGGCATGTTGTCGCTGCCGCAGGACCGCGAGAATGCCCAGAAATATCTGGCCGGGGCCAAGGAGGCCTTTGCCGAGAACGGTTGCGAGCTGGTCCAGATGCTTGAAACCCGCGGGTTGACGATCAACGAGGCGGTGACGCAGGCCAATGACCTGATGACGGCGCATCCCGACATCAAGGCGATCTACGGCATGTATGACGAGGCCGGCACCGGCGCTGCCAAGGTTCTGGAAACGATGGGCCTGACCGGCAAGGTCGGCATCACGGTGGCGGATGGAAGCCCCACGACCATCGGTCTGCTGAAGGCGGGGGCGATCAACGGCATCTTCTTTCAGGAAGCGGTCGGTCAGGGGATCGACGGCACCCAGCAGGTCTACAATGCCCTGACGGGTGCCGAGGTGACGCAGGACCTTGCGCTGGTGATGCCGCTGGTCACCGCCGACAAGATCGACACGCCCGAAGCGCAGGCCGTTATCGCCCGCGTCTTCCCGCCGTCGAACTAAAGCGCCAGACTGTCGGCGGCGCCTTGCCCGGCTGCCGCCGACCGCATGCCCAAGGAGGAACCCATGACCGACATCCCGATCATCGACCCCCATTTCCACCTGTGGGATCTGGAGACGAATTACTATCCCTGGCTGTCGGACGGGGTGAAGCCTTCGGCCTTTGGCGACTATACGGCGATCAACAAGACCTATCTCATCGGCGATTTCCTGGCCGACGCCAAAGGGCAGAACCTGGTGAAGGCGGTCCACCTCGATGTGGGATACGATCCCCGGGATCCGGCGGGTGAAACCCGCTGGCTGCAAGGCGTAGCGGACAAGTCCGGCTTTCCCCACGGGATTGTCGGCTACGCCGATTTCCGCAAGGCGGATGTAGCCGATCTGCTGGACGAACACCGGCAATATGCCAATTTCCGTGGCATCCGGCAGTCGATGAACTTTCACCCCGATCCCGCCAAGACCTATCTGTCCGAACCCTTCGTCAGCCGCACGCCGGAATGGCGGCGCGGCTTCCGGGAATTGGCCAGGCGCGATCTGTCTTATGACCTGCAGCTTTACTTCTGGCAGATCGACGAATTCATCGACCTCGCTCACGCCTTTCCGGACACGCAGATCATCCTGAACCACACGGGCATGCAGGTGGACGGGCCGCAGCTTTTCGACGGGTGGCGCAAGGCGATGCACCGGCTCTCCGACTGTCCGAACGTGGCTTGCAAGATTTCGGGTCTGGGGATGGGGGACTGGACCTGGACGACCGAAAGCATCCGCCCCTATGTCGAGGCGGCGATCGACGCTTTCGGCACGGATCGGTGCATGTTTGCGTCGAACTTTCCGGTGGACAAGCTGTTTTCAAGCTATGGCGCCATCTTCGATGCCTTCAAGGCGATCACCGCAGGCTATAGCGAGGCCGAGCGGCGGGCGCTGTTCCACGACAACTCCGCACGGATCTACAGGCTGTAGCGAGAAAGGGCCGGTCCCGCCCGGGCGGGCAGATCACCGGCCCTGCCCCCCGGAATTCATGCGCGGAACGGGTGCGGCGCATCTTCATAAAAATGCACAATGGAGGTGCAGGGTGCAGATCGCGCCACCTTTTCGCACGTCAGGCACATAGATTTTACAAAGCCGTAACAGGAAACGGGCGGTTTTCGTCCTTTTCGGCCGGGTCTGCAGGCCCCTACGAAGAAAAAGGCCCATGTTTCAGTAACTCTCGCACATTTTCCGGTGATCAGCCGCGATCAATCGGTGATTTCACAAACCGGGGGGGGCGACCCTATCTGCCTTTCATCTGATCGCGACTGCCGATCAGCAACTGATAAAATGGTATGAAGGAAAAGATCATGAAAAACGTCATCGCGACTTCCGCTCTGCTGATCCTCGTGGCTGGCGCCGCTTCGGCAGCGGGCAACGACAGCCGCCAGCGCGCCGACTTCAACCCGGCGCCCGTCACGCCCGCCCAGACGGTGCAGGTCGAGGCTGGTGCGATCTACAAGAGCAACAAGGAACTGAACCGCGCCGGTGTGTCGGCGGATGAGAGCGTCCAAGTGACGGTCATCCCGAGCTCGGGCCTTGTTGACAAGCGCGACGGCGACAACTGATCGGTCCTGACCGATCCAGTTTGACGCCTACGGGGATTGGGGGTGTCCGCGCGCTGCGGGCGCCCCCAAAACTTTTGCCGACGCACCGTTTGCCAAGGCACCGGGCGATATTGCCCCCGCCTCCGATGTCGCACTAAGTTGGCAACAACAAGGAGCGACCATGTCCGACACGCCCGACAAGGCCTATCAGGTTCTTGCCCGCAAGTACCGGCCCGAAACCTTTGCCGATCTGGTGGGGCAAGAGGCGATGGTGCGCACGTTGAAGAACGCCTTTGCCGCCGATCGGATCGCCCATGCCTTTGTGATGACGGGCATCCGGGGGACCGGCAAGACGACCACGGCGCGGATCATCGCCAAGGGGCTGAACTGTGTGGGCCTTGATGGCACGGGCGGGCCGACGACCGAGCCTTGCGGGCAGTGCGAACCCTGCCGCGCGATTGCCGAAGGCCGCCATGTTGACGTGATGGAGATGGACGCCGCCAGCCGGACCGGGGTGGGCGACATCCGCGAGATCATCGACAGCGTGCATTATCGGGCGGCCAGCGCGCGCTACAAAATCTATATCATCGACGAGGTTCACATGCTGTCGAACAGCGCGTTCAACGCGCTGCTAAAGACGCTGGAGGAACCGCCCGCGCATGTGAAATTCATCTTCGCCACGACCGAGATCCGCAAGGTGCCCGTCACCGTGCTGTCGCGCTGCCAGCGGTTCGATCTGAAGCGGATCGAGCCCGAGGTGATGATGGGCCTTTTGCGCAAGATCGCCACGGCGGAAGGCGCGCAGATCACCGATGGGGCGCTGGCCCTGATCACCCGCGCGGCGGAAGGATCGGCGCGGGATGCGACGTCGCTGCTGGATCAGGCGATTTCCAATGGCGCGGGCGAGGTGACGGCGGATCAGCTGCGCGCCATGCTGGGGCTGGCGGATCGCGGGCGCGTGCTGGACCTGTTCGATCTGATCGTGACGGGGGATGCAGCCGGGGCCTTGGCGGAACTGGCGGGGCAATATGCCGACGGGGCCGATCCGATGGCCGTGCTGCGCGATCTGGCCGAGATCACGCATTGGATTTCCGTGATCAAGATCACCCCCGCCGCCGCCGAAGACCCGACCACCCCGCCCGATGAACGCGCGCGGGGCAGCGACATGGCGGCGCGGCTGCCGATGCGGGTGCTGACGCGGATGTGGCAGATGCTGCTGAAGGCGCTGGAAGAGGTGGCGCTGGCGCCAAATGCGATGATGGCCGCCGAGATGGCGGTGATCCGGCTGACGCATGTGGCCGACCTGCCCGATCCCGAAACCCTGATCCGCAAGCTGCAATCGGCCCCGCAACCCGGGCCGGGCGCGGGGGGCGCGCCTGCGGGCGGTGGCGGGGGGGGCCGCGTTGTCCATGCCCCGGCGATGCGGATGGCGCCGGCGGCGCCCGCGCGCGGGCCGGTGATGCAGGGGGGACAGGCCCTGGCCGTGGCGGAAGGGACGCTGCAGGTCTATGCCAGCTTTGATCAGGTGGTCGAACTGATCCGTGAAAAGCGCGACATGAAGCTGCTGTACGAAGTGGAAAGCGGTGTCCGGCTGGTGCGCTATGCGCCCGGGCGGATCGAGTTCCAGCCCGCGCCGGAGGCGCGGCCCGATCTGGCCGCACAGCTTGGCCAGCGGTTGCAGATGTGGACCGGCGCGCGCTGGGGCGTATCGGTGGTGAATGAGGGCGGCGCCCCGACGATTGCCGAGGAACGTGACCGCGCGCGGCTGGAGGCCGAGGCGGCCGCGATGCAGAACCCGCTGGTGCAGGCGGTGATGGCGGCCTTTCCCGGCGCGAAGATCGCAGAGATCCGCACCCCCGCCGCGCTGGCCGCCGCCGCAGAGGCCGAGGCGCTGCCCGAGGTCGAGGACGAATGGGACCCGTTCGAGGACGGCTGATCGCCGCGCTGGCGCTGCTTGCCGCATCCATGCTGGCCGGGCCTGCAAGGGCCGGGGTCTGCGCCGATCTGCGCCCGGATTGGGTGGCCGGGGAAGGTACGTTCGGGGCGCTGGCAGAGGCGGGCTATGTGCTGGGATCCCCGATCGGGATGATCCTGCTGGCGCTGGTGGGGCTGGCGCTGATCTGGCCGCGCCGGTGGCTGGCGGTGGTCGTGGCGCTGCCGGTTCTGGGTTTGGCGGGGCTGTTGTTCCTGTCGCGGCAGGCCGAGACGGCGGCGCAGGCGATGGCCGAGGGGTGCATCGGCGGGATCGGGCCGACGGTGGTGTTTCTGGTGCTGCTGGCAGCGGCGGTTCTGGTGCGCGGGTTCCGGCCACGCCGCCGCGCGGCTTGAAGCCCGGGGGGCCAGCCCCTATCACTGGGGTAGGCGTGGCATGGAAGGAGCGGGCGGATGCTGAAGGGATTGGGCGGTCTGGGCGGGCTTGGCGACATGGCCAAGATGATGAAGGCCGCGCAGGAGATGCAGACGAAGATGGCCGAGATGCAGGAGCAACTGGCCAGCACCGTGGTGATGGGCGAGGCCGGGGCGGGGCTGGTGAAGGCGCGCGTCACGGCGAAGGGCGAGGTGACGGGGCTGGACATCGACCCGTCGATCCTTGTCGCGTCCGAAAAAGAGGTGGTGGAGGATCTGATCGTCGCCGCGATCAAGGATGCCCAGGCCAAGGGCCAGCAGAAGATGGCCGATGAGATGCGCCGCATGACCGAGGCGCTGGGTCTGCCCGCCGACATGAAGCTGCCGTTCTAAGATGCCGCCCCCCGGCGATGGCCCGCGCGAGATCGAGGCGCTGATCGACCTGATGGCGCGGCTGCCGGGGCTTGGCCCCCGGTCGGCGCGGCGGGCGGTGCTTGTGCTGCTGAAACGCCGCGGGGCGCTGATGGCGCCTTTGGCGCAGGCCATGGCGCAGGTGGCGCTGTCGGCGCGGGATTGCCGGGTGTGCGGCAATATCGGCACGGCGGATATCTGCGCCATCTGCAGCGACGACCGCCGCGCGACGGGCGAGATCTGCGTGGTCGAGGATGTAGCGGACCTTTGGGCGCTGGAACGGGCGGGGGTGTTCCGGGGGCGCTATCACGTGCTGGGCGGCACGCTGTCGGCGCTGGATGCCGTGGGACCCGAGGAATTGCGCATCCCCGCGCTGATCGACCGGGTGGGATCCGAGGGCGCGCGCGAGGTGATCCTTGCGCTGAACGCCACGGTGGACGGGCAGACGACGGCGCATTACATCGCCGATGCGCTGGCGGGGACCGGGGTCACGGTCACGTCGCTGGCCCAAGGGGTGCCGATCGGGGGAGAGTTGGATTACCTCGACGACGGCACGCTGGGCGCGGCGCTGCGGGCGCGGAAGTCGTTCTGAGGGCGGAAAGGAATAGGGCACGGGATACGCCTCACGCATCCTGTCCAGCAGGATACGGATCGGTCTTAGGACAATTGGACGAAGCCTGCTGCGGTAGTCCGGTGGGGATCACTTGGGCTATTTGCGCCAAGTCTGAGATAAGCGACGGGCGGGAGGCGGATGTTCTCTGCACCACTCAACAACGTCCGCTATCGGGACGAAGCGGACGTTTGCTGTTGCAGCATAGATAGTTCCTCCACTCGTGGTAGACGCGCTGTTCAAGGCCCTTAGCGGATGTTCGTCTTGGCCTGGGAAGGATTTGTTGTTTCAACCTAGTCATTTGGCTGAAGCAGTAGGTTTGGCCGGCTCAAGTTTGCTCTATGGCTCTCGGCCTTCCAAAGCATCTTGCAACAGCCTGCGCAGCGCGGTGGGGGTAACTGAGCGGGGGTTCCAGTAGGGGTTTCGTGTGGCTAGATCCACGGCGCGGTCGAGGTCGGCTTCCCTGAGACCGAGGTCGCGGAGCGCCGTTGGCGCCTTCATGCTGGTGGCGAAAGCGTGGAGGGCTTGGCCTGGGCGGATTCCTCCGAAGATTTCGTTGATCGGTGCCAGTTCGCGTGCCGCTGCGGTTTCGTTATAGGCGATGGCGTGGGGCAGGATGATGGCGTGGGTTTCGGCGTGGGGCAAGTCGAAGCTGCCGCCGAGGGTGTGGCAGAGTTTGTGATGCAGCGCCATGCCGACCGTGCCAAGGACGGTGCCACAGAGCCACGCGCCATAGAGCGTTTCGCCGCGGGCGTGCAGATCGTCAGGGGTGTCGAGGACGCGGGGCAGGGCATCATGAAAGGCGCGCAGGCCTTCGATCGCCATGAGGGTGGAGACGGGCGAGCGGTTCTGGGCATAAAGGCCTTCTGCCGCATGGGCCATAGCGTTGAGCGCGCTGGTGACCGTCATGGATACGGGCAGGGTGCGGACAAGCTCGGCATCATAGAGGATGACTTCGGGCCGAACCTTGGGGGTGGTGATCGTGGTTTTCTGGCCATTCTCTGTCTGGCCAAGGATGGCGGTCGCCTCGGACCCGGCATAGGTGGTGGGGATGACGATCTGCGGCAGATCGGTGCGCAGGGCGATGGCCTTGCCGAGCCCCGTGGTGGAGCCGCCCCCGATCGCGAGAAGGCAATCCGCGCCACTTTCGAGGGCGAGCGCTGTCGCCTCTTCGCTGATCGCGATGGGGGTGTGCATCGCCGCCTTGGGAAAGACGCCCGCGGCGCGGGGGCCGAGCAGGGCTGCGAATTCGGCGCCCGTGTCGGCCTGTTGCGGGGTGGTCAGGATCAAGGCACGGCTCAGGCCGAGGGTGTCCATCTCTTCGCCGACCTTGTGGCGGACCCCCGCGCCAAAGCGGACGCGCATGCCGGGAAGGGTGGTCGTGAACTGATCGAGGAAGAGGGACATGGGGCCTGTCTTTCGGTTCTTGGTGTGGGTTAGACCCGTTCCAGCGCGATGCTGATGCCTTGGCCCACGCCGATGCACATGGTGCAAAGGGCGCGTCTGCCGCCGGTGAGGGTCAGTTCCAGTGCGGCTGTTCCGGTGATGCGGGCGCCTGACATGCCCAGCGGGTGGCCAAGCGCGATGGCCCCGCCGTTGCGGTTCACGCGGGGGTCATCATCCGCGATGCCAAGCTGGCGCAGGGTGGCGATGCCTTGGGCGGCGAAAGCCTCGTTCAACTCGATCACATCGAAATCGGCCTGGGTCAGGCCGAGGCGGGCAATCAGCTTTTGGCTGGCCGGTGCAGGGCCGATGCCCATGATGCGCGGCGGCACGCCGGCCGTGGCACCGCCGAGGATGCGGGCGATGGGGTGGAGGTTGTGGCGCCTTGCTGCCTCTTCAGAAGCGAGGATAAGGGCCGCCGCCCCGTCATTGACGCCCGAGGCGTTGCCCGCCGTTACAGAGCCGTTGGGGAAAAGCGGCCTGAGCTTGGCCAGCGCCTCTGGCGTGGTGGCGCGGGGGTGTTCGTCGCGGTCCACGGTGACGGGATCGCCCTTGCGCTGGGGCAGGGTGACGGGGGTGATTTCCCGTGCAAGCCGACCATTGGCCTGCGCGGCGGCGGCCTTGGCTTGGCTGGCCAGCGCCATGGCATCCTGTGCCTCGCGGGGGATGCCGTAGTCGTCGGCGACGTTCTGGCCGGTCTGCGGCATGGAGTCGGTGCCGTAGGCCGCCTGCAGGGCGGGGTTGATGAAGCGCCAGCCGATGGTGGTGTCGTGGATCTCGGCGTGACGGGAAAAGGCTGTGTCGGCCTTTGGCATGACGAAAGGCGCGCGCGACATGGATTCCACGCCGCCCGCGATCATCAGGTCTGCCTCGCCCGAGGCGATCTGGCGCGCCGCAGTGAGAACGGCATCCATGCCAGAGCCGCAAAGGCGGTTGATGGTCGTGCCGGTGACAGTGACGGGCAACCCCGCCAGAAGGAGCGACATGCGCGCCACGTTGCGGTTATCCTCGCCCGCCTGATTGGCACAGCCGAAGATGACGTCGTCGACCGCCTGCCAGTCCACGCCCGCGTTGCGCTCCACAAGCGCGCGGAGGGCAATGGCGCCGAGGTCATCGGGCCGGACCGAGGCAAGCGCGCCGCCGAAGCGGCCGATGGGGGTGCGGATGTAGTCGCAGATATAGACGGGGGGCATGGTCAGATCTCCGGCACGGTCAGATCGGCAGGCGGGGCGGGGATCAGCAGTTCGGCCCCGGTCATGGACTGGAGTTCATCCACCGAGAGCGCAGGCAGTTTTTCCCGCAGGACGAAGCGGCCACCTTCGACGTCGATCACAGCGAGGCTGGAATAGATGCGGGTGACGCAGCCGACACCGGTCAGCGGCAGATTGCAGCGTTTCAGGAGCTTGGGCTTGCCATCCTTGGTGACATGGTCGGTGATGACCGCCACACGCTTTGCGCCGTGGACGAGGTCCATCGCTCCGCCCACGGCAGGCACGCCTTTCGGCCCGGTGGACCAGTTGGCAAGATCGCCGTTTTCGGCCACCTCATAGGCGCCGAGGATCGCCACATCGAGATGCCCGCCGCGCACCATGGCGAAGCTGTCGGCGTGATGGAAGAAGGCGGTCCCGGGTTTGAGGGTGACGGCCTTCTTGCCGGCGTTGATCAGGTCCCAATCCTCTTGCCCGGCAGCGGGGGCCTCTCCAAAGCCGAGGATGCCGTTTTCGGTGTGGAAGATGGCCTGACGCCCCGGAGGCTGGAACCGTGCCACCATTTCCGGAAAGCCGATGCCGAGGTTCACATAGGCACCATCCGCGATGTCCTGTGCGGCGCGCCATGCCATCTGGGTGGGAGTGAGTTTCGGGGTCATTCTGCCACCTGCGGGTAACGGGCGTTGGCGCGGTTGAGCGTTTCTTCCTGTGCGGGGTTTTCGACCTGCACCACGCCCTGGACGAAGATGCCGGGGGTTATGACGGCTTCGGGGTCGATGCTTCCGGGGGCCATGATGCGCGAGACCTGCACAATGGTGGTGGTGGCGGCCATGCACATGAGCGGGTTGAAGTTGCGTGCGGCCATCCGGTAGGTGAGGTTGCCGAGCCGGTCGCCCAGATGCGCCTTGATGAGCGCATAGTCGGCCTTAAGCCAGCGTTCCTGCAAGTAAGGCCGCCCCTCGAACATCTCGACCGGTTTGCCCTTGGCAAGGTCGGTGCCATAACTGGTGGGGGTGTAGAAGGCGGGGATGCCTGCGCCGCCCGCGCGGATGCGTTCGGCTAGGGTGCCTTGGGGGACAAGTTCCAGTTCGATCTGGCCTGCGAGGTAGCGGTCGGTGAAGACCACCGGATCGACAGAGCGGGGGAAGGAGCAGATGAGTTTGCACACCATTCCCGCCTCGATCAGCGCGGCAAGGCCGATGTGGCCATTGCCGGCGTTGTTGTTCACCACCGTCAGGTCACGGGGATGGCCGGTCGCGTGGAAGCGGTCGATCAGCGCATGGATCAGTTCGATCGGCGCGCCGGAGCCGCCGAAACCGCCGATCATCACGGTCATGCCATCCTGTATGCCCGCCACGGCAGTGGCGAGATCGGGAAGCGTCTTGTCCATCCTTTGGTCTCCGATGTCTGGGGTCCTCAGGTCGCGTTCACCAATCTGAGGATGCTGTTTTCCGCATCGCGCAGCGCCTGCTTGGGGTTCTTGCCATGGAATACGGCGTCATGGATTTCGGTGCCCAGAACCTGTTCGATCAGACTGAATTCCTTGATGGGCGGGCGGGCCCAGGTCACCAGTTCATTGCGGCGGGCCAATTGATCGACCATGCTGACGATGGGCGAGGAGGCCAGCGCCTCGGGATCCGCGCAGACCGAAAAGCGGGGGGCGACGGGGAAGCCGTTTTTGACATGGGCTTTCATCGCCTCGGGCGAGACCATCCAGGCGATGGCGTCGATGATCTGCTTTTGCCGGGCTGGTTTGACGGTGGCGGGGATCGTCATAAGGAAGCCGCCGATGGGGGCTGCGATCTGGCGCATCCGGCGCGAGGGCGGCGGCAGATAGGCCACGCGGCGGGTGACCTGCGAGCTGAGTTCGTGTTCGAAGCGAGCGGCACGCATTGTCCAGCAATAGACCATGCCCGCACGGCCCGACATGAAGCACTGGGTGTGCTTTTCCCAATCCATCGTGGCGATATCGGGGGGCGAGACTTCGACAAGCTGTTTCATGTAGTCGATCACCTCGAGCGCGTCAGTGGTGTCGAGCTGAAGCTTCAGCTTTTCGAAGCGCGGGAAATCCCAGCCTTCGGGATTGTGCATCGGCACGTCGATGATGGTCTTTTGGCAGGCGGCAAGAAAGAACATGAAGGAATGCGCAATGGGCATGCCGCGATGGCCGTTCCAGGCGATGCCGTAGAATTCCTGCGCCGGGCGGTGCAGGGCGCGGGCGGCAGCGATGGTTTCATCGAAGGTGCGCGGGAAGATGAGGCCCTTGTCTTCGAATAGGTCGCGGCGGGCGGCGAGGATCTCAATCGTGCAGTAGAGCGGGATGCCGTATTGCCTGCCTTTCCAGTTGCCGGTGCCCCAGACGGAGGGGTGGAAGTCGAGCGGGTTGATGGCGGCATCCTGCAACAGATCGTCGAGGGGGGCGAGGTAGCCCTTCTCGGCGAATTCCCCAAGCCAAGGCATGTTGATGGAGATGACGTCGTATTCGGCGGCGGGCTTCTGGAAGGTGGCATGCGCGCTGGCATAGAGGTCCGGCAGGCGCTGCAGATCGAAGCTGCTTTTGCGGCTGAGGTCGTTGCGGAAATCCGACCACATGTTGCGCATGGACGAAAAGTAGTTGTCGTCGTTCAGCAGGAAGCGGATGTCGCCGGGCACCTTGCCTTCGATGTCGTCGCCGCGGATGGGCGAGATGATCTGCGCGGCGAAGTAGCTGCCGCCGAAGTAGTATTCATCCGCCTCGGTCCCCTTGCGCAGGCCGAAGGTGCGGGCGAGGTGACCTTTGACATGGTTGGCGAAGTCCATGAAGCTGTCGAGCAGCGTGTCGGTGGGTTCAAGGAAATGGGTCTTGAGCCCGCCGCCGCGCGGCACCTGCCGGATCAGACCGTCTTCGATCATCTTGGTCACGGCGCGGTTGCCTGTGCTGTAGGGCACCCCCGAAAGCGTGATGAGGCCTGACTTGTCGATGGGGCGGCGGCGCAGATGGGCATCCACCAGTTCCAGCACGATGTTCCAGAACGTGTCCTTCGATGCGCCGGGAACGCCCGTATCAAAAGGGGCGCGGAGTTTGCGCAGGAAGTCCACGATGCGCGACAATTCGTGCGGGGTCAGTTCCCTGCGCGCCGTGATCTGCGTGTTCTGTTGCTGCACGGCTGTGATCCTATTGCGCGGAAATCCCTGAATGCCATTTGATCAGGGCAAAGAAGTCATCCTGATCATGGCCGGTATTGGCGGCCGCGCGATACAGTTCGAGGATCAGCCCTGCCGTCAGCAGCGGCACACCCTTGGCGCGCCCGGCATCGCTGATCAGGGTGAAATCCTTGATCATCTGCTGCACCGTGAAGGCGGGTTTGTAATCCCCCGACACGATGAGGGATGATTTATACTTGAACAACGGCGAGGCAACGGCGCTTTCGTTGATCACCTCGACCATCTTCTCGGCGCTCAGGCCACCGCTTGCCCCCAGCGACAGCGCCTCGGCAAGGATGGCGGCGTTGGCACCGACGAGCGTGTTGATCACAAGCTTCATGTAGCGCGCCTCTTCGCCGGGGCCGAGGTAGAACTGGCGCGTGGAGAAGTGGCGGATGAGGGGAAGCGCTTCGTCCCACCCGGCCGGATCGCCAGAGGCGAGGACAGTCAGGGCGCCCTGCTGCGCGGTGGTGGTGCTGCCCGAGACGGGGGCGCGGACATAGCGAATTCCCGCCGCGTCCAGCGCTGCTGCCACGTCGGCAGAGGCATCGGGAGAGACGGTGCTCATGTCCACGAAGGTGGCGCCGCGCGCGAGCACGCCCGCAAGGCCGGGCTCTGTGTCGCTGCCAAGAACCACAGCGCGCAAGGCGTGATCGTTTGGCAGGGTTGCAAAGACGATGTCACAGCGCGAGACTGCCGAAAGGTCGGCTGATGTGGCGGCCCCGGCTTGCTGTAGTGCGGCGCGCGCGTCCGGATCGGGTTCTGAAACCGCGACCGGATATCCGGCGCCGAGAAGGCGGAGCGACATCGGCGCGCCCATCTTGCCCGCCCCGACCCAGCCTGCCTGCAGGGCGTTCTCGGGCGCCACGTCCGCCCGTGCCAGATGCGACTCCATCCCTGTGACCCTCCTCCTTGGCCTTACCGACAATAGGGGAATCACTTCGGCGGTTCTTCTGTCGATTTGTCCGAAGTGGATAAATTAACGCGAAATGTTCCCAGATGGTTTTGTTATGCCTACTGGAGAGGAGACGAGTCGCTTTTGCGCGGGCGTTGCCCGGCAGAGCGGTGAGGCGAGAAAAAGGGTCGCACAAATCAGGATGGTTCAGACGCTGTCGCACGGTCGGCGGCGATCGGATGAGCCTTGCCGCCGAACGGGCGGGGTGCGGCGGTGGAGACGGAGGAGGCGGGTCATGCGTGCAGTAAGGTTTCACGGGGCAAAGGACATCCGGGTGGAGGATGTGGCCGAGCCGTCGGATCGGCTTGCCCATGATGACGTGCTGATCGCGCCGGTGGTTTCTGGGATCTGCGGAACGGACCTGCATGAATACATCGCGGGCCCGATCGTCACGCCAAAGACGCCGCATGCCTACACGGGCGCGACCAATCCGCAGATCCTTGGGCACGAATTTTCGGCGCTTGTCCTGAAGGTTGGTGATGCGGTCAGCCATGTGAAGGCGGGCGATCGTATCTCGATCCAGCCGCTTTTGTCGCCGCGCGACGATTATTATGGCCGGCGCGGGCTGTTCCATCTGTCGCCCAGCATGGGTTGCGTCGGGCTGAGCTGGGCCTGGGGCGGGATGGGCGAGAAGGCGGTGATCAAGGATTACAACGCCCAGCCGGTGCCGGACGGGATCACGGATGAGCAGGCCGCGATGATCGAGCCTGCCGCAGTGGCGCTTTACGGGGTGGATCGTGGGCGCGTGGAGGCGGGATCGACGGTTCTTGTGTCGGGTGCGGGTCCCATCGGGGCGCTGACGGTGCTTGCGGCAAAGGCGGCGGGCGCGGCAACGATCATCGTGGCAGAGCCTAACCCCAATCGCCGCCGCATCATTTCGGACATAGCGCCCTATGCCCATGTAGCGGATACCCGAAGCGGAGAAATTGCGAAGATCGTAGCCGATCTGACCGAGGAGGGCGTTGGAGTGGACGTGGCGCTGGAATGTGTCGGGTTGGAAGCGTCTCTTAACACCTGTGCCGAGGCGGTGCGTCGTCAAGGGCGGGTGGTGCAGGTGGGCCTGCACATGGCGCCCGCGCGCGTGGATGCCATGCTTTGGGCGCTGAAGGATATCACGGTCGAGGCGACGTGGTGCTACCCGACGCAGATCTGGCCGCGCATCGCTCGTATGATCGCGGCGGGTATTTTCCCGGTCGAGAAGGTCATCACCGCCCGGATCGACGCCAAGGATGTGGTCGCCAAGGGGTTCGAGGCGCTGCTCGACCCGTCGGGTGAGCATCTGAAGATCCTTGTCCGCACGTGAAACCGGATACCGCAGAGAGAGACCGAGAATGAGCACGAAGAACGTAGCCCTGATCGTGGGGGCGACCGGCCTGTCCGGCAGTTACACGGGCCGCCTGCTGAAGGAAAATGGCTGGACCGTAGTGACGCTGTCGCGTGGTGTGGCGGACCTTGAATTCTCGGACCGTCATATCGCGGCGGACCTCACGGATGGGGCTGGCAGCAAGGCGGCACTGGCGGCGGCGCAGGACGTGACGCATGTGTTCTTCTGCACCTGGTCGCGGCAGCCGAACGAGGCCGAGAATGTACGCGTGAACGGCGCGATGATCCGGCATCTGTTCGAGGGGCTGGAGGGCGCGGCCCTGAAACACGCCGCGCTGGTGACGGGGTTGAAGCATTACCTGGGGTCGTTCGACGACTATGCGAAGGTGAAGCCTTACACCCCCTTCCTTGAATCCAGCCCGCGCCTGCCGGGGCTGAACTTCTATTACGCGCAAGAGGATGTGCTGTTCGAATTCGCGGCAAAGCGCGGCTTTACCTGGTCGGTGCATCGCCCGCATACGATGATCGGTTTCGTCATCGGCAATGCGATGAACATGGCGGTGACGCTGGCCTGCTATGCCGTGATCTGCAAGCATACGGGGCGGCCCTTCGTCTATCCGGGGTCAACCGAGCAGTACAACGCCGTCACCGATGTGACGGATGCGCGTCTGCTGGCCCGGCAGTTGCTTTGGACGGTCGATACGCCCGCCGCGGCCGATACGCCCTTCAACACGGCCAATGGCGACGTGTTCCGCTGGACATGGCTGTGGCAGCAGATCGCGGATTACTTCGGGCTGGAGGTCGCGCCGCATCCGGGCCATCCCACCCCGCTTGTCGCGCAGATGGCGGATTCGCCCAAGATCTGGGCCGAGATCGTGGCGCAGCACGGGCTGCAGGACATCCCGGTCGATCGGCTGGCGTCGTGGTGGCACAGCGACGCCGATCTGGGACGGACGCTGGAATGTTTTACCGACATGACCAACAGCCGGACGCTTGGCTTTGCCGCCTATCAGTCCACCCGCAACAGCTTCACTGACGTCTTCGATGAATTGAAGGCGCGCAAGATCATCCCCGCCTGAGCCCTGCGGAGTTCACAATGCACTATGTCGTTCACTGCCTTGACCATGAGGGGGCCGTCGGCACCCGTCTGGCGAATTACGAGGCCCACAAAGCCTATCTCGCGGCTGCCACGGTGAGGACCGTGATTTCCGGCCCGCTGCTGGCCGATGACAACGAGACGATGATCGGATCCTGCTTCGTGCTGGAAGCCGACAGCCTTGCCGATGTGCAGGCGTTCAACAGCAATGATCCGTTCAACAAGGTGGGTCTTTGGAAGACCGTGTCGATTCGGCCCTTCCTCAAGCGCGTGGATAACCGGTGATGGCGGGTCCGGTGAAGATCGCCCTCGTGGGCATGGGGTGGTGGGGCCAGAAGATGCTGGCCGTGCTTGAGGCCGCGCCCGAGGATATCCGCGTGGTTCGTGCGGTGGAGCCGAATGTCGACGGCGTGCGCGCGCTGTGTGACGGCAAGGGCATCCCTCTTTCGGCCGATTACGCCGATGCGCTGGCCGATCCGGAGGTGGAGGCGGTGGTGCTGGCCACGCCCCATTCGCTGCATACCGCGCAGATCGCGGCGGCGGTGGCGGCGGGCAAGCACATCTTTTGCGAAAAGCCACTGGCGCTGACCAAGGCCGAGGCAGAGCAGTCGGTCGCGCTGTGCCGGGATGCGGGGCTGGTGCTGGGCATGGGGCACGAGCGGCGGTGGGAACCGCCGGTGGCCGAGATGCTGGCACTGGCGGATGCCGGGACTTTGGGCCGCATCCACCAGATCGAGGCGAATTTCAGCCACGACAAGTTCCTGTCGCTGGATCGCGGCAATTGGCGGCTGAAGGCGGATCAGGCCCCGGCGGGGGGCATGACGGCCACCGGCATCCATCTGCTGGACCTTTCGGTGCGGTTGCTTGGTCCCGCGGAAAGCGTGCTTTGCATTTGCGAACAGCTGTCTTCTGACCTGCCGCAGGGCGACACGGTCGCGGCCTATGTGAAGTTCAAGGGCGGCGGGACCTCCTATGTCTCGGCCTCGCTGGCCAATCCGTTCATGTCGCGCTTCACGGTCTATGGATCGGGCGGCTGGATCGACATCCGCGACAAGGCCCACGTCGAGGCGCCGGATGGCTGGATCGTGACCTCCGCCATGAAGGGCGGGCCGATCATGACGACCGAGGTCGGAAAGGCCGAACCCGTGAAGGACAATCTGGTGGCCTTTGCCCGCGCCGTGCGGGGCGGGGCGGCCTATCCGATCACCGCAGACCATCTGGTGAACAATATCGCACTGCTTGAGGCGGTGTTCCGCTCGGCCCTGTCGGGCCGGATCGAAACCGTTGCCTGAGAAAGGGAGACAGACATGAAGGCGCTCATCTTCGATCAGCCGAACAAGCCCGTGGTGACGGATGTCCAGACCCCGGGGATCACCGAGAACGAGGTCCTCGTCCGGTCGCGGCGTGTCGGTATCTGTCATTCGGATTACGAATTGTTGGCGGGCAAATACATCATCCCAATCAGCTATCCGGTCACGCCCGGCCATGAATGGGTGGGCGAGGTGGTCGAGGTGGGTCGCAACGTCAAGGGGTTCCGGCCCGGCGACCGTGTGGTGGGCGAATGCGTGATCCGCACACCCGAACGCATCCACCATTTCGGCTTTTCGATGGACGGGGCGAACCGCGAGTATTTCGCGGCACGGCCGGAATGGCTGCACAAGTTGCCGGAGGCCGTGGATGACGCCAAGGGCGCGCTGATCGAACCGTTTACCTGCGGGTACTACGCCGTGCTGCGGCATGGCGGTGTGAACCCGTCGCATCGGGTGGTGGTGTCGGGCGGCGGGACAATCGGTCTGGTGACGGCTGCGGCCGCCATCGGGATGGGGGCCGAGGTGATCGTGGTCGATCCCGTGCCGCTGCGCCGCGAGATCGCGATGAAACTGGGTTGCGTGGGCACGGTTGACCCGATGAACGGCAATCCGGTCGAGGCGGTGACAGAGATGACGAAGGGTGGCGCCGACCTCGTGGTCGAGGCGGCGGGTCATGCGGCGTCTTTGGCAAACGTGTTCGACTATGCGCGGCCCGAGGGCTGTGTGTCGATGGTGGGGATCAGCATCGGCCAGAAGATCCCGGTGGAGCTGGGCAAGATCCAAATCAAGGATCTGGACGTGAAGGGCTGCATCGGGTCGCCCGGTGTGTGGCCTTCGGCCATCCGGTTCCTCGAGCGGACGGGGTTCGACCTGTCGCCGATCCAGACGCACAGCTTTGCGCTGGATGACGCGCTGACGGCCTATGAGCTGGGCAAGGACCCGACCAAGGCCGTGAAGATCACGCTGGAAATCGCCTGAGGCGGGACCGGGATCGGGGGGAGCGGGACCATGCTGGACAATCCGGGGACGGCGACGATGCAGGGTGCTGCGCCCGACTGGCGGTCGGTGCGGTTGGCGCGCGGTTTCGTCACGGTGGTCGTCTCCACCGTCGCGCTGCTGGTCCTGTGCTGGGCTGTCGCGCCGTCGGCTGTTTCGGCGGGGGCGCTGGCGGGAAGCCTGCCCTTCGCGGCGATCATCGCCATCGTGGGGCTGGGGCAGATGCTGGTCGTGCAGCAGGGCGGGTTCGACCTGTCGCTGGCGGGCGGTGTGTCGTTGGCCGTGGTGATCACGACCCATTTGCCGTCGGGGAATGATGCGGCGCTGCCGTCGGCGATCCTGCTTGCGCTGGCCTTTGCCACGGTGGCGGGGGTGGCGAACGGCATCCTGGTCGGCGTTATGCGGCTGAATGCGATCATCGCGACGATCGGGATTAATGCGGTTCTTTACGGGGCTGTGTTTGCGGTCTCGGGCGGTGTGCCGCGCATCACGACCCCTCTGATGTCTGCGATTGCCGGGGGCAAGACGGCGGGCATCCCGAACTCGGTCCTGTTTGCGCTTGCGCTGATGCTGTTGGTCAGTTTCGTGCTGAAGAAAACGGTCGTCGGGCGCCGGTTCGAGGCGATCGGTGCCAACCCTGCCGCTGCGCATGCTGCAGGGCTGCGGGTGCGGCTGCATCAGACGATGGCCTATGTCTATGCGCAACTGCTCTACTGCGTGGCCGGTATCCTGATCTCCGGGATCACGCGCGAACCCACCGCCTTTCAGGGGGATAGCCTGCTGCTGCCGTCGGTAGCCGTCGTGGTGCTGGCGGGGACATCGCTGCTGGGCGGTCGGGGGTATCCGATTTCGACGGTGGTCGCTGCGTTCTTCCTGAACCAGCTGAGCCAATTCGCCCTTGCCGTCGGAGTGCCGTTCTCGGCCCAGACCATCATCCAGGCCTTGGCCCTGGTCTGTGGGATCGGCGTCTACTCGGTCCGCTGGAAGCGGTCCGCAAGAACTCGTGCATCAAAGTAAGTCCAAACTCGGAGGATACGGACAATGTCTATGGCAAAACCGATGAAGGCGGCTCTGGCAGCCTTTGCACTGACTACCGCCGTTGGCGCGACGGCCGCGATGGCGGAAACGCCGTCCTGGTGCGGGCCGAACGAGGCCTCGCTCGCCCTGCTGGACGGGTTTGGCGGGAACAGCTGGCGTCTGGTGACGACGGCATCCGGCGCGGAAGAGGCGGCGAAGTGCCCGACCATCACGCAGTATGAATATGCCGACGGTCAGGGCAACACGCAGAAGGCGATTTCGGACATCAACTCGATGGCTGCGCGCGGGATCAACGCGCTGGTGGTGTTCGGCGATGCCGGCCCCGCCGTGCTGCCCGCGCTGACCAATGCGCATCGTTCCGGTGCGGTCGTGGTGCCCTACCGCGTCGACGTGGGTGGCGCGGAAGGCGAGAACTACGCCAAGTTCATTGGGTCGTCCTTCGTCGAGGACGGCAAGAGCTGGGGCAATTGGATCAAGGAAATCCTGCCCGAGGGCGGCAACATCCTGTTCCTGTCCGGCCCGGCGGGCAACAGCCAGGGACTGGACGAGCTGAAGGGGATGAAGGAGGTTCTGGACGACAAGTATGTCTTCGTGAACCCTGAACCCTTTGCCGTCACCAACTGGGACCCGGCGCTGACGCAGCAGGTCCTGTCGGCCGAGATCGCGAAGAACGACAAGATCGACGTGATCGTGTCCGACTTCGGCCCGTCTCTGGTGGGCGCGCTGCCGGTGTTCAAGGAATATGGCCGCTCGATCCCGGCGCTCGCCACCTCGGACGGCAACTCGCTGGCCTGCTTCTGGGAGCAGAACAAGGACGCCAACCCGGACTTCAAACTCTTCACCGTCGCGACCGGCAACGACAACGTGCGTCTGGCCGTGCAGTGGGCGGTCGCGCTGGCGACCGGTGGCACGCCGCCTGCGGACAACATCTTCAAGGCGCCGGTCTACGAGAACTCCGTCACGGGTCAGCCGAACCCTGTCACCTGCCGTCCCGACCTGCCGGGCGCGATCTACCTGTCCGCCGAGCTGGCGGATGACGCGCAGGCCAAGGCGGTCGGCCAGTAAGGAGAACCGGGCCCGGGGGCGCGTTCCCCCGGGCCCATCCAATCGTTGCGGACCCTCATTGATCGAGGCCGACCCATGCCCGAGGCAGAGCCGATGATGCACATGAACGCGCCGCAGGCGACCGATCCCGCCCATGCAGAGCCGATCCTGCGGCTGTCGAACATCACCAAGGAATTTTCGGGGGTCGTGGCCCTTTCGGAGGCGTCGGTGGACATCTTCCCCGGCGAGGTTCACGCCATCCTTGGCGAGAATGGTGCGGGCAAGTCGACGATGATGAATATCATCTCGGGTGTTTTTCCTCCCACACGCGGGACCATTTCCGTCGAGGGCGACGTGATCGCCGCCATGACGCCGGAAAAGGCGGCGGCGCTGGGCGTCGCGATTTCCTATCAGCATCCGGCCGTGCTGGATGATCTTTCGGTGCTTGAGAACTTGCGCGTTGCCTTGCCGGATCGCGTCTTTGCGGGCGGCGATCCACATGTGATCGCGAAGGGGATGCTGGAGGATGTCGGGCTTCATGTGCCGCTGATGGCGCGGGCGGACGGGTTGACCGTCGCGCAGAAGCACCTGCTGGAGATTGCGAAGGCGCTGGCGGTGCAACCGCGCATCCTGATCCTTGACGAGCCTACCGCTGCCCTTGACCAAGAGGCGACGGACATGCTCTTCGACCGCATCCGTGCGGTCGTGGCAAAGGGGACGGCGGTGATCTACATCACGCACCGGCTGGCGGAGCTGCGCCAGATCGCGCGGCGCGTGACGGTGCTGCGCGACGGGCGGGTCGAGGGGCGCGCGCTGGTTGCGGATGTGTCCGACGACGACCTTCTGGGAATGATCGTGGGGCGCAGCCTTGCCTCGGCCTTTCCGCCGAAATGCGCGGAGGCTGCGCCGCCCGTGAATTTCACCGTTCGCGGGCTGACGGGGCGCAAGGTGCGCGACGTGTCCTTCGAGGTCGGACGAGGCCAGATCATCGGGATCGCCGGGGTCGAGGGGAACGGTCAGGCCGAGGTGATGCGCGCGCTGGCCGGGCTGGAAAGCTGGCAGGGCGAGGTGGTGCTGAACGGGGCATCGCTGGCACCGGCCGCGGTTAAGGCCAAGGCGGCCTACATGCCGTCAGATCGCCATTCCGAAGGGATCGCGTCGGAACTGACGGTGCGCGAGAATGCGACGTTTTCGGCGGTGGACCGCTTTGCAAGCGCAGGGATCGTGGATCGTCGCCGCGAACTGGCCGAAGTCGGGCGCATTTTCGGATCGCTGGCGGTCAAGGCACCGGGGATGGAGGCGGGCATCCTGTCGCTGTCCGGCGGAAACCAGCAGAAGGTGGTGATGGCGCGCGCGCTGCTGTCGCAGCCGGGCTTCATTCTGGCCGACGAGCCGACGCAGGGCGTGGACGTTGGCGCGCGGTTCGAGATCTATCGCATCCTGCGCGAGGTTTCGGCCTCGGGCGTGCCGGTGATCGTCAACTCATCGGACGCGGCGGAGCTGGAGGGGCTGTGCGACGTGGTCGTCGTGCTGTCGCGGGGCCGCGTGGCCGAGACGCTGCGCGGCGATGAGGTGACCGAGGATCGCATCGTCGCGGCGGCGGTGAAGGCGCAGTCGCATGTGACGGGCGACGGAGCGTCAACGCGCGCCGTGTCGGACCGTAAGGCGGGGCTGCGGCAGCTGATCGACAGCGACAATGCGACGGTCTATCCGCTGGCGGCGGTGATCGTGGCGCTGGCGCTTTATGTGTTCAGCCAGAACGGGAATTACCTTTCTTCCTTCAACATCTCGAACATCCTGCTTCTGGCGACAGCGCTGGGCTTCATCGCGTTGGGGCAGACGGTGGCGCTGCTGATGGGGGGGATCGACCTGTCGGTCGGGCCTCTGGCCGGGTTCCTTGTCGTGGTGGCGTCGTTCTTCATCAATGACGGGCAGGCCCCGCAGACCATCGCGCTGGGCTTTGCGTTGATGTTCGGGGTGGCGGTTGTCGTGGGGGCGGTGAACGGGTGCCTGATCCGGTTCGCCCATTTCACCCCGATCGCGGCCACTCTGGCCATGTATATCGGCCTGCAAGGCATGAGTTTCGTGCTGCGGGATGGCCCGGACGGGTACATCAACTTTGCCGTGATGGATTTCATCGGCTGGAAGCTTGGGCCGATCCCGCTGGCCTTTGTCGTTCTGGTGATCGTCGCGCTGGTGGCCGAGCGGGTGTTGAGGCATCGCCGCGCGGGCTGGCAACTGCGTGCGATCGGATCGGACGAGGGCGCGGCGCGGCGCATGGGCATCCGCATCGACCGCACGGTGATCGCGGGCTACGTCGCGGTGTCGCTGTTCACGGCTCTGGGGGCGGTGATGCTGATGGCGCAGATCGGCGTCGGTGATCCGCAGCAGGGCGTCAGCTACACGCTGGCTTCCATTACGGCGGTGGTTCTGGGCGGAACGAGCCTGCGGGGCGGGCGCGGCACCTTCATCGGGACGCTCATGGGGGCGGTCCTGCTGACCGAGGTGTTGAACGCGGTATCGTTCCTCGGGCTGTCCCAGATGTGGCAGTACCTGTTCCAAGGCGCGCTGATCCTTGCCGCAGCTCTGGTCTATTCGACCGCTCGCAGTCGCGCGCAGGCCTGACGGGTGCTGCACCTACACTGACACGGCGGACCGACGGCGCGTCGGTCCGACCGGAACATGATGACTGAAAGGACCAAAGATGACTTCCCAAGCCGTTGCGTATTTCACCGAACACGGATCGGTCGAGGCGGTGAACGCCCGCATCGGGGCAGGCTGCGATGCGCGGCTGGCGCTGGTGATGTCTCGGCTGGTCCATCACCTGCATGCCTTCGTGAAGGATGTCGCGCTGACGCAGGAGGAATGGGGGCTGGCCATCGATTTCCTGACGCGAACCGGCCAGATGTGCGACGACAAGCGGCAGGAATACATACTGCTGTCCGACGTGCTGGGCGTGTCGATGCTGGTCGATGCGATCAACAACCGCCGACCGGAGGGAGCGACGGAGAACACGGTGCTGGGGCCCTTCCATGTGGACGGCGTGCCCGAGATGCCTATGGGCACGAATATCTGCAAGGACGGGGCAAAGGAGCCCTGCCTGTTCGAAGGCGTCGTGACGGACCTTCAGGGCAGGCCGTTGCAGGGGGTGCGGATCGACGTCTGGTCAGACAATGAGGAGGGTTTCTACGACGTGCAACAGCCCGGCGTTCAGCCGGAGCACAACAATCGGGGCGTCTTTGTCACCGGGGCGGACGGGCGGTACTGGTTCGAAGGGATCAAGCCGGTTTCCTATCCCATCCCAGATGATGGTCCGGTCGGGCAGCTTCTGGGACGGCTGGGACGCCATCCCTATCGTCCGGCGCATATGCATTTCATGGTCAGCCGCGAGGGGTTCGACACCATCGTCACCCATACCTTCGTGGGCGGCGATGCCTATCTGGCGTCTGATGCAGTGTTCGGCGTGAAGGCGTCGCTGATTGCGCCCTTCGATCCGGTCGAGGGGGGCGCGACCAAGTGGCGGTCGCGCTTCGACTTCGTGATGAACCCGCGCGACGTGGTCTGAGGGGTTCGCCATGGACGTGCAAGCCACCCCTCCCGTCCGTCCGCGCATCGCCTTTCTCGGCACCGGGGCGCAGGGCTCCTCCATCGCTGCCGACTTCGCGCTGGCAGGCCATGATGTCACTTTCATCGACCAGTGGCCCGCGCATGTCGAAGCGATCCGCGCGAAGGGCATAACGGTCAACTTCCCTGCGCGCAGCGTGAACGTGAAGGTGCCCGCGCTGCATCTTTGCGAGGTGGCGGAGGTCAAGGGGAAGTTCGACCTGATCTTCCTTGTGGTGAAAGCCTATGACACGACATGGGCGACCCATCTGATCAGGCCAGTGCTGGCCGAAGACGGTTTTGTCATCGGTCTGCAGAACGGCATGACGCATGAGGAGATCGCGGCCGTCGTCGGACGGCACCGGACCATCGGCGCGGTGATCGAGATTGCGTCCAACATGTGGGTTCCGGGGGTCGTGAACCGGCAGAACGACCATGATGAAAGCTGGTTCGCACTTGGTGCCCTAGACCCTGACCAACAGCACAGGGTAGAGGGCGTGGCTGATATCCTGCGCTCGACCGGTCGGGTCGAGGTGATGGAGGACATCCGTTCGGCCAAGTGGATGAAGCTGGTCGTGAATGCGGCGGAACTGATCCCTTCGGCCATCATCGACACCGCCCTGAACGATGCCGCCCGCATCCCCGAGATGCTGGAGATCATGCGCGCCGCCGGATACGAGGCGATCCACGCCGCCCTGGCCGACGGGGCGACCATCATGCCGATCATCGGGATGCAGCCGGTGATGAGCAATGATCCCGAACGCTATGTGGACGAGATCTTTGCCGAGGTCCTGCGCACATTCTCACGCGAAGATACGCTGACGACGTCGTTGCAGGATTGGCGCAAGGGCCGCCGCGCCGAGGTGCAGGAGGTCAATGGCTGGGTTGTCGACATCCTGCGCGCGCATGGGCGTGATGCGCCCGTGAACCGCCGGATCGTGGAGGTGGCCTTCGAGATCGAGGCAGGGCGCGCGCGGCCGGAGCCCGGCAATCTGGCGCTGTTAAGGGCTACTCCGCAGCAGCAGGACGGGGCAAGTCATGCCTAACGTAAAGCTCTATGTGGATGATGGGGTGTTCCGGGACCGGCCATCGACGGTCGACGCGCTTCTGCCCCGCCTGCGCGATTTGATCTGCTCGGGGCTGGGCGTCACGACAGAGGCCTGCCACATCGTCGCGTTGGTTGTCCGGTCGCTGCCCGGGCAGACCCCCGTCAACATCGAACTCTGCCTGCTGCATAAGCCGGGTCGCACCCGTGCCGCGCTGGAATTGCTCTGTGGCGACCTGCGCGATCTTGCAGCCCGTGCGCTTGACGCGCCTGCCGCCGTCCGGTGCACCCTCGCGGAACCCGAAAACTACATCGTCATCCGTGCCGGATGACAAACCCCTGACGCCGCCCGAAGGAGGAGACCATCATGGCCGAGAAAGTCTATGGAATGCACCATATCGGGATCACGGTGCCCGATATCGAAGAGGGCATACGCTTCTTCAAGGCCGTGTTCGGCGCGGTGGAGGTGTTCCGCACCGGGGCCTTCGATGTGGACGAATCTTTCATGGAACGGCGGTTGGGAACCCCGCCGCATACGCGCATCCGCGATCTGGTCTTCCTGCGCTGCGGGGCAGGGACGAATGTCGAACTGTTCGAATACAGCGGCGAGGACAGCAGCGCGCGTCCGCGCCGGAACTCCGAGATCGGGGGAACGCATCTCTGCTTCGAAGTGGAAGATGTCTTTGCGTCGGTCGAGCGGTTGCGGGCGGAGGGAGTTGAATTCCTTGATGGTCCCAATACGGTGACGGAGGGGCCGCTGGCCGGGTTCAACTGGATCTATTTCAATGCCCCTTGGGGCCAATCTCTGGAAATCGCCAGTTTCACTTCACTTGGTTATGAAAAGGACACGGGCGAACGTATCTGGCGCGCCAAACCCGAGACCTGAGAACCGGCCAAAACCTACACTTCAGCCCGCTCTATAGCATTTGGTGCGGTGCGGCGTTGCCCAAGTATACGCCGGGAACCAAAGGAAGGCAGTTGTTCGATAGAGGCTCACTAAGGACGGTCGTCCGCTTTCCGCCCCGTCGACCTTCGCCGCATTCGCGAAGTGTAGGTATTGTAGGATGGGTTGAACGTCCGCTGTAACCACTCAGAACAATCAGACCCGTCATTTGTGGTATGCTCGACGAGCCGGATAGGCCGGAGAATGGGAGGGACGGTGGACAGGAGTATACGTCATGTCCAACGAACAACTGCCCGCACTTCGCCCAACCCGACCTGTCTGGAACAAGGGTCGCATCGTCGGCCAGAAGAGGCCCCTTGCACCGAAGCACGTCTGGTCGATACGCGTCCGCCTCGAAATGTCAGGCAACCTTCGCGACCTCGCGCTCTTCAACACCGCCATCGACAGTAAGCTACGCGGCTGTGATCTGGTGCGGATGAAGGTGCGTGACGTTTACGCCGCAAGCTCCGTCAAAGAACGGACGTCGGTTGTTCAGAGCAAGACCGGGAAACCCGTCCGCTTCGAGATAACCGAAACCACGCGACACTCGCTCCAGCGCTGGATCGCGGACGCGGAGATGACGGGCGCCGAGTTCCTGTGGCCAAGTCGCGTCCATGGAAGCCCGCACCTTTCGACCAGACAATACGCACGGATCATGCGCGGTTGGGTGATCTCCATAGGGCTCGAACCTAGTGGTTATGGCACGCATTCGATGCGCCGGACTAAAGTCGCCCAGATCTACAAGAAGACAGGCAACCTTCGTGCGGTGCAACTTCTTCTAGGCCACACGAAGATGGACAGCACGGTCAGATACCTGGGCGTCGACCTTGATGATGCCTTGTCACTGTCCGAAGCGATCGACCTATAGACTGAACCGCCCGGCATCGCTCAAGCCGGGCGGTCGCCATGATGTTGAGGGCCGTCACGGAGCCAAACGTCGGCTTTTCGGCTGATCACTGCCAACGGGGACGAGGTTGCCTTTGGACGTTCGCAATCGCGCACAGCGTTCTAACGGGCGGAGAGCGGACATTGGCAAAGCCGTTGGATAGCTATCATTAAGTCTTGGCTGACAGATCGCCCATTTGCCTTAGGGTCGTGAACCTATTGAAAGCCCCGTGGCCATTTACGAAAGCAGACTGATCGCCGTCTGTTCGTCGGTGACAAGCGTGGTCGGCACCAAGGTCCGCATGGCCGCCTTGATCGCAATGCGCTTTTCTTTTCCGCCGGAAATAAGAACCCTCTCCGGACAGCGGCGTATGAGGCTGAGGTCCGCCGAGATTACGCGGTCGTTCACCTCGTGCTGGACGGGTTTTCCATCTTCGGAAATGAAGTTGTAAAGGACGTCGCCGACGGCACCTGCCTCGATCAATGATCGGCGGTCGGCTTCCGTGATATAGCCTGTGCGGTAGCTCGTCGTCAGAGTGGAAATGCCACCGACCGACAGGAGGGCAACGTCCAACTTGGTTGCCATCTCAAAGATCGCAGCTAGTCCGCAGCGCTCCAGCAAGGCGTGTTTCGTCTCAGGGCTGTCCACGACGGCGGGGGCTGGGATCAGGAACCCTTCGCCCTGAAAAAGCTCGGCAAACTGCCATGCGAATTCAGCAGGGTTGAAGCGCCGTGCCGCTGCGATCCCGCCGAGAAGCGAAACGACGCGGAAATCCTCCAGCGTCTCGCCCGATATGAACGGCAGGGAGTTGTAAAGCGTGCGCCCCCAGCCAACTCCGACCGTCATTCCCGAAGTCATAAGACTTGAAATGAACGCGCCCGCCGCAGCCGCAATGACGCGCACGGGGTCTTCGTCCGGGTCGGCAAAGGGCGCAACGATCACGCGGTTTATGCCGAAGGTCGCCTCGATACGGCGTTCGATTTCTGTCAATTCAGCCAAGGGTGCCGAGACGGTGACGCGAACCTCGTTCCGGCGGCGCGCATCGGCCAGAAGGCGGACGACCATGACACGGCTGATGCCCAACTGCTGTGCGATGTCGTTCTGCGTGATGCCTTCCACATGATAAAGCCAGACCGCCCGCGCCCGCAGGCGGTCTGCTTCACTCTGGGTGCCTGGGGCTTGCCTTTCCAGCAGCATGAAGACCCCGATCCTTCCACACGGTTCAGTTCCCGGAAGCCGCCGACAGGTGCAGCCTCAAGATGCGCGCCACCCTGTCCGGGCATTCGATCTGCGGAACATGGCCCGCTTCGGACAAAAGGTGAAGCGCGAAATCGCCGGTGACGGATATGGATTGCCGCCAAGGAAGGATGTGGTCCTTGCGGCCCCAGATTAAGGTCGTGGGGCAGACCAACCGCGACAGCGCGGGGCGCAAGTCGAAGGGCTGTACACTGTCGGGGAAGAGCACGTCTGCCAGATCGCTCTGATAGGCCCGCAGCGAGGCATCCGCCCGCAAGCGCATCGCCGCTTTGGCGTAATCGTCGCTGATCCCGTCGGGCGTTGCTGTTAGTAACCGCAGCCACGGTGCAAGGCTTTCGGCACGGGTGGCGCGGGTAATGCCCGCCAGCGCCTGAGCGTGGACTTCCGGCCCAAGCCCCGCGGGCGCGATCATCGCAAGCGACCGCACCCGACGCGGCCGTATATCGACAAGCGCCAGCGCGAGGGCACCACCCAAGGAATGGCCGAGGATGTCGATGCGGTCATGGTCACGACAGGCATCGTCAAAGGTCTCCACGACCTGCCGCGCAAGATCGGTAAAGGACGCAACCCGCCGCCGCGGCGAACGTCCGTGACCTGGCAGGTCGATGCGGATCAGGGGACGGTCGCCGCCCATCGCCTTTTCCAGCGGAGCCCAGCTTTGGCTATCGGCGGTGAAGCCATGCAGCATGAGAAGCGGCGTGCCAGTTCCCTTGCGAGTCGTGACGTTGAGCTTGCCCGCCTCGGGCGTCCATACAGCGGCCACTGCTGGAGCATGCAGCGCCTCGGCCTGCGGCGGGGCGAAATTGGCGACGTCGTCGCGCTGGATCCTGCCCTTGGGGCCGGTTCCGGTTACTCGCGACAGGTCAATTCCTGCCCTGCGCGCCGCTGCCCGCGCCGCAGGCGTGGCGCGTAGGGCTGCGCCCTCCACCGACATGGCCGCCGTCGCGGCAATGACAGGTACTGTCGCAGGGGCAGAAGGCGCAGGCTTTGTCTCTGTTTCCGGGGTATCTGCAAGTTGCACCGACTGCGCCGATGGCCTTGGCCCAACGGCTACACCCACCGGATAGATGTAGGCCACGACCGAACCGACCGGCACCTTTTCACCGGATCGCGCCATGACGCGATGCAAGACGCCGCTTGCGGGGGCTTCCACCTCCATAGCGGCCTTGTCGGTTTCAATGTCGAACAGCGCGGCTCCCTTGTCGACGAGCTGTCCTTCGGAGACATGCCATGTGGCCAGCGTGCCGTGGGTCATATCCATGTCGACCTTGGGCAGGATCACCTCCACCGCCCCGGCTGTCGCCGCGACCGGCGCGGATGCAGTCGCAGGTGAAGAAGCAGGCGCAGCTGTGCTCTGTTTGGCCGTTTCCACCGCGTCAGCCTCGCCTTCGGCGTAGATCAGCGCAACGACCGTGCCGACAGCAACCTTGTCCCCCGGCTGCGCGGTTACGCCAGCCAGACGGCCAGAGGCTGGGGCTTCCACCTCCATTGCAGCCTTGTCGGTTTCGATGTCGAACAGGGCGGCCCCTTTGGTGACCGTCTGGCCCGGCAAGACATGCCATGTGGCAAGCGTGCCGTGGGTCATGTCCATGTCGACCTTCGGCAGAATGACTTCGACAGGCATGTCAGACCTCGCGCCGGGCCAGACGGCGGGCGGCGGCTTCAATGGTGTCGACCTGCGGCACGGCAGCGCGTTCCAGATCGGGGTTATAGGGAACCGGCGCATCGGCTGCGCCAAGCCGCAGGATTGGCGCGTCGAGATAGTCGAAGGCATCGCTTTCGGCGACCATCGCGCTGATTTCTGCCCCGACGCCGAAGGCTTTGACGCCTTCATAGACCACCATCAGACGCCCCGTCTTACGGACCGAGGCGAGGATCGTCTCATGATCTATGGGCCGGATTGACCGAAGGTCGATCACCTCAGCGTTGATGCCTTCGGCAGCCAGCTTCTCGGCCGCTTCCAGAGCGCGATGCACCATGATGGAACCGGCAACGATGGTGACATCGGTTCCCGCCCGCCGCACAAGCGCCTTGCCGATGGGAGTGTGATAGCTGCCCTCCGGCACTGGACCCTTCATCTTGTAGAGCAGCTTGTGCTCGAAGATCATCACGGGATCAGGGTCGGCCAAGGCCGCAAGCAACATGCCCTTCGCATCCTCGGGCGTTGCAGGTTGCAGGACCTTCAAGCCGGGGACATGGCCGAACCAAGCTTCGATCGACTGGCTGTGCTGGGCCGCCGCGCCAGTGCCCGAACCCGACGGCAGACGGAAAACGACCGGCACCGACGCCTCGCCCCCAAGCATGTAACGCAGCTTGGCGGCCTGATTGACAATCTGTTCCATCGCCAGCATGGCGAAATCCGAGAATTGGAACTCGTAGATTGGTTTCAGGCCCGTCAGAGCCGCACCGACCGCGACCCCGGCCCCGCCCAGTTCGGAAATCGGCGTATCCATCACGCGATCCTTGCCAAAGCGATCGACCAGATCGAGCGTCACCTGAAACGCCCCACCATAGACGCCGATATCCTCGCCCATCAAAATGACCGTGGGATCGGCTTCCATCGCGATGGCCATCGCCTCGCGGATCGCTTCGGAATAGGACAGGACACGCAGGCCTGCATCGCTCATGGCGTTCATCTCAGCTCTCCGCGTAGACATAGCGTGTGACATCGGTGACGGCGGGGGACGGGCTGTCCTTGGCGAAGGCGATGCCCGCCTCGACCGTCGCCACGGCATCGGCCGCAATCGCATCGGCCCCGGCTTCATCCAGAATACCATGCGCGATCAGTTCGGCGCGGAAACGGGCGATCGGATCGCGCGCCATCCATTCCTCGATCTCTTCCTTGGTCCGATAGCGGTTGCGGTCGGACTTGGAATGTCCGCGCCATCGATAGGTCAGATTTTCAACGAGACTCGGTCCTTCGCCCGCCCGCGCACGTGCGACGGCGATATGCACCGCCTCGGCCACGGCGGAAAAATCGTTGCCGTCTACCGTGACACCAGGCATCGCATAGGCCACTGCGCGGTCTGCGATGTTGCGGACTGCGGTTGCATAGGCGGCGGGGGTGGACATGCCATAACGGTTGTTTTCGCAGACAAAGACCACCGGCAATTTCCAGACTGCCGCCATGTTCAGCGCCTCGTGGAAAGCACCTTCGTTGTTGGCACCATCCCCGAAGAAGCAGACTGTCACGTCATCGCGCCCCAGTCTTTTTGCCGTCAGCGCAGCTCCCACCGCGATGGGCAGACCGCCCCCCACGATGCCATTCGCGCCAAGGTTCCCCGTCCGAACATCAGCAATGTGCATGGACCCGCCACGTCCGTGGCAATAGCCGGTTTCCTTGCCGAAAAATTCCGCGAACATCCTGCCCACGTCCGCGCCCTTGGCAATGCAGTGACCGTGGCCGCGATGGGTGGAGGTGATCTTGTCCGCGTCGGTCAGTTCCATGCATGTCGCCATGGCACTCGCTTCCTGACCGATCGACAGGTGCATCGTGCCGTGGATCAGGCCGCGCATATAGCTGTCTTCGGCACCCTCTTCGAAGCGTCGGATCAGATACATCCGACGCAGCGCTTCGCGCAGTTGGGCGGGCGCGTAGGTGCGGATGGCAAAGGGTCGGTTGTCGGCAGAAATTGCTTCGGCAGCGGTCATGGTCACAGCCCCAGCATCTTGTCCTGCCGAGCGCGCAGGGCCGCGATCTTGCTGCCTGCAGGAACGGTGGTGTTGGAATAGGTGATAAGTTCGCCCCGGCGGATCGGCGCGGTGACCTTGGCACCGGCCAGCAGGCCGCAGGGAATAGCGCCGTCCCTGCGCGCCTCGCCCGCTTCCATGATCCAGGCGCGGTAGCAGTATTCGCCGATCTGATCGAGGGTGTCCCCAACCGCCAGATCCTTCTTTGCCACGGCGCAGACCTCGGCCACCGGGCGCGACAATGGCACCATGTCGGCCTTGCCATACAGCACCACGCGGGCGCAGGTCAGCGGCACTTCAAGGCTGGTCAGGTGGTAGGGGCGGAAGAAGGTGAAATAGGGACCCTTGCCCATCTTCAGGTCTTCCATCCGCTCCCAGATGCGGGGGTGATCCATCTCGGCCACGACAAAGACGCCGGGGGCCACACCCTTGCCGATGGTGTAATCAACCCGCCCCTCGCCCGAAGACAAAAGCCCCCCCGCCGATTGCGGAACAAGGATCTTGTTCAACTCGTCACGCCCGGCAGCGGGGCCGTGCATACCCGGCTTGTCGGGGATCAGGCCGGTCGCGTTGGCGATGGCCGCCATCTCCACCATCGTCTTGGATCCATCCACGAATTCGACCAGCATCCGCGGGTTCATGTGCCGCCGGATCGCCTCTGCGGTGTATTCATCCGGGGTCGCGTCGATGTTCAGCGGGTTGTTCTTACCCTTGCCGGCCGAGACGATCCGATGGCCCATCGCGCTGACGAATTCGATCAGTTCCATGCAGGACGACGGCTCATCCCCCGCGCCGAGCGAATAGACAACGCCGAGACGTTCGGCCTCGGACCGCAGATAGGCGCCGATGGTGACATCCGCCTCGACATTCATCATCACCAGATGCTTGCCGCGCTCCATTGCGTGAAGGCCGATTTCCGCCCCCACGGCCGGAACCCCCGTCGCATCCACCACCACGTCGATCAGGCCCGCCTCCAGCAGCGCATCGACATTGTCCGTTACCGCGACCTTGCCCGCCTCCATCGCCGCATTTGCCGCATCGGACGACGACACGTCCTGCACGCGGTCCGCCGATCCATAAGCGATCTCCACCGACTTCGCCGCAGCCCCGGGCTTCAACTCGCTGATGGCGCCGATTTCGATCCCTTTCATATGCGCGACACGGCTGACGATGTCGGTGCCCATCTCGCCGGCGCCGACAAGGCCGATACGAATCGGCTTCCCGGAGTCGCCCCGCGCAGCCAGATCCTTAGCAAGCCCAGTCAGGGCAACATTCGTGGGCATGGACTGTCTCCTATCTTCACTACCCGGACGCTAATTGAACTTATGTTCTTGTGTCAATCAAGAGTTCATGCCGCAATGCAGCGAACAGCCATCAAAAAATCCATTGACAGGCTTTCACCCCAGAACACAGTATCTACATGCGAAACGAAAGTTCACGCAACGCCGCGAAGGCAGTCAATGCGTCCTGAGGAGACCGCAGCGACGACTTGCTTGCGCCGCGCGCGTCAGACCGTTCAAGTATCGCCAATGGGAGGAAGACAAAGATGACCATTCGTTTGGGGGGCATGTCCCGCCGCTCGTTTCTGCGCACGGGGGCAGCCTTTGGCGTTGCAACTGGCGCGGCCGGGCTGAAAATGCCAGCACTCGCGCAGGATAGCCTGCCCGATATCCAGGCCACGCTCGACAGCATCTCGGTCGAGAAATACGTGCGCGAGGACTATCGCAAGCTCTACAACATGTCGAACGAGCCGCTGTGGGACCCGGCCAAGGACTGGATCCGCACGGTCGATTGGGAAGCGGTCCGCAGCCAGCTGGGCGGCACGACCGTGCGTTTCGCCATCGGCGCGGCCGATCAGGAATCGGCCGCCGAAGGCCTCAAACCCTTCGAGGCGCTCTCGGGCATCAAGGTTGAACTGGTTCCGATCCCGGATGACAGCATCTACGACAAGGCGATTTCCGAATTCATCTCGGGCAATGCCTCCTTCGACGCGCTGCAGTTCTTCTCCGCCTGGCTGGGCGACTTTGCCGCGCCGGGCTTCCTGGCGCCGCTCGACGACTATGCCGCCAAGTGGAACCTGCCGCTGGACGATTTCTATGACACCTACCGCCTGAACTATGGCTACTTCAACGGCAAGCTGGTCGGCATCCCCTTCGACTGCGACATCCAGATGGTCCATCTGCGCAAGTCGGTGATGGAAAAGGTGCTTGGCGGTCCGATCGACCGCGCGAATTCCGTCCCGACCTATGACGAGTTGATCCGCATCACCGCCGAAGCCAACAAGCTGGGCGGTGGCGTGGCGGGCGTCGGCCTTTTGGGCGCGCGCGGCTTCTGGTCCACCTACACCTGGGAACACATCGCGGCACAGGCCGGGATGCAGCTCTTCGACGACAAGTGGAACCCGACGCTGAACACCGATGCCGGCATGAAGGGCATGGAGACGCTGCTCGCGCTGGCCCAGAACGCGATCGAAGGCGTGTCGGGCGCAGGCTGGGGCGAAAACCGCGCGGCATGGCTGGGCGGTCAGGTCGCGGCGAACATCAGCTGGCAGGACAGTGGCACACAGGCCATGCGCCCCGACCAAAGCCAGATCGTCGATGACTTCGTCACGATCTACGAACCGCGCATCGCAGGCGGCATCTTTGCGCCCCCGAACATCGCGGGTTCGACTTCGGTCGTCACGGCCACCAGCCAGAACCCCGAAGGCGCCTTCCTGATGCTGGCCTTCCTGACCACCTCGTCGATCATGGCGATGAACGAAGCCAACGCCAACGGCGTGGCGCCGGGCTACCGCTCGGTCCTGTCGAACGAACGTCTGCGCGCCGTGTCGCAGCCGATGGAAGTCTGGGCGAACAGCCTTGAACACGCCTGGTGCAGCCCGCGCCTGCCCGGCATGTTCGAGATGGAGCAGGCGCTTGGCAACGAAATCAACCGGGCGATCACCGGCCAGATCACCGCCAAGGAAGCGCTCGACAATGGCCAGGCCGCCTGGAAGGCGATCATGGAAAAGAACGGGTTCAAGGATGGCTCCGGTCCCGTCGACTATGCCTCGGTTGCACCGGGGCTCTATGTCGGCGGCGGCAAGGCCCTTCCGTTCTGACCGTGATGAGAACCGACGCTCCCTCGGTTCCGGCAGGGGGGGTGGCTTCGGCCACCCCCGACCGGTCGGGCAATCCGCCCCGTCGCCGCAGCCCCGCGCTGCGCAAGGCCTTCCCTTACCTCCTTCTCGCGCCCGCGATGATCTACCTTCTGGCGATCACGCTCTACCCTGGGCTTTTCGCGATCTACCAAAGCCTGTTCGTCGTCAAATTCCTTAACTGGACGTGGACGGGTTTGGGCAACTATTCCCAGATCCTTCAGGATCGGGAGTTCTGGGCCGCGCTTGGCAACACCGCGCTGATTGGCGGCATCTCGCTGACATTGCAGACGGCCATCGCGCTGACCTTGGCCTATTTCGCCTATCGCGATCCCCTGATCCGCGGCTGGCGGATCATCTTCCTGATGCCGATGCTGTTCATGCCTTCGGCCGTGGCCTTCATCTGGAAGCTGGCCTTCAATGACGGGCGGGTGATCTCGGATCTCTTGATGTCCGTGGGCCTTGTCGATGGGAACGTGGACTGGCTCGCCTCGGTCTGGCTCGCCCGGATGACGCTGATCGTTGCCGATGTTTGGCAGTGGACCCCGTTCCTGTTCATCATCTTCGTCGCCGCCCTGCAGGGCCAGGATCAAGAGATCGAAGAGGCCGCGCGCCTGGATGGCGCCAGCTGGCCCGAAATCTTCTGGAACATCTCGCTGCCGATGATGCGGCCCGTGATCGTGGTCGCCGTCACCCTGCGCGGGATCGACATCACCACCATGTTCACCAACGTCTTCGTCATGACGCAAGGAACCCCCGGCGGCGCGACCGAGACGATGAGCTATTTCATCTACCGTCAAGGGTTCCGCATGTTCAACTTCGGCTATGCCTCTGCGGCCTCGGTCCTGATGCTGATCCTCACGATCATCATCGCGCAGACTGTCGTGAAGCGCGCCTTCCACTCGGGGAAAAAGTGATGGCCACCGCCCGCAAATCCCGCGGCGAAAGCCGGATCCTGCGCTACCTCATCCTCGGTACATGGGCGTTGGTGTGCCTCTTGCCGATCCTGTGGTTCCTCTCCATCGGCTTTCGTCCGCGGACCGAGGTCATCACGCCCGAGCCGATCTACTGGCCGACCTTCAGCCTCGATGCCTGGCGGCTTCTGCTCAGCGACTGGCCGATTGCGAAATATCTGCTGAACTCGGTGCTGGCTGTCGGCGGATCGGTGGTGATCAGCCTGATCCTCGGCATCCCTGCGGCCTATGCGCTGTCGCGCTATGAATTCCGGTGGCGCGAGGATATCGGCTTCTACATCCTGTCCACCCGGATGATGGCGCCGGCCATCGTGGCCGTGCCGATCTTCTTTTTGTTCCGCTCCATGGGCCTTCTGGACACGATCTGGGCGCTGATGCTGATCTATGCGGCGGTCAACCTGTCGCTCGTGATCTGGATCATCCGCAGCTACATGCTCGACATCCCCAAAGAGCTTGAGGATGCCGCCCGCACCGATGGCGCATCCGACCTGCGCATCCTGTGGGAGATCATCATCCCCGCCTGCCTGCCGGGGATCATCACCGCCGCCGTGATCGCGGCCATCTTCGCGATCAACGAGTTCCTCTTCACGCTGCTGATCGCCTCGACCGCGAACGCCTATACCATGTCGGTGGCGCTTGCGAACTTCACGGGCGGCTCTGACGGCATCATCTACAACGCAATCGCCCTCGTCTCCTTCATCGCCTTCGTGCCGATCCTGATCCTCGTGATCCTGATCCAAAAGCACCTGTCGCGCGGTCTGACGATGGGCGCAGTGAAAGGCTGACCCATGGCATCGATCCACCTCCAGAACATCGTCAAGCGCTATGGCGGCTTTGTCGGCGTGCAGAACATGTCGCTCGACATCGCGGATGAGGAATTCCTCGTGCTGCTCGGCCCTTCCGGCTGCGGCAAGACGACGACCATGCGCATGATCGCCGGGCTTGAAGAACCGACCGAAGGCCAGATCGTGATCGGAGGCGAAGTCGTCAACGACATCGACGCCCGCGACCGTGACGTGGCGATGGTGTTTCAGGGCTACGCGCTCTACCCCAACATGTCGATCTACGAAAACATCCGCTTCCCCCTGCGGATGCGGGGCATCCCGGCCTCCGAACACGATGCCCGCATCCGCAAGGCGGCCGAGATGGTGGAACTTGGCAGCTTCCTCGACCGCAAACCCGGCGCGCTTTCCGGTGGCCAGCGCCAGCGCGCGGCCCTTGCCCGCGCAGTCGTGCGCCAGCCGCAGGTCTTTCTCATGGACGAGCCGCTGTCGAACCTCGACGCGAAACTGCGCCAGTCGATGCGCGTGCAGATCAAGCATATGCAGCGCCAGCTCAAGGTCACGACCGTCTACGTGACCCACGACCAGATCGAAGCGATGACCTTGGCCGACCGCATCGTGATCATGAACAAGGGCGCGATCCAGCAGGTTGGCACCCCGGATGAAATCTATTCCGACCCGGCCAACACCTTCGTTGCGGGCTTCATCGGCAGCCCACCTATGAACCTGATCCAAGGCACGGCCCGGGATGGCCGCTTCACCGCACCCGGCATCTCGGTTCCTTGCCCCCGTTTCGTGCATGGGCAAGTCACCCTTGGCGTCCGGCCGGAAGATTGCCATGTGGGGGGCGACAACCTGCAAGGTCAGGTCTATGGCGTAGAACCGACGGGGGATGTCACCTATCTCACCGTCCTAGGCGGCACCAACAAGATCGAGGTGAAGGCAGCCCGCGACTATCGTTCCGATATCGACGTTGCGATCGGCATCGCCTTCGATCCCGCCCATCTCTACTTCTTCGATGAAAGCGGCCAGCGCATCCGGGGGGCGGCATGACCCCGCGCTTCGACTATACCTCGATGGGCTTCATCACCTTCGATGCCCTCTGCCGCCCGGTGACCCAGATCCCGCCCGGCGGTGACACCTATTTCGTCGAGGATTTCGCCCTTGCGGTGTCGGGGGCCGCGGGAAGCGCCGTGATCGTCGCCGCCAAGCATGGGCTCAAGGCGCGTGCCGTGGGCGGGGTGGGCCATGACGACATGGGCGACTGGGTCCTGATGAAACTGGCAAGCTTCGGCATCGACATCGGCATGATGGCGCGGTGCGAAGGGTTCGCCACCTCGTCCTCCATCGTGACGACGCGGCCGGATGGCGCCCGCCCCGCGCTGCACAAGCGCGGCGCGACCGACGGCTTCTACATTGCCGACGACCAGATCGACGATCTGCTCGACACCCGCATCCTGCATGTGGGCGGCGTCGGGCTGATGAACCGGATGGATCAGGGCCGCACAGAAGAGATCATGGCCGAAGCCAAGCGGCGCGGAGTCATCACCACGCTGGATGTCTTCGCCTCCACCCCCGACGACCTGCCAAAGGTTGCGCGGCTGCTGCCGCATACCGATTACTTCCTGCCATCCGAAGAAGAGGCGCGCGCCCTGTCCGGGCTGACCGAAAACCGCGATCTGGCACAGTTCCTGATCGACCGTGGGGCGGGCTGCGTGATCCTGACACTCGGCGCGGATGGCGCCTATTGCCGCAGCCGCGATGGCAGCGAATTCGCCACACCCGCCTTCGCGGTCGAGGTGAAATGCACCTGCGGCTGCGGCGACTGCTTCAATGGCGGCTTTGCAACCGGTCTGATCAAGGGCATGGATCTGCGCGACGCCGTGCAGGTTGCGCAGGCCTCCTCCGCCCAGAACGCCACCGGGCTGGGCAGTCAGGCGGGTGTGCGGGACTTTGCCGCCACGATGCAGTTCATCGCATCGACCCCGGTCCGCACGCCCACGCATCGCTTGGTAAGCGCCACGGGCTAGGCTATGCTGGGCGCGTAAGAAGGACACCAGCCGTGCCGCGACCAAACCTAGCGCCCCCCGATGCCGCCCCCCTGCGCGAAGCCCTCCGCGGCATCCGCTTCCTGCTGCGGCGCGGCGGAGCGACCGTGGCCGATACGCTCACCCTCGACGCCCTGCCCGATCCGGCCGCAGGCCTTGCCAAGCGCATGATCCGCGAGGTTGAGGGCCTCGCCCGCAGCGTGGACGAGGCCGCCTCGGCCGCCGCGAAGGGCGTGCTGGGTGGCCATGACAACCCGGCCGAAAAGCTGGACGAAATCGTAGGCCATTCATCCGCCGCCGCCGAATTCGGGCGGGCGATCTACACGGCGCTGGACGCCGTTCTGCGCCGCATCGGCGTGGACGACGCCTTCATCAGCGAAATGTCTGCCCGCGCCGTTTTTGCCGCTTGGCGGCAGGACCATCCCCATGGCCAACCCCAGGACTGGGCAGCTGACCTGACGTTGCGCCTGCTTGCGGCCCGCGTGATCCGTGGCGCCGTTCCGGCAGGCAGCGGCAGCATCGGCCGCGTCGAGCCCGTCGCTGTTTTCGCCGTTCTGCTCTGGCTGCAATCAGATCGATCCGAAAGTGAGAACGAGGCAGTGCTGGAAGCTGCGGCCGACATCGCGCTGGCCCGCGCCACGGAAATCGCGGCAACCATCGGCAGCGGGGATCAAGGCCGGATCGCCGCGCTGTACCGCAAATATGTTGACCATGTCTAAGGTCCGCCTCACCCCCGACGGCCTGCCGCCCACGAACGAACCCCTGCGCGTCGCCGTGCGTCGCCTTCGCTGGTTCAAGGCGGCCTTCCTCAAACATGCCGAAGAGATGGGGGCCGAACTTGGTTCCCGTTTTGAGGTGGATGACACCAAACTCGCAGCCGCCTTCACGCGCTGGCTCGACGCGATTGAACTGCAGCGCCCCGCCGACAAGTCGCAAAGACGGGCCTTCTTCGAATTCGCCGCAGCCCTGATGATGCGGGAACTGACCGTGGACATGCCGCTGAAGGCGGTGGGGGAGCCCAGCCGCGCCCAGACCGGCTCTGCCGCCGCCTTCTGGCCCGAAGGCTATTGCTGCACCCTCTTCTGCCTGTCGGTCCACGCCGCGGCCACCGCACAGGAATTCCACGCAGACACCACCATCGACCCCGCCATAGATGACCTGCGGCATTGGTGGTCCTTCAAGGAAAACACCATCCGCGACGCCAGCTTTTCAGCCGGATTCCTGCAAATGCTGCTCGGAAGCCAGCCGAACTGGGTGATGCCGGATGTGTTCAGGGCAAAGCCCCGCGGCTAGTCTGGCCAAAAGGACTGGCTGCGTCCCATGTTCTTGTCGACCGTCTGCTTTGGGCCGATCCCGGCATGCTGCGGGTGCAAAGAGTTTGGAGCACCGCACCCCACGTGACCGTCCGCTATGGGCTCGGAGCAGCCATTCGCCGCACTGTGCCTCGTCCTCAAAAGCCGAGAGCAGCCTCTAGCTTCAACCGGTTCGTAGGTCAGCGAACAGTCAGACGCGTCCGAGCAAAAAACAAGCGGGGCGGCAAGAAAGCCACCCCGTTTGAGATGTCCCAATGGCTGGAAGTGTCAGAAACGCCCCCGGCCCCTGATCCTGCACCCGGTCGATCAGCGACGGGGATTGTCGTCCTCGTCCTCATCCTCGTCATCATCGTTCTGCGGCAGGTTGAAGAAGCTTTCCGCATCCGAGAAATCGGCGGGTTTTTCTTCCCGCTCGCTGAGCGTGAAGGCCTCGAGCCCCGCGATGCCGGCGGGCATCTTCGCCTCGGGCGCCATGCCGAGCGATTGTTCGGTGGAGACGAGCTTGCGCCGTTCGTCATCCGACATCACCACGCCTTCCGCCGCGCGCTTGCGCGCCGCCGCCTGCACCGCGGCATCCAGTTCCGACTGGCGGCAGAGGCCGAGGGCGACCGGGTCGATCGGGGTGATGTTGTTGATGTTCCAGTGGCTGCGGTCGCGGATCGACTGGATGGTGGGCTTGGTGGTGCCCACGAGCTTGCCAATGGCGCCATCGGACAGTTCGGGGTGGAACTTGACCAGCCAGAGGATCGCCGCCGGGCGATCCTGCCGCTTGGACAGCGGCGTGTAGCGGGGACCGCGGCGCTTTTCCTCGCCCTCGGCGGCCTTGTTGTGCTTGAGGCGCAGGCGATAGGCCGGGTCGGCCTGACCGCGTTCGATCTCGATCGGGTCAAGCTGGTTGTTGGCGATGGGATCGAAGCCCTTCACCCCTGCGGCCACATCGCCATCGGCGATGCCCTGCACTTCCAGCTCATGCATTTCGCAGAAATCGGCGATCTGCTTGAAGGACAGCGTGGTGTTGTCGACAAGCCAGACGGCGGTGGCTTTTGCCATGAGCGGCTTCGTCATCGGATGGCTCCTTGCAATATCTCTCTCGGGCCGGGAAATCGGCTGCGGCCTGGGCCGCCATTCCACGATTTCGGGGAAGTTCAAGCGGCGATATAGTCAGTTTTGCAGTCGGAGGGAAGTGAAAATGCGTGGGATTGTTCTGGCACTGGTGGCGCTGATGACGGCCGCCCCGGCGCGGGCCGAGGGCGAGCGGGCCGGGGATTTCGAATACTATGTCATGGCGCTGTCCTGGTCAGCCAACTGGTGCGCGCGGGAGGGGGATGCGCGGGACGATCCGCAATGCGATGCGGGGCGCGGGCATGATTTCGTGCTGCACGGGCTGTGGCCGCAATATGAGGAGGGCTGGCCCAGCTTCTGCCGCACGGCAGAGCGCGATCCGCCGCGTTCGCTGACCGCCGCGCAGGCCGATCTGTTCGGCGGCGCGGGGGCGGCCTTCTATCAGTGGAAGAAGCACGGGCGCTGTTCGGGCCTGTCGGCGGGCGACTATTTCCGCACGGCGCGGGCGGCGTTCGACCGTGTGGCGGTGCCGGAGGTGTTCACCCAGCTGCGGCAGGATATCCGCCTGCCCGCCGATGTGGTGGAAGAGGCGTTTCTGGAGGCAAACCCCGCGCTGGGGCCGGAGGGCGTGGTAGTCACCTGCCGTGACGGGATGGTGCAGGAGGTGCGCATCTGCCTGACGCGGGATCTGGACCTGCGGGCCTGCAATGCCGATGTCGGCCGTGTCTGCCGGGGGACGGTGGGAATGGAGGCGGTTCGGTAGGATGGGCAGGATTGCCCATCCTACGCCAGAGGGACGGACAGCCGGCCGATGAACATCCTTCTGATGGTGCTTCGTGACTGGGCGTATCGCCACTTTCGGCGCCGGCCCGTCCTTGCGACGCTGGCGCTGGGTCTGGTCGCGGCGGTTTCCGCCATCTCTTTCGCGCTGTGGCTTTACGATCTGACCGTGTGGGATGCGACGGATCTTTGGCCGATCCTCGTGCTGCCGGGCCATTAGGGCGAAAGCGGCGCGCGGCGGTGCGGAAACTTGCGCCAGATCATGGCGGAGTGCCGCGACTTGTGATTCTCATTCCGGGAGAGGGCAATTCCGGAAGGCTTTGCGATCGTGCCTGTGAGAAAGGATGCCAAGATTGCACTGATGGATGGGAAGAGTTCCATCCTGATCGAAACGGGCCACATGCCGGACGCGCCGCGCCTGCCAGAGGCGGACCGGACCATGGGCGAGCGGCTGGTGGCCGAAGTGGTATCGCATCTGCGCAAGATCGCGGGGGACCGGCCGCTGGTGATGGCGGCAGCACCGCAACTGATCCGGGCGGTCCGGGCGGAACTGGATCGCCCGTCGGCACTGACGGGGCAGGAGAAGTTGACGCTGCTCAGCCTGCTGGACAAGGCGGTGACGGGCGTGGCCTCGGCCAGCCTGCCCGCGATCCTGCAGGCCGCGCGGGACAGGGCCTGACGCGGACGGCTGTAGCGGGCGGCTGTGGCGCGACCTGGGGACGGGTGTTCCGGTGTGGCCTTTGGCTATTCCACCTTCAGCACGATCTTGCCCACATGGCCGGAGCTTTCCATCCGGGCATGGGCGGCGACGGCCTGGTCCAGCGGGAATTCGCTGTCCATCACGGGGCGGAACTTTCCGGCCGCGATCATCGGCCAGACATGCGCCTCGACCTCGGCGGCGATGCGGGATTTGGCGAGGTCGCTTTGCGGGCGCAGGGTGGAACCGGTGATGGTGAGGCGGCGCATCATTACCTCGGCGAAGTTCAATTCCACCTTGGGGCCTTGCAGGAAGGCGATCTGGACAAGGCGGCCTTCGGTCGCCAGCGCCTTGACGTTGCGGGGCAGGTAGGGGCCGCCGACCATGTCGAGGATCAGTTGCGCGCCGCCTTCGTCATGCATCATGGCGACGAAATCGCCGCTGCGGTAGTTCAGCGCCTTTTCCGCGCCAAGCGCTTCGCAGGCGGCGCATTTCTCATCCGATCCGGCGGTGGTGAAGACGCGAGCGCCCAGCGCGCGGGCGATCTGGATGGCGGTGGTGCCGATGCCGGAGGATCCGCCATGGACGAGGAAGCGTTCCCCCGCCTTCAGGCCGCCACGCATCACCGCGTTGGACCAGACGGTGAAGCACGTTTCCGGCAGGCAGGCCGCCTCGGCCATGGTCAGCCCATCGGGGATGGGCAGGGCATGGGCTTCGGGGGTGGCGACATATTCGGCATAGCCGCCCCCGGGGAGCAGGGCGCAGACCTTATCGCCGATGCTGTAGCGCGTGACGCCGGGGCCGAGTTCGACCACGGTTCCCGATGCCTCCAGCCCCGGCAGGGGCGAGGCATTGGCGGGGGGCGCGTAGCTGCCCGCGCGCTGCAGCGCATCGGGGCGGTTCACCCCGGCATAGGCCACGCGGATGACGATCTGGCCATGGCCGGGCACCGGCACCGGGCGCGTGCAGGGTTTGAGCACCTCGGGGCCGCCGGGTTCGGTGATTTCCACCGCGCGCATCGTGTGGGACAGTTCCATTGGCCTTCTTTCCTGTCGGCCCGCCTCAGCGGAAGGGGTTCCTGAACCGGCCGGGCAGATCATCGGGGACTGTCGGCGCGCGCCATTTCTCCATCACCTTGGCGGGGCCTGCAAGCAGGGCCTTGCCCAAGGGGTTATCGCGCATCCTGGCCTTGATGGTTTCGATCTGCATCACATCGGCGATGCGGCGGTCGAGGAAATCCCAGGTGGCCTGATGGCCGGTGCTGTCATCGCCCAGCCAGTAGAGGACGGTGGAGCCGTAGACGGCGGAAAGCGTGGCGCGCTTGGTGTACCAGTTCACGTCGCGCGAGGTGTCGCCCAGCGCCGTCCAGATGGCATCGGCCGTGCCCCAGATCAGTTTTGCGCCCTCGGCCGCGTGCTGCGGCAGGGCGAAAAGGGTGGTGCCGCGGCGGACAAGCTCGCGATCTTCGATCAGGTCGAGCCGGGTGCGGATGGCGAAGGCCACGCGGTCGCGAAAGCGCATCGACGACAGGTCTGTGGCGGCGAGCGTGTCGGTCATCCGCTGGTCGCCGCGCTTGTGGAAGGCCACGGCCAGATCAATGCCGCCGCGCGGGAACAGGGCGCGGGCCAGACCCTCGGCCACGCCCGAATCGGCGATGGCGGCGCGCAGGGTGGCGTCAGACCAGCCGTCAAAGGGGACGTGGATCAGCGCCGCCTCCAGCACCTGATCGCGGGCGTTTTCCAGGGTGGTCTGGGTTTCCATGACGTCTCCTTCGGGCGTGGGGTGGGCGCTGTCAGTGGACAGGGGCGGTTTCCTTTGTTATAGGGCGCGCGCCTGCACACTGTAGTGCAACTCTAGCTTAGGAAGGTGGTGACAACCACATGCAGGTCAGCGTCCGCGACAATAACGTCGAACAGGCCCTCCGGGCCCTCAAGAAAAAGCTCCAGCGCGAAGGCGTGTTCCGCGAAATGAAGCTCAAGCAGCATTTCGAGAAGCCGTCGGTCAAGAAAGCGCGCGAGCAGGCCGAAGCCGTCCGCCGTGCGAGGAAACTCGCCCGGAAAAAGCTTCAGCGTGAGGGCGGCCTCTAAGCCGTTCAGCGACACTGGGGCAGCGATGCCCGCCCGATCAACCCCCGTCCGCAAGGCCGGGGGTTTTTCATTTTCGGATCAAGGGTTTGGCGGGAGAACGGGAATGTGCGCGGCGTGCAGCTTTCTGTGCAGCAGGGCGTGCAGCAATGTGTATGCACGCGGCGGGCGGTGGGTTAGGGGTTTCGGGCGGTTTTGTTAAGGTTTGCGGGCCGGGGGTAAAGGGCGCGGACGGACCCTGGGCGGGAAAGGTTGCTGGTGCGTAAAGGTGCCGCGCGGTGGAAGCGATTTCTGACGAAGAAATCGGGGCGAAATCTGCGTCAGATTTCGAGCAGGAATTTGCGTCAAATTCCGATTACGGGTGGCGTTTAGAGCACGACACGATCAGGTCGCCGTTTGGGCATCGAATTGCGCCATTCTTAGGATATGTCCGGAACCGAGAAGATGGGCAAAGACCACAGCACGTTCTGATGAAGACCATTCAGATCACCGCAGAGCCAGAACCGTGGGTTGCACTTTTGATAATCGCATTGGCGGTTCTGTGCCTTTGGGGTTTGTTGCGGCTGTTGGTTCGCTTGGGTGGCAGACAACGAACCCGAGTAGCATGCCGGTGGCGGCGCGCGGCTACGAAAGACAGTGAGGCGCTGAAGGCGTGGACCTGCAAATCCTGTAGCGAGATAGCCTATTCCGCGACGGGAAAGCCGCCCGCGCAATGCAAGCGCGGCCTGTCACCCCGCGCCTTGTGAACCGCTACACCGCCAGCGCCGTCGTCTTGACCACGGTCCGCAGCGCGAAGGAGGAGTGCATCTGCCGCACGCCCGGCAGGCGCGACAGGTACTGGCGGTGGATGCGGGCGAAATCTTCGGTATCCTCGGCGAGGATCTTGATCAGGTAATCGGCCTGCCCCGCCATCAGGTGACATTCGAGGATGTCGGGGATGCGGGCCACCTCACGCTCGAACGCGTCGAGCAGTTCGTCGGCCTGACCCTGCAGGGTGATTTCCACGAAGACCGTGGTCGGGCGGCCAAGGCGGCGCGGGTCGAGGAGGGCCACGTACCCTTCGATGAACCCCTCTTCCTCAAGCCGCTGGGTGCGGCGGTGGCAGGCGGAGGGCGAGAGGTTCACCCGTTCGGACAGTTCCGCATTCGTGATGCGGCCTTCCTTCTGCAACACGGTCAGGATGCGGCGGTCGGTTGCGTCGAGTTCTGACATTGCGGGAGAGTCTTTCTAGAAATGGCGCTTTGGCGCGGAATTCTACCGCGCAGGGCGGGGTGCCGTCATCCAGAATTCACAACATTTGCGGGCGATGTGACGGAGACTTTCCCCATGAGCCCCGCCCTGAGAGGCCGGGCCGCACTGGGAGAGAGAAGATGAAGATCGGTTGTCCGAAAGAGATCAAGCCGCAGGAATTTCGTGTGGGCCTGACGCCCCATGCGGCGCGCGAGGCGGTGGCGCATGGGCATGAGGTGATGGTCGAGACGCAGGCCGGGGTGGGTGCGGGCTTTGCCGATGCGGATTACGTCGCGGCGGGCGCGCGGATCGTGGACACGGCGGAAGAGGTGTTCGCGCAGGCCGAGATGGTGGTGAAGGTGAAGGAGCCGCAGGCAGTGGAGCGCGCGCGGCTGCGGGCGGGGCAGGTGCTGTTCACCTATCTGCATCTGGCCCCCGATCCGGCGCAGACCCATGACCTGCTGGCATCGGGCGTCACGGCGATTGCCTATGAGACGGTGACGGATGACCGGGGCGGGCTGCCCCTGCTGGCGCCGATGTCGGAGGTGGCGGGGCGGCTGGCGCCGCAGGTCGGCGCCTGGACCTTGCAGAAGGCCAATGGCGGGCGCGGCGTGCTGATGGGCGGCGTGCCGGGCGTGCTGCCTGCGCGCGTGGTGGTGATCGGCGGCGGGGTGGTGGGCACCCATGCGGCGCGAGTCGCCGCCGGAATGGGGGCGGATGTGACGATCTTGGACCGGTCGCTGCCGCGCCTGCGCTATCTGGACGACATCTTTCACGGCACGGTGAAGACCGGCTATGCCAGCGCGGGCACCACGGCGGAACTGGTGGCCGAGGCCGACATGGTGATCGGTGCGGTGCTGATCCCCGGGGCCGCCGCGCCCAAGCTGGTGACGCGGGCGCAGCTTTCCACGATGAAACCCGGCGCGGCCATCGTGGATGTGGCGATTGATCAGGGCGGGTGTTTCGAGACCAGCCGCGCGACCACCCATCAGGACCCGATCTACGAAGTCGACGGCATCCTGCATTACTGCGTGGCCAACATGCCGGGCGCCGTGGCGCGGACATCGACGCTGGCCTTGGGCAATGCGACCATGCCCTTCATGCTGGCCTTGGCCGACAAGGGGTGGAAGCGCGCCTGTGCCGAGGATCGGCATCTGCTGGCCGGGCTGAACACCCATGCGGGCAAGCTGACCTATGCGGCGGTGGGCGCCGCGCTGGGACTGCCGTCGATCAGCGCGACAGAGGCGCTGGCGATCTGAGAGGACGGGGGTGCCGCAGGGGTTATGCCCCCTGCGGCACCCCTTGGCGCGTCACTTTTTCAGCGCGTCGCGGATTTCCATGAGGATATCCAGTTCGGTCGGGCCGGCGGGGGCAGCCTCGGCGGCCTCTTTCTTGGCGGTGGCTTCTTTCAGCTTGTTCACCGCCTTGACCAGCAGGAAGACGACCCAGGCGATGATCAGGAAGTTGATGACCGCCGTGATGAAGGCGCCATAGGCGAAGACCGGCGCGCCCGCCTCTTTCGCGGCGGCGAGCGAGGCCGGATCGGTGCCGGACAGGTCGATGAAGAGGTTGGAGAAATCCACCCCGCCGGTGATCAGGCCGATGATCGGGTTGATCAGATCGCCCACGAGCGAATTGACGATGGCGGTGAAGGCCGCCCCGATGATGATACCCACGGCAAGATCGACGACGTTGCCACGGGCGATAAACGTCTTGAACTCATTCAGCATTCCACGGTTCCCACTGTCTTTTCGTTGTTTGACGCCCCGTCGAGACGGGTTTGGCGTGCCGCGCGTTCCGGCGACAGGGAAAGTTATGCAGAAAACGGGATGCAATTCATCGTAAAATTGAAACGATCCGGCCCGGAACGGGTGATCTGTTGCAGGATCGTCGGCGGCGCGTGAACGGGCGTCAGATGGGCCGCACCATGGAATGGGCGGCGCGGAAGCCGAAGATCAGGCGCAGGGGGCCGATGCCTTCGGTGCGGTCGATGACGAAGCCGCGCCGTTCATAGAGCGCGCGGGCGCGGTCGTTGGTATCCACCACATCCAGCCGGACGGCGCGGTAGCCGCGGGCGCGGCCTTCGGCCACTATCGCCTCAAGGAGCAGGGTGCCGACGCCCTGCCCGCGGGCGGCATCGCTGACGCAGAGGCCATCGAGCAGGAAGCGGGTGGTGTCGCCGTCATTGCCCAGAAGGCGCAGGACCGTGGCGCGCCAGCGCCCGCCGATGGGGCCGTAGACGGCGCGCAGATCGGCATCGGTGCCGCCGGCAAAGCTGCCGCGCGTGGTCTTGAACCCGGCAAGGCCAACGAGGCGGTCATCGCGGTTGAAGGCGGTCAGGCAATGGTCGGCGCGCATGACGCGGCGCAGGAATTCCAGCGCCTTGTCTTCCGGCCCGAGCACGCGGCCCAGCTTGCCCCCGAAGGCCTGCCAGTAGAGGACCGCCGCCTCGGCGCGCAGATGTTCGGGCAGGCCTTGCCGGATGCGGATCATGGTGCGGCCCCTGTGGTGGCCTCTGTGGCGGCGTCGATGAGGGTGGCTTCGTGCCCGGCGCCGAGGATCCAGCCTTCCTCGATGGCGCGGGGATCATCGGGCGGGGCGAGGAGCGGGGCAAGCGCCCCCTGCCCCGACAGGCGGAACAGCGCGCGGGCGAGGAGGGTGACTTGGGCGGCATCCTTGATGCCGGGGGTCTGTGCCACCAGCGGGGCGAGGAGCGAGGGGTAGACTTCCGCCAGCGTGACTGGGGCTGTGCCGGGGGGATCGAAGGGCCAAACGGTGACGCCCGCGCGCTGTGACAGGCGGTGGATCATGGGCAGGCCCATGAGCGCCTGCGATCCGACCGAGCCTGTGGTGTAGAGCTTCCACACCGGCTGGGCGCGGGGGATGCGGGTTTCGATGGCGCGGCGTTCGGGCAGGCCGAGGGCGGGGTAGTTGATGGACTTGCGTTCGGGCAGATGCGGCAGGGGCAGGCTGGCGGGACGGCCCCAGAAGGGGCCGCCCCCCATCTGCGCGTTGATGGCATCGGCCACGGCAAAGCGGTTGTTGCGGTTGCCGTCATCGGTGATGCGGTCGGCCAGCCAGCGCCAGAGCGCGCGGGGGCTGGCCTCGCACGTGAGGCGGGCGGCGAAGCCTGCGGGATAGCCCAGCGGGAAATCAAAGCCCACAAGCAGGCGGCGGCCTGCGGCCTGTTCGGTGGCGATCAGGGTGGCGAGGTGCGCCTCGGCCTCCGCCCGGGTGCGGAAGTAATGGGCGGTTTCGCCCGTGGCACTGGCGGTGCCGATCCAGATGGCATCGGGCGAGGGTTTTGCGGGGGACGGGCCGTTGGTGGCGGACCAGTCCGCGATGGCCACGGTATCGAAGCGGGGGCTTTCGCCGTTGGCGGGGACAAGGCCCACCTCGGACAGGATGAAATCGGCCACGGCGGCGGTGTCGTTGAGGTCGAGCACGGGGACGGGCAGCGCCACGCCCTTGGCATCGGTGGCCACGGCGCGGACGAGGGGATCGCCCGGCTGGATCATCGCCTGCCCGGTCTCAGCGCGCCACACCTCCAGTTTGCGGTGGGTGTCGCGCTTGTAGCCTTCGACCAGAACCAGATCGACGGGCGCAAGGCGGGCGAGGATGGCGGCGAGATCGGGTTCCGGCCCGCGATGTTCCACCATCAGGGCGAAGCGGTCCTTTGAGGCCAGCACCACCTCGCGCGCGCCGGCCTGACGGTGGCGGAAGGTGTCTTTGCCGGGCTGGTCGAGGTCCACCTCATGGTGGACATGCTTGACGGTGGAGACGGAGAAGCCGCGCGCGGTGATGTCGGCCACCAGCCGCTCCATCAGGCTGGTCTTGCCCGAGTTCTTCCAGCCGATGACGCCGTAGACCTTCATGCCACGCCCCCGATGCGGGCGGCGGCGGCGGCGAGGTCTTCGGGCGTGTTGAGGTTGGTGAAGGCCCCGTCATCCGCGAAATCGGCGCGGGCGGCGTTGTGGGCATCGGCGAAGGTGCGGACGCGGGCCTTTGCGCCGCTGGCGAGGAAGGCGCGCAGCGGATCGCGCAAGGCGACGGGCCAGAGGCCGAAGGTGGGGTGATCGTTGCCGCCCGAGCGGGCCATCGCCACGCCCCCCGCGCCTTCGCCCGCAAGGATCAGGCGGGGGACCAGATCGGGGGGCAGGAAGGGGGCATCGACGGGCGCCGAGACGACGGCCGTGGCGCCGAGCGGCGCCGCCCAGTCGAGCGCGGCGAGGATGCCCGACAGCGGGCCTTCGGAGCGCGCATCGGGCAGGACGGGCAGGCCGAGGAAGGTAAGACGGGCGGGATCGCCATTGGCGCTGAGGGCCAGCCGTTCCACCTGCGGCTCCAGCCGGTCGGCCGCATGGGCGATCAGCGGGCGGGCGGCAAGGGGCAGAAGCGCCTTGTCGGCCCCGCCCATCCGGCGGCCCTGCCCGCCGGCCAGTATCACCCCGAAGATGCGCACGTTCCGCCCTTCCCCTTTGCTGACCAATGGCCTAAGCCCATCCCGGCGCAAGGTAAAGCGCGAGGCAGCATGTCACCCACACGCAAGGCATTTCTTCGTGGCCTGATTGCCGCGGCCCCGATGACCGTGGTCGTCGGCCCCTTTGCCATGCTGTTTGGCGTGGTGGCGACCGAGGCCGGGTTGAACCTGTTCGAGGCGATGCTGTTTTCGGTTTCGGTCTTTGCGGGCGCGTCGCAGTTTGCGGCCCTGCAGACGATGCAGGAGCAGGCGCCCGCGCTGGTGGTGCTGGCCACGTCGCTGGCGGTGAACCTGCGGATGGTGATGTATTCGGTCACGCTGGCCCCGCATTTCGGGGAGTTGCCGCTGCGGTCGCGTGCGCTGATGGCCTATTTCCTGGTGGATCAGAGCTTTGCCACCACGGTGGCCGAGATTGACCGCAACCCCGCCATGACGGCGGGCGAAAAGCGTGCGGTGTTCTTCGGCGCGGTGGTGGCGGTGGCGCCCTTGTGGTTCGTGGCCTGTCTGGTGGGCGGGATGATCGGCACGGCGATCCCGCCCGATTATGCGCTGGATTTCGCGCTGCCGATCACCTTTCTGGCCATGGTCGCGCCGATGCTGCACAGCATGCCCCATCTGGTGGCGGCGGGGGTGTCGATCCTGCTGTCGCTCCTCTTGGCGGGGATGCCTTATGGCACGGGGCTTTTGGTTGCGGCGTCAGGCGCCATGGCGGTGGGGGCGGGGCTGGACCGGTGGCTAAAGGTGCGGCGAGCATGATCGACAAGGCCACCTTCTGGATCGTGCTACCGGTGCTGGCGCTGGGGACCTATGCGATCCGGTTTTCGTTCCTTGGCACGCTGGGGGCGCGGCCCCTGCCGGGCTGGCTGACGCGGGCCTTGCGCTATACGGCGGTGGCGGTGCTGCCCGCGCTGGTGGCGCCCGGTGTGCTGTGGCCGCCCGCCACGGGGGGCGAGACGGACCCGGCCCGGCTTGCGGCGGCGCTGGTGACGCTGGCGGTGGGGATCGCCACGCGCAGCACGATGGGGGCCATCGTGGCGGGGGGCGTTACGCTATACGCCCTGCTGGCGGTGGCGGGTTAGAGCGGCAGTTCGCCTGCCTGCACCAGAAGGACGCCATGGTTCTTGTCGGCATCCTCATCGCGGATGGTGCGGGTGGTGACGCCGGGCAGCTTGGCGAAATCGTCCATCAGGCGGTTGGGATACCAGGTGGCGCCGATCGCTTCGAAGCCCGGCACGCCGCGCAGGATATCCGAGATCGAGCGGGCGCATTGCGCCTTTGGCACCGCGCCATAGGCGCGCGCGCGCTGCGCCACGAGTGCGGCCACTTCGGGCGAGACGATGACCGTCTGTTCCACCACGCGATAGGTTTCGCGGGCGTGATAGTCGATGTAGAAATTCACGATCCGGGGCGTGATGCCGAAATGCACGTCATTGCGTTCGGGGATGCGCGGATGGTTCCATGTGCCTGCCGGATCGAACATGATCCGTTCCGCCCCGTTAATCATCAGCCCGCTATGCGCCCCGGAATCGGAGCGGTTGTTGATCACGGTGAACAGGGTGATCGCGGGCGGCCCGTCATGCACGTAGCGCGCGGCCTGCACCCGTTCCTCGGGCGCCCAGACAGGCTCTGCCCCGCAGGCCGCAAGGCTGAGGAGCGCGAAAAGGGCGAGGATGGCGCGCAGCATGGGGACTTCCAGATCTTCGGGCAGGAAAGGCAGGGGGCGGCCCCGGACGGGGCCGCGCGGCGACGCGTCAGGCCCGCGCCAGCGCGAGGAACACAAGAAGCGCGACGATGATGATCACGCCCCATTGGACGTATTTCATGAAGCCCGCGAAGGTTTTCTCCTGTTCGCGGATGTCCATGCTGCCGGGTGTGAAATCGGACTTGTGGTCGGCCATGTCGGTTCCCTTTCGTCTTGTCTCGGACGTGTTCTTTCGCGCCGCATAGCCGATTCATGCATCCATGTCACGCCTTACGGCGCATCGGCCACGGCCGAGGCATCGCCTGCCTCGCCCCCCGCCCATTGCTGCATCATCTGAAACCCGATGCGGCGCGGCGGGGCGGCGGGCTGTTCCTTTGGCACGGCGCGCAGGATGACGTTGAGCTGCGTGACATGCTGGATGAGCTGGGTGCGCAGGCCATCCTGATCGCGGCCATAGAAGGTGACGAGGTCGGGGTCGAAGAAGCCCACGCCTTCGATGGCCAGCACGCCCGCCTGCCCGCCGGTGAAGCCCATCGCTACCTCTTGCCCGGAATCGAGCTGGGATTCGAAGTTCTGGATATAGAGGATCAGCCGTTCATAGGCCCATTCGGCGGGGCTTTTCTCTTCCACCGGGCGGCGGGTGGCGGCATCGGGCAGGGGCGCGGTTTCAAGGCTGCCGCAACCCGACGGGTCGGCATGGACGGCGCGCACGCGCGGGAGGGTGGCGGTATCGGGCATCAGGGCGACGGGGTTGCCCTGTGGGGGATCGGCTTCTTTCATCTGTCCTGCATGCGTTGCCAGAGCCATGCGCCCTGTTCATTCAGGGAACGGGAAACCTGACCGCGCCGCAAGAGGCAGTTGAGATGGGCCACCGATTCGACCAGCGCCATGCCGAATTCCGGCCCGTCGATCTGGCGTCTGAACAGCGGCAGGAAGCAATCGGCGGCGACCTGCGGGGTGGCGAGGTGATCCAGCAGGCGCGACAGGGCGCCTTCGTGGTTCTCGGCCATCTGGCGCAGCCGCAGCGGCAGGCCGGTGAAGGGCAGCTTGTGGCCGGGAAGGACAAGCTGATCGTCGGTGGCAAAGGCCGAAAGCCGCGCGCAGCTGTCCAGCCATTCGGTCAGGGGATCGGCATCGGGTTCGGTCGGATAGACGCCGATATTGGCGGAGATGCCGGGAAGAAGCTGGTCGCCGCCGAGGATGAGGTTGTCCTCCATGCTCCACAGTGTCGCATGTTCCGGGGCGTGGCCATCGCCGCAGCGCACGCGCCAGCGGCGACCGGCGGCGGTGAGGGTGTCGCCGTCGCGGATGCGGGTGAAGCCCAGGGGGAGCGGCGTCACCACATCGGCAAAGTTGAAGGGGCGGGTGGTGGCGTAGGCCTTTAGCCGGGCGGGCGGCACCCCGGCGCGGCGCTGGAACGCCACCGCCTGTGGGGGCGGCGTGGCGTGTTCATCAAGCACCAGCATGCGGGCGTAAAGCCAGCTGGTGCGGGTGGTGATCAGTTCGGCGCCCTGCGCCTGAAACCAGCCCGCCAGACCGATATGGTCGGGGTGGTAATGGGTGACGATGACGCGGCGGACCGGGCGCCCGGCCAGCGGGCCAGCCAAGAGCGCCTGCCAGATCGCCCGGGCGCGGGTGGAGGCAAAGCCCGTATCCACCACCGTCCAGCCATCGCCATCGTCCAGCGCGTAGACATTCACATGGTCGAGCGCCATGGGCAGCGGCAGGCGCATCCAGAGGATGCCGGGCGCCACCTCGACCGCCGCGCCTTCGTCTGGCGGCGTGGGAAAGGGGTGGCGGATGCCGTCATCGCTGGCGGGGGCGTCCCTCACGCGGCCAGATCCTCGGGCGAGAGGGCGTAGAGCTGGGCCGCGCCTTCGCGCGCCTCGGCCAGAAGGGGGGCGTATTCCGGCAGGAGGCGGCGGATCGCCACGCGGGCCAGCGCGGTGCGCGCGCCCCCGGCAGCGTGGGCGGCGCGCAGATGGGCGTCGGCGCCAAGCACCAGCGCGAAGGCGCGCAGATAGGGTGCGGCCCCGGCGAAGCGATCGGTCATGTCCTGTTTCACGAGCGTCTCGGTCGCGTCGCGCAGGGCCTCGGCCGCCTGCCAGACATCACCGGCGAGGTCGGGAAGGGTGGCGCGGGCGGCTTCGGCCCCGGCCTGCACCTCATCCACCAGCGCGAGGGCAGCGGCCCCGCCATCGGCCATCTTGCGGGCGACAAGATCCATCGCCTGGATGCCGTTGGTGCCTTCGTAGATCGTGGTCACGCGCACGTCGCGGGCGAACTGGGCGGCGCCGGTTTCTTCGACAAAGCCCATGCCGCCGTGGATCTGGATGCCCAGATGGGCGACCTCGTTCCCGGTATCGGTGCCATAGGCCTTGGCGATGGGGGTAAGGAGCGCGGCGCGGGCCTGCCATTCGGGGGCGTCGGTGGCGCGGGCCATGTCGATGGCCACGGCGCAGGAGAGCGCGATGGCGCGGGCCGAAAAGACCTGCGCCCGCATCCGCGCCAGCATCCGGCGCACATCGGCATGATCGGTGATCGGCGCGCGCCCCGTGGGCGTGCGGCCCTGCACCCGGCCTTCGGCATAGGCCAGTGCCTGCTGGAAGGCGGCCTCGGCGATGCCCACGCCCTGCACGGCCACGCCCAGACGGGCGTTGTTCATCATGGTGAACATGGCCGCCATACCGCGATGCGCCTCGCCCACCAGCCAGCCTTGCGCGCCGTCATATTGCATCACGCAGGTGGGGCTGCCGTGCAGGCCCAGCTTGTGTTCGAGACTGACCACCGACAGGCTGTTGCGGCGGCCCGGATTACCCGCCGCATCGGGGATGAACTTCGGCACGAGGAAGAGGCTGATGCCCGATGTCCCCGGCGCGCCATCGGGCAGGCGGGCCAGCACCAGATGGCAGATGTTCGGCAGGAAATCCGCATCGCCCCAGCTGATATAAATCTTCTGCCCGGTGATCGCATAGGTGCCGTCGGGATTGGGTTCCGCCCGCGTCCGCAGCGCCCCCACATCCGACCCGGCCTGCGGTTCGGTCAGGTTCATCGTGCCGCCCCATTCCCCCGCGATGAGGCGCGGCAGATAGGTGGCGCGGATCGCGTCGGAGCCGTGATGTTCCAGCGCCTCGATCTGGCCTTGGGTCAGCAGCGGGCCCACCTGCAACGACAGGCAGGCCGCCGACATCATCTCGTTCACCGCGGTTGCGAGCGTCATGGGCAGGCCCATGCCGCCGTTTTCAGGCTGGGCCGCCATGCCGACCCAGCCGCCCTGCGCCACCGCGCGGTAGCCTTCGGCAAAACCGGGGGAGGTGCGGACCACGCCGTTTTCCAGCCGCGCGCCCTGTTTGTCGCCCACGCGGTTGAGGGGGGCGAGCACGGTTTCGGCCAGACGCGCCGCCTCGGCCAGCACGGCGGCGGCGGTATCGGCGCCGGCTTCCGCAAAGCGGGGCGTGGCTGCGACGCGGCCATAGCCCAGGACCTGGGACAGGAGCAGATCGAAATCGGCAAGCGGGGCGCGGTAGGGCATGGATCAATCCTCTGGCATGCCGGGGGCCTGCCCACCGGGGAGCGGACCGCTTGGCAAAGCGGGCTGCGGCGGATAAGGCACCGGGCAGGGCGAGGTTTGCAGACCGTCCGCGCCTTCTCAACCCCTACGCAGCGTCACGGCGCGGAGTGCCCGGCATGATCGCCACGCAAGACCTGACCGACAGCCCCGAGGATATCGCCCGCGCGGCAGAAATCCTGCGCGCGGGCGGGCTTGTCGCCTTTCCGACCGAGACGGTGTATGGGCTGGGCGGGGATGCGCGGTCGGATCATGCGGTGGCGCGGATTTTCGAGGCGAAGGGGCGGCCCCGGTTCAACCCGCTGATCGTGCATGTGCCGGATGTGGACAGCGCGCGGCGCTTCGCGCGCCTCGACGCGCGGGCCGAGGCGGTGGCGGCGGCGTTCTGGCCCGGCCCCCTGACGCTGGTGCTGCCGCTGCGCGCGGATGCGGGCGTGTCGCCGTTGGTGACGGCGGGGCTGGAGACGGTGGCGATCCGGGTGCCTGCCCATCCCGTGGCGCGGGCGCTGTTGCAGGCCTTTGGCGGGCCGCTGGCCGCGCCATCGGCCAATCCGTCGGGCAAGGTATCGCCGACGCGGGCGGATCATGTGCGCGCGGGGCTGGCCGGGCGGATCGAGGCAATCCTTGACGGCGGGGCCTGCGCGGTGGGGGTGGAATCCACCATCCTCGGGCTTGAGGGAGCGCCCAGCCTGCTGCGCCCCGGCGGGGTGCCGGCCGAGGCGCTGGAGGCGGTGCTGGACTGCGCGCCGGTGGCAGGGGGCAGTGCCGCGCGGCCCAATGCGCCGGGGCAACTGGCCAGCCATTACGCGCCGGGGGCCATGGTGCGGCTGGAGGTGACGGTGCCGGAGCCGGGCGAGATCTGGGTGGGCTTCGGCCCCTGCCCCGGCGCGGCGCTGAGCCTGTCGGAGACAGGCGATCTGGTGGAGGCGGCGGCGCGGCTGTTCCATGTGCTGCGCGAGGCGGATGCGCTGGCCGGTGCGGGGGCGAGCGGGCGGATCGCCTTCGCACCCGTGCCGGAGACGGGGCTGGGGCGCGCGATCAACGATCGGCTGCGGCGGGCGGCGGCGCCACGCGGGTGACAAATTTCTTCGAAGAAATTTGCAAAAATCTTCGAAGATTTTTGATCGGATGGCCCAGGCAATCCGATGCCCGGTTCAGTCGAAGGTCCCGGTCACCCGCCCGAACAGCATGAAGGCGCGCGCCGTGCGGGTATCGGCGAGAGCGTTGAGATCGGCGTCCGAGGCGTTGCGTTCAAATTCCTGAAACGTCTTGTCGAAGCTGCGCAGGAAATGGTGCGCGGCATCGCGGAAGACCGGGTCTTCGCGCATCCTTGCCCCAGTCAGCGCGAGGGAAGAGCGGTCGCGGATGCCGCCCAGCGCGGCGATGGGGCGGCCGCGTTCGCCTTGGGCGAACTTGCGCCAGAGTTCTGGGCGGGCGCGTTCGGGGGGCAGGTCATCCATGTAGATGCCTTCCTGCGACAGAAGCGTCAGCACATCCTGCGCGGCGCGGATCAGCTTGGCGGTGGTGCGATCCTCCAGCGCGGCGCGCAGGGCGCGGAACCCCTCGCGGTCATCGGGGTTGTCGGGAAAGTTCAGCGCGCGGATGAAATCGGCAACCGACAGGGGGGCGCGCAGATCTTCGGCCGGGGTGCCGAGGGCGAGGGCGGGCTGTTCCTCCTGCGGGGCGGGGCGAGGGGGCACCAGCGCGGCCTTGCGGTCTGCCGAGGGCACGGTGAGGCCCGGATCGCGCCGGGTCTGGAAACTGGCCTGCGGGGCGGGGGCGTCTTCGCCGCGCGGATCGGGCGCGGGCTTGATCGCGGCCTGTTTCTGCTGGCCGGCGAGATAGGCCTTGCGCATCGCATCCACCGTTGCCTGCAGGCGCGCGGCTTCGGCCCGCAGGACGCGGACGGAGCGCAGGGTTGTGACCGCGGCCCAAATCAGCGCCAGCGGCAGGAAGACGGCGACCAGCGTCATCACGGTGCCGAACACACCGCCAAAGCCGCCTTCGGGTGCGAGCAGGACATAGGCGATGACCGCAAGCACCCAGACCACCGCCAGAAGCCCGCCCACCAGTTCGGTCGGGCCGAAGGCGGGGCCGTCCTCGCGGCGCTGGTAAATCCCCAAGGGTTCGGGTCTGTCGTGGTCTTCCGGCATTCTGTTCCCGTCTTCCCCTTCTGCGCCTGGCCATCGCGACGGAACGTCGCGGCGACCGGGCCGCGTTCAGACGTAGAGGATCTTCAGGATCTCATAGCTTTTCTGGCCGCCGGGGGTTTTCACCTCGACGCTGTCGCCCTCTTCCTTGCCGATCAGGGCGCGGGCGAGGGGGGAGCGCATGTTCAGAAGCCCGCGTTCGATATCGGCCTCGGCCTCGCCCACGATCTGGTAGGTGCGCTCTTCGTCGGTATCTTCATCGACGATGGTGACGGTGGCGCCGAACTTGATCGCGCCGGACAGTTTCGACGGGTCGATCACATCGGCCAGCGACAGCATCGCCTCAAGCTCCTTGATGCGGCCTTCGATGAAGGACTGCTTTTCGCGGGCGGCGTGGTATTCGGCGTTTTCCGACAGGTCGCCATGTTCGCGCGCCTCGGCGATGGCGCGGATCACGGCGGGGCGTTCGACCGATTTCAGGGTCTTGAGCTCTTCGTCCAGCGCGGTGAAACCCGCGCGCGTCATCGGAATCTTTTCCATCGGTCCCTGCGTAACAAAAGGAAGGCCACGGCCCCGTTTCGGGGGCAGTGGCGCGGTACGATCTGCGATCTTCTGTCACAACTGAACCGACCGGGGGCGCAATTGCAAGGGGCTGCCCGCCGCGGGCGCGGCCCGGCGCGCGCGAAAGCGCCGCAAGAACGGGCAGGATGCCGCAATGCGACATTGTGATGCCGCGTTACGATTGACCCCCGCGCGCGGCTTGGGCTAGGGGAAAGGCCGCGACGGCAATATTATTGCGCGGAGCCAGTGGGAAACGCGGTGAGGGAGCAGGCAGCATGGCCGACATCGTCCGTGAGTCGATGGAATATGATGTGGTGATCGTGGGGGCAGGCCCGGCGGGCCTGTCGGCGGCGATCCGGCTGAAGCAGCTTGACCCCGACATGACGGTGGTGGTGCTGGAGAAGGGGTCCGAGGTCGGGGCGCATATCCTGTCGGGTGCGGTGCTGGATCCCAGCGGCCTGGACGCGCTGCTGCCCGATTGGCGCAGCATGGGCGCGCCGATCAAGACCGAGGTGACGGAGGACAATTTCTATATCCTCGGCCCTGCCGGGCAGGTGCGGATTCCGAATTTCCCCATGCCGCCCCTGATGAACAACCACGGCAATTACATCGTTTCCATGGCCAATGTCTGCCGCTGGATGGCGGGGGTGGCCGAGGGCCTTGGCGTGGAGATTTTCCCGGGCATGAGCGCGAGTGCGCTGGTCTATGACGGCGACCGGGTGAAGGGCGTGGTCGCGGGCGAGTTCGGCCGCGATCCGGCGACGGGCGAGCCGGGGCCGGCTTACGAGCCGGGGATGGAACTGCACGGGAAATACGTCTTCCTGTCCGAAGGCGTGCGCGGGTCGCTGTCGAAAGAGGTCATCGCCAAGTATGACCTGTCGAAGGGGAAGTGCCCGCAGAAGTTCGGCCTTGGCATGAAGGAAATCTGGGAGATCGACCCCGCCAAGCACCGCGAAGGCACGGTCACGCATACGATGGGCTGGCCGCTGGGCAGCAATGCGGGCGGCGGGTCGTTCATCTATCACCTTGAGAACAATCAGGTTTATGTGGGTTTCGTCGTTCACCTGAACTATGAGAACCCGCATCTCTATCCCTATATGGAATTCCAGCGGTTCAAGCATCACCCGATGGTGGCCGAGCTTCTGAAGGGCGGCAAGCGCGTGGCCTATGGCGCGCGGGCCATCAGCGAGGGGGGCTGGCAGTCGATCCCCAAGATGGTGGCGCCGGGTGTGGCGCTGCTGGGCTGTTCGGCGGGCCTCGTGAACGTGCCGCGCATCAAGGGCAACCACAACGCCATGCTGTCGGGCAAAGCCGCCGCCGAGGCCGCCCATGCCGCGATCAAGGCGGGCCGCGCGGGCGACGAACTGGCGGAATATGAAACCGCCGTGCGGACCGGGCCGATCGGCAAGGACCTGCGCAAGGTGCGCAACGTCAAGCCGCTGTGGTCCAAGTACGGGCTGGTGGCGAGCCTGATGGGCGGCGGGATCGACATGTGGGCCAATACCTTCGGCCTGACGATCTTTGGCACGCTCAAGCACGGCAAATCGGACGCGGCGGCGACGGGGCTGGCCAAGAACCACAAGCCCATCGACTACCCCAAGCCCGATGGCGTTCTGTCCTTCGACCGGCTGACCAACGTCGCCTACAGCTTTACAAACCATGACGAGGCGCAGCCTGCGCATCTGAAGCTGAAGGATCCGTCGATCCCGATTGCGGTGAACCTGCCGAAATATGCCGAACCGGCGCAGCGCTATTGCCCGGCGGGGGTGTATGAAGTGCTGGGCGAAGGCGATGATGCCAAGTTCAGGATCAATTTCCAGAACTGCGTGCATTGCAAGACCTGCGATATCAAGGACCCGAGCCAGAATATCAACTGGACCACGCCGCAGGGCGGGGGCGGGCCGAACTATCCCAACATGTGATCGGCCCGTAATCTGATTGGCGCGTCATCCCTCCGGTCTGACATTTGCGTGTGAATCAGCAGGAAACGGCGGGCCGGGACGGGGAAACCCGCCCGGCCCGATTGCCTATGGCCCATGGCGCGGCTAGCTTTGAGGCAGCCCTGCAGGAGATGCTTGTCGATGCCGTTGCACCCCCGCCGCCTTGTTGCCGTGGTTCTTGCCGGGGCGCTGGCCCTGCCCCCTGCCCTGCCCGTTGCCGCGCAGACGCCGATGCCCACGCCAGAAGGATCGGCGGGGGCCTATCTTTCGGCACAGGTGGCCGCATCGCAGAGCGATTTCCGCGAGGCCGCGCGCTGGTATGACCGGCTGATCGAGCTGGGCGTGATGGACCCGGCCACGCTGGAAGGCGCGGTGATCGCGCATCTGAGCCTTGGCGATGTGGCGCGGTCGGCGGAACTGGCGCGGCTTTTGGTGCAGCAGGGCGGGCGCAGCCAGACGGCCTATATCGCGCTGCTGACCGATCAGGCCCAGCGGGGCGAGTTTGCCGCGCTGATCGCCGATACGCAGGCGGGCCGGTCCATCGGGCGGCTGCTCGACGATCTGGTGCTGGCCTGGGCGGCGCTGGGTGACGGGCGGATGTCGGATGCGGTGGCGGGGTTCGACACGCTGGCCGCCTCGCCGGGGCTGGAGGCGTTCGGCCTGTATCACAAGGCGCTGGCGCTGGCATCGGTCGGGGATTTCGAGGGGGCGGACAACATCCTTTCGGGGCGTGAGGCGGGGCAGATCGCGCTGATGCGGCGGGGGGCCATTGCCCATGCCCAGATCCTGAGCCAGCTGGAACGCAACCCCGAGGCGCTGGCCCTGCTGGAGCGGGCCTTTGGCACCGAGGCGGACCCGCAGATCGACCCGCTGCGCGCGCGGCTGGCGGCGGGGGAGCCGGTGCCCTTTGACATCGTCACCTCGCCCGTGGACGGGATCGCCGAGGTGTTCTTTACCCTGTCCACCGCCCTGCGCGGCGAGGCGGAGGATGGCTATACCCTGCTATACGCGCAGGCGGCGGCCTATCTGCGGCCCACCCATTCCGAGGCCGTGCTGATGGCGGCGGGGCTTTTGGAGGCGCTGGACCAGCACGCGCTGGCGGGCGAGACCTATGCCCGGATCGCAGCCGATGATCCGGCCTATCACGTGGCCGAGATCGGGCGCGCGAACACGCTGATCGCGCAGGACAAGACCGAGGCCGCGCTGGAAGTGCTGCAGGCGCTGACGCGCAGCCATGGCCAGATCATCGAGGTGCCGGCCGCGCTGGCCGATGCGCTGCGGCGGCAGGAACGCTTTGCCGATGCGATCCCGGTCTATACGCAGGCGATCGCGCTGATCCCGGAGGCCGAGCAGCGGCATTGGACGCTGTATTACTCGCGCGGGATCAGCAATGAACGCGCGGGCAACTGGCCCGAGGCCGAGGCCGATTTCCGCCGCGCGCTGGAGTTGAACCCCGACCAGCCGCAGGTGTTGAACTATCTGGGCTATTCCTTCGTGGACCGGGGCGAGAATCTGGAAGAGGCGCTGGGGATGATCGAACGCGCGGTCGCCGCGCAGCCGGACGCGGGCTATATCATCGACAGTCTTGCCTGGGCGCTGTTCCGGCTGGGCCGCTATCAGGATGCGCTGGAGCCGATGGAACGCGCGGCGCTGCTGGAGCCCGTCGATCCTGTGGTGACGGACCATCTGGGCGATGTCTATTGGGCCGTGGGCCGCAAGCTTGAGGCGCGGTTCCAGTGGCACCGGGCGCTGTCCTTCGACCCGACGGAGAAGGACGCCGCCCGCATCCGCCGCAAGCTGGAGGTGGGGCTGGATGCCGTGCTGGCCGAAGAGGGCGCAAAGCCGCTGACCGAAGTGGCGAATGGCGGCAACTGAGTTCGCCCCGGCCAAGATCAACCTGACCCTGCATGTCATCGGGCGGCGGGCGGATGGCTATCATCTGCTGGATTCGCTGGTGGTCTTTGCCGGGGTGGGGGATCGCGTGTCGGCGATTCTGTCGGATCTGCCGTCGCTTGACGTGACGGGGCCGATGGCGGCGGGGCTGACGGGTGAGGGCGACAATCTGGTACTGCGGGCGGCGCGGGTGATGGGCGTTTCGGCGCGGATCGCGCTGGAAAAGGTGCTGCCCGTATCTTCCGGCATCGGCGGCGGATCGGCGGATGCGGCGGCGACGCTGCGGCTTCTGGCACGGATGACCGGGCGGGCGCTGCCCGGGGCGGCCGAAGTGCTGGCGCTGGGGGCGGATGTGCCGGTCTGTCTGGCCGGGCGGGCGGCGCGGATGTCGGGGATCGGCGAGGGGCTGGCAGAGGTGCCCCCGCTGCCGCAGGCGTGGCTGGTGCTGGCCAATCCGCGGGTGGCGGTATCCACCCCTGCGGTGTTCCGGGCGCTGGTGCGGGCCGACAATGCGCCCATGCCGCGCGAGATGCCGCGCCTGCGCGGCGTGGCCGAGCTTGCGGCCTTTGTCGCCATGCAGCGCAACGATCTGGAAGCGCCTGCCATGGCCGAATTGCCGGTGATCGGCCGGGTCAAGGCGGCGCTGTCGGCGCAGGCAGGATGCCGGGTGGCGCGGATGTCGGGATCGGGGGCCACCTGTTTCGGCCTGTTCGACGATCCCCTGTCGGCGCGCGCGGCCGCGCAGGCCATCCGCGCGGCCGAACCGGCATGGTGGGTGGCGGATGCGCCGCTGCTTCAGCCCCAGTCGTGACGGAAAGCGATCTCTGTCCCATCGGCGCGGCGCAGGGCGCGAGCCACGAATTCGGGCGGGAACCCCTCTTCCAGCGCGCCCAGCACCGTCACCTCTTCGCCCACCTGAACGGGCAGGTCATTGGGGCCGACATAGACGGTAACGACGCCGCTTTCATCTTTGAGCCGGAAGGCATCGGCATCGGTGATGCGCATCACCTTGCCCGTCACCGTGACGGGCTGGCCGCGCGGGGCCTTGGTGATGGGAACGGGGGCGGCGAAAGCGGCAGAGGCCGACAGAAGGACGGCGGCCATGGCGGCGGAACGGATCATCGTCATCTCCCTGCAGTGTTTTCGTTGCAAAGGGAGGTGGGAAAGCCGCCCGCCCTTGGCAAGGGGGCGGCTGGGCGGGATCATTCATACGGATGATCAAAGGTCACACGGCTGCCATCCGCGCGGGTGGCGTCTCGCGCATAAACCGCCAGCCGGCCGAAATCGCGGTCCACGATCCCGCGGAGGGTGACCGTCTCGCCCGTGTCAAAAGGCACGATGCCCGGGCCGATATGGACGAGGACCGATCCGCTGTCGTCGCGCAGGCGGAATGTGTCCGCACCCGTGATGCGGTCAACGATGCCGGTGATGGTGGCGGTGGTGCCGTCATGCAGATCGGCGATGGCGACAGTGTCGGTGGCGGGGCCAGTGTTTTCGGGGCCAGCGTTTGCAGGCGGCGGCGCACCCGGCAGGAGGCCGCCAAGGATGAGAAGGCTGCGCATGGTTGTCCCCCCGGATGTTTTCCAGGAGGTCGGGGGGCGTCGGTCCGGGTGCAAGCGGCCTGACGCGAAGTTGACCCTGCGTGAGGGGCGGATCAGTTGATCCGCGCCACCACGTAATCGGCCAGATCCGACAGCATGTCGCGCAATTCATGGGCGGGCAGGATGTCCAGCGACCGGCGGGCCGTATCGGCCCAATGCAGCGCCGCATCGCGCGCGGCCTGCATCGCGCCATGGCGATCCATGATGGCGCGGGCGCGGGCGAGGTCGCCTTCCTGCTGATCGCCCTTTTCGATGGTGCGCTGCCAGAAGGCGCGTTCTTCCGCATCGGCCTGCGCCACGGCCTTGATGACCGGCAGCGTCAGCTTGCGTTCGCGGAAATCATCGCCGGTGTTCTTGCCGATGGCGGCATCCGTGCCGCCGTAATCCAGAAGATCATCGACGATCTGGAACGCGATGCCCAGCGCATCGCCATAGGCGCGGAGCGCCTGCACCTGCGCCTCTGGCGCGGCGGCGACGACGCCGCCCACCTCCATCGCGGCGGCAAACAGCGCCGCCGTCTTGCCCCGGATCACCTGCAGATAGATGGCTTCGGTCGTGGCCAGATCCTGCGCGGCGGTGAGTTGCAGCACCTCGCCTTCGGCGATCACGGCAGAGGCATTGGCGAGGATGTCCATCACCCGCAGCGATTCCGTTTCCACCATCAGCTGGAAGGACCGGGCAAAGAGGTAATCCCCGACAAGGACCGAGGACTTGTTGTCCCACAGCAGGTTCGCCGTGGGCCGCCCCCGGCGGCGTTCGCTTTCATCGACCACATCGTCATGCAGGAGCGTGGCGGTGTGGATGAATTCCACGGTGGCGGCCAGTTTCACATGGTTGTCGCCGTCATAGCCGCACATGCGCGCGGCGGCGAGGGTGAGCATGGGACGCAGGCGTTTTCCCCCGGCCTCGACCAGATGGGCGGTCACTTCGGGGATGCGCGGGGCGTGTTCGCTGGCCATGCGGGTGCGGATCAGTGCATTGACCGCCGCCATGTCGGCGGCCAGCCATGCGGCCAAACGATCATGCGGTTTGCGCGCGGCTTCGTCCAAACCCATGCCCCTGTTCCCCCGCCTCTCGACATTCCGGGGCGCTGCCCCTTAACTCTGCTCCATGAGAGAGCTTTTGCGCAGCACCGACCCGACGATCATCGCTTTTGCCACCGCCCTGCTCGAGGGCGAGGGTATAGACGTGTTTGATCTGGACGTCCACATGAGCATCCTCGATGGCAGCCTTGGCATATTGCCGCGCCGGTTGATGGTGCGGGATGCCGATCATTTCATGGCCTCGGCCGTGCTGCGTGACAACGGGATTCCCACGGGGCTGGAATGACCGAAGGCGGCGGGGTCTTTGCCGAGGCGGACCTGTCGGATGACAAGTTCCTGATGGGGCGGCTGCGGCTGCTGCAACCCCTGCGCGGCTATCGCGCGGCGACCGATCCGGTGCTGCTGGCCGCCGCCTGCCCGGCCGGGGCGGGCGAGAGCGTGCTGGATCTGGGCTGCGGGGCGGGGGCGGCGGCGCTGTGCCTTGCGGCGCGGGTGCCGGGGGTGGTGCTTTCGGGGCTGGAGGTGCAGGCGGGCTATGCCGATCTGGCGCGTCGCAATGCAGCGCGCAACGAGGTGGTGATGGAGGTGGTGCAGGGCGATCTGGCCGCGATGCCGCGCGCGCTGCGCCGGGATTTCGATCATGTGATCGCCAACCCGCCCTATTACGCCCCGGGCGGCACGCCATCGCCCATCGCCGAACGTGACCGCGCGCTGCGGGTGGAGACGCCGATCGCCGCCTGGGTGGCGGCGGCCGGGGCGCGGCTGCGGCCGGGCGGGTGGCTGACGATGATCTTTGCCACGCCCTGCCTGCCCGAAGCGCTGACGGCGCTGGCGCCAAAGCTGGGCTCGGCGGTCGTGCTGCCGCTGGAGCCGCGCGCAGGCCGCGCGGCGCCGCGCGTGATCCTGCGGGCGCGCAAGGGCGGGCGGGCGGCGTTCCGGCTGCTGGCGCCCTTTACCCTGCATGCGGGCGCAGGCCATGACGGGGACCGGGAAAGCTATACCCCCGCCGCCACGGCGGTTCTGCGGGAAGGTGCCGATCTGTCGGCGGCTTTTGGCAAGATCACTTAAGACTGTCAGAATTCTGATGTCGATTGTCCGTGACACGACTCGGGGGTTGTGATGCACTTGTTACATTGCAACCAGACATGAGGAGGACAGATATGACGATTGCTTCGCATCTGCAGGAACTGCGCCGCAAGCATGAGCACCTCTCTGACATGGTCGAGCGTGAGCAGCGAAGCCCCGGCGCGGATGCCTTGCGGATTGCCGAGCTGAAGAAGCAGAAGCTCAAGCTCAAGGAAGAAATGACCCGCCTGCAGCAGGCGTAAGGGATCATTCCCCGGCGCTGGCCCCCGCGCCTGCCGAGGCGCGGGCGGCCAGCGCTGCCCCCCCGGTGATCAGCACCGCCGCCGCGAGCAGGGTCCAGCTGGCGGGTGTGATACCGGTTGCGACAAGTGCCAGCGTAGAAAGCAGCGGCGCCGCGTAGGAGGCGACGCCCAGAAGCTGGATATCGCCCTGCTTCATGCCGATGTCCCAAGTGAAGAAGGCCGCGCCCACCGGCCCGATGCCCAGCGCGAGTATGGACAGCCAGCCGATCCCGGTGGCAGGCCAGACGGTTTCTTCCCATGCCAGATGGGCGAGGGCCGACAGCACCGCCGTGCCAAGGCAAAAGACAGTGACACTTTCGGTGGGCACATCGCCCAGGCGGCGCGACAGGGTGGAATAGCCCGCCCATGTGATCGCGCAGAGAAAGCCCAGAAACAGACCCAGCGGCGTGGCATTTCCCCCCGCGTCGCGCCCCAGAACGATCAGCGCGGCCCCGGCAAAGGCGACCACGGCCCCGATCAGCACGATGGGGCGCAGGCGTTCCCCGGGCAGGAAACTGGCGAAAAGGACGATGAAGAGCGGCCAGAGATAGGCCATAAGCCCCGTTTCCGCCGACGGCGCGATGCGGAAGGCGGTGAAGTAAAGCGCGTGATAGCCGAAAAGGCCGATGATGCCGAAGGCATAGACGCGCCAGGATATGCCGCGCAGGCGGCCCAGCCCGCCCCGCAGCGTCCAGATCAGGCCTAGCGTGCCGCCGATGGCAAAGGTCAGCGCGTTCAAGAGGAAGGGCGGCACCGGGGCCGATCCGATGGTGAAGAGCGCCAGCAGCGCCCACATCAGGACGGCAGTAAAGCCGATGGCGGTTGCGCGTGACGTCTTCATCCCTGCCTCACCAAATTTCTTCGAAGAAATTTGCAAAAATCTTCGAAGATTTTTGGCCCTTCTATCGGCTGCGGCGCAAAAGCAAAAGGCCCGCGCCGGGCGCGGGCCTTTCTCTGCGACGGCTGTCGCTTCAAACGAAGAACTGCCCGCCATTGGCCGAGATGGTGGAGCCGGTGATGAAACCCGCATCGTCCGAGGCGAGGAAGACCACCGTCCGGGCGATCTCTTCCGGTTCGCCCAGACGGCCCACCGGGATCTGCGGGATGATCCGCTCGTTCAGCACCTTTTCGTCGATGGCCTTGACCATCTCGGTCGCGATATAGCCCGGGCAGATCGCGTTCACCGTGATGCCCGCCCGCGCGCCTTCCTGCGCCAAGGCCTTGGTGAAGCCCAGATCGCCCGACTTGGCGGCGGAATAGTTGGCCTGCCCCGCCTGCCCCTTCTGCCCGTTGATCGACGAGATGTTGATCACCCGCCCGAACTTGCGGTCGCGCATCCCCGACCACAGCGGGTGGGTCATGTTGAACAGACCCGTCAGGTTGGTGTCGATCACCTCTTTCCACTGCTGCGGGGTCATCTTGTGGAACATGGCGTCGCGGGTGATGCCCGCATTGTTCACCAGCACATCCACTGGGCCGACCTCGGCCTCGACCTTGGCGATGCCCGCCACGCAGGCGTCGTAATCCGCGACCGACCATTTGTAGGTGGGGATGCCCGTTTCCTTGGTGAAGGCGGCCGCCGCCTCATCATTCCCGGCATAGTTCGCGGCCACCTTGTAGCCCGCCGCCTTCAGCGCCACCGAAATCGCGGCGCCGATCCCGCGCGAACCACCTGTTACCAAAGCCACTCGTGCCATTCGTCCCTCCTCCTGAAATCGGACATTCTTGAAACGGTGTTACCGAAATGAAGAAGGGCGCGCAACATTATTGCGCGCCCATTTCGCATCTGCGGCATTGTGGCCGCAGAAAGATCAGCGCGAGGATCAGCGCTCTAGGCACATGGCCACGCCCATGCCGCCGCCGATGCACAGCGTGGCAAGGCCGCGCTTTGCATCGCGGCGGGCCATTTCGAACAGGAGCGTGTTCAGGATGCGCGCGCCCGAGGCACCGATCGGGTGGCCGATGGCGATGGCGCCGCCGTTCACGTTCACGATGGCGGGGTCCCAACCCATGTCCTTGTTCACGGCGCAGGCCTGGGCGGCGAAGGCCTCGTTCGCCTCGACCAGATCCAGATCGCCGACCTTCCAGCCCGCCTTGGCCAGCGCCTTGCGGCTGGCATGGATCGGGCCGACGCCCATGATCGACGGATCGAGCCCCGCGGTGGCGTAAGAGGCGATGCGCGCCAGCGGCGTCAGCCCGCGCTTTTCCGCCTCTTCCGCCGACATGATCAGCACCGCCGCCGCGCCATCGTTCAGCCCGCTGGCATTGCCCGCCGTGACCGACCCGTCCTTGGTGAAGGCAGGCTTCAGCTTGGCCATCGACTCCAGCGTCGCGCCGTGGCGGATGTATTCATCCGAATCGACCGTCACATCGCCCTTGCGGGTGGAGATGGTGAAGGGGATCACCTCATCCTTGAACTTGCCGGCCTTCTGCGCGGCCTCGGCCTTGTTCTGGCTGGCCAGCGCGAATTCATCCTGCATGTCGCGGCTGATCTGCCACTGGGCCGCCACGTTTTCCGCCGTCTGGCCCATATGATAGCCGTTGAAGGCATCCCAGAGCCCGTCCTTGATCATCGAATCGACGAATTTCATGTCGCCCATCTTGGTGCCCGCGCGCATGTGCGCGACGTGGGGCGACAGCGACATGCTTTCCTGCCCGCCCGCGACCACGATCCGCGCATCGCCCAGTTGCACATGCTGCGCGCCCAGCGCCACCGCCCGCAGGCCCGACCCGCAGACCTGATTGAGCGACCATGCGCTGGCCTCCTTGGGCAGGCCCGCCTTGATATGCGCCTGACGGGCCGGATTCTGCCCCTGCCCCGCCGTCAGAACCTGACCGAGGATCGTCTCCTCCACTTCGGCCTTGTCGATGCCCGCCCGTGCGACCACCGCTTCGATCACCGCGGCGCCAAGGTCATGCGCCGGGGTATTGGCGAAGGAACCGTTGAAACTGCCCACGGCCGTACGGCCTGCGGAAACGATGACGACATTGGTCATGACTGATCCTCTCTCCCAACCGGGCGAGGCCCCGCTGACCACGCCGCCTTGCAGCATGGCCTAATCGCGGGGGGAAACAAAAGCAACAATCTTGCGCCCATGCGCCCCTGCACCCGCCGATCCGCCGTCGGCGCGCCCCAGCGCCCTCTTTAGCGCCTCCCTCTTCAGCGCCGGACTTGGGGCAGGGCGTTGGGCGGACAGGTGCAGGGCTCCAATCCTTCGGGGATCAGCTTGGGCGCGGCAAAGTGATATCCCTGCAGGCAATCCACCCCCAATTGCGCCAACCATGCCGCCTCGCCCGCCTGTTCCACGCCCTGCGCGACAATCAGCATGTCGAACTGCCGCGCCACGGCCAGATAGGCCGCCATCAGAACCTGATTGTCGGCATGGGTGTGGATGCCCCGGCTGTACTGGGCGTCGATCTTGAGCAGATCAAAGCTCAGCTCCCGGAAATGGCGCAGGGCAAAGGCCCCCGCACCAAACCCATCCAGCGCGAAGGATACGCCCTTGGGGCGCAGCTCGGCGATCATCCCGACCAGCAGTTCCGGCACCGTCATGACGCTGGCCTCGCTGATTTCCAGAATCAGCCGGTCGCCCATTCCGGGGTGACGGGCCAGCCCGGCCTGCAAGAGCTTCATCCAGCGCGGCCAACCCACCGACCGTGCCGACATGTTCACCGACAGGCGCAGTTGCGGATGACGGGCCAGCGCGTCGAGGCCCATTGCCAGCGCGGCGCAGTCGATCTCGCGGCCCAGCTCATGCGCCTCCACCGCATACATGAATTCCCGCGCGGGGATCACGCGGCCCTGCGCATCCAGAACGCGCATCAGCCCTTCGTGAAATCCGATCCGCGCGGGCTTGGCCGCCAGCACGACCGGATGGTAGGCCAGACGCAAGCGGCGCCCGCGCACGGCGTCGGCGACCATGGCCACAGCTTCGGCCGTGCTTTCGGCGATCGCGAAGGACAGGGGGCTTGCCCCGCCCGCGAAATCGCTGTCGCTTTCCATCTTCATCGCAAAACCCCAAAGACCCCGAAACACCCATCGACAAGGTTTCCGCGAAGCCCGTAAAGATCGGGTTAAACCGCAAGGAAGGACCCCCGATGGACCATGCCGATCCACCCACCCAGCGCTGCCCGTGGTGCGGGACGGATCCGCTCTATGTGGCCTATCACGATACGGAATGGGGCGTTCCGGAACACGATCCCCGCGCGCTTTGGGAAAAGCTGATCCTCGACGGGTTCCAGGCCGGCCTGAGCTGGATCACGATCCTGAAAAAGCGGGACAATTTCCGCAGCGCCTTCGCCGGGTTCCGCCCCGAAATCATCGCAGGATGGGGCGAATCGGATGTCGCCCGCCTGCTGGCCGATCCGGGCATCATCCGCCACAGGGGCAAGATCGAAGGCACCATCCGCTCCGCCCGCGCCTGGCTGGCGATCGAAGCGCGCGAAGGGTTTTCCCCTTATCTGTGGAAACATGTGGACGGGCGCCCGCTGCAGAACCGCCCCGCCACGATGCGCGACATTCCCACGGAAACGCCGCTGTCGCAGGCCATCTCGAAACAGCTGAAGAAGGACGGCTTCACCTTCTGCGGCCCGACCATCACCTATGCCTTCCTGCAGGCGACAGGCCTTGTGAACGATCACCTGATCACCTGCCCCGCCCATGCCCGGGTCGCCGCCCTAGGCCGCGCGTGATCTTCATCTTGGCGGAAAATACCCCCGGGGGGGGCGCGGCACGCGCGGGGGGCTGGCCCCCCCTTGCCGGCACGGCGCCGCAAGGCGACGGGACGGAAAAAAGGCTTGCGCGTCGGGCGGCACGCCCGGCGCGCGCCGTTCAATTGCCCGCCATGAAGGCCCGCAGCACGGTCTGGGCGTGGGCGCTGTCCCATTCGGCATCGCCGATCAGGCGGGCCACTTCCTGCCCCTGCGGGTTCAGGATCACCGTCACCGGCAGGCCCATCACCCCCATCGGGCGGGCGAGCTTGCTCTTGGGGTCGCGCAGGATGGGCAGGGCCTGCACGCCGGCCTCTTCATAGAACCGCTCGATCCCCTCCACCGCGTTGCGCCCGGTAGCGACGGGCAGCACGGCCAGTTCTGGCATCGCTTGCTGCAGGCGCAGGAGCGAGGGCATCTCTTCACGGCAGGGCGCGCACCATGTGGCCCAGAAGTTCAGCACCACCCATTGCCCCTGCCAATTGGCCAGCGGAACCTCGGCATCCGCGGCATCGAGGAAGACGGCGACAGGCAGGTCCACCGGAGCGTCATGGATCGCCAGCTTGCGCATATCGCCTTCGCGCAGGGCTTCGGCATCGCCGGCGAGGGCGGCATTTGCACCGATGGCCAAGGCCGTGTAGAGGACGGCCAGAATTTTCCGCAGCATCATCCCTCCGAAGGCCGCCCCCATGTCCGCTTCCCCCGATGCCAAATCCGCCAACCAGATGTGGGGCGGGCGCTTTGCCGAAGGGCCGGATGCCATCATGACGGCGATCAACGCCTCCATCGGCTTTGACAAACGGCTCTATGCGCAAGACATCGCAGGATCGCGCGCCCATGCGGCGATGCTCGCCGCCACAGGCATCCTGACGAATAAGGATGCCGAGGCGATCGGGGAAGGCCTTCTCACGGTCTTGTCAGAGATTGAAACCGGTTCCTTCCCCTTCCGGACGGAACTGGAAGACATCCACATGAATGTGGAGGCCCGGCTGAAAGAGGTGATCGGCGCGCCCGCAGGCCGGCTGCACACCGCCCGGTCGCGCAACGATCAGGTGGCGGTGGATTTCCGGCTGTGGGTGCGCGACCAGTGCGATGCCGCGATTGCGGGGCTGGAGGCGCTGATGCGCGCCTTCCTCGCGCAAGCCGAGGCCGGGGCGGATTGGGTGATGCCGGGCTTCACCCATCTGCAGACCGCACAGCCCGTGACATGGGGCCACCACATGATGGCCTATGTCGAAATGCTGGCGCGCGACCGGGGGCGGTTCATCGACGCACGCGCGCGGATGAACGAATGTCCCCTTGGCGCGGCGGCGCTGGCAGGAACGTCTTTCCCCATCGACCGGGAGATGACGGCGCGGGCGCTGGGGTTTGACCGGCCCACGGCCAATTCGCTGGATTCGGTGTCTGACCGGGATTTCGCGCTGGAATTCCTTGCCGCCAGCAGCATCTGCGCGATGCACCTGTCGCGCTTTGCCGAAGAGCTGGTGATCTGGTCCAGCGCGCAGTTCCGCTTTGTCCGCCTGTCGGACCGCTGGACGACCGGCAGCAGCATCATGCCGCAGAAGAAGAACCCCGATGCCGCCGAATTGCTGCGCGCCAAGCTGGGCCGCATCCTGGGGGCCACGGTGGCGCTGTTCACCGTGATGAAGGGGCTGGCGCTGACCTATTCCAAGGACATGCAGGAAGACAAGGAACAGGTCTTCGATGCCGCCGATACGCTGATGCTGGCCCTGGCCGCGATGACGGGGATGGTAGGCGACATGACCGCGAACCGCGCGGTGCTGGCGCAGGCCGCGGCATCGGGCTTTTCCACCGCCACCGACCTTGCCGACTGGCTGGTGCGCGAACTGGGCCTGCCCTTCCGCGAGGCGCATCATGTGACCGGCACGCTGGTCGCCATGGCCGAGGCGCGGGGTTGCGACCTGCCCGATCTTTCGCTGGGCGACATGCAATCCGTCCATGCGGGCATCCGCGCCGATGTTTTCGACGTGCTGGGGGTGGAAAACTCCGTCCGGTCGCGCCGGTCCTATGGCGGGACTGCGCCCGATCAGGTGCGCGCGCAGGTCGCCGCCTGGAAGGCGAGACTGGCGTGACAGGGGGCGCGGCACGAGATAGATTCTGTGCCATGCTCCACGCGCTGCCCCGCCTTCTGCCTGGCCTGACGCCCGCGCTTTCGGGATGCGCCGCGGCGCGGCTGCCCGTGCTGGCGGTGCTGGCGGTGCTGGCGGTGCTGGGCATCATCTTCACCGATCCCCTGCACAGGATGCACTGACCATGCGCGCGGCCCTTGGTCTTTGCTTGCTTGTCGGCCTTTTCGGCCTTGCCGCCTGCTCGGCCCCCCGGCTGAATGCCGGGCTGAGCCTTGGGGCGGATGGGTTGACCGTGACGCCGTCGGTTTCGGCCGGGCTGGGCGGCGGGCGGATCAGCTATTCCCCGTGATCCTTCACCCTGAGGTGCCTTTGCGATGAAATCCTTGCCTCTGCCTGCCCTGCCTGCCCTTGCGCTGATCGCGCTGCTGGCCGCCTGTGGGGCGGATGGCCCGCCTGTGCCGCCATCGCAGGCGACGGGCCTTGCCGTCAGCGGATCGGTGGAGACCGGCATCGTGGGGGGCAACTGATGGCCCCGCTGCGCATGGTCTGGCTGGCGCTGGCAGTCTGGGGCGCGATCCACCCGATGTACTGGTTCGTGACCTATATGCGGGAAACCGGCACCGGGCTGTCAGGGCTGATCGACGCGTGGTATGTGAACGCTTCGACCACCGGGCTGACATGGGATCTGACCATCGCCGCCGTCACCCTGACGGTCTGGGTTCTGGCAGAAACGGTGTCGCGCAAGGCGTGGCTTGGGTTGATCGCCATCCCCGCCACCTTCTGCATCGGCGTCAGCTGCGGACTGCCGCTTTATCTGTTCCTGCGGTCGCGTCCCCACTAGGCGGATCAGAGCGTCAGGATCGTCTGCCCGGTCGTTGCCCGCGCTTCCAGCGCGCGGTGGGCATCGGCCACCCGTTCCAGCGGGAAGCGCTGGTCGATGCGGATCTTCACCGCGCCGGAGGTGACCATGGCGAACAGGTCCTGCGCCATGGCCTGACAGGTGGTGGGATCGGCGATATGGGTGAACAGCGTCTGCCGCGTGATCTTGAGCGATCCCTTGGCGGCCAGCAGGCCGATATCGAAGGGTGGCACCTTGCCGCTGGCATTGCCGAAGGAGATGAACATCCCAAAGGGTTTCAGGCTGTTCAGGCTGCCGTCAAAGGTATCCTTGCCCACGGCATCCATCACCACATCCACGCCCTTGCCCCCGGTCAGGTCGCGCACGCGGGCGGCGAAATCCTCGGTCCGGTAGTTGATCGCATGGCTTGCCCCGTGGTCCAGCGCGAGGCGGCATTTCTCATCCGATCCGGCGGTCGCGATCAGGGTGATGCCTTCCGCCCGCGCCCATTGGCAGGCGATCAGGCCCACCCCGCCCGCCGCGGCATGGAACAGCACCGTATCGCCGCGCTTGAGCGGTGTGGTGCGGCGGAACAGGTATTGCACCGTCATGCCCTTCAGCATCATGGCGGCGCCTTCGTCGAAGCTGATCCCGTCGGGCAGGGGGCAGACCTGCGCGGCAGGCATCACCCGCGCTTCGGCATAGGCGCCGGGGGGCTGGGCGGCATAGGCCACACGGTCGCCGGGTTTGACATGGGTGACGCCGTGACCCACCGCCTCGACCACGCCGCTGGCTTCCATCCCGAGCGCGGCGGGCAGGGCCATGGGATAGAGGCCCGACCGTTGGTAGACGTCGATGAAGTTCAACCCGCAGGCGCGATGTGCGATGCGCACCTCGCCCGCGCCGGGGTCGCCCACGGGGCGATCCACCAGCGTCAACACCTCGGGTCCGCCGGTCGCTTCGATGATGACGGTGCGCGCCATGGCTTGCCTCTCCCTCTGACTTTACACCAGCCTAGCCCGGCCTGCGGCGGGGTCCAGTCCGAAGGATGGGAAACAGGGTGGAAATCGCCTGTGCTTGCGGCTAGATGCAGCGGTCAGTCCGGGCGAAGGGTGGTTGGGGAACGATGGATCATTTCCTGTACAGGAACGGCATCCTGCATGCCGAGGATGTGGCGATCCCCGACATCGCGGCGCAGGTCGGCACGCCCTTCTATGTCTATTCCGCCGCCACGCTGACGCGCCATTACCACCTGTTCACCGAGGCGCTTTCCCCCCTGCCGCATCTGGTGTGCTTTGCCATCAAGTCGCTGTCCAACGTGGCGGTCTTGAAACTGCTGGGCGATCTGGGCGCAGGCATGGATGTGGTGTCGGGCGGCGAATATCGCCGGGCGCGGGCGGCGGGCGTGCCGGGGGACCGGATCGTTTTTTCCGGCGTGGGCAAGACGCGCGAAGAGATGCGGCTGGCGCTGACCGGGGGCATCCGGCAGTTCAACGTGGAAAGCGAACCCGAGTTGCGCGCCCTGTCCGAGGTGGCGGTGTCGCTGGGCGTCACGGCCCCCATCACCATCCGCGTGAACCCGGATGTGGATGCCCGCACACATGAGAAGATCGCGACGGGGAAGAAGGAAAACAAGTTCGGCATCCCCATCGCCCGCGCGTCCGAGGTCTATGCCGAAGCGGCGCGCCTTCCGGGGATCGAGGTGATCGGGATCGACGTCCATATCGGCAGCCAGCTGACCGAGCTGGAACCCTTTGAGCAGGCCTATCTGAAGGTGGCCGATCTGACCCGCCGCCTGCGGGCCGAGGGGCATGACATCCGCCGCCTTGATCTGGGGGGCGGGCTTGGCATCCCCTATACGCGGTCGAACGAGGCCCCGCCTTTGCCCACGGATTACGGCGCGCTGATCAAGCGCACGGTGAGCGATCTGGGCTGCGAGGTGGAGATCGAACCCGGCCGCCTGATTTCCGGCAATGCGGGCCTGCTGGTTGCGGGCGTGATCTATGTGAAGAACGGCGAGGGGCGGGATTTCCTGATCCTTGACGCCGCGATGAACGATCTGGTCCGCCCGTCGATGTATGGCGCGCATCACGACATCGTGCCGGTGCTGGAACCCCCCGCCGCCAGCCCGACGCAGCCCTATGATGTGGTGGGCCCGGTCTGCGAGACGGGCGACACCTTCGCCAAGGCGCGCGAGATTGCGCTTCTGGCCGAGGGCGATCTGGTGGCCTTCCGTTCGGCGGGGGCCTACGGGGCGGTGATGGCGTCGGAATACAACACCCGCCCGCTGGTGCCCGAGGTGCTGGTGCGGGGGGATCAATTCGCCGTCATCCGGGAAAGACCGTCCTTTGACGAAATCCTGAACCGCGATACCATCCCTGCATGGTTGTAAGGCGGCATGGCCGCGATCAGCGGCAAAGGCCACGCCCCCCGGATGCAGGATCACCAGAACAGCGCGCTTGCCACGATTGCCCGCCCCCTGCGGCTGACGCTGTTGGGAATGTGGGCAGAGCGGCTGACCCGCGCGTTCTGGCCGCTGTGGACGGTGCTGCTGCTGGCCCTTTCCGCGCTGGCCTTCGGGGTGCAGGACCATCTGCCGCTTGAGGCGGCATGGACGGCCCTTGTGCTGGCCATCGCGGCGGCGGGCTGGACGCTGTGGCGGGGTCTGCGGGCCTTTCGCGCGCCCACGCGGACCGAGGCGCTGATCCGGCTTGATTCGCGGCTGCCGGGCCAGCCCATCGCCGCGTTGACCGATACGCAGGCGATCGGCGGGGATGATCCGGCCTCGTTGGCGGTGTGGCAGGCGCACCGCGCGCGCATGGCCGCACGGGCCGCACAGGCGCGGGCGGTTGAGCCGGACCTGAAACTCGCCCGGCGCGACCCTTTCGCCCTGCGCTATGTGGCGCTGACGGCCTTTGTGATGGCGATGATCTTCGGCTCGCTCTGGCGTGTGACGTCGGTGCAGGCGCTGGCGCCGGGGGCGGGCAATGAACTGGCGGCGGGGCCGACATGGGAAGGCTGGGCGCAGCCGCCCGCCTATACGGGCAAGCCGTCGATCTACATGAACGACATTGCCGAAGGGCGGCTGGAACTGCCCATCGGCACGCGGCTGCAATTCCGCCTCTATGGCGAGGTGGGCGATCTGACCCTGTCGGAAACCGTATCGGGCCGCACGGATGTGCCCGCCGCATCAGAGACGACGCATGACTTCACCCTGACGCGCCCGGGCGAGGTGGTGATCGCAGGCCCCGGCGGGCGGACATGGGCGCTGTCGGCCACGCCCGACACCGCGCCGACGGTCACACCCGCCACCAGCGCCGAGCGCGAAGGGGATGGCCGCTTCACCATGGAATTCACCGCGCGCGACGATTACGGCGTGGCGGCGGGGCAGGTTAGCATCGCGCTGGACCTGCCGGCGGTGGAGCGGATCTATGGCCTGACGGTGGAGCCGGAACCGCGCGAGGCGGTGGTGCTGGATCTGCCGATGCCGATGACCGGCAACCGGGCCGAATTCACCGAGGCGCTGATCGACGATCTGTCGGAACATCCCTTTGCGAACCTGCCCGTGGCGATGACCTTCACCGTCACCGATGCGGCCGGTCAGGAAGGGCGGGCCGAACCGGTGAACCTGATCCTGCCGGGGCGGCGGTTCTTTGATCCGCTGGCCGCCGCACTGATCGAGGTGCGCCGCGATCTGCTGTGGAGCCGCGCGAATGCCGCGCGGTCGGCGCAGATCCTGAAGGCCATCACCCACCGGCCCGAGGAATTGATCCGCAACGAACGCGCCTATCTGCGCCTGCGCGTGCTGATGCGCGATCTGGACGTGCAGAAGGCCAGCCTGTCGCCCGACACGCGCGATGCGATGGCGGCGGAGTTGTGGGAAATCGCGCTGATGGTGGAAGAGGGCGATCTGGCTTCGGCCATGGAACGCCTGCGCCGCGCGCAGGACCGTCTGGATGAGGCGATCCGCAACGGCGCCGAACAGGGCGAGATCGACGAACTGATGCAGGAGTTGCGCGAGGCGCTGAACGATTACATGCGCGAACTGGCCGAAGAGGCCGAGCGCAACCCCGACAGCCAGCTGTCCCAGAACATGGACGGGATGGAGATGTCGGGCGACCAGCTGCAACAGATGCTGGATGAATTGCAGCGCCTGATGGAAGAGGGCCGGATGGCCGAGGCGCAGGAACTGATGGAGATGCTGCGCCAGCTGATGGAGAACATGCAGGTGGCGCAGGGCGAAGGTCAGGGGCAGGGCCAGGGCGGCCCGGGCCAGCAGGCCATGCGCGAATTGCAGGATACGCTGCGCGGGCAGCAGGGCCTGTCGGATGATGCATTCCGCGATCTGCAGGACGGGCAGGAAGGCAATGAAGGCCAGCGTCCCGGTCAGCAGGGGCAGCAGGGGCAGGGCCAGCAAGGGGAGGGCCAGCAACCCGGCGAAGGTCAGGGCGAAGGCGAAGGTCAGGGCGAGGGCCGCAGCCTCGCCCAGCGCCAGCAGGACCTGCGCGACAGGCTGGGCCAGTTGCAGGGGGGCCAGTTGCCCGGCGACGGCACCGAACGCGGCGAGGAAGGACGCCGTCAGCTGGATCGTGCCGGACGCGCCATGGAAGAGGCCGAAGAAGCGCTGCGCGACGGCGATCTGCCCGGCGCGCTGGACCGGCAGGCCGAGGCGATGGAAGCGCTGCGCGACGGGATGCAGCAGTTCGGCGAGGCGCTGGCCGAAAACCAGATGGAAGGCAATGCCGAGCAGGGGCAGGAATTCGGGCAGGCCGATCCGAATGGCCAGCGCGATCCGCTGGGGCGCGAGCCCGGCAATTCCGCCCGGATCGGATCGGATCGCAACATGCTGCAGGGCGAGGATGTCTATCGCCGCGCACAGGATCTGCTGGATGAAATCCGCCGCCGGTCGGGCGAACAGGCCCGCCCGGAAGGCGAACGCGAATATCTGCGCCGCCTGCTCGACATGTTCTGATCGTGTCGTGATCCGGGCGGCGGGAGGTGGGTGCTGCGGCCGTCAGTTGCCTTGAGCCGAAACCTCGCGCACGGCTTCGGTGGCCGACCGCAGGACACCGTCCAGCCACAGGCGCAGGCCATCCACCCCGGCGACATAGGCCGTCACCGCGCCCTCTGTCACGGGAACCATCGCCACAAGGCGCGGCGCGGCGACATAGACCGCCAGCAGGATCAGCGCGAAGACGACCGCCACGGCGAAACCCGACCGGAAGCCGCGCGCGGTGGAGGGGCCTGCGTCAGGCCCGCCGTCCATCGGCAGGACGGGGGGTTCGGCCCCCTTGAGCGAGGAGTTGATCTCTTCGATATCCGGCAGAAGATCGCGCCGTGTGGCGGGTTTCGGCGGCGCGGGGGGCGGGGCGTCCGGGTCAAGCCCCTTGAGCTGCGCGATGCGCCTTGCGGCGGCGGCCAGCCCGCCCGCATGGGCGGGCGACGGCGTGACGCCCGCCGCGCTGGAGCGTTCCGCCGATGCGGTGACGGCTGCGGCCGCCGCCGCCACGGCCGCAGCGGCGGGGGCATCAAGGCCCATCTCTGTCTGCGTCTCGATCGGCGCGGCCTCGGCCTTGCGGGCGGCGGCCTCGCGCTCGGCCTCTTCGCGCAGGATGGCCATCAGGTTTTCGTCGATGCTGCGCTTGGGCGCCTCGGCCTCGGGGAAGGCGGCAGTGGCGGGGGGCGGGAGGTTGTCCTCATCCTCGTCCAGCAGCGGATCGGGCGCGCCGGACAGGCCGAAAAGCTCGTCTTCCTGTTCCAGCGCCAGTTCGATTTCAGGGGGCAACTGGAACCACGCATGGCCGCAGTTGGAGCATTGCACGTCGCGGCCCGTGTCCGGGATCGCCGCATCGTCCACTTCGTATTCGGCCTCGCAATTCGGACAGATGAGCCGCATTCGAACCTTCCCCGCTTCCCCCGCCCGCGCAGGCAGGTGCCTGCAGGACCGTCACCGCACGATTACACCATATTTCCGGGTCCACAACCGGCACCCACCCGGATTGCAACCGCGCCCACCTTGGGCAATGCTGCGGGCGCAAGCAAGGGGCTGTGAAACACAAGTGATCGCGTTCGACAACGTCGCCTACAATTACGGCGGAGGGGAGCTTTTGTCAGAGGTCAGCCTGCGGCTTGCGCCCGGGTCTTTCCATTTCCTCACTGGCCCGTCAGGGGCGGGGAAATCCACCTTCCTCAAGCTCGCCTATGCCGAGCTTCTGCCCACGGCGGGCCGCGTCACGATCTTTGACCGCGAGGTGCGCAGCCTGACCCGCGATGACGTGGCCCGCACCCGCCGCCGCATCGGCGTGGTGCATCAGGATGTGCAGTTCCTCGACCATCTGCCCTTGGCGGCGAATGTGTCGCTGCCCTTGATGGTATCGGGGCGGACGGGCGACAGCCGCGATCTGACCGATCTTCTGCAATGGGTGGGGCTGGGGCAGTTGGCCGATGCCCTGCCACCCCAGCTTTCGGGCGGGGAACGCCAGCGCGCGGCGCTGGCGCGGGCGGTGATCATGGGGCCGGATGTCATTCTGGCGGATGAACCCACCGGCAACCTTGATTGGGAGATGTCGCTGCGCCTGCTGACGCTGCTGGTGGAGTTGAACAAGATGGGCAAAACGATCCTTGTGGCCACCCATGACCTGAACCTGATCCGCACCGCCAAGAACCAGGTCGCCGCGCGGGTGCTGCGCATCCGCAACCGCCGCATCCAGCTTGCGGGGGCGGACCTGTGATCGCCCGGCTGCGCCTTCTTGTCACCCCCGACCGGCAGGCCGACCGGGTGGTGCCGCCTTCGGGCCATACCGCATGGCTGACCGTGTTCACCGCCGCAACGATGACCTTTCTCGCCGTCTTCGCGCTGGCCTTGTCGATGGCGTCGGGGCGGCTGGCGGACGCTTGGGCCGATGCGCTGGCCCGCACTGCCACGGTGCGCATCTCGGCCCCGCCCGACCAGATGGAGGCGCAGACCTTCGCCGTGCTGGAGGTGCTGAAGACCACCCCCGGCATCGCCGCCGCCCGGGCGCTGGACGATGACGAACAGAAGGCGCTGCTTGCACCGTGGTTCGGCCCCGACCTGCCGCTGGATGCCCTGCCCCTGCCCCGCCTGATCGAGGTGACGGAGGCCGCGGAAGGCTATGACAGCGAAGGCCTGCGCCAGCGTCTGGCGGCCGAGGCGCCGGGGGCGGTGCTGGATGATCACACCCGCTGGCGGCGCCCGCTGGCCACGGCGGCGGCGCGGCTGAACCTGCTGGGCGGACTGTCGATGGTGCTGATCGGGGCCAGCATGGCCGCGATGATCACGCTGGCCGCCAATGCCGCGCTGGCGGCCAATGCGCAGGTGATCCGCGTGCTGCGGATCGTGGGGGCGCAGGATGACTATATCGCCGCCGCCTTCGTGCGCCGCTTTACCCTGCGGGCGCTGACCGGGTCGGCGGTGGGGGCGGTGGCCGGGCTGATCGGCGTGGCGCTGTTGCCCCCGGTGGATGAGGCGGGTGGATTCCTGACGGGTTTGGGCTTTCAGGGGGCTGGATGGTTGCTGCCGCTTCTGCTACCCCCGGTGGCCGCGGCCGTGGCGCTGATCGCCACGCGGACCGCCGCGTTCAGGAAGCTCCGGGAATTGCCATGATCTATGCGCTGCGCTGGCTGATGTCGCTTTTGTTCATCATCCAGATGTATCTGGCCATGGTTGTGCTGGCCATCGTCTTTGCCCCCTATGCCATCGCCTCGCGCAAGGGGGCATGGGCGGGCATCCATACCTATTGCAACTGGGTGCGGCTGTCGGCGCGCTGGATGGTGGGCCTGCGGTCCGAGGTGCGCGGGCCGGTGCCGACGGGCGAGGTGATGATCGCCTCGAAACATCAGAGCTTCTTTGACATCATCCTGATCTGTTCGGTCGTGCCGCGGCCGAAGTTCATCATGAAGAAAGAGCTGAAATGGGCGCCGATCCTGGGCTTCTATGCCTGGCGGATCGGGTGCATCCCGGTGGATCGCGGCAAGAAGGGCCGCGCGATTGCCGAAATGAAGAAGGCCGTGGCCGCCGGGGCGGCGATACCGGGGCAGTTGATCATCTATCCGCAGGGCACGCGGGTGGCCCCGGGGGCCACGCCGCCCTACAAGGTGGGATCGGGGCTTCTTTATCAGCAACTGGCCCAGCCCTGCATCCCGGCGGCCACCAATGTGGGCGTGTTCTGGCCGCGCCACGGCATCTATCGCAAGCCGGGGCTGGCGGTGGTGGAGTTCCTGCCCGCCATCCCGCCGGGCCGCCCGGTGGCCGATTTCATGACGGAACTGGAACGCGTGATCGAAGGCGCATCGAACCGGCTGATGGCCGATGCGGGATTTGCCGTGGCACGCGCTGCCTGAGCAGGGGGAAGGCGATGGAGTTCATCACCACGCTAGAGGCGCTGCACGCCCACTACGGCACGCCTGCCGATCCGGCGATCCGCAAGGTGACGCGCCACATCATCCCGGCCTACAGGCAGGTGATCGAACGCAGCCGGTTCTGCATCCTGACGACCGTAGGGCCAGAGGGCACCGATGGCAGCCCGCGCGGCGATGACGGGCCGGTGGTGGCGGTGCTGGATGACCGCAGCCTCGCCCTGCCCGACTGGAAGGGCAACGAACGCATCGACAGCCTGCGCAACATCGTGCGGGATGGGCGCGTCAGCCTGTGCTTCCTGATCCCCGGCTGGAAGAACCTTTTGCGCGTCAACGGCACCGCCCGGCTGACCGCCGATGCAGCCCTGCGCGCGCGGTTCGAACGGGGTGGGGTGCAACCGCGCACGGTGATCGTGATCGACGTGGCCGAGGTCTATTCCCAATGCGCCCGCGCGGTGGTGCGGGCAGGGCTTTGGACGGCGGGGGATCAGTCGGCGGGTCTGCCGACCATCGGGCAGATGATGGATGAGGCATCGGCTGGGGCCATCGACGGGGCCACCTATGACGCCGTGCGCGCCGGTCGCGCCATGACCGACATCTGGTAGGTCACACCTCGAACCGCGTCGCGCCGCGCCGCTTTTCATCCACCGGCTGGGACAGCACCACCGCCTGATGCGCCCGCTGGTCGCAGCCTGCGCGCGGGCAGATGCGGCAGTTGATGCCCACGGGCGTCATCCGCGCGCCCGCGACTGAGAACGCCTCAGCATAGCCGATTTCCGGCGCGTGTTCGATCGCGCAGCCCATCGCCACGGCAAGGCGGTTGTCCTGCGCGTGCCGCGCCCAGGTGGGGCGGTCCACCGTGCGCGAAAAGACGAAGAACTGCGATCTGTCGGGCATTTCCACGAATTGCGGCACGATCCGGCCCGGCGTGCGGAAACTGGTATGCACATCCAGCCGGGGGCAGGCGCCGCCATGTTCGGCCAGATGGAACCCGGTTGCGTTGAAGCGCTTGGTCACGTTGCCACCCTTGTCGATCCGCAGGAAGAAGAACGGCACCCCCTGCGCGCCTTCGCGCTGCATCGTCGTCGCCCGGTGGCAGGCCTGTTCAAAGCTAACCCCGAACCGCGTGGCGATATGGTCAAGGTCGTATTTCGTCGCCCGTGCTTCGGCCAGAAAGGCATCATAGGGCATCAGCACGGCGGCGGCGAAGTAGTTCGCCAGTTCCACCCGCAGCCGCGCCACCCCGCGCGGATCGGTGATGCCGGACCGCGCCGCCAGCGCATCGAGCAGCGCGCGCTGTTCCAGAAGCCCGCACATATGGACCAGCTGGAAGATGCGGTTGGTGTGATCCAGCGCCTCGGACAGCAGGATTTCGCGACGCGCCTCGTCATACTGGCGCAGGGTACCGGGCAGGTCTTCCACCCGCACCAGCCGGACCGTCACCCCCACCCCGTCGCGCAGCCGCCGCTTCAGCGCGACATAAGTTTCATCCGGCTCTACCGCCGCGCCGTTCCAGAAGCCGAAGGCCGCCTCTTCCAGCTCGCGGAAGTGGTTCCGGTGGCGGCGGAACTCGTTATGCACGGCGGATTCCGGCGTGGCCACGATCTGCGGCGCCTCCCCCTCGGTCAGCGACAGGAGCTGATCCGTCGCCGCCTGATAGGCGCTGTGCAGGCGCAGAAAGCTTTGCACCAGCCCAGGCGAATGGACCAGCGCCGCGCGCATCTGGGGCAGATCGGGGCGGGTTTCGGCAAAGAGCGGATCCTGCATCACCGCGCGCAGATCGACAAGCTGGCTGGTGCCATCCTCATCCGCGATGTCGCGCCAATCGACGCCATAGACCTCGAACAGCCGCAACAGGACCGAAACGGAGACGGATCGTTCGTTGTTTTCCAACAGGTTGACATAGGACGCGCTGATCCCCAGCGCCCGCGCCATCGCGCCCTGCGTTTCCCCCCGTTCGATCCGCAGACGGCGCAGATGGGGGCCGATGAAGGTTTTCTGCATACTGTCGCACACATTGAGGGGTTCGTCATATTTACAATATTACAAATTACAGCTTCTGTAAATTCTCGCATTCACAGCAGAACCCGCTTTCGTTTTGCACACGGGGCGACTGGTGGCATGGAAGGTTCAACCAATGGGAGGACGCCATGAAAACCGGAACGCAGCACCTTTACATCCCCGGCCCGACCAACGTGCCCGAGGCTGTGCGTCAGGCCATGATCGTGCCGATGCAGGATCACCGCGCCCCCGATTTCGGCGATCTGACGCTGGGGCTGTTCGCCGATCTGAAAAAGGTTTTCAAAACGGAAACCGGCACGGTGATGATGTTCCCCGGCTCTGGCACCGGCTGCTGGGAAGCGGCGATCACCAACACACTGAACCCGGGCGACAAGGTGCTGATGGCGCGGCACGGGCAGTTTTCGTTGCTCTGGGCCGATATGGCGGTGAAGCTGGGTCTGGATGTGGAGATCGTCGATCTGGCCTGGGGCGCGGGGACGCCCGCGAATGAATTTGCCCGCATCCTCGGGAATGACCGGCACGGCAAGATCAAGGCGGTGTTCGTCACGCAGAACGAAACCGCCACGGGTGTGACGTCGGACGTTGCCGCCGTGCGCCGCGCGCTGGACGAGTCGTTCCATGATGCGCTTTTGTTCGTGGATGGCGTGTCTTCCATCGGCTCCATCGACTTCCGCATGGATGAATGGGGCGTCGATCTCGCCGTGACGGGCAGCCAGAAGGGGTTCATGCTGCCCGCCGGTCTGGGGATGCTGGGCGTGTCGGCCAAGGCGATGGCGGCGGCAGAAACCGCCCGGATGCGCCGCGCCTATTTCGACTTCACCGACATGGCCCGCGCCAATGCGACCGGCTACTTCCCCTATACCCCGCCCGTCCCGCTGTTCCACGGCCTGCGCCGGGCGCTGGACCGGATGCTGGATGAGGGGCTGGAGACCATCTTCGCCCGCCACCGCCGCCTTGCCACCGGCGTGCGCAATGCCGTGGCGGCCTGGGGCCTTGAATTGGCGGCCGAGCATCCCTCGCTCTACTCCGACACGGTCAGCGCGATCCGCGTGCCGCAGGGGGTGGATGCGCGCGACGTGATCCGCGTGGCCTATGACCGCTACAACTGTTCCTTCGGGGCGGGCCTTGGGCCGCTGAACGGCAAGGTCTTCCGCATCGGCCATCTGGGCGATCTGAACGAAGGCATGTGCCTGACCGCCCTGTCGATCGCCGAACTCTGCCTTGCGGCCGCGGGCGCGCAGGTGCGCTTCGGATCGGGCGTGGCCGCCGCGCAGGAGGTCTATGCCGAACCCATGGCCCGCGCCGTGCAGCGCAGCACCCGCGCGACCACCAGCATCGCCGCCGAATAAGACCCAGAGGAAACCATGTCCCACACCCTGTACCCGCTGCGGCGCCAACGCCTGCAGCGATCGGAGCTGGCCGTCCCGGCCTCGAACCCCACCATGATCGACAAGGCCGCCGCAGGCCCCGCCGATTACGTTTTCCTCGATCTGGAGGATGCCGTCGCACCCCCCGAGAAAGAGCAAGCCCGCAAGAACGCGATCCAGGCGCTGAATGACATCGACTGGGCCGCCAAGGGCAAGACCGTTTCCGTCCGCATCAACGGGCTGGATACGCATTACATGTATCGCGACGTGGTGGATGTGATGGAACAGGCGGGCAGCCGCGTGCACACGCTGCTGGTCCCCAAGGTGGGGGTGCGCGACGACCTGTACATGGTCGAGGCGATGGTGAACCAGATCGAGCAGGCCCGGGGTTACACCACCCGCGTGGGGCTGGAGGCGCTGATCGAAACCGCGCTCGGCATGGCCAACGTCGAAAGCATCGCCCAATTCGGCGGCCGGCTGGAGGCACTGCATTTCGGCGTGGCCGATTACGCGGCCTCGATGCGCGCCCGCACCACGAATATCGGCGGGTTGAACCCGCATTATCCGGGCGACCAGTGGCACGCCGCGATCAGCCGCATGGTGATCGCCTGCCGCGCCTATGGTCTGCGCGCCATCGACGGGCCGTTTGGCGATTTCAGCGATCCCGAAGGCTACAAGGAAGGCGCCCGCCGCGCCGCCGCCTTGGGGTGCGAAGGGAAATGGGCCATCCACCCAAGCCAGGTCGCCATGGCGAACGAGGTGTTCAGCCCCACGGATGCCGAGGTCACGAAGGCCCAGCGCATCATCGAGGAACTGAAGATCGCGGAATCCCAGGGCAAGGGCGCGGCCAGCCTCGACGGCAAGATGATCGACGCGGCATCGGAAAAGATGGCGCGCAACGTGCTGGTGATCGCGGACGCCATCGCCGGGAAGTGACCAGAGCCGGGGGATGGGCCGATGGCCCATCCTACAGGCCCGTAGGATGGGCGATCCGCCCATCCCCGCCACAGGGAGGAATACCGAATGGACATTCATGAATATCAGGCCAAGGAAATCCTTGCCCGCTTCGGCGTGCCCGTCCCGCGCGGCGGACTGGCCTATAGCCCCGAACAGGCAGGCTACCGCGCCCGCGAGTTGGGCGGCAGCGCCTGGGTCGTCAAGGCACAGATTCATTCCGGCGGCCGTGGCGCCGCGGGTGGCGTCAAACTCTGCCGGTCTGAGGCCGAGGTGCAGGAATTCGCCGCCACCCTTTTCGGCCGCCAGCTTGTCACCAAGCAGACCGACGCCAATGGCAAGGGCGTCTATCGCCTCTGGGTTGAAGGCGCGTCCGACATCAAGCAGGAGCTTTACCTCGGCTTCGTCCTCGACCGGAAATCCGAACGCATCATGATCGTCGCCTCTGCCCATGGCGGGATGGAGATCGAGGATCTGGCAGAGAACGACCCCAACAGCCTGCGCCGCATGACGATCGACCCGGCGGTGGGCCTGTCGGAGTTTCAGGCGCGCGAACTGGCCTTCCAGCTTGGCCTCAAAGGCGGGCAGATCGCCCAGATGGTCAACATCCTCAGGGCCTGCTACCGCGCCTACCGCGATCTCGACGCCATGATGGTGGAGATCAACCCCCTTGTCATCACCGGCGCGGGCGACCTTGTTGCGCTTGACGCCAAGATGTCCTTCGACACCAACGCCCTCTTCCGCCGCCCGGAAATCGCTGAACTTCGCGACCGCAGCCAGGAAGACCCGCGCGAAAGCACGGCGGGCGACCACGGCCTCGCCTATGTCGGCCTCGATGGCGATATCGGCTGCATCATCAACGGTGCGGGCCTCGCGATGGCCACGATGGACATGATCAAACTCGCTGGGGGGGAGCCTGCAAACTTCCTCGATATCGGCGGGGGGGCCAGCCCGGAGCGGGTGGTGCGGGCTTTCCGCACCGTGCTGGCCGACCGTAACGTCGGCGTCATCCTCGTGAACATCTTCGCGGGCATCAACCGCTGTGACTGGGTGGCGCAGGGCGTGGTGCAGGCCTATCGCGAACTGGGGCTGACCCTGCCCGTCGTCGTCCGCCTTGCCGGCACGAATGTCGAGGAAGGCCGCCGCATCGTGCAGGAATCGGGCCTGCCGCTGATCACCGCCGACACGCTGGAAGACGCCGCCCGCAAGGCCGTCGCCACGCGCCAGAAAATCGCCGCGTAAGGGGGAAACGCCATGGCAATCCTGATCACCGAAAAGACCCGTGTTATCGTGCAGGGCATGTCCGGCCGCATCGGCCAGTTCCATGCCGAGGACATGATCAAGCACGGCACGAACGTCGTGGGCGGCGTGACCCCCGGCAAGGGCGGCGACACGCTGCTCGGCCGCCCGCTCTTCAACACCGTAAGGGAAGCGGTCGAGGCGACGGGGGCCGAAGCCAGCCTCGTCTTCGTCCCCCCGCCCTTTGCGGCGGATGCCATCATGGAAGCCGCCGACGCAGGCATCAAGACCGCCGTCTGCGTCACCGACGGCATCCCGTCGCAGGACATGATGAAGGTGAAGCGCTTCCTGAAACGCTACCCGGCAGAGCGGAAGATGCGCCTTGTCGGCCCCAACTGCGCAGGCATCATCTCGCCCGGCAAGGGCTTCATGGGCATCATGCCGCCGCATATCTACATGCCGGGCCGCGTGGGCATCGTCGGCCGCTCCGGCACGCTGGGCTATGAGGCGGCTTCCCAGATGAAGGCGCTTGGCATTGGCGTCTCCACCAGCGTGGGCATCGGCGGCGACCCGATCAACGGATCGTCCTTCCGCGACATCCTCGAACTGTTCGAGGCTGACTCTGAGACCGATGCCGTGATGATGATCGGCGAAATCGGCGGCCCGCAAGAGGCCGAAGCTGCGATCTACGCCCGCGACCACATGACGAAACCCGTCGTCGCCTATATCGCGGGCCTCTCTGCCCCCAAGGGCCGCAAGATGGGCCATGCCGGGGCGATCATTTCGGCCTTCGGCGAAAGCGCGCAGGAAAAGGTGGAAATCCTCTCCGCCGCCGGCATCACCATCGCGCCGAACCCGTCGGCCATGGGCGATACGATGGCCCGCGTGCTGGGCACCCGCCGCGCGGCAGCGTAAGGCAGCGTTGCAGAAAACAAGGGGGCGGTCCCGGTGGCCGCCCCCTCTTCTTTGCCCTCGGCTTCATCTTGGCCCAAACACCCCGGGGTCCGGGGCAGAGACCTGGGGGCATCCACCCCGAGCCGTCAGGCGAATTTCAGCGCGATGATCCCGCCGATGATCAACAGCACGCCCAGAACGCGCATCAGGTTGACGGGGTCGCCGAACAGAAAGACCGACAGGATTGCCGTTCCCACCGCGCCGATCCCGACCCAGACAGCATAGGCCGTGCCGACGGGAAGATCCTTCATTGCAATGGACAACAGCCAGAACGACGCCAGCGCCCCCACCACCGTCAGCACCGATGGAATGGGCTTGGTGAAGCCGTCGGAATATTTCAGGCCCAGCGCCCAGCCGGTTTCCAGAAGGCCCGCGATCAGCACGATCAACCAGGCGTTCATGCGGCCAGCCCTTTCGACCCCATGTCGATGAATTTCGACCGACGGTCCTTGATCAGCGCCTCGGGCTTCTTGCCCGACAGTTCCTTCAGCATGGCCTCGATGCCCTTGCCCACGGCCTCGATCGTTTCCTTGCGGCCGCGCTGGGCGCCGCCCAGCGGTTCCTTGATGATCCGGTCGATCACGCCCAGCTTCTGCAGGTCCTGCGCCGTCAGGCGCAGGGCTTCTGCCGCCTCGCGCATCTTTTCGGCATCCTTCCACAGGATCGAGGCGCAGCCTTCGGGCGAGATCACCGAATAGACGGAATGTTCCAGCATCGCCACGCGGTTCGCGGTAGCAAAGGCCACCGCCCCGCCCGATCCGCCCTCGCCGATCACCACGGAAATCAGCGGCACGCCGATCTGCAGGCATTTCTCGGTGGACCGCGCGATCGCCTCGGCCTGACCGCGCTCTTCGGCGCCCTTGCCGGGATAGGCGCCGGGCGTATCCACCAGCGTGATCACCGGCAGGCGGAAACGGTCGGCCATATCCATCAGGCGGATCGCCTTGCGATAGCCTTCGGGCCGCGCCATGCCGAAGTTCCGCTCGATACGGCTTTTCGTGTCATGGCCCTTTTCATGCCCGATCACCACCACCGGCTGGTCGTTGAACCGCGCCAGCCCGCCCATCACCGCGTGGTCATCGGCAAAGTTTCGGTCGCCCGCCAGCGGGGTGTATTCGGAAAACAGCCCGTCGATGTAATCCTTGCAATGCGGCCGGTCCGGGTGCCGCGCGACCTGGCATTTCCGCCAGGGCGTCAGGTCCTTGTACAGGTCTTTAAGCAGCGTTTCCGCCTTGCGGTCCAGCGCATCGGCCTCTTTCGATACGTCCATGCCGGAATTGGCCCGCGCCATCGCGCGCAGCTCTTCGGCCTTGCCCTCGATCTCGGCAAGCGGCTTTTCGAATTCCAGATAGTTCATCGGGCACTCTCCAGACGGATCGCCCCTATATGGCCAGAGGCGGGGCAAGATGCAACTCGCCCCGTGGGGGCAGGCCTCAACCCGCCGCCTGCCCCCGGTCCAGCGCGATCAGATGCGCCACATGATCCGGCCCGCAGGACAGCTTGGCCGCCACCTTGCTGTCGGGCGTGACCACCCGCCAGAAAGGCACCACCTGATCCAGCGGCTTGCCCTCGGCCAGATCGGCCAGCGCCACCTCGGCCACCACGCGCAGATAGATGGCCGTCGTCACCGGACACATCGCATCGGCCCCCGCCTTGCGCGCCAATTCGTTGCGCAGCCGGTCCATCGTCCGCGTCTCGCCCTGCGGGATACGGGCGAGGTAGTTGGCAATCTCGCCGGGCGAGGAGATCAGCATCGTGTTTCCCGCCTTCACCCCGGCGAAATCGGTGTGCAGCATCACCACATGCGGATCCTTCGCGGCGCCAAAGCGTTTGCGCCAATCGGTCGGTTTCTTCTTTTTTTCCGCCATCACATACCCTCCACACGTGACTTCAGCGCCGCAAGATATGTGGTGGCAAAAGCCCCTGGATCAAAGAACAGCCGCGCCAGAATCCGGCCCAGCGGCGAAGGCACCGTCGCCCGCTCCACCACCGCGATCCGCGTGCCTGCGCCTTCGGGCGTCAGCACTGCCTCCCATGTCCCCGCGTATCCGGCATCCGACGCAAAGCGCAGCCGGATGCGCGTCTCGGCCATCTCTTCGGTCACGAAGGTGATCCGTTCCCCCCGCGCCGTCACCTCGGTCCAGCCATCACCCGTCCGCTCCACCGCCGCGATGCCTGCGCGCCAATCGGGTTGCGCCTCGACATCCGCGATCACGGCCACGATCCGCGCGGGGTCTGCGGCGATCAGCACCTCGGCCCGCCCCTCGCGCGTGGCGGGCAGAAGCCAGCCCACCAGAACCACCAGCCCCGCCAACAGCAGCAGGGCGACACCCATCCAGATCAGAACCCGCATGACATCCTCCGCATGACGCCTGAGCCCGCGCTAGCACAGGATCGGACCCCTGCGGAGTATCCCGATTTTTCGTGTTTCATATCAGAAGGTTGCGCCAAATCGCGCCATTTCAGACAGCAGCGCCCCGTGGCCGGGCCACGGGGCGTGCATCCTCCCCTTTTGCTGCGCGGGGCCTCCTCTCCCCGTGGGTCGCAGCGCGGGTATTCTTTCCAAAGCGCCTGATTTTCACGCTTCTGTCATGAAAGGTTGAGCGTAGGGCAGGCAACCTGTCAACGATTCATTGGGTGTTTTGCAGAGAAACCCGATCAACCGGCGATCAATTCCGCCTGCCGAACAATGACCTCGGCCTGTTTGATGCTGGCGATGTCCACCAGACGGCCCTTGTAGACCGTCGCCCCCTCGCCCCGCGCCTTGGCGGCCTCCATCGCCGACAGGATTTCCCGCGCCTCGGCCACCGTCTGTTCGGACGGGGTGAAGACCTCATTCGCCAGCGTCACCTGTTTGGGGTGGATCGCCCATTTCCCCACCATGCCCAGCGTGGCCGACCGCCGCGCCTGCGCGCGGAAGCCTTCGTCATCGCTGAAATCGCCGAAAGGCCCGTCCACCGGCAGGATGCCATGAGTGCGGCAGGCCGCCACGATGGCCGCCTGCGCCCAATGCCACGGGTCGGACCAGTGCTTTGCCCCCTCGCGCAGCATGTAATAGTTCTCCTGCGTCCCGCCGATGCCCGTCGTCTGCATCCCCATGCTGGCCGCGAAATCCGCCGCGCCCAGGCTCATGGCCTGCAAGCGGGGCGATGCCTTGGCGATCTCCTCCACATGGGAAATGCCCGCCGCCGATTCGATGATGACCTCAAAGGCGATGGGCTTGGTCCGCCCCATCGCGCGTTCCACCGCCGTCACCAGCGCATCGACGGCATAGATATCCTCGGCGCAGCCCACCTTGGGGATCATGATCTGATCCAGCCGCGCGCCGCCCTTTTCCAGCAGGTCCACCACATCGCGGTACCACCACGGCGTATCCAGCCCGTTGATCCGCACCGACAGGGTCTTGCGCCCCCAATCCACGGCGGAAATCGCCTCGATGATGTTCGCCCGCGCCTGATCCTTGTCCGACGGCGCAACCGAATCCTCCAGATCGAGGTTGATCACATCCGCCTCGCTCGCTGCCATCTTGGCAAAGATCGCGGGCCGCGATCCGGGGCCGAACAGTTGGCAACGGTTCGGACGGGCGGGGGCGGGGGGTTGCAGGCGGAAGCTCATGATCGGTCTCGCAAGTATATTTCGGATGCGGATGCGTCAGCGTTATATTCTTGCGCTGCATCGCGCAAGCGGCATTTCGCAGCTGCAGCATGACTTGACAGCGCATCCCCCCGCGCGCCCCCTCCGGCCAAAGGGAGCGCCTCATGATCACCGCCACGCTTGACACATTCCCCCTCGCCCGCGCCTTCACCATCTCGCGCGGGTCCAAGACCGAGGCGCGGGTGATCACCGCCACCGTCACCCGGGGCGGGATCACCGGGCGCGGCGAATCCGTCCCCTATGCCCGCTATGGCGAAACGCCCGAATCCGTGCTGGCCCAGATCGCCACCCTGCCCGACGGGATCACGCGCGCCGCGCTGCAAGACGCGCTGCCGCCCGGCGCGGCGCGCAATGCCGTGGATTGCGCGCTGTGGGATTGGGAGGCGAAATCGCAGGGCAGCCGCGTCTGGCACCTCGCGGGTCTGCCCGCGCCCCGCCCCCGCATCACCGCCTTTACCCTGTCGCTGGACAGCGCGCAGGCGATGCGCCAGCAGGCGCAGGAAAACGCCCATCGCCCCATCCTGAAGATCAAGCTCGGCACGCCGGACGACATGCCGCGGCTAGAGGCGGTGCGCGCCGGCGCCCCCCGCGCCACCATCATCATCGACGCCAACGAAGGCTGGACGCCCGAGATTTACACCGACCTCGCGCCCCATCTGATGCGCCTTGGCGTGGCGCTGGTGGAACAGCCCCTGCCTGCCGGGGCCGATGGGATGCTTGCGGAAATCCCCCACCCCATCCCCATCTGCGCCGACGAATCCGCCCATGACCGCGCCAGCCTGCCCGCGCTGCGGGGCCGGTATAACATGGTGAACCTGAAGCTCGACAAGACAGGCGGGCTGACCGAAGCCCTGCTGATGGCCGAAGAGGCCCGGCGCATGGGATTTTCCCTGATGATCGGCTGCATGGTGGGGACATCGCTCGCCATGGCCCCGGCGATCCTGCCCGCGCAAGCGGCCGCCTTCACCGATCTGGACGGCCCCCTCCTCTTGGCCCGGGACCGTGAACCCGCGCTGCGCTATGATGACGAAGGGGTGCATCCACCAGAGGCGGCGCTGTGGGGATAAGCAGACCGATTCAGACCCAGATCAGACCCCACCCCGCGCTTGATCCGGGGCCTCCGCCTGCGGCTTGCAGGTTCCAGGACAGGCCGGGGACCGGTTCGGCAGGTCACGGTCGGCCCGCATTCACGCAAAGGGATTGACCACCCGCAGAACCCCCTCCACGACCAGCCCATCCTGCATGTCTTCCGAAAGCACCCGATCACAGCCTGCAACCAGCGCTGCCGCCACGATCATCGAATCGTAAACGGACAAACCGTATCGCGCCGCCACCGCCCGCCCGGCATCATGGACCTCGACAGTCAGGTCCACGACCCGACACAGGCGCCTGATCCCGGCCAGAAACTCTCCTGCCTCTGCCAAGTCCATGTCTGCCTTGCGCAAACAGTTCACCAGCACCTCGTTCAGCACCTGAACACTGATCTTGCCACCTGCTGCCAGCACGGCCTCTGCCCTATCCGCCTTCGGCCCGTCATCCAGCAGGTAGAGGATCACATTGCTGTCGATGAAGTCACCGCCCATTGGCATCGTCGCGGCTCAGACGATCCGCCGCAGCCAGCCGCCTGCGAAACCGCCGCAGCCCTGCCAGAACCTCCTCTGGCCGCGCTTCGCGCTGCACGGCGAAACCCCCTGCCTCAGGGCGAAGCGAAACCTCGTCCCCTTCGCGCAAACCGAGTTCGCGCACAAGTTCCGCAGGCAGCCGCACCGCCAGCGAATTTCCCCATTTCGCAACCTGCATGACCACCCCCGCACCCTTGGATATACATGAAAAATGTATATCATCCCATCTCTGTCGGCAATATCCGCCCTTCACCTGCCGGATACACACCCACTTCCCCCTTGACCCCCGCCCCCCTTGCGCCCAAACCCCACCCATCCATTCGCGCAGGGAGATGACCCATGACCCGCACCGTCTATGTCAACGGCACCTATCTGCCGGAAGATCAGGCCACCGTGTCGATCTTTGACCGGGGTTTCCTGATGGCCGATGGCGTCTATGAGGTGACGTCGGTTCTGGACGGCAAGCTGATTGATTTCGAAGGCCATATCATCCGCCTGCACCGTTCGCTGGATGAACTGGACATGGCCGCCCCCTGCACGGACGACGCGCTGCTGGAGATGCACCGCGAACTGGTGCGCCTGAACGGGATCGACCAGGGGATGATCTATCTGCAGGTGACGCGCGGCAATCCGGGCGACCGGTCCTTCGTCTTTCCCGATGACAGCGTGACGCCCACCATCGTGGCCTTCACCCAGAACATCCCCAACCTCGCCGATGCCCCCGCCGCGCGGACGGGGTTCAAGGTGATCTCGATCCCTGATATCCGCTGGGGCCGCCGCGACATCAAGACGGTGCAGCTGCTCTACCCGTCCATGGCCAAGATGATGGCCAAGAAGGCGGGCGTCGATGACAGCTGGATGGTGCAGGACGGGGTGGTGACCGAAGGCACCTCGAACAACGCCTATATCGTGAAGGGCAACCGCATCATCACCCGGCACCTGTCCAGCGACATCCTGCATGGCATCACCCGCGCGGCCGTTCTCCGCTTTGCCGCCGAGGCGCAGTTCGAGGTGGAGGAACGCCCCTTCACCGTGGCCGAGGCGCAGGCCGCCGATGAGGCTTTTTCCACCGCCGCCTCCATCTTCGTGATGCCCGTGGTGGAAATCGACGGTGCGGCCGTAGGATCGGGCAAGCCCGGCCCGGTGGCGACGCGCCTGCGGGAACTCTACCTTGACGAGATGCGCAAGGCCGCCATCTGACCGCGAGGGCCAAACGCGCCCTTCCGTCAGGCGGCCTGCAGCGAGAAATCCTGCAACTGCGCGCGGGCGGCGGAAACGCCCTCCAGCCGCAGCATCACCACCTCGGACGGCAGGTCGGGATCGACCGCGCTCAGGATCACCAGCGTGTCGCTGCCGTCCTCCTCCAGCCGCAGGGACAGGCCCGACAGATCGCGCAGGCCGGAAAGCTGCACCACAACCTCATCCTCGCCGGGGACATAATCGGTGACGACCGGCGTTTCCCATCCGCCCAGCGCGGGCCCGTCGGCCAGGAGTTCCAGCCGGTCATCACCGCTGTCGAAGTTGAACACATCCCCGGCCCCGCCCCGGATCACATCCGCCCCGGCCCCGCCGCGCAGCACGTCATAGCCTTCGCCACCGATCAGCAGGTCATTCCCCGCCCCGCCGATCAGCGTATCATCGCCATCATCCCCGCTCAGGGTATCGGCCCCTGCGCCACCCACCAGCACGTCATCGCCCGCCCCGCCCTCGGCCATCACCCCGGCAGTGGCCGAGGCCGCATCCAGCCAGTCATTCCCTTCACCCAGCGACACGGTATCGCTGTCCGTTTCGGGCCAGATCGTCACCAGATCGTCGCCCGCGCCTGCTGCCACCACATCGCGCCCCGTGCCGGGGGCGATGCTGTCATCGCCCGTGCCGCCGAAGATCGTGTCATCCCCCGCCCCGCCGCCGATGGAATCCGCACCCTCATGCCCGTCGATCAGGTCATCGCCCGAATGACCCCAGAGCGAATCGTCCCCCGCCCCGCCCAGCACCGTATCCGCCCCGGTGCCGCCAAAGATCGTGTCCGCGCCCAGGCCTCCCGTGACACGGTCATTCCCGCCCCGGCCATCCAGAACATCGGCCCCGTCGGTACCGTCGATCATCTCGCCCAGCGCCGCATCGCGGCCGGCATCGGCATCGGGCGCCGATGCGGGCGGGCTTTCGTCGCCAGTCTCGGCTTGGGGATCCTCGGCGTCCCACATGTGCCAGGCAAGGCCGCCCACCAAGGCGGGCAGCAGGGTCGAGAAAAGGGCAAGCTCCAGCATCTGCAAATCCCGTTCCAGTTCCCCAACTGAAACGGCATCAGGCCGCGCCATGTGAGTCTGGTGGGGCGCGGGTGGGGGGCGTCAGCCGTGCGTCTTGATGGATTCGCTGAAGGCGGTTTTCTGCGCCTCGGTCGCCTCGGCCTGATGCAGCGCCTTCCAGTCGTCATAGGGCATGCCATAGACCAGCGTGCGCGCCTCTTCCTTGTCCAGCGCGACGCCCTGTTCGGCGGCGGCTTCGGCCATCCAGCGGCTCAGGCAGTTCCGGCAGAAGCCGGCAAGGTTCATCATGTCGATGTTCTGCACGTCGGTCCGGGCGCGCAGGTGATCGCGCAGGCGGCGAAAGGCCGCGGCTTCCAGCGCCTGCATCGTGGCATCGTCGATCTGCGTCATGGTGCGATCCTCCTGATGGGGAAAGTAGGGCGCGCAACCCGCGCGCACCACCCCCCAAAAGGCCCGCCGGGATCAGGCGCGCGATACCACGATATCGGCCACATTCACCTGTTCGGCGCGCAGACCGGGCAGATAGATCACATCCGCCCCGTTCAGCGTGACCATGACGCCCTGTTCCTGTTCCTCGACCGCAAGGGCGACGTCGCCCTGCGCTTCGGTCAGCACCTCGATCCGATCCTCCAGCGGATCGAAGTCTTCGACCCGCACCACCTGCCCGACATTCGGATCGGTCGGATCGTCAGGCTGCGGCGGGGCGAGCGCGACAAAGGCATCGGCACCCGCACCGCCCGTCATCACATCGCCCCGATCGCCGATCAACTGGTCGTCGCCGTCGCCGCCCTGCATCACATCGGCGCTGGCCTCGCCGCCGACAGAGAAGAGATTGCGCAGGATCCGATCCTCCAGCGCGGGCGCAATGGTGCCGAAACGGGCCGCCACAGCCTCCGAGAAATCGGGCCGCTCCAGCCCGCCCAGAATTTCAGAGGGCGTCTGCCGGTCCGGGGTCAGCCCGATCAGCACGTCATTGCCTGCCCCGCCCTCAAGCGTGTTGGCGCCATCCATCCCGACGATGACATCATCCCCCGCATCCCCGACCACGGAATCATCGCCCGCGCCACCGACCAGCAGATCGCGGCCGTCCTCGCCGCGCAGGATGTCATCCTCGGGCCCGCCAAGCAGGATGTCATTGCCCGGTCCACCCGCCAGCGTATCGGCCCCCTGATCCCCGACCAGAAGATCCACACCCGCCGCGCCTTGCAGAAGATCATCGCCCTTGAACCCGACGATCAGGTCATCATCGGCGTCGCCGTTGATGGTGTTGTCGCCTTCGCCGCCCAGACGCACGTCTGATGCGCCATCCCCGGCGTCGGCCTCGGGCGCGGGTTCGTCATCCCCCCCGGACAGCATGCCGATCAGCGCGATGGGGAGAAGAGACGCAAGCAAAAGCAACATGGTGGCACTCGCACAAGGAAATCACACAGGCAGACCAGTGACATGGCTTCGGATGATTCTGTCAAACTTTCAGAATCCGGGGGCGGATTGCGGAAACAATCCCGCGCTTGCCGCGCGATCCGCCCGGCACCCGGAACAAAGCGCCTGCCATATCGCACCCCGAACCCGGGCGCCGCGCCGTCAGCCCCCGGCCAAGGCCAGCGCGCGCGTCAAAAGCGGCGCCAGCCGGGCGCCCCACGCGGCCTGCGCCGCAGGCGTGGCGATCAGGTCATTCCTGACCTCGACCAGCGTGTTCTGCCGCCCGTGGCGCAGCGCGTGCCGGTCGATCGCGTCCCCCGGCAGATGGCCGGAATAGGGTTCGTTGTCGCCCACGCAGAGATCCGGCTCTGCGCGCAGGACGGAAATCAGCGTATGGCTCAGCCGCCCGTCCAGATGCGAATGAAGCACCCCCACATGCCATGGCCGGGGCGCGCGCCCCTTCAGACAGGGGGTGAAGGAATGGATCGCCACGATCACCACATCCGGCCGCCGCGCCGCCAACCGCGCCAGCGCCGCATGATAGGGGCGATAGAGCCGGTCCAGCCGCGCCTCCACGCCGCCTGCGTCAATATGGCGGTTCGCGGGGATGATGGTGCCATCATACAGCTTCATCACCAGCGTCGGGTCATCCTCGCCCCGGTTCGGATCAATCACGAGGCGCGAGAAATCCGACAGCACCACCGGGCTGTCCAGACCTTCGCCCAGCGCGCAGGCCAGCCCTGCCGCCCCCACGTCATAGGCGATATGGCGGCCCATATCCGCAGGCCCGATCCCCAGATCGCCGCCCGCCACCCAGTCCGGCACCCGGTTGGAGGCATGGTCGCAGGTCACCAGCCAGCGCCCGGGGCGCCCCTCTCCGATGATCCGATAGGCATCCATCCCCAGCTTTCCCCCGGCCTTTTCATGAATTCGTCATTTATTCTGACGAAAGGAAAAGCGCCAGTTGCCCCAGCCCACCGATTGCGCCATAAGACGCGCGGCCCACGACAAAATGAAGAACTGCATAAGGAACGAGGCATATGAGACGCCTTCGGAACGTCAAGATCGTGGCCACGCTCGGACCGGCCTCCAGCGATTACGAAACCATCCGCGCCCTGTTCGAGGCGGGCGCCGACGTGTTCCGCCTGAACATGTCGCACGGCACGCATGACGACATCCGCGCCCGTCACAGCATCATCCGCCAGGTGGAGGCCGATACCGGCCGCCCCGTCGCCATTCTGGCCGATCTGCAGGGGCCGAAGCTGCGGGTGGGCACCTTCGCCGCGCCCAGTGGCGAGGAGCTGGTCGAAGGCGCCGCCTTCCGCATGGACCTTGACCCCGCGCCGGGGGATGCCACCCGCGTGCAACTGCCCCACCCCGAGATCTTTGCCGCGCTGGAACCGGGCGCGTCGCTGCTGGTGAATGACGGCAAGATCCGCCTGCGGGTGGACACCTGCGGCAAGGATTTCGCCAATTGCACCGTCACGGTGGGTGGCACCATCTCAAACCGCAAGGGCGTGAACGTGCCGGATGTGGTGCTGCCCTTGGCCGCGCTGTCGGACAAGGACCGCAAGGATCTGGAATTCGTCTGCGAACTGGGGGTGGACTGGCTCGCCCTGTCCTTCGTCCAGCGCCCCGAGGATGTGATCGAGGCGCGCGATCTGGCCAAGGGCCGCGCCGCCGTGCTGTCCAAGATCGAAAAGCCGGCCGCGGTAAAGGCCTATGACGCCATCCTCGAGGTGTCGGATGGCATCATGGTGGCGCGCGGTGATCTGGGCGTGGAACTGCCCGTCCATTCCGTGCCGCCGATCCAGAAGAAACTGGTCCGCGGCGCGCGCGCGGCGGCGAAACCCGTGATCGTCGCCACCCAGATGCTGGAATCGATGATCGAATCGCCCATGCCCACCCGGGCCGAGGTGTCGGACGTCGCCACCGCCATCTATGAAGGCGCCGATGCCATCATGCTGTCGGCGGAATCGGCAGCGGGCAAATACCCGATCGAGGCGGTCTCCACGATGAACAACGTGGCGATCAGCGTCGAAGGCGATGCCGTCTATCGCCAGATCATCGAGGCAAGCCGCCACGTCAACCGCACCTCCGTGGCCGATGGCATCGTGGCCGCCGCGCGCGAGATTGCGGAAAGCGCCGACATCAAGGCGATCTGCTGTTTCTCGCAATCGGGGACCACGGTTTCGCTGGTGGCGCGCGAACGGCCCCGCGTGCCGATCATCGCGCTGACGCCGCTGATCGAAACCGCCCGCCGCATGTGCCTGACCTGGGGCGCGCACTGCGTGATCACCGAAGAGCAGGACCGCTTCAAGGGCGCCGTCATCTCGGCCGTCCGCGCGGCGCGCACCTACGGCTTTGCCTCGGAAAAGGATCAGATCGTGCTGACCGCGGGCGTTCCGTTCAACGTGCAGGGCACGACGAACATCCTGCGCGTGGCGCCCTGCGACGAAAGATTGATCTACCGCGTCGATCCTGAATAAGCTGACAGGGCCCGCATCACCGATGCGGGCCCCGTGCTTTTGGGGATGTGCTTTAGGGGTATGTTTTAGGGGGTGTTCCCGTGGTCAACATCAACGATCTGTCGCTGGTCATCGGCATCCTTCTGACCGTCTTCTCGATCCCCTCCCTTCTCAATGCCTGGACGCAGGACCGCCTGCCGCGCTTTGGCGGGATCATCTGCCTGACGGGCATGGTCCTGATCGGGCTGGCGGCGGCGCGCAACCCTTCGGGCTATGGGCTGTCCGACATTCCGGCCGTGTTCACCCGCGTGATCCGTGGGCTTGCCTCCTGAAGCCGGGGCGGGGCGGGGCGGCGGGGCGCGGCCATGGATCATGACCTTCTGTTCTTTCTCGGCCTCGCGCTCATGGCGCTTGCCATTCCGTCCCTGCTGGCCGCGCTGATCGACGACCGCCCGCCCGTCGCCGCCGGGATCGGCCTTGTGACCGGGCTTGGCATGGCGGTCTGGGCCGTGCTGGCGGGCGGCTTCGATCTGGACCCCGCCACCCTGCCCCATCTGTTCTTCGAGGTGCTGGGCCGCTATCTGCCCTGAGGCGCGCGCTTTTCCCCTTGCACCGCACCCCCGCCCCGCCTATACGGCCCACCTTGCGATACCCGCGCGGCCGGCCAAAGTGGCATGCCGAGTCGCGCCTGCAACCACGGAGATGGAAATGCCCAAGATGAAGACCAAGTCGGCGGCGAAGAAGCGGTTCAGCTTCACGGCCTCCGGTCGGGTGAAGGCCGGCGTCGCCGGCAAGCGCCACGGCATGATCAAGCGCACGACGAAATTCATCCGCGATGCGTCCGGCACGATGCTGCTGAACGACAGCGACGCGAAGATCGTCAAGAAATACATGCCCTACGACCGGTAAGGAGAACATCAGAATGTCCCGCGTCAAATCCGGTGTCGTGACCCACGCCCGTCACCGCAAAGTCATCAAGGCCGCCTCCGGCTACTACGGCGCGCGCTCGCGCAACTTCCGCACCGCCACGCAGGCGGTGGACAAGGCCAACCAGTACGCGACCCGCGACCGCAAGACCCGCAAGCGCAACTTCCGCGCCCTGTGGATCCAGCGCATCAACGCCGCTGTCCGTCTGTTCGACCTCGAGATGACCTATTCCAAGTTCATCAACGGTCTGGCCAAGGCCGGCATCGAAGTCGACCGCAAGGTCCTCGCCGATCTCGCCGTGCACGAGCCCGAGGCGTTCAACGCCATCGCCGCGCAGGCCAAGGCCGCGCTGGCCTGATCCTCTGATCAGCCCTTAAACGAAAGGCCGCCCCCTGCCGGGCGGCCTTTTGCTTTGCTGCATGCGGGTCGCGGATAGCAGCCGAGCTATGCCCCGTGTCTTACCCCGCACCCTGCCAATTAAAACAACCTATGCGGGTAAAATCTGCAAAAACGCATGGAATCCGCCTTAACAGCTCCATGAAATTGTCCGTAACTGTGGGTCACAAGGACAAGCGAACCCTCATCGAAAGACCCGCCTCATGCTGCGCCCCCTGATTGCCCTCCTCTCCCTGCTCCTCCTCCTGTCCGGCTGCGGCGAGGTGGTCACCTCCAGCACCAAGGACGCGCGCATCCTGCTCATGGGCGATTCGATGATGGCCGCCAATCGCGCCGCGGGCCGGTCGGTGGCCCAAGGGATCGAACGCCAACTGGGCGAAGAGGTGATCGACCGCTCCGTCTATGCCGCACGGATGATCTATATCCTGCCCATCTCCGGCGCGGCGGGCCTCAGCATCCCCGCGCAGCAGCAGAAGGGCAACTGGGACTGGGTGGTCATGAACGGCGGCGGCAATGATCTGGTCTTCGGCTGCATCTGCGGGCGCTGCGATGGCATGGTGGACCGCCTGATTTCGGCCGATGCCACGGCGGGCGCGATCCCCGCGCTGGTCTCCCGCATCCGCAAGACCGGGGCAAAGGTCGTCTGGGCGGGCTATCTGCGCAATCCCGGCCTCTTCACCCCCATCCGGTCCTGCAAGGTCTATGGTGATGAGCTTGACCGCCGCCTCGCCCGGCTGGATGCCCGCGATCCGGGCATGATCTTCCTGCCGATGTCGGATGTCGTCCCCACGGGCGATCCGTCGCTGCATCAGGCCGATATGGTCCACCCCTCGCCCAAGGGCAGCGCCGCCATCGCCACCCGCATCGCCGCCGCCATCCGCGCGAACGGCGGCTGATCCCCGAACCGCGTCCGCCCCCTTCATCTTGGCAAAAATACCCGCCGGGGTGAGCCCCGCAGGGGCGACGGGGTGGCAGCCCCCTGCGACGCCCGGGCCCGGGCGCCACGCGGCGCGGCGCGCGCCCCATCCCCTTGCATCGCAGGCCCTGTCCCGCTACCACCGCCTCGCACCCGAAGGAGGCACCCCATGGACGGGCTCGACACGCTCAAGGCCAAGTATCTGACCGCCGTCGCCGATGCCACGGACGAATCCGCGCTGGAAGAGGTGCGCGTCGCGGCCCTTGGGAAAAAGGGCGAGATCAGCGCCATGATGGCCACCCTGGGCAAGATGGACCCCGAGGCCCGCAAGGCGGCCGGGGCCAGCCTGAACGCGCTGAAGGATGAAATCGACGCCGCGCTGCGCGCCCGCAAGGCCGGCCTTGCCGATGCCGCGCTGGACGAACGGCTGCGCACCGAATGGCTGGATGTCACCCTGCCCGGCCGGCCCCGCCGCATGGGCACCATCCACCCCGTGTCTCAGGTGATGGAGGAATTGACCGCCATCTTCGCCGATATGGGCTTTGCCGTGGCCGAAGGCCCGCAGGTGGAAAGCGACTGGTACAATTTCGACGCGCTCAACATCCCGCCGGAACACCCCGCCCGGCAGGAGCATGACACCTTCTTCATGCACCGCGCGCCGGGTGACAACCGCCCGCCGCATGTGCTGCGCACCCATACCTCGCCGGTCCAGATCCGAGCCATGATGGACAAGGGCGCCCCCATCCGCGTCATCGCCCCGGGCCGCGTCTACCGCATGGACATGGACCAGACCCATACGCCCATGTTCCATCAGGTCGAGGGCCTCGCCATCGACCGCGACATCAGCATGGCCAACCTGAAATGGTGCCTCGAGGAGTTTTGCCGCGCCTTCTTCGAGGTGCCCTCGGTCGAGCTGCGCTTCCGCGCATCGCATTTCCCCTTCACCGAACCCTCGGCCGAGGTGGATATCCGCTGCTCGTGGGAAGGCGGACAGCTCAAGATCGGCCAGGGCGACAAGTGGATGGAGATTCTGGGCTCCGGCATGGTGCATCCCAAGGTGCTGACGGCGGCAGGCGTGAACCCCGATGAATGGCAGGGCTTCGCCTTCGGCATGGGGATCGACCGCATCGCCATGCTGAAGTACGGCATCCCCGACCTGCGCGCCTTCTTCGAATCCGACCTGCGCTGGCTGCGGCATTACGGATTCGCCGCGCTGGACATGCCCGATCTGCCCGGCGGCCTCAGCCGCTGACCGGCCCGACGGAAATGGAAAGCCCCGCCGCGGCGGGGCTTTCTGCGTTTTGCAAGGTCGGCCCTGTCTCAGATGAACAGCAGCAATATCGCAACCAGCGACAGCCCCATGATCAGGATCAATCGCCATGCCGGCACGCGGCGGGTTTGGTCGGGTACTTTAAACATCGGGTCCATGGGCCAAGGGATGCCACCCGCACGGTCCGAAAATGTGGCAGTTTAGGGCAAAGCTGCGGGTTCGCGCGGAACAACGCGTTTCCATCCCGGAAACCCCAGCGCCGCCTTCCCGCCACCTTCCCCTCGCGCCGCAACTGCGCTAATCCCTGCCCTGCATTTCCGAAGGGACCGGCACGATGAAATTCACCCTCTCCTGGCTGAAGGATCACCTCGATACCGGGGCCACGCTGGAGGACATCCTCTACGCCCTCACCGATCTGGGGCTTGAGGTGGAGGATGTCACCAACCCGGCGGCCCGGCTGGCGCCCTTTACCCTTGCGCGCGTCCTGCACGCCGAACAGCACCCCGATGCCGACAAGCTGCGCGTCTGCCGCGTGCTGACGGATGAGGGCGAAAAACAGATCGTCTGCGGCGCGCCCAATGCGCGGGCGGGCATCACCGTGGTCTTGTGCAAGCCGGGCGATTACGTGCCGGGCATCGACGTGACGCTGGGGGTGGGCAAGATCCGCGGCGTGGAATCCCACGGCATGATGGCATCCGAGCGCGAGTTGGAACTGTCCGACGAACATAACGGCATCATCGAACTGCCCTCGGGCGAGGTGGGCGAGAAGTTCGTCGATTGGCTGGCCGCGAACCGCCCCGCGGCGGTGGACCCGATGATCCATATCAAGATCACCCCCAACCGCCCCGATGCGCTGGGTGTGCGCGGCATCGCGCGCGATCTGGCCGCGCGCGGGCTTGGCACGCTCAAGCCCCTGCCGATCCCCACGATCACCGGCGCCTTTCCCTGCCCCATCCGGGTGGAAATCGCCCCCACGCTCAAGGCCAAGGGCTGCCCCCTTTTCGCCGGGCGCCTGATCCGGGGGGTGACCAACGGCCCGTCGCCCGCATGGCTGCAATCGCGCCTCATGGCGATCGGCCTGCGCCCGATCTCGGCGCTGGTGGATATCACCAACTACTTCACCTTCGGCCTGAACCGCCCGCTGCACGTCTTCGACGCTGCCAAGGTCAAGGGCGCGCTGCGCATCCACCCGGCGGAAGGCGGCGAAGACCTGCTGGCGCTGGACGGCAAGACCTACAGGATGCAAGCCGGCATGATGCTGATTTCCGATGACACCGGGCCGGAATCGCTGGCCGGGATCATGGGCGGCGAGGTGTCGGGCTGCACCGACGCGACGACCGATGTCTTCCTCGAATCCGCCTATTGGGACCCGATCACCATCGCCGCCACGGGCCGCGCGCTGAAGATCAATTCCGATGCCCGCTACCGGTTCGAACGCGGGGTGGACCCGGCCTTCACCCTGCCGGGGCTGGACCTTGCCACGCAGATGGTCCTCGATCTCTGCGGCGGCACGCCGTCGGATATCGCGATGGATGGCGCGGTGCCCGATGTGTCGCGCGCCTACCGGCTGAACCCGGCGCGCGTCATCTCGCTTGTGGGCATGGATATCCCCGAGGCAGAACAGCGCCGCACGCTGGAGGCCCTGGGCTTCACTCTGAACGGCGACATGGCCACCCCCCCCACCTGGCGCCCCGATATTCTGGGCGAGGCGGATCTGGTCGAAGAAGTGGCCCGCATCGCCAGCCTGACCCGGCTGGAAGGCAAACCGATGCGCCGCACCGCGCCGGGCGTGCCGCAACCGATCCTCACCCCCGCGCAGCAGCGGGAGAAGGCCGCGCGCCGCACGCTGGCGGCGCTCGGCTACAATGAATGTGTCACCTACAGCTTCATCGACGAACAGGCAGCCGCGCTGTTCGGCGGCGGGGCGGATGCCGTGCGGGTGGATAACCCCATCTCGTCCGAGATGACGCATCTGCGCCCCGACCTGCTGCCGGGGCTTCTGCGCGCGGCCGCCCGCAATCAGGCGCGCGGCTTTGCCGATCTGGCGCTGTGCGAGATCGGCCCCGCCTTCCACGGCGGTGAACCGGGGGAACAGCATCTGCAAGCCACGGGCCTGCTCGTGGGCCACAGCGCCCCGCGCGATCCCTATGGCAGCCGCCGCCCGGTCGATGTGTTCGACGCCAAGGCCGATGCTGAGGCGGTGCTGGCCGCCCTGGGCGCACCCGCCCGCGTGCAGATCACGCGCAAGGTCGCGGGCTGGTGGCATCCGGGACGGTCCGGGGTGATCGGGCTTGGCCCGAACACGCTGGCGACCTTTGGCGAGGTGCATCCCCGCGTGCTGGCAGCACTTGGGGTGAAGGGACCGGCGGTGGCCTTCACCATCCTTGTCGCCAATGTCCCGATGCCAAAGGCCAAGACGCCCACGCGCCCTGCGCTGGCGATCAGCGACCTGCAGGCGGTGGAACGCGATTTCGCCTTCGTGGTGGACAAAGGGGTAGAGGCGCTGGTCGCGATCAACGCCGCGCAGGGGGCCGACAAAGCCCTCATCGAAAGCGTCCGCCTGTTCGACCAGTTCACCGGCGAGAAGGCCGAGGCGCAGATGGGTGCGGGCAAGAAATCCATCGCCCTGACGGTGCGCCTGCAACCCACGGACAAGACCCTGACCGAGGCCGAGATCGAGGCGGTCTCTGCCAAGGTCATCGAAAAGGTGACCAAGGCCACCGGCGGCACCCTGCGGGGGTGACGCCACGTAGGATGGGCAGAAGATTGCCCATCCTACATCGGCGCATCCTTCCCCCATGGGCGCGCGACGGCGCACGTCCCCCTGCCCGCCCGCCGCAGCGTCACGCTTCCGCATCGGCCCGCGCCGCGACTAGGGTGAGGCAGCGGCACGGTGGGGGGACAGATGGCCTATGACTACATCATCGCGGGCGGCGGTTCGGCGGGCTGTGTCCTTGCCGCACGGCTGTCAGAGGATCCTGCCGTGTCGGTCTGCCTCGTCGAGGCTGGGGGGCAGGGTAAATCCTTCCTGATCAACACCCCCGCCATGGTCGCGGCCATGGTTTCCGGGCGGCCCCCGTTGCACAACTGGGCCTTTGGCACAGAGCCCCAGCCGCATCTGAACGGTCGGCGCTGCTATCAACCCCGGGGCAAGGCGCTGGGCGGATCCTCTGCCATCAATGCCATGCTTTATGTGCGCGGCCATCCGTCCGATTACGACGATTGGGCCGATCTCGGGGCAGAGGGTTGGGATTGGCGCTCCGTCCTGCCTTACTTTCTGAAATCAGAGGGAAATTCGCGCGGCCCATCCGCGCTGCACGGGGCCGGTGGCCCCCTGCAGGTCACCGATCAGGCCAGCCCGCACGCCATCACCCAGGCCTTCGTGCAGGCCATGCAAAGCCTGCAACTGCCCGAGAACCCCGATTTTAACGGCCCCGATCAGACCGGCGCGGGGCTGTTTCAGGTCACGCAGTTCCACCATGGCCCAAGGAAGGGCCGCCGCTGTTCCGCCGCTGCCGCCTATCTGCATCCGGTGATGCAGCGTCCCAACCTGACCGTGCTGACCGGCGCGCTGGCCGAGCGGATCGTGATGGAAAAGGGCCGCGCCACGGGGTTGATGGTCCGGCATAATCGCCGCCGCCTCACGCTTAGCGCCCGGCGCGAGGTGATCCTTTCGGCGGGGGCTTTCGGTTCACCCCATCTGCTGCTCCTTTCCGGGATAGGCCCGGAGGATGAGTTGCGCGCCCATGGCATCCCCGTGCATCACGCCCTGCCCGGCGTGGGGCAGAACCTGCAGGATCACCTTGACCACACGCTGATCTGGCGGTCGCTGCGCCCCGATGTGGTGGGGTTCAACCCGGCCGGACTGATGCGCCTGTTGCGCGGCTGGCGCCCCTTCCGCGATCATGGCACGGGCGTCCTGACCACCCCGGGGGCGGAAGGCTGTGCCTTCCTCCATTCCCGCCCGGGCCTGCAACGCCCTGATCTGCAGGCGCATTTCGTGATCGCCATCGTGGATGACCACATGCGCCGCATCCATCTGGCGAATGGCTATTCCGCCCATATCTGCGTTCTGCGCCCCCACAGCCGGGGCAGCGTGGGCCTGCAGGACGCCAATCCCGCCCGGCCGCCGCGCATTGACCCGAGTTTCCTGTCCGACCCCCGCGATCTGCAGGTGCTCAAGGCCGGCGTGCGGCTGATGGAACAGGCGATGTCTGCCGACGCCCTCGCCCCATGGCGCGGGCGGCGCCTCTATCCCCATGACGGCAGCGATGCGGCGCTGGAGGCCGATATCCGCGCCCGGGCCGATACGATCTATCACCCCGTGGGGACCTGCCGCATGGGGCGGGATGAGATGGCGGTGGTGGATCCAACCCTGCGGGTGCAGGGCTTGGACGGTCTGCGCGTGGTGGATGCCAGCGTGATGCCGACGCTGATCGGGGGAAACACCAACGCCCCCACCATCATGATCGCCGAACGCGCCGCCGATCTGATCCGACGGGGTTAAGACCGGGCAAATCCCCGCCCGACCGCCCGCCATCCCCAGAGCGTGAGCAGGCCCGCCCCTGCGGCCGCCAGCCAGAAGGGCAGGACCAGCGCCACGGGTCGCCCGAAAACCGGCTCTGCCACCGCCATCGCCGCGCCCGACAGCACAAGTCCAAGCGGCATCATCCCGGTGGCAATCAAGCGATAGAGGCTGTTCACCCGGCCCAGCAGCGCGGGCGGAATGATCCGCTGGCGGTGCGAGACAACGACAAGGTTCCAGACCAGCCCCGAAAACTCGAACAGCGCCATCGACAGTGCCAGCGTCCAGGCCCCCGGCGCCAGCGCCACGCCCAGAAAGGCTGGGGCCGAGGACAGCAGCATCACCTGCGCCGTCCGCGCCGCGCCCATCCGCGCCACGATCCGCGGGCCAAGCAGCGATCCGGCGATCCCGCCCACCGCCGCCGCTGACAGGATCAACCCGTAAACCCCGGCAGAAAGCCCAAGGTTTTCCTGCACATGCAGGACCAGCGCCACCATCATCGCCTGATGCAGCAGGTTCCACACCCCTGTGATCAGCGCCAGATCGCGCAGGATGGGCAGGCCGCGCAGGAAATCGAACCCCTCCCTCACCTCGCGCCGCCAGTCGCGCGGCCCCGCAGCCTCGGCCCGGAACCGCCCGGAAAGCGAGGCGACCAGCGCCACCGCCACCCCATAGGCCGCCGCATTGGCCGCGAATGGCAGCGCCACCGCCAGCCCGATCAGGGCCGCACCGATGGCAGGCCCTGCCAGCGCATTGCCGATCAGTTCCACGCTCCACAACCGCCCGTTCGCCGCCTCCAGCCGATCCGGCCCCACCAGCGCGGGCAGCAGGGTCTGGGCGGCGTTGTCGCGGAAAACCTCGGCCATCCCCACCAACAGCGCGGCCAGCACCATCCCGGCAAACAGGCCCGGCAGGGCCACCCCCGCCTCTGGCGCCGCAGGCAGGGGCGAGGCCAGCCAGACGATCAAGGCCGTGACACCAAAGGAAAAGGCCCGCAGCGCATCCATCGCAAGGATCAGCCGCCGCCGATCCACCCGATCCGTCACGACGCCAGCAGGAAGCGAAAACAGGAACCACGGCAACCGCAGCGCCAGCGGCACAAGCGCCACCAGCAACGGATCGCGGGTAAGCAGCGTTGCGGCCCAGGCCCAGGCGACCAGCGCCACGCCATCGGCCAGATTGGTGGCCCCGCTGGCCAGGATGAACCGCATCAACATCGCGCCACCCAATCCGGGCGGCGCGGGACAGTCAACCTACTTCCGCCCCGTCACGCGCCGGAACCAGCCACCCACCCCGGCCTTGGCGCGATCCGCCCTCCGGTCCAGATCATCCAGCGTTTCCTGCGCCTCGATCACCGCGGGTTCGATCATGCGTTCGCGGAACTGCAGCCACATGCGCCGGATCATGAACAGGATGCCCGCCAGAACGGTCAGGATGATGATGCTGATCCACGGGATGACGCGGGTATCGGGCCCCGCCACCTCGCGCAGCGAGATCGCGTTGGGGAATATGGTGAAAAGCTGGTTGCGCCACCCGTAATGCGTGATCGCCACCCATTTCGGCGCGGCGGCGGTCGATTGCAGTTCCTTGGCCGAGGTGTTCAGCGACGAGGAATTCATCTTGAAATAGGGCGGCCAGCCCCAGCCGGTATCTTCGTTGCGATATTCCATCGTCTTGCCGTTCGGATAGACGGCATTGATGAAGAACACGTCGCGGCTGGTTCCCGATCCCGTCCCCACATCGGGCGCGGCCCAGAACCAGCTGTTCTCGCCCAGATCCATGCGGCGGTTCTCGGTGCCGACGATGCGAACGATGTCGGTCTGCGGCAGGGTGTAATGCAGGAAGGCAAAGATCAGCAAAGCCGCGATGCCGTAGACTGTCCATTTCAAGAAACGCATTTCCGCCTCAACTGAAGTTCAGGATCCAGACCAGCGCCACCACCACCACGGTCGGGATGACGAACACCAGCCAGATCAGCCGCCGCCGCAGGCTGTGGTCATAGGCGGCCAGCCCTGCCGCGATGAAGGCGTCGCGCGAACCTGCGACATCGCCATGGTCGTATGCCTTTTCCAGCCGCTCCCGTTCCACGGAGCGGGCATAGATCGACAGCAGCCAGTAGATCACCGCCAAGGCAAGATAGCCAAACAGTGCCAGCTTGAAGAAGGCAAGCATCACAACCCCCGTCCACCTGCCCCAATGTGGCGTGCCGCCCGGCCAATCGCAAGCCGTCGCCCGCTTTCCGCTTGGCAGGCGGGCGCGGCGCGGCCACCATCGGCGCATGACCGACCCTCTGACCGCCGCCATAGATGACCGCCGGGCCGCCCTGATCGGGCTGGCGCAGGATCTGATCCGCATCCCCACGCTGAACCCGCCAGGTCGGAACTACCGCGCCATCTGCGACTATCTTGCCGCGCGCCTGCTGGCCCAAGGCTGGGAGGTGGAGGTGATCCGTGCGCAAGGCGCGCCGGGCGACAGCGATGCCTTTCCGCGCTGGAACATGGTCGCGCGGATGGCATCGGGGCGGGCGGGGGACTGCGTGCATTTCAACAGCCATCACGATGTGGTGGAGGTGGGCCATGGCTGGACGCGCGATCCCTTCGGCGGCGAACTGGACGGCGACCGCATCTATGGCCGGGGCGCCTGTGACATGAAGGGCGGCCTTGCCGCCAGCCTGATCGCGGCCGAGGCGTTTCTTGCCACCACCCCGGACTGGCGCGGCAGCATCGAGATCAGCGCCACGGCGGATGAGGAATCGGGCGGCTATGGCGGCGTGGCCTGGCTGGCCGAGCGGGGCTATTTCGCGCCCGCGCGGGTGCAGCACGTCATCATCCCCGAACCGCTGCACAAGGATCGCATCTGCCTTGGCCATCGCGGCGTCTGGTGGGCCGAGGTGGAAACCCATGGCCGGATCGCGCATGGCTCCATGCCCTTTCTGGGGGACAGTGCGATCCGCCACATGGGCGCGGTGCTGGAGGAGATCGAGCATCACCTCTACCCCCTGCTTGCCACGCGCCAGACGGCGATGCCGGTGGTGCCGCCGCAGGCGCGGCAATCGACGCTGAACATCAACTCCATCCATGGCGGCGAGGCGGAGCCCCCCGAAGGTTACACCGGCCTGCCCGCGCCCTGTGTGGCCGACCGCTGCCGGATCGTCCTGGACCGCCGCTTCCTGATCGAGGAAGCGGTGGATGACGTGAAGGCCGAGTTGCGCGCGGTGCTGGACCGGGTGCAAAGCCGCCGCCCCGGCTTCAGCTACACGATCCGCGACCTGTTCGAGGTGCAGCCCACCCAAACTGACCGGGGGGCGCCCATCGTGCGATCCACCGCCGCCGCGATCGAACGCGTACTGGGGCAGGTGGCCGATTACGTGGTCAGCCCCGGCACCTACGACCAGAAGCATATCGACAGGATCGGCAGGCTGCAGAACTGCATCGCCTATGGCCCGGGCCTTCTGCATCTGGCGCATCAGCCGGATGAATGGGTGGGGGTGCAGGACATGATCGACAGTGCCAAGGTGATGGCACTGGTGTTGCAGGATCTGCTCAGTTGACGCAGCCCACCGGCCCGCTGCGCGACTTTGCCCGCATTGTTCCCCAATAGGACACAATTCCGCCAAAACCGTCTAATAGCCCCGTTCTCTGAATGTGGCCGCGCCTTTCGCGGTCGGCCCGGCGATGAAGACTGAACAGAGGGGCAGACCTGTGACGACCCAACCCACCGTGACGCCGAAAGGGACCGTCCTTCTTCTAGGCGCCCGCTCCGATGTGGCCCGCGCCACGGCACGGCGCTATGCCGCCGCCGGTTATGCGATCCAACTGGCCGCGCGCGATCCCGAACGGCTGGCGGCGGAAAAGACCGATCTGGAACTACGCTACCGGGTGGCAGTCACGCTGTTGCCTTTCGACGCGCTGGATGTGGCGGGGCATGGCGCCTTTGTAGCCGCCTTGCCGGTGCTACCGGATGTGGTGGTCTGCGCCGTGGGCCTTTTGGGAAAACAGGCCGAGGATGAGCAGGACATCGCCGCCGCCATCACCGTGATGCGCAGCAATTTCGAAGGCCCGGCCAGCATCCTTGGCCATCTGGCCAATGCCTTTGCCGCCCGCCGTTCCGGCACCCTCATCGGGATCAGCTCGGTCGCGGGCGACCGGGGGCGTGCCACGAATTACATCTACGGATCGGCCAAGGCGGGGTTCACCGCCTATCTGTCCGGCCTGCGCAACCGGATGGCGGGGATGGGCGTGCATGTGATCACCGTCTCGCCCGGTTTCATCGCCACGCGGATGACGGCGGGGATGGACCTGCCCGCCAAGCTGACCGCCACGCCCGAAGAAGTGGCCGAGGCGATTTTCGCGGCACAGGAAAAGCGCCGCAATGTCATTTATGTCCGGCCCATCTGGTGGTTGGTCATGCTGATCATCCGCAACATTCCCGAACCTGTATTCAAGCGACTGAAGATTTGAACGAGGAGATTTCTTCGCATGTTTTCTGCATCCCATAGCCCGATCTCCGTGCCCTGTTCGGCCACCGAAGAACTGGCGAAACCCCGCACGATCCTTATTCTGGCACTGCTGTGCCTTGTGGCCGGGCTGAAGACGGTGGTGGATTTCTACATGAAATCCGAAGGTCTGACGACCTATGTGATGACCGATATTGATACCTTCTGGCTGGCAGGCTGGCTGTACTGGGATGGTCGGCTCGACGATGCCTATCGCACCACGACGCTGTTCGCCGCGCAGGCCACGGTGCTGGATAGCGAATCCTTCATGCCCTATACCTATCCCCCGCAGTACAATTTCCTCAGCGTGGCGCTGGGGGCGGTGCCGATCTGGATCAGCTATGCGATCTTCGTCCCGCTCAGCTTTGCGCTTTATGTGGTGGCGGTGCGCAACCTGGCGCCGGGGCATCTGGGGCTGGTGTTCCTGCTGATCTTTCCCGCGATCCTCGTGAACGTGCGCACGGGTCAGAACGGGCTTCTCGTGGCGGGGCTGGTCGCGTTGGCGGCGCGGGGGATCATCGCGCCGCACCTGCGGGCGGGCTTTGCGCTGGGCCTTGCGGCGATCAAGCCGCATATCGCCATCGGCATCGGCGCCGCCGCGATCCTGACCGGGCAGTGGCGGCTGGCGGCGCTGGCGATCGCCACCTGCCTTGTCACGCTGGCGGCGGCGGCGGCGGTGTTCGGGACAGAGATGTTCACGCTGATGCTCTCCGCCTCGGCCGAGGCGATGGGTTTCCTCAAGATGGGGGTCTATCCGCTGCATCGGATGGTGTCGGTCTATGCCTTCCTGCGCAGCTTCGGCGCCCCGGCCGAACTGGCGCTGGCGGTGCAGTCGATCTTTGCCCTGCTGACGGTAGGGGGGCTTTTGTTCATGGCCTATCGCCGGGTGGACCGCGTGGTCCTGGTGGCGGCGGCCATCGTGGCCCCGCTGTTCATCAGCCCTTACGCCTATGACTATGACATGACGCTGGTCGGCGTCGCGCTGGCCCTGCTGGCGACGCGCCTTATCGCCCGCGCCCGTCCCGGGCAGATGACCATCCTGCTGGGCCTGCTCTGGGTGGCCACCGTCTGGGGGATCCCCACCACGCTGATCCGCGATTCAAGCGGGCTTGTGCCTACCTATGAAGACCCTAACATCTTCCCGTCGGTTCAGGCCCTGCTGAACATCGCCACCGTCCTCTTCGTGGCGCGAATCTTGCGGCAGGCCCCCACCACGACCGAGGAAAGGGCCCTTGCATGACCGCCAATCCTGCCCCCATGCCGATCATGGACGTCCCACCCCCACCGGAGGCGATGCCGGATCAGGCGGTGCTGGTTGTCGATCTGGACGGCACGTTGGTGCGTTCGGACATGCTGCATGAAAGCTTCTGGTCGGCCTTCGGGCGGAACTGGCGCAGCCCGTTTCAGGCGATGGCGGCCCTGATGGGCGGGCGCGCGGCGCTGAAGCGGATGCTGGCCGAACGGTCGCATGTCGATGTGACCACCCTGCCCTATGACGAGGTGGTGCTGGACCATATCCGCGACTGGCGTGCCAGCGGCGGGCGCACCGCGCTGGTGACGGCGGCGGATCAGGCGCTGGCCGACCGGATTTCCGCGCATCTGGGCATCTTCGATGAAACCCATGGATCGAACGGGCAGACCAATCTGAAAGGCGCCGCCAAGGCCGCTTTCCTGACCCGGCATTTCGGGGCCGGGCGTTTTGCCTATATGGGCGATCATGCCGCCGATCTGGCCGTCTGGGCCGAGGCGGGGGCGATCATCACCGTGAACGCCAAGCCCGATGTCGCCCGCCGGGCCGAGGCGCTGGGCAAGCCCATCGAACATATCGTCACCGCCCAGCCCATGCTGCGCCCCTTTTTCAAGGCGCTGCGTCCGCATCAATGGCTGAAGAACGTGCTGATCTTCGTGCCGGTGCTGGCCGCGCACCGCATGGATGCGCCGACGCTGCTGCAGGGGTTCCTGGCCTTTGCCGCCTTCAGCATGATCGCGTCAGGCGTCTATCTGCTCAACGACCTGCTCGACCTTGGCCCCGATCGCGCCCATCCGCGCAAGCGCAAGCGCCCCTTCGCGTCAGGCGCGCTGCCGGTAGCCATGGGCACCTTCCTGGCGCCGGCCTTCCTGATGGGCGGCTTGTGCCTGTCGATCCCGCTGGGATGGCCCTTCGTCACGATGATGGCCTGCTATTTCGTGCTGACCACGGCCTATTCGCTGCATCTGAAACGCAAAATCGTGATCGACATCTGCGTTCTGGCGGGGCTTTACACGCTGCGCATCGTGGCGGGCGGCGTGGCGACGGGGATCGAGATTTCGGTCTGGCTCTTCGCCTTCGCGATCTTCTTCTTCTTTGCGCTGGCCGCGGTGAAGCGGCAGGCCGAACTGGTGGATCTGGCCGAGCGGGGCAAGCTGGACGTGGTCGGCCGGGGCTACCATGTGAACGACCTGCCCATCATCAGCATGATCGCGCTGGGCGCAGGCTTTGTGTCGGTGCTCGTGCTTGCGCTCTACCTCAACACGCCGGATGTGCGCGAACTCTACAGCCAGCCTGCGGTGCTGTGGGGGGTGTTTGTCATCCAGCTGTACTGGATCACCCGTATCGTGCTGATCACCCATCGGGGGCAGATGCACGACGATCCGGTGATCTATGCCGTGAAGGACAAGGTCAGCCGCGTCTGCCTGCTGGCCTCTGTGGGGTTCATCGGCGTGGGGGCGATGCTGTGACACGGACGACGCTGGTCCTGCGCTATGGCGCCTTTGCGGTGCTGGCGACGCTGGCCAATCTGGGGGTGCAGCGCATCGTGCTCGCCATAGGCGAAGGCGCGGCGGTGTTCACGCTGGCCATGCTGGCGGGAACGGCGGCGGGGCTGGTGCTGAAATACATCCTCGACAAACGCTATATCTTCAACGACGCGACCACCGGCCTGCGCGCGGGCGGGCAGCAGTTCCTGCTTTATACGGTGATGGGGCTGGTGACGACGGCCGTCTTCTGGGCCACGGAAACCGCCTTCTGGCTGATCTGGCAGACGGATGCGATGCGCGAGCTGGGCGCGGTGATCGGGCTGACGGTGGGCTATGTGGTGAAATACAAGCTGGACAGCAAATACGTCTTCACCCGGCGCGAGGCCGTGGCATGAAACTGTCCGGCTGGGGGCGCACGCCCGTGCATGACACGCGGCTGGTGCAGCCCGATGACGAGGCCGGGTTGCGCGCGGCGCTGGCGGATGGCCCGCTGATCGCGCGCGGCAATGGCCGCGCCTATGGCGACAGCGCGGTGGGGCGGCAGACCGTGGACATGCGGCGGTTCGATCGGGTGCTGGCCTTCGATCCCGCCACCGGCCAACTGGTGGCCGAGGCCGGGATCCTGCTCGGCGACATCATCGCCGCCTTCCTGCCGCAGGGATGGTTTCCCGCCGTCACGCCCGGCACGAAATTCGTGACGCTGGGCGGCATGATCGCCGCCGATGTGCATGGCAAGAACCACCACCGCGATGGCGGGATGCGCGCCACCATCGACTGGATCGACGTGATGGATGGCGCGGGTCAGGTGCAGCGCTGCACGCCCGCCGACAACCATGATCTGTTTGACCGCACCGTGGGCGGCATGGGCCTGACCGGCATCATTCTGCGCGCCGCGATCCGCCTGCGCGCGGTAGAGACGGGCTGGATCCGCCAGACCACCACGCCCGCCGCAAACCTTGCCGCCGCGATGGACCTGCTGGATGCCGAAACTTCGGCCACCTATTCGGTGGCGTGGATCGACTGTCTGGCCACCGGCGATGCGATGGGCCGTTCCCTTGTGATGACGGGCGAACATGCCCAGCGGGATGAGCTGGGCCGCCACCCGCCCCTGCCGCGCGCCAAGGGCAAGAAATCGGTGCCCGTCGATCTGCCGGGCGTGGCGCTGAACCGCTACAGCGTGCGCGCCTTCAACGCGCTTTACTGGCAGGCGGGCCTGCGCAAGCAGGGCACGCAACTGGTGGACTGGGACAGCTATTTCTACCCGCTCGACGCGATCCTCGGCTGGAACCGCATCTACGGGCGCAAGGGTTTCCTGCAATTCCAATGCGTGCTGCCCGATGCCACGGCCCGGGCCGGCATGACAGCCCTGTTGCAGGCGATTTCGGCCAGCGGTCAGGGGTCGTTCCTTGCCGTGCTGAAACGGCTGGGGGCGGAAGGAACGGGGGTTTCCTTCCCGCAGCCGGGGCATACGCTGGCCCTGGATTTCCCGGCCACGGCGCGGGCGCAGGCCCTGTTCGACCGGCTGGAGGCGATCACGCTTGATCACGGCGGGCGTTTCTATCTGGCCAAGGATGCCCGGCTGTCGGCCCGCATCCTGCGCGCCGCCGATCCGCGCATGGAACCTTTTGCCGCGCAGCGCCGGGCGGGGGGCGAGGCGGGCCACTTCGCCTCGATGCAGTCAGACAGGCTGCAGCTTTAGCGCGCCTCAGACGGCGATATTGTCGATCAGGCGGACATCGTCGATCCAGGCCGCCGCCAGCATCCGCAAGGGGCGGTCGGGATCGGTGACGGCTTCCAGCGTCTCGGCATCGCGCAGTGCGATGTATTCCACACTGTCGAAGCCTTCGGCCAGCACCGCCGCCGTGGCGCGGGCCATCGCCTGCGCCTCCGGCACGCCCGAACGGACATCGCGCGCCGCCGCCAGCATCGCGGCATAAAGCGCGGGCGCGCGGCGGCGCCCCTCGGCCGTCAGGCGCAGGTTGCGCGACGACATGGCCAGCCCGTCGGGATCGCGCACCGTCTCGCAGCCCACCACGGTGACGGCCATGTTCAGATCGGCCACCAGCCGCTGCACCACCTGCAACTGCTGCCAGTCCTTCTGCCCGAAATAGGCCCGGTCCGCCTGCGACATGCCGAACAGCTTGGCCACCACCGTGGCCACCCCTTCGAAATGCCCCGGGCGCAGGGTGCCTTCCAGCGGGCCCGACACGCCCCCCACCGTGACCTTTGACACGAAGCCGGGGGGATAGACCTCGTCCGGCGCGGGGGCGAAGATCACCTCGACGCCCACCCAGTTCAGCAGCGCCGCATCCGCCTCTTCGGTGCGGGGATATTTCTTCAGGTCATCGGGATTGTTGAACTGCATCGGGTTGACAAAGATCGTCGTGATCACCCGCCCACATTCCGCCTTGGCGCGGCGGGCAAGGCTGAGATGCCCCTCATGCAGCGCGCCCATGGTGGGAACCACGCCCACCACATGCCCCTCGGCCTTCCAGCCGCGCACGACCGCGCGCAGTTCGGCCACCGTCCGCAGGATCACCGTCAAGATTTCACCTGATCCGCGAAACCGTGTTCCGGCCCCGGAAAGGCGCGGGCGCGCACCTCGGCCGCATAGGCGGCAATCGCCTCATCCGCCGCGCGGCCCAGATCGGCATAGCGCTTCACGAATTTCGGGCGGAAATCGGTGAATATGCCCAGCATGTCGTCGATCACCAGAACCTGACCGTCGCACTCCACCCCGGCGCCGATGCCGATGGTGGGGATGCGCAGGGCATGGGTGATCTGCCCCGCAAGCCCCACTGGCACCTTCTCCAGCACGATGGAGAAGGCCCCCGCCGCCTCGCAGGCGCGCGCATCGGCCATAACCTTTGCCGCCTCGGCCTCGCGCCCCACCACCTTGTAGCCGCCCAGCGTGTTCACCGCCTGCGGGGTCAGGCCAACATGGGCCATGACCGGCACGCCGCGCGCCGTAAGAAAGGCGATGGTCTCGGCCATATGCTGCCCGCCTTCCAGCTTCACCGCAGGGGCGCCGGTTTCCGTCATCAGGCGGGCGGCGTTGCGATAGGCCTGCGCGGGGCCTTCCTCATAGCTGCCGAAGGGCATGTCGATCACCGCCATGGCCTTGCCCAGCCCGCGCACGACGGCGCGGCCATGCAGGATCATCATCTCCAGCGTCACGCCGATGGTGGATGGCATCCCGTGCAGCACCATCCCCACCGAATCGCCCACCAGCGCGATGTCGCAATGCGAATCGACAAGGCGGGCCATGGGGGTGGTATAGGCCGTCAGCACCACCAGCGGCACGCCGCCCTTGCGGGCGGTGATATCGGGCGGCAACACGGGCCGGACGGGGGCGGTGGCGCTCATCAGCGGGTCCCTTTTCTCAATTCCGCCTGTTATAGAGGCATAGCCGCGCCGCGACAGCAAGATTTCTCCGCTGCAGCGCGGCGTGACGTGGGGGACAAAGCCCCCTTGACCCGCGCCCTGCGGCGGCCTTCCATGCGCGCAGGCAAAGCGGAGCATCCCCATGTCCTTCACCCAGCGCGTCACGCGCGACGGCATCACCCCTGAGGTCTATCGCCCCGCCCCTGAGCGTGTGCTGGCAGGCGACCCGGTCCATACCAACTGGACGGTGGAAGACCGCGACGGCATCTCCTGCGGGATGTGGCAATCCACACCGGGCAAGTGGAAGATCGTCTATACCGAATGGGAATATGTCTACATCCACGAGGGCCATTCGATCCTGACCGAGCAGGACGGCGCGGCCGTTCACCTGAAGGCGGGGGACAGCTGCATCATCCGGCCCGGGTTCGAAGGAACGTGGGAAGTGGTCGAGACGACGCTGAAGGATTACGTCATCCGCTGACCGCCCCGATGGGACAAATGACAAAGGGCGAGGGAGTTTCCCTCGCCCTTTCTGCATGTCCCGCGACGGGGGCGGCCGTTCAGCCCGGCAGGTCCTGGAACACCGGGCAGTCGGCCTCGTCAATCCCGCGGTTGCGGCACTGGCGCAGGCGGCGACGCTCTTCACGGGCAAGCTCGGCCTCGGCTTCGGCGGCGGCGGCAAGCTCTTCCTCGCGCTGGCGGGCCTCGGCGGCGGCAAGCTCCGCCGTATCGGTGATCAGGCGTTCGCGATTCTCGGGCGTGTCGGGAACGGCGCGGCCAAAGGCATCGTCCATGAACGGGCCTTCCGCGGCGAGGCTTTCCTGCAACGTGCGCACCTTGATGCGGTCCCCGTTCTGCGCGCGGTTGTAAAGGTCAATCGCATCCTGATTGAACATGCGGATACAGCCCGCGCTGGTGGCCCGCCCGATCGAGGCGTTGTCGATGGTGCCGTGGATGCGGAACATCGTATCCCGCCCACCCCGATAAAGGTACAGCGCCCGCGCCCCCAGCGGGTTATCCAACCCGCCCGGCAGGCCGCCGGCATATTCGGCATAGAGATCGGGTCGCGTGCGGATCATGTTCGCGGTCGGCGTCCAGGACGGCCATTCCGCCTTGCGGCCCACATAGCCGGTGCCGCGGAAGGAAAGCCCTTCCCGCCCCACTGCGATGCCGTAGCGCATGGCGCGGTTGCCTTCGAGAACATAGTACAGCACGCGCGCATAGGTATCGACGACGATGGTCCCCGGCGCCTCGATCCCCGCATAATCCACCTCGGTCCGCGGATTGGTGCCGAACAGATGGATCGGCTCCACCGGGGGAATCAGGTATTCGCCATCTTGCACGGCCTGATAATGCGGCGGCACATCCGCAGCGCTTGGCGTGGACGCGCCGCTGTTGGGCACATCGGCGCAGGCAGCAAGGCCAAGCAGGGCCAAGAGGGCGGTCAGTCTAAGGATGATGGATGGCACGTCGGGAACCCGGCTTGAAAGGTTGCGGCTTTAGAATTTCGAACACAGAAGGACGTGTGAACACATTTGCGTCAACCCCTCTGCCGGGTGCGGGGCGGGGATTCGTTGCTTTCGTGGCCGAAACATCCCCCCTATGACGGTTTCCGGCGGCCGATCTGACGCGCGCCGCTTTCGCTTGCCCCATGGCGCCCGTCATGCGACCCAATGACGGATCGCCGCCATGTCGGCCGGGTCATGGAGGGGCTTGATGCGGCCGGGGCCACGCAACCTGATCACCGATGTCGCCGGGCTGCGGGTGGGCCATGCCCATGACGCCACGCTGCGATCGGGCGTCACCGTCCTGACCGCTGACCGTCCGTTCACCGCGGCCGTCCATGTGATGGGCGGCGCCCCCGGCACGCGCGAGACGGATCTGCTGGCGCCGGATCGGCTGGTGCAGCAGGTGGATGCGCTGGTCCTTTCGGGCGGGTCGGCCTTCGGGCTGGATGCCTGCTCCGGCGTGGCCGATGGGTTGCGGGCGATGGGGCGCGGCTTTTCCGTCGGCGATCAGCGCGTGCCGATCGTGCCGGGCGCGATCCTGTTCGATCTTCTGAACGGCGGCAACAAGCGGTGGGACCGCAACCCCTATCACGATCTGGGCCGGGCCGCGCTGGCGGCGGCGACGGACCGGCCCGCCCTCGGCACGGCAGGGGCGGGCTACGGGGCGCTGAGCGGGCGCTGGAAGGGGGGCGTTGGATCAGCCTCCGCCGTGCTGGAAAGCGGGCATACCGTCGGCGCACTGGTCGCCGTCAATGCGCTGGGATCGGCCACGGCGGGCGATGGGGCGCAGTTCTGGGCCGCGCCTTGGGAGATGGGCGATGAATTCGGCGGTCTCGGCCCCGCAACCACCCATGACCCCCATCACGAACCCCCACCCAGCAAGGGGAGGGGAGAGGCCACGACCATCGCCATCGTCGCCACGGATGCCGCGCTGACACAGGCCGAATGTCTGCGGCTGGCCACGGCGGCGCAGGACGGCATGGCGCGGGCGCTGGTGCCATCGCATACGCTGATCGACGGCGATCTGGTCTTTGCCGCAGCGACCGGCGACCGCCCCCTGACGGATCCCTTGGGCGATGCCTTCCGCCTTGGCCATGCCGCGGCCTGCTGCCTTGCCCGCGCCATCGCGCGGGCGGTCTATCTGGCCGAACCGATGCCGGGGGATGTGCTGCCCGCATGGCGGGCGCGCTTCACCAGCGGGTAAGCGCGGCCTCATCCGCCTCCTTGGCCGCAACCCAGGCCGCGCCATCGGCGCGGGTCTCCTTCTTCCAGAAGGGCGCGCGGGATTTCAGGTAATCCATCAGGAACTCTGCCGCGGCAAAGGCATCGGCCCGATGCGGCGCGGCGGTGGCGACCATCATGATCGCCTCGCCCACAGCCAGCCGCCCATGGCGATGGATCACCAGCGCGTCGATCAGCGACCAGCGTGCCACCGCCTGATCCGCGATGGCGGCGATCGCGCGTTCGGTCATGCCGGGGTAATGTTCGATCTCCATCGCCGTGATGCCCCCGTCCCCGCGCACCACGCCGGTAAAGGTGACCACGGCCCCCGCCCCCGCAGCCCCGGCGGCAAAGGCCGCCGCTTCCGCGCCAAGGTCAAAGGCCGCCTCCTGCACCGCGATGCGCATGCTCAGCCCCCGGTCATCGGCGGGAAAAACGCCACCTCGCGCACCCCGGCCAAGGGCGCATCAAAACTGGCCAGTTCCTGATCCAGCGCCACCCGCAGGCTGGCCAGATCCGCGAAGGCCACCGCATAGCGCTCTTCCCGCGCGCGCAACTCCTCGACCAGCGCCATCACCGTGGGCGCGGCGGTTTCCACCCGCTCGCGCGGCAGGCCGATCCTTTCGCGCACCCATGCGAAATACAACACGTCGATCATTTGCCATCCCTCAGATAGGGCAGCGATTTGCGGAAGTAATCCCACCCGGTGACCAGCGTCAGGATCGCCGCCACCCAGATCAGCACCAGCCCCACCAAGGTGGCATAGGACGAACAGCCCCGCGTCCCGCAGGACCGGATCGGATCGGCCAGCCCTTGCGTCACCAGTTCGGCATATTGCTCGACCGTCATGCCATGGCGGGCGATCCCCTCCATATGTTCCAACCCCGTGCCAAGGAACAGGATCGCGATGGCCACCATCTGCGCCGTCGTCTTCCATTTGGCGAGCTTGGTCACCTTCAGAAGCCCCGCCTTCGCCCCCAGAAACTCGCGCAGGCCAGACACAAAGACCTCGCGGAACAGGATCGCCGTCACCGGCAGGATGAGCCACGGGTTCATACCGGAATAGCCGGTAATGATCACCAGCGCGATCACCACCATCGCCTTGTCGGCGATCGGGTCCAGCATGGCGCCGAATTTCGATTCCTGCTTCCACGCGCGCGCCAGATAGCCATCGAACCAGTCCGTCACCGCTGCGCTGATGAACAGCGCCAGCGCGAACCAGTCCGCCCAAGGACGATGGAAATACAGAAACATAAGCGCCACACCCGGTGCGGCCAGAAGACGGATCACCGTCAGGATGTTCGGCAATGTCCATGTCATGCGCGCAGGCATAGCAGGCGAAGCGCGCCGGGGGAAAGGGTAAACGGCACCCAAGGCCAAGCCCGGTTGACGCCCGCCCCCGGCTTCGCTAGCACGCGCCCCTCTGCACATGGGGGGCCAGCATGGCGCGCAGCAAGAAGGGCCGGGCGGTTTCGGGCTGGCTGATCGTGGACAAACCGGCAGGCATCACCTCGACCGCCGTGGTCAACAAGGTGAAATGGGCGTTTCAGGCGCAAAAGGCCGGCCATGCCGGAACGCTGGACCCCGCGGCAACCGGGGTGCTGGCCGTGGCCCTGGGCGAGGCGACAAAGACCGTCCCGCTGGTGACGGATGCGCTGAAGGCCTATCGCTTCATGGTCCGCTTCGGCGCTGCGACCAGCACAGATGATGCCGAAGGCGCGGTGATCGAAACCACCGAAACCCGCCCCACCGATGCCGATATCGAGGCCGCGCTGCCCGCCTTTCGCGGCCAGATCGAACAGGTGCCGCCGCAATTCTCGGCGGTGAAGGTGGACGGCGCGCGCGCCTATGACCTTGCCCGCGAGGGCGAGGCGCTGGATCTGGCCGCCCGCCCGCTCTGGGTGGAAAGCCTGACGCTGATCGACCGGCCCGATGCCGATCATGCGCTTCTCGAGATGGTCTGTGGCAAGGGCGGCTATGTCCGGTCCATCGCCCGCGATCTGGGCCGCGCGCTGGGATGCCTTGGCCATGTCCTGTGGCTGCGGCGCGAATGGTCGGGGCCGTTCGATGCCGCCGACGGGGTCAACCTCGAAGAGATCGACCGCCTCGCCCGCACGGATGCCATCGACAGCCTGCTGAAACCGCTGGAAATCGGCCTTGCCGACCTGCCGCAGGTGATCGCCACGCCGGAAGGGGCGGCGCGGCTGCGCAATGGCAATCCGGGCATGGTCATCGCGTCGGGGATCGACTGGGGCACCGAGGTCTGGGCCAGCCATCAGGGCCGCGCCATCGCCATCGGGCGGTATCAGGCGGGCGAACTGCACCCCTCGCGCGTGTTCAACTGATCCCCCCTTCCCTTGGCCGGGCGTGAAAAATAAGCTTGGCCCGAAAATCCCAACGGGCCAGCCACACCCATAGGTCCAGCGATAGGCGCGAAATGATCACACGCCATCACCAGAAGGGCGACGCCGCGTCCACCGCCGTCTATTCCCCCTGCGAGGCCTATCGCTATCTGCTGACCCGTGTCTGGAACCCGGCCGGACCCAAGGCGCTGTTCGTGATGCTGAACCCCTCGACCGCGACCGAATTCCAGAATGACCCGACGGTAGAGCGCTGCGAACGCCGCGCGCGGGCCTTGGGCTTTGGCGCGTTCCGGGTGACCAACATCTTCGCCTTCCGCGCCACCGACCCGCGCGTGATGCGTGCGGTGGCCGATCCCGTCGGCCCCGCCAACGATGCCGCGATCCGCGACAGCGCCACGGATTGGGCGGATCGCATCATCTGCGCCTGGGGCACCCATGGCGCGCATCTGGGCCGGGGCGCGCAGGTAGAGGCGCTGCTGCGCGGCACCGGGCGGGCGCTGTTCACGCTGGGCCTGTCCAAGGACGGGCACCCCAAGCACCCGCTCTATATCGGCTATGACCGCCAGCCGGAGCAGTGGCCATGACCGTGACCGACATCGCAGGCTTCATCCGCCGCCGCATCGCGCTGCCCGGCATCACGCTTTCGGTGCAAGAAGGCGGCGCGGGCGATCCGCTGATCCTGCTGCACGGTTTTCCCGAAAACGGCCTGTGCTGGGCGCGCGTGGCGCCCGCCTTCGCCCAGGGCTTCCGGGTCATCATCCCCGATCTGCGCGGCTATGGGCAAAGCGACGCCCCGCCCGATGATGCCGCCCATACCGCCTATTCCAAACGGCAGATGGCCGCCGATATCGTGGCGCTGATGGATCACCTCGGCCTGCCCTCGGCCCATATCCTCGGCCATGATCGGGGGGCGCGGGTGGCCTACCGGCTGGCGCTGGATCATCCGGCGCGGCTGCGGCGGCTAGGGATCATCGAGATCGCACCCACGGCGGAATACTGGGATGCCTGGGGCTATGACCTTGCCATGTCGGCCTGGCATTGGACATTCCTCGCCCAGCCCGCGCCGGTGCCGGAACGCATGATCGCCGCCGATCCGGTGGCCTGGCTCGACCACACGCTGCAGGGGTGGACGCGGGCGAAATCGCTTGGCGTGTTCGACGACGCCGCGCTGGCCGCCTATCGCGCACAGGCGCTGGACCCGGCCCGCATCCACGCCATGTGCGCCGATTACCGCGCCGGGGCCACCACCGACCGGGCGCATGACATGGCCGACCGCGCCGCAGGCCGCCGCATCACGGCACCGCTGCATTTCCTGTGGGGGCGGCACGGATTTCCGGCGCGCACGGGCGATCCGGCAGGCATCTGGCGGCGATGGGCCACCCAAGTGACCGACAGCGCCTGTGACTGCGGCCATTTCGTGATGGAAGAGGCGCCCGCAGCCGTGCTGGACGCCTTCCTTCCCTTCTTCGCGCCGGATCACCCCGCCCGCAGCTGAAGATCGGCAAGGGTCAGACCGGCCCCGTTGTTGACACGCGCCAGCACCTCGCCCTCCAGCAGGATCAGCGCATCCGGCCCCTCGGTCCGCACGCTCACCTCAGGGGGCAGGCCGCTGGCATCGGGCTGGTACAGCACGACCAGCCGATCCTCGGTCGCGTCATAATCGGCGATGACCGATGTGCCGGGGGCCAGCAGGCGGAACTCGTCGGCCCCGGCATCGCCCGTGGCATAGGTATCATCGGACAGCACCAGAACGTCATCCCCCGCCCCGGCGTTCAGGTAATCGGCCCCCGGCCCGCCGCTCAGCGTGTCATTTCCGGCGCCGCCATCCAGCGTGTCCGCCCCCTGATCGCCGGACAGAAGATCATCCCCGTCGCCACCGGCCAGCCAGTCATCCCCCTGACCGCCGCGCAGATCATCATGGTCCGAACCGCCCAGCACGGTATCCGCCCCCGCGCCGCCTGACAGGAGATCCGCACCCTCGCCACCGGCTAGGTGATCCGCACCCGCGCCGCCGCGCAGGGTATCGGTCCCGGCGCCCCCGGTCATCTGATCCGCGCCGGTCCGGCCCAGCAGGTGGTCATCACCGCTGCCTGCATCGAGCGTGTCATCCCCGGCACCGCCGCGCAGGCTGTCATCGCCGCCCGCGCCCGCGATCGCATCCAACCCGGCACCACCGGACAGAAGATCGTTGCCACCAGCGCCATTCAGGATGTCGTCGCCCCGCGTTCCCTGCGCGATGACGGCCTCATCCGGGGCATCGGGGATATCATCGCTGGTGAGCATGCCAGCCGCATCCGAATCGCCATAGGCCAAGGCCAGAAGATCCGCCGTCCCAGAGGCATCCCCTTCGGAAACTGCCGGATCTTCGGCGCCATCTTCGGCGCCTTCGGGCGCGTCGTCTTCATCCCGGTCGGTATTGGATACCGCATCCGCCGCCATACCGGCGACCATCAGGCCAACAAGGCCCAGCAACCCAAACATGTAAGCCACCCCTGACCACACACAGAACAGGCGAAACGCCTGCCAACACCCGTGATCAGCCTGCCCGAATCGCCCCCGTTTTTCCAGCATTGCCGCGCAGGCGCGGCCCGGAATTCCCAGCATTGGTTAATCAAACGGGGTTTTGGCGCTTTTCTTCGGGGCGGAATTCCCCTATACGCCCCCAGTCCCGCGTCCTGCCGACTCGGGGCATTTACCGGCCTTGCTGGACGACATCCCGGCTTGTGCCTTCACCCTTCTGGATAGGAGATTCCGATGTCGATCACCGTTGAAGAGAAAGCCCGCCTGATCAAGGACTATGCCACCAAAGAGGGCGACACCGGTTCGCCCGAGGTGCAGGTCGCGATCCTGTCGTCGCGCATCGCGACGCTGACCGAGCATTTCAAGACCCACAAGAAGGACAACCACTCCCGTCGTGGCCTTCTGATGCTGGTCGCCCAGCGCCGCAAACTGCTGGACTACCTCAAGGCAAAGGATGAGGCGCGCTACGCCTCGCTCATCTCGCGCCTCGGCCTGCGTCGCTGATCCATCAGTCGCAAGGCAGAAACAAAAACGCCCGCAGCCGATGGTTGCGGGCGTTTTCGTTCAGATCTGGTTGACCAGGTTTTCAACCGATTTGCTTCCGTTCGCCGTCAAACCCTCGATCTCGGCCGTGATGGCCGAAACCTGATTTGCCAGCGTGCGGATCTCCTGCGCGACGATGGCGAAACCACGCCCCGCATCCCCCGCACGCGCCGCCTCGATCGAGGCATTCAGCGACAGAAGGTTTGTCATCTGCGCGATGGTCCCGATCCGCTGGTTGAATTCGGTGACATTGCGCAGCAGCGTGCGCAGGACATCGGTCGTCTGGCCCACGATCTGTTTCTGCAGGGTGATGTCCTTCAGGAACGCGGTGTAAAGGCGGCTACCATCATCCTGCGTGAACGCCGACAGAAGCAGGATCGCCGAGGCGACGCTGCCATCCTTGCGATGGATCGGCACCTCGCGCGTGGAACCGACAAGCCGGTTCTCGCCCGTCTTGCGGTGGTGATCCACGAACCCGTCATGGTTGCCGCGCATCTCGGGCGGGACCAGCATCTTGACGTTCTTCCCGATCACCTCGGCCGCGCCATAGCCCCACAACCGTTCCGCCGCGGCGTTGAAAAAGGTGATGCAGTTGCGCGCGTCAATCGTGACGACGGCATCCATCGTGTGTTCCAGCGTCTGACGAATGGCCTCGCGGTTGCGGCGATCCTCGGTCACGTCCCGGACGAAGGCCGCATAGTTGCGTGATCCGTCCTCGCCCATCACCTGCGACAGTGACAGCGAAACCCAGACCTTGCGCCCATCCTTGCGCTCCAGCTGCACCTCGCGCGAGGATCCGACGATCCGGTTCTGCTGCGTGCGGCGGTGGCGATCCACCCAGGCATCGTGGTTTCCCCGCATTTCCGCCGGGATCAGCATCTTCACGTTGCGGCCCAGCACCTCATGGTCCTCATAGCCCCACAGGCGGCGGGCGGCGGCGTTGAAAAAGATGATGCTGTTGTTCTGATCAATCAGGATTGCGGCATCAATGGCCTGATCCAGGACCAGCCGAAGGTTGATGGATCGGTCAAGATTTGTCCCGGAATCGAGCATGGGTCCCTCCAGTTATGGGGTGACCCTGCCACGCAAATCTTAAACCTCTCTTTCCAGCGGCCCTGCTTTTCCGTGCGGCACGGAACAAATCCGGCGGCGCGAAAGGCGCTGTGGGGGCGGCGAATCTGCATCCTTTCCAAACCGCCGCTTTTCCTGTATGCGGCGCCCCATCTGCGACGTGAGGCCATGCCCCCGGCCACATGCGAAGGATAGGGGGCGGCGGCAATGGGGCCGCCATGCAAACGGGGGGCCGGCAGGGGCCGGTGACCCTCAGATAGGATCCGCTGATGTTCAACGTAATCAAGAAATCCATCCAGTGGGGCGGTGAGACGCTCACGCTGGAAACCGGGAAGGTTGCCCGTCAGGCCGACGGCACCGTAATCGCCACGCTGGGCGAAACCTCGGTCATGGCCAACGTCACCTTTGCGAAAAGCGCAAAGCCGGGGCAGGACTTCTTCCCCCTGACCGTGCACTATCAGGAAAAATACTACGCCGCCGGCAAAATCCCGGGCGGCTTCTTCAAGCGCGAGGCGCGCCCGTCGGAAAAGGAAACGCTGACCTCGCGCCTGATCGACCGTCCCTGCCGCCCGCTCTTCGTGGATGGCTTCAAGAACGAAGTCCTCGTCATGGCGACTGTTCTGTCGCATGACCTGCACAACGAACCCGATATCGTGGCGATGATCGCGGCCTCTGCTGCGCTGACCATTTCGGGCGTGCCCTTCATGGGCCCGATCGGCGCGGCGCGCGTCGGCTTCTCGAACGGCGAATATGTGCTGAACCCGTCGGTGGACGATCTGCAAAACCTGCGGTCGAACCCCGAACAGCGCCTCGATCTCGTCATCGCCGGCACCAAGGACGCCGTGATGATGGTCGAATCCGAGGCCTATGAACTGACCGAGGCCGAAATGCTGGGCGCGGTGAAGTTCGGCCACGCCGCGATGCAGCCGGTGATCGACCTGATCATCGACCTTGCGGAAGATGCGGCGAAGGAACCCTTCGACTTCTCGCCCCCGGATTATTCCGAACTCTACGCCCGTGTGAAAGCGGCAGGCGAGGCGCAGATGCGCGCGGCCTTCGCCATCAAGGACAAGCAGGACCGCACCAACGCCATCTCGGCGGCGGTGGACGCGATCCGCGCCGCCCTGTCGGAAGAAGACAATGCCGACGCCAACCTCGGCGCGGCGATCAAGAAGCTGGAAAGCTCCATCCTGCGCGGCGACATCATCAACGGTGGCGCGCGCATCGACGGGCGCGACAACAAGACCGTGCGCCCGATCATCTCGGAAACCGGCGTCCTGCCGCGCACCCATGGCTCGGCCCTCTTCACCCGGGGCGAGACGCAGGCGCTGGTCGTGACCACGCTCGGCACCGGCGAAGATGAACAGATCATCGACGCCCTGCACGGCAACTCGCGCTCCAACTTCCTGCTGCACTACAACTTCCCCCCCTATTCGGTGGGCGAGGTTGGTCGCGTGGGCTCTCCCGGACGGCGCGAGATCGGCCACGGCAAACTGGCCTGGCGCGCCCTTCAGGCCGTCCTGCCTGCGCCGACCGATTTCCCCTACACCATCCGCGTGGTGTCCGAGATCACCGAGTCCAACGGCTCCTCCTCGATGGCCTCCGTCTGCGGCGGGTCGCTGTCGATGATGGATGCGGGCGTTCCGCTGAAAGCCCCGGTCGCGGGCGTGGCCATGGGCCTGATCCTCGAAGACGATGGCCGCTGGGCCGTGCTGACCGACATCCTCGGCGACGAGGATCACCTCGGCGACATGGACTTCAAGGTGGCAGGGACCGAGAACGGCATCACCTCGCTGCAGATGGACATCAAGGTTGCCGGGATCACCCCGGAAATCATGGAACAGGCGCTGGCACAGGCCAAAGACGGCCGCCTGCACATCCTGGGCGAGATGAACAAAGCGCTGTCCGCCCCGCAGGGCTTCAGCGAATACGCCCCCAAGATCGAAACGCTGACCATCCCCACCGACAAGATCCGCGAAGTGATCGGCTCGGGCGGCAAGGTCATCCGCGAGATCGTGGAGACGTCGGGCGCCAAGGTCGACATCAACGATGACGGCGTGATCAAGATCGCGTCCAACTCGGCCGAGGCGATCAAGAAGGCCTATGACATGATCTGGTCGATCGTGGCAGAGCCGGAAGAAGGCCACATCTACACCGGCCGCGTGGTCAAGCTGGTCGATTTCGGCGCCTTCGTGAACTTCTTCGGCAAGCGCGACGGTCTGGTCCACGTCTCCCAGATCGCCAACAAACGCCTGAACCACCCGAACGAGGTGCTGAAGGAAGGTCAGGAAGTGAAGGTCAAACTTCTGGGCTTCGACGATCGCGGCAAGGTCCGGCTCGGCATGAAGATGGTCGATCAGGAAACCGGCGAGGAAATCGTCGAGAAGAAGGAAGAGGCCGAGGCGTAAGCCTCTCCTCCCCTGCGATGACATGACAAAGCCCCGGCCATCGTGCCGGGGCTTTTCCTTTTCCTGCCGGGGCCGCGCTGGCACGGTTTTCAACATCGCCGCGACCTGTTACCCAACCACGGCAACCGGAGCATGGAACAGATGCAGGGAAACTGGCGGTCGGTCACGGCTGCGGCACATGTCACCGGCGACAGGCCCATCCCTCGCCGGGCAAGCGTCACGCCCACCATGGGTGCGACGGCCATGCCCAAAGGCAAGAACGATCAGGGAAGGGCGAATGCGACCATGGCCCCGACCATGGTCCTGTCATGTGCCCATCGAAAACAGATGACCACAGGCCGATCTTTCCACCTGCCCCGCCGCCTTGGCACGCCTTGCCCCGCTGGCGGAACCGGCACCCCTCCTTCCCTCCAACATGTCTGACCGATGAGCCCCCACCCCACCGCGGAAAGCCCCGCCATCGCCATCATCCCCTATGCCGAGCGCCTGCCCGAAGGCCTGCCCAACCTGCCGCTGGATCGGCTGGATTGGCCCTTGGGCCGCCCCGCCCGCTTGGCGCAAGGCACGGTGGCCGACATGGCCGCGACCGACCACCTGATCACCTATCCCAAGACACGCCTCTATCTTTCGCCGCGCGGGCGGCGGAAGGCGCAACTGTCGCTCATGATCGTGGAACCCGATGCCGTTCATGCCAAACATCTGCGCCTTGTCCGGCTGTTTCATCGGCGCTTCTTCAGGATCCTGACAAAGAATGACGCGCTGATCCGCGCCATACCGAACGGGGTAAAGTTCATCGCCGGTGCCTCCTTCGTCGCCCCAAGCGCGGAAATCGACGCGCAGAAGACAAGGATGGTGTCGATCATCGCATCGTCGAAGCGCAGTTTCGAAGGCCACCGACTGCGCCACGAGGTGATTGATGAAGCCCGGGCGCGCAACCTTGCGCTCGATGTCATGGGGCGCGGCTACCGCCCGATCGAAGACAAGACCGAAGGCCTGGCCCCCTATCGCTTTTCCGTGGTGATCGAAAACTCGCGCGAACCCTCCTACATCACCGAAAAGCTGATCGACGCGCTGCGCTGCCGTGCGGTGCCCATCTATTGGGGTGCGCCGAATGTCGGCCGGATTTTCGACCCCGCCGGTCTTATCGAATGTTCCACCTTTGCCGACATCCTCGCCGCCATTCAGGGCGCATCGGCCGAAGACTATGACCGTCGCCGCACCGCCATCGAAGCGAACGCCCGCATCGCGGATCACTACGCAGACGTCCACCGACGCGCGGCGGAAATCATCAGGGGCGCGGTCTAGATCCGCACCCACTCGGGCGGGCAGATATCGGGGTTGTGCAGGCCTGGATCGGCAAACCACCGCGACGGCGCGATGACAACCTTTTCCGGCGACGGGTTCCGCCATGCCCCCCACCAGGAAAAGCTGGAATTGGCAATGATGTGGTGCCGACAGGCCGCCATCAGGCGCAGATCCTCTGCCCCCGCCGCAGCGGAATTGTGGTCGAGCACCACCATCTCGGCCCCGGGCGCAAGGTTTTCGCGCGCCCAGGCCGGATCATCGGAAAAGACGAAAAGCAGCGGCTCGATCCCCGTGCGTCTGCCGATCTCTTCCACGGCGCGCACATAATAGGCCGCATCACAGGTGCCATGCACCGCCTGCCCCTTGGCCGATCCCACATAATCCCCGCGCCGCACATGCAGGGACACCGCCCGCGCCTCTGCCCCGATATGATCCAGCCAGCGGGCATTCTCCCCCTCGGGTGCGGCGCGAAAGCGCAACTCATCCCGGATCGTTGCGGCCTGATCGCGAAAATATCCCTCGCTCTGAAAGTAGCCGTGCAGATAGGTATCATCCGGTGCGGCCAGCACCGCCGGGTTCAGCGCCAGCCCCTTTTCCCGCAGGAAGCGGGGCCGCATCAGGCCTGCCCGCCACAGCGCATATCGCAGGATCTGGCCGCGTGCCGGCGGCAATTCCGCATCCGCCCCGATCCTTGCGGAAATGGCAAAGCGATCCAGCCCATAGATCGCGTGCGCCGCCCCGCGCGCCAATTCGCGGGTATCGAGGACGACGTCAACACCATGCCGCAGCGCCATCGCCCGCGCACAGGCATATTGGAACAGCTGGTTCCCCAACCCTCCGACCAAGCGCACATAGATCATGCTCTTCCGATCTCCTGTCGCCGGGCACCATGGCGGTGCCGCTGCCGCCTGCGCCTGCATTAAAATTCACCAACTGTCCATGGGCATGCTAAAGGGTGCAAGCAGCCACGCGTGGAGCGGCGCCTATGTATCTGGTTCGGTATTACGCAAAACGCCTGCAAACCCTGCGCGGCAGGACGATCGTGCATGTCGGCGCGCACAAGGGGCAAGAGGCGGCACTTTACGAACGCTGGGGCGCCGCCCGTGTCATCTGGGTCGAGGCGGACCCGGACACGGCAAGGTCACTCCGTGCCAATCTGGCCGCGCGCAGCGGGCAGGGCGAAGGCTGGCTCGCCCGTCTCCTGCGCTTTCCCCCGACCCACCACCAGGTGATCGAGGCGCTGATCGGCGACGAGGACGGGAAACCCACCGATTTCTTCGTGTTCTGCAATGACGGTCAGTCAAGCTCCATCTTCCGCAAGGCCCAGCTGGAAGAAGACCGACACGCAAATGTCAAGGAAACCGGGCAGGTCAGACAGCTTGCGATGCGCAGGCTCGATACCCTTCTGCCCGAATCCGGCATCCCTTTAAACAGCGTGGACATCCTTGCCCTTGACGTGCAGGGGGCAGAACTTCTCTGCCTCAAGGGCGCCTCGGCCCTTCTTGGGCATATCCATCTGCTGGAGGCCGAGGTGTCGCTGCTGCGCTGGTATGAAGGCGGCGTCCTCTTGCCCGAACTGGATGCCTGGCTGCGCGAAAAGGGTTTCCATCGCAGGACATGGGTCCGGCGCCGGATGATGAACGCCGTCTACCGCAACGGGCGCCGGTCACGCTGATCCATTCGCGCCCGCGCCTTTGCCACATGCGCGCGGATGGCCCGCCGATAGGCCGAACGGTGCCAGCTCTTGGTCAGTTCAGCGAGCAGCGGGGTGCCTTTCGCCTGGATCGTCGTGCCCCCTGCCGCCGCCGTGCCATCGCGCACGCCCGATGGCTCCACGCACAGGATGCGCTGCTCGGTCACGCCCAAAAGCTGCAGGACACCATCCACAGGTCTGTCAAACCGCTCTGTCACGGCCAGCAGGCGCGCCGCCGCCTCTGCCCCGATCAGCTGCGCCGACAGCCGGAAGGGCGGAACCTGCGGCTCGACAATGCGGAACGCGCCCACACTGTGGATCACAGGGCCATCGACAGGCCGCGTCTGGAACTCGATCCAGTCACCGCGTCCCATCCAGCCCAAGGCCGCCTCGACCGCACGGGGAAATACCTCCGGGTCGATGACCACATCATCCTCGAACACCAGCCCGGCATCCGCACCACTGTCAAGGATCGCCTGCCACGCCTTGCGATGGCTCAGGAAACAGCCGATCTCGCCCCGACTGATCACAAAGGGATAGCGCGGCTCCAACAGATCATGCGGCTGATACACCGCCTCGACTGCCGCCTCGTCAAGCAGCCCGCCATCCACCGCAGCAAGAACCGTCACAGGCACGGGCGACAGGCGCTGCAGGTCCGCCACCAAGGCACGCCGCCGCTCTGCCCGCGCCAGATGGATGACGAAACCGGCAGCACGCATGGATCAGGCCCCCCGCAAGCCGTCTGCGTTGTCCAGAAACCACCGATACGTCGTCTCGATCCCGTCCCGCAGCCGCGTCCGCGCGCGCCATCCCATCGCGGCCAGACGTGACACATCCATCAACTTGCGCGGCGTTCCATCCGGTTTCGAGGTATCGAAAACCAGCCGCCCCCGGAACCCCGTCACCTCGGCCAGCATCTCGGCCAGTTCGCGGATCGACACGTCCTCGCCCGTGCCAACGTTGATATGGCTGAGCATCGGCTGCGTGTTCGCCTCATACACCGCGCGGTCAAGGTCCATCACGAAAAGACTGGCCTCTGCCATGTCGTCCACATGCAGGAATTCCCGCCGTGGCGTGCCACTGCCCCAGACCGCCACCTCATCCCGCCCCTCGCGCACCGCTTCGTGGAAACGGCGCATCATCGCCGGCATGACATGGCTGTTCGTCGGATGGAAATTGTCGCCCGGCCCATACAGATTGGTCGGCATGACCGACCGGTAATCCGTCCCATGCTGGCGATTGTAGCTTTCACACAGCTTGATCCCGGCAATCTTGGCAATGGCATAGGGTTCGTTCGTGGCCTCAAGGACGCCGGTCAGCAAGGCCTCTTCCGCCATCGGCTGCGCCGCGGCGCGCGGATAGATGCACGACGATCCAAGGAACAACAGCCGCCGCACCCCGGCGGCAAAGCTCTGATGGATCACGTTGCATTCCATCATCAGGTTTTCATAGATGAAATCGGCCGGAAAGGCGTTGTTGGCATGGATCCCGCCGACCTTCGCCGCAGCCAGGATCACCGCATCGGGCCGCTCGGCCTGCAGGAAACCGCGCACCGCCGCCTGATCCGTCAGATCAAGTTCGGCATGGGTCCGGGTGACTGTCGCCACCCCCTGCGCCTGCAGGCGGCGAAGTATCGCGCCGCCCACCATGCCCCGATGGCCTGCCACATAGATCTTCATCGGATCAGGTCTCCATCGACACCGGCAGATCCAGCCCGTGCTCCTTCAGCAGGCGATGACGTTTGGCGGTTTTCAGATCTTCCACCACCATCTCGCGGCACATCTCCTGTGCTGTGATCTGGGGCGTCCAGCCCAGCTTTTCCTTCGCCTTGGTCGGATCGCCCAGCAGCGTCTCCACCTCGGCCGGGCGGAAATAGCGCGGATCAATCCGCACCACCACCTGCCCCGGCACGACGGCGGGCGCATGGTTCGATGTCACCGCCTCGACGATGGCCACTTCCTCGACACCCTCGCCTTCGAACCGCAGCCGGATGCCCAGCTCCGCGGCCGTCCATTCGATGAACTGGCGCACCGAATACTGCACACCCGTCGCGATGACAAAATCATCGGGGGCGTCCTGCTGCAGCATCATCCACTGCATGCGGACATAATCCTTGGCATGGCCCCAATCCCGCAGCGCATCAATATTGCCCATGTAGAGGCAATCCTCCAACCCTTGGGCGATATTGGCCAGCCCGCGGGTGATCTTGCGCGTCACGAAGGTCTCGCCCCGGCGCGGGCTCTCGTGATTGAACAGGATGCCGTTGCAGGCATAGATCCCATACGCCTCGCGGTAATTCACCGTGATCCAGTAGGCATACATCTTGGCCACGGCATAGGGGCTGCGCGGATGGAAGGGCGTGGTCTCCCGCTGCGGGATTTCCTGCACCAAACCATACAGCTCTGACGTCGATGCCTGATAGAACCGCGTCTTCTGCTCCAGCCCCAGAAAGCGGATCGCCTCCAGCAGGCGCAGGGTGCCGATGGCATCCACATCCGCCGTGTATTCGGGGGCATCGAAGCTGACCGCGACATGGCTTTGCGCACCAAGGTTGTACACCTCGTCCGGCTCCACCTCGCGCAGGATGCGCGTCAGGTTCGAAGTATCGGTCAGGTCGCCATAATGGAGCTTGAGGTTGGGGTTCGGCTTGTGCGGATCCTGATAGATGTGGTCGATGCGGCCCGTGTTGAACAGCGACGACCGCCGCTTGATGCCGTGCACCTCATATCCCTTGTCCAGCAGAAACTCCGCCAGATAGGAACCGTCCTGCCCGGTGATCCCGGTAATCAGTGCGCGTTTCAATGTCCCGTCCTTCACTCTTTGCCAGAGGTCATTCAACGCACGCGGCGCAAGTAGCCGTTCGGCGCCACGGATATCTGCAACTTGGCGTCCATCTCGTGGTCGATGACGAAGCCGGTATTGCTTTTCAGCCATTCCTGCACGGCGGTCATTGAATTGTCGCCCACATCCCAAGGCCGATCGACATACATTTCCGAAGGAAGGTTTTCGATCACGGTGTCAAAGACCACGCAATAGCTGCCCATCGTCACCATCGGCGCATAGGCCTCCAACTCGGCCAGCACATGGTCATGCGTGTGGTTGCTGTCCAGACAGACCAGCACCGTCTTCGCATCGCCCACCGCAGCTTTCACCTGCGCCACGATCCCCGGATCAACCGACGACCCCTGTATCATCGTGATGCGCTTCGCCATCGGATGCGCCTCGATGGCCGCACGGTTGTGCGGGCGGATGTCGATATCTACTCCTACCACGCGGCGCTTCGGCTGCGCCGGATCGACCACGCCTCCCGCCTCGGTGGCATCGCACAGATCCAGCATCGCCAGAAGCGAGGCCGACAGGATCAGCGATCCGCCATGCGCGATCCCGGTTTCCACGATCACGTCAGGCCGCACCCGCCAGACCAGCTCCTGCATCGCGCAGATATCCTGCGGATACTGGATGATCGGCCGCCCCATCCAGAACCAGTTGTAAGAATAGCGCGCCGCGATGGACCGCTCCATAAAGGTGGCCGTCGCCGCCTGCAGGTCGTCATTCCGCGCGGCCTCTTGCAGACGCCCCGCCACTTCCCGCTCGAAATCAGTCATGGCTCATTCCTTTATAAACAAAGCCGGGCCCCGCCATGGCGGCAATTTCTGGCAGATAGTTCGGGTTCATCACATGGATCGTGCTTCCCTCGGCAAGGCCTGCCAAGCCTTGCTCCGGTGACAGGACACAAAGACCCGTCCCCGCCAGGTACTTGCCCTGCTTGGATGGGTTTATGTCGATCACGCGATCCACCGGATGGCCCGCCCTTTCCCGCAACAGCGCGAAGATCACGCCTTTCGACGCCCCGCCCCAGACGACGCAAGGACCCAGATCCTCAGTCGCTTCCCGCTCAAGCCTCGTGGTGAAATCCTCCGGAAACGACACCGCATCCCCCGCATCCCGCACCGGGCGGCGCAAACTGGCCAGATCGGCCACGATTCGCAGATACTGCCCCCCGAACCCGCGATCCGCCTGCACGACCCGCCCGAAGATGCGATGAAAATCGGTCAGCCGGAAGTAATTCACATGCTCATAAAAGATGTCAAACCACGCGCGATGGGTGCAGATCCAGTCAAGGCAGGGAACTTCAATGTAGATAAGACCCTGCCCGCCATTCGCCTGCGCCAGACGAAACAGAAATGCGACCGGATCGTCGATATGTTCCAACACGTGCCGCAGGATCAGACCTTCACCGCGTATGCCCAGCGCTTCCGAGAAATAGGCCTTGCGCACCCGCGGATTGCTGCCTTCGTAGGTCGGATCGAACCCCGTGACATCCGCCCCGCGCGACAGCATCAATTCCAGAAACCGGCCCTTGCCGCAGCCGACCTCGACCAGCCGGTCACGCCCCATCGTCGTCTCAATCAGGCTAGCCACCTCGTCCAGATGGCGCTGAAACTGCGCGCTGTTGCCCTGTTCGTTCTGATAGGCGGCGTCGTACTCCATCTGTGATGCATCAAAGGCCGCGTTCCGCACCAATCCGGTTTCCATATCCTCGACCAGAACGACATCCCCGCGCGGGCAGTCCCGCCCTTCTGCTGGGCTGTCATACATGCGGTTCTGAAAGATCGGCAGCGCCATCTGGCGATACAGTTCACGGAAAGCCATGGCACTTCCCTCGCAGGTTGAAAAGGTTACACAACACTCGGCTCTCCGATGATGCAAGGCGGATCACCCGGCGTGTCAGGCCGCGCACCAAAATGCAGAAGGTCGCGCCGCCCGTATTCGTCAGCGATCCGGCGGGCCAGATCGGCCACCGACACAGGCACGCCGGAACAGATGTTCAGTGGCCCTTCGACACCTGACAGGGCGGCCTTGGCGATCCTGCGCCCTGCTTCGGCCACGTCAAGAAAATCCCGGATCTGTCGACCCGAGGTCAGTTCGGCAGGCTCCCCCGCCGCCAGACGAGCCCGGATATGCGGCACCAGACGACGCGCGTCTTCACCCTCACCATGCAGATAGAACAGTCGGCACCATGCGAAAGAGCGTCCTTCAAGCGCCATCAGCCGCGATAGCGTGAGGAAGGCCGAAGCCTTGGCTGCACCATAAAGCGTGCGCGGGGCCAGTGGCGTGGTGGTGCGAAGATAGCCAGCATCAAGATCATATTCGAAACAGGTTCCCACCCCGACGAAGCGCGCAACCCCGGCGGCCACAGCTGCCTGCGCCAGCCGCAGCGTCCCCGACAGGCAATCGAGGTTGCGTGGGGATTCGACATACTTGCCCGGCTCGGCGTACCAAGCCGCGTGCAGCACGATATCCATGCCATCGCATGCCTCGCGCAGAACGGCATCAGGCGTGGCAAACAGGTCATCCGTCCGCCAGACCTCCACACCGGCTGGTGCAGGCGCGTCTCCGCGCAGCACCAGCCTCACGCTGGCCCCTCCGTCAAGCAGGCGCTGCAGGATCTGGCGACCCACGAACCCCGTTCCACCGGTCAACAGGATGTGGGTCATACCACCCTCACCTCCGGCACGGCTGTCACGAAACGCGTGCCGCGTGCAGCCAACCCCGCCAGTTGCCCCCTCACCTCATCCGCGATGTTCCAAGGCAGGATCAGCAGGTAGTCCGGTCGCTGCTCTTCAAGCACCGAAGGTGGCAGGATGGGGATATGGCTGCCCGGCATCAGCTTGCCCTGTTTGGATGGGGCGGCATCACAGACAAAGGGCAGAAGGTCGGGCTTCACCCCGGCATAGTTCAAAAGCGTGTTGCCCTTCGCCGCCGCCCCATAGGCCGCGACGCGCTTTCCGTCGCGCTTGGCATCCAGAAGGAACCGCAGCAATCCGTTCTTCACCGCATCAGCCCGCACCTGAAACCCGGTGTAGAAATCGGCGCTGTCCATGCCGCGACGCCGCTCTTCCGCCAGCACGGCGCGCGCGGCCGCCGTCTCGGCATGGGTGGCACCCCTGTGGCAGCCGAACACGCGAAGGCTGCCGCCGTGGGTCGGCAATTCCTGAATATCAAAGATCCGCAGACCCGCCGCACCAAAGATCCGCGCGACGGTCAGCGCCGAAAGGTACGAGAAATGTTCGTGATAGACCGTGTCGAACTGGCAGAACTCCACCAGCCGCATCAGATGCGGAAATTCCAGCGTGATCACCCCCTCGGGCTTCAGCGCCGCCGCAAGGCCTGCCGTGAAATCGTTGATGTCGGGTACGTGGGCATAGACATTGTTGCCGGCGATCAGATCCGCTGCGCGACCCTGCGCCGCTAGCTGCCGGCCCAAGCTCTCGCCAAAGAATTCCCTGATCACCGGGATGCCCAGAGCCTCGGCCGCCGCTGCCGTGCTCGCGGTCGGTTCCACCCCAAGGCAGGGCACACCCGCCGCCACGAAGTTCCGCAGCAGGTAGCCGTCATTCGACGCCACCTCGATCACATGGCTGGCCGCGCCAAGGCCAAGCCGTGTGATCATGTCGGCGGCGTAGCGCGCGGCATGGTCAAGCCAGCTCTTCGAGGTGGAGGAGAAATAGGCATAGTCCGCATCGAAAAGCTGGTCCGCCTGCGCGAAATCCTCTGTCTGCACCAGCCAGCAGCTTTCACAAAACCGCAAACGCAAGGGAAAGGTCAGCTCTGGCGCATTCAGCCGGTCGGGGGAAAGATACGCATTCGACGGCGGCGCATGGCCGAGGTCCAAGAACACCTGCGGCAGGGGAGCCATGCAATGGCGGCAGGCGGGCAGGGTCATGTCCGTATCGGCTCCAGCATGTTCAACGTCGGAAAGGCGGCATCCCGCGCCGACATCTCCGTTACGCCAAGGGGCCAGTCCACCGCAACCCTGCCATCGTCCCAGCGCAGGCCGCCCTCATGCGCTGCGCTGTAAGGTGCCGAATGGAAGTACAGCATCTCCACATCCGGGGTCAGGGTCTGAAAGCCGTGGGCAAAGCCTTCGGGCACGCAGATCATCGTCCGGTTGGCCTCATCCAGCCGCTCACCATGCCAGCGTCCAAACGTCGGCGATCCCTCGCGCAGATCGACGATCACATCGAATATGGCGCCGCGGATGCACCGCAGCAACTTTGTCTCTGCCATTGGGGGACGCTGGAAATGCAGGCCCCGCAGCGTGCCTTTCTGCGCGGTAAAGGACGTGTTGCACTGAACCCATCCGGTCGCCAACCCCCGCGCCGCAAACTCCTCGGCGCAGAACAGCCGCGCGAAGAAGCCCCGCGCATCCCCGCGCGGTTCAAGCTCTACCCGATAGGCACCCGGCAGGGGCAGTTCGGTAAACCTCATCCCCCTGCCCCGAAATCCGCCACCTGCGCCCGCAACCGTTCAGCGGGATCCGTCCCCGCCGCAACATCCCGATACCAGCCCACCGTTTCCGCTACCGCCCGCGCGAAATCCCAGCGCGGTTGCCAGCCCAGTATTCGGCGCGCGCGTTCGATCGACAGGGCCAGTTGACCTGCCTCATGCGGGGCGGCGGGATCGGTCGCATCGGTCCAGTCCCCCGGCCAGTGTCGGCGCGCCTCTTCCACCAGCGCGCCCACGCTGCGCTGATCGGCGGATTCAGGCCCGAAATTGAAGCCGTCCTCGCCCTGTGCGCCCTCCGGCCCGGTCAGCCGCTCGGCCAGCATCAGATACCCTTCCAGCGGGTCCAGCACATGCTGCCACGGACGGACAGAATGGCGATTGCGCACCAGAAGCGGCCTGCCCGCCCCGAAGGCGCGCGCCAGATCGGGCAGGATGCGATCCTCGGACCAGTCGCCCCCGCCGATCACATTGCCCGCCCGCGCTGTGGCAACCTTCACGCCCGTGCCTGCAAGAAACGCCTTGCGCCAGCTTGCCGCCACCAGTTCCGTTCCGGCCTTGGACGCGGAATAGGGATCATGCCCACCCAATGGATCGGTTTCCCGATAGGGGTGTTCCCATTCGCGGTTCTCATAGACCTTGTCCGTCGTCACGACGACCACGGCACAGGGGGCATCCAGCGCGCGCACCGCCTCCAGCACATGCGCGGTGCCCATCACATTGGTCGCCCATGTCTCCAACGGCGCACGATAGGACCGCCGCACCAAAGGCTGCGCGGCCAGATGCAGCACGATCTGCGGCCGCACGTCGCGCAGGCGCGCTGCCACCAGACCGGCATCGCGGATATCGCCCAGTGCGTGATCCATGCGCGCCGCCAGACCAAGCTGGTCGAACAGCGCCGGCTGCGTCTCCGGTGCCAGCGCCAGACCCGCCACCTCGGCCCCGCGCGCCAACAGCATCTCGCACAGCCAGCTTCCCTTGAAACCGGTATGCCCGGTAACCAGAACCCGCCTGCCTTCCCAGAACGTCATTCCCACACCTTCCACGGTGCGCGGCCCTTGGCCCACAATTCCTCCAGCATGTTCTTGTCGCGCAGCGTGTCCATCGCCGCCCAGAACCCGCGATGACGGTACACAGCCAACTGCCCGTCGGCAGCAAGGCTCTCCAGCGGCGCGGCTTCCCACGGCGTTCCATCCCCGGCAATCCGGCCGATCACCGACGGCTCACAGACGAAAAAGCCGCCATTGATCCACTGCCCGTCGCCCACGGGTTTTTCAAGGAACCGCTCCACCCGGCCGTCAGCGATATCCAGCGCGCCATAGCGACCGGGGGGCTGGATCGCGGTCACCGTGGCGGCACAGCCCTCGGCACGGTGATGGGCGACCAGCGCGGTCACATCCACATCCGCCACCCCATCGCCGTAGGTCAGGCAGAAGGGGCCGTCGATGTAATCCGCAACCCGCCGCAACCGCCCGCCGGTCATCGTGGCCTCGCCCGTATCGACCAGCGTCACCCGCCAGGGTTCGGCCTTGCGGTGATGCACCTCCATCCGATTCTCGGCCATGTCGAAGGTGACATCGGACATGTGCAGGAAGTAGTTGGCGAAGTATTCCTTGATGACATAGCCCTTGTAGCCGCAACAGATCACGAAATCGGTGATCCCATGCGCGCCGTAGATCTTCATGATGTGCCACAGGATCGGCCGCCCCCCGACCTCGACCATCGGCTTGGGGCGCAGGTGCGATTCTTCACTGATCCGGGTTCCAAGGCCCCCGGCAAGGATTACGGCTTTCATCTCCGACTAGCCCTAGCATCTATGGGCTGCGCCGTCGCCAGAGCAGGCGAAAACACAGCTGGATTACAGTTACACGCGCTCTGACCAAGCTCGAAGCACCGTACGGCACAGCCTGTACGAATGAGAAGCAACCGAGCTTGTAGGACTGGGCGCCCCCTGCCCTGCGACCAGATGATCTACAAAGTTAGCCGCCTTGGAGATGTCCTGCATATGCGCACCTCCCGCCAATCTCAGCGAAGTTAGACGAAACTTCCTGCTCTCCGCTTCGGCTTCAGGCGATTTTTCTACATTGTTAGTGGTGGCGGCGTTCTCTGGCGGTATCACAATCTCTTCCCCCAGATGAGGATCACCAAGAAGTTCTCTGGCGAATTGAATGTGCTTGCCGACATCTGCAGGGGCGAGTCCCATGATGTCCCGTTTGACCCGCGACCACCAAGCTTGAGTATTTATCTCATCAGGAAAGCCATGACGCCGACACACATGCAAGAATGCATCAAGCTCCATCAGTGAAACCGAACGGCAGCCAGCAGGAAGAAATGAACCAATCTTGTCGCTTGCGGCCTCGGAAACAAACCTTGCAAATTCGCCACTCCCCTTCAGGTTGCTTGGCTGGACTCCGTCAGCGCCATTAGACCGCGGCGATGCGCCGCCTATTGAAATAGGAAATTTTGCGCGCACCATTCTGTTCTCTGCAAAGAACAGGTTTTGAAAGGATGCATAAACGTCAGGAACAACCGCATGAAAATAGGGCGCGCCATCTTTTGACACAGCCTGGTCTATCAGGCTTCGCGAAACAAATCCGTGATAAACATTTCCTCCAACGTGATAGTCAAAGAAATTGGCATCCCGTACACGCTGAATGATCTGGGCTGTGTTCACCGCTTCATAAAGACCGGTGACTTCTGCAAATCGAATCTTGATCGTACCACCGCTCTTTGGTGGCCAAGAATAGTTCATTTGGGGCCACTGAACGACAAGCGCATCGGTCGCATCAAGCAGAGCGTCCAAATAAGCCAGTCCATTGACGCTCACGGCATCATCGTCGCCGATTATGCATACATGGCTCCCAGTCGATGCGTCGAGAGCCCGCTCAAAGTTTGCCCGCATGGAAAGACGCTGCTCGGACCGGAGCCATCGCACATGCGTCGAACGAAAGCCCTCCATGACTTCGGCTGTTTCGTCCTCGCTGGCGTTGTCCGCGACAACCACCTCGAAGTCGCACCCTGACTTCCGGCCCGCGATCAAGGCAGATGTGATCGCGTGCCCAAGATATGCTGCCCGCGAACGCGTCGGTATCAGGATGCTGTACTTCCGACTGGACACCGAAACCTCCGACCTGAACGGGCTAGCCTGTGGACGGCCCACGGCTTCCTTACTACACAGGTTTTCCGGACGAGCAAACATCGGGCTGAGCGGAGGCCGAAATGACAGCGGGATATGTCTTCATCAACCTTGACCGCGAAGTGGACCGTTGCGCCCTGATGCTTCGCAGCGCGGCCGCTCTTGGGCTTCGCTTTGATCGCGTTTCTGCATGCGACCTCGCCACGCTTTCCACAAAACCGCCCATGGAATACGTGCCTTTCCAATTCAGAAACGAACGCTGGGCCCTGCGCCCATTCGAAACTGCGGTCTTTGAAAGTCACCGAAAAGCGTGGAAGGCCTTCCTGAGCACCGACAATCTCTTTGGTGTCATCATGGAAGATGACATCCTGTTCTCCCGGAACTTCGCCGATGATATGAAATCAATCACAAGTTCGGGTTTTGACTTTGACGTATTGAAAATCAACCACTCGATCCAGACACGCCGTATGGGGCCGCCACGGGCCATGGCAGGGGGCTTGAGTGTGCGCATGATTTACGAAAATATTGCTGACGCTGGCTGTTACATGTTGACCAGAAAGGCGGCAGAAGCGCTTCTTTCACAATCCCGAACCTATTCCTCTCACCTGGACGACTTCGTTTTCTCGCCTGATCGGAAATTGAAGACGTTTCAACTCTTTCCACCGAACTGCGCCCAGCTGATCTACTTTGACTCGGAACATCAGTCTCCTCAGATCTCAATAAGCACGCGCCTAAAGATTAAGGAAAGCATGCCGAAGGGTCCGCTGACCTTCCGTGTCTGGAAAGAACTTCGCCGTTTGGGTAAGCGCAGCCTGATCCGGCTGCGCTCATCACTGAACGGTGGAGAGGCCGTCGATCTCGCCGCGCTCCTGTCGGAATTCAAACCGATACAGACAGAACACGGCGAGCGGCTTACTTGACCCCCACCTTCGCAAACCGCAGATACGGCAGCTTGATATCCAGCGCGCCGAACCGCTCCTGCGCCTGTTCGTTGTTCAGGGACAGCGCAACGATCATGTCCTGACCGGGCACCCAGTTGGCAGGCGCGGCCAGCGGCACGCCGTCGGTCGCGCGCACCGCATCCAGCGCGCGCAGGATTTCGGCGAAGTTGCGGCCCACGCTCATCGGATAGGTCATGGTCAGCCGAACCTTCTTGTCCGGCCCGATGATGTAGACGGTCCGCACCGTGGCCGAATGGGCGGGCGTGCGCCCCTCGGTCGGCAGGTAGTAATCGGCAGGCAGCATGTCATAGGCCTTGGCCACCGTCAGGTCGCTGTCGTCGATGATCGGAAAATCCGCAGGCGCGCCGCCGAAGGCCTCGATGTCGCGCTTCCATTTCTCGTGGTCGGCCTTGCCGTCCACGGACACGCCGATCACCTTGGTGTTGCGCGCGGTCCATTCAGCGGCCAATTGCGCCACGGCGGCGAATTCGGTCGTGCAGACGGGGGTGAAGTCGCGCGGATGGCTGAAGATGATGCCGTAGCTGTCGCCAAGCCATTCATGGAACCGGATGGTCCCGGCGGTGGAGTCGGCGGTGAAGTCGGGCGCGGTGTCGTTGATGCGAACGGCCATGGGATTTCTCCTGTCGGTGTGACTGGCCCTTTAGATACGCGATAAGGAACAAGGTTTCACCCCCTGCCACCATCTTACCGCCAAAATAGGAAGGCGTTCCATGATTGATGCCCCCGGTAGACCATCCTTCTCTCTCCCCTCCGATGCAACGGGCCAACTTTCACGCCGCCCGGCACCTGCGCCATAGCCAGTCCGTCCGCGACAGTTTCTGTCGGTCTGCGGCTTGCCTCTGCCGCACCGCCCTGCCACCTTCCGCCCAACCCCGGAGGATTCCATGCTCATCAAGCGCGATTTCTACATCAACGGTCGCTGGACCGCCCCCCTCGCCCCGAATGACTGCGCGGTGATCGACCCCTCGACAGAAGACACCTGCGCCATCATCTCGCTTGGCTCGGCGGCCGATACCGATGCCGCCGTCGCCGCGGCCAAGGCCGCCTTCCCGGCCTGGGCCGCCACACCGCCCGCCACCCGCAAGCGTTATGTCGAGGCGATCCTCGCCCAGTACGAGGCGCGGGCCGAGGAAATGGCGCAGGCCATCTCCCTCGAAATGGGCGCCCCCATCGACATGTCGCGCAGCGATCAGGCGCCCTGCCTGCCGTGGCACCTGAAGAACTTCCTCACGGCCTTCGACCATATCGAATGGGTGCGCCCCCTCGGGCCCCATGCGCCGAACGACCGGATCGCGCTGGAACCCATCGGCGTGGTGGGCCTGATCACCCCGTGGAACTGGCCCATGAACCAAGTCACGCTGAAGGTGATCCCGGCGCTTCTTGCCGGATGCACCTGCGTGCTGAAACCGTCCGAGGAATCGCCGCTCTCCTCGCTCCTCTTCGCGGAATTCGTCCATGATGCGGGCGTGCCCGCGGGCGTGTTCAACCTTGTGAACGGCGATGGCATGGGCGTCGGCGCGCGGCTGTCGGAACACCCGGATGTCGAGATGATCTCCTTCACCGGGTCCACCCGCGCGGGCAAGGCGATCAGCAAGGCGGCGGCAGAGACGCTGAAACGCGTCACGCTGGAACTGGGCGGCAAGGGGGCGAACCTGATCTTCGCCGATGCCGATGACCGCGCGGTGGAACGCGGCGTGCGGCATTGCTTCAACAATTCCGGCCAGTCCTGCAACGCCCCCACCCGGATGCTGGTGGAACGCCCGGTCTATGACCGCGCGATCGAGATCGCCAAGCAGGTCGCTGAAAACACAAAGGTCGCCTCGGCCCATGAACCCGGTCGCCATATCGGCCCCGTGGTGAACAAGCGGCAATGGGATCAGATTCAGGGCTACATCCAGAAGGGGATCGAGGAAGGCGCGCGCCTCGTCGCCGGTGGCCTTGGCCTGCCCGAGGGGATGAACAAAGGCTATTTCGTGCGCCCCACCGTATTCGCCGATGTCAAACCCGGCATGACGATCGAGAAAGAGGAAATCTTCGGTCCCGTCCTGTCGATCATCCCCTTCGACACCGAAGCCGAGGCCGTCCAGATCGCCAATGACACGCCCTACGGCCTGACCAACTATGTCCAGTCGCAGGATGGCGCCCGCCGCAACCGTCTGGCCCGACAACTGCGCGCGGGCATGGTCGAGATGAATGGCAAATCCCGCGGCGCAGGGTCCCCCTTCGGCGGGGTCAAGGCCTCAGGCCGCGCCCGCGAAGGCGGCGTCTGGGGGATCGAGGAGTTTCTGGAGGTGAAGGCCATCTCCGGCTGGGACTCGGCGGTCACGCCCTGATCCGGCCCCTGCCCGCACAGGACATAAGGGCGCGGCCACAGCCCGCCCTCCACCCTATACGGTAGGATATGGACCATTCATCATCATTGAAAAAAGCTGCGGTTGCGCTTTGATTCGCCTCCGCTGGCCGCCACAGGCTGGTGATCAGACCAGCGCCCTTGAAACAACGGCAGGGAGCCGCCCATGGTCACTGTTCTGGCTTTCGTCACGCTTGCGGAAGACGCCCCCGAGGCACTCGCGGCCTATTTTCGCATCACCGACCCGCTCCTGAAACAGGTCGGCGCCAGAATCGTGAAACGCTTTGCCATCAACGATGTCGTCATCGGGAAAAAGCCGTCGCAAACCGTCGTCATGGTCGAATACCCGGATCGCGATGCCGTCGACAGGGTGTTCGGAAGCCTGGAATACGCCGCCGCGATCAAATACCGCGATCGCGCCTTTCTGGATTACGCCATCACCGTCATCGACGATCTCGATACGCCCCCGCTGCAGCAGCCCGCCACCCCCTGACGCGCGGCTTGCAGCCCTGTCCTGCGCCACCCATGCTGGCGTTTTCCGCCATGCGATGTCGCCCGCGCCCCTCACGCTGCGCCCGAACCCTCCGCTAGGCTGACCGCGCCCGCGACAAGGACGCCCCGTCATGCCCAGCCAGCACCCCCACCTCACCTCGCCCATCACGCTGCGCGGCACCACGCTGCGCAATCGCATCGTCTTTGGCGCGCATACCAACAACATGTCCGACATGGGCCTCCCCGGCCCGCGCACGCGGGGCTACATCACGGAACGCGCCAAGGGCGGCGCGGGGATGATCGTGATGGAACCCGTCCCCGTCCACCGCACGGGCGTCCTGACCCGTGGTAACTACCTGCATGGCACCGACGACATCATCCCCGCCTTCCGCCAGGTGACCGAGGCAGCAAGGGCCGAAGGCACCGTCATCCTGCAACAGCTCTACCATATCGGCGCCCATGGCGATTCCGATCTGTCCTTCCAACCCCACTGGTCCCCCTCCGGCCATGCCAGCTACCATGACAGCGACGGCTCCCACCGCATGACGGAACGCGAGATCGAGGAACTCATCGACGCCCACATCACCGCCGCCATCCGCTGCCAGAAAGCGGGTTTTCAGGGCGTCGAAGTCTGGGCCGCCTACCATTCCCTGCTGGATCAGTTCTGGACGCCGTGGTCCAACACCCGCGATGATCAATGGGGCGGCAGCCTTGAAAACCGCACCCGCTTTTCCCGTCGCATCATCGACGGCATCCGCCGCGCCTGTGGCGAGGATTTCATCCTAGGCCTCGCCGTCTCCACCTCCGATGCGCATGACGTGACCCTGTCTGTGGAAAGCCTCACCGAAATCGTCGCCCTCCACGATGCGACAGGCCAGATCGACTATGTCACCTGCGGCCATGGCGGATACCTCGATTTCGAACGGCTCATGCCCACCTTCCTCTTCGCCGAAAAACTCACCGCCCCCGTGACCGAAATCCTGAAAGGCGTGGTCAAACACGCCAAGATCACGTCCGAGGCGCATGTGCGGACGCCGGACAATGCCGAAACCATCCTCGCCTCCGGTCAGGCCGACATGGTGTCGATCGTGCGCGGCCAGATCGCCGATCCCCACCTCGCCGCAAAAACCATGGCAGGGCGCACCGATGACATCCGCGCCTGCATCTCCTGCAACCAGATGTGCTGGGGCCGCCGCTCGCGCGACTACTGGATCTCCTGCCTCATCAACCCCAGCGCGGGCCGCGAATGGGAATGGGGCGGCGACCGCTTCACCCCCGCCGCGCAACCCCGCCACATCCTCATCGTCGGCGCCGGCCCCGCGGGGCTAGAGGCCGCCCGCGCCGCCGCCGAACGCGGCCACCGGGTAGACATCGCCGAGGCCGCCCCCCAGATCGGCGGCCAGTTCCGCCTCGCGGGACTGCAACCCCGCCGCGCCCAGATCCTCGACCTCATGGGCTGGTACGAACGCCAATTCGCGCGCCTCGGCGTCACCCTCCACCTCAACACCTTCCTCGACACGGCCGACATCGCCAATCACCCAGCCGACACCGTCGTCCTCGCCACCGGCTCCCTCCCCGATCCGAACGCGAAACAGCGCTGGCTCCCCGCCCTGCCCCGCCTTCCCGGGCTTGAGAACGGCAATGTCTGGTCGGCCGAGGATGTGATGCGCCGCGAGGCCCGCCTTGGCGACACCGTCATCCTCTATGACGAAGGCGGCAACTGGCGCGGCGTGGGTACGGCCTGGCACATGGCCGAACAGGGCAAGAAGGTCATCCTCGTCACCCCCGATCCTTATGTCGGTAAAGAGATCACCCGCACCTCCGCCGACGCCCCCGCCCGCCAGCGCCTCGCCCGGCTTGGCGCGCAATTCGTCACCGAACATGTCATCACCCGCTGGCACGGCAATGGCGCAACCCTGCGCTCCGGCCTGACGGGCGAGGAAACGGTGATCCCCGCCTCCGCCCTGGTGATGGCCACGACCAACATCGCCTTTGACCCCTTCCCCGAAACCTTCGCAGGCAAACACACCCACCGTATCGGCGATTGCGCCGCGCCCCGGCAGGCCGCTTTTGCCTTTCATGAAGGCCGGAAACTCGCCCTTACCCTGTGACCTTCATCTTGGCCCAAATACCCAAACCCGCCGCGGCCACCCCCACCTCGGTCGCCTGAAGGCGCCCTCCCCTCCCCCGGATCCGGGGGAGGGGCTGGGGGAGGGGGCTGCGGGAGGGGGAATTCGCCTCAGAACGGGCAATCCGCCGCGAATTCCACCCATCCCCCGCCATCGGGATGATGCAGCCCCAGCCTCTCCGCATGCAGCATCAGCCGCGCGTGATCCCGCGCCGCAACCTCGGCATAGATCGGATCGCCAAGGATCGGATGGCCGAGCGACAGCATATGCACCCGGAGTTGATGGCTTCGCCCGGTCAAGGGGAACATCCGCACCCGCGTCTCCCCCTCGCCCCGCGACAGCACTTCCCACTCCGTCACCGCAGGCCGCCCCCGCTCAAAATCCACCTTCTGGCGCGGCCGATACTCCCAATCCGCGCAAAGCGGCAGGTCCACCCGGCCCCGATCCGGCCCCATCACCCCGGCCACCCGCGCGACATAGCTCTTCTTCGCCCGGCGCTTTTCGAATTCCTGCCCCAGAAACCCCTGCGCCGCTTTGTCCCGCGCAAAGATCATCACCCCCGACGTGTCGCAATCCAGCCGATGCACCAGCAGCGCGCCGGGGCGGAACGCCTCCAGCCGCGCCATCAGGCAATCCTCCCGCCCCTCCAGCTTTCCCGGCACCGACAGCAGCCCTGACGGCTTGTCCACCACGATGATCCGGTCATCCTCGAACAGGATCACTGGATCGCCGGCAGGCGGGTCATAGCTGAACTCGGGCAGCAGGCTCACACCACCCGATGCCCCGCGGCCCGCAGAGCCGCCGCCAGCGCGCTGATATGCGCAGGCCCCACCTCGCAGCAGCCGCCCACGATCGTCGCCCCCTGCGCCACCCAGCCCATGGCGAAATCCACGTATTTCTCGGGCGTCAGGTCATGGCGATGGGTCAGCGCCGCCACCGTCGGCGCATCCTCCAGAAACCCGTCCGAAATATGGGTGAACCCGTTCGCATAGGCGCCAAAGGGCAGGCCGAAACCCTTCACCACCTCCATCGCCGCCGCCATCGCCTCGGGCACCGAACAATTCACCAGCACCGCCGCCGGACGGTATTCGTCCACGACCCGCTTCAGATCAGCCAGCGGCTCCTCCGACCGCAGGCGCGTGCCGTCCCGGTCATGCACGGTGACCGACAGCCAGACGGGCTTGCCCCCCGCCTGCGCGCCCTTCACGGCGCCTTCCGCCTGCGTCACGCTGGCCATCGTCTCGCACAGGATCACATCCACCTGCGGGCCAAGGATCGCAGCGATTTCGGCGTATTTCGGCGCGGCCTCCTCCACCGGCAGGGTCACGTCGGCCCGATAGGTGGCGACCAGCGGCCCCATCGACCCGGCCACCTGGCCCGATCCATGCGCCGCCCGCGCCGCCACCGCCTCGGCCACCGCCTTGTGATGCAGATCGCGGAACAGGTGATCCAGATCGAACCGCTCCAGCCGGTCATGATGGATGGCATAGGTATTCGTCGTGGCCACCGTCGCGCCCGCCGCGAAGTAATCGTCGTGGATCGCCCGCACCAGATGGGGATGGTCCAGCATCACTCGCGTCGCCCACAGCGGCGTCGGCTCATCCCCCGACCGCGCCACCAGTTCCTGCCCCATGCCCCCGTCCAGAAGCGTGATATCCGCCATGCTGCCATCTCCAGTGCTTTGTGCCACCTATCCCCGGCACGGGCCTGAGCGCAAGCCGCCACATCGGCGGGGGATGCGGGCGCAGATCAGCCCCAGCCCCCGAACTGTGGCAGGCCATCATCCAGCGCGTAATACGCCCCCTTCTCGGCCACGAAGATATGCGCCACCAGCCGCCCGCCCGTCGGCCCGTCCACCGCCCCCGCCTCTACCGAAAAGCCGCCATCCCCCGCACGGAACCACAGGCTCGACCCGCAGCCGGAACAGAACCCCCGCACCCCGCCGCCCGGCGTGCGATACTCGGCCAGCCCCTCCCGCGACACCCATTCCACCGCCGCCTCCTCCACATCGAACGACGCCGAATAATGCCCCGAAAGGCTGCGACACTGGTGGCAATGGCAGGCCGTGACATCCCCCGCAGGCCCCGGCAGGCTGAACCGGCAAGCCCCGCACAGGCAGGACGCCATCAGACGATCCGGCGCCACCGATGTCTTCGGGGGCGGCCCCTCGGGCGCATAGTAATCACCGGCATCCTCTGGATAGATATGGCCAGACACCCGGATGCCTGCCTCCCCCTCCAGCGCGCCGGGCGAAAAGCTGATCGCGTGCTCCTCGGGGGCGCCCCAGTCAAAGACCGCATCCGCCTCCGGCAGCCAGAACAGCGTCGCCCCACAGTCCCCGCAGAACCCCCGCTGGGCTATAGGCGAGGACCGATACCACCGCAGCCCCCGCGCCTCTGTCACCCGCCAGCGCGCCACGGGAACCGACGCCGCCGCCCAGTAATGCCCGCTCACCTTGCGGCACTGGCTGCAATGACAGGCCAGCGCATCGCGGATGGGTCCCTCCACCTCGAACCGCACCGCACCGCAGTGGCACCCGCCGGGAAAGACCTGCCCCATCAGACCGCCTCCCGGAACACCTCGGCCAGCAGGGGGACAAGCCACGCCTCGTCCGCCGCGGTAAAGGCCGCCGGCGTATCGCTGTCCAGGTCGAGCACGCCCAGCAACACCCCCGCCCCGTTCCAGACCGGCAGCACCAGCTCCGACCGGGTGGAAGACGAACAGGCGATGTGATCGGGAAACGCCTCCACATCCGGCACGTTCTGAACCTGCCCAGTTCGCGCCGCCGCCCCGCAGACGCCGCGCGAAAACGGGATGACCAGACAGCCATGCCCGCCCTGATACGGCCCGATCTTCAAAAGCTCCGGCCCGACCACGCGGTAAAACCCCGTCCAGTCGGCATAGGGGTGGTGATGGTGGATCTCGCACACCACCGTCGCCATCAGCGCCACCGTATCCGTCTCGCCCGCGCACAGCGCCCGGATGGCCGTCGTGATCGCCTCATAATCCACCTTGTTGCCGTCCAGCATCCGAAGCCCCCGTCAATAGCCCAGCGCGCAGCCATCCTTGCGGGGGTCCGATGCCCCCACCAGCACCCCATCCGCCCCGATCAGGATCGCCTGACAGCCCCCGATCGGCTCTTCCGGGATCGACACGGCATGGCCCATCTCCGCCAGCCGCGCGCGCACGGCATCGGAATAGCCCCGCTCTACCAGCATCCCATCCACCCCGGTAAAGCAGCGCGGCGCATCGTTCGCCTCCTGCGGTTCCAGACCGTAATCCACCATATTGGTGACAAAACGCGCATGTCCGCAGGGCTGATAGGCCCCGCCCATCACACCAAAGGGCATGATCACCCGCCCGTCGCGCTTCAACATGCCAGGGATGATCGTGTGCATCGGCCGCTTGCCCGGCCCGGCCTCATTGGCATGGCCCGCCTCCAGCGTGAAGCCCGCCCCCCGGTTCTGGAAATTGATCCCGAACCGATCCGACGCCAGCCCCGACCCGAACCCCCAGAAGATCGAATAGATCAGGCTGACCGCCATCCGATCCTTGTCCACCACGGTGATATAGATCGTGTCCTTGTGCACCGCCTCCGTCAGCGGCGCAGCCGCGGGCATCGCGCGATCCATGTCGATCAGCGCCGCCAGCCGCGCCGCCGTTTCGGGGGCAAGCATATGGGCCAGCCGTGTGGTGTGATCGGGGTCCGCGATAAAGCGGTTGCGCGCGTCATAGGCCAGCTTGGTGGCCTCGGCCTCGATATGGGCGCGCTCGGCCCCGAACGGGTCCATCGCGCCCAGATCGAAATGCTTCAGGATGTTCAGCATCAGGATCGCCGTCGCGCCCTGCCCGTTCGGCGGATGCTCGACCAGATCCACCCCCTTGTAATCGCCGATCACGGGGCTGGTATAGTCGCAGGCCACGCCCGCGAAATCCTCCAGCGTATGGCTGCCGCCCAGCGCGCGAAGCGACGCGACCATGTCCTCGGCCACCTCGCCCTCATAGAACCCCTTCCGCCCGTCGCGCGCGATGCGGCGCAGCACCTCGGCCTGTCCGGGGGCGCGGAAGATCGCGCCCACCTTGGGCGCGGCCCCGTCGATCAGGTAATGCTTGCGCGCCGCGCCCTGCAGGTGGTCGGAATCGCCCGCCCAGTCAAAGGCCACGCGCGGGGCGACCGGCACGCCCTCTTCGGCATAGCGGATCGCCGGCGCCAGCACGGCATCCAGCCCCAGCTTGCCCCAATCCGCCGACAGGCGGCAAAAGGCATCCACCGCGCCGGGCAGGGTGACAGCCTCCACCCCATTCGTCGGCACCACCGTCATGCCTTTGGCGCGCATCGCCTCTGCCGAAAGGCCCGCCGGGGCGCGGCCAGACCCGTTCAACGCGATCACATCCTCGCGCCCTGCGGGTTTCAGCAGGACAAAGCAATCGCCGCCGATCCCCGTCATCTGCGGCTCGCAGATGCCCAGAAGCACCGCGCCTGCAATCGCGGCATCCACCGCATTGCCGCCCCGCTCCAGCACATCGACCGCCACCTTCGCCGCCAGCGGGTGCGACGTCGCGCACATTCCGTTGGCGGCATGAACGGCCGACCGGCCCGGCATCTGAAAATCGCGCATCCTGTTCCTCCTCATCTTGAGGGAAACTAGGCCCCGCGCGCCGGGATGCCAAGCCGAAGATCAGGCCCCCGTTCTGGCCCCCGTTCTGGGCCGCTTACTGGGCCGCTTACTGGCCGGGATTGCCGCTTCCGCATCTGCCACCCGACAGCCATCCCCTGCCGCCTGCCAGACCGCACAGATTACGCCGCCCTTTCACCCGCCCATCCCCACGTCACGGCGGGATGCCCGTTACAGGCGCGCCGGCCGCACCTGCACCGTCACTACGTTGAACCCCCCTCGGCGCCGCAGTTCCAGCCGGTCCGTCAACGCCCGGATCAAGGGCCAGCCAAAGCCGCCCTCTGCTGCCACCTCGGGCATGGCCGCGCCAAGACAGGCGGATGGCGGCGGATGCAGGGCGCGATCCACGATCCGCCAGTCCCGCCCACTGCGCTGCAACCCGGGGCTCACCCCGATCCATCCCGGATCGCCGCCATAGCCGTGTTCCACCACATTGTTCAGCACCTCTGCCAGCACCAACAGGGTGCAGTCCCGCTCCTCCTCGCTCAGACCGGCGAGCTCGGGCCCCTCCGCCAGCGCCGTCAGCAGGGCGCGCACGGCCCCGGGGTCGGCGGCAATGACGTGACGCTCACGCCGTCGCACGCAGCGCATCGCCCAGCCCGGCGTGGATGGTGAACATGCGGTCCATCCGCGTCAGCCGGAACACCCGCTCCACCGCCGTGGTCAACCCGGCCAGTTCCAGCACCTGCCCCTGTCGCAGGAACCGCTGCACGGCGACCACCGCGCCCAGCCCGCTCGAATCCAGAAATCCCACGGCCGACATGTCCAGCACCACCCGGGCCTGTCCCGCCTCCAGCGCCGATTTCATCGCATCCTTGAACATCACCGCCGCCATGGCATCCAGCCGCGCCCCGGCCGGGCGCACGATGGTGACCGCCCCTTCACTCGTGACAGAAAGCTCCATCCCTCAGCCCCTTTGATCGCATCGGGGACAGCAAAACCGGAAATGATGAAAAGCTGGTAAGCGGCCCCGGGCGGCGCGCGATCAGTTCAGCTGGAACTGCAGGGGATAGCGCCCATCCTCGAAATCGCCGAACAGATCGGGCAGATCGGGATGGCCAACCGGCTCGCCCGTCTCGTCGGGCAGAAGGTTCTGCTCGGACACATAGGCGATGTAATAGCTCTGCTCATTCTCAGCCAGAAGATGATAGAAGGGCTGATCCTTCGAAGGACGGCTGTCCTCGGGGATCGCGTCATACCATTCCTCGGTGTTCGAAAACCGCGGATCGACATCAAAGATCACGCCGCGGAAGGGATGCTTCCGATGCCGGACCACCTGCCCGATGTGAAATTTTGCCGCCGCAGTGAACATGACATTGCTTCCCTTGAATTCATTTACTAATCCCTCACCCGGTCGCTTGTCCATCCGGCAGGTGGACCAGCAGGGAAACAGTCTGTGAACCTTGTCCTTACAGTGCTCGAGATCGTGGCCCCCGTGGGGCTGCTTGGTCTGGTAGGCTTTGTCTGGGTGCGCGCAGGCTTTGAATACCGGATGGAGTTCATCACCCGCCTGTGCATGACGCTCTCCGTCCCGGCCCTCGTCTTCACCGCGCTGATGAAGACCGAGATCGACCCCGCCGCCCTGACCTCGGTCGTCTTTGCCGCCGCGCTAGCCTATGGCGCGCTGACGCTAGCCTTCTGGGGGCTGACCGCGATCATGGGGCTGGATCGCCGCACCTTCCTCGCCCCGCTCATCTTCGGCAATACGGGCAATGTCGGCCTGCCGCTCGCGCTTTTCGCCTTCGGGCAGACGGGGCTCGGCTACGCGGTCGTCGTCTTCGCCGTGATGATCCTGTGGAGCTTCACCTTCGGCGTCTGGATCGTGGCCGGGGGCGGATCACCCGCGCGCCTGTTGCGCGAACCGATCATGGGCGCCACGCTGCTGGGGGGCCTGTTCCTCTGGCAAGGCTGGCAGACACCCGCCTGGCTGACCAACTCTCTCGATCTGATCGGCCAGATCGCCATTCCCCTGATGCTGATCACGCTGGGCGTCGCCGTGGCCCGGCTGAACGCGCGCCGCCTTGGCCACGCGCTCTGGCTCTCGGCCCTGCGCTCGGCCATCTGCCTTGGCATCGCGCTTGGCGCGGGGCTCCTCTTCGGCCTGCCGCCGGTGGCTTTGGCCGTGCTGATCCTGCAAGTCACCACCCCGGTTGCGGTGACCTCCTACATGCTGGCCGAAAAATACGGCGCCGATGCCGAATCCGTGGCAGGCCTTGTCATCGCCTCCACCCTCCTGTCGGTGATCACACTTCCGCTCACTCTCGCCTTTCTGATCTGAAAGGCCGCGATCCGGCATTCCCCCCGGGCGGCTTTTGCCTTATTCTCCCCGCAAAATATAAAAGTGCGAGGGGCAAATGAGCAGACTTCTTCGCGCGTCGATCCTGTTGATGTTGCTGGCCTCCTGCGGGGGCGGCAACTATTCGGCGCCACGCAACCTGGACAACGCCTGCGCCCTCGTGGCCGAGCGTCCGGCCTATTTCCGCGCCATGAAGGATACCGAACGCCGCTGGGGCATCCCGGTCCATGTCCAGATGGCGACCTTCCATCAGGAATCCAAATTCATCGGCAATGCCCGCACCCCCCACCGCTATGCCTTGGGCGTCATTCCGATGGGGCGGCAATCCTCGGCCTATGGCTACAGCCAGGCGCTCGACGGCACATGGGAAGAGTATCAGGAGGAACAGCGCAGGTTCCGCGCGCGCCGCGACCGGATCGACGATGCCGCCGATTTTATGGGCTGGTACATGAATGCCTCTACCGAACGGCTGGGCATTTCCAAATGGGATGCACAGGCGCAATACCTCGCCTATCACGAAGGGCGCACGGGTTACGCCAACCAGTCCTACCTGAACAAGCCATGGCTGATGGACGTGTCGGCCCGCGTCGCCGAACGGGCCGAGATGTACCGCGCCCAACTGGCCAGCTGCGGACGCGCCTAAGAACGACGCCTGAACCCCGGGGCCTCAACCCCGGGTGCTCCCCCGCCCAGTGGATCAGCGCGTCTTGCGCCGGTCCACCTCGGCCGCGATGTTGAACAGCGACGGCGGCAGGTTGCCGCCCAGAACCATGCGGTCCAGCACGACGGTCGTCCGGCTGCCCAGATCATCGGTGATGATCCACTGCGCCAGCGTGACGGGATTGTTCAGAAACACCAGCTCGATCGTCCCGTATTCGGGATAGTCGGGATCCTGCGCCACCACGCGCGTGGTGTTGTCGGCCTCGTAATGCCCCACCACCATCCGCGCCCGCCCCAGATCCACCCGCTCCGCCAGGATCAGGTTCAGCGGCGTCCGCCGCAGCGGATATTGCTCGGGCGGCTGGTTCGACTTGGAATCGAAGATCGCCACCTGCCCGCCCCCGGCCAGCACAAGGCTGCGATCCGGCGGGGCATATTCAAACCGCACCCGTCCCGGGCGCCGGATATACAGCTTCCCCTGCGACCGCGACCCGTCGGCATTCACCTGCGTGAAATCGGCCTCGGCCGTCGTCAGGCTGTTCAGGTAATCGCTCAAGGCCGCAAGCGGAACGGGTTCCGCCCGGGCGGGAAGGCCAAGCATGGCAAGGGCAAGCGGGGCGAACGGGGCCACAAGGGCAGTACGACGGTTCATCATCATGCCTGCAATATATCGCCTCGGCCCCGCGCTTGCATCCCCGGCAGGCGGGATGTTGCGATCTTGTGCCGATGCTGTGAAGCGGCGTGACACCAGATGTTCGGCAGTTTTCACGCGCGATTGCCGATTCTCTGGGCAGATTATGAACGCAGAAACATCCGCCAAGACCGACATTCGCCGCAGATCGTTCGCGAATTTATGGCTTAGAATGAAGATTTCTTCGACTATTACTGAAAATTAGATGAATTTCTTGCATCCACCCCCTCTCCGCCCCCAATTTTCACAAGCACCTTCCGCATCGCCTGCGGCATCTTCTGTCCATCCCGGAAACCCCTTGATGGAGCGGCGAAGATGAAGGTCGTGGTACTTGGCGCAGGCGTGATCGGCGTGACTTCGGCCTGGTATCTGGCGCGTGCCGGCCATGACGTGACGGTGATCGACCGTCAGCCCGGCCCGTCGCTGGAAACCTCCTTCGCGAACGCGGGCGAAATCAGCCCCGGCTATTCCTCGCCCTGGGCCGCGCCCGGCATCCCGATGAAGGCCATCAAGTGGATGTTCATGAAACACGCCCCCCTGATCATCCAGCCGCGCCCCGATCTGCACAAGCTGGGCTGGATGGCGCGGATGCTGGCCAATTGCACCACCGCCGCCTATCAGGAAAACAAGCGCCGCATGGTGCGCTTGGCCGAATATTCGCGCGATTGCCTGATCGACCTGCGCGCCGAAACCGGCATCACCTATGACGAACGCACCCAAGGTACGCTGCAACTGTTCCGCACGCAGAAGCAGGTGGACGGCGCCGCCAAGGATATCGAGGTGCTGCGCGCCGATGGTGTCCCGTTCGAGGTGCTGGATCGTGACGCCTGCATCAAGGCCGAACCCGGCCTCGCCGCCGCCCGCGACAAGATCGCCGGGGGCCTGCGCCTGCCGGGCGATGAAACGGGTGACTGCTTCAAATTCACCAACGCGCTGTCGGACATGGCCGCCGCCCTTGGCGTGACCTTCCGCTACGGCGTCTCCATCGACGGGCTGGAACAGGAGGCAGGCCGCATCAGCGCCGTCCACACCTCCGCGGGCCGCATTACCGCGGATGCCTTTGTCGTGGCGCTGGGCAGCTATTCGCCCTTCCTCGTCGCGCGCTTCGGGATCAAGCTGCCGGTCTATCCGGTCAAGGGCTATTCGATCACCGTCCCGATCGTGGATGCAGACCGCGCCCCCGTCTCCACCGTGATGGACGAAACCCACAAGATCGCCATCACCCGGCTGGGCGACCGTATCCGCGTGGGCGGCATGGCTGAAATCGCGGGCTTTGATCTGTCGCTGAACCCCAAGCGCCGCGCGACGCTGGAACATTCCGTCGAAGACCTGTTCGGCGGCGCGGGCGATCAGTCGCGCGCCAGCTTCTGGACGGGCCTGCGCCCGATGACGCCCGATGGCACCCCCATCGTCGGCCGCTCCACGATCCCCAACCTGTTCCTGAACACCGGCCACGGCACGCTGGGATGGACCATGGCCGCAGGGTCGGGCCGGGTGCTTGCCGATATCCTCTCGGGCAAGATGACCGAGATCGAAAGCGCCGATCTGGGTTACGGGCGCTATCTCAAGGCCCGCGCGGCAAAGCCCGCGGGCTTCGGGGCGGCTCAACCGGCCTGACCCTTTCCCCGCGCGCAGCGTTTCCCCATCGCGCCCCTCCCTCCCCCGGCACGGGGGAGGGTCGGGGAGGGGGTATCAGCATCCCCGCGACCAGTTTAACCTTTACGCGCCCTTCGACCACCGCCCGCTGCGTGCATACGCTTTGCTGCACTGCGCTGCTGCACCAGTGGCTGCACGCCCGTCACCGCTCGGGATCGTGGTAAACATGCACGCCACCCTGCCAGTCGGTGATCCGCCAGCGCCCCCCGCCCAAGGGCTCCGCATGATCCCGCACCAGCGGCACTTTTCCAAAACCACCGGGGATATCAATCACATAAGTCGGCAACAGCGTCCCGCTCACCCGCCCCCGCAGCCCGGCCATCAGGGCCTGCCCTTCGGCAATCGTGGTGCGAAAATGCGATGTCCCCTTCGCCAGATCGCAATGGTGCAGATAATAGGGCTTCACCCGACACCCGATCAGCTTCCGGAACAACCCTTCCAACGCCGCCACGCTGTCATTCACCCCACGCAGCAGAACCGATTGGGAAAGCAGGGGAATTCCCGCCTCTACCAGCCGGGCCAGCGCCGCCTCGGCGCACGCGGTGATCTCTTGCGCATGGTTCGTATGCACCACGATCCAGACCGAAGCCCGCCCCTTCAGCGCCGAAACCATCGCATCCGTTACCTTTTCTGGCGCGACGACGGGTATCCGCGTGTGAATCCGCACCACATCGACATGGGCAATATCGCCCAGCCGATCCATCAACCCCTTGATACGGCGTGCAGAAAGCACCAGCGGGTCACCGCCCGTCAGGATCACCTCGCGGATCGCCGGATTAACCGCGATGTAATCCAGCGCGGCCATAAGGTCACTTTCCGGCAGGCTCCCCTCTTCACCCACCGCCTCACGACGAAAACAGAAACGGCAATAGACCGCGCAGGTCTTGGTCACATGCAGGATCACGCGATCCGGGTAACGATGTGTTAACCCTTTCACCGGGGCATGGGCCTCGTCGCCGATGGGATCGGCCAATTCCTCGTCGCGGATGGTCAGTTCCGCGACATCCGGCACGAACTGCCGCGCCACGGGATCATCCGGCGCGGCCATGGCGGCCTGCATCGCGCCGGTCACCCGGATGCGGAAGGCCGCCTCCACGGGTGCAAGGGCCGGCGCGGCGGTGGCCGGAACCAGCCCCGCCCCCACCATGTCCTCCAGCCCGTTGATCGCCCGCAAGACCTTCATCGCACGCCCTTTTCCTGCAAGCGCCGCACCTAGCAACAGGTCAGGAAAAGCACAAGGCCGCCCCGAAGGACGGCCCTGTGTTAACGAATCCTTAATGGATTTCAGGCCTCCGGCACCAGAATCTCGCGCTTGCCCACATGGTTCGCGCGGGTCACGACGCCCTGCTCTTCCATCTGCTCCACCAGACGCGCGGCCTTGTTATAGCCGATCCCCAGCTTGCGCTGGATGTAGCTCGTGGAACATTTCCGATCCTTCGCCACGATGGCCACGGCCTGATCATACAGCGCGTCATCCCCGCCGCTTTCCCCGCCCCCAAGGCCGAGGACAAGGTCAATGTCATCCGCACGGTCATCCTCGGGCCCCTCAACGACGCCCGACATATAGGCGGGCGGACCGAAGCTCTTGAGGTGATTGACGATTTCCTCGACCTCTTCATCGCTCACAAACGGCCCGTGAATGCGGGTGATCCGCGCCCCACCCGCCATGTAGAGCATGTCGCCCATCCCCAGCAGCTGCTCCGCCCCCTGTTCGCCAAGGATGGTGCGGCTGTCGATCTTGCTGGTTACCTGGAACGAAATCCGGGTGGGGAAGTTCGCCTTGATCGTGCCGGTGATCACGTCCACCGAAGGCCGCTGCGTCGCCATGATCAGATGGATGCCCGATGCCCGCGCCATCTGCGCCAGACGCTGGATGCAGGCCTCGATCTCCTTGCCCGCGACCATCATCAGATCGGCCATTTCATCAACGATCACAACGATATAGGGCAGGGTGACGGGGGCAAACTCCTCGGTCTCGAAAACCGGCTCGCCGGTATCCTCGTCAAACCCGGTCTGGATCGTGCGCTTGAACATCTCGCCCTTGGCCAGCGCCTCGCGCACCCGGCCGTTATAGCCTTCGATGTTCCGCACGCCCATCTTGGACATCTTGCGATACCGTTCCTCCATCTCGCCCACCACCCATTTCAGGGCGACGACGGCCTTCTTCGGATCCGTCACGACGGGGGAAAGGAGATGCGGAATCCCGTCATAGACCGACAGTTCCAGCATCTTCGGGTCGATCATGATCAGGCGGCATTCCTCGGGCGTCAGCTTGTAGAGAAGCGACAGGATCATCGTGTTGATGGCCACCGACTTGCCCGAACCCGTGGTCCCGGCGATCAGAAGGTGGGGCATCTTGGCAAGGTTCGCCACCACCGGCTCGCCCCCGATATCCTTGCCCAGCGCAAGCGGCAAACGCATGTTGCTGTCGCCAAAGTCCCGCGCCGAAAGGATTTCCCGCAGCACGACCTTTTCGCGATGGGCGTTCGGCAATTCGATCCCGATCACCGTGCGGCCGGGAACCGTGGAAACGCGGGCCGACAGCGCCGACATGGACCGCGCGATGTCATCGGCCAGCCCGATCACGCGGGATGCCTTCAGCCCCGGCGCGGGTTCCAGTTCGTACATCGTCACCACAGGGCCGGGGCGGACACTGACGATCTCGCCCTTCACGCCGTAATCATCCAGCACGCTTTCCAGCATGCGGGCGTTTTCTTCCAGCGCCTCATCCGACAGGGCGGAACGCTCTGCCTTGACCGGCGCGGTCAGCAGCGACAGGGGCGGCAGTTCATAGACGGATTGCGTGTCTTCAAAGCGCAGGCGCGGCTGCGCCTCTGCCATGGCCTGACGCGACGGGGCGACCGGCTTTTTCGCCACATGCTGCACGACAGGGCGGCGGTCGGCCACCACAGCCGCGCGCGGGGCCGGGGCGGCGATGTAGTCCGGCTCGATCTCATCATCGAATTCGGGCGACCAATCCTCGGCCAGTTCATCGCGGAACATGTTTTCTGCGGTCGGCCAGTCCTCGGCCTCTGCCTCGGGCACCTGTGCGGGATTGGAAACGGGCATGGGCATGTCCATGCCTCGCAGCGCGGCGCCAAGCGGCGGCACGACAGGGGCGGCCGCGACGGCCCCGGCAAAGACCGGCGGTTCGGGCGGCAGGGGCAAGGATGCGGCCTGCGGCTCGGGCTTGAAGATCAGCGGCTGCGGGCCGCGCCGCAGGGCGGGCTCGCGCCGCGCAACGGCGGCCTGCACCGCCGAAACAGGGCCGCCGGGGTTGCGGATGCGCGACTTGATCACATCCGAGATGCGGGCGCGGATCCGATCCTCGTCAGGCTGGAAGTCGTCGGCATAGGCGATATGGGCAGGTTCCACCAGTTCCGGCTCGGGCTCGGCCAGACGGCGCATCAGGTTAGGCATGCGGGCCAGAAGGCCAAGCTTTTCCCGCGGCGGCGCGTAATGCGGCGCCTCGGCCAAGGGCGCGGCATAGCGCGGCTCGGCCCTCAGTTGCACCGGGCGGCCCCAATCGGCAGAGCCCTGTGCCGGGGGTGCGGCGGGTTCGGGCATCGGGCGGCGGACCATGCCGCCGCGCGGCAGCGGCTGCGGTTCGGCCATCGCCGGGGCGTTCATGGGGGCATTCATGGGGGCGTGGCGGCGCGCGTCGGCCGCCTGCTGGCGCATTGCCATCGTGGCGCGGCGGCGATCCTGCATCGCTTGCGCCGCGCGGGCGGTGGATTGCGCGCCACGACCGGCCAGCGCCATGCCCTGCGAATAGGCCAGCACCGATCCCACCATCAGGAAACGCCCGATCTGGCGCAGCTCGGGCAGGTCGAACCCGGTCACGAACAGAAGCATGGCGATCATGCCCAGCCCGACCAGCAGCGACACGATCTTCAGGCTGATCCCGGCACCGCCCGGCACGATCCCGATCAAGGCGCCCAGCACCGTATCGCCGAACAGGCCACCCAGACCAAAGGAATGGGGCCAGCCCGCACCCGGCACGAGCGACGCAGCATAGACCGAACACATCGCCACCGCGATCACCGCGAACACGATCCGGCCCAACGCCCGTTCCGACCCGCGATGCAGCAGGAACCGCAGCCCCCACGCCCCGATGATCAGCGGCACAGCCCAGACACCACGCCCCGCGATGATGATCAGCGTCGAAGACAGCGCCGCGCCGAAACGGCCCAGCGCGTTCTTGGCCGGTTCATCGGTCGCCACCATCCAGCCCGGATCATCCGGCGAATAGGTCCACAGCATCAGCACGAAACAGAACGAGACGACCAGCAGCACCAGCCCCAAAAGCTCGCGCCCGCGCCGTTCCAGCATCGCCTGCATGTTCTGATCCAGAAGGGGATCCCGCTGCCGCGCCTGATAGGATGCCATACTGTCGTCCCTCACCCATATAGGCAGTCGCGAAGCCGGATCAGGCCGCGCTGCATCTCGTCTTTTGGGGCCACCAAGGCGACCCGGATATATCCCTTGCCGGGGTTCTGCCCCCCAGCGTCGCGCGAAAGATAGGCGCCGGGCAGGACGCGCACGCCCGCCTGCTGCCACAGCTTCAGCGCTGCCGCCTCGCCATCTTCGACCGGCAGCCAGAGGAAGAAGCCGCCTTCGGGGTTCTGGAACCCCTGCACGCCGGCGAAAACCTCATCCGCGATGCGGAACTTTTCCTGATAGAGCGCCAGATTGGCCGCCACATGCGCCTCATCACCCCAGGCGCGTTCGCTGACGCGCTGGATGGGCAGGGGCAGCGGCGCACCGGCAAAGGCGCGCAACTGGCGGATACGGGCGATGCTCTGCACCCCACCCGCGACGAAACCCGACCGCAGGCCCGGCAGGTTCGACCGCTTGCTCAGGGAGTGGAACACGCAGAGCCGCTCAGGGTCCGCGCCGATCTCTTGCGCCACCTCCAGCCCGCCCGGGGGCGGCGCATCGCGCCAGATCTCGGAATAACATTCGTCGGACAGGACGCGGAAATCATGCGTCTCGGCCAGCCGCAGCAGCGTTGCCAGATAGGCGCGCGACGCGATCGCCCCCTGCGGATTGGCGGGCGAGCAGAGATAGGCAATCGCCGTGCGATCCAGCACCTCGCGCGGCAGGGCGGCGTAATCGGGCAAAAACCCGGTCGCCGCCGTGGCCAGCACATAGACAGGCTCTGCCCCCATCGCCAGCGCGGCCACTGCATAGACCTGATAGAACGGGTTCGGCATGAGGACGACCGGCCGCTTGCCGCCCTTGGTTTCCGGGCACAGCGCGACGGCGGCGTTGAACAGCCCCTCGCGCGTGCCGTTCAGCACCATCAGCCGCTCCTCGCCCAGCGTCACGCCATAGCGGCGCGCGATCCAGCCCGAAATCGCGGCCAAAAGCTCGGGCGTGCCATCGTTCGGCGGGTAGATGCCAAAGCCTGCGTTGTTCTCGGCCAGGACGGGCGCCACGAAATCCGGCATCGGATGGCGCGGCTCGCCGATCGTCATGGTAATGGGATCGGCCCCCGGCGCGTGGGGGTCGAGCAATTTCCGCAAACGCGGAAATGCGTAATCCGGCAGGCTCGAAAACCGCTCAGGAAACTGCATTCATGCCTCAATATCGGGGTCGTATCGCCCCGTTTGGTGTCACGATAACCAACCGGCGCGCGGCGGTCCAGAAAAAGGCAAGCGTCGGGGCCACTTGGCCCGGGCGGCTGTGGCTTTTCCGACCCGTCCGCCGCCTAGCGCAGCGCGCGCGATGCCGCCGCGCCCAACCGCAAGAGGCGCTCTTCCTGCAGGGGCGCGCCCAGAAAACTGATCCCGCAGGATGGCTGCATCGTCGGCAGCGTCAGCCCGCACAGCCCCATCAGGTTGCCGATCCGGGTATTGCGCAAGGCGAGCAGGTTTTCGGTCACATAGTAATTGTCATCCGTCATCAGCCGATCCGCCTGCGGTGGCAGGATGGGCGATGTGGGCAGGATCACTGCGTCATAGGCCGCCGTCCTGTCTGCCCACAGCTTGCGCAGCACCTCCAGCCGCCGCCAGCCGGCGACGTAATCCGCGCCAGAGAAGGCCGCGCCGGACCGGAACCGTTCGAGGATGCGGGGAAACATCTTCTGCGGGGCCGCTTCGATTGCGTCACGCCAGATCCCATAAGCCTCGGCCGTGAACAGTGCTGCGGCGAGACCCATCGCCTCGGCCACCTCGGGGATCTTGGCGTGGTGCAGGGTGGCCCCCGCCGCCGAAAGGCGGGCGCAGGCATCCTCAAACCCTTGCGCAGGCCTGTCGCGCAGATCGTCCAGCGCCACGGTTTCCAGCACCAGAAGCCGCGCGCCCGACAGGCTTGCCCCGCCCAGATCGGTGGGCCGCCCGCCCTCCATCGCTGCCAGAAGATGGGCGCAATCCTCTACCGTCCGGGCAATCGGCCCCACCGTATCGAACCTTTCGCACAGCGGCACCGCGCCGCGCAGCGACAGGCGGCCCGCCGTCGTCTTCAACCCCACCAGATCGTTCCACGCGGCCGGGATGCGTACCGATCCGCCCGTGTCGGATCCGATCGCCGCCGGGGCCAACCCATAGGCGACCGAAGCCGCCGCCCCCGAGGATGACCCGCCCGGAACCGCCGCTTCGTCATTGATGCAGGGCGGCGTGGCCGTCACAGGGTTCAGGCCAAGGCCGGAAAAGGCCAGTTCCGACATATGCGTCTTGCCAAGACAGACCAGCCCGCTTTGCGTGGCCACTTCCAGCACCTCGGCATCGCGGGCGGGGGTGCGGCCTTTCAGAAGCGCCGATCCCGCCTCGGTCGGCACGCCTGCCGTATCGAACAGGTCTTTCCAGCTGACCGGCACACCATCCAGAAGGCCGCGCCGAAAGCCGCGCCGGGCGCGGCCATGGGCGGCCATCGCCTCGGCCCGGGCGCGGGTGGCGGTCAGGCGCGCATAGATCCGGTCAGCATGGGGGTGGCGGTTGATCGCCTCAAGATGCAGTTCGGCCAGATCGACGGGGTTGATCCGCCCGGCCCCGATCTCGCGCCCCAGTTCCGCTGCCGTCAGGTTCTGCCAGCTTTTCGCCATGCGCCCTTGCCCCCCTCGTTTCACAAGGACCGTAGCGGCAAGGCGGCGCATGGACAATCCCGCCCGCCCGGCCATATTTGGCCCATGACACCCGATGCCGATATCCTGATCGTTGGCGGTGGCCTGAACGGCCCCGCGCTTGCCCTTGCCCTTGCCCAAGGGGGCCTGCGCGTGGCCGTGATCGACAACCGCCCTGCCCCGGCGCGCGCCGAGGCGGGTTTCGACGGGCGGGCCTATGCGCTGGCCATCGCGTCCAAACGGTTGCTGACGGTGACAGGCATCTGGCCGCGCGTCGGCGACAAGGCCCAGCCGATCCACAAGATCAAGGCAACCGACGGGCTGGCCGGTCAGGGCCCGGCGCCGTTCTTCCTGACCTTCGACGCCGCCGAGATCGAGGAAGGCCCCATGGGCTTTCTTCTGGAGGACCGCTTCCTCTACGCCGCGTTCTGGCAGGCGATGGCCGAGACGCCGAACATCACCCTCTTGTCAGGGGAAAACGTGGTGGCGCAGGAGACGGGCGCGCAGGGCGCATCCGTCACGCTGGCCAGCGGCAAGACGCTGACCGGGCGGCTTTTGGTGGGGTGCGACGGGCGCGGCAGCGGCACCGCCGCGCGGGCCGGCATCCGGCGCGTGGGTTGGGGCTATGGCCAGACCGCGCTGGTGACCGCGATCCGGCACGACGGCGACCATCAGGGGATCGCACATCAATTCTTCATGCCCGAAGGTCCGCTTGCCATCCTGCCGCTGAAGGGCGGGCACCATTCCAGCATCGTCTGGAGCGAGACCACCGAAAATGCCGCGCGGATTCAGGCCCTGCCGGATGCGGACTATCTGGCCGCGCTGCGCCCGCGTTTCGGCGATTTTCTGGGCGAGATCGCGCTGGCCGGGGACCGCTTCACCTATCCCTTGTCGCTGTCACTGGCCGAGCGCTTCATCGCGCCGCGCGTGGCGCTGGTGGGCGATGCCGCTCATGGCGTGCATCCCATCGCCGGGCAGGGGTTGAACCTTGGCCTGCGCGACGTTGGTGCCTTGGCGCAGGTGGCGATCGAGGCCGCCCGTCGGGGCGAAGATATCGGCAGCCAGACAACGCTCGAGGCCTATCAGCGCTGGCGCCGCTTTGATGCCACGACGCTGGCGCTGGGGATGGATACGGTCAACCGGCTGTTTTCCAACGACAACCCGATCCTGCGCGCGGGGCGCGACCTTGGCCTTGGCATCGTGAACGCCCTGCCGGGCCTGCGCCGCCGGTTCATCCGGCAGGCGGCGGGGTTGCAGGGCGATCTGCCGCGCCTCTTGGCCGGGCAGGCGATCTAGTCGATCTTCCGCGCCTCGCCCACCAGCATGATGGGGATGCCGTCGCGGATGGGAAAGGCCAGCGCCGCCGCCTTGGAGACAAGCTCCTGCCGGTCCGCATCATAGGTCAGCGCGGCCTGCGTGACGGGGCAGACCAGCGCCTCCAGCATGCGGCGGTCGATCACGGTGGCGTCGGTCATTGCATCATCTCATCACCCGAACCGCCGCGCAGGGCGAATTCGATCAGTGTGACCAGCGTTTCGCGCCGGGTGGTCAGTGACGGCGCCTCCAGCAGCGCCTGCTTGTCCTCGGGGCTGAAGGGGCAAAGCATGGAGAGCGAATTGATCAGCAACTCCGTCTCGGCCTCCTTGAGGCTGGACCAGTCAGTGGACAGGTTCATCGCGGTGAAATACCGCCCCAGCAGCGCGAGGAAATCCGCGCGCTGGAAACCTTGGTCTTCCTCCACCGGGCCAAGATCGCGCTGGAACCCCGCCCAATCCACCGTGCAGCGGCGATAGGGCGTGAAGCCCTGCACCTCTTCGCGCACACGAAAGCGCGACACACCCGCCAGCGTGATCATGTAGCGCCCATCATCGGTTTCCGAAAAACCGGTCAGACGGCCCGCACAGCCGATGGCATTCAGCCGCTTTTCGCCCGTTCCCGGCACCTCGCGCGGCTGGATCATGCCGATCAGGCGATGCTTGGTCTTCATGCAATCCTCGATCATCGCCAGATAGCGCGGTTCAAAGATGTGCAGGGGCAGTCGGCCACGGGGCAACAGCAATGCTCCGGGCAGCGGGAAGACGGCGATCGTTTCCGGCAGGTCGGTCACTTTCATCATGACTGTGGACTTAGGCCGCCCCGGGGATCAGGCAAATATCATCGACGAAAGCCTGCGCCGGCCCTTCAGAACGATGGGATCGGTGGGCTTGAGCGCGTCGAAGATCGTCATCAACTGCGCCTTGGCGGCGCCGTCGTTCCATTCCCGGTCCAGCCGGAACAGATCGAGCAAGGCATCCACTGCCTCATCCACCTTGCCGGCGGCGTGCAGCGCCAGCGCAAGATCGAACCGCGCCTGCCGGTTCTGGGGGTCCGCCTCGACCGCGGCACGCAATTCCTGCTCCGGCCCCGCACTGGCGGCCTGCCGCGCCAGTTCCAGTTGCGCCCGCGCGGCCTCGATCTCCTTGGCGCGGGCCATGGCGGCGGGGGTGGCACCCAGCATCGCCTCGGCCTCGTCCAACTGGCCCAGCGCCAGATGGCAGCGGATCATCCCGGCATAGGCGACGGCGTTCTCCGGTTCTTCGCCCAGAATTGCGGCGAAGGTTTCGGCGGCATCGGCCACCGCACCCTCGGCCAACATCTGCTCGGCGGCTTCCAGCGCCTCGGCCAATCCACCATCATCGCCGGTCAGGGCGGAAAGCTTGTCGACGAAGACCTTGATCTCCGACGCCGGGATCGCACCTTGGAAGCCATCCACCGGCTGGCCCTGCCAGAAGGCATAGACCGTGGGGATCGACTGGATCCGCAGCTGCGCGGCGATCATCTGGTTCTTGTCGACATCGACCTTTACCATCCGCACCTTGCCCTTGGCGGCCTTGACCGCCGCCTCCAGCGCGGGGCCCAGCGTGCGGCACGGACCGCACCATGTGGCCCAGAAATCGACGATCACAGGCACCTCGCGGCTGGCCTCGATCACATCCTGCATGAAGGTTGCTTCGGTGCCGTCCTTGATCAGGTCGCCCTGCGGCATCGTCTTTTCTTCCATACCGAACATCGCAATCCCCGTCGCGTCGCTGTCGCCGCCCTTATATGCGCGCCGGGGATGCAAAGGCCAAGGGGCAAAGCCGCTTTACCTGCGGCGATGCGCGCCATAGCCTGCGCCCCGATCCCGACCAAGGAGCCGAAATGCCCGTTCTTCTGACCTTTGGCGACAGCAACACCCATGGCACTCCACCGATCATCGACCGCGCCGAATACCGCCGCTTCGGCCCGGGCATCCGCTGGCCGACGGTGACGCAGGCCGCGCTTGGCGCGGGCTGGGACCTGGTCGAGGAAGGCCTGCCCGGCCGCACCGCGCAATATGACGACCCGGTGATGGGGGCCATCATGAACGGCCGCCCGGCCCTGCGCATGGCGCTGCAATCCCATGGCCCGATCGACGTGATGACGCTGATGCTTGGCACGAATGACGTGAAGACACGGTTCGCGACATCGCCCGAGCAGGTGGTGGCGGGGGTGGCCGGGCTGATCGACGTGGCGCAGTCGCTGGAATATCAGACGCGCCATGGCGGCTTCCGCATCCTGCTGATCTGCCCGCCCCCCGTGGTGGAAACCGGGCCGATCCGGCTGGAATTCTGGGGCGGCGCGGCGCGGTCACAGGCGCTGGCCCCGCTCTATGCCGATCTGGCGCAATCGCGCGGGGTGGGTTTTCTGGATGCGGGACAGGTGATTTCCGTTAGCCCCGTCGATGGCGTCCATTTTGACGAATCTGCCCATGCCAAGCTTGGCCACGCCGTGGCAGATGCCATCAAGGCGCTGATCTAATGCCCAAATCCTGCCCTTAAGAGATGCGACCTGCTGCCCATGATGATTGAACCCACAGATTTGCCCGGTGTCCTGATCCTGACCCCGCAGCGCTTTGGCGATGCACGGGGGTGGTTCACCGAAACATGGAACGCCGCGCGCATGGCATCGGCGGGCCTCGATCTTGCCTTCGTGCAGGACAACCATTCCTTCTCGGCCCAGGTCGGCACGCTGCGCGGCCTGCATTATCAGGCCCCGCCCCGCGCGCAGGACAAACTGGTCCGCTGCTCCCGCGGTGCGATCCGCGACATCGCGGTGGACGTGCGCCGGGGATCACCCAGCTATGGCCGTTGGGTCGCCGTGGACCTGACGCCAGAGAATGGGCGTCAGCTGCTGGTCCCCAAGGGTTTTCTCCACGGCTTCGTCACGCTGCTGCCCGATACCGAGGTGCAGTACAAATGCACCGATGTCTATGCGCCGGATTGCGATGGCGCGGTGCGGTGGGATTCGCTTGGCATCGACTGGGGCCTGACGGCCGATCCTGTCCTGTCTGCCAAGGACACCGCCGCCCCCGCCTTTGCCGACTGGACCTCACCCTTTGCCTATGAAGGTGCTGCATGAAGATTCTTGTGACGGGTGGTGCGGGATTCATCGGATCCGCCGTCGTCCGGCTGGCCATCGCGCGGGGACATTCGATCGTGAATGTCGATACGCTGACCTATGCCGCCTGCCTTGAAAACGTGGCCTCGGTCGGAAACGCGCCGGGCTATGCCTTTGAAAAGGCCGATATCCGCGACCGCGCCGCGATGGACCGCATCCTTGCCGCGCACGATCCCGACGCCGTGATGCACCTTGCGGCCGAAAGCCATGTCGACCGGTCAATCGACGGGCCGTCGGATTTCATCGAAACCAATGTGAACGGCACATTCACGCTGCTGGAGGCAACGCGGGCCTTCTGGCAGGCCAAGGGGCGGCCCGCCGATTTCCGCTTCCACCACATCTCCACCGACGAGGTCTTCGGATCGCTCGGCCCCACCGGCAAGTTCACCGAAGACACGCCCTATGATCCGCGCAGCCCCTATTCGGCCTCGAAGGCGGCGTCCGATCACCTTGTCCGGGCGTGGCACGAAACCTATGGCCTGCCGGTGGTCCTGACGAATTGTTCCAACAATTACGGCCCCTTCCACTTTCCCGAAAAGCTGATCCCGGTGGTGATCCTGAACGCGCTGGCGGGCAAGCCCATCCCCGTCTACGGCAAGGGCGAAAACGTGCGCGACTGGCTTTATGTCGAAGATCACGCCGATGCCCTGCTGACCGTGCTTGAGAAGGGTCCGGTCGGGCGCAGCTACAACATCGGCGGCGAGAATGAGGCGCGCAACATCGACATCGTCCGCACCATCTGCGCCCTGCTCGACGAGATGCAGCCAGCGGGCGCGCCGCATGACCGGCTGATCACCTTCGTGACCGACAGGCCCGGGCATGACCTGCGCTATGCCATTGATCCCACGCGCATCCGCACCGAACTGGGCTGGCGCCCGTCGGTGACGCTGGAAGAAGGCCTGCGCCGCACCGTGCGCTGGTATCTCGACAACGAGGCGTGGTGGCGCCCCCTTCAGGCGCGGCAGGGCGTCGGGCAAAGGCTGGGGGTCAAGGCGTGAAGCTTCTGGTCTTTGGGCAAACCGGGCAGGTGGCCCGGGAACTGGCCCGCAGGTTGCCCGCGGGGGCCGAGGCGGTGTTCTTGGGCCGTGACCGGGCCGACCTAAGCGATCCCGCCGCCTGCGCCGCTGCCGTTGCGGCACATCCGGCAGATGCCGTGATCAACGCCGCCGCATGGACGGCGGTGGACAAGGCCGAGGCAGAGGAGAACGCGGCCACCGTGGTGAACGGCGAAAGCCCGGGCGCCATGGCGCGGGCCTGCGCGGCGCGGGGCCTGCCGTTCCTGCACATCTCGACCGATTATGTTTTTGATGGGCAGGGCAGCGCAGCCTTCACCCCCGATCACCCGACCGCGCCGCTGAACGCCTATGGCCGGTCAAAGCTGGCGGGGGAAAACGCGATCCGGGCCAGCGGTGCGCGGCACCTGATCCTGCGGACAAGCTGGGTGGTGTCGGCGCATGGCCAGAACTTCGTGAAAACCATGCTGCGGCTCGGGGCGGAACGGGCCAGCCTGAACGTCGTGGCCGATCAGATCGGGGGCCCAACCCCCGCTGCCGCCATTGCCGACACGCTGTTCGTGGCGGCAACGGCGCTTTGCGACGGTGCGGCTGGCGGGACGCATCATTTCGCGGGCGCGCCCGATACCAGCTGGGCCGATTTCGCCCGCGCCATCATGGCAGACGCCGGACTGGACTGCACGATCAACGATATTCCGTCATCGGCCTATCCCACCCCCGCCGCGCGCCCGCGCAACTCGCGGCTCGATTGTTCCCGCCTGACCGAAAGCTACGGCATCCCCCGGCCCGACTGGCATCAGGGCCTTGCCGACATCCTCAAGGAGCTTCGCACATGACCAGACGCAAAGGGATCCTGCTGGCCGGCGGATCAGGCACGCGGCTCTGGCCCATCACGATGGGCGTGTCAAAGCAGTTGCTGCCGATCTATGACAAGCCGATGATCTACTACCCGCTTTCGGTGCTGATGCTGGGCGGTATCCGCGACATCGCAATCATCACCACGCCGGAAGATCAGGCGCAATTCCAAAGGCTTATGGGCGATGGGGGCCAGTGGGGCCTGTCCTTCACCTATATCGTCCAGCCCTCGCCCGACGGGTTGGCGCAGGCCTATCTTCTGGCGCGCGACTTCCTTGCCGGGGCGCCGTCGGCCATGGTTCTGGGCGACAACATCTTTTTCGGCCACGGCTTGCCGCAGGCGCTGGCCACGGCGGATGCGCAGGCGACGGGGGGCACCGTCTTTGGCTACCGCGTCGCCGATCCTGAACGCTATGGGGTGGTGGATTTCGATACCGATGGACAGGTCCGCGCGATCATCGAAAAGCCGGCGCAGCCGCCTTCGAACTATGCGGTGACCGGGCTTTACTACCTTGACGGGCGCGCGCCAGAGCTTGCCGAAAGCATCCGCCCCTCGGCGCGGGGCGAACTGGAAATCGTTGATCTGCTTGAAAAATACCGCGCCGAAGGGTCCCTTCAGGTGGAACTCATGGGGCGCGGCTATGCTTGGCTGGATACAGGAACGCATGGGTCCCTGCTGGATGCCGGGAACTTCGTGCGCACCCTGACCGACCGGCAGGGATTGCAGGTGGGCAGCCCGGATGAAATCGCCTGGCGGGCCGGTTTCATCACCCGCGACGATCTGCTCAAGCGGGCAGAAACCTTCCGCAAGAATGATTACGGGCGCTACCTGCTGGGGATCGCGTCCGAGTAATCACCCGGTCAGCACGGGGTGCAGACGGCCAGTGCAGCAAAGCGTCTGCACGCCGCGCCCCCCGTCTTCAGGCCGCGTTAAGGTTAACGCCCCCTGCACACAGAGGAGGCGCGCAGGCGGCCCGCGACTGAAGGGGAACGCGGCGGAACGCCGCTCCGCCGGATCAGGCGTGTTCGGGGGTGGGACGGCGGATGCTGCACGTGGCTTCCAGCACCAGCGGGCGCAGGCCCGCGCCACCGGCATCCACCACCTCGAACAGGTACCGCCGCATCCGGGGTTCCCAGAAATCGTTGATATGGGCGGCGATGCCCGCCACGCCTTCGGCATGGGGCTTGGATTCGAAGAATTTCGAAATCTGGTTCGCCATGTAGATCAGCTTTTCATGCGCATCAGCGGACATGGGCGGTCTCCATCAGTCGGTCGGAATGGGTGAAAACCTCGAACCGGTCAGGCCGGGCGAGGGCGATCAGGGTCAGACCCGCCTCTTCGGCAAGGTCCACGGCAGGGGCCGTGGGGGCCGACACGGCGATCAGGATCGGTGCGCCAAGGGCGCAGACCTTCTGCACCATGTCGATGGACACACGGCTGGTCAGCACCACTGCGCCCTGGGCATAGCCTGCGCGGATCACATGGCCTGCCAGCTTGTCCAGCGCGTTGTGGCGGCCCACGTCTTCGCGGGCCACGACGATGCCTTCCGCCGTCCAATAGGCGGCGCAATGGGCGGCGCGGGTGTAGTCGTGCAGCGGCTGCCGATCGGTCAGCGCGGCCACCGCCCGCATCACCTGCGCGGGCGTCATGCGCAGGGGGGATGGCGCGATCTGTGCCACGGGGCGCATGGCCTGTTCGATGCTGTCGATCCCGCAGAGGCCACACCCCACCGGCCCCGCCATGCTGCGGCGGCGCGCGGCAAGGCGCTGTTCGGCATCGTCCCTCAGCCAGATCTGCACGTCGATCCCGTCACCGGCGGGGACGATCTCGACACTGTCGATCTGATCGGGGGTGGCGATGCCTTCGGTCAGGGCGAAGCCATAGGCGAAATCCACCAGATCATCCGGCGTGGCCATCATCACCGCCTGCGTGGACCCGTTGAAGGAGAGCGCGACCGCCACCTCTTCGGGCAGGGGGCGCGACCCCTGCTCGATGCCGCCAGAGGCAAAGCTCAGGCGCGGAAGGCGGCGGGCGGTCTCCATCACTCGGCCGCCAGGATGCGGCGCGAGGCTTCGGCCTGTGCGGCGTATTCCTCTTGCCATTCGGTGGGCCCGTTGGAGGGCGACACCTGCACCGCTGTCACCTTGTATTCCGGGCAGTTGGTCGCCCAGTCCGAGAAATCGGTGGTGATGACATTGGCCTGCGTCGTCGGGTGGTGGAAGGTCGTGTAGACCACACCGGGCGAGACGCGATCCGTGATCTTGGCCCGCAGCGAGGTTTCGCCAGAGCGGGACGCAAGTTTCACGAATTGCCCATCGCGCACGCCGCGCAGTTCGGCATCATGGGGGTGGATTTCCAGCACATCCTCGGCATGCCAGACGACATTCTCCGTCCGCCGCGTCTGCGCGCCCACGTTGTATTGCGACAGGATCCGCCCTGTCGTCAGCAGCAGCGGGAAGCGCGGGCCGGTCTTTTCATCCGTCGCCACATATTCGGTGACGATGAACTTGCCCTTGCCGCGCACGAACCCGTCGATGTGCATCAGCGGCGTGCCTTCCGGCGCCTTCTCATTGCAGGGCCATTGCACCGATCCCAGTTCTTCCAGCCGCTCATAGCTGACGCCCGCGAAGGACGGGGTCAGCAGGGCGATTTCGTCCATGATCTGGGACGGGTGGGTATAGTGCCAGTCGGCGCCCATGGCTTGGGCGAACATCTGCGTCACTTCCCAATCGGCATAGCCCTGACGGGGCGCCATCACCTTGCGCACGCGGTTGATGCGGCGTTCGGCATTGGTGAAGGTGCCGTCTTTTTCCAGGAAGGAGGAACCGGGGAAGAAGACATGGGCATAGTTTGCCGTCTCGTTCAGGAAGAGGTCGTGAACGATGACGCAATCCATCGCCGCAAGGCCCGCCGCCACATGTTTCGTGTCGGGGTCGGATTGCAGGATGTCTTCACCCTGGCAGTACAGGCCCTTAAAGGTGCCTTCCACCGCCGCATCCAGCATGTTGGGGATGCGCAGGCCGGGTTCGTTGTCGATCTTCACGCCCCAGAGGGATTCAAAGACTTCACGGACCTGATCGTTCTTCACATGCCGATAGCCGGGCAGTTCGTGCGGGAATGACCCCATGTCGCAGGAGCCTTGCACGTTGTTCTGCCCGCGCAGCGGGTTCACGCCCACGCCGGGGCGGCCGACATTGCCCGTCAGCATGGCAAGGTTGGCGATGCCGATGACGGTGGTGGAGCCTTGGGAATGTTCCGTCACGCCAAGGCCGTAATAGATCGCCCCATTGCCGCCCTTGGCATAAAGCCGGGCCGCGGCGCGCAGTTCATCCGCCTTCACGCCGGTCAGGAATTGCGTGGCTTCGGGCGAATGGCGGGGGTCAGAGACAAATTCGGCATAATCCTGGAATTCATCCCAGTCGCAGCGGTCACGGATGAAGGCCTCATCAAACAGGCCTTCGGTGACGATGACATGGGCCAGCGCGGTGACCACGGCCACATTGGTGCCCGGCGTCAGGGCCAGGTGTTGGGCGGCCCGAATGTGGGCGGAGTTATCGACAAGGTCGATGCGGCGCGGGTCGATCACGATCAGCTTGGCGCCTTGCCGCAGCCGCTTCTTCAGGCGGCTGGCAAAGACCGGGTGGCCGTCGGTCGGGTTCGCGCCGATCAGGATGACGACATCGGTCTGTTCGACGCTGTCGAAATCCTGCGTGCCGGCGCTGGTGCCGAAGGTCTGGCCCAGACCGTATCCGGTGGGCGAATGGCAGACGCGGGCGCAGGTGTCGGTGTTGTTGTTCTGGAACACCGCACGGGTCAGTTTCTGGACGAGATAGGCCTCTTCATTCGTGCAGCGGGACGAGGTGATGACGCCCACCGAATGACGCCCGTATTTCGCGATGATGCCTTTCATGCGGTTGGAGGCGAATTCCATCGCCTCGGCCCATGTCACCTCTTGCCACGGGTCGTTGATGCTGTCGCGGATCATGGGCGACAGGATGCGGTCCTTGTGGCTGGCATAGCCATAGGCGAAGCGGCCCTTGACGCAGGAATGGCCACGGTTGGCCTTGCCGTGCTTGTAGGGCGTCATGCGGACCAGTTCATCGCCGCGCATTTCCGCCTTGAAAGAGCAGCCGACGCCGCAATAGGCGCAGGTGGTGATGACCGACCGGTCGGGGGTGCCGATGTCGATGACGGATTTCTCTTGCAGGGTGCCGGTCGGGCAGGCCTGCACGCAGGCCCCGCAGGAGACGCAGTCGGAGGTGAGGGCCGTGTCGGTCTTGGCGCCGAAGGACACGCGGCTGTCGAAGCCGCGGCCTTCGATCGTCAGGGCGAAGGTGCCCTGGATTTCCTCGCAGGCGCGGACGCAGCGCGAACAGACGATGCATTTCGCCGGGTCATAGGCGAAGTAGGGGTTGGAGTCGTCCTTGGGCAGCCAGTTGGGGTTCTTTTCGCCCGAGGTGTTGCGAACCTCGAAATGGTTTTCGCCCGCCTCATAGCGCACGTCGCGCAGGCCGACGGCGCCTGCCATGTCCTGCAATTCGCAATCGCCATTGGCGGCGCAGGTCAGGCAGTCGAGCGGGTGGTCGGAGATATAAAGCTCCATCACGCCACGGCGCAGCTGTTTCAGCTTGGCATTCTGGGTGTGGACCTTGATCCCCGGGGCGACAGGCGTCGTGCAAGAGGCGGGGGTGCCGTTGCGGCCTTCGATTTCCACAAGGCAAAGGCGGCAGGAGCCGAAGGCATCGAGGCTGTCGGTCGCGCAGAGTTTCGGGACGGAGATCCCGATTTCGGCGGCGGCGCGCATGATGGAGGTGCCTTCGGGGACCGTGACGTCGAAGCCGTCGATGGTGAGGGTCACCATGGCCTTGGATTTCGCGGCGGGTGTGCCGAAATCGCGGTCGGGGATGATGAAGTCTTTCATCTCAGGCACCCTTCTTCTTCTGGGCAAGCTGGTGGGCGACGATGGCATTGGCATGGCCGTGGCCCATCGCGTGGGTTTCCTTCAGGAAGGAAACGATCTGCATATGCGGGCGGTCCAGCATCGCGGCGATCTGGTCGAACCAGTGCTGCATCGGCTGGCCGTATTTCGCCTCGATGGAAGGGAAGTAGGACGCGGGTCCCTGCACCTTTTCGGTCATTCCGCCGCCTCTTTCATCGCGGGGCTGAAGTCGTCGGGGAAGTGGGTGAGCGCGGACATCACCGGATAGGGGGTGAAGCCGCCCAGCGCGCAGAGCGAGCCGGATTTCATGGTGTTGCAGAGATCGGTCAGCAGCGGGATCGCGCCCGTGTCGCCCTTGGCGATGCGGTCCACGGTTTCCACGCCGCGCACGGCGCCGATGCGGCAGGGGGTGCATTTGCCGCAGCTTTCGATGGCGCAGAATTCCATCGCGAAGCGCGCCTGTTTCAGCATGTCGGCGGTTTCGTCAAAGATGACGAGGCCGGCATGGCCGATGAGCCCCTCTTTCGCGCCGAATTCTTCATAGCCGAAAGGGGTGTCGAACAGGCTGCGGGGGAAATAGGCACCCAGCGGGCCACCCACCTGCACGGCCTTGACCGGGCGGCCCGTGGCGGTGCCCCCGCCGATCACATCGACGATCTCACCCAGGGTCAGGCCGAAGGCCACCTCGAACAGCCCGCCATGTTTCACGTTGCCCGCGATTTGCAGCGGGATGGTGCCGCGCGACCGGCCAAGGCCGAAATCCTTGTAGAAGCCTGCGCCCTTTTCAAAGATCACCGGGATGGTGGCCAGCGAGATGACGTTGTTCACCACCGTCGGCTTGCCCATGAAGCCTTGCAGCGCGGGCAGCGGCGGCTTGGCGCGGACGATGCCGCGCTTGCCTTCCAGCGAATTCAGAAGCGAGGTTTCCTCGCCGCAGACATAGGCGCCCGCGCCGGTGCGGATCTCCATGTCGAAGGCCTTGCCCGAACCGAGGACGGAGGGGCCGAGGAGACCTGATTGCCGGGCGATTTCAACGGCGGCGGTCATCACCTCGATCGCATCCGGGTATTCGGAGCGGAGATAGACGAAGCCCTTGGTCGCGCCGGTGCCAATGCCTGCGATCGCCATGCCTTCGATCAGGGTGAAGGGGTCGCCCTCCATCAGCATCCGGTCGGCAAAGGTGCCGCTGTCGCCTTCATCCGCGTTGCACACGATGTATTTCCGGTCGGCCTTCGCCTCGGCCACCGTTTTCCACTTGATGCCGGTGGGGAAACCCGCGCCGCCCCGGCCGCGCAGCCCGCTTTCGGTGACCTCGGCCACGATGGCGGCGCTGTCCATCGTCAGCGCGCGGCGCAGGCCGACAAGCCCGCCGTGGGATTCGTAATCCGCCAGCGACAGGGGGTCGATCACGCCGACGCGGGCGAAGGTAAGGCGGGTCTGTTTCGCCATCCAGGGCAGCGCCTCGGTCAGGCCGAGCGCCTTGGGGTGCTGCGCGAGATCGGCAAAGAGCGCGGGCACATCGGCGGGGGTCATGGGACCAAAGGCAAGGCGGCCGGCATCGCTGGCAACCTCGACCAGCGGTTCCAGCCAGACCATCCCGCGCGATCCGTTGCGGATGAGTTCGACGGGGATGTTGCGCTTTCCCGCCTCGGCCAGAATCGCGGCGGCGACGTCATCGGCACCAAGGCCACGGGCGGCGGCGTCGCGGGGGACGTAGATCTTCATCAGCGCACCCCTTCGATGATCGCGTCAAGGCGGGCCTCATCCACGCGACCCACCACCTTGCCATCCACCAGCGCGGCAGGGGCGCAAGCGCAAAGGCCAAGGCAGAACACAGGTTCCAGCGTAATGCGGCCATCCTTGGTGGTTTCGTGCCATTCGATGCCGAGGCGGTTCTGTGCGTGTTGCGCCACGCGGTCGCCGCCCATGGCCTGGCAGGCCTCGGCCCGGCAGAGCTTCAGCACATGCTTGCCCGCCGGATCTTCGCGGAAGTCGTGGTAGAAGGACATCACGCCATGCACCTCGGCCCGGGTCAGGTTCAGCCGTTTGGCGATGATGGGCAGGGCGTCGCGGGGCACATAGCCATAGGCGGCCTGGATGGCGTGGAGGATCGGCAGAAGCGCGCCCTCCACCCCCTCATGCGCGTCAAGGATTTCCCCCACCCGCGCGGCGATTTCGGTGCTGGTCTGCGTCATCGGCGGCCTTCCTCGGTAGCTGTATACCGGGATATACCAAGCGATAGGGAAATCAATATAGAGTTCCCGTTGTTTGATAGATGCTGTCTATCAAATCCAGGCTGGGGTTTGTCAGTTGGAAGGGTTGGTTGTCTTGGCGAAGCGCTCTGCCTCGGCGATCAGGGCGGCGAGGACGGGGGTGAGGGGGTCGCGGCGGGCGGTGATCAGGCCCACCAGATGTTCCACCTCTGGCTCCACGATGGGGATGGAACGGAGCTGCCCCCCCGCCGTGAACATCTGCGCGAGTTGCCGTGGCACGATGGAGGCCCAGCGCCCGGTCAGCACATGGCTGGTCAGCGCGATGGTGGAGTTCGATTCGATCTGCGGGACCACGGCCGCCCCGGCCTCGGCCAGATGCTGGTTGACGATGCGGCGGTTCTGCATGTCGCCCGTCAGCAGGCAGAGCGGTTGTTCGGTCACTTCCGACCACGACACCTGATCGCGGTCGGCCAGCGCGGTGCCGGGGGCGCAGAGATAGCGGTAGAATTCGGCGTAAAGCGGCACCTGCGCCACCCGCCCCAGCGGTTCGTTGTCGAGATAGGTGATCCCGGCATCCAGATCGAGGGATTCGATCCCGGTGAGGATTTCGGCACTGGTGCGCGACAGGATGGAGACGCGGACATTCGGATGCCGCGCGGTGAAGGGGGCGGTCAGGCCCGCGACCATGGGCAGGGCCGTGGGGATGACGCCCAGCCGGAGGTTGCCCGACAGCCCGGCGCGGACGGTGCGCATTTCGTCCTTCAGCGCGCGCATGTCGCCCACGATGCGGCGGCCCCAATCCAGCACGCGCTGGCCTTCCGGCGTCAGCCCCTGAAAGCGGCTGCCGCGAAAGACAAGCTGCACGCCCAGCTGATCCTCTAGTTGCCGGATGGCGGAAGAGAGGGTGGGTTGGGTCACGCCGCAGGCTTCGGCTGCGCGGCCGAAATGGCGTTCCTGGGCGAGGGCGATGAACATTTCCAGCTTGTCGATCATGTGACGAGCCTGCCGTCATTCGCCCCCGCACTGCAAGCGCCCCTTGAGCAGCCCGAAAGCGCCCCTCAACCACCCCTTGTCCGCATGGCGGGGGAGGCTTAGCTGTTGGGACATGAAACGCTTCATCCCCTTTATCCCGAAACCGGCCATGGTTCCCGTGATCCGCCTGCAAGGCGCGATCGGCATGGGGACGCGGGGCCTGAACGACCAGACGGTGGCGCCGCTGATCGAGCGCGCCTTTGCGCGGGGCAAGCCTGCGGCGGTGGCCTTGGTCATCAACTCGCCCGGCGGATCGGCGGTGCAGTCGTCGCTGATCGCGGCGCGGGTGCGGCGGCTGGCGGAGGAGAAGAAGATCCCCGTCCATGCCTTTGTCGAGGATGTGGCGGCATCGGGCGGCTATTGGCTGGCCTGTGCGGCGGATGACATCTGGGTGGATGCGTCCTCCATCGTGGGGTCGATCGGGGTGAGCTTTGCGTCCTTCGGATTTCCTGAATTCATGGCGCGGCAGGGGATCGAGCGGCGGGTGGTGACGGCGGGCAAGTCGAAAAGCTTTGCCGATCCCTTCCTGCCCCAGAAGCCCGAGGATGTGGAGCGGCTGAAGCGGTTGCAGGAGCCGATCCATGCCGCCTTCATCGACCATGTGAGGGCGCGGCGCGGGGCGCGGCTGGATATGACGGCAGACCTGTTCAACGCCGATGTCTGGGTGGGGCAGAAGGCGGTGGAGGTGGGGCTGGTGGATGGCGTGGCCCATCTGCGGCCCAAGCTGATGGAAATGTACGGCGAGAAGGTCCGTCTCGTTCCCTATGGTCAGAAGCGGGGGTTGTTGCAGCGCCTTGGCATGGCGGCGACGGACGGGCTGCTTCAGGGCGTGGAAGAGCGCGCGCTTTGGGCGCGGTTCGGGCTGTAGGATGCTGATCAAGGTCTTTATCCTGTTTCTGGGGGGCATGGCGCTGATCGGGCTGATCGGGAAATGGCTGTTTCCCGGGGCGATAAACCGGGCGATTTCAAAACGGGCCGTTCTTGCGAAACCCTCTCGCTGCCGGGACTGCGGGCGCTATCTCATCGGCAAGGGCGGATGTGATTGCGGCAAGAAGGGCTGAGATGCGGGCATTGGTAACGGGGGCGGGGCGTCGTCTGGGGCGCGCGATGGCGCTGTATCTGGCGCAGCGCGGGCATGATGTGGCGGTGCACTATGCCGGAAGCGCCACCGAGGCCGAGGCAGTGGCGGCCGAGATCCGCGCGATGGGACGGCAGGCCGTGACGCTGGACGCCGATATCCTGATCGAGGCGCAGACCGAGGCGCTGGTCGGGCGGGCGGCGGCGGCGCTGGGCGGGCCGCTGAGCGTGCTGGTCAACAATGCGTCGATCTTTGAACATGACAGCTTCGAGACGGCGACGCGCAGCAGCTGGGACCGGCATGTCGAATCCAACCTGCGCGCGCCGTTCGTCCTGATCCAGCGCTTTGCCGCGCAGGCGCCCGATCCCGTGACGGATGCGGCGGGGGAACCCGTGGCGCAGGCGCTGGTGGTGAACATGGTGGATCAGCGCGTCTGGAAGCTGACGCCGGAATTTGCCAGCTACACGGTTGCGAAAGCCGGGCTGTGGGCGCTGACACAGACGGCGGCGCAGGGGCTGGCGCCACGGGTGCGGGTCAATGCCATCGGCCCGGGGCCGACGCTGCAGGGCGGCCGCCAGACGGCCGAGGCCTTTGCCCGCCAGCGCGCGGCGACGGTCCTGAGGCGGGGCGCGAACCCCGGCGATATCACGGCGGCGCTTGGATTTTTCCTCGATGCACCCGCCGTGACGGGGCAGATGATCGCGGTGGACGGGGGGCAGCATCTGGCGTGGCAGACGCCCGATGTGGTGGATGTGGAGTAGGCATGACAGCGGGTTGTCAGGTGACTTTGGCAAAGTTGTCCACTTCTCTCGATATGGTTACTGATCCGTTACAAAATCCCTAAGTTTTTCAGGTATTTGCCGCCCGATCAAAATTCTTTCATTTGATTTCAATAGGTTAAGTTTTTGCCCTTTTTTTAGGCAGATCTAGGAATCCAGCGAAAAACAAGGGAAAATCCGCCATGCCAAAAACTTTCCCGCAGACTTATCCACAAAAAGCGTGGACAGCTTTGCTCTTGCTCTTGGCCCTTGGCCGTTGCAGCGAGAACGCAGAATCGTTGCCATCGGAATAGACTGTAAACCCCATGTCGGACGAACCGCAGGACAGCGCATCGGCAGAGATCGAAGCGGGCCAGAAGGTGCCGCTCGGCCATGATGTGATCCAGGGCTATCTGCGCACGCTGGACGCATCGCCGGGCGTCTATCGGATGCTGAACGCCAAGGCCGAGGTGCTTTACGTCGGCAAGGCGCGCAACCTGAAGGCGCGGGTGTCGAACTATGCGCGCCCGTCGGGCCATTCGGGGCGCATCGCGCGGATGATTTCAGAAACCGCGTCGATGATGTTCCTGACCACGCGGACAGAGACCGAGGCGCTGCTTCTGGAGCAGAACCTGATCAAGCAGCTGAAGCCGCGCTACAACGTGCTTTTGCGGGATGACAAGTCTTTCCCGAACATCCTGATCGGCAAGGAACATACCTTTCCCCAGATCAAGAAGCATCGCGGCAAGCGGAGCGAGAAGGGAAGCTATTTCGGCCCCTTCGCCAGTGCGGGGGCGGTGAACCGCACGCTGAACCAGTTGCAGAAGGTGTTCCTGTTGCGGAACTGTTCGGATGCGATGTTCGAAAGCCGCACGCGGCCCTGCCTTCTGTTCCAGATCAAGCGCTGTTCCGCGCCCTGCGTGGGGCGGGTGACGCCTGCGCAGTATCAGGCGCAGGTGTCGGATGCCGAACGGTTCCTTGAGGGCAAATCGACCGAGGTGCAGGCGCAACTGGCCAGCCAGATGGCCGAGGCGTCAGAGGCGATGGAATTCGAACGCGCAGCGGCCTTGCGCGACCGCATCCGCGCGCTGACGCAGGTGCAATCGGCGCAAGGCATCAACCCGCGCGGGGTGCCCGAGGCAGATGTGATCGCGCTGCATCTGGAAGGCGGGCAGGCCTGCGTGCAGGTCTTCTTCATCCGGGCGAACCAAAGCTGGGGCAACCGGGATTTCTATCCGCGCACGGGGTCAGGCGCGGAGGAGAGCGAGATCCTTGAGGCGTTCGTCACCCAGTTCTACGACGACAAGGATCCGCCGCGCCTGATCCTGCTGTCGCATCCCGTGGAGAATGAGGATCTGGTGGCCGCCCTGCTGGCCGAACGGGCCGGGCGCAAGGTGGAACTTGCGGTCCCCCAGCGTGGCGAGAAGGCCGAGCTGGTGGAAAACGCCGCGCGCAACGCCAAGGAATCGCTCGCGCGGCGGATGGCCGAGGGGGCGGCGCAGTCCAAGCTGCTGGCCGGGCTGGCCGAGGCCTTTGATCTGGACGCACCGCCCCGGCGGATCGAGGTTTATGACAACGCGCATATCCAAGGGGCGGATGCCGTGGGCGGCATGATCGTCGCGGGGCCGGACGGGTTCAACAAGGGGCAGTATCGCAAGTTCAACATCAAGGGCGCGGCGGGCAAGGCGGGCGACGATTTCGGCATGATGAAGGAAGTGCTGACCCGGCGCTTCGAGCGGCTGCTGAAAGAGGACCCGGAGCGCAAGACGGAAGGCTGGCCCGATCTGCTGCTGATCGACGGCGGCGCGGGGCAGGTGTCGGCGGTGGGCGAGATTCTGGCCGAACTGGGCGTGGACGATGTGCCCTATATCGGGGTGGCCAAGGGGATCGACCGCGATGCCGGGAAAGAGGAATTCCACCGCCCCGGCGAGCCGCCCTTTGCCCTGCAGCGCAATGACCCGGTCCTGTATTTCGTGCAGCGTCTGCGGGACGAGGCGCACCGCTGGGCCAATGGCGCGCATCGCGCCAAGCGGGCAAAGGCGGTGGGTGCCACGCCGCTGGACGAAATCCCGGGGGTGGGCGCGACGCGCAAGCGGGCGCTTCTGGCGCATTTCGGCAGTGCGAAGGCCGTGTCGCGGGCGGGGCTATCGGACCTGATGGCGGTGGACGGGATCAGCGAAGCGATGGCGCAGGCGATCCACGACTTCTTTCACGACAGGTGACGGGGTTACGCTTCGGGCTCGTCGTCCTCGGGCGCGGCGAGATCGCGTTTGACCTTTTCATCCGAAAAGAGGCGGCGGGTTTCATCCAGCCGGTCAAACGTCTCATCGGGCCGGAAGCGCAGGTCGGGGGCGTATTTCAGCGTCATCTCGGCGCTGACGCGGCGGCGCAACTCGGCCTTGTTGCGGGCCAGCGCGGCGATGGCATCCTCGACCGGGACAGAGCCCATCAGGGGCATGACATAGACTGTCGCCACCTTGAGGTCGGGGGAACAGGACACCTCGCCCACGGTGATGGACATGCGGTTCAGGTCGGGATCGTGAATCTCGGCCCGGTTCAGCACATCCGACAGCGTGCGGCGAATAAGTTCGCCCACGCGAAGCTGGCGTTGCGAAGGGCCATTGCCCGAGGTGAAGCGCTTGTTCGACATAAGGCCCCACATAGGCGCTTTGCGATGCGCCCGCAACGGCGGGCTTTCACGGGGGGCGATCAGCGGCTAAAGGGGCGGGAAATGCCGTGGAGGATGTGATGGCCGATCTGCCGGGAATCGTGGTGACGGGCGCCTCGGGGCGCATGGGGCAGATGCTGGTGCGCACCATCGCGGCGTCCGGCAAGGCGCGGCTGGTGGGCTGTGTGGAACGCGCGGGGCATGGCTGGATCGGGCAGGATATCGGGGTGGCCATGGGGGGCGGGCCGCTGGGCGTGGCGGTGACGGATGACCCGCTGGAGGCCTTTGCCCGGGCGCAGGCGGTGATCGACTTCACCGCCCCCGCCGCGACGGTGGAATTTGCCGCGCTGGCCGCGCAGGCGCGGGCGGTGCATGTGATCGGCACAACAGGGCTGGAAGCGGCGCATCTGGCGAAGATCGAGGCAGCGGCGCGCCATGCGGTGGTGGTGCGGGCGGGGAACATGAGCCTTGGCGTCAACCTTCTGGTGCGGCTGACGCAGAAGATCGCCGCCGCACTGGACGAGGATTGGGATGTGGAAATCGTCGAGGCGCATCACAGGATGAAGGTGGATGCGCCGTCTGGCACGGCGCTGATGCTGGGCCGGGCGGCGGCCGAAGGGCGGGGCGTCGATCTGGACGCGGCAATGGACAGCGGGCGGCACGGGATCACCGGCGCGCGGCAACGGGGCGCGATCGGAATCGCCGCCGTGCGGGGCGGCGATATCGTGGGCGAACATGACGTGATCTTCGCCGCCGATGGGGAACGGGTGATCCTGCGCCATGTCGCGACCGACCGGGCGATCTTCGCGCGCGGGGCGCTGCGGGCGGCGCTGTGGGGACAGGGCGCGAAGCCCGGGCAGTATGACATGATGGATGTGCTGGGGCTGTAGGCCGACATAAACCTTCACTACAGCGTGAAATTGACAGGTCATGCGGATCGGATATTGATCCGCTCACAAGCCCGCGTCGTAACGCCTTGGTCCTATGTGTTCGGAGCCATCGCCATGCTGAACCGCGTCTTCGTCTCTGCCCTGATCGCCTGCGCCGGGATGCCCGCGCTGGCCGAAGGCTTTTCCCGGATCAGCGACCGTTCCGAATTCGTCCAGACCGTGCAGGACAAGGAACTGCGTCTGGGGATGTTCGGCATCTCGCTGACCGTGGAAGAGGATGGCGAAATCAAGGGACGCGCCCTGGGCTGGGATGTGACCGGCACCTGGGAATGGCGGGATGGGTATTTCTGCCGCGAGATGGATTGGTCGGGCTATCCGATCCCGCAGAACTGCCAGCTGGTCGAGGCGCGCGGCGGGGAAGAGATCCGCTTTACCGTAGACAAGGGCGCGGGCGATTCGGCGTCGTTCAAGTTGCGCTGACGCAGGCCGGGCCGCTGCCGGGCAGGCCTGCGATCAGAAGTCGATGGCCAGGCCCTTCTTTTCCCAATCGCCATAGCGCACGGGTTCCGGCCCATCGCGCCCGCCCAGTTCGGTAGGCAGGGGCTGTGTCTTGGCGTTCTTGCGACGCTCTTCCGCTTCGGCAAGGGCGCGGAGCGCTTCGGGCGGAAGGTCGGGGCGCGCGGTGTCGGTCATGGCAAGGGTTCCCTGTTCGTCATGGTTGATATACGCCCGAACGCCAAGGGAACAAGGGGCGCCGGGGTCATGGCATCAGAGGGTTTGGCGGCACGTATGGCAGCGGTGGGTCTGCTGGGGGCCGTGTTGGGCGAAGGGCGGCTGATGGCGCAGGTTCTGGCCGATCCGCAGGGGCCGCTTGCCGGCCTGCCGCCGGGGGATCGCGCGCGGGCGCAGCGCCTTGCCCTTGCGGTGCTGCGTCATGTGGAACCTGCCGATCAGGTGCTGGCCCCCCATCTGCGCAAATCCCCTCCACGTCTGGTGCGGGATGCGATGCGGCTGGCGGTGGTGGAAATCGCCCTTGGCGGCGCGGCGCATGGCGCGGTGAACGCGGCGGTCGAGATCGTGCGGCGCGGCAAGCGCACCGCGCCTTTTGCCGGGCTGGTGAATGCCGTGCTGCGCAAGGTGCCTGCCGATCCCTTCGCGGGATTGCCCCCGCAGCGGATGCCGCGCTGGCTGCGCCAGCCGCTGGTTCACGCCTATGGGCGGGACGGGGTGACCGCGATGGAGGCGGTGCAGGCCATGACGCCCCCGCTCGACCTGACGCTGCGCGCGGGCGCCGAGGCGCCGGAGGGTGCGGTCCTGCCGACCGGCACGCTGCGGCTGGAGGAGAAGGGGCAGGTCTCTGCCCTGCCCGGTTATGCCGCGGGCGGCTGGTGGGTGCAGGATGCCGCGGCGGCGCTTGCGGTGGGGCTGCTGGCACCGCAGGCGGGCGAGCGGGTGCTGGACCTGTGCGCGGCACCGGGGGGGAAGACGCTGCAACTCGCCGCGGCCGGCGCGGCGGTGACGGCGGTGGACCTGTCAGAGCCGCGCATGGCCCGGCTGCGCGAGAATCTGTCGCGCTGCGGGCTGGCGGCGGACCTGATCACCGCGGATGCGTTGGAGTGGCAACCCGATCAGGCCTTTGACGCGGTGCTTCTGGATGCGCCCTGCTCGGCCACTGGGACGATCCGGCGGCATCCCGATCTGCCCTTTGTGAAGGACGGATCGGAACTGCCCGCGCTGGTGGAGTTGCAGGCGCGGCTGCTGGACCGGGCGCTGGGGATGGTGCGGCCCGGGGGGCGGGTGGTGTTCTGCACCTGCTCGCTGCTGCCTGACGAGGGCGAGGGGCAGCTTGCGGCGGCGCTTGCACGGCATCCGGGGCTGCGGGTTGAGCGCGTGGCGCTGCCGGGGGTGGATGAGGCGTGGTGGACAGCCGAAGGCGGGCTGCGCCTGCGCCCCGATCTGTGGGCGGATCGGGGCGGGATGGACGGGTTCTTCATGGTGCGGCTGGGCCTGTGAAGGCCAAAATCCTTTGAAGGATTTTGCAAATTTCTTCGAAGAAATTTGGTCCTTACTTGGGTGCAAAGAGGCGGTAATAGGCCCAGTTCGGCAGGAATTGCGACAGCCGGAATACCCAGGCGAAGGGCACGGGAAAGCTGTTGGAGAAGTGGTCGGTGGTCATGTGTTCATACATGATCTGCGCCGCCTGCCCCGGTTCCATGATCTGCGGCATGCGGAAATCGTTCTTGTCGGTCAGGCGCGTCTTGATGAAGCCGGGATTGCACAGCTGCACGTCGATCCCCGATCCGCGCAGGTCGCAATACATCGACTCCGCCAGCGACATGGTGCCAGCCTTGGACGCGCAGTAACCGATGGCGCCCGGCAGGCCGCGAAAGCCCGACAGCGACCCGGTGATCACGATATGGCCCGATCCCCGCGCCACCATCTGCGGCACCACGGCGCCCATGACGCGGGCGCAGCCCGTCAGGTTGATGTTGCACATCGCCTCGACCGCGTCGGCATCCCATTCCTGCGCCTTGGTGGGCCAATAGACCCCGGCCAGAAAGACCACCCCATCCACGGGGCCGATCTGATCCGCCGCCTTGCGGACGGAGTCCGTCGATCCGACATCGACCGGGACAGGAATGGCACGACCGGGCAGAAGGGCGATCGCCTCGGCCAGACGGTCACCCGAACGTGCCGACAGGACAAGATCCGCCCCCGCATTCGACAGGCGCTGCGCCAGAGCAAGGCCCAGCCCTTCGGACGCCCCCACGAGCCAGTAGCGTTTGCCGCGAAACTCTCTCATCCCAGAACCCCTTTGCCTTGGTCAGCGCGGCACGCGCCGCATCGTGGCCACCAGTTCCGCCACGGTGATGCCGAACTTGGTGAACTGGCTGCGATTCATGATGGTGCCGTTCTCCATCAGATACATCCAGTCGGTCACGTTCAGGACATGGCCTCCGGCCTCGTCATCCAGCTTGATGCGGTAGCGCAGTTGCACGCCTGCGCCCTCTGCCCGCCCTTCGCCGGGACCGACGACATCATCCGCCTCGGCCCGGATCATCCCGTCATTGGACAGCATCAGCCGCCATTCCCGGTCTTGGATCCGGCCGGAATCGTAGTGGAATCGTTCCTTCAGCACGCCGGAGTTGCCCTCCCACACCCCTTCCATCTCGGCCACGAAGCGGGATGCCACGCGCCCCGTGGGGCCGTAGATCACCCCTTCGCACAGGATCGGACCGGAAAGATGGGTGCGCAGGTCAAAGCGGGGGGCCGTTCCGGCCAGATCGGCAGGCCGCTGGCTGCGAAAGCCGATATAGCGGCTTTTGACCGCCAAAAGGGCCAGTGTCAGCAGAACGCCAAGAAGCACAAGCATCGTCGATGTCATCTCAGACCTCAGGGATCCTGGTGGCCGCCAAAAGCGCGATGGCCAGCAATTTCAGCGCGCAGGGAACCAACGCGTAAAAGGCAGATAGGGCGAAAAGCGCATCCGGCGCGTTTTCCGCGCCCGGCGTGAAGCCGGCCGCCTGAAGCGCGGGCAGCAACGTCGCCGCGGCGAGCGCCAGCGAGAGTTTCGAGACGAAAGACCACAGGCCGAAGGCGGCCCCTTCGCCGCCCTGCCCCAACTCGCCCAGACGCCGGGCAAAGATCGCGGGCAGAAGCACCATATCCGCCCCGAGGGCCGCGCCTGAGGCCGCGCAGATCACGGCGAAGGCCAGCGTGTCGCCCGCCCCCAGCGTGGCCGCCCAGAGAAAGCTCGTGATCGCAAGGACCATGCCGCACAGAAGCGCGGGACGGGCGCCAAAGCGCTGTGCCGCGCGCGACCAGAGCGGGGTGGATATGGCGGCGGACAGGAAGAACAGCAGAAGGAGCGGCCCCTCCATCCCAGCGGCCATCAGGCGGCTTTCGACGAAGAAGAGGAACAGCGTGGATGTCACCGCCACCGGCGCGGCGTTCAGCAGCGCGATCAGCAGCAGGCGCCGCGCCAGCGGGTCGGCCAGCGCCGGGCGGAACACGGCCAGCGGGTTTGACACGGCCGCGCCACCGCCCGCCCATTGCCCGCGCATGGCCAGCGTGGCGGCCACCGCCAGCACGGCGAAGATCAGGGCGAACACGGTGAAGGGCTGATCGGTCAGGGCGGCCAGCGCGACAGGGGCGACGGCGGCAAGGCAGACCCCGGCCAGCGATCCACCCTCACGCCAGGCGGCCAGCCGCAGGTGCCCCTTTTCGCCAAGCGTGGCCGCCTTGGCCACGCCTTCGGCGTAGAAGGCGATGGTCAGGAAGGAGAAGGCCGAAAACAGCAGGGTCAGCGTCAGCGCGAACCACAGAAGCGGGGCCACTGGCGGCGTCACGGCGAAAAGCCCGATCATCGCCAGCGCCATCAGCGCGGCAGCGATGGCGACAAGCATGCCGCGCCTTGCCCGGCCCACCTCGGCCAGCCAGCCGAGCAGCGGGTCCTGCACCACGTCGATCAGCCGCAACAGCGCCAGCACCCCGCCCAGCGCGGCAAGGCTGGTGCCGTAGGTATCGACATAGAATTTGGGTGCGTGGATATAGATCGGCAGGCCTGCCATCGCGATCAGCGCGGCAAACAGGCTCCACCCCGCAAGCCCTGCCCGGGGCGCGGAAACAGGCAGGACGGCGGTCATCTGGTCACTTCCTCGGGCGGCGGGGTCGGGCGGTGGCGGAACTTCACGCCCTTTACCGCCAGCTTCAGCGCCTGCCAGTGGATCAGCGCCAGCACGCGGCGGCTGCCCAAGGGGCGGCGGAGCGTGGCGCGCAGGATCTCAAGATTGGTCAGCGGGACGCGCGGGCCGATCAGGTTGGTGAACAACCCGCCATCCTGCGTGGAATAGTCGATCCAGATGCCCACCCGATCCGGCCGGATGTCGAAGCGGAAGGCATAACCCCCTTCGATCGGCTGAAAGGGCGAGACGTGGAAGATCTTGCGCGCGGTGATCGTGTCGCTGCGGGTGATCGGGGCCAGATCATCGCGGTGGCACAGATAGGAATGGCGGTCGCCATAGGTGTTCGTCACCTCGGCGATGACGGTGCGCAGCTGGCCCCGGTCATCGTGGCAGAGCCAGAAGCTGACCGGGTTGAAGACATGGCCAAGCACGCGCGGCTGGCCGAGGAGCAGGATCTGATCCGCCCCCGGCAGGCCATGCGCGGCCAGCACCTCGCGCACCCAGGCCGTGCCGCGGCCCTGCCCCGGCGGGCCGCCGAAATCGGCGTCATGGATCGCGGTCAGGTTGCCACGGTTGCGCGAGAAAAGCCCCGGCCCCTCGGCGCGGTCGGGATCGAGCAGCACATAATCCACGGTGTAGCGAAAGCTGTTCGCGACCGCGCCCTTACGGCCATGAAACGTCTCACCCCGGATCAGTTCGACGGCGCTCATGCCGCCAGCGCCCTTTCACGGGCGGAGGCCCGCATCGCATCGACCACATCCACCGCTGAGGCGAAGCCATCCTCGTGAAAGCCGTTGCGCATCCAGGCCCCGGCGAACCACGTGTTCTGCGTGCCGTTCATGGCCCGCACCTTCGCCTGCGCCTCGATCGCGGCCAGATCGTAGACCGGGTGATCGAAGGTCACTACGTCGTCGATCAGCCGTTCATCGATGCCGCCGTTGGAGTTCAGCGTGACGAAAAGCGGATCGTCCATCGGGATGGGTTGCAGCGAGTTCATCCAATAGGTCAGGTCGATCCGCCCGCGCGGCCCGCCCGCCGCTTCCACATAGACCCACGAGGACCAGCATTTGCGATTCTTCGGCATGACCGACGGATCGCGGTGCAGGATCGCTTGGTTCGGCTGATAGCGCACGGCACCCAGCGCGGCGCGTTCCGCAGGGGTGGCATCGGACAGGAGCGACAGGCTGATGTCGGAATGGGTGGCGAGGATCACCTCATCGAAGAGTTCCCACTCATCCCCCTGCACCCGCACCATGACGCCGCCTTCGGTGCGCCGGATGCCCGCGACGGCCGCGCCGAGGCGGATATCGACCCCCCGGCCGACGAGCGATGCCTGCAGGCGGCGGACATATTCGATGGATCCACCCTTCACGGTGTACCATTGGTGCTGGCCTTCGTAGTCAAGAAGGTTGTGGTTTTCAAAGAACCGCACGAGGGCATGGGCAGGGAAATCGAGGATGCCCTTGGTGGGCGTGGACCAGATCGCCCCGGAAAACGGCGTGATGTAGTAATCGCGGAACCAGTCGCCCGTGCCCAGCGCCGCGAGGAGATCGCGGATCGTCATGTCCGGGCGCACCACCGACAGGGCGTTCTTGTTGAAGCGCAGGATATCGGTGAGCATCCCGAGAAAGCGGGGCGACAGGGCGTTCTTGCGCTGTGCGAAGATCGTGTCGAGCGAGGCCAGCCCGTATTCCAGCCGCCCCCCGCCGATGGATGCGCCGAAGGACATGCTGCTTTCGACGTAAGGCACATCGAGACGGTCGAACATCCGCAGCAGGTTTGGATAGTTCACCTTGTTGAAGACGATGAAGCCCGTATCGACCGGCTGATCCTTGTTCTTGCCCGCGATCACGGTGCGGGCATGGCCGCCCAGCCGCGGTTCGGCTTCGAAAAGGACCACCGTGTGATCATCGGCCAGAAGATGCGCGGCGGCCATGCCAGAGATGCCCCCCCCGATGACAGCGACACGACGGGGAACGGAACCGAGGGTTTCGAAAGGCATGAATAGGCGCACTCCTGCTGGTCTTTGGCGGTTCTACGCGACCGCGAACGGATTGGATCAACCTGTCAGCATTTCTTTACATTGATAGGTTGACATCGGTTTTCGTCAGAACATTTAGCCCTGTGTGATCCATCCGACAGCATGTCACGTAAATGTTCCATGATGTTCGATGTACACAGGGCCGAAATTATCGGATGCGCCTTTGATCGCGTGGCAATATGCTGCGACGGAACAGAAGGTTAGGCGCCGGAAGGAAAGCTCTGCGTGCAGGCGGATGAGGTTGACACGGATTGGGCGGCACTGGTCAGTCGTGTGCGCGACCATCAGGACAAGGCGGCGTTTGCCGCCCTGTTTAGGCACTTTGCCCCAAGGGTGAAGGCCTTTCTGATGAAGTCGGGCGCCGATGCAGCGCTGGCCGAGGAATGTGCGCAGGATGTCATGGCGACGCTGTGGCAGAAGGCGGCGCTCTTTGATCCGTCGCGGGCTTCGGTGGCGACCTGGGTCTTCACCATTGCCCGCAACCGGCGAATCGACGCGTTGCGCAAGGCGCGGCGGGCCGAACCGGAAGAACTGCCCTGGGGGCCCGAGCCTGAACCCGATCAGGCAGAGGTGCTCGAGGCGCAGCAGGATACTGAACGGCTGGGAGCCGCGCTCTCTCAGTTGCCCGAAAAGCAGCGCGCCTTGATCGAAAGGGCCTTCTATGGCGATCTGTCGCATAGCGAGATCGCCGCAGAAACGGGCCTTCCACTGGGAACGATCAAGTCGCGCATTAGATTGGCGTTGGAGCGGCTGCGCCAGCAGATGAGTTGAAGGCAAGACGACGGATGACGATCAGGCACCACCTTACCGACCAGCTCCTGATGGCCTATGCGGCAGGCGAACTGCCCGAAGCCTTCAATCTGGTTGTGGCCACCCATGTGTCACTTTGCGACGAATGTCGCGCGAAGCTGGCCGCGTTCGAAGCGGTTGGCGGCGCGATGATGGAAATGACCGACACGGTGGCGATGTCGGATGATAGCCTCGCGGCCTGTCTGGACCGGATCGACGGGCTTTCGCAGGCGAATGCGCGGCGGCCCCTGCGGCGGGCTGGGGTGTTTCCGGCGCCCCTCGCCGATTATGTCGGCGGTGGGCCGGAGAAGGTGAAATGGCGGGCCGTCGGGATGGGCGTGAAGCAGGCCATGCTGTCCACCGGGCGCGGTGCGTCTGCGCGGCTTTTGTACATTCCCGGGGGGCAGGCCGTGCCTGACCACGGGCATCGCGGGATGGAACTGACGATGGTGCTGCAGGGTGCCTTCCGCGACGAGACCGACCGCTTCGGTCGGGGCGATGTGGAAATCGCCGATGCGTCGATGCAGCACACGCCGATCGCCGAGAATGGCGAGGTCTGCATCTGCCTTGCGGTGACGGACGCCCCGCTGCGGTTCAACGCGATCATCCCGCGTCTGGCGCAGCCCTTCCTCGGGATCTGATCCGGCGCGCGCGCGCGCCCCGTGCCTTTGGGCAGGGGTCGGCCTGTAAGGCGCGCGCGCTGCCCTGTTAGCGAGTGAAAGAGGGTATCCTTTTCGCACGCAGACGGGGTCATGCTTTTATTCTCGGCGCGATATGTGATGTTTGCATTGGCCTATTGGGCCTTTGCATCGCTTATCTATTTCCTGTGCTTTGGCACCGTCGCGAATTTCTCGGCCAGCTTTGTTGAAAGCGCGTCCAGTGTTTTCGACATCGGCCCCGTGGTCGCCGCGACAGGGCTTGGCTTGCTTCTCTTCTGCATCTTGCGCGGGTTCTTTGATCGGCGGCGGCTGCTTGCCGTGCTGATCATTGCCAGCGCGCAGGTGCCGTTCTTTGCCGGCTTCCACATGATCAAGGTCTGCATCCCGCAGATCACGGTCTTCTGGGCGGATGACGCCTTTGCCCGGCTGGACCGGGTTCTGCATGGCAATCAGGATGCGTTCTTCCTGTATCATGGGCTGCTGGGGGAGGTGATCCCCAACGCGGCGGTGGTCACGGCGTATTTTCCCGTCTGGCTGACGATTGCCTATGTCTATCCCGCCATCGTCGCCGCCTTCGAGCCGAATGAGGCCCGCGCCATGCACCATATCCGGCTGCATTTCATCAGCTGGGTCATGCTCGGGACGGTGGTGGCGCTGATCTTTGCCTCTGCCGGGCCGATCTATGTGGCGCTGCTGACCGGCGCGGATGATTTCGCCTATCTGGATGCATTCCTGCAGGCGGATCAGGCCGCCTTTGCGGGGGTGATCCATCTGCAGATGGAGTTGTGGACCGAACATTCGACCGGCGCGCTGGGATCGGGTATCAGCGCCTTTCCCAGCCTGCATGTCGCGGCGGCCACCTTGCCCGTGGTCTGGATGGTGGAACGCTTTGGCCGGTATGGCCTGATCAGCGCCCTTTTTCCCGCGGTGATCCAGTATGGCTCTGTCCTGACCGGGTTTCACTATGCGGTGGACGGGTATGCTTCGGTGATCGTGGTGGTGCTTTGCCATGTGCTGATCCGGCAGCATGGCGGGCGGGCGGTAGTGGCCTAGGGATATCCACCCGGCGGCAGCCCCTGCAGGCGCACCAGAAGCGCAGGGCCGGGGGTTTCCATCTCCAGCGGGCCTGCGGCAAGGATCAGGTCATGCCGGCCCAGCGCGCGGCCTGACAGGCGAAGCGGCGACAGCGCCAGCAGCGCCAACAGCCCGCCCGCGGCAATCGGCCCGGCCCCGTTCAGGACCTGCACATCCGGGCGCAGCAGATGGCGCGCCGTCATCACGTTGAAATCTTCGGACACCTGCCCGCCCGTGCCTTCCGCCGCCACGGCCACATCGCCCGGAAAGGCGACAGGCCCGAACGGCAGGCAATCCAGCGACAGGCCCGCCCCCACCAGCCGGAAGCCGGGGCCAGAGATCACGGTCAGATTGCGTTCGATGCCGGGGAAAAGGGAGAAGGGCCCGTCTTCGGCCACCGTCGCCATCGACAGCCGCCACAGCAGATCGCCCCCCGCATCGGCCCGGGCGAGTTCGACGGTCACGCCCTTGCCGTTCTTCCAGGGCTGGCGGATGTAATCGGCGGGGGTGAGGTGCTTCATTCCGCGGCCTGCGGTCCGATCAAGGGGCCTGTGTCCGACGCGATCTCTTCGAAATCGAAGTTGTCCAGCCGCCGCGCGCGCCGCGTGGCCTTTTCGCTGGAGATGCGGATTTCCTCGATATCCTTTGCCGCCTGACCGAAATGCCGATCCAGGTTTTCCACCCGCGCGCCCAGCCGTTCCACATCGGCGTAAAGCAGGGCCAGTTCCTTGCGGATCGCCCCGGCCTGTTCGCGCATCCGCGCGTCTTTCAGAACGGCGCGCATGGTGTTCAGCGTGGCCATGCAGGTGGTGGGCGACACGATCCAGACCTTGGCGGCAAAACCTTCGCGCACGACATCGGGGAAATTGGCATGCAATTCAGCATAGACCGCCTCGGACGGCAGAAACATCAGCGCGCCGTCGGCGGTTTCGCCTTCGATGATGTAGCGTTCGGCGATGGCGCGGATATGGGCGCGCAACGCCCCCCGCATCAGACGCTGTGCCTCGGCCAATTGCTGCGGCGTATCGGCGCGGCGCAGCGCCTCATAGGCCTCCAGCGGGAATTTCGCGTCGATCACGATGGCGCCGGGGGGTTTCGGCAGGTGGATCAGGCAATCCGCCCGCCGCCCGTTCGACAGCGTGGCCTGCATGGCATAGCTGTCGGGCGGCAGCGCCTTTTGCACGATGTCGTGCAACTGAATCTCGCCAAAGGCGCCGCGCGTCTGCTTGTTCGACAGGATATCCTGCAAGGACAGCACATTTCCCGACAGCTTTTCGATATTCGCCTGCGCGCGGTCGATCGTTTCCAGCCGCTGTTGCAGATCGCCCAGACTGCGCGCCGTGCGGGTAGAGGTGCCGTGCAGCGCCTCGGTCATCTGGCGCTGCACATCGGCCAGCCGCTGTTCCATCAGCTTCAGCATCGACGACTGGCTGACGGCCTGCGCTTCGGACACATGATGCAGGCCGCCGGCCAGCCGTTCCTGACCGTCAGACAAGGATTGAACGCGGTGCGTCATCCATTCCATCTGCCGCATCAGGGGTGCCGCCATGCGCGCCGACCGCACCGCCGCGCGCAGCGTCAGCAGCAGGATCAGCAGGACGGCACCCAAAACCGCCCCGCCGATCAGCACGACCGGATCGTTCCACGCATAGGGGATGCCGCCGATGGTGATCATCGCCGCCCGAACAGCCGTTCGATATCGGCCAGCTTCAGTTCCACATACGTGGGCCGCCCATGGTTGCACTGGCCGGAATGGGGGGTTTCCTCCATCTCGCGCAAGAGGGCGTTCATCTCTTCCGCCCGCATCTGGCGCCCGGTGCGCACCGATCCATGGCAGGCCATGCGCGACAGCACGGCCTCGATCCGGGCCTGCACAAGCTGGCTGTCGCCAAGATCGGCCAGTTCGTCCAGCACATCACGGATCAGCGCAGCGCCGTTCACCGCGCCAAGGATCGCGGGCGTTTCGCGGATCGCGATGGCCGATCCGCCGAAGGCTTCGATCACCAGCCCCATCCGGGCCAAGGGCGCGGCGTGATCGAGCAAGCGCGCCGTATCGCCGGGCGACAGATCGACGATCTCGGGGATCAAAAGCGCCTGCGCCGCGATGCCGTTCTCCACCATCTGCCGCTTCAGCGTTTCATAGACCAGCCGTTCATGTGCGGCATGGCTGTCCACGATGACGATCCCGGTTTCGGTCTGGGCGATGATGTAATTCTCATGCACATGCGCGCGGGCAGCACCCAAGGGACGTGCGGCAGCGTCATCTGCGGGGTGGGCCGGTTCCACCCGGGCGGCAGGCGCTTCGGCAAAGCCCAAGGGCGCGGCGGCAGCCCCCGCCAAGGGGGCCTGAAAGGCGAAGCTGCGCGCAAGGCCGGGCTGTGAGGGGCGATCCATCTGATAGATGCGCGGCGCCTCGGGGCGCAGGGCGGCCAGCGTGGCATCGGCGACCGTGCTGCTGGCGCGGTGGCCCGCACCCGACAGGGCCGCGCGCAGGCCCCCGATCATCAGGCTGCGCACAGCTTCGGGCTCGCGGAAGCGGACCTCGGCCTTGGCGGGGTGGACGTTCACATCCACGCGTTCCGGATCACAGGAGATCGTCAGCACCGCCGCCGGGTGGCGATCCCGGCTGAGGAAATCGAAATAGGCGGCCCGCAGCGCGCCGAACAGCATGCGGTCCAGCACGGGCCGCCCGTTGACGAAGACAAACTGCTGGACCGACGATCCGCGCGAATAGGTGGGCAGGGCGGCAAAGCCCGTCAGCCGCAGGCCATCGCGTTCGACATCAATCCGCAGCGCGTTGTCGATGAATTCGGCCCCCAGAACGCCGGCCAGACGGGCATGGAGGGCATCGAAGAAATCCCCGCCATTCGGATCGGCGCGGAACATGACCCTGCCCTCCCCGCCGCCCGACACGTCGCGCAGGGTGAAGCCCACGGTCGGCTCGGCCATGGCCAGACGTCGCACCACATCGGCAATCGCCTGCGCCTCGGCCCGGTCAGAGCGCAGGAATTTCAGCCGTGCCGGAGTGGCGAAGAACAGATCGCGCAACTCGACCACCGTGCCGCGCGTCAGCGCGGCGGGTTTCACGCCGGAGGCGCGGCCCCCGGCCACGGTCAGGGTGGCGGCCTCGGCCCCTTGTGCGCGCGAGGTGATGGTCAGGCGCCCCACCGCGCCAAGGCTGGGCAGGGCTTCGCCGCGAAAGCCGAAACTGTGGATGTTCAGCAGATCGGTGCCGTCGATCTTGGACGTGGCATGGCGCGACAGGGCCAGCGGCAGGTCATCCGGGGCCATCCCGCAGCCGTCATCGGTGACACGGATCAGCGTCTTGCCACCGTCGGCATAGTCCACGGTGATCCGCGCCGCCCCGGCATCAAGGGCATTTTCCACCAGTTCCTTCACCGCCGATGCCGGGCGTTCCACCACCTCGCCCGCCGCGATGCGGTTGATCGCCGCCTCATCCAGCTGGCGGATCACGGGGCGGCCGGAGGGGCCGGTTATCTTGGGGGCGGGCGCATTCATGCGCCTATATCTAGCACCAGACCGGCGGCAGGACCACAGATTCGGGGCCGATCCCGCCACATCCCATCGCAGGCTTCAGTTCGTGCCGGTCACGCCCACGGGTTCGCCCACGATGACAAAGCGCAGGTCATCGGCGCGGAACAGCGTGGCGGCCACGCGTTTGACATCCTCGATCGTCACCGCGTTGACCTTGTCATTCCTTGTCTTGGGATAATCGGCGGGCAGACCGATCAGCTGCATGTTTACCATGATCTGCGCAAGCGGCCCGTTGCCATCGAACCGCAGGGGATAGGCCCCGGTCAGATAGGTTTTCGTCGCGGCGAGTTCCGCTTCGGTGATCCCGTCGCGGGCGATGCGCGCCCATTCAGTGCGGATCACCTCGACCGCCTCGGCCACGCGGTCATTCGCCACGGCGGCCTGTCCCATCACCAGCTCGGACCGGTCATATCCCACAAGCGACGTGCCGATCCCATAGGTCAGCCCGCGCTTTTCGCGGACCTCGGACATCAGCCGCGAAGAGAAGCGGCCACCGCCGAGAACCTCGTTCAGGATGGTGGCGGCAAAGAAATCGGGATCGTCCCGCTTGATGCCGGAATGGCCGAACAGGACCACCGATTGCGGGCCGGGAAAGGCCTCGACCGTGATGCCGCCGGTCAGGGCGGGCGCAATCTCGGGGGGCAGGGCGGGGCCGGTCGCCGGAAGATCGCCCAGAAGCGTGTCGAGCAGCGTGCCAAGCTCTTCGGCCGAGATGTCCCCCGCCGCCGCGACATAGACACGGTCGCGGGTCAGCGTCGCCTTGTGCGCGGCCATCAGATCGTCGCGGGTCAGCCCGGGCACCGTATCCAGCCGCCCGTCGCCGTTTTCGGCATAGGGATGGCCGGCAAAGGCCTGCTGCCGCAAAAGGCGGTTGGCGATGCTGCCCGGATCCTTTTCATCCGACCGCAACCCCGCCAGAACCTGCCCGCGCACCCGTTCGATGGCATCGGGATCAAAGCGCGGCACGGTGATCGCCTGCCGCAGCAGGGCCACGGCCTGATCGCGGTTCTCGGTCAGAAACTGCGCCGACACGGCAACCGTGTCGATATCGGAGGAAAACCCGAAAGACGCCGCCAGCCCGTCCCGCGCGGCGGCAAAGGCCTGCGCGTCCATGTCGCCCGACCCTTCCTCGATCAGCGCGGTCATCAGGTTGACCGCGCCTTCCTTGCCCGCGGGATCAAGGCTCGATCCGCCCCGGAAGCGGATTTCCAGCGCGGTGAAGGGCAGTTTTTCCTCTTGCACCAGCCAGGCGGTGATGCCCCCGGGCGAGGTTACGGTCTGGATGTCCACCGCCGCGCGCACCGGCAGGGCGAAAAGCAGCAGGGTCAGGGTGGCGGGGATCAGGCGGGAAAGCAGGGTCATTGGGCGGCCTCTTCACGCATCAGATAGCCGGTCACGGCCTTGCGGCGATCCAGCACAAGTTTGGCGGCCGCCACCACATCTTCGGGCGTGACCGCGTTCAGAACCTCTGGCCAGTTTTTCACATCCTCGATCGACAGGCCGTTTGCCAGACCTTCGCCATAGCGGCGGGCCAGACCGTTGGAATCGTCGCGGGCATAGATTTCCGAGGCGCGGATCTGCGTCTTGATACGGGCAAAGGCATCGGGATCGGGGCCATTCGCGATGAAATCGGCAATCGCCGCGTCCATCGCCGCCTCGGCCTGTTCCAGCGTGGTTTCGGGCGTGGGCACCACGATGAAGTTGAAGGTCGTGTCGTCCACCGTCGATCCGTCATAGAAGGCCGCCGTATAGACCGCCTTCTGCTGGTCGAACTGCAAGGCGCGGGCAAGGACGGACGTCGTGCCGCTGCCACCCAGAAGTTCGGCAAGGATCGTCAGCGCGGCGGCGGTCTCCTGATCGCCCGGATCGCGCTCTGGCGCGAGATAGCTGCGCGAGATGTAGGGTTCGGACACGCGCGGATCCGCCATGGCGATCCGCCGTTCGGCCAGTTGCGGCGGTTCCGCCACCCGGTTGCGCGGGCGCAGATCGGGCGCGGCGGGAATCGGGCCGTAATGCTTTTCCGCCAGCGAGCGCACCTGATCCGGGGTCACGTCGCCGGCCACGACCAGCACCGCGTTGTTCGGGGCGTAATGCGCCTTGTAGTGATCAATCGCGTCCTGCTGGGTCAGCCCTTCCATCTCGTGCCGCCAGCCGATGATCGGGATGCCGTAAGGGTGATTGAGGAACTGCGCCGCCCGCATCTGTTCGCCCAGCAGCGCGCCGGGGCTGGAATCGGTGCGCTGGCTGCGCTCTTCCAGAATGACCTGCCGTTCGGTGGCGACATCCTCTGCGTTCAGTTGCAGATCGGTCATCCGGTCGGCTTCCATCTGCATCATCAGATCCAGCCGATCCGCCGCCACGCGCTGAAAATAAGCGGTGTAGTCATAGCTGGTGAAGGCGTTGTCATTGCCGCCCTGCGCTTCGACGATCTCCGAAAACTCGCCGGGGCCAAGCTCATCGGTGCCTTTGAACATGAGATGTTCAAGGAAATGCGCGATGCCGGATTTGCCGCGCGGCTCGTCTGCCGATCCCACCTTGTACCACAGCATCTGCACCACGACGGGGGCGCGGTGATCTTCGATCACCACCACCTGCAATCCGTTTTCAAGGGTGAAGCCCGTCACGTCTTCGGCGGCCCGCAGGGGTGCGGCCATCAGCAGCACCCCCATCAGGGCAAGGCCCGGCAATTTCGGCATCCTGTCCTCCGCTAGGGTCTGCGGCAGCAGGCCCGTTTACAGCGCAAGGTGTGCCGCGCAGGCGGCAGGCGCAAGCCGCCCCTACGCGCTTGTTACTCGTCCTCGCCCGCTTGCGGAGGGGGTGCCGACGGCGTGGCCGCACCGGCACGGCGCCAGCGCCACAGTTCGGCCTGCTGATCCAGCGACTGATCTTCATAAGCGCGGTAGTAGACGTTCACGTTGAACAGCCGTTCAAGCAGGCGGCCATTGTTTTGGCGGCGGTATTCCAGATCCTCGGCCGCCAGCGTCTGGCGGATGTCCTGCGTCACGCCGTACCGCGCGGCATAGGCGTAAAGGCCCGAATGTGCGCTGTTCACGCCCTCACGCGGGCCAAGGTTGCCGCCCAGCGCAGCCACGGCTTCGGCCTGCGGATCGCGGTCGGTGCGGTTCAGACCGCCCGGCGTCGGTTCGGGCAGCGCCGCCAGATCCTGCGGCAGTTCCAGCGGCTTGGGCGGGATGATCCCGAATTCGTCAGGGCCCGCGGTGGTAGAGCGCACATTCATCAGCGACGGCACCGCGTCCCGGTCGCCGCATGCTGCAAGCGTCAGCACCATCGCCATTGCGATGGCGGGGAAACGCCGTTTTGCCTGCATGCCTGCCTCCGTCATCCGTCTTGCCCCCGTCTTAGCGCATGTCGGCGCGCGCGTCACGGGGTCTTTCCCGTGCCCCTGCCCCGCGCCGATTTCCGCGCCGATTTCCCCCCGGCATCGGGTTTGTCCTTGCCCCCGGTAAAGAGGACCAGACCGAAGGCCCCGGCAAAGATCGAGATGTCGGCCACGTTGAAGGCATAGGGATTCTCGATCCCGCAGCAGGACATGTTCAGGAAATCCGCCACAGCCCCGTAGACGATCCGGTCGATCACATTGCCCAGGGCGCCACCGATCAGGAGACCGGCCGAAATCTGCGCCCAGCGCCCCGCCCCTTCGCGCCGGATCCAGATCCAGACCCAGGCGGAAATCACCAGCGCCACCACGATCAGCACCCAGCGCATGAAATCGGCCTGATTGCTAAACAGGCCGAAATTGATGCCCGTGTTCCACGCCATGCGGAAGGTCAGGAAGGGGGGCAGAACCTCGATCACGCCGCGTTCGATCAGGTTCATCCACTGCACGACGATCAGCTTGGTCACCTGATCAAGCACGAAGATGATGGCGGCCGTCACAAGGGTTATGCGCATCGCCATCCCCCCGTCAGTGCCGGAAATGCCGCATGCCGGTGAAGACCATGGCAAGGCCTGCCGCATCGGCGGCGGCGATCACCTCGTCATCGCGCATGGATCCGCCCGGCTGGATGATCGCGGTCGCGCCTGCCTCGGCCGCGGCCAGAAGACCGTCGGCAAAGGGGAAGAAGGCGTCTGATGCCACCACCGAACCGTGGGTCAGCGGCGCGGGCAGACCCAGCGCCTCGGCCATGTCCTGCGATTTGCGGGCAGCGATGCGGGTGCTGTCGATCCGGCTCATCTGGCCTGCGCCCACGCCCACGGTCGCGCCCTGCCGGACATAGATGATGGCGTTGGATTTCACATGCTTTGCCACCTTCCACGCGAACAGAAGATCGGCCAGCTCGGCGTCAGACGGGGCGCGTTTGGTTACGACGCGCAGATCGGCGGGCAGCAGCGATCCGGCATCCCGGTCCTGCACCAGAAAGCCGCCCGCCACCTGTTTGAACGCCGTGCCCTTGGCGCGCGGATCGGGCAGCGCGGCGGTCGTCAGAAGGCGGAGGTTCTTCTTAGCGGCAAAGATCGCCCGCGCCTCTTCGGATGCGCCGGGTGCGATGACGACCTCGGTAAAGATCTCGGTGATGCGTTCCGCCGTCGCCGCATCCAGCGGCTGGTTCAGCGCGACGATGCCGCCAAAGGCAGAGGTGCGGTCACAGTCATAGGCGCGGGCATAGGCCTCGGCCAGCGTGGCCCCGGTGGCCACGCCGCAGGGATTGGCATGTTTGATGATCGCGCAGGCGGGGGCGCCGCCGCCAAATTCCGCCACCAGTTCGAAGGCGGCGTCGGTGTCGTTGATGTTGTTGTAAGACAACTCCTTGCCCTGCCACTGCCGCGCGGTGGCCACGCCTTCGCGGCGCGATCCATCGGTGTAGAAGGCCGCCCCCTGATGCGGGTTCTCGCCATAGCGCAGACCCTGCGCCAGCTTGCCCGCGAAAGACCGATAGCGCGGCGCGGTCTCACCAATCTCGCCCGCCAGCCAGTTCGACACGGCGGAATCATAGGCGGCGGTGCGGGAATAGGCGGTCAGCGCCATCTTCTGGCGGAAGGCCAGCGTCGTGGCACCATCATGCGCGGCCAACTGATCCAGCAGCGGCTGGTAATCGGCGGGATCGGTCAGCACGGTGACGAAACGGTGGTTCTTCGATGCGGCGCGGATCATGGCCGGGCCACCGATATCAATATTCTCGATGCAGGTGGCGTGGTCGGCGCCTTTCGCCACGGTTTCCTCAAACGGGTAGAGGTTCACGATCAGAAGGTCGATCGGTTCGATCCCATGCGCCGCCATGGCCAAGAGATGTTCGTCATCGTCCCGCAGGGCCAGCAGCGCGCCATGCACATTCGGGTGCAGCGTCTTGACCCGGCCATCCATCATCTCGGGGAAGCCGGTCACATCCGATACATCCCGCACTGTCAGCCCGGCCGTGCGCAGCATCCCCGACGTGCCGCCGGTGGAGATCAGCTCCACCCCCCGCGCGGCCAGCGCGCGCGCAAGGTCAAGCAGGCCGGACTTGTCGGAAACCGAAATCAGCGCGCGGCCGATGGGAACAAGGTTGGTCATGGGCGGAACCCCTTGGGTCTACGGATACGGTCAGTCCGGAACCGCCAATTCCTCACGGTCCAGATCGCGGATGGCGAGCGGAGTATCCTGTGCCTTGGCCAAGGTCCAGCCGATCCGGGTTTCAAAGCCCACCGCTGCGCTGGAAAGCACGATTTGCCGCGCCGCACGCGGCTGCAATCGCCCTTTTTCCAGATAGACCGATGGATCAAGCGTCAGTTTGCCAATCCCGTCGTGGCGAAAGACCCAGATCTCGCCGGATTTCAGCGCCATGGAAACGGCATTCCCGCCCATGTCCAGCGCCACATCCACATCGGGGTGCAGATGGAAGCGGATCGCGAAACCGATCCCTTCGGGCTGCTGGGCCAGTATGGCGGCAAGCCGCCGGCGATCGCCCGCACCGCGCGCCTCGAGCATGTCGGTGCCGGTCACGCGCCGCCCCTGCGGATCCAGCGTCAGGATTCGGGCATGGATCAGCCCATGGCTGGCCTGCCATCCGGCATGGGCCACCGACAGGTGATGGCCGCCCGCATCCTGCGCCATCTGCACCTGCGTGACCATGGCACGCGCCACGAATTCCGGGCCCTCCTTGCCCAGCCGCGACGATGACGATCCGTCCAGCGCAAGGGTGGAATGGGACGCGGTCGCCCGGCCCGCCAATTGCCAATCCGCGCCGAACGGCTGGCCCGACCCGCAGCTGACGATCATCGGGCGGCGGCCCGAGGTCAGTTCGAACGCAAGGGTGGAGGCGTGCGCCTCGCCCCCGGCGCGGCCTTCGGGGGGGGCGGCGGCGTCGATGATCACGCTGGTGCGGCCAGAGGCCAGCCGCGCGAAGCCCATGGCAGGCCGCCCCTGCACCGCCGGGGCCTTGATCCCCGATGCCGCCAGCGCGGCGTCCAGACGCCCCTCGATCCCGCGCCCGCCGCCATGGAACCGCGCAAGCCCGCCATCGGCATGGCGCAGCGCCCGCAGCGTGGGCGCGATGCGGGCGATGGCTTGCGTCACCGCGGGTGGAATATCGCGGCCTGCCTCGCGCAGGGCCTGCGACGCCCAGTTGAGCAGGGTGAACACGTCCAGCAGATGTTCGGGATTGCGCGTCGGGATGCCGCCTTCGGCATCCACCTCGCTGCGGCAGTCGCGCGCCAGCGCGGCAATGGCGGACCGCACCAGCCCTGCCTTCCCCTCCAGCGCCAGCGCCGCCACGATCAGCCCGGTCAGCGCCTCGAACCGGGGCAGGCCGGGCGCCGCGCGCGACCAGCGCCGCGCCAGATAATGCGTCTGCACCGTCAGCGCGCGGAAATAGGCATCCGCCGCCGCCTTGTCCTGCCCCTGCAGCAAGAGCATCGCGTGGTTGACCCAGCGGATCAGGCGCCGCCCCGTCAGATCGGGCGTCCAGCCCGGCCCCTGACCCCGCCCGAACCGCGCGATCCAGCCCTGCGTCCAGTCCTGCGCACGCTTGCGCGCAGCGCCGTCACCGAAGGCCGCCAGATCATCCAGCCAGACAAAGCCATGCATCTCGGCCGAAAAGGCCGCATCCGGGGCCGCCACGTCCCAGATCACCGTGCCGGGGGCCTGCACCAGCTTGCCCGCAAAGAGGAAATTGCCGGCAACGATCTGCCGCCCGCGCGCGAACAACCCGATGGAGCGTGGTTCCGGCTGCGACCGAAACGCCAGCGCCGGGCGGGCAAGACCGGCCCGCCACACGGCAAGGCGGTTGCCAAAGCTTCCCGTCGGTCTGTCATGCGTGATGACGGCCATGCCTCGCCCGTATCTTCGTGCTGCCCGGTCTTGCGACTCTGCCCGGCTGTCCCCCGGATCTTGGCAGCAGTGTACCCGGGCCGGGGGGCGGATGTCACCTCACATCCGCCCGACCCTGACCCGTCACTTCGCCAGATGATCCACCCGCTCCAGATACTGGGCCAGGCCGCGGATCTGCCCCATCCAGGCGTCGATCAGCCGGGGATCATGCGGCGCGGCGTGCACGCCTGCCGGAATTTCGCGCGCAAGCACCGATTCGACCGCCATCGACACCGGCACCGACACCAGCCGCGCCATCGCCGTGCCGCGCGCGTCGCCCCAGGCATCCATCGCCCATTCCTCGTGCCAGACCACCCGCCCGTCACGCTCTGCCTTCAGCGCAACGAAAAGAACCACGCGATCGGGTTCGCCTTCGTCATAGGAGTTTTCGGCCCAGAACTGCGCCGCCATCTCGGCCAGGCGGGCATCGCCTGCGGGGCCTTCCAGCGTTTCGATCTCGCGGAACACCGGCCCCCACGCCTCGGCCCAGCCGTTCAGGCGGATCGTGCCGCGCACGAAATCGCGCACCTGCCAATCGGGATCAAAGCGGTAATCCGCCATGAAGGGATAGCTGTCGCGGTTGGGATAGACCTCAAAACTTTCAGGGGTGGGCAGCGGCGCGTCATAGGCGGTGATCGCGTCCCATGGCCGGTTGACCCGCAATTCGCTGAAATTCCGCAAGCTGCGCGACGGCGAGCGCAGCGCCTTGAGCACACCCAGCGGCGACCAGCTGAACTTGTAGCGGAAGGCGTTCGGGATCTTTGGCACCCCGCCGCAATAGGAGGTGAAGGAAAGCACATTCTTCGCGTCATAGGCCGCGGCAGCGCGGTAGCGGGCCACAAGATCATGCGCCATCAGATGGTCGATGCCGGGGTCAAGGCCCACTTCATTGACCGAACACAGGCCCTTTTCGCGAAACTCCCCATCCAGCGCCCGCATCTCCGGCGCGATGTAGGAGGAAGAGACGAAATGCGCCCCCCGCGACAGGCAGGCCTTGGCGATACCCACATGCTGATCGGCAGGCAGCATGGAGATGGCCAGATCGCCGGGTTCCAGCGCGGCGGTCAGCGCCTCAAGGCTGTAGGGGCGGATGTCCTGCGTCAGATCGCCCACCGCCTCGCGCGCCTTCTCGACCGTGCGGTTCCACACCACCACCTTTTGGCCGCCCTCGATCAGCCGCCGCAGGCCGGGAACCGAGGAAAGCCCTGTGCCGCACCAATGGATCGTCATCTCTTCACCCTCCTGCGCGGGGCGCCTGCCCCGCAAAAATCTTCAAAGATTTTTGCAAATTCCTTGAACGGAATTTGTTCCCCAAGCGTCACAGCCCCGCGCTGTGCCGGTCGTATTCGGCCTTTGCCCGCCCCCAGACGCCCGCCGACAGGTCGGTCAGCGTCCGAAGGCTGGGCAAAAGCTGGCCTGCGTAATCCTCGCTGCTTTCCACCGGCAGGAGCGAGGGCAGGTTGTCGATGGCCGTCACATCCAGCGGCGGGTTGTCGGCCACGCGCAGGGCGGGCGCCGCCCAATCCGTGGCGCGGTCATACACCTTGATGGGCGAGAAGTCCGACGTCGGATCGCAGGCGATATCCCCGATCACGGTCAGCTTGCGCGGGGCGGTCTTGGCGGTTGCGGGCACGAAGACCGGGCAACCGGGGCGCGCAAGGATGCAGTTGAGGAAAATCTCATGCTCCAGCACCTGCGGGAACGGGCCGCCGCTGGCGGTTTCGGCCATGTCCCATTTCGTCACCGCGACACCCATCTGGGTGCAGAGGTCCGCCGCCCCCGTCCCCACGCGCCCCAAGGCACCGATGACGATGGCGCGTGGCCGCGCCATGCCCGCCAATTCCTGCGTCAGATCGGCGATCAGCGCCGCGCGGCCAGGATATTTGGCAACCGGCCCGGCGATGCCGCCCCGCTGCTGCGCCGCCCAGCATTTCAGGCTGACCGCCGCCCCCGCGAACCCCGCCCAATAGCCAAAGGCCGCCACGCGCCGCCCATTTTCATCGACCAGATATTCCAGATCATACAGCGTGCCGCCCCCGGCCTTGAACCGCTTCAGCAGTTCACGCCCCGCGGGCTGCCCCTTGTAGGCGTGGCCGAACATGATGTGGCGATGGGTCAGGGGCGTGCCATCCTCGGGCAGTTCCTTCAGGCCGAAGATGATGGCATCGGCAGGGGCGTAGGGCCACAGGTTTTCGGCCACGATATCGCAACCGGCCGCACGGTAGCCGTCAATCGCGATGGCGCGCACCGATGACTGCTCGACCGTCACGCGGATGCCCGCCCGGATCAGCGCCGCCGCACCATCCGGCGTCAGGCCCACCCGTTCTTCATTCGGGCGCTGTTCCGCCCGGACCCAGAGATGTGTCATGTCCTGCCTTTCGTCTTCTGGCGGACAGCCCTATCAGACTGGGCCGCCGGGAAAAGATGGGCCGCCGGGAAAAGCGCGTCAGAGATCGAAGGTCGCAAAGACCGGCACATGATCGGACGGCTGATCCCACCCCCTGCAGGGGCGCAGGATGCGGCTGCCATGGCCTGCGCTCGCGATGTCGGGCGTGGCCCAGATGTGATCAAGCCGCCGCCCCTTGTCGGCCGCATCCCAATCCGCCGCGCGATAGGACCACCAAGAATAAAGCAGGCCCTGCGGGATGTCCTGCCGGGTGATATCCACCCAGCGTCCCGCCTCTTGCGTCTGGGCAAGATGCTCCACCTCGATCGGCGTATGGCTGACGATCTTCAAAAGCTGCTTGTGCGACCACACGTCATCTTCGCGCGGGGCGATGTTCAGATCGCCCACAAGGATGGATCGCTCTGGCCTGTCGGCGTGGAACCTGTCGCGCATGTGCGTCAGGAAATCGAGCTTCTGGCCAAACTTCTCATTCTCGGTGCGGTCCGGAATGTCACCGCCCGCGGGGACATAGCAGTTGTGGATCACCACCCCGTTCTCCAGCCGCGCCGCCACATGCCGGGCATGGCCCAGACCCGCGAAATCGTCCGACCCCGCATCGGTGATCGGCAGCTTCGACAGGATCGCCACGCCGTTATAGCCCTTCTGCCCGCGCGCAACCATGTGCGTGTAGCCCAGCGCCTGAAACTGTTCGAAGGGGATCTTCTCGACCGGGCTCTTGCACTCTTGCAGGCAGAGGATATCCGGCCCCTCTTCGCGCATCAGCCGTGCGACCAGCCCCTCGCGCAGGCGGACCGAGTTGATGTTCCAGGTGGCGAGGGTGAAGGGCATGGCGGGCTCCGGCTTTTGGGACGGCAGACCCTAGGGCCGACCGTCCCAAGGCTCAAGTCCGCAATCGGATCAATCGCTGATCGTGAAGGTGTTGATCTCGCACAGGTTCTGCGACTTGCTGGCTTCGGTGCCATCATCCGCCACGAACCGCAGATCATAGTCGCAGACGTCCAGCCCGTCCGCGATGGTGACGTCGCCCGACATGCCCGGTTCCACCGCATCGACCGTCAGGATGTTTTCACCCCAAAGCTCTTCATCGACGGGCGAGACGTTCATTTCCACGATGGTGTAGGAGCTGTCATTGACAAGGGTGAACACAAGATCTTCCGCAAGGGCAGGCGTGGCGACAAGGGTCGCAAAAGCCAGTAGTCCGATACGCATGAGGCACTCCGGTTACATGCAGCCGCACCCTCCGTGCGGCCTGCAAGCCATAGCGCAAGTTATGGCCGGAAATGTGTCTTGTTTTGCGATACGAACGTATAGGATTGCCCGTCATGCGCGGGCGGAAGAAGGACGGGTAAAAAAAGGCCGGGCGCAAGGCCCGGCCAAGTCCAACAGGGAGGATGCCGTGCCATAACCCCGACACGGCAAGGGGAACCTTGGGTGAGACAAACGTCTCACATCAGCCTGAATAGAACATGAATCAGGCCAATTTTTGAAGATCACGCGACCAATCTGTAACCACCGCTTTCCGTCACCAGCAGGCGGGCATTCGACGGATCGGGTTCGATTTTCTGCCGCAGCCGGTAGATGTGGGTTTCCAGCGTGTGGGTTGTGACCCCCGCATTGTAACCCCACACCTCGTGCAGCAGCACGTCGCGTGCGACCACGCCCTGCTGCGCGCGGTACAAGTATTTGAGAATATTGGTTTCTTTTTCGGTGAGACGAATCTTCTTTTCCTTTTCGTCCACCAGCATCTTCTGGGCGGGCTTGAAGGTGTAGGGGCCAAGCTGGAAGATCGCGTCTTCGGACTGTTCATGCTGGCGCAGTTGCGCCCTGATGCGCGCAAGCAACACCGGGAACTTGAATGGCTTGGTCACATAGTCATTCGCCCCCGCATCCAGCCCGAGGATGGTGTCGGCATCCGAATCATGCCCCGTCAGCATGAGCACGGGGCATTTGACCCCTGCCTTGCGCATCCGGCGGCACAGTTCCCGCCCGTCCGTATCCGGCAGACCCACGTCGAGGATCACCAGATCGTAAAGGCCGACCTTTGCCTTTTCCATTCCTTCGGCACCCGTGCGGGCCTCGAAGACATCGAAGTCTTCGGTCATCACCAGCTGTTCGCTCAGCGCCTCGCGCAGATCGTCATCATCATCGACCAGCAGGATCTTTCGCAGGGTGCCCATGGAAGCCTCCGTATTCGTCTTCTGCGGTCCACATGCGCCCCGGTCGCGGCGGCGACAAGAATTGCAACGCGGATTTCACGCGGTCGTGTCGCCCTGTGTGGGAATGTTTCAATTTTCTGCGCTTAGGCCTAGATAGGGGCAGAGGACATGATGAACACCACCCGCCCCACCCTTGCGCCCACCATCGTCGAACGCCTGTCGCGGGCGCGGGGCGACCTGCGCATGGGCGTGCCCGTGGTGATGACGGGGGATGGCCGCGCCATGCTGGTGGTGGCGGTCGAGGCGCTGGATACCGCCCGGCTGACGGCGCTGCGCGGCCTTGGTCAGCCGGAACTGGCGCTGACGGCGCGGCGGGCCGAAACGCTCAAGACCCCGGCCTATGACGGCGACATCGCCCGCATCCTGGTGCCCGAAGGCATGGGGGTGGATTGGCTGCGCGCGCTGGCCGATCCGGCGGATGATCTGCGCATGCCATTGAAAGGGCCGCTGCGCGCGCTGCGGGACGGATCGTCGGCGCTGCACCGCGCGGCGCTGCAGCTGGTGAAATCGGCGCATCTTCTGCCTGCCGCGTTGCTGGTGCCTGTGACCCACGGCCTGACGCTGGCCGAGGAAAACGCCCTGACCCTGCTGCCGCTGGCCGAGATCGCGCCGGAACTGGCGCGCATGTCGCCGCTGCATCCCGTCGTAAATGCCCGCCTGCCCATGCAGGCGGCGCAGGCGGGGCGCGTGCATATCTTCCGCCCCGAGGATGGCGCCGAGGAACATTACGCCATAGAGATCGGCAAGCCTGACCGCAGCCAACCCGTGCTGGCGCGGCTCCATTCGGCCTGTTTCACCGGCGATGTGCTGGGCAGCCTGAAATGCGACTGCGGCCCGCAGCTGCGCGCCGCACTGGCGCAGATGGGCGAGGAAGGGGCGGGCGTTCTGCTCTACCTCAACCAAGAGGGGCGCGGGATCGGGCTGGCCAACAAGATGCGCGCCTATTCGTTGCAGGATCAGGGTTTCGACACGGTCGAGGCAAACCACCGCTTGGGCTTTGAAGATGACGAACGCGATTTCCGCATCGGCGCGGGCCTTCTGCGCAGGATGGGGTTTTCAGCGGTGCGGCTGTTGACGAACAACCCGCGCAAGATCGCGATGATGGAATCCTGCGGTGTCGCGGTGGCCGAGCGGGTGCCGCTGAAAGTGGGCAAGACGCGCGAGAACGCCGCCTATCTGGCGACCAAGGCCGCGAAGTCCGGGCATCTGCTGTGAAGCCGTCCGATCTCGTTGTCACGCGCTGGGGCGCGCGCTTCATGGGGCGAAGGTTTCCCTGCTCCATCGGCAGGGGCGGCATCCTGCCCGCCCGGGCAAAGCGCGAGGGCGACGGTGCGACGCCCACCGGGGTGCATCGGTTCGTGGGCATGCTCTACCGTCCTGACCGGCTATCGCAGACGCAGCTGCCCGACTGGGCGCTGCCCTTCGGCCCCTCCGACCTGTGGTCGGATGACCCGCGCGATCCCGATTACAACCTGATGGTCCGCGCGCCGCATGGCTGGTCGCATGAACGGCTGACCCGGCCCGATCCGATGTATGACCTGATCCTCCTGACAGACTGGAACTGGCCGCAGGCCGAACCGGGGCGCGGATCGGCGATCTTTGTCCACACCTGGCGGCGCCCCCGGCACGCCACGGCGGGTTGCGTGGGCTTTTCGCGGGCCGATCTCCTGTGGATTGCAAACCGCATAAGGCATGAAAGCCGGTTGATCATCCGCGCCTGAACAGGCTTTCCAAAACGCTTTGGAAGACCTAATCTCCCCTCGGACCGCGGGGAGGGGATCATGGTGCGCAAGCCATCGCCGGATGACGACATCTTTGATCTGCGCCTCGCCCGCAGTGCGCCCGACCTCTGGCCGATGCTAACGGCGCTGTATTCCGGCCACCCCGGCTATGCCGCCTTTTGCACGGCGCTGGAAAAGGCGATGCGCAAGGCCTGGGCCGACCGCGCGCCCGATCTGAAACGGTTGGATCTGAAGCGCGATCTGGAACCCGACTGGTTCCAGCGCCCCGATATGGCGGGCTATGTCTTCTACATCGACCGCTTTGCCGGCACCCTGCCCAAGGTTCTGGAAAAGCTGGATTATCTGGAAGAACTGGGCATCAGCTACGTGCATTTCATGCCCTGCCTGAAGCCCCGCCCGGGCGACAGCGACGGCGGCTATTCGGTGATGGACTACCGCGCCATCAACCCCGCCTACGGCACCATGGCGGATTTCGAGACGGTCACCGCAGAACTGCGCAAGCGCGGCATTTCTGTCTGCATCGACCTTGTCCTGAACCACACCGCCAAAGAGCACGCCTGGGCGAAGAAGGCCGCGAAGGGCGATCCGACCTATCAGGATTACTACCTGATGTTCGACAGCCCCGATCTTCCAAAGCGCTATGAGGAAACGTTGGTCGAGGTTTTCCCCGATAACGCGCCCGGCAATTTCACCCATTACCCCGCTTTCGGGAAATGGGTCTGGACCACCTTCAACGAACATCAGTGGGATCTGAACTGGGCCAATCCGCAGGTGTTTCTGGAGATCGCGGAGATCATGCTCTTCCTCGCCAATCGCGGCGTGGATGTGCTGCGGCTGGATGCGGTGGCCTTCATGTGGAAGCGGATGGGCACCCGCTGCCAGTCGGAGCCCGAGGTCCACATGCTGCTGCAGGCCCTGCGGGCCGTGTGCCGGATCGCCTGCCCTGCCGTGATCCATCTGGCCGAGGCCATCGTCGCGCCCGCCGAGATGCTGCCCTATCTGGGGCGCGGGCGGCATGATGGCAAGGAAGGGAACCTTGCCTATCACAACAGCCTCATGGTGCAGTTCTGGTCCGCGCTCGCCACCCGCGACACGCGGCTGATGACCCATGTGATGGGCACCCATTTCCCCGACCGGCTGACGAACGCGACCTATGCCACCTATATCCGCTGCCATGACGATATCGGCTGGGCCGTGACGGATGAGGATGCGGCGGCGCAGGGGCTGTCTGGGCCCGCGCACCGGGCCTTCCTGTCGGATTTCTACGACGGCACCTTCCCCGGCAGCTTCGCCCGTGGCGCGCTGTTTCAGGAGAACCCGGCCACCGGGGACAAGCGGATATCGGGCAGTTTCGCCAGCCTCGCCGGGCTGGAAAAGGCCATCGCCGAAGGCGATCCGGCAGGGGCGGATCTGGCCGTGCAGCGCATCCTGATGGGCCACGCGCTGATCGCCGCTTGGGGCGGCATCCCGCTTGTCTATATGGGCGATGAACTGGCCCTGCTGAACGATCACGGCTATCGCGATGTGGCCGAACATGCCCATGACAGCCGCTGGATCCACCGCCCGCGCATGGATTGGCAGGCGGCAGAGGGGCGGCATGACGGGCAGACACCCGCCGCCCGCGTCTGGCGGGGGCTGCGCCACATCCTGGCCCGGCGCCGCGCCATCCCCGCCCTTCACGCCGCGCATCCCATCCGCGTCGTGCCGTGCGAGGTGCCACAGCTGTTCGCCTTCCGGCGCGACGCGCCGACAGGCACGGTGCTCTGCCTGTTCAACTTCGCCGAAAGCTGGGCCCATCTGCCCGAGGGTTTCGCGCGCGCACAAGGTGCCGCGCGGCTGCATGATCTTCTGTCAGATAACCCGGTGGAGGCGCATCACGGCAACATCGCCCTGCCGCCCTATGGGCGGGTCTGGCTGGCGTAGGATGGGCAGCATTGCCCATCCTACCGGTCAGCCATAATTCCGCGCGCCAAAGATCGCCGAACCCACCCGCACATGGGTGGCCCCTGCCGCGATCGCCGCTTCGAAATCCCCGCTCATCCCCATCGAGAGGCCGGTCAAACCGTTCCGCGCCGCCATTTCGGCCAGCGTGGCGAAATGCGGGGTGCTGTCGTCGCCCTCGGGCGGGATGCACATCAGGCCCCGGATGGGCAGGTCCATCGCGATGCAGCTCGCCAGAAACCCATCCACATCCCCCGGCAGGACGCCCGCCTTCTGCGGCTCCTCCCCTGTGTTGACCTGCACGAACAATGCGGGGCAGCGTCCCCGATCCTGTGCCAGACGGGCCAGCTTTTCCGCCAGCGAGGGGCGGTCCACCGTGTGGATCGCATCGAAAAGATCCACAGCCACCTTCGCCTTGTTCGTCTGCAACGGGCCGATCATGTGCACCTCCACCGCCCCGAACCGCGCGCGCAGGTCGGGCCATTTGCCCGCCGCTTCCTGCACGTAGTTTTCGCCAAAGATGCGGTGGCCCGCCTCGAGCACCGCGACCACCCGTTCCAGCGGCTGCACCTTGGATACGGCGATCAGCGTGACCGATCCTTCGGCCCGCCCTGCCGCGCGCTCTGCCGCGCTGATCCGCGCGCTGATCTCTGCCAGTGCCATGAAACCCTCCGTGCCTTTGTCGCATCTGGATCATAGCGCCGCGCGGAAGGGAAGCGAGGATGCGGCCCGCGGGGCAGATGATCCGGGCCGTCGCGCCATCACGGGGGCGCCGACCGACAGGCTGTCGCGCAGGCATCGCCGCACGTGAAAAGAGCGGGCTTTCGCCCGCTCTTTTACATGGGCCAAAGGGGCCGGATCAGAAGTTGAAGCGGACGCCCAGGTCGGCAGCGGTGTTGCCGTTGAAGTCGCCCTGGATCGAACCCGACAGACGGGCGCCTTCACCCAGCGCATAGTCGGCACCGATGCCGTAGGCGGTGTCCGGGTCGTTTTCACGATCCGACAGGTAGGCGCGCACGGTGGTCGCCCCGAAGGTGTAGTTCCCGTAGATGGTCGCCTGGTTGCCACGGTCAACGCCACCGGCCGTGGTGCCGTTGTCGTAGTAGTTCAGGCCGACATTGGCCGCATCGTTGATCGCATAGGCCGCGCCGATGAAGGCGATGTCGTTGCCGACGATGCCCGCCGCGTCCGAGGTGAAGGCAGCAGCCACGGTGAACTGGCCAGCGGTGTAGTCAGCCGCGATGCCGATTTCTTCCGAAATGCCTACCGGCAGCGTCGAAACGGTCTGGTCGGGGTTCACGTACGAGAAGTACAGGTTCGCGCCGCCGAAGGAGTAGGTCGCCGACACGCCCATATAGTTAGCCGGGCCAACCTTGCTGTTATAGGCAAAGAAGGCGGCTTCGCTGTCGCCGAAGGACGAGTCCTGATAGCCCATTTCCGAGTTGTAGGTCAGCGCGACCGAGTCGAACGCGGTGTCGACGTTGCCGACCGAGACCGTGAAGCCCGAGAAGCTGGCGCTGAAGCGGGCGTTGTTGCCGACCGTGGCGACGTCGCCGTCATCGTTCTGGAACCGCAGGCGGGCGCCGAAGGTCACGCCGGCATCGGTTTCGGTCGTGGCGTCGATGTTGAAGCGCAGACGCGACGAGATGATGGTGTCGGACAGGCCGGCGCCACGGTTTTCAACATACTCGGCACCGAAACGGCCGTAGCCCGAGATGGTCACTTCGGCGGCGGCGGCCGATGCACCGGCGACGAACATCGTCGTCGCAAGCAGCACTTTTTTCATTGGTATTCTCCTTACTAGGTAATGAAGCGATGGGGGGAACCTACTCTTGCTTGGCTGGAATGATAAAGCGTTATGGATCGGACTGTGTTGATTAACAATTGTTAACGATGCATTCCCGCCACAGTGTTGCCACAGGACAGGGGGCAGAACGGCCTCTCTGCAGCGGGGAAACACTGGATTCATGTCGTTATTTCAATGCCTTGCCGGTTTCCGGGCTGGGTGGCCGGCCTGATGCCGGCGCACCCTGCCCCGGACGATCCGCCCGCGGTCAGGGTGCTGGCCCAGGTCACAGATACGCAGATCCCGTGATCCTGCGGATGATTCCCGTCATGATTGCATGTCGTGCAGAATGATTGCGCGTGAAGGGGGCAGATCGCGGGCGCCCGTCCCGAGATGCGCCCGCCCATGACACGCCCGCGACGGGGCTGACGCCACCACTGCGCCGCCACTTGCCGGCCAAAGCCTGTGCGATGCCAGCGTACCCCTCCCCGAAAGCAGGGGCAGAAATGCAGAAGAGCGGGCTTTCGCCCGCTCTTCAAACTTGGCCTAGGCCATCAACTCAGAAGTTGAAGCGCACGCCCAGGTCGGCAACGGTTTCGCTGGCGAAGCCCGACTGGATCGAGCCCGACAGACGGGTGCCTTCGCCCAGCGCGTAGTCAGCGCCGATGCCGAACGCGGTGTTCGAAGCGCCTTCCAGATCCGACGCGTAAGCGCGGACGGTGGTCGCACCGAAGGTGTAGTTGCCGTACAGGGTGACCTGGTCGCCAACGTCAACGCCAGCGATCGTGCCGTTGTCGTAGTAGTTCAGGCCGACGTTCGCCACGTCGCTGATCGCGTAGGCAGCGCCGAGGAAGGCGATGTCGTTGTCAGCGATGCCAGCCGCGTCAGCGGTGTAGGCAGCAGCGATCTTGAACTGGCCGACGCTGTAGTCGAAAGCCAGACCGACTTCTTCGTTGGTGCCGACGGGCAGCGTCGAAACGCGCTGATCCGGGTTCACGTACGAGAAGTAGAAGTTCGCATCGCCGAAGGAGTAGGTCGCGGCAACGCCCATGTAGCCAGCGGCACCAGCCGGGATCGCCTTCGACGCATAGGCGAAGAACGACGCTTGGCTATCACCGAAGGACGAATCTTCGTAGCCCATTTCCGAGTCGTAGGTCAGCGCGACCGAGTCGAACGCGGTGTCGACGTTGCCGACCGAGACCGTGAAGCCCGAGAAGCTGGCCGAGAACTTGGCGTTGTTGCCAACGGTCTGGGTGTCGCCGTCATCGTTCTGGAAACGCAGACGGGCGCCGAAGGTCACGCCGGCATCGGTTTCGGTCGTGGCATCGACGTTGAAGCGCAGACGCGACGAGATGATGGTGTCGGACAGGCCGACGCCACGGTCTTCAACGTATTGCGCACCGAAACGGCCGTAGCCCGAGATGGTCACTTCGGCGGCGGCGACGCCGGCGGTGGCGACCAGCATCGTGGTAGCGATCAGAGTCTTTTTCATCGTTTTCCCTCGTTGACTTAAGGAATGCCCAACCAAGGGGAATCCGGGTTGGGGATGAATTGTTAATCATTCCTAAAGCCCCCGATTGCAACGACAGACGCTTTACGAAAGTTAATCCCAAGTTTCGTGGTGCAGTCTTGCCACAGTGTATTTCACGGTACACCGTGCCGCCCGGCCCGCCCTGCCGGACCGGGCGTAGGGGGCCTTTTGGGGCCACTTCGCGCGTTTGCGCGCGCGGCATCCCCTTTTGCGCGCGCAAACTGTGGCGGCGCAGCGGGTGCGCGGCGCGCAGTTTCGGGGAAAGGCCTTGGCACACCCGTGGCGGTGGGCTAGACAACGACCAAGGGCATACGGGGGCATATATGAACGTGCATCGTTTGGCAGGGTTGGCGCTGGCCGGTGTCGTGGCGGTTTCGCTGTCCGCGTGCGGCAGCGGCATCGCCAGTGGCGACAGCGGGCTTTTCCGGCGCAACGCAGCCGCGGCTCCGGCGCAGGAAACGGCCGAGACGCGCCAGCGCGCCGCATCGCAGCGCGCCGCGCAGGATCGCACGGTGCGCGGACAGACGGACAGTTCTTCGATCTTCAACCTGTTCCGCAACGGCGACAATCCGAACACCACGGTCGAGGTGAACAAGTACCTCTGGGTTGCCGCGCAGGATGTGCTGAACTTCCTGCCCATCGAATCGGTCGATCCCTTCACCGGCGTCATCGTCACCGGCTTTGGCACGCCCCCGGGCGGTGGCCGCGCCTACCGTGCGACGATCTATGTGCAGGACCCGGCGCTGGATGCGCGCAGCCTGAAGGTGGCGCTGCAAAGCTCGGGCGGTGGTGCGGTTGATCCCGGCACCGTGCGAGCGATCGAGGATGCGATCCTGACCCGCGCGCGCCAGCTGCGGATTCAGGACGCCAACCTGTAAGCCGCCCTCCCGCGATCACTGGACCTTGGCGGCGCGCCTTGTATAACGGCGCGCAGCCAGAAGTCTGGGGATCACCAATGTCGCGCTACGAACCCGCCGTCACCGAACCGAAATGGCAATCCGCCTGGGATCAGGCCGGGGCCTTCACGGCGCGGCGCGATCCGGCCAAGCCCAAATATTACGTGCTGGAGATGTTCCCCTATCCGTCGGGGCGCATCCACATGGGCCATGTGCGCAACTACACGATGGGCGATGTGGTGGCGCGGCAGAAGGCGGCGGCGGGGTATTCCGTGCTGCATCCGATGGGCTGGGATGCCTTCGGGATGCCTGCCGAGAACGCCGCGATGGAACGCGGCGGCCACCCCAAGGACTGGACCTATTCCAACATCGCCGACATGCGCGCGCAGATGAAACCGCTGGGCCTGTCCATCGACTGGAGCCGCGAATTCGCCACCTGCGACCCGGAATATTACGGCCAGCAGCAGGCCATGTTCATCGACATGATGGAAGCCGGGCTGATTTACCGCAAGAACGCGGTGGTGAACTGGGACCCGGTCGATATGACGGTGCTCGCCAACGAACAGGTGATCGACGGCAAGGGCTGGCGGTCCGGCGCGGCGGTGGAGCGGCGCGAACTCACCCAGTGGTTCTTCAAGATCTCCGACTATTCCGAAGAGCTGCTCACCGCGCTGGATGGCCTGACCGACTGGCCCGAGAAGGTGCGGCTGATGCAGGCCAACTGGATCGGCAAGTCGCGCGGGCTGCAATTCGGCTTTGAAACCGTGGGCGCGCCCGCGGGCTTTGACCGGCTTGAGGTTTACACCACCCGCCCCGATACGCTGATGGGCGCGTCCTTCGCCGCCATCAGCCCGGACCACCCGCTGGCCAAGGCGCTGGAACATGACCCCAAGGTCGCAGCCTTCGTCGCCGAATGTCGCAAGGGCGGCACCAGCGCGGAAGAGATCGAGACGGCGGAAAAGATCGGCTATGACACGGGCATCCGGGTGAAGCACCCGCTCGACCCGGCATGGGAACTGCCGGTCTGGATCGCCAACTTCATCCTGATGGATTACGGCACCGGCGCCATCTTCGGCTGTCCCGCCCATGACCAGCGCGATTTCGATTTCGCCACCAAGTACGGCCTGCCGATCAAGGCCGTCTTCGTCACCGAAGGCACGCCGGACACCCCCCTAGCCGAGGCGTTCGTGCCGATGAAATCCGAACGGGTTTCCTACGTCCGCGGCTTTGCGGGCAGCGAAACCCAAACCGGCGAAGAGGCGATTGCTGCCGCCATTTCCCACGCCGAAACAAACGGTTACGGTAAGGGCGTGACAAAGTATCGCCTGCGCGACTGGGGCATCTCGCGCCAGCGCTATTGGGGCTGCCCGATCCCGGTGATCCATTGCGCCACCTGCGGCGTGGTGCCAGAGCGGAAAGAGAACCTACCCGTCACCCTGCCCGATGACGTGACCTTCGATCAGCCGGGCAATCCGCTGGATCGCCACCCCACATGGCGCGATTGCACCTGCCCGAAATGCGGCGCGGCCGCCCGGCGCGAAACGGACACGATGGATACCTTCGTGGATTCAAGCTGGTATTACGCCCGCTTCACCGCGCCGCGCGCCACCACGCCGACCGTGGCGGAAGATGCCGATTACTGGATGAACGTCGATCAGTATATCGGCGGCATCGAACACGCGATCCTGCACCTGCTCTATTCCCGCTTCTTCGCCCGCGCGATGGCCAAGACCGGCCATCTGCCGCCCAAGGCGGTGGAGCCGTTCAACGCGCTGTTCACCCAAGGCATGGTGACGCATGAGATCTACCTCACGCGCGATGCCGCAGGGCGGCCCGTCTACCACCTGCCCGAGGACGTGATCCGCAGCGAGGCGGGCGCCACGCTGAAGGACGGCACGGCGGTCGAGATCATCCCTTCGGCCAAGATGTCCAAGTCGAAGAAGAACGTCGTCGATCCCATGAACATCATCGCCCAGTTCGGCGCCGATACCGCGCGCTGGTTCGTGATGTCCGACAGCCCGCCCGAACGCGATGTGGAATGGACGGCATCGGGGGCCGAAGCCGCCTACAAACACCTCAACCGCGTCTGGCGCATCGCCGATGAGATCGCCCGCAGCGATGCCCCGGCCAACACGGCCGAGGATGCAGCGCTGGCCCGCGCCACCGCCCGCGCGGTGGATGAGGTGACGAAGGGGATCGAAGGCTTTGCCTTCAACAAGGCCATCGCCAAGCTTTACGAATTCACCAACGCCCTGCAACGCTCGCAGGCGGGTGCCGCCGCCAAGTGCGATGCGATGCGCGTGCTGGCGCAGCTCATGCAACCCATGACACCCCATCTGGCCGAAGAGGTCTGGTCGATGCTGGGCGGGGCAGGTCTGGTGACCCAGACCGCGTGGCCCAAGGCGGACCCTGCCCTTCTGGTGGATGACAGCGTCACCCTGCCCATCCAGATCAACGGCAAGCGGCGGGCGGAAATCACCGTTCCCAAGGACATGGCCGCCGCAGAGGTTGAAAAGATCGCGCTCGCGGATGATGCTGTGATCAAGTTCCTCGCCGGGCAGCCGGTGAAGAAGATCATCGTGGTTCCGGGGCGCATCATCAATGTCGTGGTCTGACCAACACTCGCTGCCCGGCCGCCGCCTGTTTCTGATGGGCCTTGCCGCCCTGCCGCTGGCCGCCTGCGGCTTTACCCCGGCCTATGGGCCGGGCGGTGGCGCAGGGGCCTTGCGAGGCCGGGTCGCGGTGCAGGCGCCAGTGACGAAGGCGGATTTCGATTTCGTCGCCCGCCTCGAATCCCGGCTCGGCCGTGGCGAGGCCCCGGCTTACGATCTGGGCTACGCCATTTCGGCCACGCGCCAATCGGGCGGGATCACCGCCGATAACGAGACCACCCGCTACACCCTGCGCGGCACCGCGACATGGACACTGACCGACCGCGCCACCGCAACCCGCGTGGCGGGCGGCGAGGTCAGCGCCTTCACCTCATGGTCTGCCACAGGGACCACGGTCGCCGGCCTGTCGGCCGAAGATGACGCCGCGCGCCGCCTGTCGGTCATGCTGGCCGATCAGGTGATGATCCGCCTTCTCGCCGCCGCAGCCACGCTGGCGCGATGATCCTCAAGGGCATCGAGGCCACGCGCTATTTTGCGCGCCCCGATCCGGGCAAGGCGGGACTGCTGATCTTCGGCGCCGATACGATGCGCGTGGCCCTGCGGCGGCAAGAGGTGATCGCCGCCCTGATCGGCCCAGAGGGCGAGGCCGAGATGCGCCTAACCCGCATCCCCGCCGCCGACCTGCGCAAGGATGGCGCGCTGCTTCTGGATGCGATCAAGGCGCAGGGCTTCTTCCCCGGCCCCCGGGTCGCCTTTGTCGAAGACGCGGCCGATGGCCTGACCCCCACCATCACCACGGCGCTGGCCGAATGGCGGCCGGGCGATGCGCAGATCATCGTCACCGCAGGCGGGCTGACGGGCAAATCCGCGCTGAAAACCCTGTTCGAAAAGCACCCCGCCGCCTATGCCATCGGCCTTTACGATGATCCCCCCTCGCGTGAGGAAATCGAAGACGCCCTGAAACGCGCGGGCCTCACCGCCATCGACCGCGAGGCGCTGACCGATCTGAACGCCTTGGGCCGCGCGCTGGATCCAGGCGATTTCCGCCAGACGGTGGAAAAGATCGCGCTCTACAAGTTCGGGGATGCCACACCGCTGACGCCTGCGGAAATCGCGGCCCTCGCCCCTTCGACGGTCGAGGCAGAGGTGGACGATCTGGTTGTCGCCGTCGCCGACCGCAAGGCGCAGGAGATCGGCCCGCTGCTGCGCAGGCTGGAAGGGCAGGGCACACTGCCGGTGACCCTGTGCATCCAGACGATGCGCCACTTCCGCGCCCTGCACATGGCCGTCAGCGAACCGGGCGGCGCGGCGGCGGCCATCGGCCGGATGCGCGGCATCCCCTTCAAGGCGCGCGACACCCTGATCCGGCAGGCGCAGAACTGGTCACGCGACCGTCTGGAAGAGGCGATCGCCCATCTTCTAGAAACCGATCTGACGCTGCGATCCGCGTCGCGCGCGCCGGGGATGGCCGTGATGGAACGCGCCTTGATCCGGCTGGCCATGATGCGCGGCTAGCCCGGGCATTGCCCGCGATCCCTGTCCTGTCGCACCCACGCTTTCGCGGCGCTACCTGCCACGCCCATTCGCGCGCAGCACCCTGCGCACCAGCGGCGCGCCCACGATCACGGTCACAATGCGCACCAGATGGTGCAGGATCACAAAGCCCAGATCTGCCCCCGCCACCAGCGCCAGAACCGTCATTTCCGCCTGCCCACCGGGCGCAAAGGCCAAGAACCCCTCGACCGGCGCGGCCAGCCCGCTCAGGACCGCGATCTCGGTGAACAGCGCCGCCAGCACGGCCAGCACCGCCACAAAGGCCAGCCCCGACAGCACATAGCCCCGCAACTCGCGCAGCGTCACACCCACATACTGCACCCCCACACCCAGCCCGATGAACAGTTGCGCCACCAGAATGGCCTCTGTCGGCGGGCGCGCATGGATCAGCCCTGTCAGGGAAAGCACCGCCGCCGCGATCATCGGCCCAAGGATCGCCGCCCCGAACAGACCCGCCCGCTCGGCCCCTTTCCAGCCGACGACCGCCGCCACCCCCATCAACGCCAGTTCCGACAGGGGGATGTCCCGCGCCGGTTCACCGATGGCCCCGCTCAGGCTGGCGCCATAGAGAAACACAAGGATCAGGGGGGCCAAGGTCACGATCATCAGCACCCGCGTGGCATGGATCAAGGCCAAGGCGCGGACATCGCCCCCCGCTTCCTGCCCGAAGGCCAGCATGTCCGACAGCCCGCCCGGCATCGCCGCGAACCATGCGGTGGCCGGATCATGGCCCAGACGTCGGAAGAAGGGATATCCCACCGCCCCGATGGCGGCGACATAGACCGGCACCAGCGCCACGCTGCCCGCCATCTGCGGGATGCGCTCCACCACCTCGGGCGTGATGGACGCGCCGACCGCCACGCCAAGGATTGTCCGCGCCGCCTTTGACAGGGGCCCCATCCCGCGCAGTGGCGCCCCCATCAGCGCCACCAGAAGACAGGCCAGCATCGGCCCGAACAGGAACGGCAGCGGCAACCCCGCCAGATGGAACAGCCCAGCGCCCAGCAGGGCAATCCCAAGGGTCATCCCGCGGCGGGCCAATTGATCGGGCACGATCACACTCCTTGCCCTGATATGTATCCAACTGTATACACATGGACACACCGCAATCAAGCGAGTCGTCTGATGCGCGAACCCATCGAAGGACCACAGGGCCAGGGCGCCTATCGCCGCCTGCTGGACGACATTCGCGACGGCCGTCTTCTGCCCGGCACTCGCCTGCGCGAAACCGATCTGGCCGATCGGCTGGGCATCAGCCGCACCCCGGTGCGCGAGGCGATCCGCCAGCTTGAAGCCGATGGTCTGGTCATCCACCTGCCCCGGCAGGGGGCCACCATCCGCAGCCTCGACTATGCCGAGGTGATCGAGCTTTACGAGATGCGCGCCGTGCTGGAGGGCACCGCCGCCCGGCTTGCCGCCCGGGTCGCGTCAGAGGTGGAGCTTGCCGAACTGACATCGCTCAACACGGCGTTGGCCAGCGATCCCGCCGGGCCAGAGGCCCAGCAGATCAACCGCCAGTTCCACCGCACGCTTCTCGATGCCGCGCGCAACCGGTTTCTGGTGAAATCCATGAACGCCCTGCGCAAGACGATGATGATCCTCGGCCCCACCACCCTGTCCGATCCCGCCCGCGCCGCAGAGGCCGTGGCAGAACACGCCACTCTCCTTGCCGCCCTTCAGGCCCGCGATGCCGCCGGGGCCGAGGCCGCCATGCGCACCCATGTCGAACACGCCCTCTCTGCCCGCATCCGGGGGATGCGCGGGCGCGAACTGCCCGATGAGGATGACACATGACGCGCTGGCCCGAAGTCTTTGATCTGGCCGTCGTGGGGGGCGGCAATGCCGCCCTTTGCGCCGCCATAACGGCGGCCGAGGCCGGGGCAAAGGTGCTGATCCTTGAAGGGGCGCCCTTGGCCTATCGCGGCGGCAATTCCCGCCACACCCGGAATTTCCGCTGCATGCACAGGGGGCCGATGTTCCCCCTGACCGGCGCCTATGAGGAAGAGGAGTATTTCAACGACCTACTCCTCGTGACCAAGGGCAAGACCGACGAACACCTCGCCCGCATGGTGATACGCGCCTCCGAGGAATGCCTGCCGTGGATGCAATCCCACGGCGTGCGCTTTCAGCCGTCGCTGTCCGGCACGCTCAGCCTGTCGCGGACCAATGCCTTCTTCCTTGGTGGCGGCAAGGCGCTGGTGAACGCCTATTACCGCACCGCCGCCGATCTTGGCATCGCCATCGCCTATGAGGCGCAGGTCATCCATGTGCATCGCGACGGCGACCGCATCACCCATCTGGAAACCGAAATCGCGGGCCAGCCCACCACCGTGCGCGCGCGGGCCTTCGTCCTTGCCTCGGGTGGCTTTCAGGCCGATCTCGACTGGCTCGCCCGCGCTTGGGGGCCCGCCGCGCGCAATTTCCTGATCCGCGGCACCCCCTACAATCGCGGCGTGGTCCTGCGCGACATGCTGGATCAGGGGGCCGAATCCGTGGGCGACCCCACCCAATGCCACGCCGTCGCCATCGACGGCCGCGCCCCGAAATATGACGGCGGCATCGTCACCCGGCTGGATTGCGTGCCCTTCTCCATCGTCGTGAACCGCGACGGCGACCGCTTCTATGACGAGGGCGAGGATGTCTGGCCCAAACGCTATGCCATCTGGGGCCGCCTGGTGGCCGCCCAGCCCGATCAGGTGGGCTATGCGATCATCGACCACAAATCCATCGACCTGTTCATGCCTTCGGTCTTTCCACCCGTAAAGGCCGACACGATCGAAGGCCTGGCCACCCAGATGGGCCTTGACCCCACCGCCCTGCGCCGCACGGTGGATGGCTTCAACGCCGCCTGCCAGCCCGGCCCCTTCCACCCCACCGAACTGGACGGTCTGCGCACCCAAGGGCTGAACGTGCCCAAAACCAACTGGGCGCGGCCCATCGACACCGCCCCCTTCTACGGCTACCAGCTTCGCCCCGGCGTGACCTTCACCTATCTGGGGCTGAAGGTGGACACCCGCGCGCAGGTCCATGCTGCAGAAGGCCCGATCCGCAATCTCTGGGCGGCGGGCGAGATCATGGCCGGCTCCATCCTCGGGCAAGGCTATCTTGCCGGTTTCGGCATGACCATCGGCACCGTTTTCGGCCGCATCGCAGGACAGGAGGCCGCCGCCCATGTCGCTTGACATGCCCCCCAAAATTGCACCGCAGGCCGAGGCGCGCCGCCAGATGGAAATCTGCAACGCCTGCCGCTATTGCGAAGGCTTCTGCGCCGTCTTCCCCGCCATGACGCGGCAAAAGGCCTTTGCAGATGGCGACCTCACCCATCTGGCGAACCTCTGCCACAACTGCCGGGGGTGCTATTACGCCTGCCAGTATACCGAACCGCATGAATTCGCCCTGAACATCCCCGCCGCGCTGGCCGAGGTGCGGGCGGACAGCTGGGAACGCCTCGCCCGCCCCCGCGCGCTTGCCCGGCTGTTCCAGACCCACGGCACCGCCATGGCCGCGCTGGCCGTCGTGGCGCTGGCCTTCTTCTTCTGGGCGCTTGCGGCGCTGCGGCCCGCGGAGGGCGCGGGCTTTTACGCCCATCTCGCCCACAACACGATGATCGCCATCTTCATCCCGGCCTTCCTTGCCCCCCTTGCCCTGATCGCGCTGTCGCTGCGCGACTACTGGCATGAGGTGGGCGGCGGCCGCATCCGCCTGTCCCACCTGTTCCAAGCCCTCCACGCCGCCGCCCGGATGAAGAACCTCTCGGGCGGACATGGAGAGGGGTGCAATTTCGAAGACGCCGACCGCTTCTCCGACCGCCGCCGCCAGTTCCATCACCTGATGATGTACGGCTTCCTGCTGTGCTTCGCCTCCACCGCCAGCGGCACGGTGATGCACTACGCCTTTGCGTGGGAAGCCCCCTATCCCCTCTGGTCCCCGCCCAAGCTGCTGGGCATCCCCGGCGGTCTCATGATGGTGGCAGGCGCCGCCGGTCTGGCCTGGCTCAAGACCAAGGCCGATCCCGCCCTCGGTGCCGCCCGCGTCTGGGGGGGCGAGATGGCCTTCATCCTGCTGCTGGGATCCGTCGCCCTTACCGGCCTTGCGCTCTATGCCGCCACCGGGACGGGCCTAGTCGGCCCGCTTCTGGCCATCCATCTGGCGACGGTGCTGGTCCTGTTCCTGCTGATGCCGTTTTCCAAGATGGTCCACGGCTTCTATCGCCTTGCCGCCCTGGTGGCCGAGGCGGGCAAACCCGCCCCTGCAGGCGGCGGCGAATAGCGGCGGTCAAGCCGCCATGGCCCCGGTCGCCGGCGCCGCTGCCACCGGCAGGCGCGCCTCACCCGCCATCAACGCCTCGACTGCGCGCAGCTGCTGCGCCGGGGTCAGGCACCCCTCTTCGATCCGCGCCGACAGCGCCGCCGCACGGGCGCGAAAGGCCCAAAGATCAGACAGATAACGGATAACGGACATGGCTGTTCCCTGCATCGCTTGCAGGAAACAGCCCTAAGCCCGACGCAAGATTTCTGCAACTGCGAGGGGCGCATAGCTGCATTGCAGCAACGCCCACCCTCGCAGGCTTGTCACGGCAGGAGCGACACCATCCGCGTGCCATCCGCATCGTCAGTGATGCCCCAGATCGCCGCGATCAGCCGGTCCTGTCCCGCAGTGTCGATCACACCCTCGCAGCAGGAGCGCAGCTTCGCCTCCACCTCGGCGTCGCTCATCGGATTGTCGGGGCCACCGCGATAGCGCTCATCCGCCCAGCCCGACACTTCCGTCCCGTCCTTGCGCCGGATGGTGATGCGCGACCGCACCTTGTCGAACCCCATCGCCTCGATCGCCGGATCGTGCTCTGTCCGCACCCGGCGCTGCATCGCCTGCATCTCGTCGGATGCGACAAAGGCATCCGAGAACTCGCGCTTGCCCGCCGCCCGCACCAGCGCGATCATCGACACTTCGGCAGGAAGCGAGAATTTCGCCTCCAGATGGTTCGACGCGATGGGATAGCGGATCGGCTTCAGGATGTTCGTCCCGGCATGAATGGTGATCGTGTCGATCTCCTGCGGCTTCACATCCGCCTCTGTCACCAGCCGCAGCATCAGATCCATCGTCGGATGCGTCAGGATCCCGCAGGGATAGGGCTTGATCGACACGCCCGGATCGGTGATCGACCACGTCTTTCCAAACCCCTGCGCCATCTTTTCGGGCGTCACCCCGCCGCCCATCACGGCCATGAACCCCCACGGCCCGTCAAGCGCTGCCGGATCGGCACCGAACCCCCGCTTGGCCAGCAGCGCCGCCGTCACCCCGTTCTCGCTGGCGCGGCCCACATGCAGGGGCTTGGTCATCGTCCCGAAGTTGCAGCGGATGCCTGCCGCAAGGCTGGCCGCGATGCCGAAGCCCTGCCGCAGCTCTGCCCCGCGCAGCCCCAAAAGCCAGGCCGCCGCGGCAAAGGCCCCGAAGGTGCCCACCGTGCCCGAGGAATGTTTGCCGCTCAGATAATGCTGCGGCAGCATCCATTCCGATATCTTGCTCTCCACCTCGACACCCACCTGAAACGCCGTCATCAGCGCCCGCCCGTCGATCCCGCCCAGCATCTGCCCCACACACAGCGCCGCCGTCAGCGGCGGGATGGTCGGATGGGTAAGCAGCCCGTAAACATGCGCCGGATCGACCGACACCTGCGTGTCGTCCCAGTCATGCGCATGACCTGCCGTCCCCAGCACCCGCGCCGCGATCCCGACCGGCACCCGGATCCCGTCACCACCCAAGAGCCGCGCATCGCCGCGCCCGCCCGTCTCGCGCGCCTCGTCAATCAGGATATGGACGGAATGTTCCTCGCTGCCCGCCGCATAAAGCCCCGCCGCATCCAGCATGCAGCGCCGCCCGATCTGCAACGCGTCGGCCGGAATGTCCCCGTAGCGGGTCGCCTCGATAAAGCTGGCCGCATCCTCGGTGATCGTCATCCCCTCGGGAATACGGGCGAAATCGTTATTGGTCACGGCCATGCTCGGGCTCCTGCGGTCTTGCTGTGAAAAGTCGGATCGGCGGGCCAAGGGTTCAGCCCCGCTTCGGAAAGTCGGTCCAGAAGCCCGGTCTCCCAGGCCAGATAGGCGCGGGCGTCATCAAGGTTGCCCCGATGCCGCCCGGCGCAGAAACGCACCACATCAATGTCACGCGCCGGGTCATCCTGCGCCTCGGTGGCCAGCGGCAGCCCTGCCATCCGCCAGGCCTCGGGTCCGTCCCGGTTCACGCCAAGGACCGACACCCCCATCCCATGCAGGTCCGTCGCCGCTGCACCGGCCAGCGCCGCATCCCCCGCGATCAGCGCCACCCGCGCCCCGCGTGCCAGGCCGATCCTGTCCAGCCTCGGGCGCAGGGCGCGGATCGCCCCCGCCACATGCCCGGCGCGAAACGCCGATGCCGAGCGCAGGTCCAGCAGAACCGCCCCCCCGGCCCGCGCCTGCGCAAGGGCCGGGGCCGCGATGACGGGCGGCTCTGCCACCGCGATCCGACGGGCGGCAGGCGCGATCTCCGGCGGCGCCTCGCGCAGCACATGCGCATCAATCCCCATCCGGCAAAGCCACAGCGCGGCAAAGGCCGCCCGCACCAGATCGGGGTCCCACAGCACCACGCGCGCGCCGCGCACCGCGATGAAACGGTCGGTCTGCTGCACCAGCACCGTGCCGGGTGCGCGCTGGAATCCGGGCGGGGTTTCGCCCTCGTCCTCTGGCCTTGGATCGAAAAGATAGGTCGTCAGCCCGTCATCCCGCAGCCAGCGCCCCAGCGTGGACGCCGCCACTTCGGGGATGCCGTATCGCGCCATCACCGCCTGCGCCCGCGCCCTGCCCGCCGCGCGCGCCGCCGCATCCACCGCCGCATCCAACAGGGGCGCCGCGCGGGCCGCCCCCATCTCGCGCGCGCGTCCCGAAAGCTCCCACCCTTGGGTTCCGTCGCGCAGCGCCATCACCTGCGTCGCCAGACCGAAATCCCGCACCGACTGCGCACCGATGATCGACCGGGTCCGCCCGGCGCAATGCACCACCACGCTCTGCCCGGCCTGCACCATACCGGGCAGGCGCAGCCCAAGCTCGGCATTGGGGCAATTCACCGCCCCGGGCAGGGTAAAGGCGCAATGCTCGGTCCAGGGCCTGCCGTCGATCAGCGCGACGGATGACCCTTCCTGCATCCGGGCCGCCAGCGCCTCTGGCCCGATCTGCGGCACCTCAAAGGCGTGCTCGACCCATTCGCCAAAGGCTTTGGAGAAGCTGTGCTCTCCCTTGAACAGGGGCAGGCCCGCCGACACCCAGCCGGGCGCACCGCCCGCCACGATGGCCACATCGCCCCAGCCCGCACCCGCCATCCGCGCCGCCGCACGCGCAGCGACACCATCCCCGGCATCTAAAAGCACGACCTCCACGCCCCGGCGCGGCAACAGCGCAGGCAGCCGCGCCTCCAGCTGACTGTAGGGCAGGTTGACCGAACCGAAGGGATGCCCCTCTGCGGCTTCGCCCGCCTCGCGCAGGTCGAGAAAGGCCCATTCCCCCGGCCCCCCTCCGCCCCGCAGGCGCTGCATCACCGCAAGAGGCGGGATCTGCGCTGCACTCATCCCCGCACCTGCTCGAACAGGCCGGCAGGCCCCGGCACGATCGGCATCAGGTCGGCCTCGATCCCCAGATCCGCCAAAGCCACCGCCGACAACCCCATCAGCCCGTCCGCCGCCGCAAGAAAAGCCTCCCCCGCCGCAGGGGACACCAGCCCCTCGCTCAGGGTGCGGAACTTGGCGCGATAGTCCTCACCCCCCCACGGGGCCGCGCCGCGCGGATGCGAATCCGCGACCGCCAGCTCCTGCTCGATGATCCGGCCCCCCGCCAACTGGATCACCGCCCGCGCGCCATGCGCCTTGTCAAGCGGGAGCGCCGCATCGAACCGGCGGTTCCATCCGGCATCCTCAACCGTCTGCACCTTGCGCCAGAACGTGACAAAGGCAGGATCGGCGATGCGAACCGGGTCATAGCTCCGGTCGTGATGCCACCACCCATCCACCAGGGCGCGCGCGAACTGGAACGGGGCGGAATGATCCAGCGTCTCGCGCGAGGCTGCGGGATCCCATTTGTCGGGATCGCCCGACCCCGATCCCATCACCATATGGGTCATCCGCTTGGTGTAGAGTTGCACCGACACGACATCGCCCACGTCCCCCACCAGACCGTGCAACCGCAGCGCAAGGTCGATGATCGCCTGCCCGTGATACCCCGCCGAATGGGCCTTTGGCAGGGTGTCGAGGATCGCCCTGCAGGGCTGATCCGGCGCGGGCAGGGTGACCTCGCCGCCCTGGCCCTTCAGAAGCACGGCCAGAATTCCGTAATCCCCTTCATAGATCGGGGATGGCGCGCTTTCACCGCGCATCGCGCGATCCACCGCCTCGATGGCGGTCTTGCCGATATGGCCCGGCGCCGCGGCCTTCCATGTTGAAATCCGCCCCTTGCGGATCTGCCGCGTGGACAGCGACAGATGCGCGGCAAGGTTCACCGCCTCGTAGATCACCGCCACGGGCAGGTGCAGCATCGCCCCCAGCCCCGCCGCCACGGCAGGCCCAAGATGCGCCACATGGTCGATGCGATGGGCCTGCAGGGGCAGCGCCCGCACCAGCGCGGTCTGCACCTCGTAGGCGGTGACGATCCCCCGCACCAGATCGGCCCCGCTGCGCCCCACCTGCTGCGCCACCGCCAGAAGCGGCATGATGCAATCGGCCGGATGGCTTGAATCCAGCGCGAAATAGCTGTCGTGGAAATCCAGTTCCCGCACCGCCGTCGCGTTGGCCATCGCGGCCCATGTGCAATCCACCTGCACCGCTGGCGGCAGCCCGATCACCCGCGCGCCCCCCGCACGCGGGAAACACAGCGCCTGCGCCCGTGCCGCCGCCACCGGCGCGCGGTTCAGCGACGCCACGGCCACCGCCATGTTGTCGATCAGCCGCCAGGCGGCCAGATCGGCCGCCGCAGGGTCCACGGGCCGCGCCGCCGCCGCCAGTTCCGCCAGCTTCCACGCCAGCTGATCCTGCGCGGCGGGCCGCGCCTCGGGGCGGCAGACGCGGACCGGGAAGGTCAGGCTCATCCCTGCGCCCCTTCCGCGACCTTCTTCGCCGCCTTGCGCGCCACAAGGATATCGCGCACCGCCGACCCGACCAGGAACAACACTGCCGCACTCAGCAGCCCGAGCGAGATCGGGGTCTCCCAGAAGATGCGGTGATCGCCCGCCGTCAGTTCCAGCGACCGGCGATAATTCGCCTCGACCAGATAGCCCAGCACAAGTCCGAGGACCAAAGGCAGGAACGGAAAGCCGAACACCCGCAAGAGATAGCCAACCACCCCGAACAGAAGGACCAGATACAGGTCATAGGTGGAATTGTGGATCGAATAGATCCCCGAAAACACCAGCGCAAAGATCGCCGCCATCAGATAGGGCTTTGGCCGGTTCACCAGCCACAGCGCCGGGGTCATCATCAGGATGCCAAGGAAAAGCTGCGAGATATTGGCCACCGCAAGCCCGCCGAACAGGCCATAGACGAATTCGGGTTCCTTCTGGAACAGCATCGGCCCCGGCGTCAGCCCATGGATCAGCATCCCCCCCATCAGAATGGCGGCCGAGTTCGACCCCGGGATGCCAAAGCTCAGCACCGGCACCAGCGCCGTGCAGGCAACGGCGTTGTTCGCCGCCTCGGGCGCGGCGATGCCCTCTTCCGACCCCTTGCCGAATTTTTCGGGCTCTGACGACCAGCGCTTCGCCTCGTTATAGGACATGAAGGCCGCGATGGATCCGCCAGCGCCCGGCATGACGCCTTCAAAGATGCCGACGCCGCTGCCGATCCCCTGCGCCTTCCAAAGCTTGCGCCATGTCTTGAAGCTGGGCAGCTTGATCCGCGTCTGCTTGCCGTCGGTCTTGCCCCAATCGGGCGTGTTCGCCGTCATCATCAGTTCTGACATGGCGAACACGCCGACCATCACGATCACATATTCGATCCCGGTCAGCAGTTCCGGCTCGCCAAAGGTGAAGCGGGTCACACCCGACAGGGGATCGGTCCCGATGGTGGCGATCATCAGCCCCAGCGTGGCCGCCATCATGCCCTTGATCAGCGACCCGTTCGACAGCGACACGATCACCGACAGCCCAAGGATGCCCAGCGCGAAATAGGCCGGGAAGTTGAAGGCCAGCGCCACGCGCGACAGGGGTTCGGTGAACACGATCAGGAAGATCAGCCCGATCAACCCGCCGATCACCCCCGATTGCAGCGAAATGCCCAAGGCCTCGCCGCCCCGCCCCTCGCGGTGCATGTAGTAGCCGTCCACCACCGTCGCCGCCGCCGCATTGGTGCCGGGCGTGTTGATCAGGATGGCCGGGATCGACCCGCCATATTCCGCCCCCACATAGGTGGCCCCCAGCAGAACGATGGCCGTGATCGGATCCATCCCATAGGTGAAGGGCAGCAGAAGCGCCAGCGCGATGGACGGGGAAATCCCCGGCAGCGCGCCCCCGATGATGCCCCAGGCCACCCCGCCGATCGCGGCAAAGATCGCCGGCGTCGTCGTAAGCACGTTGAAGGCGGTGGAAATACCGTCCATGTCGTCAGACCTTTTCAGATTGGGGAAAGGGGATCAGCCCAGAAGCGAAGGCCAGAGCCCCGCAGGCAGCGGGATCGCCAGAAGCTTTACGAACAGCAGGTAGTAAACCAAGGCCACAACCACGGCCACGCCCAGCGTGTAAAGCCCGGCCCGCGCGCCGATATAGACCGCCGTTCCCGCCACCAGCAGCGTGGCGCTCAGCACATAGCCCAGCCACGGCAGGATCAGCAGGTAGACGATGCCGATCACCACAACGCCCGCCGCCTTCAGATGCTCTTGGCGGGTGAAGCGGATGCCCTCTTCCTCGGGGCGTTCGGGCGCGACCGTGGCCGCCGCCCTGCGCGCGGCCCGCAGGAACATCGCCTCGATCAACAGCGCGCGCAGGATAAGCAGGACGCTGAAGAGGATCATGGCAACGGCCAGCATCCGCGGCAGGGCGGCGGCGTTCACCACCCCGTCCAGCGGACTGATCGGAATGTCGCCGGCGGCCCGCCAGTACCACACGCCCAAAGCCAGGGCCGCAAGCCCGATCCACACATCGCGCGGAATACGGAAACGGATCGCCGACGACTGCATCACATATCCCTCCGCTTACTGTTGCAGGATGCCGTACTGGATCAGGAAGGCCTTCTGCTCTTCGGCAAAGGCGGCGAGGAACGGCTCATACTCGGCAGCGGGCATCAGCCGGGGGATCAGGCTCTGCTCCATGTACCAGGCCTTGAAATCGGGGTCCTCCAGCACCTTTGCGATACCCGCAGCCCAGAGATCCTTCACCTCTTGCGGCAACCCTTTCGGCCCGGCGATCCCACGGAATTTCGTCACCACCAGATCGACGCCCTGTTCGCGCGCCGTCTGCAGGTCGGGCAGGTTCGGCAGGCGCTCTTCGGTATAGGACGCCAGCAGGCGGATTTCCCCGGCCTCGATCTGCGGGCCCAGTTCCTGGATCTCGCCGATCGCCACCGCCACCGTGCCGTTCAGCACGGAGATCAGCAGTTCACCGCCGCCGTCATGCGTGATCACGGGCGAGGTCACGCCGGTGATCTCCTTGAACTGCTCCATCACCTGCCGGTCCAGCGATCCGGGCGTCGTCACGCCAAACGGCACCGACGTCGGGTCGGCCTTGGCCGCCTCGATCAGGTCGGCCAGCGTCTGATAGGGGCTGTCGGCCTTCACGAACACGATCTGCGGATCAAGGAACACGTTCACCACGCCTTCCATGTCGGTGAAGTCATATTCCGGGTTCGAAAGCAGCGACGTGTTGATGTAGGTGGGCGTCGTGCCATAGAAGATCGACCCGTCCGCAGGCGAAGTGGCCAGCTTCGCCATGGCATTGGCACCCGAACCCCCGGTCACGTTCTCGACCACGAAGTTCACGCCCATCGCCTTGCCCAGAAAACCCGACATCTCGCGCAGGAACACATCGGTCCCGCCGCCCGCCGACGAATGGGTGACCAGCGTCACCGTGTCATGCGGATAGTCCTGCGCGGAAACCGCCCCCGCCACACCGAACGACAGTCCGGCGGACAGGATCGCGGCACCCGCGATTCGCCCCAATTCAAAACGCATCTTCTCTCCTCCCATGCCGAAACCTACAGCCCCACTCCGCTGCCCATTCCGGACAGTCCCCCACGGACAACGGTGGCTGTTGCGCTTCATCCTGCACCGATCTATCAAAATGTCAATCGTAGACAATCTGCGATCTGCAAAAGAGGCCCCGCATGTCCTGCCCACAGACCGCCCGCGTCGCCGATCACATCGCCACCGCCCTTGCCACCCCCCTCCCGCCCGAGGTGGAGGAAAAGGCAAGGCTCCACCTTCTCGACACGCTGGCCGCCATCCTGTCGGGCGGGCATCTGCCCGCAGGCATCGCCGGGGCGCGCCTCGCCCGGCGTCTGGGTGGCCCGGCCGAGGCGCTGGTGATCGGCTCCGACACCCTTGCCGGGGCTCCGCAGGCGGCGCTGGCCAATGCCATGGCCGCCCATGCCGACGAAACCGATGACAGCCATGTCGGCGGCCGCTTTCACCCCGGTTGCGCCATCGTCCCTGCCGCGCTGGCCATGGCCGAAACGCAAGGCGCAGGCGGCACCGCGCTGTTGCGCGCGATCACGCTTGGCTACGATATCGGGGCCCGCGCCGTCATGGCGCTGGGCGTCCGCTCGGCCGATACCGCGCGCTTTTCCACCCATACGATCGGCGGCAATTTCGGCGCCACCGCCGCCGCCGCCGCCCTTGCCGGGCTGGGCACACGCGGGGTGATGCACGCCCTTTCTTACGCCGTGCAACAGACCTCGGGCGTCCCCTACTGGCGGCGCGACGCCGACCATATCGAAAAGGCGTTCGATTTCGGCGGCCTTGGCGCGCGCAACGGCGTGATGGCCGCGCTGATGGTGCAGGAAGGCTGGACCGCCGTCGAAGGCGTGCTGACCGGCACGCCCTCCTACCTTTCTGCCTTCGCCGAAATGCCGCAACCTGACGCGCTGACCGATGGCCTCGGCACCCGCTACGAAATCATGGGGGCTGCGATCAAGAAATGGTGCGTCGGCTCCCCCATCCAGGCCGCGCTCGATTCGGTCATCGCCCTGATCGAGGCGCACGCGCTGACCGCCGATGACGTGGCCGAACTGCGCGCCATCATGCCCGATGACCGCCTGCACATCGTCGATAACCGCGACATGCCCGATGTCTGCCTGCAGCATCTTCTGGCCATCGCCCTGATCGACGGCACGGTGGGCTTTGCCGCCGCTCATGACCGCGCGCGCATGGCCGATCCCGCCATCCTCGCCCTGCGCAGCCGCATGAAAGCCATTCCAAGCAAGGACTTGACAGAAGCAAGACCACCCCGGCAGGCGATCATCGAGATCGACACGAAGGATGGACGCAGCCTGCGCCATCACACCCGCGCGGTGCTTGGCACGCCCGCCAATCCGATGACCCGCGCGCAGGTCGTGGCGAAGGCGCGCGATCTGATCGAACCCGATCTCGGCCCCGCGCTGACCGGCGCCCTGATCGACGCCATCCTCCAGATCGACCGCCTGCCCGACATCCGCGCCCTGCGCCCGCTCCTGGGCGCTGCCGGCTAAGGGCGGGGGGGGCAACAGCCCCCCCCGCACCCCCCTCAGGGCATATACATCCCGCCGCTCACATGCACCGTCTGCCCGGTCATGAACCGCGCCTCCGGCATGCAGAGCGACAGGATGACAAAGGCCGCCTCGTCAATCTCGCCCTCACGCCCCAGGATCGGGCCGCCCGATCCCATCTCGGGCGAGGCGCCCGATGTGGCCGACCGCTTGCCGCCAATCTTGCCCGGCGCCACGCAATTGGCGGTGATGTTGCGGTCCGCGAATTCCACCGCGATGGATTTCGTCAGCCCGATCAGCCCCGCCTTCCCCGCCGCCACATGCGCCCGCCGCTTGGCGCCCACATGGGCCGACACGCCACCCAGATTGATCACCGTGCCGCCGCCACGCTCCACCATGCTACGCAGCGCCTCGCGGCTGCACAGAAAGGCCCCGTCCATGATCACCGAATTGGTCTGCCGCCACTCCTCCAGCGTCATCTCCAGAAACGGCTTCTCGCCCCGGATGGCGGCGTTGTTGATCAGGATGTCCACCCCGCCAAACGCCTTGCGCGCCACATCGAACACGGCCATCACCTCGGCCTCGACGGTGACATCCCCCAGCGCCACGGCGGCGCGCCCGCCCATGGCGCGGATCTCTGCCGCCACCGCCTCCACCTCGTCCCGCGATTGCCGCGCATGGACGACGACATCCGCCCCCGCCTGCGCCAGGCCCAGCGCCACGGCCCGCCCGATCCGGCGCGATGCCCCCGTGACCATGGCCACCTTGCCCTGCAACGGCCTGTCGGTCCTGTTCAACATTCCCATCCTCCCTGATGCCCGGCGCGCCACATCCCGCGCGCGATCCGTCACCTTTCACTTGCGCATCATTGCCAATTGTTGACAATAGGCAATAACAAGGCACGGCAAGGCAAGGCAGCCGGCACAGAGTTTCGGAGAAAAGGTATGGCAATGATCGCGCGCGGTTCCCTCGACACATCCGAAGCCCTCGACGTGCTTCGCACGTCATCCCTCACCCGCGTGGTGCAAGAGGAAATCGAACGCATCATCCTCTCCGGTGCCTATGCGCCGGGCGAGAAGCTGAACGAAAAGACCCTCGCCGATCAGCTCGGCGTCAGCCGCGGCCCGGTGCGCGAGGCGTTTCAGGCGCTTCACGTGCGCGGTCTGGTCGAGATGATCCCCAATCGCGGCGTCTTCGTGCAGCGCATCTCGCGCCATGACGCGGTGGCGATCTACGATGTGCGCGCTGGCCTCTTCGGCACCGCCTGCCGCCTTCTGGCCGAACGCATTACGACAGCCCAGAGCGCAGAACTCCACGCCCTGATCGCCCAGATGGACGTGGCCGGAAAGAAGCGCGACCTTGATGCCTATTTCCCGCTGAACATCGCCTTTCACACGGCCATCGTTACCGGCACCGACAACCGGATCCTGTCGGAAACCTATTTCGGCCTTGTCTCGCGGCTGCAGCTGTTCCGTGCGCGCGGCCTTGTCCATGGCGGCGGGTTCGAATCCTCCAACATCGAACACCGCGCCATCGTGACCGCGCTGGATGATCGCAACCCGCATGCCGCCTTCGAGGCGGGCTTCGCCCATGTGCAGGCCGGCAAGGCGCGCATCCTCGCTTCGGGCGATCCGCAACAGGGCCGGACATGACGGCCCACCCGCCCCCGCCCGGCGGCGCGCTGGCCGAAACCTACGCCGCCTGGCTCTGTAACCTCACGCTCTCCGACATCCCCGCCGCCATGCAACAGGTCGCCACGCTCGACCTGATCGACGCTGCGGGCCTGTGCATCGCCGCGCGGGGCGAGCCCTACATGGCACAGGCCACCGCCGGCTGGGATACGGATGGTCCGTGCACCGCGCTCGGCCATACCCGCCGCCTCGATGCCGCGGGCGCGGCCTTCGCCAACGGCATCGCCATCCATGGCGAGGATTTCGACGACACGCTCGAAGGCGCGCCGATCCGCGTGGGCGCCATGACGATCCCTGCCGCGCTTGCCGCCGCGGAACGCTTCAACCTGCCCGGCGAACGCGCCACGCTGGGCATCATCGCGGGGCTGGAAACCGTCTGCCGCCTGAACCACATCGCCCCCGGCGCGATCCATCGCGCGGGCTTCCACCCCGTCGGCGTGATCGGCGCCCTCGGCGCGGCAGCGGCGGCGGGCAAGACGCTGGGCCTTGACGCCGCCCAGCAGGCCGCCGCCTTTGGCATCGCGGGCAGCATGGCATCGGGCATCCTCGAATACCTGTCCGAAGGGGCGTGGACCAAACGCCTCCACCCCGGCTGGGCCGCCCAATCGGGCCTGCGCGCCGCCCTGCTGGCCCGCACGGGCTTTTTCGCCCCGCGCACCGTGCTCGATGGCGCGCACGGCTTTTTCCACGCCTTCGCCCCCACCGCCACGCCCGATTTCACCCACCTGACCCGCGATCTGGGGCAGGATTGGTATGCCCAGCGCATCGCCTTCAAACCCTATGCCTGCGGCACGATGATCCACCCCTATATCGACTGCATGATCCGCCTCGCCGCCACCGGCATCCGGGCCGATCAGATCCGCGCGATCACCTGCCCCACCGGCGAAGGCCTCGTCCACCGCCTGTGGGAGCCACTGCCCGCCAAGCACCGCCCGCCCTCGGGCTATGCCGCGAAATTCTCGATGCCCTTCTGCATGGCCGTGGGCTTTTTCGATGGCGATGCGGGGCTGGCCCAATTCACCGATGCCCGCGCCGCCGACCCGGCCGTCCTGTCTCTGGCAGCAAAGATCACCTATGTCATTGATCCCGCGAACGAATACCCGCGCAACTATTCCGGCCATATCCGCGTGGACACCACCGATGGCCGCCACATCGCGCTGGATCAGCCGCATATGCGCGGCGGCGTCCGCGAACCGCTGACCGACAGCGACATCCGCGCCAAGGCGCTGGCCAACTGCCGCCACGGCGGCTGGTCCGACGCGCAGGCGCACCGCCTGATCGACTGGGCCGCCACCCTCGCCACCCAGCCCGACATGACCAGCCTTTCGGCCTTTGCCAGCTAATCCACGGGAATACAGATGACCGATCTCACCGTCTCCGAACGCCTCGCCGACTGGCTGGCCGATTTCGACCTTTCCACCGTCCCCGCCGCCGCCCGCCGCGCCGCCGCCGACACCATCCTCGATACCGTCTGCCTGACCGTCGCCGCGCTGGAAACCGATTACGGCCGGTCCGTCCGCGCGGCCTTTCCCGATCCCGGCCCCGCCACCGTCTGGGGCCTGCCCGAGGGCCGCGCCCCCGAAGCCGCCGCCGTGATCAACGGCACCTGCGGCCATGGCGAGGATTACGACAACACCTTCGAAGGCTGCCCCGTCCATTCCGGCGTGGTCATCATTCCCGCCCTCCTCGCCGCCGCCGAACGCTACGGCCTTTCGGCCACCGACACCGCCCGCGGCATCGTCGCGGGGATCGAGGTGATGTGCCGCCTCGGCCTTGTCGCCGACAAGGCGGTCCACAAGGCAGGCTTCCACCCCACCGCCGTCCTCGGCGCCATGTCCGCCGCCGCGGGCGTGGCCACCGCCCTGCGGCTGGATCGCACCGCCATCCGCAACGCGCTTGGCGTGGCGGGCTCCACCGCCTCGGGCATCATCGAATATCTCGCCGATGGCAGTTCCACCAAACGCCTGCACGCCGGATGGGCGGCACAGGCCGGGATGCGCGCCGCCGCACTGGGGGCGGCAGGCTTCACCGGCCCCACGACCGTGTTCGAAGGCGATCATGGCTTCTTCTACGCCTTCTCCACCCCCCGCGCGACCGACTTCGCCCCGCTGGTGGATGACCTCGGCACCCGCTGGGAAGCCGCCCGCCTCGCCTTCAAACCCTTCGCCTGCGGGACCATGACCCAACCTTACGTCGATGCCGCCATCGCACTGGCCCGCCGCGGCATCCGGCCCGAAGATGTGGTCCGCATCACCTGCGACGTGGGCGAAGGCACCGTCCACCGCCTGTGGGAACCGCTCGCCCTGAAACAGCAGCCACCCACCCCCTATGCCGCCAAATTCTCCGGCCCCTACTGCCTTGCCGCTGGATGGGTCTGGGGCGATGCGGGGCTTGCGCAGTTCACCGAAACCTCCGTCCGCGATCCCCGCGTCCTGTCGCTGGCGGCCAAGGTCAATTTCCGCATCGACCCGGCCAACGAATACCCCGCCAATTACACCGGCCATATCAAGGCCGAACTGGCCGACGGCACCATCGCCGAATCCTTCATCCCCTGCCTGCGCGGCGGCGCCCGCGCGCCCATGACGCGCGAGGACCTCTTGGTCAAGGCCCGCGCCAACCTCGCCTTCGCGGGCCGCGACAGCGCTGCCGCCGACCGCCTCGCCAGCTGGGCCGACGCGCTGATGGAGGGCACAGGCACCCCCACGTCGGGCCTCTTGCGGTGCTGACCGAGGCGCAACTTCTCGCCGGCCAGATCACCCCCGCCATCGCGCTCGCCGGGATGGTCGTCTGCTTCTTCGCGGGTATGCTGGGGGGGTTGTCGGGCTATGGCGCGGGGTTGCTGGTCACGCTTTTCATCGCCCCCATCGTCGGGCCAAAGGCGCTGATCCCGATGATGTCGGTCCTCATGCTCGTGAACAACGCCAGCCGCGTGTGGTTCTATCGCCACGCGCTCGACCTGCCCACCGTCGCCAAGATTTCCGCCATCGCCATGCCCATGTCCTGGCTGGGGGCCGAGCTTTACGTCCGCCTCGAGTCCGAGATAATCCAGACGATCCTCGGCATCGTGCTGATCCTGTCGGTGCCGCTGCGCCGCTGGATCGACCGGGCCCAGATCAAACCCGGCCCCGTCGCCGTCTACGGCATCGGCGCGACCTATGGCTTCCTCGCCTCGCTCATTGTCGGCGCGGGCATGCTGATCGTGCCCATGCTCATGGGCATCGGCTTTGCGGGGCCTGCGCTTCTTGCCACCGATGCTGCCATCGCGGTGGTGACCAACCTCTTCAAATCCGTGGTCTTCGGCGCGCTCGACGCGCTGTCGCTGGCGCATTTCGTGCTCGCCCTGATCCTCGGCCTCTGCACCATTCCCGGCACGGCCTGCGCCGCGTGGATCGTGCGCCGCACCAGCCTCAGGCTGCACACCTTCCTGATCGAAGGGCTGATCCTCGCAGGCGGCATCGCCATGGTCGCGGGCCTGATCTGACACCCGCCGCCGCGATCCGCCCCGACCCACATAATCGCGCCTGCCCCGACCGATCCGTGATCCGCGGCCCGACCCATGCCTCGCCGCCCTAGACAGGGACGCCCGCGCATGGCGTTATGGCGCCATGTCCGATGTCTTTCTCGCCCTGCAACAGGCCTGCACCGCGCTCGGGACGCGGCTCTTCACCATCACAACCCATGACCTGCCCCAGGCGCTCTTCCGCCGCGCCCACAGTTCGCACCCGGTGGAATATCCCACTCACGGGACCAAGCCGCTTCTCCGCGACGCGTGGTATGACCTCTGCATCCTTCAGGCGCGCCCCTTCATCGCCAATACGCCTCAGGCTTTCGCAACCGTCTTCTTCGATCACGCCCTGATCACATCCATGGGCCTCGGCTCGGCCGCCAACCTGCCCGTCGTCGCCGCCGGTGGCACCGTCCCCGGCACTGTCAACCTGCTGGCCGAAGCCCAGCACTTCACCCCCGCCCGCCTTGCCGCTTACACCACCCTTGTCGAACGGCATCGCCCCGCCCTTCTGTCCGACCCGTCCTTCATCTTGGCCTGAAATACCCCGCGTGGGTCCGGGGGCGCGCAGCCCCCGGGGGCCCGCCACCCCAAGGCAACGCCGCAGTCCGATCACCATGGCCTTCACCCTCCGCCAGTTGCAGTTCTTCGTCGCCGCCGCCGAGGCGGGCAGCGTCTCGGGCGCGGCGCGCGCCCTGTCCATCTCGCAATCCTCGGTGACCGAGGCCATCCGCACGCTCGAAGATGATCTGGGTGTCATCCTCTTCGACCGTCAGGCGCGCGGCCTTCTGATCACCCACAAGGGATCGGCCTTCCTGCGCCACGCCCGTCAGATTCTTGCCGATGTCGCCACCGCCCGCACCGCCTTCCGTGACGAATCCGAGGCCGCCACAGGACGGCTGTCGCTGGGCGTCACCTCGCTGGTGGCGGGCTATGTCCTGTCCGATATCCTGTCGCGCTTTCGCCGCGCCTTCCCGCAGGTCGATCTGAACGTGATCGAAGATAACGGCGACTACCTCCAGCACCTGCTGATCGGCGGGGAGCTTGATGTGGCCGTCCTGCTGACATCCTCGGTCAAGGATCGAATGGCGCTGCAGGTGGAAACCCTGCTCGTCTCGCCCTATCGGCTCTGGCTGCCGCTCGGCCATGCGCTTGCCCAGCAAGAGGCGATCGCGCTGGAGGAACTGGCCGGGTTGCCGCTGATCCAGTTGATGGTGGACGAGATCGAGGAAAGCACCCGCCGCCTGACCGCCGCCCTGCCCGTGAAGCCCGAGATTGCCTTCCGCACCCGTTCCGTCGAAGCCGTGCGCAGCCTTGTCGCCACGGGCGCCGGGTTGGCCATCCTGCCCAGCCTCGTCTACCGCCCCTGGTCGCTGGAAGGCGACCGGATCGAAATTCGCGATGTCGGCGGCGATCTGCCCACCGTGCAGGTGGGCCTCGCCTGGCGTCGTGGCGCCCCGCTCAGCGCGCCTGCGCTGAACTTCGTCCGCTCGGCCCAGACCAGCGTGCCCAACCGCTAGACCCTGCCAATCGGTAAAGGAAATCCCGCACCAGCGCCCGCTGCGTGCATACACTTTGCTGCACTACGCTGCTGCACCCGCTGCTGCACGGCCCTTGCGGGCCGCCAGCCATCGGAAAAACCGAATGCACCCATCAGCGTTTTGATATTGCGATTTATCGGCAGGGGCATACCGTTCACGACCATGACCGGAAAACCGGCTGACCGCGCCTGCGGTGCTCTCACAGGGAGACTTCTGGATGCTACTGAAAACGATGAAACTGACCGCCACCACCGCCCTCGGCCTGATCGTCGGCCTCACCCCTGCCCTTGCCCAGATGACCGAGGTCGGCGCGGGCGAAGGCGAACTCTCCATCGTCGCCTGGGCGGGCTATATCGAGCGCGGCGAAACCGATCCCGGCTTTGATTGGGTCACAAAGTTCGAAGAATCAACAGGTTGCAAGGTCAGCGTCAAGACGGCCAACACCTCGGATGAGATGGTCGCCCTGATGAACGAAGGCGGTTTCGACCTTGTCACCGCCTCGGGCGATGCGTCGCTGCGGCTGATCGCGGGTGGCCGGGTGCAGGAAATCAACAAGGACCTGATCCCGTCCTGGTCCACTATCGACCCGCGCCTTCAGGATGCCCCGTGGCACACCGTGGACGGCAAGCATTACGGCGTACCCTATATGTGGGGGCCGAACGTCCTGATGTACAACACTGAGGTGTTCAAGGAACCGCCCACCTCGTGGAACGTGGTCTTCGAAGAACAGACCCTTCCCGACGGCCAGTCGAACAAGGGCCGGGTGCAGGCTTATGATGGCCCGATCCACGTCGCCGATGCCGCGCAATACCTGATGTTCCACAAGCCGGAACTGGGCATCACCTCGCCCTACGAGTTGAACGAAGATCAGTACAAGGCCGCGCTCGACCTTTTGCGCGGCCAGCGCGAACTGGTCAGCCGCTACTGGCATGACGCCTTCATCCAGATCGACGATTTCAAGAACGAAGGCGTGGTCGCCTCCGGCTCCTGGCCGTTCCAGGTGAACCTGCTCAAGGCGGGCGGGGCGCCCGTCGCCTCGACCATCCCGCAGGAAGGTGCCACGGGCTGGGCCGATACGACGATGCTGCATGTCGATTCGGAACATCCGAACTGCGCCTATATGTGGTTCGAACATCAGCTGGCATCGAACCTGCAATCCGACCTGTCGGTCTGGTTCGGGGCGAACCCCTCGGTTCCCGCCGCCTGCACCGACGGGCGCGGCAAGCAGACCGCCGAGGGCTGCACCACCAACGGCATGGACGACTTTGAAAAGATCCGCTTCTGGACCACCCCGGTCGCTGACTGCGCGCAGGGCGAAGATACCTGCGTGCCCTATTATCGCTGGGTGTCCGACTATATCGGCGTTATCGGCGGCCGCTGACCGGCCCCTTCCCGACCAAGCAGGGTGCGCGCCCTTGCGCGCACCCTTCCCCTGCCTTTGCCTGTCGGAGCCCTCCCCTCCATGACCGCCGCTGTCGAATTCCTGAATGTTTCCCGCCATTTCGGCCCCGCCTCCGCCCCGGTAAAGGCGGTGGATGGCGTCGATCTGACCATCGCGGAAGGATCGTTCTTCGCCATGCTCGGCCCCTCTGGCTCTGGCAAGACAACCTGCCTGCGCCTGATTTCGGGGTTTGAAAAACCCACCGGCGGCACGATCCGCATCTTCGGGCAAGATGTGGGCGATATCCCCCCGAACCGGCGCAACGTGAACACGGTCTTTCAGGATTACGCGCTGTTTCCGCACATGAACGTGCGCGACAACGTGGGCTACGGCCTGATGGTCAAAGGCGTGGACCGCCGCACCCGCGATGCCCGCGCCGAAGAGATGCTGGCGCTGGTAAAGCTCGAAGGCTATGGCGACCGCAAACCCGCACAGCTTTCGGGCGGCCAGCGGCAGCGTGTGGCGCTGGCACGCGCCCTGGTGAACGAACCCAAGGTGCTGCTCCTCGACGAACCGCTCGGCGCGCTGGACCTGAAACTGCGCGAGGCGATGCAGGACGAACTCAAGGCCCTGCAATCCCGCCTCGGCATCACCTTCGTCTTCGTCACGCATGATCAGGGTGAGGCGCTCAGCATGGCCGACAGCCTTGCCGTCTTCAACGAAGGCCGCATTGCCCAGATCGGCACCCCGGCCGCAGTCTATGCCCACCCCCGCACCCGTTTCGTGGCCGATTTCGTGGGATCCTCCAACGTCCTGCCGCCCGAGGTGACGCGCGCATTCGGCGGGCCGATGAAATGGGCCTCGCTCCGCCCTGAAATGCTGCGCGTGACCGCCGCCGATGGCGTGGCGCTGGCAGGCACTGTGACCGGCATCCGCTACCTTGGCGCAGGCTCGCGCCTCTCCGTCGCGCTGAACGGCACGGAAGTGGCGGCCCTTCTGCCCGCGGGCCAGCCCGTGCCGGAACCGGGCGCGACCGTCGGCCTCGCCTTCGACCCTGCCGCGCTGCATGTGATGGAGGGCGAGGGATGACCTCCCCCACCCCCGCCATCCTGCCCGAACGCGGGCTGGCCGACCGGCTGACCGCGCTGTTCTGGCGGCACCCGCGCCTGTTGCTGGCCGTCCTCCTGACCCCGCCGCTCCTCTGGCTGGGGGTGGTCTATCTCGGCTCGCTTTTCGCGCTGCTGCTGCAATCCTTCTATTCGATCGACGAATTTTCCGGCGTGGTGAAAGAGGAATTCACGCTCAAGACCTATGCCGAGCTCTTCCGCGCCCAGAACCTCGACATCATCATCCGCACGCTGGTCATGTCCGCCGCCGTCACCATCGGCTGCGCGCTGATCGCCTTCCCCATCGCCTATTACGCCGCCCGCTTCGCGCGGGGGAAATGGAAGGCCGTCTTCTACCTTGGCGTCATGCTGCCGCTCTGGTCCTCCTACCTAGTCAAGGTCTATGCGTGGAAACTGATCCTTGCGAAGGAAGGGATCATCACCTGGGCCGCCGAAGGCGTGGGCCTGTCGATGATCCTGAACGCCATCCTCGCCATCCCGGGCATCGGCGGGAACAGCCTTTCCACCAGCCCGCTCGGCACCTTCATCGTCTTCGTCTATGTATGGCTGCCCTACATGATCCTGCCCATGCAGGCCGCGCTGGAACGCGTGCCCACCTCGATGCTGGAGGCGTCTGCCGACCTTGGCGCATCGCGGGCACAGACCTTCCGCACGGTGATCCTGCCCCTTGCCATGCCGGGCGTCATTGCCGGGTCGATCTTCACCTTCTCGCTGACGATGGGCGATTACATCATCCCGCAGATCGTCGGCACCTCGGCCCGTTTCATCGGGCTGGCGGTCTATCAGTTGCAGGGAACCGCCGGGAACATCCCGCTGGCCGCCGCCTTCGCCGTGGTCCCCATCGTGATCATGCTGATCTATCTGACCATCGCGAAACGGAAGGGGGCCTTCGATGCACTCTGACCGCGCCTCGCTGGGATTGAAGATCGCAGCCGTCGGGGGCCTTCTCTTCCTGCACCTGCCGATCCTTCTGATCTTCCTCTACGCCTTCACGACCGAGGACAAATCCTATCAGTTCCCGCCCCCCGGCCTGACCACAGAGTGGTTCGGCGTGGCCTGGAACCGCGAGGATATCTGGCCGCCCCTGTACCTGTCGCTCTGGGTCGCCACGATTGCCACCTTCCTCGCCATGATCCTCGGCACGCTGGTTTCTGCCGCCATGGCGCGCGCCTCCTTTTTCGGGCGCGAACAGATCAGCCTGCTGATCATCCTGCCCATCGCCCTGCCCGGCGTCATCACCGGCATGTCGCTGCGGTCGGCCTTCTCGATCATGGACATACCGTTTTCGACATGGACCATCATCCTCGGCCACGCGACCTTCTGCATCGTCATCGTCTATAACAACGCCGTCGCCCGCTTCCGCCGCCTGTCTGGCGGGATATTGGAGGCCTCTGCCGACCTTGGCGCCAACAGCTTCCAGACCTTCCGCTACGTTCTGCTGCCGAACCTCGGCACCGCCCTTCTGGCAGGCGGGATGCTCGCCTTCGCGCTGTCGTTTGACGAGGTGATCGTCACCACCTTCACCGCGGGCCAGCAAAGCACCCTGCCCATCTGGATGCTTCAGGAACTGGTCCGTCCGCGGCAGCGGCCTGTGACCAATGTGGTGGCCATCGTCGTCTTCACGGCCACCTTCGTTCCCATCCTCATCGCCTATTACCTGACCCGCGGCGGGTCCGAGACCGCCGGTGCGGGCAAATGACCAAAGGGAGGTCCCTATGGACAGTGCACTCATGACCATCGACACCCATCTCCTGATCGGGTCCAGCTTCGAAGCCGGGCAGGAGGCCAAGGAACAGATCCTCAACCCCCGCACCGGCGGCCTGATCCTTGAGGTGCCCGAAGCCTCCACGGCACAGGTGGACCGCGCCGTCGCCGCCGCCCGCAAGGCGTTCGAGACGTGGTCCCGCACCACCCCCGCCGAACGCGCCGCCGCCCTGCTGCGCATCGCCGACCGGGTGGAGGCCGAGGCAGACAGCTTCGCCGCGCTGGAGGCGCTGAACTGCGGCAAACCCATCAACGCCGCCCGCAATGACGAAATTCCCGCCATCGTGGATTGCTACCGCTTCTTTGCAGGCGCGGTGCGCTGCCAGCATGGCGCAGTGGCGGGCGAATACCTGTCCGGCCACACCTCCATGATCCGCCGCGATGCGATCGGCGTCATCGCCTCTATCGCGCCGTGGAACTATCCGCTGATGATGATGGCCTGGAAACTCGGCCCCGCCATCGGCGGCGGGAACACCGTGGTGTTCAAGCCCTCGGAACAAACCCCGCTGACCGCACTGAAGATGGCGCGGATCCTGGCGGAAGAATTGCCCGAAGGCGTGGTGAACATCGTCACCGGGCGCGGCCAGACCGTCGGCAACTACCTCATCAATCACCCGCAGGTGGACATGATCTCGCTCACCGGCGATGTGGCCACGGGCAGGAAGATGCTGGATGCCGCCGCCAAGACGGTGAAACGCACCCATCTGGAACTGGGCGGCAAGGCCCCTGTCATCGTCTTTGATGATGCCGATGTGGGCGAGGTGGTCGATGGCCTGCGCGCCTTTGGTTACTACAACGCCGGGCAGGACTGCACCGCCGCCTGCCGCATCTACGCCGGGAAAAAGGTCTATGACCGTCTGGTCGCCGACCTGACCTCGGCCGTCTCCACCATCGCCCTGGGCAACGAGGATGACAGCACCAACGAAATCGGCCCCCTGATTTCCCTCCGCCAGCGCGACCGCGTCGCCTCCTTCGTCAACCGCGCGCGCGAGGTGAACCATATCGAGATCACCACAGGGGGCGAAGTGATGGATCAGGGCTTCTACTACCGCCCCACCGTCATCGCCGGCGCGAAACAGGAAGACGAGATCGTCCGGCGCGAGGTCTTTGGTCCCGTCGTCTCCATCACCCCCTTCTCCGATGTGGATATGGCGGTGAACTGGGCCAATGACAGCGATTATGGCCTCGCCTCCTCGGTCTGGACCCGGGATGTGGGCCGTGCGATGGCGACCGCCGCGCGGCTGCGCTACGGCTGCACCTGGATCAACACGCATTTCATGCTGACCAACGAAATGCCCCATGGCGGGCTGAAACAGTCCGGCTATGGCAAGGACATGTCGGCCTATGCGCTGGAGGATTACACCGTCGTCCGCCATGTCATGATCAAGCACGGCTGATCGCAAGCTACGGGTTTCCGGGCCGTGATGAAGGCCGCCTCCTTCATCTTGGTGCCAAATACCCCGGGGGTCCGGGGGCTGGCCCCCGGCCGACGGTTCAGCCGCGTGCTGCCGCCCGCCCGGCCCAGCGCCCGGTCGCCCAGCAGGCGGTCAGCAGATAGCCCCCTGTCGGCGCCTCCCAGTCCAGCATCTCGCCGCAGGCAAAGACGCCGGGCAGGGCGCGCAGTTCCAGATCCTCGGTCAACGCGGCGCGGGTGATGCCGCCCGCGACCGAGATCGCCTCGTCCAGCGGACGGGGGCCGGTCAGCGGGATGGGCAGGGCCTTGATCGCTTCGCTGGTCGGAAGACCCCGCCCGAATTCCATCACCAGCGCGCTGGCCACGGGGGAAAGACCCAGCTTGCGCAGGCGATTGGACAAGGTTTCGGCGGGTTTCAGGCGGGCAAGGCGGGCCGCCAGGTCCGGCGCTGTGACATCTGGCATCAGGTCCAGCCGCAGGGATGCGCCGTCCCGCAGGTCACGGCTGACGGCATAGATGCCGCCGCCTTCCACACCCCTTTCGGACAGGACGAACTCCGCCCTGACCCGCCGATCCCCCACGATCAGCGCCGCGCCCTTCACGGGCTGGCCGAAGTGCCGGGGCATATGCGCCGACCACGCGACGCCAAAGCCCATATTGGCGGGCTTGAAGGGCGCGATTTCCACACCCCTGCCGCGCAGCCAGGGCACCCAGGCGGCATCCGACCCCAGCCGCGCCCAGCTTGCCCCGCCAAGCGCCAGAACCACCATGCGGGGGGACAGGGTGACAGGCCCGTCCGGCGTGTCAAAGCGCCAGCCCCCTTCTGCTAACCCGGTCCAGCGCCAGCGCAATCGCAGATCGACACCCGCCGCGCCCAGCCGCGCCAGCCAGGCGCGCAGCAGGGGCGAGGCCTTCATCACCGTGGGAAAGACCCGGCCGGATGTGCCGGTAAACACCTCCTGCCCCAAGGCGCGGCACCAGTCCTGCACCTGCGCGGGGCCGAATTCGGCCAGCATCGGCGCCAGCCAACCCGCGTCATAGGCGCGGGCGAAGATGTCGGCCGGTTCATCCTTGGTCACGTTCAGGCCGGACTTCCCGGCCATCAGGAACTTGCGCCCCGCCGTGGGCTTTGCCTCGCAGATCACGACATGGCGGCCAGCCGCGGCCAGTTCCTCTGCCGCCATCAACCCCGCAGGTCCGGCACCGATCACCAGCGCATCCATCTTGCCCCCGTCATCCCTTGCGCCATCCTTTGCCCGGAAAGCCGCGACAGGACAACATGGACCCGATCTGCCCGATCTGCCTGCGACCGATCCCGCCCGATGTGCCGCAGAGCCTGCACCACCTTGTGCCGAAGCTGAAAGGCGGGAAAGGCGGGCCGACGGTGATGGCCCACCACATCTGCCACAAAGAGATACACGCCCGCTTCACGGAAACCGAGCTTGCCCGGCAGTTCAACACCCCCGATGCGATCCGCGCCGATCCGCGGATGGAGGCGTTCCTGCGCTGGATCGCGAAGCGGCCACTGGGTTTCCTGTCCCGCGTGCCGGGCGGGCACCGCAAACGCTAGGGGTCAGAACATCGCCTTCATCCGGCGCACATGGCGCGGATCCGCGCCCAGCGCATCGGCGGCAAGGGCAAGCGCGCCGTCCACCGCATCTTCGGCAATCTGGTCGATCAGACCCCATTCAAGGGCGGTTTGCGCGCCGATGCGCTGCCCCGCCAGCAGGATCATCCTTGCCAGCGACGGGCCGATGAGCGCCGTCAGACGGGCGGGGTCCGACGGTTGCGGCAGGTAGCCGCGCTTCATCACCGGATAGAAGAATTCCGCCCCCGGCACCGCCACCCGCAGGTCGCAGGCCAGCGCCATGCCAAAGGCGCCGCCGGCCAGCGTGCCGTTCAGCGCGGCGATGGTCAGGCCGGGATAGGCCGCGATCCGGCGCGACAGGATCTCCCATTCCGGGGCATGGCCCAGACCCTGCGCCATGCCATCCAGATCCGCCCCGGCGGAAAAGACGCGGCCATGCGCTGTGATCACCAGCACCGCCACGCCGTCGGCGGCGGCTTGGGCCACCGCGCCATCCAGCATGGCCAGCATCTCCTGCGTCAGGGCGTTTGCTTTGTCGGCGCGGTCCAGCACCAGAAGACGCGCGCCACCCTGTTCCCGAACCGCGATCATGGGATCAGCCCGACCGCGCGGCGCACCGTTTCGTCGCGCAGGGAAATGTCGCGGCCCAGCCAGTCATCCGCCGCGGGGCCGCACATCCAGACCAGCGCGCGGGCCGGCCAATCAGCCGGGATATGGGTGGCAAAGTCGATCTGGCTGACAGGATTCACCCCGGATGCCTTGATCTTCACCTGCATGTCGGTGGCCACCGTCCCCGGCGATAGGCCAAGCACGCGGATGCCATGCGGCCCCTCTTCCAGATGGGCGGCCCGGGTCAGCATCAGGGCGCCCGCCTTTCCGGCGCAATAGGCGCTCCACCCTTCCAGCGGGTTGGTGGCCGCGCCGGAAGAGACGGTGATGATCGTGCCACCCCCTTGCGCCCGCATCACGGGCAGGACGGCGCGCATCCCGTGAAACACGCCCTTGAGGTTGATGTCGATGCTCTTGCCCCATGCATCCACATCCGCATCGGCCAGCCGGGCGATGGGTTCGATCACGCCGGCATTGTTCACCAGCACGTCAATGCGGCCAAAGCGGGCCTGCACCGTGCCGACCGCGGCCTGAACCGCGGCTGCATTCGCCACATCGCAGCCCAGCGCCATCACCTCCGGCCCCAGTTCATCGGCCAGGGCCGCGACTTGCGCCTCGGTCCGCGCCAAGGCGGCCACGCGCGCCCCTGCGGCGACGAAGGCCCGCACGGCAGCGGCGCCTATACCGCGGCTGGCCCCGGTGACGATGACAACCTTGCCATCCATCGAACTTCTCCCTTTCACAATTCCGGTCCGCGCAAAGGATCTGTGCGGCCTTCACAGTTTCGCCACTGTCTTAACGCATGCCAAGGCGGCGTTGGAAACCCTTGACCCCGCCCCACCGGGGGAGGATGCTCTTGGCGCAAAGATTTATTCGCATCTGAACGAGGTTGATTATGATCAGTCGCAGGCTGGCGGGCAGCACCGCCCTTGTCATGCTGTTGTCCACGCCGGCCCTTGCCGAGGTGACACCCGAGCAGGTTTGGGAAAACTGGCTGGCCTTCGCGAATGGCAGCGGCCAGACCGTGACCACTGAAAGCGTCGAACGCGACGGGGATACGCTGGTCGTCACCGGAATGACGATTGCGATTGACCAAGAGGGTGTCGTCGGTGGCGGGTCGATCGACGAGGTGCGCTTCCGCGACAATGGCGATGGCACCGTCGAGGTGACGATGTCCGAGACATATCCCTTCGAGATGACCTTCGACCCGCCCGAGGAAGATGGCGATCCGACCACGCTGACGATGGAAATCCGTCAGCCCGGGATGGTGATCACCGCCAGCGGGGATGCGGCGGAAACCGCCTATGATTACACCGCGCCCGAAATGACGGTGGCCCTGACCAGCATCGAAGGCGTGGAGGCCGAGGCCGTGGATGTGACGGCCGAAATCGCGCTGACCAACCTTACGGGCACATATCTGATGGCAGCCGCTGAAGGCGAACAGTCGCGCCTGACCTCGAACTTTGCTGCCGACAGTCTGACGCTCACGGCGGAAGGCACCGATCCCGACCCGTCGCCCGCCGAGGGTGAGGGCGGGCCGACCGGCCCTTCGACGCTGAAGCTGAACCTGACGATGGCCGATCTGACCGGCACGGGCAAAGGGACCTTCCTCGATTCGATGATGATGGCCGACATGTCCGCCGCGCTGAAAGCCGGATTTGCCAGCGAAGGCACCTTCAACAGCGGCGCGCTGACCTATGACATGGAGATCACGGATGCGACCGGCCTGACCAAGATCACCGGCGCGGGGGAAAGCAACACGCTGGTCTTTGCGATGGATGCCACCAAGCTTGCCTATTCGGGCGGGGCGACGGGCTTTAGCATGGCGATGTCGGCGCCGACCATTCCCTTCCCCGAGATGAAGCTGGCCTATCAGGAAGCATCCTTCGGGTTCCTGATGCCGGTCAGCGTGACGGAAGAGCCGCAGGATTTCTCGTTCCTGACTCGCATCGTCGATCTGACCGTGTCGGATGAGATCTGGGCGATGTTCGACCCGACCAATCAACTGCCCCGTGATCCGGCCACGCTGGTGATCGACACCAAGGGCAAGGCGAAGCTGCTGGTCGATATCATGGATCCGGCAGCGGTCGAGGCAGCGGGCGAGGCCCCGCCGGCCGAGTTGCACGCGCTCGACATTACCGCGTTGCAGGCCAAGATCGCGGGTGCGGAACTGACCGGCAATGGCGCGCTGACCTTCGACAACAGCGATCTAGTCACCTATGGCGGGATGCCTGCGCCCACGGGCAAGGTGGACCTGAAGCTGGTGGGTGGCAACACGCTGATGGACAAGCTGGTGGCGATGGGTCTGTTGCCGGAAGATCAGGTGATGGGCTTCCGCATGATGCTGTCGATGTTCGCCAATGCGACGGGCGAGGATGAGCTGACATCTACGCTGGAGTTCAAGGACGGCGGGTTCTTTGCCAACGGCCAGCAGTTGCAGTAACGCCTGCGGATCATGAACAGATAGCAAGGCCCCCGCTCCGGCGGGGGCCTTTTGCTTGGGGCGCGCGGGCCTGCGGCCCGGCGCGGGCGCCCTCTGCGCTTGCACTGACGGCTGCAGCGGACTACCTGCACAGGGCACCTGCCAGAGGACCGGCCATGACAGATATGCTTTCCAACCTGACCGACCGACTGCTCGACGCCGCCCGCAAGGCGGGGGCAGAGGCTGCGGATGCGCTGGCAGTGTCTGGCACGTCGCTGACGATCGACGTCCGGCAGGGCAAGCTGGAACAGGCCGAACGGGCAGAAGGCACCGAGATCGGGCTGCGCGTCCTGTTCGGGGGGCGGCAGGCCTGTGTTTCGGCCTCAGATATCTCGGACCGCACGATCACCGCATTGGCCGAGCGGGCCGTCGCCATGGCGCGCGAGGCACCCGATGACCCCTATGCCGGGCTGGCCGATCCGTCGCAGATTGCCCGCGACTGGGATCTTGCCGCGCTCGATCTGGCCGATCCGGCGCCGGAACCCGATGCCGCCGCGCTGGAGGCAGATTGCCGCGCGGTGGAGGCGGCGGCGCTGGCCGCACGCGGGATCACGCAGGTAGAGGCATCGGCGGGATATTCCCGCCGTGCCATGCATCTGGCCGCGACCAATGGCTTTTCGGGCGGCTATGCGCGCACCTCGCGATCGGTATCGGCGGTGGCCTTCACCGGCGAAGGCACGGGGATGGAGCGGGATTGGGCGGGCGAGGCGCGCACCTATCAATCCGATCTGCCGGGGGCCGAGGGGATCGGTGCGCTGGCCGCCGAACGGGCGCTGGCGCGGGCCGGGGCGGTAAAGCCGGTGACGGGCACCTATCCGGTGCTGTTCGATGAACGGGTGGCATCCTCGCTGATCGGGCATCTTCTGTCGGCCGTGAACGGGGCGGCGATTGCCCGGGGGGCAAGCTGGCTGCGCGATGCGATGGGGCAGCAGGTGCTGCCTGCCGGGCTGTCGGTGATCGAGGACCCGCACCGCGCGCGCATCTCATCGTCGCGCCCCTTCGATGGCGAAGGCCTGCCGACGCGGCGGCGGGCGATTGTCGAGGATGGCATCCTGACGGGCTGGACGCTGGACCTTGCCACTGCGCGCAAGCTGGGGCTGGCCAGCACGGGAAATGCCGCGCGGGGGACCAGTTCGCCCCCATCGCCCAGCACATCGAACATTGACCTGACGCAAGGGGCGGTCAGCCGCGCGGACCTGATCCGCGACATGGGGACAGGGCTTTACGTCACCTCGATGATCGGATCGACGATCAACCCGACGACGGGGGATTATTCGCGGGGTGCGGCGGGGTTCTGGGTGCAGAACGGCGTGATCTCGCATCCCGTGAACGAATGTACCATCGCGGGCAATCTGCGCGACATGCTGCTGCGTCTGGTGCCTGCGAATGACGCGCGGGCGCATCTGTCCACGCGGGTGCCGTCCTGCCTGATCGACGGGCTGACCCTTGCCGGTGCCTGATGCCGTGCCAGAGGATGACCTTGCCCTGCTGATCCGCGCGGCGCGCGAGGCCGGGCGGATCGCGCTGCGCTATTGGAAGCGGAACCCCCGGGTCTGGGACAAGGGCGACGAAGGGCCGGTGACCGAGGCGGATCATGCGGTGAATGACGCGCTGATCCGCACCCTGCGCGCGGCGCGGCCCGGCTATGGCTGGCTGTCGGAAGAGACGCCCGATGATGCAGACCGGCTGTCGCGCGAGGCGGTGTTCATCCTCGACCCGATCGACGGGACCCGCGCCTTCATCGCCGGTGAGGACAGTTTCAGCCATTCCTTGGCCGTGGCCCATCGGGGGCGGGTGACGGCGGGGGTGGTTTTCCTGCCCGCGCTGGACCGCATGTTTGCCGCCACGGCGGATGGTGCCGCCACGCTGAACGGGGCAGGGCTGCAGGCCAGCGCCATCGGCGGAACCGAAGGCGCCAATATCCTGACCCCCGCTGCCAACATGAAGCCCGAGTTCTGGCCCGGTGGCGTGCCCGAGGTGAAGCGCAGTTTCCGTGCCTCGGTCGCCTATCGGCTGGCGCTGGTGGGGCAAGGGCGGTTCGACGGGATGCTGAGCTTTCGGCAAGGCTGGGAATGGGACATCGCCGCGGGCAGTCTGATCGCCGCGCGGGCGGGGGCCGCGGTGACGGACCGGCATGGAAAGGCCCTGCGCTTCAACGCGCCGGTGCCAAAGGCGGATGGGCTGATCGCCGCCGCCCCGGCGCTGCACCGCGCGCTGCTGGACCGGCTGACGCCCCCTGCGGCATGAAGAAGGGCCGCCCCGGCGGGCGGCCCATCGACATGGTTTGGCAAGCGTTCACTTCTTCTTCGGCGGAACGAAACGCTTTGACGTGTCCTTCGGATCACCCTTGGGCGCGGCAGGTTTGGCACGCGCCGCGGGCTTTGCACCGCCACCGGGCTTGGCCCGGAAGGGGCGCTGTTCCGCGCCCTCTGCAGCGCGTGGCTTGTAGGCGGGTTTGCCGTCGCCCTTGGCCTTCCAGTCAGGCTTGGCCCCTGCCGCGCGCGGCGCGCGGGCGGGGGCATCGCCTTCGGCGCGCGGCTTGCGCGGGGCCCAGTCACCCTTGGGCTTGGCATCACCCTGCGCCGCGCCGTGCGACTTGAACCCTGCGGCGCGGGCGGGACGATCCGCCCCGGCATCGCCACCGTGGCTCTTGTAGCCGGCCGCGCGTGACGGGCGGTCGGGGCTGCCGCCGTGGGATTTGTAGCCCGCCGATTTCGGCGCCCCTTCCGCCTTCCAGCGCGGTTTGCGTTCTTCGGCGGGGCGATCCTCACGCGGGGCGTAGGGCTTGCGTTCACCGTCACCGCGCGGGGCATAGGGTTTGCGGGGGCCATCCTCGCGGGCGGCATAGGGCTTGCGGTCGCCGTCGCCGCGCGGGGCGTAGGGCTTGCGCGGGCCGTCTTCGCGGGCGGCATAGGGTTTGCGTGGGCGTTCCTCACGCGCGGCGGGGATGGGGGCAGAGGCATCGAGCGGCGACCATGCCGGTGCAGCCTCGGCGTCATCCTCGACCACGCGGGGCGGTTTGCCGGAATAGCTGGGCCGTTCGGCGCGCTCTTCGCGCACCGGTTTCGGCGTCACCCGACGCTCGGGCCGCTCGGCGCGGGCCGGGCGTTCGGGGCGGGCGGGACGTTCGGGGCGTTCCAGCGAGGGTTCGCCCTCCAGCCGTTCCATTATCAGGCCCGGTTCGATTTCCACCATCGCGCCAAAGCGCCCGGCCAGCGGTTCGGCGATCTGCACCAGCGTATGGTCCTGCTGCACCCGGATCGCGCCGATCCCATCCTTCGAGATGGAGCCGGTTTCGCAGATCTTGGGCAGAAGCCAGCGGGCCTCGGCCCGGCCGGTATGGCCGACCGAAAGGCGATACCAGACCGAGGGGCCGAACGCGCCCTTTTCGCGCTGCGGCAGGGCGGCGGGCGGCGGCAGGCTGTCGGACAGAACCTCAGGCGCGGAGCGGCCTTCGCGCCACAGCCGGATGAAGGCTGCGGCCACCTGTTCGGCGCCATACTGGCCCAGCAGGGTGGCGGCCATCTCGGCCTCGTCGCCCGGTTGCTGCGCAAGGGCGGGGTGTTCCATCAGGCGCAGGTCATCCTTGGCCTGCACCTCTTCGGCGCTGGGGGCCTTGCCCCATTCGGCCACAACCTTGGCGCCCTGCAGCAGGCGCTGTGCCTTGCGGAATTCGGCAGGCGGGACGACCAGCGCAGACACGCCCTTGCGCCCGGCGCGGCCCGTGCGGCCCGACCGGTGCAGCAGGGTTTCGGAGTTTGACGGCAGATCAGCATGGACCACCAGTTCCAGACCCGGCAGATCGATCCCGCGCGCGGCCACATCGGTGGCGATACAGACCCGCGCCCGACCATCGCGCAGGGCTTGCAGGGCGTGCATGCGTTCCTGCTGGCTGAGTTCACCCGAAAGCGCCACGGCCTGAAAGCCGCGGTTCGCCATGCGGGCGTAGAGGTGGTTCACATTCGCCCGCGTCTTGCAGAAGACGATGGCGGTCTGCGCCTCGTAGAACCGCAGGACGTTGAAGATCGCGTGTTCCTTGTCGCGCGCCTGCACCGACAGGGCGCGGTATTCGATATCGACATGCTGCTTCGCCTCGCCCTGCGCGGCGATGCGGAGGGCGTCCTTCTGGAAGGTGCCGGCCAGCTTTTCGATTTCCTTCGGCACGGTGGCCGAAAACATCAGCGTGCGCCGATCCTCGGCCGCGGCGGCGAGGATGAATTCCAGATCCTCGGCAAAGCCGAGATCCAGCATCTCGTCAGCCTCATCCAGCACCACGGCCTTGATGCCGGACAGATCGAGCGAGCCGCGTTCGATATGATCGCGCAGGCGGCCCGGGGTGCCCACCACGATATGCGCCCCCCGCTCCAGCGCGCGGCGTTCGTTGCGGTAATCCATGCCGCCCACGCAAGAGGCGAGGATGGCCCCCGCTTCGGCGTAGAGCCATTCGAATTCGCGCTGCACCTGTTGCGCCAGTTCCCGCGTGGGCGCCACGATCAGCGCAATCGGACGGTCGGCAAAGAGCAGGCGGTCATTGCCCGCCAGCACATCGGGCGCGATGGCAATGCCGAAGGCCACGGTCTTGCCCGAACCCGTCTGGGCCGAGACGAGAAGATCGCGTCCCGCGACCTCTTCGCTCAGCATGGCGGTCTGGACGGCCGTAAGGGTTTCATAGCCCTTGGCCGAAAGGGCCGCGGCCAGAGGCGCGGCAATCGTCGTATCGGTCATGTCATATCCTGAAGGGGCGGCGTGTTGCGCCCGTGAAGTACCTTGTGCCGGCACCTCATTCCCCTTCGCAGGACCGGCCTCCCAAAACCGCCGCCTGCCCCGGAATCGTCGGGCCGTAGGGCGGGGCATAGGGGAAAAGCGACCGGATGTATAGCAATGCTTTGCGGCAGCGCGCCAAAGACCCTGGCGGCGGTCCCTTGACCCGGCGGCCTGCGTCGCTACCCTGCGCGCGACTTTCACGACTCGCACCGATCGGAGCGGAGATCCATGACGCAGCGCCTGCACCTCGTCTTCGGTGGCGAACTGGTGACACCCGAGAAGAACGTCTTCCGGGATGTCAGCAAGATCCACATCGTCGGCATGTTCCCCGATTACGCCACGGCCTTCGCCGCCTGGAAGGCCGAGGCGCAGCGGACCGTGGACAATGCCCATATGCGCTATTTCATCGCGCATATTCACCGGCTGCGGGATGAGGAACAGGCCGGTTCCGCGACGGAAGCGCTGGGTCACTAAGCCCAAGCCAAAGAATGGCCTATTCCCTCGGCCTTACGCTTTACAATCTTGCGCACCGGCGCGAACCCGGGGCGGCGGTGGACCGGCCACCGCGCCCGGCAGGGCGGCTGGTGTGGCTGCATGCGCCGGGGCGCGATGCGGCGCGGTCGCTGTTGGAACTGGCCCGGCGGCTGGTTGAGGAAGACGCGGTTTCGGTCGTGCTGACCTGCCCTGATGCGCTGGCACCACGGCCGGGGGTGTTCATCCAGAAGCCACCCGCCGAGATGCCGCTGGAGGCGGCGGCGTTCCTCGATCACTGGCGGCCCGAACTGGCGGTGATGTCCGAAGGCGAATTGCGCCCCGCCCTGCTGCATGAAGCGGTGGAGCGCAAGCTGCCCCTTTTGATGGTGGGCGGGCGGAACCCCGGTTTCCTGAAGGAACGCGACGGGTGGTATCCCGGGCTGATGCGCGGGCTTCTCGGGGCCTTCCGCGCCGTGCTGACGCTGGACGAGGCATCGGCCCGGGCCTTCCGCAAGGCGGGCGCCCCGCCTTCGGTGGTGGAGGTGACGGGCAAGCTGGAAGAGGAAAGCGCCGCCCTGCCCTGCCTCGAGGCCGAGCGCGATGCCATGGCGCGGCAATTCGCGACACGCCCCGTCTGGCTTGCCGCGGCGCTGCCCGAGGCGGAAGAGGCCGCCGTGATCGCGGCGCATCGGGCGGCGCTGCGGCTGGCGCATCGGCTGTTGCTGATCGTGGTGCCGCAGGATCCGGCGCGCATCGCCCCCTTGGCCCATCGGATGGAAAAGGAAGAAGGCTGGACCGTGGCCCGCCGCGCCGAAGAGGAAGAGCCGGATGCCGAGACCGAGGTCTACATCGCAGATGCAGGGAACGAATACGGGCTTTGGTACCGGCTGGCGCCGATCACCTTCATGGGGGGCAGCCTGGCCGGGAACGGCTGTCTGCGTGATCCGCTGGAGGCGGCGGCGCTAGGATCGGCGATCCTGTACGGGCCACGACCGGGCGATTATGGCGTGACCTTCGGGCGGCTGGGCGCGGCGCGGGCGGCGCGGGCGGTTGGGTCGGCCACCGATCTGGCCGAAGCGCTGGCGGATCTGTTGTCGCCGGACCGGGCGGCGCGGCTGGCGCAGGCGGCTTGGGCCGTGGCGTCGGACGGGGCGGAAGTGACGGATCGCGTGATGGGCATGATCCGCCGCATCATGGATGGAGAAGGCTGATGCGGGCGCCGGGGTTCTGGTTCACGCCGCCCGACCGGCCTGCGCTAGCAGCGCGGCTGCTGGCGCCTCTGGGGGCCGTCTATGCGGCGGGAACGGCGCGGCGGCTGCGGGCGGCGGGGTATCGGGCGGGTGTCCCGGTGATCTGTGTGGGCAACCTGAATGTGGGCGGGACGGGCAAGACACCCACGGTGATCGCGCTGATCGAGAGGCTGGCCGCGCGTGGCGTGGCGGCGCATGTCGTGTCGCGCGGGCATGGCGGGCGGCTGGAGGGGCCGGTGCGGGTGGACGAACGCCGGCACGGGGCGGCGGAAGTGGGGGATGAGCCCCTGCTGCTGGCGGCCTTTGCGCCGGTCTGGGTGGCCAAGAACCGCGCGGCGGGCGCTCAGGCCGCCGAGGCGGCAGGGGCGCGGGTGATCCTGCTGGATGACGGGTTTCAGAACCCGTCGGTGCAAAAGGACCTGAGCCTGATCGTGGTGGATTCGCGGCAGGGGTTCGGGAACGGGCGCTGTTTGCCCGCAGGGCCACTGCGGGAACCGGTGGCGGTGGGCATGGCGCGGGCCGATCTTGTGCTGTCGATCGGGGATGCGGCGGCGCAGGCGGCGTTTACGGCGCAATGGGGGGCGACGGTCCGGGTGCCGCATCTTTCGGGGCAATTGATGCCGCTTCGGATGGGGATGGATTGGCAGGGACTGCGGGTGATCGCCTTTGCAGGGATCGGGCAACCCGAGAAGTTCTTTGCCACGCTGCGCGGCGAAGGGGCCGAGGTGATCCGCACCGTTCCGCTGGATGATCACCAGCCCCTGACCGATGCGCTGATGGCGCGGCTGGAGATCGAGGCGCGGGCCTTCAGCGCGCAACTGGTGACGACGGAGAAGGATGCCGTCCGCCTGCCTGCGGCGTTTCGGATGAAGGTGCTGACCCTGCCGGTCAGGCTGCGCCTTGCCGACCCGGCGCCGCTGGATGCGGCGCTGGCGCGGATCGGGGTTTAGCCCAGCACCTCGTCCTGATGTTCGCCCAGTTTCGGGGCGGGGCGATCCAGCGACAGGTCGGCATCGGAAAAGGTGAAGGGCGACCGCACGCCGGGGATGCCGCCCAGATCAAGCTGCATCTGGCGGGCGATGATCTGCGGATCGGCGAAAACCTCGGCCAGGTTGTTGATGGGGCCTGCGGGAACGCCGTTGTCTTCGCAGGCCTGCAGGAGATCGGCCTTCTTCCAGCGCAGGGTCGCGGCGGTGATCGCGGCGGTCAGCGGCACGCGGTTGCGGACGCGGTCCGCATTGGTCAGGTAATCGGGATGTTCGGCCATGCCATCAAGGCCAAGGATCGCGCAGAGCTTGCGGTATTGGCCATCGTTGCCGGTGGCAAGGATGATCCAGCCATCGGCGCAATCGAACACGGCATAGGGGGCAAGGTTGGGGTGGGCATTGCCCATCTTGGCCGGGGCCGTGCCGGTGGTGAGGTAGTTCATGTTCTGGTTGGCCATGATGGCGGTGGCCACATCCATAAGCGCCATGTCGATCTGCTGGCCTCGCCCTGTGACGCCGCGCTGGACCAGTGCGGCAAGGATGGCGGTGGCGGCATAGACGCCGGTGAACACATCGGTGACGGCGACACCCACCTTTTGCGGCTGGCCGTCGGGTTCGCCCGTCACGCTCATCAGCCCGGCAATGCCTTGGATGATGAAATCATAGCCCGCGCGGTGGGCATAGGGGCCGGTCTGGCCAAAGCCCGTGATAGAGCAATAGATCAGGCGGGGATTGATGGCCTGCAGGGACGGCCAGTCGAGGCCATACTTGGCCAGACCGCCCACCTTGAAATTCTCGATCACCACATCGGCATCGGCGATCAGGCGGCGCACCACCGCCTGCCCTTCGGCCGTGCGGAAATCGCAGGTGATGGATCGCTTGCCGCGATTGGTGGCGTGGAAATAGGCGGCAGAACGGTCGCCGTCCCGGTCGATGAAGGGGGGGCCCCAGCGGCGGGTGTCATCGCCTTCGGGCGCCTCGACCTTGATCACGTCGGCGCCCAGATCGGCCAGCGTCTGACCGGCCCAGGGGCCGGCCAGGATGCGCGCCAGTTCGATGACCCTGATGCCCTGAAGCGGCGCGGTCATCTTATTCGGCAAGCTGCGCGTCGATGATCGCCTTCATGTCATCGTAGGACATGTTGGAGTGCTTTTCGCCGTTGATGATGAAGGTGGGCGTGCCTTCGACCTGATCCGCGGCCATGTTCGCCTCGAAATGCGCGACCATGGCTTCGGCCTTGGCGCCGTCCTGCAGGCAGGCGTCCAGCGTGGCGTCATCCAGACCGGCAGTCTTGGCGATGGTGCGCAGGTTGCCGATCACCACATTCGGATCATCCGACGCGGCCCATTCCTGCTGCTGGTCAAAGATCATGTCGACGATGCCGAAATAGCGCATCTCGCCCCCGCAGCGGGCAACCATGGCGGCCCACAGACCGTAGCGGTCGAAATAGACCTCGCGATAGGTGAAGCGGACTTTGCCGGTATCGACATAATCGGCCTTGAGCTGCGGCCAGACATTGGCGTGGAAGGTCGCGCAATGGGGGCAGGTGAAGGAGGCGTATTCGGTGATCTGCACCTTGGCATCCGCCGGGCCGAGCGAGAAATCGGTGATCTCGACCGCAGTGGTCGTTTCCGGGGTGGTCGTTTCAGCCTCTTGGGCGGCGGCCGACAGCGGGAGAAGCCCGGCAAGGGCGATGGAGGCGGCTGCGGCGAGTGTCTTCAGCATCGGAATCTGCCTTTTCATGTTTTGCGGCGAGTTAAGATATTCTGGGCGAGGGCTTCAAGGGCGGCCTTGAGGCCCGGGTCGGCAATCGGCGCGGCGGAATCGCGCGCCTTGGCCATGACGTCGGGGCTGGGCGGGGGCGCGACCTTGGGCGCGGGGATGAATTCGGCCTGCCCTTCGGCAAAGCCGGTGGCGGCGGTCTGCGTCAGGCTGATGCGCGAGATGGCGCGATAGCCGTAGATGGCATTCACCTTTTCGATGATGCGGGGCAGTTGCATCTGCACCATCGGGGCATGGGCGGACGCGACAAGCAGCGTCAGCGTGGCGCCCATCCCTTCGCGGGTGTGGCCCATCTTTACCGGCCGGGTCATGCGGGCCAACTCCTCGCCCACCACATCGGGCCAGTGGGTCAGCAGGCGCGCCACGGCAAAGCCGCGGCTTTCGGTGGCGTTGCGGATGGGATCGCGCAGGAAGCCGGCGGCCGCCTCGAACCCGCGCATGCGGCGGGCAGGATCAGGAGGGGGGAGCGGCTTGCGGGTCATCTGGTCCTTCCGGCGTTGGCCGCTATTCTAGCCATGCGGGGCAGCGGTGCAAACCTGGGCGGAACAAAAGGCGTAAAGAATGCGTGACAGCGGTGAGAGCGACCTCTCAACCATCCTGCTGAACTGGTACGACCGTCACGCCCGGATCATGCCATGGCGCGTGCCCCCTGACCGCAAGCAGGCCGGGGAGCGGCCTGATCCCTATCGCGTCTGGCTGTCGGAGGTGATGCTGCAGCAGACCACGGTGGCGGCGGTGCGGGCCTATTTCCAGCGCTTCACGGATCGCTGGCCGACCGTGGCCGATCTGGCGGCGGCGGCGGATGGCGATGTGATGGGGGAATGGGCGGGACTGGGATACTATGCCCGGGCGCGGAACCTGCTGGCCTGTGCGCGGGCGGTGGTGCGCGATCATGGCGGGGTGTTTCCCGCAAACCGTGCAGGCCTGCTGGAGCTGCCGGGGATCGGCCCTTACACCGCGTCGGCCATTGCGGCGATTGCCTATGACGAGCCTGCCGTCGTGGTGGATGGCAATGTGGAACGGGTGATGGCGCGGCTGTGGCGGGTGGAGGAGCCGCTGCCCGGCGCCAAGACGGAACTGACGCGGCTTGCCGCTGTGCTGACACCCGTGGCGCGGCCGGGCGATTACGCGCAGGCGGTGATGGATCTGGGGGCAACGATCTGCACCCCGCGCAACCCCGCCTGCGGCATTTGCCCTTGGCGCGATCCGTGCCGGGCGCGGGCCGACGGCGTGCAGGCAACGCTGCCGCGCAAGGCCGAGAAGGCCGCCAAACCCGTGCGGCAGGGCGTGATCTGGGTGGCGCGGCGGGCGGATGGGGCGTGGCTGGCCGAGCGGCGGGCGGAACGGGGCCTGCTGGGCGGGATGCTGGGTTTTCCGGGCTCGGATTGGGACGGGGCCGGGGGCGCGGCGCCCCTGGCAGCCAACTGGGCCGAAGTGGGGGATGTGCGCCACACCTTCACCCATTTTCACCTGATCCTTCAGGTTCAGGTAACATCCGTGGCGCAGGATGCCGTTGCCTTGCGCGGCGAATTTCTTGCGCCCGCCGCCTTTCGGCCTGCGGACCTGCCGACGGTGATGCGCAAGGCGTTCGATCTGGCGAACAGCGCCCTTGCGCCGCCTTGAGGCGACTTGTCAGAAGGGTATGATGCAAGGGCGTATTGGTGATCTGGGTGAAGGAATGACGGCTGCGGCCATGACCATGACCAACCTTGTGCCGGCGCTGCCATTCTGGCTGTCGCTGGGGCTGGTGCCGATTGTCATCCTGGCCGCGCTCTGGGGCGGGTGGAGCCTGCTTCTGGTTCCGGCGGCCACGTGGTGGCTGTTCACCGTGCTGGACCGGCTGACCGGCAAGGAAGAACGCAACGCCGATCCGGCCACGCCCGAGGGGAGGCTGGGCTGGTACAAGGCCATCACGCTGATCTGGTTTCCGGTGCAGTTCGGGCTGCTGTGCTGGCTGCTGTGGTATGTCCCACGCGCCGCGCATCTGGGCGGGTTGGAGCGGATCGGGGTGTTCTTCGGGATGGGCGTCATCTCGGGCGCGGTGGGGATCAACTACAGCCATGAGCTGATGCACCAAAAATCACGGCTGGAACGCTGGCTGGCCGATCTGTTGCTGGCAAGCGTGATGTACAGCCATTTCCGATCCGAACATCTGCGGGTTCACCATATCTGGGTCGGCACGCCGCGCGACCCGGTGACAGCGCGGTATAATGAAGGATTCCACCGCTTTTTCCCGCGCGTTCTGGTGCAGTGCTTCCGTTCCGCGTGGAAGGCAGAGGTGGCGATGCTAGCCCGGCGCGGACGACCGTGGTGGGACCGGGCCAATCCCTATTGGCGCTATGCGGCGTTGCAGGGTGGGATGCTGCTGCTGGCGCTGATCTTGGGCGGCTGGACGGGGCTTGGGCTGTTCGTCGTGCAGGCCTTTGTGGCGATCTGGCAGCTGGAGCTGGTGAATTACATCGAACATTACGGCCTGACACGGCGGCATCTGGGCGACGGGCGGTATGAGCATGTGCTGCCGCGCCATTCGTGGAATGCGACCTACAAGGCTTCGAACTGGCTGCTGATCAACCTGCAGCGCCACTCCGACCACCATTACAAACCCGACCGCCGCTTTCCCCTGCTCCAGACCTACACCGAGGAAGAGGCGCCGCAATTGCCGATGGGCTATCCGGTGATGACGATCGCCGCCATGATCCCGCCTGTCTGGAAGCGGATCATGAACCCGCGGGTGAAAGCGTGGCGGCGGCGGTTCTATCCCGACATCACCGATTGGCACGCCTATAACAAGGCGTTGAACCCCACCCCGGGGCATTAACCGCGAGAAGCGGTGTCACGCGTCGGGGGCGTTCGCCTTGAGGAAAAGGCGCACGGCGCGGATGACATGGCGGCTGATCGTCTGGTCATCGGGCAGGGTGCCGCCGCAGAAGCGCCGCTCGATCGCATGGAAACCAAGCCAGAGCGCGAGAAGATCTTCGGCGGCACATTCAGGATCGTCCAGCGCGATCACGCCCTTCTCCTGTGCCTGCGACAAAAGTTGGGTGAGCATCGTGCGCACCTGCCCGGGCCCTGCTTCAAAGAAGCGCCGGCCGATATCGGGGTTGCGCTGCGCCTCGAGGCTTACGGCGCGGTCGAGGGCGAGGTGGCAGGGCTGGGTCAGCATGTCGATCAGGGCCATGCCGAACCGGGTGAGCGTGTCTTCCAGCCCGCTGCCGCTGGGCGCCTGGCAGAGCGATTGCTTCAGACGTTCGGTTTCGCGCTGGACGATGGAATCGAAGATCGTCGCCTTGTCGCCGAAATGGCCATAGACGGTGACCTTGGAGACGCCTGAACGCGCGGCGATCGCCTCGATGGGCACACCGTCGACGCCACGCTCTGCGAAAAGGGCCTGAGCGGCGTCGAGGATGGCCTCGCGCTTTTCAAGATCCTTGGGTCGGCCTGGCGACCGGAGCGTCATGTCAGCATCCCCGCACGGCTTGGGTTCCGTAGGGCAGGAAGCTACGCGGGGAACGATCCCTTCACAAGGGACCGACGGCGGCCCTTTCGTGCGGGGTGAGGGTGCGGGCGCCGTGGCCCGTGCTGCGCCTGAAAAGGAAAAGACCCCGCCATGACAAGCATGGCGGGGCAGTGGCACCGCGGGCGGACCACGGTGCAGGCGTAACCTTTGGCGATGCGGGTGGGATCAGTGCGGGCGGCCCTGATCGGCCTCCATCTCGGCGCGGATCTGCTGGCGCAGGATGTCGATGGGGATCATCTTGCCGTCGCGCTTGAAGTGCCAGTAGGTCCAGCCGTTGCAGGACGGCGCGCCTTCGTAATGCGCGCCCACCTGATGGATGGACCCCTTGATATCATTGCCGATCAGGGTGCCATCGGCGCGGACCTTGGCCTTGTAGCGGTTGCCGATGGAGAAAAGCTCCTCTCCCGGGCGGAGCATCCCGCGTTCGACCACCTGACCGAAGGGAACACGCGGTTCGGCGCGTTTGGAGCCGGTGATTTCAAGGGCAGAGGCATCGAACTTGCGGATGCGGGCGATGCGGTCTGCGGCGGCGCGGCGGTAGGCCTCTTCGCGTTCGATGCCGATGAAATCGCGGCCCAGCATCTTGGCCACGGCGCCGGTGGTGCCGGTGCCGAAGAAGGGATCAAGGATCACGTCGCCCGGATTGGTGGTGGCGATCAGGATGCGGTGCAAAAGCGCCTCCGGCTTTTGGGTGGGATGGGCCTTGTCGCCGTTTTCGTCCTTTAGCCGTTCATGCCCGGTGCAGAGCGGGATGACCCAGTCCGACCGCATCTGCACGCCTTCGTTCAGCGCCTTAAGCGCTTCGTAGTTGAAGGTGTATTTGGCGGCCTCATCCCGGCTGGCCCAGATCAGGGTTTCGTGGGCGTTGGTCAGGCGCTTGCCCTTGAAATTGGGCATGGGGTTCGACTTGCGCCAGATCACATCGTTCAGCATCCAGAAGCCCGCATCCTGCAGCGCGGTGCCGACGCGGAAGATGTTGTGATAGCTGCCGATCACCCAGATCGCGCCATTGGGTTTGAGCAGGCGGCGCGCGGCGGCAAGCCAATCACGGGTGAACTGGTCATAGGCGGCGAAGCTGCTGAACTGATCCCAATGGTCATCGACGGCATCGACGCGGGAATTGTCAGGGCGATGAAGATCGCCCTTGAGTTGCAGGTTGTAGGGCGGATCGGCGAAGATCAGGTCGATGGAGCCTGCGGGCAGGCTGTTCATCATCTCGATGCAATCGCCGGCAAGAATCTGGTTCAGCGGCAGCGATGCCGCCTCGGACGGGGTCGATCTGGTCTTCATCTCTGCCTCTGCCGCCGGCGGTTTTTCGCCGTGCTTGTTGATACAGAAGATGAGTCAGGAGCGATTCGCCGTCAAATTCTTTTTTGAATCAACTACTTACAGAAACTTCTTGATACAAGATGTTGTGGACGGGCCGGAATGAACGCCTATGGTGTGGGGTAATTCCAAAATCTAGAAGCGCCTGCAGATGCGCCGGAGTTGGGTAACCCGCGTTAACATTCCAGCCGTAGCCGGGGTATTGTTGCGCCAAATCCACCATGATCCGGTCGCGCGTGACCTTGGCCACGATGGAGGCGGCGGCGATCGACAGGCAGCGGGCATCGCCTTTGACCACCGCTTCGGCGCTGCAACGCAGACCTTTCGGGATCATGTTGCCGTCGATGAGAGCATGGTCGGGAAAGGTGACCAGTCCGCTAACGGCGCGTTCCATGGCGAGATGGCTGGCGCGCAGGATGTTGAGGCTGTCGATTTCTTCCACCGTGGCATGGGCGATGCTGACCTCGGCGCTGTCCATGATTGCGGTGAACAGCGCGTCGCGCCGGGCGGGGGTGAGCGCCTTGGAATCCGCCAGGCCTTCGGGGATGCGCGCGGGATCAAGCCGGACGGCGGCGGCGGTGACAGGGCCGGCGAGGGGGCCGCGGCCCACCTCATCCACGCCCACGACGACCGACAGGCCGCGGGCTTGGGCGGCGGTCTCGAACGTGAAATCGGGGCGGGTTTTCGTGGCCATGACCTTGGCCTAGCGGAAGGGTTGGCCGCGGGAAAGCGGGAAAAAGGGTGGGGATGGAGGCTGCTCACCCCTCCACCCCCGAAGTGGGCGCGGTCAGGGCAGACCGCCGCGCCCGAACGGGCCCCCTTGATCGCTACTGCGATCAGTAGCGGGCGCCCGCCACCCGGAAGCCTGCATCGCGCAGGCATTGATCCGAGTAGATGCGATCATTGCGCCCGTAGATGCGGGCGGTGCGGGCGCAGTATTCCGGCAGGCGGAAGTTGAAGCCCTGTTCGCGCAGGCAGCTTTCGCCATAGACGGTGGCAGTGCCGGAATTGCCCGCAATTTCAATGGCGCAGACCGAAGGCACGCGCGGGTGGCGCGTGGGTTGGGGTTGATGGTGGGGATAGGGATAGGGATCGTGATAGTGCTGCGCGCGGGCGCGTTCGCGTTCGCGTTTCTGCTTTGCCTCGTTCGCGATGATGCCCACGATGGCCAAGGCGGCCAAGGCCTTGGCCAGATCATCGCCATCGGCCCGGGCCGGCACGGCGGTCGAGGCCAGAAGGCCCAGCGCCGTGGCCCCGGCGGCGACGATGGCCACGAGGCGGCGGCTGATGCTGCGGGCGTCGCGCCCGCTGGCGCGGGGCAGGTTGCGGGTGATGACCATGGTTTCGGCCAGTGTTTCAGAGCGGTGCCCGGTGCTTGGCATGGTGGCCTCCTGTCAGGGTTTGGTCGCAGTCTTGGGTGTTTCTGCTGTGATTCTGTGGGGTTGGCCGGGATGTGCATCCATGGCCCGTTCACTGCGGACAGGGTGCCAGGACGGGGGGTGGACAGGCAATAACGCGGGTTTGTTATCGGATATCAGCGCTTTCGCGCGGGGCGTCGGGGCCAATGTCATTGCCTAGCGCGCGGGGGGCGGGCAATGTGCGGGGCGTGAACGAAGGGGACATTCGATGACACGCCTATTCCTTGCTGCGGCGCTGCTGCTGGCCCTGGGCGGGCAGGCCTTTGCCGAATGCTATGCCGATTACAAGGCGAAGCAGGACGATCCCCTGCGCCTGCATTATGGCGTGGCGCAGGTCAGCGATGCGGCCTGTGCGGGCGGGCCGGGGGCAGCGGCGGGCGAGTTGGCGCCGCGCCTTGCATCGGGCGGATGGACGCTGTTGAACGTGCTTTCGGTGTTCGGGCCGGAGGGATTGGGCGAAAGGAGATCGAGTGCAGGAGAATACTTCCTCCGCTTCTGACAGCCTGAGGGCGGGCAACCGGGTGGTTGCCGGGGGGATCGCGGCCATCGTGCTGATCCTGCTGGCGGCGGCGGTGTTTCTGTTCGTGAACCTGCCGGATGCCAATGCGTTCAACGCCAAGGTGGAACGGCTGTTCGTCGAGAATGACGACCTGACCAGTTTCGCCGACATCAAGCTGTTGGAAATACTGGCACAATCGGGGACGGCCTTTTCCGAGGTGCTGGCGTCCTATCGCATGGTGATCTTTGTGCTGCTGGTGTTTGCGACGGCGCTTCTGCTGGCGGCGCTGGTGTTTCTGGTGACGATCATCGCGTTGAACCGGCGCATTTCGGCGATCCAGCGGTCGGGGATACAGGTGGCGAGCCTGCTGATCAGCCGCGAGGGGCGGGCGGTGTATATCAACGACATGGAGTTCCAGCTGACCGAAGCCGCGCTGGAAACCATGGCGGTTCTGGCCGAGGCGCGGATGGATGACGAGGTGCTGACCGGCGCGCAGATCGAGGCGGTGATTTCGGGCCGGAACGAAGCCGATTGCGACGAAGCCGCCGGGGCGACGCGGGTGAAGCGGTTGCGCGATGCGCTGGGCAACCAGCTGGTGAGCGAATTGCTGGTCAAGACGATCGCGCGGCGGGGCTATGTGCTGGCGGTGGGCAAGGACAAGATCCGCATGGTCTAAGTGCCTGAGGGCGCTGGATTTACTGTTGGTTTTTGGGGCGTGGAGGCGTGCAACAACGGGTGCAGCACGCCAGTGCAGCGCGGCGTGCATACGCGCGTATGCATCATTGGGCGTTAACCACGATGTGGCGAATCGTTTCGGCCCGTCAGAGGAAGCCGATCCAGCGCCCGGCAAGAAGGGTGGACACCCACAGCAGCGCCGAGAGCGCGGCCATCAGGCGCAGCGCGGGGGTGGGGGCGCCGCCTGCCATCACCTGCACCCAGGCGGCAGAGCGGGTGACGAGGGCCGCGTTCAGGAGGGCGGCGGCGAAGAGCGCCAGCTTGATGCGGAAGGCGGCGTTGCCTGCGTATTCCGTGGGGTTGGCGGTGAAGAGGACAAGGCCCGTGGTCGCCGCCAGTGCCATGCCCGCCAGCGCCATGCCGCGCAGGATGGGCGCGATGGCGATGATGGGCGTGCGCGGGAAGGCCCCGGCAAGGCGCAGGTCGAGGGGCAGGATGGCCCCGATCAGAAGCGCGATGCCGAGGATATGGCTGGCATTGACCAGAAGGTAAGCCGTCCCCGATCCGCGTAGGAGCGCGGCAATCGGGGAAGCGGCCAGTGCATCGAGCATCAGGCGTCGATGCGTTCGGGGTAGAAGTCGTAATTCGTGCCGGCAAGCGTGATGCGGACGGCCTTCATCACCCGTTCCTCCGGGTTAAGCGAGCGGTTCCCGAGGATGGTGACGGCATCGCCCGGCTGCGCCGTGCCTTCGACAAAGCCCGCGCGGCTGGTGCGGCCGGGATTGCCCAGTTCGATCACCCATTCGCGGCCTTCGGCATCCGTGACGGTGAGTTCGGGGTGCGGAGGGTTGAGCGAGATGGCGGTGATGGTGGCTTCCATCACCACTTCCTCGGATTCCGCCCAGGACCAGCCGTGATGGGCCATGGCGGGCATGGCCAGCGTCACCGACGAGGCGGCCAGCGCCGAGGTGAGGAGGAGAACGCGAAAGGATGCGGGTTTCTTCATCGGAAAACTCCTGTCTTTGCAATCTTCATGGGCCACATGGTTGCCAAGGGGGGCGATGACAGGGAAATCACCGGGTGGTGAGCGCACCCTTTTGTTACCGCTTTGACATGATCCAACGCTAGGGCGTGGGCCGTGCAGACAGCGGGTACAGTCGGGGCTTGCGTGGGGGGGGGTATGCCCCTAAATACGCGCGCTCTTGTTTCCCTTTGGCCCCGGGGGGTTTCGGATGATCCAGACACCGTTCTATCTGATCGACCGCGCGAAGCTGGCGCGGAACATGGCCATCATGGATGAGCTGCGGGACGGGTCGGGGGCGAAGGTCCTGCTGGCGCTGAAATGCTTTGCGACCTGGCCCGTGTTCGACCAGATGCGGGCGCATATGGACGGGACGACGTCATCGTCCCTTTATGAATTGCGGCTGGGGCGCGAGAAGTTCGGCAAGGAGACGCACGCCTATTCGGTGGCCTGGGCCGAGAATGAGGTGGCCGAGGCGGTGGGCTATGCCGACAAGATCATCTTCAATTCCGTGGGCCAGTTGGAGCGGTTCGACAACCAGTCGGCCAGCATCGCGCGGGGGCTGCGGCTGAACCCGCGGTTTTCGACATCCGGCTTCGATCTGGCCGATCCGGCACGGCCGTTCTCGCGTCTGGGCGAATGGGATGCGGGCAAGATCGAGCGCGTGATGGACCGGGTGACTGGCTTCATGATCCATTACAATTGCGAGAACGGCGATTTCGATCTGTTCGACCGGCAGTTGACGCGGATCGAAGAGGAATTCGGCGGCCTGCTGGCGCGGCTGAAATGGGTGAGCCTTGGCGGCGGCATCCATTTCACGGGCGAGGGCTATCCGGTGGCGAAGCTGGCGGCGCGGCTGCGCGCGTTCTCGGACCGGTTCGGGGTGCAGGTCTATCTGGAACCGGGCGAGGCGGCGATCACGGGGGCGGCGTCGCTGGAGGTGACGGTGCTGGATGTGATGAACAACGGCAAGGATCTGGCGATCGTCGATTCCTCGGTCGAGGCGCATATGCTGGATCTGCTGATCTACCGCATCTCAGGGAAGATGGAGGTGGCGGGGGATCATCCTTACATGATCTGCGGCAAGTCCTGCCTGGCCGGGGATGTGTTCGGCGAGTTCAACTTTCCCGCGCCGTTGAATGTGGGCGACCGGCTGAGCATCGCGGATGCGGCGGGTTACACGATGGTCAAGAAGAACTGGTTCAACGGGGTGAAGATGCCGAGCATCGTCATCAAGGAGTTGGACGGGTCGATGACCGTGGCGCGCGAATTCGGCTATACCGATTTCGCGGGGAACCTTGGCTGATACTGCCGGATCATCCGGCCCTTTTGACGGGGGTGTTTTCGCATGAAACGCAACGTGTTGATCATCGGCGCAGGCGGCGTGGCGCAGGTCGTGGCGCATAAATGCGCGCAGGCCAATGACCGGCTGGGCGATCTGCATATCGCGTCGCGGCGGGTGGAGAAGTGCGAGGCGATCATCGCATCGGTGCAAAAGAAGGGCGCGATGAAGGTGCCGGGCGTCTTTGCCGCCCATGCGGTGGATGCGATGGATACGGCCGCCGTGGCGGCGCTGATCCGCAAGCTGGGCGTGGAGATCGTCATCAACGTGGGATCTGCCTTCGTGAACATGCCGGTGCTGGAGGCCTGTATCGAGACGGGCGTGGCCTATATGGACACGGCCATTCACGAAGACCCGGGCAAGATCTGCGAGACGCCGCCGTGGTATGGCAATTACGAATGGAAGCGGCGGGAGCGGTGCAAGGCGGCGGGGGTCACGGCGATCCTTGGCGTGGGGTTTGATCCCGGTGTCGTCAACGCATGGGCGCGGGTGGCGGAGGAGGAGTTCCTCGACACGATCACGAGCATCGACATCGTGGACATCAATGCCGGGTCGCACGGCAAGTATTTTGCGACGAATTTCGATCCCGAGATCAATTTCCGCGAATTCACGGGGACGGTCTACAGCTGGCAGAACGGGGGCTGGCAGTCGAACAGGATGTTCGAGGTGGGCCAGACCTGGGATATGCCGGTGGTGGGGCCGCAGAAGGCCTATCTGACCGGGCATGACGAGGTGCATTCGCTGTCGGCGCGCTATCCCGGGGCGGATGTGCGGTTCTGGATGGGGTTTGGCGACCATTACATCAACGTGTTCACGGTGCTGAAGAACCTTGGTCTTCTGTCGGAGAAGCCCGTGCGGACGGCGGAGGGGCTGGAGGTGGTGCCGCTGAAGGTGGTGAAGGCGGTGCTGCCCGATCCGGCCTCGCTGGCGCCGGGGTATACGGGGAAGACCTGCATCGCGACGATCGCGCGGGGGGTGAAGGATGGCAAGCCTGCCGAGGTCATGCTGTATAACGTGGCCGATCACGCCGAGGCCTTTGCCGAGGTCGGGTCGCAGGGGATTTCCTATACCGCCGGGGTGCCCCCCGTTGCCGCCGCGCTGCTGGTGGCGGACGGGGTCTGGGATGTGGGGACGATGGTGAATGTCGAGGAGCTGGACCCCCGGCCCTTCATGAACCTGCTGAACGGGATGGGCCTGCCGAACCGGGTGAAGAACGCATCGGGCGACCGGGAACTGGCGTTCTGAGAGGGGGACGCCCTGCGTAGGATGGGCAGGACTGCCCATCCTACGGGGTGCATCCTTACGGGCAGCGGGAAAGGGGCGGCGGGTGGTTGAGCGGTTGGCGGATGCCGAGGCGGCGTTCCGGCGCTATGAGGCGGTGCGGGCGCGGCTGCCTGCGGCGCGGTTTCCGGCGGCCCCGGTCTTTGCGCGCGATCTGGGCGAGGTGGCAGATCGCTGGGAGGGGTTCGTGCTGGATGCCTATGGCGTGCTGAACGTGGGCGAGACGCCCATTCCCGGCGCGGTGGCGCGGATGGCCGCGTTGCGCGCGCAGGGCAAGCGGCTGTGCGTGCTGACCAATGCGGCGAGCTATGGTCGGGCGGAGGCCCTGGCCAAGTATCGACGGCTGGGGTTCGATTTCACAGCAGAGGAGGTGGTGTCGAGCCGCGATGTTGCGATGGCGCGCATCGGGGCCTTGATGCCGGGGGCGCATTGGGCGGCGATCGCGGCGGCGGGCGACAGATTTGCCGATGTCCCCGGGCGGGCGGGGGATGCGGTGGCGGATCCCGGCCTGTTCGATGGGGCGGATGGGGTGTTGTTCCTGTCATCGCAGCGCTGGACGGCGGCCTTGCAGGCGCGGCTGATCGCGGCGCTGGCGCGGCGGCCCGTTCCGGTGGTGGTGGCCAATCCCGATCTGGTGGCGCCGGTCGAAGACGGGCTGTCGCAGGAGCCGGGGCTGTTTGCGCATGATCTGATGGATCAGGTCGGGGTGGCGGTGCATTGGTTCGGCAAGCCCTTTGGCGAAGGCTTTGCCGATGTCTGCGCGCGGATGGACATGGCGCCGGAGCAGTTGGCCATGGTGGGGGACACGCTGCATACCGATGTGCTGGGGGGCCGGGCGGCGGGCATGGGGGCGGTGCTGGTGGCCGATCACGGGCTGTTCGCGGGGCGCGATGTGCGGGGCTATATCGCGCGGTCGGGGATCGTGCCGGATGCGGTGGTGGCGACGACCTAGCGCCCCCTTTCCTAGCGACCCTGCGTCAGAAGGTAGAGGATCGCCAGCGCGGCGCCCCCGGTCACGGCAGAGGAGCCGAGCCAGAAAGCGAGACCCACGAGCTTTGGCAAGAGCCGCAGCGCGACAAGCGCCGCGAAGAGAAGGGTGCCGATGCCGATCAGAAATCCCATGACCACCCTCTGCCCGATGCGGAGCGCCCTTGTCGAGGCGCGGGTCGCGTGGTGGCGGTGTTTTGCCGGGGTCGCGACGGGATGGGGGGGGAGGTGTGGGTGGTGAGCCGGACAGGATTCGAACCTGTGACCCGCTGATTAAAAGTCAGCTGCTCTACCAACTGAGCTACCGGCCCCACGAGCGCGGTGATTAGTGGCGACGCGCGGGGGGGTCAAGGGCAAAAAAAGCGCGGGTCTGGATAAATCCCTGCCCCGGGCGTATATGGGCAGGCATGTTGGAAACGCGGCCCCCCGGTGGCCTGGCCTTCATGAAAATGCATGGGCTTGGCAATGACTTCGTCGTGATCGACTCGCGCGGGCGCGGGGCGGTGGTGACGCCTGCGCTGGCGCGGGCGCTGGGCGATCGGAACCGGGGTGTGGGATTCGATCAACTGGCAGAGATCCGCGATGCGGTGGGCGCGGATTTCGCGCTGGATTTCTGGAACAGTGACGGGACGCAGGCCGGGGCCTGCGGCAATGCCACGCGCTGCGTGTCGGACTTTGTGATGCGCGAGACCGGGCGGCAGGCGGTGACGCTGGTCACGGCGCGGGGCGGGTTGGCGGCGGTGCGGCGCGGGGATGGGCTGGTGTCGGTGAACATGGGGCCGCCGGTGCTGGACTGGCGCGAGGTGCCGCTGGCGCGGGAGGTTGACCTGCTGCATCTGCCGCTGGCGGGCGATCCGGTGGCGGTGGGGATGGGCAACCCCCATGCGGTGTTCTTCGTGCCGGATGCGGACGCGGTGGATGTGGCCGGATGGGGCGCGCGGGTGGAGCATGACCCGCTGTTCCCGGCGCGGACGAATGTGGAGTTTGCGTCGGTGGTTGGCCCCGACCATCTGCGGATGCGGGTGTGGGAGCGGGGGACGGGGATCACGCTGGCCTGCGGTTCGGGGGCCTGTGCCACGGCGGTGGCGGCGCATCAGCGGAGGCTGACGGGGCGGCGCATGGTGATGGATGTGGATGGCGGGCGGCTGGAGCTGGACTGGCGCGACGACGGCGTGTGGATGACCGGGCCGGTGGCGCATGTGTTTGACGGCTGGCTAAGCCCGGATTTCGTGGCGGCTGCCCGATGAATGTGCCGGTCTTTGCCACGCTGGGCTGCCGTCTGAACGCCTATGAGACGGAAGCGATGAAGGAGCTTTCCGCCGCTGCGGGGGTGGAAAATGCGGTCATCGTGAACACCTGCGCCGTGACGGCAGAGGCGGTGCGCAAGGCCAAGCAGGAGATCCGCCGCCTGAGCCGGGAACATCCGGGGGCCACGATCATCGTGACAGGCTGCGCCGCGCAGACGGAGCCCGAGACATTCGCCGCCATGCCGGAAGTGGCGCGGGTGATCGGCAACCATGAGAAGATGCAGGCGGAAACGTGGCAGGGGTTGCGTGCCCCAATTCCCGGTGCGGACCTGATCGGTGTGACCGAGAAGGTACAGGTCGATGACATCATGTCCGTCAAGGAAACGGCGGGGCATCTGATCGACGGGTTCGGGCGGCATCGGGCCTATGTGCAGGTTCAGAACGGCTGTGATCACCGCTGCACCTTCTGCATCATCCCCTATGGGCGGGGGAATTCGCGGTCGGTGCCGGCGGGCGTGGTGGTGGAGCAGATCAAGCGGCTGGTGGACAAGGGGTTCAACGAGGTGGTTCTCACCGGGGTGGACCTGACGTCCTGGGGCGCGGACCTGCCCGCGCAGCCGCGACTGGGCGATCTGGTGATGCGGATACTGCGGCTGGTGCCGGATCTGCCGCGGTTGCGGATCAGTTCCATCGATTCGATCGAGGCGGATGAGGCGCTGATGGGGGCGATTGCCACCGAGCCGCGCCTGATGCCGCATCTGCATCTGAGCCTTCAGGCCGGGGATGACCTGATCCTGAAGCGGATGAAGCGGCGGCATCTGCGCGATGACGCGATCCGCTTCTGCGAAGAGGCGCGGCGGCTGCGGCCCGACATGGTGTTCGGGGCGGATATCATCGCGGGCTTCCCGACCGAGACGGAAGAGATGTTTCAGCAGTCCATCGATCTGGTGCGCGACTGCGGGCTGACCTTCCTGCATGTCTTCCCGTTTTCGCCCCGCAAGGGGACGCCTGCCGCGCGGATGCCGCAGGTGCGGGGGCCGGTGATCAAGGACCGCGCCGCGCGGCTGCGGGCGGCGGGAGAGGCGGCGCTGGCCGCGCATCTGGCGGCGCAGGTGGGCGTTGCCCATAGCGTGCTGATGGAAGGGCCGCGCATGGGGCGGACGGAGCAGTTCACCGAGGTGCGGGTGGAGCGTGATTTGCCCGAGGGGCAGATCGTCGATCTGGTGATCCGGGGCGAGGATGGCGCCGCGCTTGTGGCGTGAGGGTCACATAACCCGGCGCGCGATCATTCGTTAACGGGATCCAAGTAAAAGAATCCGCCTTGTTCCGTTGTGCTGCGAAGGCTGACGGAGATTCACATGCGTGGAGCAGTGTTGAAGACGACGATCGACCAGATCTCGCGCAGGGTCGATTCGTTCGGGCGGATGAATGACAAGGTGGCGATGCAGTCGCATATCCTGGCCGTGAACTCGATGATCGAGGCGGCCCGGGCGGGGCAGCACGGGCGCGGCTTTTCGGTCGTGGCGGCCGAGATGAAGCAACTGTCGGATCAGACCAAGGACCATGCCGACCAGTTCCGGCAGGATGTCATGGCCATTGTGACGCAGGCGACGGAGGCGACGTCGGACCTGCTGGGGGCGCTGGACCGGGCGGCGGCGGATGAGTTGACCGAGAAGGCCCAGACCCTTGTGCAGCTGATCGTGCGGAACCTGTTCGAGCGGACGGCGGATGTGCGGTGGTGGGCCACGGATGCGGCCTTCTGGCAGGCGCTGGAGGCAGGCGATCCCGCGCGGGCGGCCGAGGCGCATCTGCGGCTGGGGACGATCCACCGCTATTACACGGTCTATACCGATCTGGTGCTGCTGGACCTTGAGGGGCGGATCGTCGCATCGGCGGTGGACGGGGTGCCGCGCATGGCGACCAGCCTGCCGGATGAGGGATCGGGCTGGTTCGGGCAGGCGGCGCGGTTGGCATCGGGGCATGACTATGTGGTGTCGGATGTCTATCGCAGCGGGCTGCATCAGGATCGCCGGGTGATCGTCTATGCCACGGCGGTGCGCGAGGGCGGCGCGGCAGAGGGCCGGGCGCTGGGCGTGCTGGCGGTGTATTTCGACTGGGAAAAGGAGGCGCGCACCATCGTGCGCGACGAGGCGGGGTTTTCACCCGCGCAATGGGAAACGCGGCGGGTGCTGTTGCTGGACAAGGACCGGCGGATCATCGCGGCGTCGGATGATGCGGGGTTCCTTGAGGCCTTTGCGGAAGGGCAGTTTTCCGCCGCGCGGGGCTGCGAGGCGCGGCCGGATGGCACGCGGATCGGCTATGCGCGGACGCTGGGTTATCAGGACTATGACGGGCTGGGCTGGTACGGGGTGGTTGTGGATCGGGCGGCACGGTGACCGTCAGCTGCCGCGGATCGTATCGCCCGGTTGCAGGGTGGGGAAAAGTTCGATCACCTCGCCGCCGATCACGCCTTCATGCTGGCCTGCGATGATTTCGGCCGCGCGGCGGCCGATCTGCAGGCGGCAGGCATCCATGGTGGCAAGGCGGCGGGGGAGGCCATCCAGCAATTCGACGCCGTTGAAACCGGCAAGTCCGATCCGGCCCGGCACGTCGATCCCCTTGTCGAGGCAGTAGAGCAGGCCCCCTGCCCCGATCATGTCGTTCGAGTAATACAGGAAATCGACATCGGGGGTGCGCTGGAGGACGGCCTCGGTCATTTCGCGCCCCTTCAGGAGGGCGGAGCCGCCGGAATAGAACTCGCGGTCGGCCAGCGTGAGGCCCGCCTTGGCGAGCGCCTCTTCGAAGCCTTCGAGCCGTTTCTTCGCGCGGTGGTCATAGGGCATCATCGTGCCGCAGAAGGCGATGCGGCGGTAGCCTGCGGCGATGATCGCCTCGGCCATCTGGCGCCCGGCGCGGCGGTGCGAGATGCCGACGGCGCTGTCCACCGGCGTGCCGTCGATATCCATGATCTCGACGATGGGGATGCCCGCCTGCGCCAGCATGGCGCGGGATGCATCGGAATGTTCCAGACCGGCGACGATCATGCCCGACGGACGCCAGGACAGCATTTCGTAGATCACCGTCTCTTCGCGTTCGGGCGAATAGTTGGTGACGCCGACGACGGGTTGCAGGCCCGTGTTTTCCAGCGTGTCGGAGATGCCGGTCAGCACCTCGGGGAAGACCATGTTGGAGAGCGAGGGAATCACCACGCCGACAAGGTTGACGCGCTGCGAGGCAAGGGCGCCCGCGATCTTGTTCGGGACATAGCCCAGCGCGCGGGCAGCCTCGAGCACGCGTTCGCGGGTGGCGTCAGACACGTCGCCCCGGTTGCGCAAGACGCGGCTGACGGTCATTTCGCTGACGCCCGAGGCTTCGGACACATCGCGAAGCGTCAGGGTGCGGCGGGGATCGAAACCGGGGGGTTTTGTCACGGGTCGGGGCGTCCTGCAATCACGCGTTGCGTTTCTTCTTTGACACAAACAACCCTCTTGTCCAAGGGCGGATCGTAAGGTATGTTACCGCTAACAGCCAGAGTCGGACTGACCCTGCTGGCGATATCCTGCGCGTCCTGCAAGCTCTCAACCCAGACGCAACGGACCCGAGGGGGGAGTGGTGGGCCAAAAATTCACTTCCCCCTTTTTCTTTTCCAGAGGTCAATAGTGATAGCGGAGTTGGCAGAGTTCCAGCGCCTGAGACCCGGCCTTTCCAGTCACGCGGTAGACCATGCGATGTTCGTCGGTGATGCGGCGGGACCACCAGCCGGACAGATCGCCCTTCAACGGTTCTGGTTTGCCGATACCGGCAAAGGGTGAGCGGGCGGTTTCCTTGATCAGCGTGTTGATGCGGTCAAGCGTCTTTCGGTCGGCCTGCGACTGCCAGAACAGATAGTCCTCCCACGCCTCATCCGAGAAGACGAGCCGCATCGGTCAGTCTTCGATGAGGGTGCGTTCGGTTCCCTTGCCTGCGTCAAGCTGCGCGATGGAGCGGCGCAGGCGGGCGGCATTCTTCGGGCTTTGCAGGAGGTGGAGGGTTTCGGAAATCGCATTCCATTCATCGAGGGACACGACCACGACCGCCTCGCCCTTGCGGCGGGTGACGATCACCTCGCTGCGGTCCTGAATGACGCGATCCATCACGTCTTTCAGGTTGGCGCGGGCATCGGTGTAGGTGATGACATCCATCGGGGGCTCCTCTATGGCCAAGATATGTACAGGAAGTTGTGCATGTCAAGGCGGCGGCGGGGATGGTAGAGGTTGCGCGCCTTCGCGTTTTCGCGCATCAAGGCGGCGTGTGGTCTCGTAGCTCAACGGATAGAGCGTCCCCCTCCTAAGGGGAAGGTTGCAGGTTCAAGTCCTGCCGGGATCACCAGTTTCCAGCAGACGTTTCCAGCAGACAAGGATCAGAAGTCGAGGTTTTCGACGTTCAGCGCGTTCTGCTGGATGAAGTCGCGGCGAGGTTCCACCACATCGCCCATCAGTTTGGTGAAGATGTCATCCGCTTCGGCCAGATCATCGACCTTGACCTGCAACAGGGTGCGGGCGTCGGGATCGAGCGTGGTTTCCCAGAGCTGTTCGGGGTTCATCTCGCCCAGACCCTTGTAGCGCTGGAGCGAGAGGCCCTTTTCGCCCTCAGTGAGGATGGATTTGAGCAGGTCGGTGGGACCGTGGACCATCTGTTCGCGGTCCTTGCGCATCAGGCGGGCAGGATCGCGGTAGTATTCGCGCTGGGGGCCGGAGATGGAGGAGAGCTTGCGCGCCTCGCCCGACCGCAGGACCGCGCCGTCGAGGGTGCGCAGCTCCTCGACCCCGCGCAGGATGCGCGAGAGGCGGATGCCGTGATCCTGGGTGATGCGGCCGGTCCAGCCTTTTTCATATTCGGCGGCCACCAGATCGAGGCGGCGGGCCACCTGATCGGCCACGGCTTGCAGATCGTCATCGGCGCGGCCGGGGTCGAAGGCGCCTGCGATGGCGGCCTGTTCGAGGATGTTGCGCGGGTAGTGGGTGGGGAAGGCATCCAGCACGCGGCGGAAGCTGCGCGCGCCTTCGACGACGCGGGCCAGATCGGCGCCCGCGATTTCCTGCCCGTCGTTCAGGCGCAGCACCGCGCCTTCGATGCCCATTTCGACGAGGTAATCTTCCAGCGCGGCCTGATCCTTCAGATAGACCTCGGACTTGCCGCGCGACACTTTGTAAAGGGGCGGTTGCGCGATGTAGAGATAGCCGCCTTCGATCAGTTCCGGCATCTGGCGGAAGAAGAAGGTGAGCAGAAGCGTGCGGATATGCGCACCGTCCACGTCGGCATCGGTCATGATGACGATCTTGTGGTAGCGGAGTTTCTTAATGTCGAACTCATCCCGCCCGATCCCGGTGCCGAGCGCGGTGATGAGGGTGCCGATTTCCTGCGACGACAGCATCCGGTCAAAACGCGCGCGTTCGACGTTCAGGATCTTGCCGCGCAGGGGAAGGACGGCCTGATTGGCGCGCGAGCGGCCCTGTTTGGCGGAGCCACCGGCGGAGTCCCCTTCCACGAGGAAAAGTTCGGATTTCGCAGGATCGCGTTCCTGACAATCGGCCAGTTTGCCGGGGAGCGAGGCCACATCCAGCGCTGTCTTGCGGCGGGTGAGTTCGCGCGCCTTGCGGGCGGCTTCGCGGGCGAGCGCCGCCTCGATGATCTTGCCGACGATGACCTTGGCAGGGCCGGGGTTTTCTTCGAACCATTCGGCCAGTTTTTCGTTCACGAGGTTTTCGACGGCGGGGCGAACCTCGGAGGACACCAGTTTGTCCTTCGTCTGGCTGGAGAATTTCGGATCGGGCACCTTGACCGACAGGACGCAGGTCAGGCCTTCGCGGGCGTCGTCGCCGGTGAAATCCACCTTCTCCTTCTTGGCGATGCCGGACGACTGCGCATAGGCGTTGATCGTGCGGGTCAGCGCGCCACGGAAGCCCGCAAGGTGGGTGCCGCCGTCGCGCTGGGGGATGTTGTTGGTGAAGGGAAGGACGGCCTCATGATAGCTGTCGTTCCACCACATGGCGACTTCGACCCCGATGCCGTTCTTTTCGCCGACCATGTAGATGGGTTCGGGCATGACCGAGGTTTTGGAGCGGTCGAGGTATTTGACGAATTCCTTCACGCCGCCTTCGTAGAACAGTTCGGTATGCAGCGGTTCGGCGGGGCGTTCGTCTTCGATGATGATGCGGACGCCGGAATTGAGGAAGGCCAGTTCCCGGAGGCGGGTTTCCAGCACCTTGAAGCTGTAATCGAGGTTCGAGAAGGTGCCATCGGGGCGGTTGGTCTTGGCAGAGGCTAGGAAGCGCACCTCGGTGCCACGCATGCCGGGGGCGGGGCCGACCGGGTGGACATGGACGGTACATTCGCCATCTTCGAAGCGGGCGCGATATTCGGTGTCGTTGCGCCAGACGGTGAGTTCCAGCCATTCCGACAGGGCGTTGACGACCGAGACGCCCACGCCATGCAGGCCGCCCGACACCTTGTAGGCGTTGCCGCCTTCATCGGTGTTGTTGAATTTTCCGCCGGCGTGAAGCTGGGTCATGATGACCTCGGCCGCTGAGACGCCCTCTTCGGGGTGGATGTCAACGGGGATGCCGCGCCCGTTGTCGCGGACGGAGACGGAGCTGTCGGCGTGGATTTTCACGGTGACGGCTGTGGCGTGACCGGCGAGCGCCTCATCAATCCCGTTATCGACGACCTCATAGACCATGTGGTGCAGGCCCGACCCATCGTCGGTGTCGCCGATATACATGCCGGGGCGTTTGCGGACCGCCTCTAACCCCTTGAGAACCTTGATGGAATCAGCGCCGTATTCGGCGGGTTTCTTCGCGGCTTCGGCCATAGGTCGGGCATCCCTTGAATTGCCCGCGATTTATAGCGGGGTGAGGGGGGAATGTCACGCCTTGGGCACAAGATATTGGGGCTCAGGTGAAGGGAATGACGAGCCCGACGAGGATCAGAAGGATGCCCGAGCCGATGTTCATCCGGCGGATGGCGGCAGGGCTGGAAAGCAGGCGGCGCGCGCGGTCGAGGAACCACGCAAGGCCGAGATTGCCGAGCATCGGGACGAAGGCCGAGATGGCGAGGATGGCGAGGATGTCGGGGGCGGTGAGGGCGCCGAGATCGAAGAAGCCGGGCAGCGCGCCCATGTAGAAGAGGATGGCCTTGGGGTTGCCGATCACCGCGGCAAGGCCCACCGAGAAGCCCGCCCAGAGGCCGGGGCGGGTAAGGCGCGAGTCTGCGTCCAGCGTGGCGGCGGGTTTGCGGATCAGCAGCACGCCCATGGCGATGAAGATCGCGGCGGCGACCCAGCGCATGAGGGCGAGGTAATCGCCCCACGCGCTTTCGATCCATGTCAGGCCGAGGATGGCCATGAGCGGCCAGACCAGATCGCCCAGCGCCACGCCCACGGCCAGGGGCCAGGCCCCCGCCATGCCGCCCGACAGCGCGCGGGCAGTGAGCGCCACCCAGACGGGGCCGGGCACGGCCCAGAGCGCCGCCATGCCGCCTGCGTAGAGAAGAAGCTGATAGGCGGTGACGGTCATTTCGGATCCGGAAGCGTGAGGGTGCCGTCGGGAGCGAGCGGCCAGAAGGGATTCATCGCCACTTCCCAGACATGGCCATCGGGGTCGGCCCAATAGCCGGAATAGCCGCCCCAGAACACCTTTTCGGGTGCCTTCAGTGCGGTTGCGCCTGCGGCAAGGGCGGCGGCGAAGGCGGCGTCCACCTCGGCCTCGGTGGCGAAGTTCTGGGCCAGCGTGGTGGCGCCGGTGCCAAGGGGGGCGCCGGGGCGGCCCTGATCGGCGGCAAGGTCGGACAGGCCGAACAGCGCCAGCGCCATGCCGTGCAACTGGAAGAAGGCGACGCCGGGCTGGCTTTCGGGATGTTCCTGCCAGCCGAGACGGGCATAGAAGGCGCGGGCGGCGGTCAGGTCAGCGACGCCGAGCGTGAGGAGGGTGATCCGCTGGGGTGTCATGTTTCGCTGACCCTGGACATGCCGCCGTGATCGACGACGGTGATGTTCTGCGCCCGGTTTCCCAGACTGTCAAACAGCCCCGGTTCGGTGCCGGTCATCAGGGCCTGCGCGCCCAGCGCGCAGATTTCATCATAAAGCGCGGCGCGGCGGTTCTGGTCGAGATGGGCCGCCACCTCATCCAGCAGAAGGATGGGGGGGGAGCCGAGGTCGGCCGCCAGCGCGCGGGCGTTGGACAGGATAAGCGAGATCAGGAGCGCCTTCTGTTCGCCGGTGGAGCATTGATCGGCGGGCGCGCCCTTGGCGGTGTAGATCGCGGCAAGATCGGCGCGGTGCGGGCCGATCAGGGTGCGGCCTGCCGCCATGTCGCGGCGGCGGTTGGCGGCCAGTGCGGGGGCGAGGTCATCGGGCAGTTCCCCGCCATCGGGCATGGTCAGCGACAGGTCGGCGGCGGGAAAGGCGGTTTCGGCGCCCGCCTGCGCGGCGGCGATGCGGGCCAGCGCGTGCTGGCGGTTGGCGGTGATCTGGGATGCGGCCTCGGCCATCTGGGTTTCGAGGGCCGTATACCAATGCGCGTCCTGCACCATGTCCTTGAGCAGGCGGTTGCGGTCGCGCATGGCCTTTTCATAGGCGAGCGTCACCTCGGCATGGTCGGGGGCAAAGCTCATCGTCATGCGGTCGAGGAAGCGGCGGCGGCCTTCGGCGGCCTCGATCCAGAGCCTGTCCATCGCGGGGACGAGCCAGAGGATGCGCAAGATGCGGCCGAGGGCGGTCTGCGGCGCGGCCTTGCCGTCGATGCGGGTCTGGCGCGTGTCGGTGCCTTCGGCGAAGGTTTCGAGATCGTGGAAGGGGTTGGCGGTTTCGGCCCGGATCTTCCAGCCGATGGCATCGGGTTTGCGGGCCAGTTCATCCGCACCAGCGCGGCGCAGGCCGCGACCGGGGGACAGAAGGGAGACGGCCTCCAATATATTGGTCTTGCCCGCGCCATTGGGGCCGGAAATGGCCACGGGCCGCCCGTCCAGTTCCAGCCGCGCGGCGCGGTGGCTGCGGAAGTGGGACAGGGTGAGTGTCGAGATGGTCAGGCCACCCACCCCATGCTCCATTCTTGATTGTCTTTGGATGGTCGGACGTTACACCCGCATCGGCATCACGACATAGACTGCGCTGGTGTCATTGCCTTCGCGCATCAGCGTCGGGTCGCCGCTGCTGTTGAACAGGAACACCGCATTCTCGCGGTCAACCTGGCTGGCGATTTCCAGCAGATATTTGGCGTTGAAGCCGATCTCGAGCCGTTCATCGCCATAGGCGACGGCAAGCTCTTCCTCGGCGGCGCCGCTATCGGGCGCGTTGACCGACAGGATCAGGCGGTCTTCGTCGAGGCTGAGCTTCACGGCGCGCGAGCGTTCGGAGGAAACGGTGGCCACGCGATCCACGGCCTTGGCGAATTCGGTGGCGTCCACTTCCAGACGGCGGGTGTTGCCCGTGGGGATGACGCGGGTGTAATCGGGGAAGGTGCCGTCGATCACCTTGGATGTCAGGGTGATGGCCGGGGTGGCAAAGCGCACCTTGGTTTCCGAGACAGAGACGGCGATGGCGGCATCGTCATCATCCAGAAGCTTGCGCAACTCGCCCACCGTCTTGCGCGGGACGATCACGCCCGCCATGCCCTGCGCGCCGTCGGGAAGGGCGGCGTCGATCCGGGCGAGGCGGTGGCCATCGGTCGCCACGCAGCGCAGGACGGGGCCATCTTCGCCGGTGGCGGTGTGCATGTAGACACCGTTCAGGTAGTAGCGCGTCTCTTCGGTCGAGATGGCGAATTTCGCTTTGTCAAAGAGGCGGCGCAGCACCCCGGCGGGGGCCGAGAAATTGGTGCTGTATTCGGATGAGGCCATCACGGGGAAATCCTCGCGCGGCAGGGTGGCGAGGCTGAAGGTGGAGCGGCCTGCGGTGATCGTCAGGCGGCCGGAGGCGGCATCTTCGGACAGGTTCACCAGCGCGCCATCGGGCAGTTTGCGCACGATTTCATGCAGCATGACGGCGGAAACCGTGGTGGCGCCGCTGCGTTCCACCATCGCGGGGGCGCGGTCCACGACTTCGATATCCAGATCGGTGGCGCGGAAGCTGACTTGCGCGCCGTCGGCTTCGATCAGCACATTGGCAAGGATCGGGATGGTGTTGCGGCGTTCGACAACGGATTGCGCCTGTGCCAGCGCCTTGAGCAGCGTGCCGCGTTCGATCGAGAGTTTCATCACACCCATCCCGTTGATCTTGCCCGGCGCAATCCAGCGCCCGGGGAGGCAGAAAGTAGCCAATTCCGGGCGGTTCACAAGCGGTTTGCCGCCCCGTGGCGCTGGTTTTTGCACAGGCGCGGCATGGATGTCTTGCGAAAAGCCATGGATGGCGCGCCTTGGGCCATGATCGCAGGCATCCGGGGGCCTGCGGGCCCCCGGACGATTTTTCGGAGGAAAATCGCTAGCGTTCGCGCAACGCTTCGGATCCGCGCCAGAGCGGTTTGGTCAGGTAGGTGAGGATGGTCTTGCCGCCGGTCTGGAACTCTACCTCGGCCTGCATGCCGGGGCGGATGGCGAGGGAGCGCTGCCGGTCGGTCAGCGCGTCCTGTTCCACCCGCAGCGTGACGCGGTAATGCGGCTCGGTGTCGCGGCTGCGTTCATCGCGGAAGGTGTCGGCCGAGACGAAGGTGACGGTGGCGGGCAGCGTGCCCCAGATGGCGTAATCATAGGCCGACAGCTTGATCGTGGCCTTCTGCCCTTCGCGCAGGGGGGCGATATCGGCGGGTTTCACCTTGGCTTCGACAAAAAGCCCGGTGTCGAGCGGGATGATCTGCAGGATTTCCTCGCCCGGGCGGACGACGCCGCCGATGGTGGTGACGGCGATGCGGTTGACGATGCCGCGCATGGGCGCGGTGAGGGTGGTGCGCGCCAGTTGATCCTGCGACAGTTTCAGGCGCTGGCGGAGGGAGGCGAGTTCGCCCTGCGTTTTGGCATAGTCATCGGCGCGGCTGAGATCAGCCTGCGTGGCGATCTCTTCCAGCCGCGCGCGGGCATCGGCAAGCGCCTTTTCGGCGCGGGTCAGTTCGATTTCCGGGGCAAGGCCACGATCCGCCATGCGGCGGATCATGTCTTCCTCCTGCGCGGCCTGATCCAGCACGGCACGCGCGCCGGACAGGCGGGAGGCAAGGTCGGTGCGGCGGGCGGTGAGCAGGGCCTGTTCAGAGGCCACGATATCTGGCACGCGGGCGGCCAGATCGGGCGGGGCGGTGAAACTGGCGGCATCGGCCTGTTCGGATTCGAGCCTGAGACGGCGGATTTCGAGGGCGGCGATCTGATCGGCCAGATCATCGACGGTGGATTGGTATTGCGTGCCGGAGAGACGGGCGAGCACCTGCCCCGCCTCGACGGTATCGCCCTCGGCCACGTTCAACTCGGCCAATATGCCGCCTTCGAGGTTCTGGATGATCTGCGGGCGCGAGGAGGGGACGATCTGGCCGGGGGCGCGGACGATTTCCTCGACCCATGCAAAGGCGGCCCAGATCAGGAAGGCGGCCACGGTGGCGGCGATCAGGCGCACGGTCCAGGACGGGTGGCGGGCGCGGCGGTCGAGGGGCGCGTCGAAGGTGGCCATGGTCATCTGGCGGCCTTGGCGAGATGGGCCAGCACGGCATTGCGGGGGCCATCCACGGCGAGGCGGCCGTTCTGCAGGATCAGCGTGCGGGTGGTGAGTTGCAGGATCGGCACGCGGTGGGTGGCGATGATGGCGGTGCGGCCATGAAGCCAATGCGACAGGCGCGAGACGAGGGTCGCCTCCAGCGTCTGGTCCAGCGCGGCGGTGGGTTCATCCAAAAGCACGATGCGCGGGTTCTGCAACCAGAGCCGCGCCCAGCCGAGCGATTGGCGTTGGCCCACCGACAGGCCTTCGCCCATTTCGCGAATCTCCAGATCCAGCCCGCGCGGGTGGCCGCGCACGAATTGGCCCAGACCGGCGAAATCCAGCGCGGCGAGAAGGCGGTCATCGTCGCGTTCCAGATCGGACATGGTGAGGTTGTCGCGCAGCGTGCCGGAGAAGAGCCGCACCTCCTGGCCCAGATAGCCGATATGGCGGCGCAGGTCGCGGGGGTGGATCTGCGACAGATCCACCCCATCGAGCATGATGCGCCCTGCCCCGGGCTCGTAGAGACCGGCAAGCAGTTTCAGAAGCGTGGATTTGCCCGATCCGTTGGCCCCCAGAATGGCGGCGTGCTGACCCGCGGGGATGGCCAGCGCCGGGACATCGACGGTGGGCGCGGCGTCGGGGCTGTAGCGGAAGGTGACCTCGCGCAGGTCGAACTGGCCTGAGATGGTTTCGCGGCGCAGGTAGCGGCGGGCGGGGTCTTCGGCCTGTTGCGATGCGGCGATCGCCTCCAGCCCCGTGAGCGCGGCCTTGACCTGCGACCAGCGGGCTAGGGTGGCGGACAACTGGGTGAGGGGCGCGAGGGTGCGGGCGGTGAGCATGGAGACGGCGATGATGGTGCCCACGGTGAAGTTGCCCGCGAAGACCATGTAGGTGCCGATCAGGATGACGGCGATATAGGTAGCCTGTTGCACCGATTGCGCCCACGATCCCAGAAGCGTGGTGAGGTGGCGCTGGTCTGACGCGCGCAGGGCCGAGAGGGCGACGAGTTCCCCCCAGAGACGGCGCACGCGATCCTGCCCGCGCTGGGTGGTGAGGGTTTCGTGTTCGAAGACCGCCTCATACAGCAGTTTCGCGGCCTTGGTGTTCGCGCCTTGGGTGGAGTTCGTGAGCGCGACCATGCGGGATTGCAGCAGGAAGCCGGGGGCGACCATGACGATGCCGCCGAGGATGAGGACCCAGACAAGGTTGCCCCCGATCATCGCGACAAGGGCGAGGAAGATGATCAGAAAGGGCAGATCGGCCAGCGTGCCGATGGTGGAGGCGGTGAAAAACTCGCGCACCGATCCGAAATCGCGCATCGCGGCGAAAACCTGCGACGGCTGGCGTTCACCCGGGGCGGCCCGCATGCCGAGCAGGCGCTGCATCAGCCTGTCTTGCACGGCCAGTTCAATCTTGCGCCCCGTGTTGTCCATCAGCGCGGCGCGGGCGATGCGGAGGGCACCATCGAACAGGATGGCCAGAAGCGCACCGAGGGTGAGCACCCAGAGTGTGGGTTCGGATTGGTTGGGGATCACCCGGTCGTAGATCTGCAGCGCATAGAGGGCGATGGCGGTGGCGAGGATATTGGCGGTGAGAGAGGCGGCGGCGACCTCGATCATCGGGCGGCGGTGGTGGCGGAATTCGGACCAGAACCAGTGGGGCGCGGCCTCAGGCTCGGCGTGGCGGGCCTCTACTTCCGCAAAGGGGAGGCGGACACGGAGCACCCAGCCGCTGTGATGGGCGGCGAATTCCGACAGGGGGACGTCGGCGCTGCGGTCATCGGTGGTGGGATCGTAGATCGACAGGCTATCGCTGTTGCGCGACAGGATCAGGACGATCTGGCCCGTGGCCATTTCGGCCAGCGCGGGCAGCGCGCCCAGCGCGGGATCGTGGTCGAGTGCCACGGAATAGCCCGCGCGGCGGAAGGCGGCGGAGAGGTGATCGAGCCCGGGGCGGTCCGGCGCGCCGGTGGTGGTGAGCAGATCGACGACATCCGAGGTCAGAAGCCGACCGCCCAAGCGCGACGACAGCATGGCGGCCAGTTCGGCGCGGGCGCGCAGGGGGGCGGGGGCCGGGGCGGGCTGCACGGGCGCGAAGGGCGCGGCGGGGGGCTGGGCCGCGCGGGCGGGGTGCATGTCGAAGGAGATGACCCTTGGCGCAGAGGGGGGCGGCGTTACAGGCTTTGTCACGGGTTCCGTCACAGGCGGCCCCCGTCGACCAGGGCGCCTGCGTCGCGGGCCAGTTCCAGCTCCAGCCGGGCGATTTCATAGGGGAAGGCGGCCTGATCGCGTTCCAGCCGTGCGGCGGCGGCGGTCTGGGCGGTGAGGTCGGTCAGGCTGCGGCGGCCGATGCTGTATTGTTCGACATAGAGTTCGAGGTTGTCGAGCGTCTGACGCAGGACGGCGGCGCCTTCCAAATGGCGGGTGCGCAACTGGGCGATGCGGCCCTGCAGTTCGGTCGCGCGGCGGGCGGCGGTCTGCTGCGCCTCGGCCGTCTGGCGGGCGACGAGATCGGGGGTGGCATCGGCAGCGGCCAGCGTGGCAGGGCTGCCAAGGCCAAGGCGCACGCCGCCAAGGCCAAGGCCGGGGGTGAGGCCATCGTCGGACACCGTGGCATTGGCGGACAGGCCGGGCAGGGCATTGGCGCGGGAGATGCGCGCCTCGGCCAGCGCCTTGGCGCCTTTGGCGCGGGCGGCGAGGACGGCGAGCGGTTCGCTGGCCGGGGGGGCGGGCAGCGGAGTGGTTCCGGTCAGATCCGGCGGCAGGGCGTTGCCGGTGAGCGCGGCGAGATCGGCCAAGGCCTGCGCGCGGGTCTGGGTATCGGCGGCGAGGGTGGCCTGCATCTCGGCCATGGTCTGGGCGATGATCTGGGCTTCGCTGCGGTCGGACAGGCCGCCCTGGATACGGGCCTGCACGATATCGTGCAGGTTGGACAGGCGCGTGGCGGCGCGGGCGGCGACGGCGCCCTGCGCGCGGGCCTGTTCGGCGGTGAGGTAATGGGACAGGCCTTCGTGGATGCGGGCGTTGCGGCGGGTGGCAAGGGTGACGGCGGCGGCGTCCACCTCGGCCGCGGCGCGCGCGCGTTCGGCGGCGCGGCGGCCATGGTCGAGGAGCGGCTGGTCGATCACCAGTTGCGCGGCCAGCCCGGCGAGGCTGTCAAGCGTGAGGGCGGGGGTGAGGGTCGGCCAGCGGTTGCTGGCCGCCGCCTCGGCCCGCAGGCGGGCGAGGCCCAGTTCGGCGGCGTCCGCCCCGGGATCGGCGGCAAGCACCGCATCGGCCACCCGGGCGAAGGGCGTGCCGAGGGCCAGCACCGATGGGCGGGCGGCCAGATCGGCGATCAGGGGGGAGGCGGCGGTGCCGCTTTCAGGGGCAAGACGCTGGCGCAGGGCGGGATCGGCGGGCGATTGCCCGCGCCCGATGGCCAGCATCGCGGGCGGCTGCAACCCGCCCTGACAGCCCGAAAGCAGCACCGCCACGGCCAGAAGCGCCCCGAAAGACAGGCGGGGTAAGGTGAGCGGTGCCGCTCTGGCCGATGGGATGGGATGGCGGGCGGGAACCATTACGCCTGCCTTCAGATCACCGTTCGCGTCAGATCATCCTCGAGCAGCACCTGCGCGCCCGAAGAGCCGAGGGTGTAGATGTCGTAGACCGCGCCGTTGACGGTGACGTTCTGCTGCACGCCCGTCACATTGGCGAGGGTGACCTGATCCGTCGCTTCGCCCTTGATCACCAGCGTCTGGTCCGGGCCGGTGAGGGCGCGGAGCTGGTCTTCGGTGATCGAGAGGCGGGCATCGGGCGCGCGGGTGAGGTCGATCGCCGTAAGGTCGAAGGCATCGAGCCCGTCGCGGTTAAGATCGACCGACACGCCGGTGGCGGTGTTCTTGATGAAGAGGGTGTTCGCCTCGTTCCCGGCCGCGTCGCGGGTGTTGATGACAAGGTAGCTGCCATCGGGGACCGTCTGGCCGTTCTGGAAGCGGAAGAGATCCTCGTTCCAGACCGGATCATGGGTTTCGGTCGCCGTCAGGGCGATGGCGGGGCCGGTCGCATCGACGCGGTGGAAGCTGTAGCTGTCATCGCTGGCCGCGGTGGTCAGGCCGCGCATCGCGCCCGCCACATCCTGCGTTTCGATCACGGTGGGCGTGCCGGGGGCGACGGTATCCACCCCATAAGTCACGGTGAAGGGGCCGCTGGTGTTGCCTGCCGTATCGGTGGCAGTGACCGAGACGGGGATGTTGCTGCGTTCGCCGGTGGGCACCTGATCGGGGGTAAAGGTCAACGACCATTGCCCGGTGTCGCCCACCAGCGCGGTGCGGGTGTGGCCGTTCATGGTGACGGTGACGGTGGACCCGGCTTCGCCCTGACCCGAGACGGGGAGGCCTGCGCCATGTTCGGTGGCGTTCAGGATGTTGTCCGTGCCGGTGCCGAGGCGGATGCTGGAGGCGTTGAAATCGGCAACGACCGTGTCGATTGCGATGGTCTGGCTTTGCGGGGGGGCGGTGTTGCCCAGCGCATCGGTCGCGGTGGCGGTGATCGTGGCGCTGGCGGCGGCGCCCTGCGGCAGGGCGTCGGCCGGCAGGGTGACGCGCCATGTGCCGCCTGCCGTCTGATCAGCGGGGATCGTGGTCGTCCAGCCGGTTTCGGCCACGGTGATGCGGACGGTGGCGCCGGGTTCCACGGTGCCTTGGGCGATGATACCCGCGTTGCGTTCCACCGCGTTCAGGACAGACGGGTCGCGCGGGCCGTCATTGACTGTGCCGGACAGATCGGGGGCGGCGAAGGTGAAGCTGCCGACGGTGGTATCGACGGTGAAGCTGCGGGTTTCGGTCGCGCTGCGGTTTCCGGCGGTGTCGATGGAATAGGCGGTAAGCGTGCCGCCCTGCGCATCGGTCAGGCCCGCAAGCGCGGCGGGGGTGAAGGTGTAGGACCACAGCCCGTTCGCATCGGCGGTGATGGGGCCATGGGCCGTGCCGTTGAGCGCCAGATAGACGGCGGCGCCAGGTTCCGCCGTGCCGTCGAGGGTGAAGCCCGCGCTACGTTCGGCACCCGACAAGATGCCGTCGGCCCCCACGGGCTGCGGCTCTACCGTGATCGCGGTTTCAAGGTCGATGCGGATGGGGCGCGTAGCGGTTTCGCTGTTGCCTGCCGCATCCCATGCCGTGACGGTGATCGTGCTGTCGCGGGTGATGCTGCCCGCCGCGCCTGCGGGGAACTGGATGGACCATGTGCCATCGCCGTTCAGCGTGGCGGGGATGGGTTGGCCGTTCCACTGCACCTCGACCCGCGTGGCATCGGCGGCGGCGGTGCCGCTGAGCGTGAGGGTGCCGCCCGCCTCGGCCAGGTTCACCACGTTGTCGGTGGCGAAGGGGGCGGGGTTGATGGCGACCGACATTTCCGTGTCGATGTTGATCGTGCGGGTGACGGTGGTGGGGTTTTCCGCCGCGTCCATCGTGGTGGCGGTGACCGTGCGGGTATAGGTGCCCGGCGGGAAGGTGCCTGCGGGCAGGCTGTGGGACCAGTTGCCGTTGGCATCCGCCGTCACAGTCACGGTTCCGGCGATGCCTTCGATGGCCAGCGTGACGGTGGTGTTGGCGGTCGCCGTGCCGCCGATGGTGAGGGCGGACTGGCTTTCCGTTCGGTTGATGAGGTTGTCGCCCGCGATGGCATTGACCGCGAGCGGCGGGGCGATGGTATCGAGGACGATGGTTTCGGTGATGCTGCGCGTGTTGCCGAGCGGGTCGGTCGCGACAATGGTGACGGTCTGGCTACGCTCGCCGCCCGCGATTTCCTGCGGGGTGAGGGTGAGGGTTCATGTGCCATCGGCATCGACCGTGGCAGGGCGGGTGATGGCGTCGGGCGTGCCGGGGGTGCCAAGCGTGACATTGACCGTGGCGCCCGGTTCGGTGGTGCCGCCGATCGTGACGCCATCGGCGTATTCAGCAAGGTTTTCGACATCGCCCGAGGATTGCACGCCATCGGTGGCGGCCACGGGGGGTGGCGTCATGTCGATGACGAAGGCGCCGCCTGTCAGCGTGGCGGTGGTCCCGTTGCCGGTGAAGACGGCGGTGGCGGTGTGGGTGCCGTCGGCGGGCAGGGTGGGGCCAGAGAAGCCCGCCGTCCATGTGCCATCGGCGGCAACCGTGACGGTCTGGGTCTGGGTGCCGATGGTGACGGCGACGCTGTCGCCCGGCTGGCCGGTGCCGGTGACGGTGATCGCGGGCGTGTCTGTGTTCGTGGTGATGGTGGTGGTGGTGCCATTGCCATCAATGCTGCGGGTATAGGTGGGGCCGCCGCCGCCACCACCGCCACCACCACCACCACCACCGCCACCGATGATGACCCCGCCGCCCACGATCGCGGCCCCGGCCAGACCGGCGCCGCCCCAGCCCAGCAGGGCGGGGGCGAAGATGCCCATGCCGGCGGGATCTTCTTCGCCCGTGCCGGCGAGGGTGACGACGGGATCGCCATCGTCGAAGCGCAGATCGTCGAGCGGGCTCCACTTCTCGGCCCCGGCGGCGAGCGAGAAGTTCGCTGCCAGCACGCCGTTTCCGGCATCGGAGAGCTGCACCTCGGTCACCATGCCATCGCTGGAGAGGTAGAGGCGGTTGGGGTTATCGGCGGGGGCGTCGAACCAGTCGGCCACGGTGATGGTGCGCCCGTCGGACAGTTCGATCAGCAGGTCGTTGCCCTGCCGGGTATAGCCGATCACGCTTTGCGGCGTGAGGTTCAGCGACAGGCTGTCGCCCAGGCCTGACTGAATGAAGCTGCTTTCGCCTGCGCCTGCCACATGGCCGTAGGTCGTGCCGCCCGCAGCCGTGCGGACGGCGAAATCAATCGCCGAACTCATTACATCTTCTCCGCCTCAACCGCCGGAAAATGTGCCGGCGCACCGCTCTTGATTGGCCCTATTTGTGGGCCTTGCAAAAACGCATAGCCTTAAACCGGCCACATTTCCAGCACTTTTCGAACATGTTCCCGGGAAGGTTGCGGCCTGCGGGTTGGCTATGGCGAAAATGACTCAGTCTGCGACGGGATGGGCCGCGACGGGACGGGGATCACCGCAGGCGCTGGCCTGCGGCATCGAAGTGGAAGGCGCGGGTGGCGTCGGCGGTCAGGTGGACGGGTTCATCCACCGTATAGTTGTGTTCGCCGAAAAGCCGCACCGTCAGCAGGCCGTGGGGTTCGGTGCGGACATAGACCAGCGTTTCGCCGCCCAGTTTTTCGACATGGCTGACGGTGCCGGGGATGGTGCCTGCCTCGCGCGACAGGGTAAGGTGTTCGGGACGGATGCCCGTGGTTTCGCCGCGCTGGCCGAGGGCGGCAGATTTCAGGAAGTTCATCTGCGGGCTGCCGATGAAGCCCGCAACAAAGGTGTTGGCGGGGTTGTTGTACAGTTCCATCGGCGATCCCACCTGTTCCACGATCCCGGCGCGCAGGACGACGATCTTGTCGGCCAGCGTCATCGCCTCGACCTGGTCATGGGTGACATAGACCATCGTCGCGCCGAGTTCGCGGTGCAGGCGGGCGATTTCGATGCGGGTCTGCACGCGCAGCGCGGCGTCGAGGTTCGACAGCGGTTCGTCGAAGAGGAAGAGCTTTGGCGTGCGCACGATGGCGCGGCCGATGGCGACGCGCTGGCGCTGACCGCCCGACAGTTCGGCGGGCCGGCGGTCGAGGTAAGGTTCCAGCGCCAGCATGGCGGCAGCGCGGGCGGTGGCCTGGTCGATCTTTGCCTTTGGCTCGCCAGCCTGTTTCAGGGCAAGGCTCATGTTGTCGCGCACCGTCAGGTGGGGGTAGAGCGCGTAGGTCTGAAAGACCATGGCAATCTCGCGCTTTGCCGGGGCTTCATCCGTGATCTCGCGGGAATCCAGCGTCACAGTGCCGGAGGTGACATCCTCCAGCCCCGCGATCATGCGCAAAAGGGTGGATTTCCCACAGCCGGAGGGGCCGACGAAGACGCAGAATTCGCCTTCGCCAACGTGGAGATCCACGCCTTTGATGACCTCGGTCTTGCCGAAGGATTTGGTGACTTTGGACAGCGTCAGCGCACCCATGGATAACCCCTTTACAGTTTGACGGGCTGGCCGGACCGAACGCTTTCGTCGGCGGCAAGGCAGATGGCGAGGGATTGGACCGCGTCTTCCATGTGGCGGGTGAGATCGAGGTCTTCGGTGATGGCGCGGGCCATATAGGCCTGTTCGCGTTCGCAGAGGTCCTGATGGCCGGGTTCGTCAGCCATGGATAGATCCTCATCCGGCTGGCCCACGCGGTGGACGCGGATGGTGGCGGTTTTGGTGTGGGTGTCATGGTCATCCGACCGCGCGCTTTCCGGCATGCGGATGGAGACGGCGCCGTTCGGGCTGACCACATCCTTCACGAAGAAGGCGGTATCCGACATCATGGGGCCCCAGCCTGCCTCATACCAGCCCACCGACCCATCGGCGAACAGCACCTGGAAATGGCCGTAATTGTACATGTCGGGCGCGATTTCGTTCGACAGGCGCAGGCCCATCCCCCGCACCTCGACCGGTTTGGCATCGGTGATCTGGCACATGACATCGACATAATGGACGCCGCAATCGACGATGGGCGATGTGGTCTGCATCAGGGTCTTGTGCACCTCCCATGTGGGACCTGAGGATTGCTGGTTCAGGTTCAGGCGAAAGACGTAAGGCCCGCCCAGGGCGCGCGCCTCGGAAATCAAGCGCATCCATGACGGGTGGTGGCGCAGGATGTAGCCCACGACGAGCTTGCGCTTGTTGGCCCGGGCGCAATCGACCACGCGGCGGGCATCAGCGACGGTGGTCGCCAGCGGCTTTTCGACGAAGACATGCGCCCCCTGTTCCATCGCCATGCAGGCGTAATCGGCATGGCTGTCGGAATAGGTGGAGATGTTGACGAGATCGGGTTTCAGCCTTGTTAGAGCCTGTTTGTAATCCGGTTCGATGGTGTAGCCGTCCATCGACGGATCGAGCTTTGGCGTGGACCGGTTCACCAGACCGACCAGATCGAAGGCCGGATTGCGGTGATAGGCCAGCGCGTGGCTGCGGCCCATGGTGCCAAGGCCTGCGACAAGCGTGCGGATGGGGGTCATTTGACGGCTCCGGCGGTGATGCCGCGGATCAGCTGGCGCGAGAAGATGAGGTACAGCACCAGCACCGGGACGATGGCGAGGGAGAGGGCGGCGAGGACGGCGTTCCAGTTGGTGACAAACTGGCCGATGAAGACCTGTGACCCAAGGGTGATGGTCTTCGTTCCCTCGCTTGGCGCAAGGATCAGGGGGAACCAGAGGTCGTTCCAGATCGGGATCATGGTGAAGACGGCGACGGTTGCCATGGCGGGGCGGACCAGCGGCAGGACGAGGGTGAAGAAGATGCGGTATTCCGACAGGCCGTCGATGCGGCCTGCATTCTTCAGGTCATCCGACACCGACCGCATGAACTCCGACAGGATGAAGACGGCAAGCGGCAGCCCTTGGGCGGTGTAGACGAGGATGAGGGCGGTCAGGGTATTCACCAGACCGGCCGAAACCATCATTTCGAGGATCGCCACGGTTCCGAGGCGGATGGGGATCATGATGCCCAGCGCGAGGTAAAGGCCCATCAGCAGGTTGCCGCGGAAGCGGTATTCCGACAGGGCAAAGGCCGCCATCGCGCCAAAGAGCAGCACGAAGAACAGGCTCGCGACCGTGACGATCATGGAATTCTGGAAATACAGGAAGAAATCCCCCTGCTTCAGCACCGTCTGATAGCCCACCAGATCCCAGTTGCCGGGCAGGGGCGGCATCAGCGGTTCGGCAAAGATGGCCCGGCGGGATTTGAAGCTGTTGATGACGATCACGAAGACCGGGAAAAGCGCGATCAGCGTATAGGTGATCAGGATCGCATGGGCGGCGATGCTGCGTCCGGCGTGGCTGCGGGTCTTGGCCATGATCGCCCCCTAGAATTGATAGCGGCGCAGCCGCGTCTGGATGCCGAAGAGGTAAAGGCAGACCCCGACAAGGATGATCGCGAACATGGCGGTGGCGATGGTCGCGCCCATATGCGGGTCGCCCAGTTGAAGCTGGAAGCCAAAGAAGGTGCGGTAGAGGAAGGTGCCAAGGATATCCGTGCTGAAATCCGGCCCGGCCAGCGCCCCCTGCGAGACATAGATCAGGTCGAAGGCGTTGAAATTGCCGACAAAGGTGAGGATAGAGATGATCCCGATCGACGGCAGGATCAGGGGCAGCTTGATCTTCCAGAACTGGCTCAGGCCGGTGAGCCCGTCCATTTCCGCCGCCTCGATCACGTCATCGGGGATCGACAGCAGCGCGGCGTAGATCAGCATCATGGGGATGCCGACGAACTGCCAGACGGAGATGAGGGCGAGGGTGGTTAGCGCATATTCCTCGCGCCCCAGCCAGGGCGCGAACAGGGATTTGAGCCCGACCGCATCCAGCATCCCGGGCGCGATGCCCCAGATGGGCGACAGGATCAGCTTCCACACGAAGCCCACGATCACGAAGGACAGGATGGTGGGGATGAAGATCGCGGTGCGGTAGAAGGCCGCCATGCGCAGGCGGGGGGAGGAGAGCAGCGCCGCCAGCAGGATGCCGATGGGGTTCTGGATGGCCATGTGGACAAGGAAGAACCAGCAATTGTTCCACAGCGCGTTCCAGAAGGCATCCGACCAACGCGGATCGCCGAAAAGCGTGGCGAAATTCGCCAGCCCCACGAAGATGCGGTTCTGCCCTTCCAGATTGTAAAGCGACAGGTTGAGCGTCCCGAAAAGCGGGATGATCATGATGGCGGTATAGACCAGCACGGCGGGCGCAAGGAATACGCCGATATGCCAGCGGAAAGGCTTGCGTGAAGCCATCGGCCTGCCTCCTTCATCTTGGCGAAAAATACCCATGCCAGCCTCCCCGATCCGCGATGCGGCCTGAGGGTGAGGGATGGGGGGGGTCCGGGGGGCCGATGCGGCCCCCCGGCGCTGCGGGTTTACTGCTGCGGGGCGTACCAGCTGGCCAGCCCGTCCTGCAGGCGCTTGGCCGCGTCTGCCGGGGTTTCGCTGCCGCGGATCACGTTGGCCGAGGCGTTCCACGTCTCGTTCTCAAGGTTCGGCGTGCCGCGCGACAGGATCTGATAGGTGGAGCGGATCGTCGGTTGGCACTTGCCGCGCCACGACACGAATTCCTGCGCCAGCGGGTCCTGCATTTCCACCGGGGTGGAGTTCAGGCTGAAGAAGCCCGGCAGGGCGTTGGCATAGAGCGTGGCAAATTCGGCGCTGCCCACCCATTCCAGGAACTTGGTCGCGGCCTCGGCATTGGGCGACTTGGCGTTCAGGCCGATGGCGATGTCGGTGTGATCCGAGATGTAGCAGGTATCGCCTGCCGCGGCGACCGGGGGCGGGAAGGCGCCCATCTTGAAGCCCGCCTGCGCGTTGAAGCCCGAGATTTCCCACGAACCGGCCGGGTAGATGGCGGCACGGCCAAGGGTGAAGAGGTTCTGGCTGTCGGGGTAGGTCTGGGCCTCGAACCCGTCACCCAGATAGTCCTTCCAGCGGGCCAGCTCTTCGAACGGGGCAACCCATTGCGGATCGGTCAGGCTCTGTTCGCCCGCGATCAGGGCGAGGCGGCCTTCTTCGCCCTTCCAGTAGTTCGGGCCGATGTTGTTGTACCCCATCGTGGCGGCTTCCCACTGGTCGTTGGTGCCCATCGCCATGGGGATGTAGGTGCCGTCGGCCTTGATCGCGTCGAGCACGGCGAAGAATTCGTCGCGCGTGGTGGGAACCGACAGGCCCAGTTCGGCGAAGGCATCGGCGTTGTAGATGAAGCCGTGGATGACCGAGGCCATGGGCACGCAGAAGGTGGCGCTGCCGTCATCCGTCTGCCAGGCGGATTTCGCGACGGGCGAGAAGTTGGCCATCGCGGCCAGACCCGAGAGATCTGTCAGGTGGCCCTGATTGTACAGTTCCAGCGAAGCATCGAAGGGGCGGCAGGTGATCAAGTCACCGGCGCTGCCTGCGGCGAGCTTGGAGTTGAGCGCGGCGTTGTATTCGGCGGGCGCGGTGGGCGCGAAGACGACCTTGATGCCGGGGTTCTGCGCCTCGAACGCGGGGATCAGCGTGTCCTGCCAGATGGTCAGGTCATCGTTGCGCCAGCTTTCGATCGTCAGCGTCACATCCTGCGCCGAGGCCGCCCCGCCCAGAAGCGTGGAGGCGAGAAGCGCGAAGCGGAATGTTCTGGTCATTGAGATACTCCCTGTTGGTGGCCTTGTGTTGTGCAAGCGGCGAGAGCCGGGCCGATGGCCCCGTCGCTGTTCTTCAGGTGGGCCGCGGCCTGTGCGGCCGTGGCCCCGGCGGCGATCAGGATCGCCGGTTTTACCGCGCCGCCCGTCTGGGCCAGCGCGGCCTGCGCGGCGGCCATGTCGCAACGGGCGATCCCCGCCACGATACGCGCCGCGCGCTGGGCAAGCTTGGCGTTATCCGCCACGACGTTGACCATATAGCCATCATGGACATGGCCAAGCAGAATCCCCACGCGCACCGACAGCATGTTCAGCGCCACCTTCTGCGCCGTCGCCGCCCCCATGCGGGTGGAGCCGTTCACGACTTCGGGCCCGGTGTCGAGAAGGATGGAAATGTGGCTCTGTTGAAGCAGGATCGACCCTGCGACATTGGCAAGACCGACCACCGTCAGCCCGGCATCGCGCGCCATTTTGGCAAGGGCGCAGGTGTAGGGCGTGCCGCCAGAGGCAGAGAGGCAAAGCATCGTGTCGCCCCGCGACAGGCCAGCGCGTTGGAAATCGGCCCCGGCCAGAGCGGGATCATCCTCGACCGCGCCGGTCATGTGCAGCAGCGCGGCGGCGCCCCCTGCGAAAAGGGTTGGCGTGCGGTCGGGCGGGATGCCGAAGGTGCCCGCCAGTTCCAGCGCATCGGCCAGTGCCATGAGGCCAGAGGACCCAGCCCCGGCATAGGCCAGTTTTCCGCCTGCGCGCAGGCTGGCGGCGGCGGCGGTGGCCGCCTGGTCGATCATGGGGATGGCAGGCCGCACCATGGCCAGCGCGGCCAGCTGCGCATCCAGTAGATGGGACAGCGCCGCCGCGCCCGGCAGGGCGTGGATGCCTGCGGATTTCGGATGACGGGCCTCTGTCGGGCGGTCTGCCATGTGATTCCCTTCCTGTTTGTCTGATAATGCCAAACTAATACCAATTAGTAAAGCATCTTCTGATTTCACGCGGAAATGGCCCGGTTCTCTGCCAGTTTTGCAAAGGTTCTTTCCATTTGGTATTGTTTTGGTATCTTGTGGGTGAAGAGGATTCGCCATGCAACTTTTTCTGGGAATTGACGGGGGCGGCACGGGGTGCCGCGCGGCTGTGGCGGATGCTGCGGGCGTGATCCGTGGCCGTGCGGCGGTGGGGCCTGCCAATATCGCATCCGATCCTGTCGGGGCGGCGGCGAACATCATGGCAGCGGCAGAGGCGGCGCTGGCAGCAGCGGGCGGCGGCGTGGTGGTCGCGGCGGGGCTGGGGCTGGCCGGGGCCAATGCGGCCGGGGCGCCGGAACGGTTGCGCGCGGTTCTGCCATGGTCGCGGATGGCGGTTGTGACGGATGCGATCACAGCGGTGAAGGGTGCGCTGGGCGATGGCGATGGCGTCGTGGCGGCGTTGGGGACCGGGTCGGTCTTTGCGGTGCAGCGGGCGGGAGCGATCCGGCAGATCGGCGGGCGCGGGCTGGTGCTAGGGGATGAGGCGAGCGGGGCCTGGATCGGGCGGGCGATGCTGACGGCCGCCCTGCGCGCGGTGGACGGGTTCACGGCGATGACGCCCCTGCTGGCGGGACTGGTGGACGAAATGGGGGGGCCGGATGGCGTGGTGGCCTTTTCCCTGCGCGCCCGGCCTGCGGATTTCGCGGCGCTGGCGCCAAGGGTGGTGGAAAGCGATGATCCGGCCGCCGTTGCGGTGATGGACCGGGCCGAGGCGGATGTGGCCGAGGCGGTGGCAGTGCTGCGCGGGGCGCAGGATCTGCCGGTCGTGTTTTTGGGCGGTTTAGGGACTGTTTTCGCCCAGCGCATGGCAGGACGGTTCCCGATCCGGGCGCCGGCGGGGACGGCGCTGCACGGGGCGCTTCTGCTCGCGCGGGAGGTGGCGTGATGGAGCAGCTGTTCTCGTCCGCCGGGTTTGAGGACGTGGGAGGCGGGCCGCTTTACCTGCAACTGCAGCGGCGGATCGGCGAAGCCATCGCGGCAGGCCGGTTGAAGCCCGGCGACAGCCTGCCGCCCGAGCGGGACATGGCGGCGATGACGGGGCTTTCGCGGGTGACTGTGCGCAAGGCCGTGGAAGGGTTGGTCGGATCCGGCCAACTGGTGCAGAAGCGGGGATCGGGCACCTTTGTCGCGCAGCGGGTGGAGCGGCTGGAGCAGGCGCTGAGCCTGCTGACAAGCTTTACCGAAGATATGGCGCGGCGGGGCAAGAACGTGGAATCGGTCTGGCTGACGCGCGGGCTGCACGCGCCTGCGCCGGAAGAGGTGATGGCGCTGGGTCTGGGCGCCGGGGACCGGGTGGCGCGGCTGGAACGGGTGCGGCGGTCGGACGGGGTGCCGCTGGCGATCGAACGCGCCTCGCTTTCCGCGGCGGTGCTGCCGGAGCCGGAAGGGGTAGAGGCGTCGCTTTATGCGGTGCTGGAGGCGCGGGGGATGCGGCCCGTGCGGGCGGTGCAGCGCATTTCAGCGGCCAATCTGGGCGCGCGGGATGCGGAACTGCTGCATGTGCCACCGGGGGCGGCAGGGCTGCGGATCGAACGGATCGGATACCTGCCGGATGGGCGGGTGGTGGAATTCACGCGGTCGCTCTACCGGGGCGACGCCTATGATTTTGCGGTGGAGCTGAAGCTGGCACCGGATACGGAAAGGAAAGATCCATGACGAGCCATATGCTGCGCGAAGTGCAGGAGATTCCGCAGGTTTCGAGACGATTTCTGATGGAATCGCAGGGGGCGCTGATGGCGGCGGCAGCGGCGATGCGGGCCGCCGATCCGGGGCTGATCGTGACGGTGGCGCGGGGGTCTTCGGACCATGCGGCGACCTATCTGAAGTATGCGGTGGAATTGCTGGCGGGGGTGCCGGTGGCATCGGTCGGGCCATCGGTGGCGTCGGTCTATGGGCGGCCCTTGCGCCTGAATGGGGCGGCTTGCGTGGGGATTTCCCAGTCGGGCCGCAGCCCGGACATCGTGGAGATGATGCGGGCGGCGGGGGTCGGGGGTGCGCTGTCGGTGGCGATCACGAATTTCGATGACAGCCCGATGGCGGCGGCGTCTGCCCATTGCCTGCCGCTGCGGGCGGGGGTGGAGCAGTCGGTGGCGGCGACCAAGACTTTTGTGACATCGGTTCTGGCCGCGCTGGCGCTGGTGGCGGAATGGCAGGAGGATGCGGCGCTTCGGGCCGCAATAGAGACGATTCCCGAGGCGTTTCAGGCGGCGCTTGCGCTGGACTGGTCGCCCCTTGCCGCGCGGATGGCGCGGGCGCAGCAGGGTTATGTGCTGGGGCGTGGCCCGGCCTTTGCGATTGCCTGCGAAGCGGCGCTGAAGCTTAAGGAAACCTGCGGTCTGCATGCAGAGGCCTATTCGGCGGCGGAAGTGCTGCATGGGCCGAGCGCGATCGTGCAGGCGCAGTTCCCCGTTCTGGCGCTGGCGGTGGAGGATGCGGCACAGGCGGGCGTGGTCCAGACCTGCGAAAGGCTGGCGGCGCAGGGGGCGGATGTCTTTGTCACCGGGGCGGAAGCGGCGGGCTGCGAAATGCTGCCGTCGGTCGGCGGGCTGCACCCGCTGGTGGCGCCTTTGGTGCTGGCGGTGGGTTTCTACGGGTTTGTCGAGGCGCTGGCCCGGCGGCGGGGGTTTGACCCCGACACGCCGCCGCATCTTCGCAAGGTGACGGAGACGGTGTGATGGCGCGGACTTCATACACCGGGGCGCGGGTCTTTGACGGGGCGCAGTTCCGGGACGGCGCGCTGATCGTGGAAGATGGCATGGTCGCGGGGATCGGCACGCCGGAGGGGCGGGTGGTGGACCTTGGCGGCGGGGTGCTGGCGCCGGGCTTTGTGGACCTGCAGATCAACGGGGCGGGCGGGTTCGCGGTGGATGAAGCTACCGATCTGACCGTGTTAGAGACGATTTGCGCGGTTCAGGCGCAGTTGGGGGCAACGGGATGCCTGCCCACGCTGATCACCGATACCTATACCGCGACCGCGCGGGTGGTGGAGGCGGGGATCGCGGCGACCAAGGCGCAGGTGCCGGGCTTTCTGGGCCTGCATCTGGAGGGGCCGCATCTGGATGTGCGGCGCAAGGGGGCGCATGACGCGGGCCTGATCCGGCTGATGGAGGCGCGCGATCTGGCGCTGGTCATCGAGGCGGCGGCGGAATTGCCGGCGCTGATGGTGACGGTGTCGCCCGAAAGCGTGACGGCGGACCAAATCGCCGCGATGGCGGCGGCGGGGGTGATCGTGTCGCTGGGACATACGGATTGCCGCGCGGCAGAGGCGCAGGCGGCGATGGCGGCGGGCGCGCGCTGTGCCACCCATCTGTTCAACGCCATGAGCCAGCTGGGCAACCGCGAGGCGGGGTTGGTGGGGGCGGTGCTGGCCGGCGATGGTTTCGCCGGGCTGATCGCGGATGGCATCCATGTGGACCCAGTGACGATGAAGGTGGCGCTGGCGGCAAAGCGGGAGGGCGTCTTCCTTGTGTCGGACTGCATGGCGCTGGCCGGAACGACGGCGACGGAGTTCCATCTAGGCGGGCGGCGGATTCTGCGGTCGCAGGGTCGATTGACGCTGGAAGATGGCACGCTGGCGGGGGCGGATCTGACCCTGCCGCGGGCGGTGCAGGTGTTGGTCGATGCGGTGGGGATCGCGGCACAGCGGGCGCTTGCCATGGCATCGGCAATCCCTGCGGCGGTGATCGGGCGGGGCGATCTGGGGCATCTGCGGCCCGGCGCGCGAGCCGATATGGTGCATCTGGGGCCGGACTGGGCCTTGCGCGGCGTGTGGCGCGGGGGCGTGGCCGTCTAGAGCCAGTTCTTCCAGCGGAAATAGAGATAGGCGATGAGCGAGGCCGCGAGCATGGACAGGAGCGCGGCGGGATAGCCCCAAGGCTGTTGCAGTTCCGGCATCACGTCGAAGTTCATCCCGTAGATCGAGGCGATGAGCGTGGGGGGCGAGAAGAGCACCGCCACGACCGAAACGATGCGGACGGTGGAGTTCTGTTGCAGGTTGATCATGCCAAGCGTGGCATCGGAGGCGAGGCCCACGCGTTGCGACAGGAAATCGGTATGCACCTCGAGCGCGTCCATATCGCGCATGAGGTTGGCGACAGATGCGGAAAGCCCTTCGTCGCCGATGCGTTCGCGGGCGGTCTGGGTGTAAAAGCCCAGCGCGCGGTTCAGGGTCAGAAGGGCAAGGCGGATATTGCCGAGCAGTTCCGCCTCGCGCCCGATCTGGCGCAGCGCGACTTCGAGCCGTTTCTGGTTCTGGCCGCGCTTGCCGGGGACATAGACGGTGCGCGAGACGTGATCGAGACTGCGGCCCGAGGATTCCAGCAGATCGGCGAGGCGGCCGACGATTTCTTCGATCAGCGACAGGAAGATGCCATTGGCATTGGTGCAGCCGGGACCGACCTTGTCGGCGCGGGTGGGGTAGGTTTCGAAGGGGCGGCTGTCGTGGTGGCGGACGGTGACCAGGCGGCTGGACGAGAGGATGAAGGTGACGGGGCCGGAGATGGGGCCATGTGTTTCGGAATGGCCCGTCAGTTGGACCGTGAGGTAATCGGTGCCGCCTTCGCGATAGAGGCGGTTGGAGATTTCGATTTCCTCCATGTCGTCAAGGGTGGGGACATCGAGGCCGAGGGCGGTGACGGCGGCGGCTTCGTCATCGGTGGGGCGGAGGAGGTCGATCCAGACCGCGGTGGAAAGCGGTGCCTCAGGGGCGAGGCGGATCAGGCGGCCTTCGACTTCACGATAGGCGGTGAGCATGGCGGGCCCCTTCCCCTGTCTTTGCGCGCGGAAGGTAGGCGGGCCGTGCCCGGGCCGCAAGGCGGCAGCTAGGCGGTGAAGCCGTGGCGGGCATGGAAGCGCGCGAGTTCGCGGGGGCCGGGCGCGGCATCGGTGAAGAGTTCGACGTAAGAGGGGATACGGGCCATGCGGGTGGCGAGGGATTCGGTGACCTGCATGGAGATGTAGCCGATCTGCGTGAGATAGACGGCGCGGGCGCGGGTGTCGGCGTCCACCCCGGTGATGCCCCAACGGTGGTAGAGCGCGGTGAGGGCGGCGATGCGCGTGTCATCCTCGGCATGGAGGCGGGCGGTGATGGCGGGATCCTGCAACGCCCAGGCGCGGACGGCATGTTCGAGGCCGCTGTCGAAGGCGGTGTCGTCGAGAAAGCAGGAGATGACGTTCAGCATCGCCTCGGCCCGGCTTTCGGCATAGGCGGCGCAGGCGGCGACAAGGCCGGTGGTGGTGCGGGCGACCCAAGCCTCGGCCATGGCGGAGAGCAGGGTGTCGCGGTCGGTGAAGTGCCAGTAAAAGCTGGTGCGCGCGATCTTCAGCCGTTTGGCAAGGGGCTGGATGCGGACGGCGTCGATCCCACCTTCGACGAGCAGGGCGAGGGCGGCGTCGAGCCAGACCTCGGGCGAGCCGCGCCATCCGGTTTCGGGTTGAGTGTCCTGCGTCATGGGGGAAGGGTAGCGGCTGGGGGATGCGGTCGCAAGGAAATGTTCACAGGTGATTGCAAACTTGACAGGTGTGAACATTTTGCAGGATGCTGCCCTGATGCCACGCCCGGAGGCCGCGCCCCATGTCGAACGATCCCCTGTTGCAGCCCTATCGGTTGAAGCATCTGACCCTGCGCAACCGGATCATGACGACGAGCCATGAGCCCGCCTATACCGAGGACGGGATGCCGAAGGATCGCTATCGGCTGTATCATCTGGAGCGGGCGAAGGCGGGCGTTGCCATGGTGATGACGGCGGGGTCGGCCAGCGTCAGCCGCGACAGCCCGCCTGCCTTTGGCAATGTGCTGGTCTGGAAGGATGAGGTGGTGCCGTGGATGCGGCGGCTGGCCGATGACTGCCACGCGGCGGGCGCGGCGGTGATGATCCAGATCAGCCATCTGGGGCGGCGGACGCGCTGGGACAAGGGCGACTGGCTGCCGGTGGTGGCGCCGGGGAAATCGCGGGAACCGGCGCATCGGGCCTTCCCCAAGATCATCGAGGATTGGGATATCGCGCGGATCATCCGCGACTATGCCGATGCGGCGGAGCGGATGAAGGCAGCAGGTCTGGATGGGGTGGAGTTCGAATGTTACGGCCATCTGATGGACCAGTTCATCAGCCCGCTGACCGCGGCGGCGGATGGGCCTTATGCGGGCACTCTGGACAACCGGTTGCGCTTTGCGATGGAGGTGCTGGCCGCCTGCCGCGAGAGGGTGGGGCCGGAGTTCCTGCTGGGGGTGCGCTATGTGGCGGATGAGGATGAGCCGGGCGGCATCCCCCCGGAAGAGGGGATCGAGATGGCGCGGCGGTTCCGGGATTCGGGGCTGGTAGATTTCCTGAACATCATCCGGGGGCGGATCCATACCGATGCCGCGCTGACGGATGTGATCCCGGTGCAGGGGATGCGCGCCTCGCCCCATCTGGATTTTGCGGGGCGCGTGCGGGCCGAGGTGGGGCTACCCACCTTCCACGCGGCGCGCATCCCCGATGTGGCGACCGCGCGGCATGCGGTGGCGACCGGGCAGTTGGACATGGTGGGGATGACGCGGGCGCATATGGCGGACCCGCATATCGTGCGGAAGGTGATCGAGGGGCGGGAAGAGGATATCCGCCCCTGCGTGGGGGCGACCTATTGCCTTGACCGCATCTATCAGGGCGGCATGGCGCTGTGCATCCACAACCCGGCGACGGGGCGGGAAGAGACGATGCCGCATGTCATCACGCGGGCCGCAGGGGCGCGGAAGGTGGTGGTCGTGGGCGCGGGGCCGGCGGGGCTGGAAGCCGCGCGGGTGGCGGCGGAACGGGGGCACCGCGTGGTGGTGTTCGAGGCGGCGGATCAGCCTGGCGGGCAGGTGCGGCTGACGGCGCAATCGAAGCGGCGGGCCGAGATGATCGGGATCATCGACTGGCGCATGGCGCAATGCGCGGCCCGGGATGTGGAGTTTCGGTTCAACACATGGGCCGAGGCCGCGGATGTGCTGGCCGAGCGGCCGGATGTGGTGATCGTTGCTACGGGCGGGATGCCCGAGACCGAGGTGCTGGAGGCGGGCAACGAGCTGGTGATCAGCGCGTGGGATATCCTGTCGGGCGATGTGAAGCCGGGGGCGAATGTGCTGCTTTATGATGATGCGGGCGACCATACGGCGATGCAGGCGGCGCAGCTTCTGGCGGAAAGCGGGGCGGTGGTGGAGGTGATGACACCCGACCGCACCTTCGCGCCCGAGGTGATGGGGATGAACCTTGTTCCTTATATGCGGGCGATGCAGGACAAGGCGGTGACCTTCACCGTGACCTACCGGCTGCTGGCCGTGGCGCGGGATGGCAACCGCCTGAAAGCGGTGATCGGGTCGGATTACCGGCGCGACCTGCGGCAGGAGCGGACGTTCGACCAGATCGTGGTGAATCACGGGACGCAGCCCTTGGCGCAGATCTATTTCGATCTGAAACCGCTGTCGGTGAACCTTGGCGCGGTGGATTACGAGGCGCTGATCGAGGGGCGCCCGCAGGAGATGACGGGCGGGCCGTCGGGGTTCCAGCTGTTCCGCATCGGGGATGCGGTCGAGGCGCGCAACACCCATGCGGCCATATATGATGCGCTGCGGCTGGTGAAGGATCTGTAACGCCGGCCCCTGGCTTTTCCGGACGAACGCCCCCCTCCCCGGCCCCTCCCCCGCCAGCGGGGGAGGGGAGGACGCCTTCAGGCGGCCGGGGTGGGGGTGGTGCGGGTGGAATTGGGTATTTGGGCCAAGATGAAGCGGCTAGCCTTTGGCCAGAAGCTCGGCCACGGGGGCATTCTGGCGGGCGGTCGCGGCATGGAGGGCGGACAATGTCATCGCCTCATCCTTTACGAATTCGGTGAACATCTGATTGAGGTTGTTGAACAGAAGCTGGCCCACCGCCTGCGCATCCACATCGGCGCGGGCATAGCCGCGGCGCTGCAATTCGTGGATCAGGTCGCAGACCTGTGCGGCCAACTGGCCATCGAGTTCGGTGTAGCGGGCGGAGAAGGGGGTTCCCGGCGCTTCGATCGAGATGGCCATGGCGGTGCGCCACATCTCTTTCGACAGATAGTAGAGGGAATGGTCGAAATAGATGCCGAGCAGCGCGCCCAGCGTGCGGGCGATGTCATCTTGCGGATCGGCCACGATCGCCTTGCCAGCCTCGAGGACCTCTTCCACCTCCATCGACACGATGGCGAGGAGGAGATCGCCCTTGTTGGTGAAGTAGTTGTAGAGCGTGCCGACCGACACCTCGGCCGCCTGGGCGATATCCTCGATCCGGATGGCGCCATAGCCGTGGTCGCGGAACAGCCGCGCGGCCGCCTCGATGATGCGGCGGGTGCGGTCGGCCTTCTGTCTTTCACGCAGTCCAGTCATCGTTGCCGTTCGTAAATTGCCCGAATTTTGACATTGACTTCAAAATTGAACGAACTCAATTCTTTTTCGTGATCGCGCCGCAGAGAAGCGCTGCACGGACCCCGACATGGAGAGAGACATGGCCCAGATTTCGACCCTTCCGCTGACTGCGGTCGCCTTGCTTGCGGTGGCGAGCCCGTCCTTTGCACAGGAACTGAACGCGCTGGTGTGGTGTGACCATACCGATCCGGCGCTGATCGAGCCGTTCGAAGAGAAGTTCGGCGTGACGGTGAACCTGAAGGAATATGAGGGCACGGCGGCGGGTCTGGCGATCCTGGAGCAGTCGCAGCCCGGGGATTGGGATGTGCTGGTGATCGACGCGGTGGATGTGGGCCGCGCGGTGGAGGCGGGGTATCTGGCAGAACTGCCGGCGGATCAGTTGCCGACGGCGGATTTCTTTCCCGAAGTGGTAATGGCCGAGAACAATACCGTGGACGGCAAGACCTATGCCGTGACGGAGAAGTTCGGCTACAACACGATCTCTTTCGACAAGACCAAGGTCGATCCTGCCGACATGGAGGACATGGCCGCGCTGACGAGCGGCAAGTATGACGGGCGGATCGGGATCTATGACTATTACCTGCCGGTGCTGGGCCTTGTGGCGCTGGGTCAGGGGATCAACACCGCCGATATCACGGCAGAGAACCTGCCCAGCCTGCGCGACCCGCTGATGGCGCTGCGGGCGGCGTCGAAGCAGGTGTCGGATGTGGTATCGGCGCAGACGGCGCTGGCCACGGGCGAGGTGGATATCGTCGTGGGCGGGGGCGAATGGCTGACGGCGGTGCTGGCGGCGGACAATCCCAACCTTGACTGGACGATCCCGAAGCAGGGCGGCCTCCGCTGGGCGCAGTCGATCGGGGTGGTCGCCGGGTCGACCCAGCCGGATCTGGCGCTGGAATTCGTGAAATACATCGTGTCGCCCCAAGGTCAGGCGAGGCTGGCAACGTCGTCCTGTTATTGGGGGATGCCTGCCAATGCCAAGACGGGCGACGCCCTGACAATGGAAGAGCGGGCGGTGCTGCGCTGGAACGAGCAGACGGAGTATCTGCAGCGGGCGCAGCTTTACCCGATCCCGGATGCGGCGCTGGATACGGCGATGCAGGATCTGTGGACCGAAATGCTGAACCAGTGACGCCGTGACGCTGGCAGCACGGGAAAGGCGGATGGGTTGGGGCCTTGTGGCCCCTGCCCTGCTTTGGACGGCGGCGTTCTTCGTGCTGCCCTTCGCCGCCATGGTCGCGCTGTCCTTCGCCCACATGGAGGGGCGCGAGGTGGTGCGGGGGTTCGACCCCGGCAATTACATCCGCATCTTCACCGACTGGACGATGCTGAAGGCGTTGATCAACAGCCTTGAGATCACGGTGGTGGTGACGGTGGTATCGGTCGTGCTGGCCTATCCGCTGGCCGCGATCATCGCGTTCCGGGTGCCTGCGCGGTGGCAGCGGCTGGCGCTGCTGCTGGCGGTGCTGCCGTTCTGGACGTCTTATGTGGTGCGGTCCTATGCGTGGCTGTTGGTGCTGGGCCAGAACGGGGTGGTGAACAAGGCGCTCTTGTCGCTGGGTCTGATTACGGAACCGTTGGAGATTGCGGCGACGCGCACGGCGACGGTGATCGGGTTTGTCCATTTCTTCGTGATGCTGCTGACGCTGACGATCTATGCGAACCTGATCCAGTTGTCGCCCAACTATGCGCGGGCGGCGGCGGATCTGGGGGCGGGGCGGTGGCAGACCTTCCGCCATGTGATCCTGCCCCTGACGCTGCCGGGGGTGGTGACGGGGGCGTTTCTGACCTTCGTGCTGTGCATCGGGGATTATATCACGCCGCAGATTCTGGGCGGCAATGCAGAGCTGACGCTGCCGCAGTTGATCATGCTGCAATTGGGGCGGAGCGGGAATTTCCCGCTGGCTTCGGCCCTTTCGGTGGTGCTGATGGCGGTTGTGACGCTGGCCTATTTCGCCAGTAGCCGCTGGCTGCGGCTGGATCGGGTGTAGATCATGCGCGCGTTGTCATGGGCCTATCTGGCGGTGGCTTATGCCTTTGTATTCCTGCCGGTGGTGGTGCTGGTGGCCTTTTCCTTTCAGGATGGCCGCCTGCCGGTGCCGCCCTTTCAGGGGTTTACGCTGGACTGGTACGGGCGCGTGCTGGGCGAGCGGGACCTGATGGAGGCCTTGGTGAATTCGGCGCTGGTGGCGGCGGTTTCGTCCCTGATCGCGCTGATCTTGGGGTTTCTGGCGGCCCATGCGCTGGCGCGGGTGCGGCTGCCGGGATCGGTGCTGATGCGCGGGGTGCTGATCGCGCCGATGACGGTGAGCTATCTGATCATCGCGCTGGGTCTGCTGACGCTGTTCAATCAGGCGGGGGTGCGGCTGTCGCTGTGGACGGCGGGGGTGGGGCATGTGGTGATCAACCTGCCCCTGTGTTTCGCCATCACCTATGCGGCGATGGGCGACCAGCAGCGGAACGCCGAACGCGCGGCGCGCGATCTGGGCGCGCCGGAGTGGAAGGTCTTGGCCTTGGTCTCGGCGCCGATGCTGGCGGCGCCGTTGGCGGCGGCCTTTTTCCTGTCGGTCACCTTCAGTTGGGATGAGTTCATCATCGCCTTCCTGCTGACGCGGTTCGACGTGACCTTGCCGGTGGAGATCTGGTCGATGCTGCGGTCGGGGATTTCGCCTGCGACCAATGCGGTGGGGTCGCTGGTGTTCCTTGTATCCGTGACGCTGGTGATCCTGCTGGAGGTTTTCGTGTTTCGGAGGGCGAAATGACGGCCGGTGTATCCATCCGCGCGGTGACGCAGCGCTATGGCAGCGCGCTGGCGCTGGATGCCGTCGATCTGGAGATCGCGGCGGGGGAGTTCGTGGTGCTGCTGGGGCCTTCGGGATGCGGCAAGACCACGCTGTTGAACATCATCGGCGGGTTTGCCGAGCCGACTTCGGGCAGCGTGCTGATCGGCGGGCGGGATATGGCGGGGGTTGCGCCCAAGGATCGGCCCACGACGACGGTGTTTCAGGATTACGCCCTGTTTCCCCACATGACGCTGGCCGAGAATGTGGGGTTCGGGCTGCGGATGCGGGGGGTTTCGCGCGCAGCGCGCGACGCCAAGGCCGAGGAGATGCTGGCGCTGGTGGGGCTGGAGGGGCGCGCGGCGCGGCGGCCGCATGAGTTGTCGGGCGGGCAGCGGCAGCGGGTGGCGCTGGCGCGGGCCTTGGCGGTGGAGCCGGATGTGCTGCTGTTGGATGAGCCGCTGGGGGCGCTGGATCTGAAGCTGCGGCGGGCGATGCAGGATGAGTTGAAGGCGATCCAGCGGCGGGTGGGAACGACATTCGTGCATGTCACGCATGATCAGGAAGAGGCGATGGCGATTGCCGATCGGATCGTGGTGATGAATGGCGGACGGATTGCCGATGTCGGCCCCCCGCGCGAGCTGTATCTGCGCCCGAAAAGCCTGTTTTCGGCAGGGTTCATGGGTGAGGTGAACAAGGTTCCCGTAAAGGGCGGCGCGGCGGCCTTTGGCCCGGTGGCGGTGCCGGACGGGGTGCTGTGCATCCGGCCCGAGGCGATATCAGAAGGGGGCCGCTTGCGGATCGGCCCCTGCCGCGTGGTGGAGACGGTGTTCTTTGGCACCTATCTGCGCGCCCATGTGGCGCCTTTGGCCGCGCCGGACCTGCGGCTGGTGGTGCATCTGCCGCAGGGGGCAGAGGTGGCGGCGGGGGCCGTGATGGACCTTGGCGCGCAGGATTTCACGGTGCTGGAGGCGTGATGGAGCGGGCAGGACCGGGGGATTGGTGGCGCGTGCGGCGGCTGGAGGACGGGGTGACCTGGATCGACGAGCCGCATATCCGCGAATTCTATCGCTGCAATGTCTGGCATGTGCGCGGGCGGGATGGCGACATGCTGGTGGATAGCGGGATGGGCGTGGTCTCTTTGCGCGACTGGGTGCCGCTGGTGACGGAGCGGCCCGTGCAGGCGGTGGCAAGCCATACGCATTTCGACCATATCGGGTGCCATCATGAGTTTGACTGCCGCCTCTGCCATGGCGCGGAGGCCGAGATGATGCGGAACCCGACGCGGGCGGCGACGCTGGCCGATCCCTATGTGACGGACGAGATTTTCACGGCGATGCCGCCCTTGCCCTATGCTTCGGTCACCTATCAGGTGAAGGCGGCGCCTGCGACGCGGCTGCTTTGGGATGGGGATGTGGTCGATCTGGGCGACCGGCAGTTCGAGGTGATCCACACGCCCGGCCATTCGCCGGGGGGGATCGCGCTGTGGGAGGCGGCGACGGGCATCCTGTTTTCGGGCGATATCGTCTATGATGGCGAATTGATCGAGGACACCTATCACGCCAATGCCGCCGATTATCACCGCAGCATGGTGCGGCTGTACGATCTGCCGGTGCGGGTGGTGCATGGTGGCCATTTCCCGAGTTACGGGCGCGCGCGGCATCGGCAGATCATCGGCGACTGGCTGAAGGCGAAGGAAAAGGCATGAAGACGTTCAACCAACCGCTGGGCGGGAACGAGATGGCACGCTTTGGCGGGCCTGCAACGATGATGCGCCTGCCGGCGGCGGCATCGCCCGAGGGGCTGGATGTGGCCTTCATCGGGATACCGATGGATCATGGCACGTCGAACCGCTCCGGCACGCGGCTTGGCCCGCGGCAGATCCGGGATGAAAGCCGGATGCTGCGGCCCTATAACATGGCGACGGGGGCGGCGCCGTTCGATCATTTGCAGGTGGCCGATCTGGGCGATGTGCCGATCAACACCTTTGATCTGAAAAAGACGGTGGACATCATCACCGACCATTACCGGGGGGTGCTGGCGGCGGGGGTGATCCCCTTGACGCTGGGGGGCGACCATACGCTGACATGGCCGATCCTGCGGGCGATGAAGGAGAAGTACGGGCCGGTCGCGTTGATCCATATCGACGCCCATGCCGATATCAACGAACACATGTTCGGTGAGACGGTGGCGCATGGCTGCCCGTTCCGCCGGGCGTGGGAGGATGGCTGCCTGATCAATGATCGCGTGTTCCAGATTGGGCTGCGCGGCACGGGCTATGCGGCGGATGATTTCGACTGGGCGCGCGGGCAGGGCTGGACCGTGGTGCAGGCCGAGGAGTGCTGGGGCAAATCGCTGGTGCGCCTGATGGAGATCGTGCGCGAGAGGGTGGGCGAGATGCCGGTCTATATCAGCTATGACATCGACAGTCTGGACCCCGCCTTTGCACCGGGGACGGGGACGGTGGAGCCGGGCGGCCTGTCCACCTGGCAGGCGCTGGAGATCATCCGGGGCTGCGCGGGGCTGAACATCGTGGGGGGCGATCTGGTGGAGGTGTCGCCGCCCTATGATCCGTCGGGCAATACGGCGCTGATCGGGGCGAACCTGCTGTACGAGATGCTGTGCGTGCTGCCCGGCGTGCCGCAGCGGCCGTCGCGGTTTTCGGGGCTGACGTTCTAACCAGCGGTGCGCACGCCCGTAGCAAAAAGGCCCGGCGCTTGGCCGGGCCTTATTGGTTTTAGGATAATCACTCGGCCACGTGGAGCGTGGGCGTAGGACGGGGGGGCGGGCGGTCGTCGAGCCGCGCCTCGATCGCGTTGATCCGTTCGGCAAGGACGCTGGCAGGCGGTTCTTCCGGCTCATCCTCCTTGGGGCCGATGACGCGGCTGAACAGGCGGGTGAGGAGGCGCGACAGATCATCCATGATCAGGAAGAAGGCCGGCACGATCACCAGCGACAGGATGGTGGACACGATGATGCCGCCGATCACCGCCGTCGCCATGGGCGCGCGGAAGGATCCGCCTTCGCCCACGCCCAGCGCCGAGGGCAGCATCCCCGCCGACATGGCGATGGAGGTCATGACGATGGGGCGGGCGCGTTTGTGCCCGGCCTCGATCACCGCTTCGAACCGCGACATGCCCTGATTGCGCATCTCGATCGCGAAGTCGATCAGCAGGATGGCGTTCTTTGTCACGATGCCCATCAGCATCAGGATGCCGATCAGCACGGGCATGGAGACGGCAGAGTTCGTCAGGATCAGCGCCGCCGCCACGCCCCCGATGGCGAGGGGGAGGGAGAAGAGGATGGTGAAAGGCTGGATCACCGATTTGAACAGAAGGATCAGCACCGTCAGCACCAGCATCAGGCCAAGGATCATGGCATTGCCGAAGGCGGCGGTCAGTTCCTGCTGCACCTCGGCATCGCCCGCCTCTTGCACGCGGACGCCCGGCGGCAGGTCAACGCTGGCGATCACCTCGTTGAAGCGGGCGGCGGCGGTGCCCAAGGCCACGCCCACGGGAAGGTTCGCGCCGATGGTGGCGCGGCGTTCACGGTTGAGGCGGTCAACCATCGACGGGCCTTCGGCGATGGCGATATCGGCCACAGCCGACAGCGGCACGGTCGCGCCGGTGGCGGTGGTCAGCTTAAGCGCGCCGATGCGGCCCAGATCTTCGCGGCTGGCATCGTTCAGGCGGACACGGACGGGGATCAGCCGGTTGTCGATGGACAGTTTGGCCAGCGCCGCATCCACATCGCCGATGGTCGCCACGCGGACAACCTCGGCGATCTGGGCGGTGGTGATGCCCAGACGCGCGGCCTCGTTCGCGCGCGGGGTGATCTGGATTTCCGGGCGCGGCAGGGCGCCTTCGGAGGCCACGTTGGCCAGCAGGGGATCGCCCGACAGCGCCTCTTCCAGCGTCGCGACGGCGGTGTTCAGGTCGGCCTCGTTATCGGCGAGGATCGAGAAGGACAGGTCACGTTCGCCCCGGTCGTTCAGCTTGAAGGCGCGGATGTCGGGGACGGCGGCGAGACGTTCGAAAATCTCGGCCTCGACCTGGTTCTGCGGGATGCTGCGGCCGGTGTTTTCCACATCGGGGACGATCAGGCCGACGACGGGGATGGCATTGGCGATCTGCGACAGTTTCAGCAGCAGCGAATGATCCAGACGCTGCAGCAGGACGGTGACAGAGGCGCGGCGGATGTCGCGGTCCCCCGTGGGGGACGAGCCGCCGAGGACGAAGACATTCTCGACCCCTTCCACATCGCGGATGACGTTGACCATGGCCTGCGTGGTGCGGTCGGTTTCTTCCAGCGTGGTACCGGGCGGCAATTCGACCGAGATCGGGATACGGCTGACGTCTTCGGGCGGGATGAAGCTGCCGGGGATCCGGATCATGAAGAAGACGGACACGGCCAGCACGGCGATGGCGCCGACAAGCGTGAGATAGCGGGCCGGAATCTTGAGGAAGTGGCCAGAGGTGGTGGCACTGACGACCTTGAGATAGCCCTTCATCACAGGGCCGTCTTCGGCATGTTCCTCTTCGGCGTCCTTGGCGCGCATCAGGTAGGCGGCCATCATCGGTGTGATCAGGCGGGCCACGATCAGCGAGAAGATCACCGCGATGGCGACGGTCAGGCCGAATTGCCGGAAATACTGCCCCGGGATGCCGGGCATAAAGGACACCGGCACGAAGACCGCCACGATGGTGAAGGAGGTGGCGATGACGGCAAGACCGATTTCATCGGCGGCGTCGATGGCGGCGCGATAGGGTGTCTTGCCCATGCGGATATGCCGGGCGATGTTTTCCACCTCGACGATTGCGTCATCGACAAGGATCCCGGTGGCCAGCGTGATGGCGAGGAAGCTGACAAGGTTCAGCGAGAAGCCCAGAAGATCCATCACGAAGAAGGTGGGGATGGCCGAAAGCGGCAGGGCCACAGCAGAGATCAGCGTCGCGCGCCAGTTCTTGAGGAAGGCCAGCACGACGAGAACGGCAAGGATCGCGCCTTCGATCAGGGTGTGTAGCGCGGCTTCGTAGTTGCCATAGGTGTAGAAGACGGTTTCATCGACCAGTTCGATCTGCACCTCGGGGTTGTCGGTGCGCAGGATGGCAAGCTGTTCGTTCACCACCTCGGCCACCGACACCTCGGACGCGCCCTTGGCGCGGAACACGGCGAAGGTGACGACCTGTTCACCGTTCAGCCGCGAGAAGGAGCGGAGCTCTTCATAGGTGTCGTTGATCTGGCCCAGTTCCGACAGGCGCACATGGCGCCCGGAGGGCAGGGCGATGGTGGTGTTGGCAAGGTTTTCCACCGTCTGGGCATCGCCCAGCGTGCGGATCGCCTGTTCGCCCGCGCCCAGTTCCGAACGGCCGGAGCCGAGATTGGCGTTGGTGGCGCGCAGTTGCGCGTTCACGGCGCTGGCGGTGATGCCGTAACTGTCAAGCTTGACGGGATCAAGCTCGATACGGATTTCGCGGTCGGCGCCGCCATAGCGATCCACGCGCCCGATGCCGGGGCGGCCCTGTAGGCTGCGGATGATCGTGTCATCGACGAACCATGACAGTTCCTCGATCGTCATGTCGGGCGCGCTGACGGCGAAGGTCATGATCGCCTGACCTTCGACGTCGATCCGGGTGACGACGGGCGCCTCGATGGAGCCGGGCAGATCGCCGCGGATCTGGTCGATGGCATCCTTGGTATCCTGCACCGCCTTGTCGGTGGGCACTTCCATGCGGAATTCGACCACGGTGGTGGAGACGCCGTCGGTGACGGTGGAGACCACATTCTTGACGCCGGTGATGCCCGCGACGGCATCCTCGATTTCCTTGGTGATCTGGGTTTCCATCTCGGCGGGGGCGGCGCCGGACTGGTTCACCGTGACCGCGACAAGGGGAACGTCGATATTCGGGAAGCGGGTGATTGGCAGGCTGTTGAAGCTTTGCCAGCCGAGGATCAAGAGCAGGACAAAGGCCAGAAGCGGCGCGACCGGGTTACGGATGGACCAGGCGGAGAAGTTCATCTGTGATCCCCGATCAGTTGGTCGCAGCGGCGACAGGGTTGATGCGGTCGCCATCGCGGACGAAGGCGCCTGCCTTCGTCACCACGGTATCGCCCGCGCTGATGCCTTCGATGATTTCGACCCAGCCACCGTCGCGGATGCCTGTCTTGACGACGACACGGCTCACCTCGCCCTCGGTGACCTTCATCACGGTGCTGCCCGCGGGGGACGAACCCACAGCGGTGACCGGCACGGCGATGGTTTCGCGTTCCGCCGCCAGAACCTCGCCATCCATGAACATGCCCGCGCGCACGCCTTCGGGCGTGTCGATGGTGATGCGGGCGCGGCCAAGGCGGGTGGTGGTGTCGATGGTGGGTTCGACAAGCCGGATGGTGCCGGTCAGCCGTTCGGGCGCGCCGACGGCGATCATGCTGACGGTCTGGCCAGGGGCAAGGCGCATCAGGTCGATCTCGGCGACATCGGCGGACAGTTCCAGCGCGCCGTCGCGGATCATGGTGAACATGGGTTGGCCGGCAGCCGAGGCGATGGCGCCGATGACGGCGTTGCGGTGGGTGATTTCGCCGGCGACGGGGGCTTTCACCTCGGTCCGGGCGAGTTGCAGATCGACATTGGCGAGCTGCGCCTCGACCAGCGCGACCTGTGCGCGCGCAGCCTCGAGCGATTGCTGGGCAACCGTGACGCGGGCGGTGGCGGCAATGGCGTTGGCGCTGGCCTGATCGGCGGCGGCCTGCGAGGCGGTGCCTTGTTCGCGCAGCGCGGCGGTGCGTTCGTTCACGCGGGCGGCCTCATCCGCGGCGGCCTGCGCCTCGAGCAGCTGGGCCTCGGCCTGCGCGATGGTGGCGCGGGCGGAGGCGAGCGAGGCGGTATACTGGCTGCGCTGCAACTCCAGCGTCGTCTTGGACAGGGTGGCCAGAACCTGCCCCGCTTCGACCCGATCGCCCACATCGGCGAGTAGGGTTTCGATGGGCTGGCCTTCGATCAGGGGAGCGACCTGCACCTGTTCCACAGGATTGACCAGACCGGAGACGATCACCCGGTCGCGCAGAAGGCGCGTTTCGGCGGGAGTTACGGTTATGGCGGGCAGCGTGGGGGCGGCAGGTTCGGCGGGGGCCTCGTCCTGCGCGTGCACCGGGGCCGCGAGTGCGAGGGAAATCAGGGCAGGCAGGAGCAGGGCGGCACGCATGATCTTACCTTCATCTAACCTTTCAGATCATCGGTTTCGATTTCATCCAGAACGCGGTTCAGTGTACGCGTCAGCAGCGCATGCAGTTCACTCTGCGCTTGCGGGTTTTCGGGGCGGTGCATGGCGCTGGCCTTGATCATCATCACGATCAGGCTGGCATGGGCGGCAAAGCGGTGGCGGGCCTCTTCGGCATCAATGCCGCGCACCTGAGCGAAGACGATGGTCAGGTAACGCGACACCTCCGCTTCCATCTGGCGGGTGAGGTCGGCGATTTCCGGTTTGCGCAACGCGGCGGCCATCATTTCGGCCCAAAGAAGGCCGTCATTGGCGCAGGAATCTTCGCGGATGCGAAAAGCGAGGGCAGCGCGCAGGGTAGCCATGGGATCATCGCTTTCGATGATCTGGCTGAATTCATGCCCCACTTCCGCCAGATCGCGGGTGACCAGCGCGGCGACGATGGCGGCCTTGGACGGAAAGTAGCGGTAGAAGTTCCCCACGCTCATGCCGCAGGCGCGGGCAAGATCCTGCATCGAGGCGCCGTCGAACCCCTTTTCGGCAAAGGCCATCCGAACGCCTTCGAGGATCTCGACAGCGCGGTGTTCGGCCTGGGGTGGCGTGCGGTCAGGCTGGTTCACGGGGAGGAGTTCCAATAAGCAACGCCGCAGTGCGGCACGAGAATGAACGTTCATTCACACATACCGCAGGGTGGAACCTCGTCAAGCGGAATGTGGGTGACATTGCAAAAGAGATGGCATTTCGGGCCGAGGCGGGCGCAAAGTGATGCCTGCGGTGCACGGGGCCGTGGCATCGTGATGCGCGCGGACGGCGCCGGGGGCCATCGGCGGGTGCGGCTGACCGGGGGGGCGGGCTGCAGTGACGCGCGGCCTGCAGGCGGCCGATCATCGGAACTTGTTGTTTTTCATATACTTGTGGGCGATCTGGCCAGACAAGACGGACATTCCGACAGTTGAATTTGATTCGTTTCCGAAGGCGATTTCGATTGTTTTTTGCCAGTCAACGACGAACAACCCAAGCGTGTGCATTTTGGCCGTCAACTACCCCCGGGCGTGAAATGCGGCGGAAAATGGGGCGGAAGCGGACGAAAAAACGGCAAAAATTTGACCATTAACAACAGGGTGCGTTAACGAAGGTTAATGCAATCCAGCTTTTCTGGATGCGTTTTGTCCAGGAGTAGGATGATGACGGACAGCCGTATACGTGTGACCTTCGGGCGGAATTTGATGCCCGGCCTTTTCATCGCGACCCTTTCAGCAGGTGCCTTCGTATCGACGACCGACAGCGCGGCCGCCAAGGTGCGGGCCGAGCGGATGTCTTATGGCATCTGCGAAGCGCTGCGGCAGGATCCGCCGGATCCGGCGCTGATTGCCAGCCTGCAGGCGCGGCCGGATTTTGCGCAGATCGTGGATTTCGTGGAAACGAACTGCGGCGGTCTAATTGATGCGCTCGTCGGCCCGACCAACACGATCACCGGCGCCACGCCCGACAACACCAAGAGCGGCAACCGCCCGACTGCCGATACGCCCGAGGACGAGCCCGAGCCGGAACCCGAGCCCGAGCCGGAACCCGAGCCCGAGCCCGAGCCCGAGCCCGAGCCGGAAACGCCCCCGGAGAAGTGACGCGGACGGAATCGCACGCCTGACGAAGCGTTCCGAAATCACGGTCATCGCGCGCTGCACCGCGCGCGGTGACCCCCCGGATGCGAAAATCAGTGAAGGATGGCCGTCGTTGCGATCCATGGCAGGCGGCTGTAGCTGTGCCTTTTCCAAAGGCGCGCAACCCGCGGATAGGAACGCACGCGGTAAATCAATCGCGGGATGCGAAATGTGGCCTAAAGACGACAGAAGATGGCGTCATTGGGGCGTAAAATTGACCTTGGGGACGAGAAGCAGTAATAAAAGTTAACGCGCTGAGGCCATGAGGCCCGGCGGCGTCATGTGGAGTGTTCATAATGAACCATCGCCTTTCACACCTGCCTCTGCGTTCGGGCGCCTGCCTTGGCGCCGCGCTGGCGGTTCTTTCTTCGATTGCAACGACGGGTGACGCGGTCGCACAGACCCGCGTCATCAACCTGCCCGGCGACATGTGCAACGTGCTATCGGAAGCGCCGGTGAACGAGCGCATCCTTTCGGATGTGCGCGCGCGCGCCAATTTCGGCGACATCCTTGCCTATGTCGAAGCGAATTGCGGCGACCTGGCAACCCTTCTGATCGGGCCGACGGGATCTATCGCGGCGCCGGGCGGCGGCAGCCCCGGCGAGGGCGACCCGGATTTCGGTGGCGACCCGGATGATGGCGGCGAGGGGGACGGCGATGGTGGCGACGATGTTGATACGCCCCCGGATCGCCCTGATGATCTGGGGGAAACCCCGGTCGATCCCGGTGATTTCCCGGATATCGACAACTTCTGATACACGGGCGGCGTGATCCGCCTGATCGGAACGGTGAGACATGCAGAAAGCCCGCGCTGTGACGCGGGCTTTTTCATGCGTACGTCTGGGATGCGTCAGGAACCGCTGCCGCCCATGATCCCGCCGGCAAGGACGGATACCCAGCGTGTGGGCTGGCGCGGGTCCTGCATCCGCAGGAAGGTGTAGCCGGTCTTGTTCCACGGCACGATGCGGCTGGTCAGATTGTCGAGCACCAGATCCTGCGCCCCGGTGCGCAGCACCAGAACGGCATGGGATTGGCGCTTGCGGTCCAGCACGGTGGCGATCAGCAACTGTTCGGGCGGGAAGCCCGCCTTGATCAGTTCAAGCTTCTTGTAGATCGCGTAATCCTCGCAATCGCCGCCGCGCGCCGTGGGCAGGGCCCAGCGTTCAGCAACCCGGTATTGCTGCATGTCGCTGATGGAACGGACGCTGCGATTGGCGCGCGCGTTGATGGCGCGGACAACATCCATCGCTGCGGCGTCGATCGCCATCCGGCGCCCGGTGCTGGCGCAGGCCCAGTCGAGCGTCTGGCACAGGTGGCTGGCACCCGCAGGCGCGGCGGCCGCGCCGCGGATCGGCACCATCGCCGCATCGGGGCGGCGCGCATCCACGGCGCCCGCGGGCGGTGTGGCGGCAAGAACCCCCGCCAGAGCAAGCGAGGCAACGCCAAGGCGGCGCGCAAGCCCGTGGCGAAGGCGAACTCCGTCTCTTTGCATGCTGTTCCCCCAAAGATCAGCGATCAGACTGAGAGTGAAAGAAACAGCCAGTGTTGTTCAGGATTGGGCCGAAGCAGGGCATTTTTGGGCAAGCCGCCCCGCAACCGCCATGATCGGGGCAGATATCCGCCCTGCCCGCCGCTTCAGTTTTCCGGTCAGTTGCGCCGGTCGCTGCGGATCGGATCGGCGAGCAGGCGCAGGCCGTTCAGCACCACCAGAAGCGTGCCGCCTTCATGGCCGATCACGGCCAGCGGAAGGGGAAGATCAAAGAAGGCGCCGCCGATCACAAGCACCAGCATCGCGCCCAGCGCGAAGAACAGGTTCTGGCGGATGATCCGCACCGTGCGCCGGGCCAGACGGTGGGCGGCGGCAAGCCGTTCCATATTGTCCGACAGAAGCGCCACCTCGGCCGCCTGAAGCGCGACCTCGCTGCCCGCAACGCCCATGGCGATGCCCACATCAGCGCGGGCCAGCGCGGCGGCGTCATTCACGCCATCGCCCACAAAGGCCACGCGCCCGTCGCGCGACAGGGCATCGACAAGGCGCACCTTATCGCCCGGCAGAAGATCGGCGTGGATGTCCTCTGTGCGCAGGCCAAGACGCTGGCCCACGGCCAGCGCCACGGGGCGGCGGTCGCCCGTCATCATCACCAGCCGTGCGATACCCGCGCCGCGCAGCGCATCGAGCCCCGCGCGCGAGGTTTCGCGCGGCTGGTCGGCGACCGTGATCGCGCCCAGAAGCCGCGCGCCGCGGCCCAGATAGACCACCGTCGCCGCGCCGTCGCGGAGGTCAGAGAGCGACCCGAGTGAGATATCGGCCCCCATGCGCGCGGCCATGCGCGGATTTCCGGCCCAGACCTCACCCTCTGCGTCATGGCCGGTGATCCCCTCGCTGGGGTGGGCCGTGACATCGGCAATGGCGCGGGGCGTGCAGCTACGTTCGGCGGCGGCGCTGCGGATGGCGGCGGCGATGGGGTGTTCGGACTGCGCCTCGATCCCGGCGGCGAGGGAGAGAAGCGCCTCTTCATCGCCCTCGACGGGGCGGATGGCGGTCACCACGGCCTTGCCGGTGGTGAGCGTTCCGGTCTTGTCGAAGGCGAAGGCGCGCACATCGGCCAGCGTTTCGAGCGCGGCGCCACCCTTGAACAGAACGCCACCCCGCGCGGCGGCGGACAAGCCGGACAGGATGGCAGCCGGAACCGAGATGACCACTGCGCAGGGGCTGGCCGCGACAAGGACGGTGGCCGCGCGGTAGAGCGCATCATCAATCGTCCAGCCAAGGCGGATGAAGAGAAGGAACAGCAGCACCGAACCCAGCAGCACGGCGACGGTGTAGCGCTGGCCGAACCAAGCGGAAAACCGTTCCGAGGGGGCCTTCATCGACTGTGCCTCGGTCACCAGCGCGATCATCCGGGCGACGGTGGATTCGGCGATCCCCCGCTCCACCCGCAGGGCGAGGACGGCGTTCAGGTTCACCGTCGCCTCGCTGAGCGGAGCGCCGGGGCCTTTTCGGACGGGCAGGGATTCGCCGGTGATGGAGGATTCGTCCACCGCGCCTTCGCCTTCGATTAGGGTGCCGTCCACCGGCACGCGGGCGCCGGGGCGCAGGATCACCACATCGCCCGGGGACAGGGCGGCGATCGCCACCTCTTCGGTGCTGCCATCGGCCAGGCGGCGGATGGCGCTTTCGGGGCGCAGTTCCATCAGCGCCTCAACCGCGCGGCGGGCCTTTCCCATGGCGCGATGTTCCAGCGTGGAGGACAGCGAAAACAGCGTGAGCAGCACCGCCCCTTCCAGCGCCGCGCCCACGGCAGCGGCGGCCAGCGCGGCAACCACCATGAGCAGGTCGATATCAAGGATGCGCTCGCGCCAGAGCGCGCGCAGGGCAGAGATCGCGGCGGGCACGCCACCCGCCAGATAAACGGCGCCCAGCGCCACCGCCCCCGCAGGCGGCGGCAGCGGCAGAAGGAACGCATCCACCACTGCCGTCGCCATCCCCACAAGGGTGACTGCGGTCAGCGTGGCATCGAGGCGGTCAGACGACACATGATCGGACATGGGGCAACCATATCGGCTTTGCGGCAGGCTACAAGAATGGCCCCATCACCGCCCAACCTTTGCCCCATAGAACCATGAAGACATTGTGCTTGTGGGTTTGTTAAGGAATATGAGCGATAGGGGTGAAGCGGTCGGTGCTCCTCCGTCTGTGTCGCGGGAGGTGATGTTTGCCCGACGAAATCTCGATCGTTCGGATGCTCAACGAGCTGGTGCGAACGCCCCTGTCCGAGCTTGACCAGGCGGTGACGCGCATGATCGGCAGTCTGTGCACCCATATCGGCGCGGGGTGGAGCGCGCTGTTCCGTCTGGACGGGCAGATCCTTGCGGCGACGCATCATTTCACCCGGCCGGACCTGCCGCCGCTGACCTGCCGCGCGGATTATGCGCTGGGCGCGGGACGGGCGGTGCTGGAGCGGAATCAGCCGCTGCTGATCCCCGATCTTTCGGTTCTGCCTGCGGATTCGCCCCTGCGGGCCGAACCTTGGGCCAAGGCCCTGCTGGCCGTGCCGGTGAATGGCGATGGTGGCCTGATCGGGGTTTTGGCCTTTGCCTTTCCGACCGAACAGCATGATCTGGACGCGGAAACACAAGACCGGGTGAAGGCGGCGGCCGAGGTTCTGGAAACCGTCATCGCGCGCCGCGAGATCGAGCGTCAGCATCTGGATACCGCCCGCCGCCTTGAGGCGACGCTGTCCGCCCTGCCCGACCTGCTGTTCGAGGTGACGCCCGACGGACATTTCGCGGAATTCGCGGCAGGGCCCGTTGATCTGATGGCGGCGCCGCCCGAAAGCCTGCGAGGGCAGCACTTTTCGGCGTTTCTGCCGCCCGACGTGAACCGTGTGGTGGATCAAGCGCTGCGAACCGCGCTGGAAAACGGGCGGGTGGAAGGGGTGCGCTATCGGCTTGATCTGCCGGATGGGCCGCACTGGTTTGAACTGACCGGCGCGATGAAACCTGCGCCACTGGTCGAGCAGCAACCCAACGTGATCTTTCTTGTCCGCGATGTGACCGCCGACATGCGGATGCGCGATGAACTGGTCCAGTTGGGCAAGATCGTCGAGGCGATGTCGAACCTCGTCTGCATCACCGATCTGGAAGAGAACGTGGTCTGGTGCAACGCGGCCTTCGAACGGCAGACCGGCTGGAAGCTGGACGAAATCCGCGGCCGCTATCTGGGCGATGTGGTCCGCATCCCGGGGCATGATCGCGGCAACCAATCCGCCGTGGCCGAGGCGATCCGCCAGCGTAAGGCCTATAGCGGGCAGACCATGAACCAGGATCGCCATGGCAGGCGCTACTGGATTGATTTCAACGTCCTGCCCCTGCACGATGCCGCGGGGGAACTAGCCGGCTTTGTTACGATCGAGACCGACGTGACCAAGCTGAAGGAGCAGGAGGCCACGCTGGCCCAGCTGGCCCAGACCGCGACGGACGCGCGGGAGCGGCTTGAAAACGCGATCGACGCCCTGCCGGATGGTGTGATCATCCTTGATGATGCCGACAAGATCGTGGTGGCGAACCGCGCCTATTACGACCTGTTCCCCGAGATGCGGGCCTTCGTCCAGCCCGGCGAACGGCTGGGCGCGATTCTGGCCAAGGGGGTGGAGCTGGGGGTCTATGGCCCGACCGACGGCAAGACCACGGCCGCGGAATGGGTTGCTGGTCGCCTGCGGACCTATCGCGAGGCGTTCGATATCGATGAGGTGCCCCTGCCGGACGGGCGCTGGTTGAAGCGCATCCATACCCGTACGACGGATGGCGGGATCGTCGCCCTGGCGATTGACGTCACGGCGCGGCACAACCAGCTTGCCGCGCTGGATGCCGCCAACCGCGAGCTTTCGGCCGCATTGGCCGAACGTGACCGCGCCGAGCGTCGCCTGCGCGGCATCATGGAAGGCGCGGATGTCGGCACATGGGAACTGGACCTGCGCAACAACACCCTGCATGTGGGCGGGCGCTGGGCGGATATGCTGGGCCGTCCGGATGGGGCGCCCGCGGATTTCGCGTTTTCCGATTTCCTCGACCTCGTGCATCCCGACGACCAGTCCAAGCTGGGCGATCCCCGCAAGGTCAGTGCCGAGATGGGCGACACCTTCAGCGAAATCGAATTCCGCATGCGCCATGATGAGGGGCATTACATCTGGATCCTGTCGCGGTCGCGCGTCACGGAACGGGGGCCGGACGGCACGCCCCATGTCATGGCCGGGGTGCATCTGGACCTGACGGATCGCAAACGGCTGGAACGCCAGTTGCAGGCCGGGCGGGCCTATCTGTCAGAGGTGATGGACACATCCATCGCCGCCCTGACCGTTCTGAACGAGGTGGGCGAGATCACCTATGCCAATCAGGAAGCCGAGCGCATCCTGCGGCTGGAGCGCAGCAATCTGCGCGGCCGCACCTATAACGACGCGAACTGGAGGGTTCAGCGGATTGATGGCTCGCCCCTGCCGGATGAAGACCTGCCATTCCGGCAGGCGCTGGCGAAGGGCGGCATCGTGCGGGATATCCGCTTTGCCCTGCATCTGGCCGATGGATCACGCCGGGTGCTTTCCGCCAATGCCGTGCCGTTGATGCCTGCGGATGGCGAACAGCATGTGGTGGTTTCCTTCTCGGACATCACCGATGAACTGGCCACGACCATCCGTCTGGAAGAGGCCCGCGCCAAGGCCGAAGAGATGAGCCGCGCGAAATCCATCTTCCTCGCGAACATGAGCCACGAGATCCGCACGCCGCTGAACGGGGTGCTGGGCATGGCGGAAATCCTGCAGGGGCTGGTGAGCACGCCCGAAAAGCAGCGCATGGTGGCCACCATCCGGCAATCGGGGGAAACCCTACTGACGGTGCTGAACTCCATCCTCGACATGTCGAAGATCGAGGCCGGCAAGATGGAACTGGAGAGCGTGCCCTTCGTTCTGGCCGATGTGCTGGGTCAGGTAGAGGCCCTGCATCGCGTGAAGGCCGAGGAAAAGGGGCTGGAGCTTTCGGTGCTGGTGAGTGCCGGGGCGGATCTGCCCCGCGTGGGGGATCCCCACCGCCTGACACAGATCCTGAACAACGTGTTGAGCAACGCCATCAAGTTCACCGAGGCGGGCAGCATCCGGCTGAAGCTGTCCTGTCGGCCGGGCAAGCCGGTAACGATCGACATCCGCGATACCGGGGTCGGGATGACCGAGGCGCAGCTTTCGCGCGTGTTCGAAAGCTTTGAACAGGCCGACGGGTCGATGACGCGGCGCTTTGGTGGCACAGGGCTGGGCCTGTCGATCGTGCGGCAGCTGGTGCTGCTGATGGGGGGCATGATCACGATGCAAAGCCGCCCCGGCGAAGGCACCGAGGTGCGGCTGATCCTGCCCCTGCCAGAGGCAGACCCCGCGCTGCTGGCGCCCCCCGAACCCGAAGCCGTGCTGGACGTATCCGCGCTGGCGGGCCGCCGCCTTCTGATCGCCGATGACAATCTGACCAACCGGCTTGTCCTGTCAGAAATGCTGGCCCGGACGGATGTGAACATCACCATGGTGGAGAACGGGCAGGAGGCGATCGACGCCTGGGAAGCCGCCCTGAGGGATGGATCGCCTTTTGACCTGCTGCTTCTGGACATCACCATGCCGGTGCTGGACGGGATGCGTGCACTTTCGACGATTCGCAGCCGCGAGGCCGAGCGGAAGCTGCCCCCCGTGCCCGCCATCGCGGTAACCGCGAATGCCATGCCCAATCAGGTGGCCGACTACATCATCGGCGGCTATGACACGCATCTGGCCAAACCTTTCAAGAGAAAGGAATTGCTTCACGCGCTGAAGACCCTGCTGCGGGGATGAAGGACCGGGCGTAGAATCCCGCTTGAACGACGCGGGGATTCTGCTTCATCCTTAGTAAACATTTCTATCCCAGTTTTCACCATATTCTCGCCCATGAGTCGTGGTGCTTTCCAGATGTGCGAGAAATCGCGGTAGGGTTTGTAGATGAACGCAGGCGGACAACAGCAGAAGTATCGCGTCCTTCTTGCCGAGGATGACGAGATCAATCAGCAGATCGTCATGGCGTTCCTGTCGGGGGCGACGCATATCGAATTGACCGTGGTCGGCGATGGGCGTAGCGCGCTGGAGGCGGCGCTTGGTTCGAAATACGATCTGATGCTGTTTGATCACAACATGCCGCATATCACCGGCGACCGCGTGATCCGTTACCTTCGTTCGGGGAATTCCAGCAACGCGACGACGCCGGTCATCCGCTTTACCGCCGATGCAGACCGCGCCGACATTCGCACCACGGGTGGGCTGATTGATGCGACGCTGCCCAAACCGCTCAAGGCGGAAACATTCCTGTCCACAATCAACTCCATCCTGCAGGGCGAATAGCCGCGACCAGATATCGGTTGGGGAGGGCGGATGACGGAACAGCGAAAGACGGATATCCGCGACGGGATTGATCCCGGGGTCGCCGTCGTGACACCCGAAGCGCTGCTTCTGGCCGAGCGGCGGTTGCGCGATGTGATCGAAGGCGCGCAGGTCGGCACGTGGACGTGGGATTTCGATGCCGTCGGCCAGATCGTGAATGATGTCTGGGCGGCGATGCTGGGCTATGAGCTGTCTGAGATGTCCACGATCACCTATGACACGTGGAGCACGCTGATCCATCCCGACGACAAGGATTGGGTTGAAGAAGAATTGCGCCGCTGCACATCAGGGCTGGATGACGGCTATGAGGCAGAATACCGGATGCGGCACCGGGCCGGGCATTGGATCTGGGTGCTGGATCGGGCCCGGGTCGTGCGGCGAAAGGCGGATGGATCGCCCAAGGTGATGGCGGGCATCCAGATCGAGATATCGGAACTGAAATCGCGCGAGGCCGCGCTGATCCGCGCGAAGGCCGAACTGGAAAAGGCGCTGGCCCTGCGGGCGAGTGCCGAGCGGCGGTTTTCCGACATTGCCGCCGTCACCGACGGCTGGCTGTGGGAACAGGATCAGGACCTGCGGTTTACTTACCTGTCGGGCACCGAACATGTGGAACAGCTGGGCCTGACGAGCAACAATGTCCTTGGCAAGACCCGCACGGAATGGCTTTCAGAGCATCCCGAGGTCTTGATCAGCGCCGATTGGGACATCGTTCTGAATGCCCAGCGCGACCGTCTGCCCTTTCGCAACTTTGTCTATCGCGCGCCGCATGCGCGCGACGGCGTGGAACGATGGTTCCGGATTTCGGGCCAGCCTGTGTTCAACGATGCGGGGGAGTTCCTCGGTTATCGCGGGGTGGGGTCCGATGTGACCGAGCTTTACCTCGCCAAGGCCCGCGCCGAAGAGGCGAGCCGAACGAAATCCATGTTCCTTGCCAATATGAGCCATGAGATCCGCACCCCGATGAATGGCGTGCTGGGGATGGCCGAGGTGCTGGAGGCGGCGCTGACCGACCCCGAGCACAAGCGCATGATCGGCACGATCCGCAAATCGGGCGAAACGCTGATGAACATCCTGAACGACATCCTCGACATGTCGAAGATCGAGGCCGGCAAGATGGAGCTGGAGGATGTGGCCTTCAGCCCTGTCGAACTGGCGGAACGGGTGGAGGATCTGCACCGGCTGATGGCCGATGAGAAGGGGCTGGATTTCGAGGTTCTGGTCTCGACCGGCGCGGATGCGCGGCGGCGGGGCGATCCGTTCCGCGTGCAGCAGATCCTGCACAACCTCGTATCAAACGCGATCAAGTTCACCGATCACGGCGAGGTGACGGTCGAAGTGTCCGGCCGCCCCGGCAAACCGCTGACGATCGAAGTGCGCGACACCGGCATCGGCATGTCCGCGCAAGAGATCGAGCGTCTGCATGAAGAGTTCCGGCAGGCCGACAGTTCGGTGACGCGGCGCTTTGGCGGCACGGGCCTTGGGATGGCGATCACCCGCACGCTGGTGCATCGGATGGGGGGCGAGATCGCCGTGAAATCGGCCCCCGGCAAAGGCACCACCGTCCGCGTGAGCCTGCCACTTCAGGTGACGGAGGAAACATCGGAAGCCCCGCGCAGCCAGCCGCAGACGGCCGATGAGGGGCGGCTCGATGGCCTGCGGATCCTTGCCGCGGATGACAACGGCACCAACAGATCCGTTCTGGAACTGATGCTGACGCGCTGCGGCGCAGAAGTGACAACCGTGGATGACGGCCTGAAGGCCGTGAACGCCTGGGCGCCGGGCCGGTTCGATGCGATCCTGCTGGACATCGCCATGCCCGTGATGGACGGGAAGGCCGCGCTGCAGGCCATCCGCGAGATGGAGGAAAGGACCGGCACGCGCCGGGTGCCGATCATCGCGGTGACCGCGAACGCCATGTCACATCAGATCGTCGAATATCTGATGTGGGGGTTTGACAGCTGCGTGTCGAAGCCGCTGACGATGAGCGATGTCACAAAGGCCATCCGCACCATGGTGCAAGGCGCGGGCTGAAGAAGCGGTCTAATCGTCCAGAAGCTCGGCCAGACCCGCGATCAGCGGGCGCAGGGCGCGCAGGACATCGGATTTCCCGGCCCCTTCGATGGACAGGCGTTCCACCTCGGCCGCCTGATGCCCCAGGCCTGCATGGCCGAGCGAGGCCGCCGTTCCGGCAATCTTGTGCGCGACATTGCGGATATCTTCCATCGCCTCGCGGATGTTCTGCCCGCTGTCGAGCCGGACCCACGCACTGCTCAGCGTATCCAGCCGCTCCACCGCCATGGTGCGGAACAGCCGTTCGGCACGGGCCAGCGGATGTTCGGGCTGGTGGCCCGCCCATGTATCCATCGCCGTCATGCCACCATTTGCCCGTTCTTCGACCGCTTCTCGGGCGGGGTATTGGCGGATTGGATCGCGCGTTCAAGGATCCGGGTGGGTTTGGTGGGCGACAGGAAGGCGCTGCGCGCCGCTTCCCCCACGCGGACCTGCGGCACGGGCAGCCGGTCGGCGGCGTAGATGGTTTCGAAATCCATCAGGCCGATGTTGATGAGGATTTCCAGATCGTCGGGCGATTGGCCAAGGTCGCGTTCCGTCATGCAGACGAAGGTGCCGCTGCCGGCATAGGCGATCATCACGTCTTCGGTCTTGAGCGCATCCACGATCTGCGCGCCCACATCGCCCAGCATCTGCACATAGGTGGCACCGGATGCCTTGTTGAAGATGATGGCCGCGTTCTTCACATGGATGGCGAAGGCGGATGTGGAATACATCCGCTTCACGCCCAGCGTCAGAAGATAGTTCTCCATCGCCAGAAACTCGATCCCGCGCTCGAAACCCGGGATCAGGATAGGCGTCTCGAACTCGGCCTTGATTTCGGTCGCGGCGGCGCGCTGGCCCACGAGGCGGGCGAATTCCGCCAGACGGCGGCGTTCGGCCAGCAGGCGATCGACCATGCCGATCCGGGCGCGCAACTCGATGATGTCGAGCGGTTTGGTGATGTAATCGGTCGCCCCTGCGGCAAAGGCATCATCCACGGTGTTCTTGCCCGACATGGCGGTGATCATCAGGATGGGCGTCTGGCGATAGGCCGTGCGCTGGCGGATGGCGGCGGTCAGGGCGGCGCCGTTCATGTCGGGCATCTGCATGTCGGACAGGATGCAGTCATAGAGCATCCCCGAAAAATCCAGTTCATGCAGCGCGTGTTCACCAGAGGGCATGGTCGTGACCTGACCGTAGCCGATCATCTTGAGCATGCCGGCCAGCAGTTCGAGAAACACAGGATCGTCGTCGATCGCCAGTATCCTCATGATCTTCGTCCTGTACCCTTTTCGCGCCTCCTGCCGACGTCCGGCAGCCCGCGTCAATCTACATTAATCCCGAACTCCAAAATGCCCCTGAATAACGGCAGAAATAGGACCGCTTGGCGGTGATGATGGGCCAATCCTTTGTGCTGAAAAACCTTGTCTGCACAAGGCTTAGGCCATTGATTCCAATTCGTGCAAAGTCACGGTCCGGCGCGCCGGACAGTGCCGCCCCGAGGTGACGTAAGGGCAGAAATCGCCATCAGCTGCGCCGTTTCCGACATGCGCCGTTGACGCCGGGTGCGGGACCGCCCTACCTAGGGGACGAAGAGAAAGAAGCCGTCTACAACTGACAGGGGGGAACGGATGCGGGGCCTTTTAGGACTCTCGTCGATCATTGATCGCGTGAATGAGGTGATCGGGCGCACGATGGGGTGGCTGATCCTGATCGCCGTGCTGGTCAGCGCGACGAACGCCGTGATCCGCAAGCTGTTTTCCGTCTCGTCCAATGCGTGGCTTGAATTGCAGTGGTACCTGTTTGGCGCCGCGTTCCTGCTGGCTGCGGCCTATACGCTGCGCGACAACGGGCATGTGCGGATCGACGTCCTGTATGGCCGGGTGAGCGAGCGGACACGCCAATGGATTGATCTGCTGGGGCATCTGTTCTTTCTGATGCCCTTCTCGGTGCTGATGGTGGTCTACCTCGTTCCCTATACCGTGCAATCCTACACCAGCGGCGAGGTGTCCACCAATTCCGGCGGCCTGATCATCTGGCCTGCCAAGGCGCTGATGCTGGTGGGATTTGTCCTGCTGACGGTTCAGGGCATCTCGGAGATCATCAAGAAGATCGCGATCATGCAGGGGATCATCGAAGATCCCAATCCCTTCCACAACGCCAAGGAACAGGCGGAACTGGAGGCCCAGGCCCTGCTGGAACAGGCGATGAAGGAAGAGGTGCGCAAATGATCGAGTTCATCGCCATCAATCTGGCCCCGATCATGTTTGCCAGCCTCGTGATCTTTCTGATCCTTGGCTATCCGGTGGCCTTCGCGCTGGCCGCGAACGGGCTTTTGTTCTTTTTCATCGGGGTGGAGCTTGCCCCCCTGTCGAACGGGTCGATCACGCTGGACTGGCCCCTGCTCAAAACCTTGCCCAACCGCATCTGGGGGGTGATGTCGAACGAAACGCTGCTGGCCATCCCCTTCTTTACCTTCATGGGGATCGTGCTGGAACGATCCGGCATGGCCGAGGATCTGCTGGATACGATCGGGCAACTGTTCGGGCCGATCCGGGGCGGTGTGGCCTATGCGGTCATCCTTGTGGGGGCGCTGCTGGCCGCGACAACCGGGGTTGTCGCCGCCTCTGTCATCGCGATGGGGCTGATCAGCCTGCCGATCATGCTGCGCTACGGCTATGACCGCCGCGTGGCGGCGGGCACGATCGCGGCCAGCGGCACGCTGGCGCAGATCGTGCCGCCGTCGCTGGTGCTGATCGTGCTGGCCGATCAGCTGGGCCGTTCGGTGGGCGACATGTACACCGGCGCGATCGTGCCCGCGCTGATCCTGACGGCGCTGTACATGGTCTATATCTTCCTGCTGTCGATCTTCCGTCCCAATGCCGTGCCGGCCCTGCCGCCCGAGGTGCGCACGCTGGGCCGCGGGGTGAAATCGCTGATGGTGGCCCTCGCGGCCCTTATGGCCATCGGCTATGGCGCCCATGTCTGGCTTTACCCGACCCAAGGCGCGAACGCGGATATCCTTGGCGCGGTTGTGGGCGTGCTGGTGATTTATGCCTACACGCTGGCCGACAAGATGCTGGGCCTGAACACCATGTCGCGGCTGGCGCAGCAGGTGATCATGGTGCTGATCCCGCCGCTGGCGCTTATCTTCCTTGTGCTGGGGACGATCTTCATCGGTCTGGCCACGCCGACCGAGGCCGGCGCCATGGGCGCGGTGGGGGCGCTTGTGCTGGCGCTCCTCAAGCGGCGGCTGACCCTTGGGGTGGTGACGGGGGCGCTGACCGCCACCACGCGGCTGTCGGCCTTTGTCATGTTCATCCTGATCGGGGCGCGGGTGTTCTCTCTCACCTTCTATGGCGTGAACGGCCATGTCTGGGTGGAGCATCTGCTGACCTCGGTTCCGGGGGGTGAATACGGGTTCCTATTCGTGGTGAACCTCGTGCTGTTCGTGCTGGGCTTCTTCCTCGATTTCTTTGAACTGGTGTTCATCATCGTGCCGCTGATCGTGCCGGCGGCCGATGCGATGGGGATTGATCTGGTCTGGCTGGGGGTAATCCTTGCCATGAACATGCAGACATCCTTCCTGACGCCGCCTTTCGGCTTTGCGCTGTTCTACCTGCGGTCCGTGGCGCCCAAGTCGCGCTACAAGGATACGGTGACGGGCAAGCTGGAAGATCCGGTCAGGACCGATCAGATCTATGCCGGTTCGATCCCCTTCATCCTGATCCAGCTTCTGATGGTGGTGGTGGTGATCGTGTTCCCGCAACTGGTGATGCACTACAAGGGGCCGGTCGTGGACCCATCCACCGTGACGATCGAGATGCCGACGCTGCAGCCGCTGGGCGGCGGTCTTGGTGGGGGCTTGGGTGGTGGTCTCGGCGCGCCCGGCGGGTTGGGCGGTGGCCTGGGGCAGCCGCCCGGTCTGGCGCCCGAAGGCGGTGCCGCGCCTGCCCCCGCTCCGGGCGGGCTGGGCCAGCCGCCCGCGCTGCAACCGGGTGGCGCGCTGGGGCAGCCCCCGGCCGGATTGCAGGCCCCCGCCCCCAGCAACTGACGGAAGCACAACAAAAAACCCCCGGTCCTGCGACCGGGGGTTTTGCTTTGGCGTGATGCCCTGCGATCAGAGCTTTCCGGCGTTCTGCTGCAGCATCATGAAGGTGTCGTAGTTGTACTCCGCCACCTGCGCCCAGGTGTAGTTCTCCTTGCGGAAGGCCTTCACCGATCCCCACAGCTTGGCAAAGGCGGGGTTGGTCGCCTCCATCTCGGCATAGACTTCGTTGGCGGCGTTGAAGCAGGCCTCCAGAACCTCGGGCGAGAAGGGGCGCAGTTGCGCACCGCCTGCGACCAGCGATTTGATCGCGGTGGGGTTCTTGTAGTCATACATCTGCAGCATGTTGGCATCCGCCGCCTGGCAGGCCGTGCGCAGCAGCGATTGGTACTGCGGCGGCAGGCCGTCATACTGCGCCTTGTTGAACATGAAGTGGACCGTCGGGCCACCTTCCCACCAGCCGGGGTAGTAGTAGTAGGGCGCGACCTTCTGGAAGCCGAGCTTTTCATCATCATAGGGGCCGACCCATTCGGCCGCGTCGATGGTGCCCTTTTCCAGCGCCGGATAGATATCGCCACCGGCGATCTGCTGCGGCACGACACCCAGCTTTTCCAGAACCTTGCCGGCAAAGCCGCCGACCCGCATCTTCAGACCCTGAAGATCGGCCACGGTGTTGATTTCCTTGCGGAACCAGCCACCCATCTGCACGCCGGTATTGCCGCCCGGCAGGGCGAAGATGTTCTGCGTGGCAAGGAATTCGTTGTAAAGGTCGATCCCGCCACCGTGGTAGTGCCATGCGTTGATCCCGCGCGCCGAAAGCGAGAACGGCACCGCCGCGCCGACGGCCCAGCTGGGATCCTTACCCCAGTAGTAATAGCCCACGGTGTGGCAGGCCTCGATGTTCCCGGCGGTAACTTCATCGGCGGCCTGCAGGCCGGGGACCAGTTCACCGGCGGCAAAGACCTGAATGGTGAAGTTGCCCTCGGACGCATCGGACACCATGCGCGACAGGACCTCGGCCGCGCCGTAGATCGTGTCCAGCGATTTGGGGAATGACGACGTCAGACGCCAGGTCACCTTGGGGGCGGTCTGCGCGATGGCCGGGGCGGCCAGCGCGGCGGCACCAACACCACCGACAGTGGCCTTGGTCAGGAATGAGCGACGATCCATTAAAATCCTCCCGAATTTCCGTTTGTGGCACTCAGTTATGACGAAATTTTATTTCCGCAACGGGGGCGCGGCGCAAGACTTAATGTCGTGATGAGAGCAGATTTCCTTGCGGCGGCAAAAAGGTTAACCCTTGGTAAACACGGCCGTTTTATGCGGCATATGCCCATGGAACAGGCGCAGGCAACGGGCGTTCAGCCCCCCCTGCGCACAATCGCCTCAAGGTCGATGACTTCGGGCTCTTTCTCCGGCGCGGGGGTAGCGGTGGAGGCGGGGTCTTCCACCACCTCAGGCCCGGGTTTGGGGGGGGTCACCATCAGTGGCAGCAGTTCTGCCCCCGTCGAGGACGGGCCGCTGCGTTCGGGCGGCTCGCGCCAGGACAGCGTGTCGAACCCGCCGCAATTGTCGCAGATCGGATCCCAGATCGCATGCACGGCATGGCATTTGTCGCAGCACCATTGCGGGCCGCGCGGGGCGGTCAGCGCACGGGCGAGCCAGCCCCGCACCACCGCGTCATCGGCCCCTTCGCCGCGTTCGATGGCCGCCATGATCGCCATGGCACGCTGCGTGGGATGGGTCTGGATGATGTCACCCAGCGCGCGGCGCGCCTCGGGGAAATCCTCGGCGGCGATGTGCAGTTCGGCCATCAGAAGGCGGGTCTCTTCGTGCTGGGGGTGGTTGGCCACCAGCGTGCGGAACCGCTTGAGCCGCTGGGCAGGCGTTTCGTCCGGTTCGATATCGGCGAAGGCGGCGGCAAGATCGGGGTGCGGCTTGGCATCCCATGCCTTTTTCAGCACCCGCGTGGCCCCTTTCTTGTCGCCCTTGTCGGCCAGGGCCCGGGCGGCCATGGCGGCGGCGGGGATCAGATCGGGGGATTGGCGGTTCGCCTCGATCGCTGCTTCGCGCGCCTCGATGCTGGCGCCTTCGGCCATCACGCCCTGCGCCTGTTGCAGCGCCAGCACCGCATCGCGGCGGCGATAGACATCGCGCGGCAGGGCGCCTGCCTTCAGCTTGGCCCCGAGGGTGGACCGCGCACCCTTCCAATCACGGCTTTCGGCCTGCAGTTTCAGCAAGATATCCTGCGTCTCCAGATGCCGGGGCTTCAACTCCAGCGCCTTGGCGGCCAGCTTTTGCGCCGTCTCCGTATCGCCTTCGGCCAGTTTCTGCTTCAACAGCCCCCGGATCGCGACAAAGCGGGTGGTCTCGGACGACAGGAGTTCCTTGTAGGCCTCTGTCGCGCGGCGGGTGTCGCCCGCCGCCTCGGCCGCCTGCGCGACCAGCAGCGTCGTTAGATGCGGATCGGCAAGGTATTTCTCGGCCTTGATCGCGCGGTTCAGGGCCAGCCGCCCCTCGCCCGACGCCAGCGCGAGAAATCCTTCGGACAGGGCCTGAAACCCTTTGCGTTCGCGGTTGCGGTCGAAATAGCGGCTGATCGCGGTTTCATCCCCGTTCAGGAAGCGCAGCACCGCGACGATCAGCCCGACCAGCCGCATCAGAAGCCAGACCAGCACGATCATCACCAGAAAGGTGATCAGCGCCTGCAAGGGGCCAAGGGTGAATTCATAACCGGCGGCGGCGATGCGGATCCCGCCCCCGGTATCCAGCAGGATGCCCGCACCCAGTGTCAGCGCGGCCACGATGACAAGAAAGAGCAAAACCTTGGTGAGCGACCAGATCATCCCGCGCCCCCCATCAGTTCGCGGCCAGCGTGGCGACGGCGGCCTCGGCCTCGGCGCGCAGGCGGGCCTGCGCCAGCCAGTCCGACAGGGCGGGTTTGCCCGCCTCGGGCATCGCGTCCAGTTCGCCGATCGCATCGGCCACGCGGCCCTGCGCCAGCGCCGCCTCGGCCCGCGACAGGATCGCATCGGGATCGTTGCCTTCGCGCGGGGTCAGCGACCGCAGGCCGGTCTGGCTGCGCAGGAAATTCGATACGCGGTCCGTCCAGCTTTCGCCCATATTGGCCCGCAGCGCATCTTCCAGCGCGGCGCGGGCCACTTCGGGGAAGCTGTCGGCCAGTTCGGCCACGGTCGGCAGGCCGACGGCGGCATTGTCGGCCAGCACCGGCGGCGCATCACCGCCAAGCTCGGCCAAGGCCGAGGCATAGGGGGCGCCACTGTCCAGCGCCGCCGTGATCCGCCCGATGGCGGCGTTGCGCCGCGCTGTGGCGGCGGCGGCCTCGGCCTCGGCCGCCAGTGCCGCGGCGCTGGCCTGTGCCTCTTGCAGCCGCGCCTCGGCAGCCTCGGCTGCTGCGATCACATCGGCCGGAACGCTGCCCCCGGCGCTGAGCGTGGCAACCTGCGCCTTCAGCGCGTCAAGTTCCGCCACCAGTTCCGGCGCGGGGGCGCCCCCGGCCGAGGGGCGGGATTGCAGATCGGCCAGCGCCGCCTCGACCGCGGCGAGGCGCTCTTCCAGCGCGGGCGGCACGGGGGCGGTGGGCGCGGGGGCGGCCTCCAGCGCCGCCAGCCGTTCCGCGATCTGCGGATCAGGTGCGGGCCGTGCGGCAAGATCGGCACGCAGGGCGGCAATCTCTTCGGCCTGCGCGGCGACCGTGGCGGCAAGCTCTCCCTGCCCGCCCATCGGCAGGAGATCAGGCACCGCACGCGCAAGGCCGAAACCGGCACCCGCTGCCACCACACCACCCAGCACCATGCCAAAGAAGGCCCCTGCGCCGCTGCCACCCCGCGGGGCGGGGGGCGGCGATGCCGGCGCGTCGGCCAGTTTCTCCCGGGGTGCGGGTTCGGACGGGGCGTCGGTCACTGCCGCAGCTTGCGGATCGGTCGCGTCCACCACGGCCATCAGATCGGCATCATCCTGTGGGGGGGCGGGATCCTCGGTCTTGCCTTTGGCCATCGTCGGCTCCTTCTGCGCGCCGGACAGGGCAGCGTCATGCCCACCCTAATGCCCGGACCGTTGCAGGTTCAAGAAGCCGGATCGGAAATGAGCGACTCCACCGCATCCAGCATCGCCGCCGCATCCGGGCGGCCTGCCGTCACCAGACGGGTGGGGGCCAGGGCATCGGCCCGCGCGGCGGCGGCAGGGCTGATCGCCGCCACCAGCAGGGGGGCGGCAAAGGGGCCACGCTCTGCCAAGAGCGCCGCCGTGCGCGGCGAAAAGAGGGGAACGATCACCGCGTCTTGGCCCGCCAGCACGTGGCGGGCCGCATCGGTCAGGGGTTGCGCCTCTTGCGCGTAGACAATCGCCGCATGGGCCGGGCGGCCCTGCGCGGCAAGGCGGGGGGCGATGTCGCCCCGCGCATCGCGGCCCCGCAGATGCAGGAAGGGGCCAGATTCGCCAGAACCAAGGATATGGGCCAGCAGCGCCTCGGCATCGCCTTGGGCCGAGGTTGCGGAAAACCCCGCGGCCCGTGCGGCCTGTGCCGTGCGGTCACCCACGCAGATGGCACGGTCAGGCAGCGCCCGGCCCGCAGCGCGCAAGCGCGCCGCCGCCTCGGCCCCGGTTTCCGACGTCAGGATCAGGGCCGCATAGGGCGCATCGGGCCAATCCGGCGCCAGAAAGCGCGGCACCATCAGCGGGCTGATCACCGGGCGCAGGCGGTTGCCGAAGCGCGCGGCAAGGTCCTGCGCGAACCGCGCCGCCTGATCGGCGGGCCGTGTCAGCAAGATGGGAAGGGCGTGGTGTTGCGGGGCCATGCGCAGGGTGTTACCCCGGGTTGAACCCTGCGGGCAACGGATATGGCAACGCTCACCTTCCTTGGCATCGAATCGAGCTGCGACGACAGCGCCGCCGCTGTGGTGCGGCACGGGCCGGACGGAGCGCCGAAGGTGCTGGCCTCTGTCGTTCAGGGGCAGGTGGCGCTGCATGCCGATTTCGGCGGTGTCGTGCCGGAAATCGCCGCCCGCGCCCATGCCGAGCGGCTGGATCATTGCGTCGAACAGGCCTTGGCCGAGGCGGGGGTAACGCTGGCCGATCTGGACGGCATCGCTGTGACATCCGGCCCCGGGCTGATCGGCGGGGTGCTGTCGGGCGTGATGCTGGCCAAGGGTCTGGCCGCCGGATCGGGCAAACCCTTGCTTGGGGTGAACCACCTTGCCGGCCACGCCCTGACACCGCGGCTGACCGATGGCCTGCCCTTTCCCTATCTGATGCTGCTCGTCTCGGGCGGGCATTGCCAGTTCCTCATCGCGGACGGGGTGGACCGGTTCCACCGCATCGGCGGCACCATCGACGATGCGCCGGGCGAGGCCTTTGACAAGACGGCCAAGCTTCTGGGCCTGCCACAGCCGGGCGGCCCGGCGGTGGAGCGTGAGGCCGCGCAGGGCGATCCCGCGCGGTTCGCCTTTCCCCGCCCGCTGCTGGACAGGCCGGGCTGTGATCTGAGCTTTTCGGGGTTGAAAACCGCGCTGCTGCGGGCGCGGGATGCGCTGGTGGCGGAACAGGGCGGGATCACCGTGCAGGACCGCCGCGATCTTTGCGCCGGGTTTCAGGCGGCGGTGGCGGATGTGCTGGCGGAAAAGACGCGCCGGGCGCTGCTGGCGTATCTGGCGCTGAACCCTGCCGCGCCCGCGTTGGCCGTGGCCGGGGGCGTGGCCGCCAATGCGGCCATTCGGGCAGGGTTAGAGACTGTTTCAGCACAGCAGGGCGTGCGGTTCCTTGCCCCGCCGCTGCGCCTTTGCACCGACAATGCCGCGATGATCGCCTGGGCGGGGATCGAGCGGTTCCGCGCCGGTCTGGGCGGGGATGCGGATCTGGTCGCGCGCCCGCGCTGGCCGCTGGATGCCAGCGCGGCGCCGATGATCGGATCCGGCAAGAAGGGGGCCAAGGCATGATCGCCGTGATCGGCGCCGGGGCCTTTGGCACGGCGCTGGCCGTCGCACTGGCGCGGAACGGGCGTGCGGTCACGCTATGGGCGCGGGATGCGGCGCAGGTGCGCGACATGGGGGCGACGCGGGTGAACGGCGCGCGGCTTCCGGGTGTGGTTCTTCCCGAAAACGTCTCTGTTACAGCGGAAATCGCGGATCTTGCGGGGGCGGAAGCGGTGCTGCTGTCGCTGCCGATGCAGGCCTTGCGCGGGTTTCTGGCGCAGCAGGGGGCGACGCTGGTCGATGCCCCGCTGGTCGCCTGCTGCAAGGGGATCGACCTCGCCTCGCTGACCGGGCCGACGGCGGTGATCCAAGAACAGTGCCCGACCGCCACCGTTGCCCTGCTGACCGGCCCCAGCTTTGCCGCCGATATCGCGCGCAGCCTGCCCACGGCCCTGACGCTGGCCTGCGCCGATGCTGCGGCGGGCGAACGGTTGCAGCATCTGCTGGCAACACCGGTGCTGCGGCTTTATCGCAGCGACGATGTGACGGGGGCGGAACTGGGCGGCGCGCTGAAGAATGTGGTGGCCATTGCCGCAGGCGTGGTGATCGGCGCAGGTCTGGGTGACAGCGCGCGCGCCGCCCTGATGACGCGGGGGTATGCCGAAATGCAGCGACTTGCCCTTGCCTTGGGGGCGCGGGCCGAAACGCTGGCAGGCCTGTCGGGCTTTGGCGATCTGGTGCTGACCTGCACGTCGGCCCAGTCGCGCAACTTCCGCTTCGGCCATGCGCTGGGGGCAGGGCAGGGCTTTGATCCGACTGTGACGGTAGAGGGGGCTGCGACGGCGAAAGCCGTCTCTAACCTTGCTGAAAAGCGTGGATTGGATCTGCCCATCACCCGCATGGTCGCCCTGCTGATCGACGGTGCCGTTGACCTGCCCACCGCCATACAAAGCCTGCTTTCCCGCCCGCTGAAAAAGGAGTGACCCATGCGCGTTGCGCTGATCTGCATCGACAAGCCCGGCCATCTGCACATCCGGCAAGAAAACCGCCCCGCGCATCTGGAGCATATCCAGACCTCCGGCATCGTGGAAATGGCAGGCCCCTTCCTGACAGAGACGGGCGAAATGGCCGGGTCGCTGGTGATCCTGACGGTCGATACGCTGGATCAGGCGCGGGATTGGGCGGCCAATGACCCCTATGCCCGGGCCGGGCTGTTCCAGTCGGTCGATATCCGGGAGTGGAAGAAGGTCATCGGCTGATGGCGTATTGGCTGTTCAAATCGGAACCGGATGTCTTTGGCTGGTCGCATCAGACGGCCAAGGGAGATGCGGGCGAGGAATGGACCGGCGTGCGGAACTATCAGGCGCGCAACAACATGCGGGCGATGAAGGTGGGGGATCTGGGGTTCTTCTACCATTCCAACATCGGGAAAGAGATCGTCGGCATCGTAGAGGTGATCCGCGAAAGCGCGCCCGACAGCACGACCGATGATCCCCGCTGGGATTGCGTGATGGTGCGTGCCGTGAAAGCGCTGCCGAACCCTGTGACGCTGGAGGAGTGCAAGGTCGAACCGGGGCTGGAGAAGATGGCACTGGTGAACAACACCCGCCTGTCGGTGCAACCGGTGACGGCCGAGGAATGGGCCATCATCTGCCGGATGGGCGGGTTGCCCGCGTGAAACGAAATGGAGGGCCCCGCACCCCTACGGAACCCTCCATCCACCCCACGCGCTCCCCGTGCACCACGCGTGATCTGAAAAAGGGATCCGGACCTACTGCCCTGTTGTCACAGTGGCAGCACGGTCATGATTCGGCAAAGAAGAAGCCCCGGGCATTTTAGTCAAACCAAGAATGTCGGGCGCCCGCCCCATCGGCGCGGACGCCCGGCGTCATGGCAAGGCGGTCAGCCGTAGACCTTTTCCTTACCGAAATGCTTGACCAGCATGTAATAGACAACAGGGCGATACTTGTTCCGTTCCGACCGGCCATAGGTATCAATCACCGCGTTGATCGCTTCCATCAGCTTGGGCGAATCCGGCAGGCCGAGTTTCTTGATCAGGAAGTTCTTCTTCACCGTCTCAAGCTCGCCCGCATCGGAACCGGCCACGGTTTCACTGTCCGCGCTATAGATGGCGGGGCCACAGCCGATCGTTACCTTCTCAAGAAGCGCCATGTCCGGCACCATCTTGCACTTGGTCTTCAGATCCTCGGCATATTTCGCAATAAGTTCGGCTCGCTTGCTCATGGTCTTCAATCGCTCCCTGAATTCGGCGCAGTCCTGCCGCCGCCGACCATGGTTAAGGACGAAAGACCGTGCTGCAACAGGTTTCCGCCTCGGCCATGGACAAATCCGGGACGATCCCAGCAAAAACCCCCGTCGGCACGGGGCCAGACGGGGGTTTTCCGGGTGCAGTTCCGGCCAGACGGCCGATCAATAGCGATAGTGTTCCGGCTTGAACGGGCCTTCGGGCTTCACGCCGATATAGGCGGCCTGATCGGGCTTCAGCTCGGTCAACTTCACGCCGATCTTCTTCAGATGCAGGCGCGCGACCTTTTCATCCAGCGCCTTGGGCAGGATATAGACGCCCGGCGCATAGTCCTGCCCCTTGGTCCACAGCTCGATCTGCGCCAGCACCTGATTGGTGAAGGAGGCCGACATCACGAAGGACGGATGTCCCGTGGCGTTGCCGAGGTTGAGCAGACGCCCCTCGGACAGCAGGATGATGCGGTTGCCCGAGGGCATCTCGATCATGTCCACCTGATCCTTGATGTTCGTCCACTTGTGGTTGCGCAGGGCCGCGACCTGAATTTCGTTGTCGAAATGGCCGATATTGCCGACGATGGCCATATCCTTCATCTCGCGCAGATGCTCGATGCGGATCACGTCCTTGTTGCCGGTGGTGGTGATGAAGATGTCGGCGGTGGCCACCTCATCTTCCAGCAGCGTCACCTCGAACCCGTCCATCGCGGCCTGAAGGGCGCAGATCGGATCCACTTCCGTGACCTTCACCCGCGCGCCCGCGCCGCGCAGGCTGGCGGCCGAACCCTTGCCCACATCGCCATAGCCGCAGACGACGGCGACCTTGCCGGCCATCATCGTATCGGTCGCGCGACGGATGCCGTCCACCAGCGATTCCTTGCAGCCATACTTGTTGTCGAACTTCGACTTGGTGACCGAATCGTTCACGTTGATCGCCGGGAAGGGCAGCGCGCCGTTCTTGTGCAGTTCGTACAGGCGATGCACGCCGGTCGTCGTTTCCTCGGACACGCCCTTGATCGCGGCCTTGGTCTTGGTGAACCAGCCGGGGCTTTCCTTCATCCGCTTGTGGATCTGCTTCTTGATGACTTCTTCTTCTTCCGATTGCGGCACCGGCAGGATCTCTTCGCCCGCCTCGGCGCGTGCGCCCAGAAGAACGTACAGGGTCGCATCCCCGCCATCGTCAAGGATCATGTTCGCGCCTTCAGGGAACATGAAGGATTTGTCGAGGTAATCCCAATGCTCTTCCAGCGTCTGGCCCTTCACCGCGAAAACCGGGATCCCTGCCGCCGCGATGGCCGCAGCGGCGTGATCCTGGGTCGAGAAGATGTTGCACGAGGCCCAGCGCACATCGGCGCCCAGCGCCTTGAGCGTTTCGATCAGCACGGCGGTCTGGATCGTCATGTGCAGCGAACCCACGATCCGCGCACCCTTCAGCGGCTGCGATGGCCCGAACTCTTCGCGGCAGGCCATCAGGCCCGGCATTTCCGTTTCAGCGATGGTGAGTTCCTTGCGCCCGAATTCTGCCAGCGCGATATCCTTGACGACGTAATCCTTCGGCATGTGCCGTTGCTCCTTGAACCTTTGTTTGGGGCGCGAGATAGCATGTGAAGCCGTCTACGACAATGGAACGGTGGTTAACCTTGGTATGACAGGAAGGGGACAAAGGTCGATGAAACAGCCCCGCGCCTGGCAAAGGATGCTGTCCGGCCGCAGGCTGGATCTGCTGGATCCGACGCCGATGGATATCGAGATCGAGGATATCGCCCACGGACTTGCCTTCGTGGCGCGTTGGAACGGGCAGACACGCGGGGATTGGCCCTATTCCGTGGCCGAACATTCGCTGCTGGTGGAACAGATCTTTTCCCGCGCCCATCCGGGCATCGGCGTGCGGTGGCAATTGGCCGCACTGCTGCATGACGCGCCGGAATACGTGATCGGCGACATGATCAGCCCGGTGAAAGCGGCGGTCGGCCCCGGCTATGGGGCGCTGGATGAACGTCTGACGGCGGCGGTGCATCTGCGCTTTGGCCTGCCCACCGTGCTGCCCGCGCCGATCAAGAAGGCGATCAAGGCGGCAGACAAGGTTTCCGCCTGGCTGGAGGCGGTGCAGATTGCCGGATTTTCGACGGAAGAGGCGGATCGTTTCTTCGGCAAACCCGATGCGCTGATCCTGCGCGGTCTGGAAATCAGATTGCGTCCGCCCGCGGTGGTGCGGGCGGATTACGTGTCACGACATTCCGAACTGCTGGCAGCCTGCACGGTTCAACCACCCAGCTGATTGGGGGGCGTGTAGGGGCCGGGGCGTTCGGCACCGCGCGTGCCATCCTGCGGGGCGGGCTGACGCTTGTCGCGGCGGGGCTGGTCCGGCCGCTGGCCCGTGGCCAGAAGCAGGGCTTCGGCAAAGATCTGTAACATTTTCTGTTCCTTTCCTGACTGAGGATGCGCTTGAAATACAGCGTGCAGGTGATATCTCCGAGTCAGAAATCTTTCAGATATGTAATCTCAACTTTCATATGACCATCGACTGGCGCGATCTTCCCCCGCTTTCCGCGCTCCGCGCCTTTACTGCGGTGGCGGAACTTGGCGGCTTTTCGCAGGCGGCGCGCGCGCTGAATGTGACGCATGCCGCCGTGGCCCAGCAGGTGCGCGCACTGGAAGGGATGCTGGATACCCCGCTTGTCGCCCGTGACGGGCGCGGGATGGCGCTGACAGCCGAAGGGCAGCAACTGGCCCAATCTCTGGGCGATGGTTTCGGCACCATTGCCGCCGGTGTCGCCGCGCTGAAGGCCGGGGGGTCGGATCGCCCGGTGCGGATCACCCTGACAGCCAGTTTCGCCACACAATGGCTGATGCCCCGGCTCAAGGATTTCTGGGACCAGCATCCCGACATCGCCCTGTCGCTGCATCCCGATCCCCGGGTGTCGGATCTGAAGCGGGACGGCATGGATCTTGGCATCCGCTACGGCAATGGCGACTGGCCGGGGGTGACGTCGCGCTTTCTCGCCCCGGCGCGGATGGCCGTCGCCGCGGCGCCCGCGCTGCTGGAGGGGCAGCCCACGCTGACCCTGCCCGAGATGCAGGAAATGGACTGGATCCTTGCCCGCGACTGGCCGGAGCAGGAGAATTACCTTGCCAGCCTCGGCCTCGATCCGGCCCGGTTAAGCCGGACGGATTTCGTGAATGAGGAATTGTCGCTGGCGGCGGCGCGGCAGGGGCTGGGGCTGGTGGTGGAAAGCCTTGCCCTGATGGAGGATGATCTGGAAGAGGGGCGGCTGATCCTGCTGCATGACAGCAAGGATCACCTGCCCGCCTATTTCATCGTCACCGCGCCGGGGCCGCAGCGGGCCGCGACGCGGGCTTTCGTGAAATGGTTGCAGGCAGCCGCCTGATCAGATCGCCAGATCTTCGGGCTTGCGCCCTGCGGCCAGCGCCTCGGCGAACCAGCGCGGCTTGCGACCACGGCCCGACCATGTATCCGCCGGATTGGCGGGATTGGCAAAGCGCGCCGTTGCCGGGGCGCGCTTGCGCGGCGCGGTGGCGCCGGTCAATTCTGCCAGCGAAAAGCCTAGTTCGCGCGCCTTTTCTTCCAGCTCGGCAAGGGCCGCCTTCTTCTTACGATCCTCGAAATTCGCGATCGCCTTTGCCACCTGTCCCTGAAGTTCCTTCAATTCTTTCAAGGACATTGCATTCAGATCGACGTTCATTCCGATACACTCCGTAAATGGATATTTGCGCCCTTTTACGGAATTAAAATCCGGAATTCAACAAATCCGTTATTTCGGGCTGCGCTTTGCCAAAATCCGCTGCAATGTCCGCCGATGCATGCTAAGGCGCCTTGCCGTTTCCGATACGTTGCGATCGCACATTTCATAGACGCGCTGGATGTGTTCCCAGCGCACGCGGTCTGCCGACATCGGGTTTTCCGGCGGGGCGGGCAGGGCCTCGGTCCGCGACAAAAGGGCGTTCATCACATCATTGGCATCCGCGGGTTTCGACAGGTAATCCGTGGCCCCGATCTTGACCGCGGCCACCGCCGTGGCAATGGCGCCATATCCCGTCAGCACCACGATCCGGCAATCGGGCCGCCGTTCGCGCAGCGTTTCCACCACGTCCAGCCCGTTGCCATCCTCAAGCCGCAGGTCCACCACCGCATAGGCAGGCGGGCGTGATACGGCAATGGCACGCCCGGCCGCCACGCTTTCGGCGGTTTCCGGAATGAAACCCCGCTTTTCCATCGCCTTGGCCAGACGTTTCACGAAGGGTTCGTCATCATCGACAAGCAGCAAGGTCCGATCCGGCCCGAGATCGGCAATCAGGTCTTCAGCCATCGGTCACCCCTATTCTCTTGCTCCGCCCAACAAGTAGGCGGCTTTGGGGGTGTGGTCAAACGCAAGCCTCCCTACTGCGACAAGAAGCACGCCGTCCTTTCGGCCATCTGATCGGCGGTTTCCTCGCGGCGGAAGAAATCCACAAATCCGGTTTCCGGCAAAACGAGATAGGTGAACGTAGAATGATCAACCAGATAATAATCGGGATCATCCGCATCCTGTTTGCGGTAATAGGTGCGATAAGCCTGTGATGCGGCTTTCACCTGTTCTTCGGTGCCGGTCAGGCCGATCATATTGGGATGCAGGTTCGAGGCAAAATCACCCACCACCTCGGGCGTGTCGCGCGCGGGATCAATACTGATAAAGACCGGCGTCACGTCAAATCCGCGCTCTTCCAGAATATCCACGGCTTCGGCATTGCGGGCCATGTCCAATGGGCAGACATCGGGGCAGAAGGTGTAGCCAAAATAGACAAGGCTCGGTTTCGTGATCACGTCCTTGTCGGTCACCGTGCGGCCATCAGAGGCCTGCAGGGTGAAGGGCCCGCCAATATCGCCGCCCACGGTTCCCGCCCGGCACTGGGCGAAGGCGTCCTCAGGATCGGCAAGCTGGGCATAGGCGAACAGCCCGCCCACCATTCCGACAACCGCCGCCGCGGCCAGACCTGCGTAAAGCTTGCTCATGGTGAAAACCCCCTAGATCGTGGCGCCATTGATCGCGAAACATGCGCCGCTTAACAATGCGAAACTTGGTCACGCAGGAGGCCGTTCACAGGATGATGAACCCAAGCTTCGGCCTGCTGTCACGCGATACGCGCAGCGACTGGGTCCGTCTGCGCACGCTGATCCTGCTGCGCTGGATGGCGATCGCCGGGCAGCTTGCCGCCATCACCGTGGCCGACCGCATCTATGGCATCCAGCTGCCGCTTGGCCTGTGCTACCTGGCGGTGGGCGCCTCCATCATCGCCAATCTGATCTCGATCTTCGTCTATCCCGAAAACAAGCGCCTGTCCGAGTTCGAGGCGATGCTGACGCTGCTGTTCGATCTGTCGCAGCTGTCCTTCCTGCTTTACCTGACAGGCGGGCTGACCAATCCCTTCGCGCTGCTGATCCTTGCCCCGGTCACGATCTCGGCCTCGGCGCTGGAATTGCGCACGACGATCATCCTCGGCGTGCTGGCGATCCTGTTCACATCGATCATCGCGCTGGTCAATGTGCCGCTCTTCCTTGCGGATGGGCAAAGGCTGACCGTGCCGCTGGTGTTCGAATTCGGCTATTGGCTTGCCATCGTCATCGGGATCGTGTTCCTCGGGCTGTATTCGCGCCGCATCGCAACCGAAATCCGGTCGATGTCCGATGCGCTTTTGGCCACGCAGATGGCACTGGCGCGCGAACAGAAGCTGACGGATCTGGGGGGCGTGGTGGCGGCGGCGGCGCATGAGCTTGGCACCCCGCTCGCGACGATCAAGCTGGTCAGCGCCGAGATGATGGAAGAGCTGCAGGATCGGCCCCACCTTCTGGAAGACGCGCGGCTGATCCGGGAACAGGCCGACCGCTGCCGCGACATCCTGCGCAGCATGGGGCGGGCGGGCAAGGACGACCTGCATCTGCGGCAGGCGCCCCTTGGATCTGTCCTGCGCGAGGCGGCAGAGCCGCATATGGGCCGGGGCAAGCAGGTGGAGTTCGCCCTCTATCCCGGCCCCGGCGGCAGCGAACGCCAGCCGATGATCCTGCGCCGCCCCGAGGTGATCCACGGGCTGCGCAACCTGATCCAGAACGCGGTGGATTTCGCGCGCGGCACGGTGTGGATTGATGGCGAATGGACGGATCGAAGCATCACCGTCCGCATCGTGGATGATGGCGAAGGCTATCCGCCACAGGTGCTGGGCCGGATCGGTGATCCCTTCGTGCGGTCACGCCGGTCGGCGCAGGATCTGGGCAAACGGCCGGAATACGAAGGCATGGGTCTGGGCCTGTTCATTGCCAAGACGCTGCTGGAGCGGACGGGGGCGGAACTGTCCTTTGCCAATGCCTCTGACCCGTTCCTCGCACCCGAAGAGCGGACAGAGCGTTGCGGCGCCATCGTGGAACTGGTCTGGAAGGCGCCCGATCTTGTGGCGCCGGACGCTGCACCGCTTGGCGAAAACCGGCCGTTCGAAGTGTAGCGCCCCGCAGGGGCGGATACCCCCCTCCGGCCCCCTCAACCCTCCGGCGCGCATCTGGGGTGCGTGCAGCAGGCAGTCGGGTTTTACCCCCATGAATTGACCATCTGCTATTAACCATTTGTTAAGGTTACTCGCGCATGGGTTGAGAAATCCTGTTGCGCGGTGTGATGTTGTCCTTCTGGCTTTGGTTCGAATTCCTGACGATTGCCGCCTTGGGCGCGGCGCTCAGCTTGCTGATCCTGACCTTCGTCCCGCAACCGGCGGCGCATGGGGCGGACCCTGCCATCGTCGCACTGGCGGAACGCCTGCCCCTTGCCCTCTGGCGGCTGGACCCGGAGGGCAAGGTGATCTGGTCGAACGACGCCTACAGGGCGCTGGCCCCGGCGGCGGGCGATCCGCCCGGCGGCCTTGCCGAAGGACGCATCTCCCTGCCCATCGGGGGCGAGGCGCGGTGGTTCGAGGTGACGGTGCAAGACGGGATCGGGATGGCCCGGCCCCTCGATGATCTGGTGCGCGCCGAGGCGCATCTGCGCGACATGGTGCAGGCCATGGCCAAGACCTTCGCCCAACTTTCCACGGGCTTGGCCGTGTTCGATCACACCCGGCACCTGCAAAGTTTCAACCCGGCCTTGGCCGATCTCACAGGCCTTTCGCCCGAATTCCTGTCGCGCCGACCATCGCTGGTTGCCATGCTGGATGTCATGCGCGACCGCAACATGGTGCCGGAACCCAAGGATTGGAAGCACTGGCGCCAGCAGATCGCCGATATGGAGCGCGCCGCCGCCAGCGGGCAGTTCGAGGATACCTGGGCCCTGCCCGGCGGCCAGACCTACCGCGTCAGCGGACGGCGTCACCCGGATGGCGGCCTTGCGCTGATGATCGACGACATATCCTCCGAAATCATCCGCAGCCGCCGTTACCGCGCCGATCTGGAACTGTCGCAGCGCGTCGTCGATACGCTGGAAGAGGGCATCACCGTCTTTGCCCCGACCGGGCAGCTGGTGATGTCGAACCGGGCCTATGCCCTGCTCTGGGGCCATGATCCGGGCGAGCGGCTGGCCACCGTCAGCTTTTCCCAGCTTGCCGCGCATTGGCGATCCGTGTCGGCGCCCACCACGCTCTGGGCTGAGGCCGAGGAATTCGCTGCGCGCCTTGACGATCGTGCGGCATGGCAGGCCGAGGCGCGGCTTCTGGATGGTCGGCTGGTGCTGTGCCGGTTTGCGCCGCTGTCGGATGGCGCCACGCTGGCGGGTTTTCGTCTGGTGCAGGCCGATGCCGCACCCCGCGCGCTGATTGCCTCCTGATCCCCCGGCGTCGCGCGATCTGCTTGCGATGCCCGAAGGGCAGGGTAAGACTGCCGCCATGCGCCCCGACGATCCGCCCGAAACAACGATCCCCCTGCCCGATGCGGATGCCACCGCCGCCCTTGGGGAACGCCTTGCCGCGTGGCTGCGCCCCGGCGACAGCGTGCTTCTGGAAGGGCCGATCGGGGCGGGAAAATCCCACCTCGCCCGGGCGTTGATCCGGGCCCGGCTGGGCCGGATGGAGGATGTGCCATCGCCCACCTTCACCCTTGTGCAAACCTATGATGCCGACGGGATAGAGATCTGGCATGCCGATCTCTATCGCCTGACCCACCCGGATGAGGTGCTGGAACTTGGCCTTGATGAGGCTTTCTTGACGGCGATCTGCCTGATCGAATGGCCCGATCGGCTGGGCGCGCATGTGCCAGCGGGCGCGCTGCGCCTGCGGCTGGCCGCGCAGGGCGAAGGGCGGGTCGCCCATCTGTCCGGGGGCCGGGTCGATCTGCGCGCCGCGCTGGCCGGGGATGGCGCATGACCGACCGTCGCGCCCTGTCCACCGATTTCGTCGCCCGCGCCGGATGGGGCGCGGCCGCGCGGCGGCCGCTTGCAGGTGATGCGTCGGACCGCAGCTATGATCGGCTGTTCGCGGCGCAGGGGACGGCGGTGCTGATGGATGCCCCGCCCGACCGGGGCGACGACACCGCCACTTTCGCGGCCATCGCCCGGCATCTGGCCGCCATCGGCCTGTCGCCACCCGCCCTGCTGGCCGAAGACCACACCCATGGCTTCCTGCTGATCGAGGATCTGGGGGATGGGCTGTTCGCCCGCCTGATCGCGGGCGATCCGGCGCTAGAAATGCCGCTCTATGCGGCGGCGACGGATGTGCTGGTCCACCTGCACCGCCACCCGGCCCCGCCGGGCCTGCCCGATCTTTCGGCGCGCGACTGGGCCGTGGCGGCGGCCTTCGCGCTGGACTGGTATGCCTTTGCCGCCACGGGGCAGGCGCCCGATGACGCCGCCTTCGTGGATGTGCTGTCGGCCCTGCTGTCACGCCATGCCGATGGGCCAAGGGTGATGATCCTGCGCGACTATCATGCCGAAAACCTGCTCTGGTTGCCGGAACGGGCGGGCGTGGCGCAGGTGGGGCTTCTGGACTTTCAGCTCGCCCAGATGGGGCAGCCGGGATATGATCTCGTGTCGCTGTTGCAGGATGCCCGGCGCGATGTGGACCCCACAACCGAAGCCGCGATGATCGCCCGTTTCTGCAAGGCCACCGGGGCAGCAGCGGATGCTTTCGCCGCCGCCTATGCCGCGCTGGGCGCCCAGCGCGCGCTGCGCATCCTAGGCGTCTTTGCGCGGCTCTGCCTCAAGGCGGGAAAGCCGGGCTATCTGGCGCTGCTGCCCCGCGTCTGGGGGCAGTTGCAGCGCAACCTCTGTCATCCGGCGCTGGCCCCGCTGGCCGCGATTTGCCACGATCTGCTGCCCGAACCCACAGCCGACACGATCGAAAGGATCCGCGCGCAATGCGGCCTCTACCCCCACCGCTGATGCTCTTTGCCGCAGGGTTTGGCACGCGCATGGGCGCGCTGACGGCGCAGCGCCCGAAACCGCTGATCCCGGTCGCGGGCAGGCCGCTGATCGACCACGCGCTTGCCATCGCCGATGCGGCAGGGGTAGGGCGGATCGTGGCGAACACCCATTATCTGGCCGATCAGATCGCCGCCCACCTCGCCCCGCGCGGCATCGCCCTGTCGGCCGAGCGGGAGCGCATCCTCGAAACCGGGGGCGGGCTGAAGGCGGCGCTGCCGCTTTTGGGCGAAAGCCCGGTGCTGACGCTGAACACCGATGCCGTCTGGACCGGGCGCAACCCCCTGTCGCAGCTGATGGCGGCGTGGGATGGAGCGCGGATGGATGGCCTTCTTCTGCTGCTGCCCGCCGCGCAGGCGCGGGGGCATCACGGGACGGGCGATTTCCTTGTGGATGACGAAGGGCGGCTTACCCGCGCGATGGGCGCCCCTGCGCCGGTCTATCTGGGCGCGCAGATGCTGCGCACCGAAGGGCTGGCCGGGATCGGCGAGACGGTGTTTTCCCTGAACCTGCTGTGGGACCGCATGATCGCGGCTGGCCGCCTGTTCGGCGTGATCCATGACGGCGGCTGGTGCGATGTGGGCCGCCCCGAAGGCATCGCCGAGGCCGAGGCGATGCTGCAGGGGGCGGCATGATCCTGCCCGAACCCGCCCCGCGCGTCTTTGCCCTGCCGCCCGGCGTTGATTTCGCCGCCGCTCTGGTGGCCGGTCTGCGCCACCGCATGGCAGGCCAACCGCCCGAGGCGATGGCAGGCGTGACGCTCTACCTCAACACCAACCGGATGCGCGCACGGGTGCGCGATGCCTTTGCCGCCACTGGCCCCGGCTTCCTGCCCCGGCTGCATGTGCTTACCGATCTGGCCGAGGGAGTGGCGCTGCCGGGCCTGCCTGCCGCCGTATCGCCCCTGCGGCGGCGGCTGGAACTGTCGCAACTGATCGCAGGCCTGCTTGATGCACAGCCCGACCTTGCGCCGCGCGCCGCGCTTTACGATCTGGCCGACAGTCTGGCCACGCTGATGGACGAGATGCAGGATGAAGCCGTGGATCCCGCAACCGTGGCCGCGCTGGATGTGTCGGATCATTCGGCCCATTGGGCGCGGACCGGGGCCTTTCTTGGGATCGTGTCGCAATTCTTCACTGGCAGCACAGCGCCGGACAAACAGGCGCGCCAGCGCCTTTTCGTTGATCGCCTTGCCGCCCGGTGGCACAGCGATCCCCCGCCCGGCCCGGTGATCGTGGCCGGTTCCACCGGATCGCGCGGCACCACGGCGGCGCTGATGCAGGCCGTGGCCGCGCTGCCGCAGGGCGCGCTGGTCCTGCCGGGGTTCGATCCCCACATGCCGGGCTGGGTGTGGGATCGGCTGACCGATGCGATGACGGGCGAGGATCACCCCCAGTTCCGCTTCCGCCGCCTGATGGAACGGCTCGACATCCGCCACACCGACATCCGCCCCTGGACCAAAGACACCCCCCCGGCCCCGGCGCGGAACCGGCTGATCTCGCTCTCCCTCCGCCCGGCCCCCGTCACCGATCAATGGCTGACCGAGGGCGCCGCCCTGCCCGACCTGCGCGAAGCGACCCGCGACATCACCCTGATCGAGGCGCAAACCCCAAGGTCCGAGGCGCTGGCCATCGCACTGATCCTGCGGCAGGCGGCGGAAGACGGCACCTCCGCCGCGCTGATCACGCCCGACCGGATGCTGTCGCGGCAGGTCACCGCCGCGCTGGATCGCTGGGGCATCATGCCCGATGACAGCGCCGGTCGTCCCCTGTCGCTGTCGGCACCCGGGCGGCTGCTGCGCCATGTGGCGGCGCTGATGGGCCGCAAGCTGACATCGGATATGCTGCTCACGCTGCTCAAGCATCCCCTCGCCTTCACGGGCGGGGGCCGGGGGAACCATCTGCTGTTCACCCGGCGTCTGGAACTGGACCTGCGCCGCAAGGGCCCTGCCTTCCCCACCGGCCCCGCGCTGATCGCCTGGGCCAAGGCGCAGAAGGGCGACGGCATCCTTCCTTGGGCAACCGCCATCGCCAGCCTGATCGACATCGCCACCACTGCCGGCACGGCAAGCCTGACCGACCACGTCGCCACGCATGTCGCGCTAACCGAGGCATGGGCGCGCGGCACCGCCGCCGAAGGCGCAGGCACCCTATGGGACAAGGAAGCCGGGGCAGAGGCGATCAAGCTGATCTCCGCCCTGCAGGCCGATGCGGATGCCGGGGGCATCCTGTCCCCCGCCGAATACCGCGATCTGTTCGAGGCGCTGGTCGCCCGCGAAGTGGTGCGCGAATCCACCTCGCCCCATCCCCACCTTCTGATCCTTGGCCCGCGCGAGGCGCGCGAACAGGGGACGGAACTGGTCATCCTTGGTGGGCTGAATGATGGCGCATGGCCGCGCCTGCCGGAACCTGACCCGTGGCTGAACCGCCAGATGCGCAAGACGGCGGGGCTTCTGCTGCCCGAACGGCAGGTGGGCCTTTCGGCGCATGACTACCAGATCGCCATGGCCGCGCCGCGCGTGGTGCTGACCCGCGCCCTGCGCGACGCCGAGGCGGAAACTGTGCCGTCGCGATGGATCAACCGGCTGATGAATCTGATGGAGGGCTTGCCCGCCCAGCATGGCCCGGCCGCGCTGGCCGCCATGCGCGACCGTGGCCGCCACTGGCTGGCGCTGTCCGCCGCGCTGGAACTGCCCACGCCCGCGATGCAGGCCGATCCGCGCCTGCGCCCCGCGCGCCGCCCGTCGCCGCGCCCCCCGGTGACCGCACGCCCGAAAGAGCTTTCGCTGACCCGGATCAGCCTGCTGATCCGCGATCCTTACGCGATCTACTGCCGCTATGTCCTGCGTCTGAAACGCCTCGATCCGCTGCGCCATGAACCCGATGCCGCCCTGCGCGGGCAGATCCTGCACCTGATCCTTGAAGATTTCGTCAAGAACCGCCCCACGGGCGAAACGCTGCCTGCCGCCCGCGCCCGCCTGATGGATACCGCCGCCCGCATCCTTGACGATCAGGTGCCATGGCCTGCCGCGCGTGCGCTGTGGCTGGCGCGGCTGAACCGTGCGGCGGATTTCTTCCTTGCCATCGACGGGCGCGATCAGGGCACGCCCGTCGCACTGGAAGGCAAGGGCGGGGTGGACCTGACCCCGCTCAACTTCCGCTTGACCGGCACGCCCGACCGGATCGACCGGCTGCCCGATGGGCGGCTGCACATCATCGACTACAAGACCGGCACCCCGCCGACCGCCGCGATGCAAAAGGCCTTTGACAAACAACTCCTGCTGGCCGCCGCCATGGCGGAACGCGATGCCTTCAAGGGGCTGGAGGCATCCGAGGTGGCACGGATCACCTATGTCGGCCTTGGCACAAACCCGAAGGTCGAAGAAACCGAGATCACCCCCGCCATCACCGCCGAAGCCTGGGCAGGCCTGCACGCGCTGATCGCGCATTACAGCCATCACGGCGCGGGTTACACCGCCCGCCGCGCGGTGCAGAAGGAACGGTTCGAAGGCGATTACGATCACCTGTCGCGCCACGGCGAATGGGACACGACCGATCATCCCCACCCCGAAGCTGTGGGAGAGGCGCCATGACCGACGCCGCCTCGGAACGGCAGGTTCAGGCCGCGCATCCAACGGCCTCCACCTGGCTGTCGGCCAATGCCGGATCGGGCAAGACCAGCGTCTTGACCGACCGGGTGGCGCGGCTTCTCTTGGGCGGGGTAGAGCCGCAGCACATCCTCTGCCTGACCTATACCAAGGCCGCCGCAACCGAGATGCAGAACCGGCTGTTCAAGCGGCTGGGGGCATGGGCGATGAAGCCCGATGCCGATCTGCGCGGCGAATTGGCCAAGCTGGGCGCGGGCGCCCGTCTGGATGCCGACACGCTGGCGCAGGCGCGGCGCCTGTTCGCGCGCGCCATCGAAACGCCGGGCGGCCTGCGCATTCAGACCATCCATTCCTTCTGCGCCAGCCTCCTGCGCCGCTTCCCGCTCGAGGCCGGGGTATCCCCGCAATTCGTGGAACTGGATGACCGCACCGCCCGCCGCCTGCGCGACGAGATCATCGAAGAACTGGCCCAATCGCTGGCCCCCGATGTGATCGCCGACGTCGCCCGCGCCTGGACGGGCGAGGATTTCGGCACGCTGGTGCAACAGATCACCGGCCACCGCAGCCGCTTTGCCACGCCGCTGGATGCCGACGCCGCCCGCCGCCTGTTCGGCCTGCAGCCGGGCGACAGCGTGGCCGCGTTGCTGTCAGGCGTGTTTCTGGGCGATGAGGCGGGATGGATGCCCGACGTCATCCACGCGATGGAAAACGGCAGCGCCACCGATGTGAAGAACGCGGCAAAGCTGCGGACCTTGACGCTTGCCCAGCCCGACCTTGCCACCCTGACGGGGCTTGAGGATGTCTTCCTCACCGGTGCGGCGGCCAAGGAACCCTTCACCGCCAAACTGGGCAGCTTTCCCACCAAGGACACGCGCAAGGCCATCGCCACCCTCTTGGACCGGCTGGAAAACCTGATGCGCCGGGTGGAAGCCGCCCGCGCGACGCGGATCGCGCTCAACGCGATGGACCGCGCCCTGACGCTGCACCGTTTCGCGGCGGCCTTCCTTCCCGTCTACGAACAGCGCAAGGCAGAAAGCGGCTGGCTCGATTTCGATGACCTGATCACCCGGGCCTCTGCCCTGCTCACCGATCCGGCGGTGGCGGCGTGGGTCCTGTTCCGGCTGGATGGCGGGATCGACCATATCCTCGTGGACGAGGCGCAGGATACCAGCCCCGAACAGTGGCGCGTGATCGAATCCCTCGCCGCCGAATTCACCGCAGGGTCGGGCGCGCGCGACATTGACCGCACCCTTTTCGTAGTGGGCGACAAGAAGCAATCCATCTACTCCTTCCAAGGGGCCGACGTGGCCGCTTTCGGGGAAAAGCAGGCCGCCTTCCGCGCCCGGTTCGAAGCGGTGCAGCGCGCCTTCCAGTCGCTGGAACTGGAACATTCCTTTCGCTCCTCGCCCGCCATCCTGCGGGTGGTGGATGAAACCTTCGGCGACCGCTTTCCCGCCGCGCTTGGCGGCCATTCCGGCCATATCGCCTATTGGGATGCCATGCCGGGGCGCGTGGACCTGTGGCCCCTGGTGGAAAAGGCCTCCGCCAGCGATGCGGATGACTGGACCAATCCCGTTGACCTGATCACCGAAGAACATCACACCGCCCGCCTTGCCCGCCAGATCGCGGAAGAGATCGCCGCCATGATCCGCGACGGCGTGTCGATCCCGGTAAAGGGCGCGGCGCGGCCCGTCCATGCGGGGGATTTCCTGATCCTCGTGCAGCGCCGGTCGGACCTGTTTCAGGAAATCATCCGCGCCTGCAAGAAATGCAACCTTCCCATCGCCGGTGCGGATCGCCTGAAACTTGGGGCGGAACTGGCGGTCAAGGATATCACGGCGCTCTTGTCCTTCCTCGCCACGCCCGAGGATGACCTGTCGCTCGCCACCGTGCTGCGCTCCCCCCTCTGCGGCTGGATGGAGGACGAGCTTTACGCCCTCGCCCAGCCCCGCCCCGGCTATCTGTGGGAAGCGCTGCGCGACCGCGCGGCCGAATTTTCGACCACCCATTCGCTTTTGTCCGATCTGCGCGACAGCGCCGATTTCCTGCGCCCCTACGATCTGATCGAACGGCTCCTCACCCGCCACGATGGCCGCCGCCGCCTGCTGCAACGGCTTGGCCCCGAGGCCGAGGATGGCATTGACGAACTTCTGTCGCAGGCGCTGGCCTATGAACGCACCGATGTGCCCAGCCTGACCGGCTTCCTCGTCTGGCTGTCGTCGGACGAGGTAGAGGTGAAGCGCCAGATGGATAGCGAAGGCCACCGCATCCGCGTGATGACGGTGCATGGCGCCAAGGGGCTGGAGGCGCCGATCGTCATCCTGCCCGATACCGGCGACATCCGTCCGCAGGAACGCGACGAGGTGATCGAGGTGGACGCCACCCCCGTCTGGCGCACGCCCGCCGATGAAAGCCCCGCCCCCATCGCCGCCGCCCGCGCCCGCCGCAAGGAACGCGACGCCGAGGAACGGCTGCGCCTTCTCTATGTCGCGCTGACCCGCGCCCGCTGCTGGCTGATCGTCTGCGGCGCGGGCGAAGCGAAGCAGGATCAGTGCTGGTACAATCTTGTGGCCGCGGGCCTGCAGGCGGCAGGGGCAGAGGCGTTGCCTGCCGGACGGCTGCGCCACGCCTTTGGCCAATGGCCGGATCCCGAACCCCGCCCGACGCTGGCCGTTGCGCTGCCCGCGCTGCCCGACTGGGCCGCGCGCCCCGCCGCGACGGTCGCCCGCCCGCCACAACCCCGCTCGCCCTCTGATCTTGGGGGCGCCAAGGCGCTGCCCGGTGACGGGCTGGACGAAGACAGCGCCAAGGCGCGCGGCACGGCGCTGCATCTGCTCTTGGAACACCTGCCCGGTGTCCCTGCACCCGACCGCGCCGCCCTTGCCGCGGCGCTGATCCCCGACCCCGCGCTCTGCGCCGAACTTCTGGCCGAGGTTTCTGCCGTGATCACGGCGCTGCCCGCCCTCTTCGCCCGCCCGGCGCTGACCGAGGTGACGCTGACCGCCGATCTGCAAGGCCAGGTCCTGATCGGCACGCTGGACCGGCTGATCGTGGAACCCGGCCGCGTGCTGGCCATCGACTACAAGTCGAACCGCGTCGTCCCGCCCGGCCCGGCACAGGTGCCCGAAGGCATCCTGCGCCAGATGGGGGCCTATGCCCACGCCTTGGCGCAGATCTACCCCGATCGGCAGATCGAAACCGCCATCCTGTGGACATCCACGGCAAGCCTCATGCCGCTTCATCCCGATATCGTGAGGGATGCGCTGGCCCGCACCACGATCCCTTGACGATTCCGCGGCGGGTTCTTAGCTTCGATCCCTGACATTCCATTCAGGAGATATGTGAGATGGGCGCTGCAACTGTCGCCGTCACCGATGCCACCTTCGACGCCGAGGTCCGCAAATCGGACGTGCCGGTTGTCGTGGATTTCTGGGCCGAATGGTGCGGCCCGTGCCGCCAGATCGGACCCGCGCTGGAAGAGCTTGCCGCCGAATACGCAGGCAAAGTCAAGATCGTGAAGGTCAACGTCGACGAAAACCCCGACAGCCCGGCCCAATTGGGCGTGCGCGGCATCCCCGCGCTGTTCCTGTTCAAGGACGGTCAGGTCGTTTCCAACAAGATCGGCGCGGCACCCAAGGCGGCGCTGGCCAACTGGATCCAGTCGGCGATCTGAGCGATCCCGATCATGGGACGAATGAAATGGGCCCCCTCGGGGCCCATTCTCGTTTGGATCCCGGCGCGCCGGCGTGTCAGATGAAGAGGAAGTCCTCCGCGCTCAGCGTCGTCACCCCCCGCAATTCGACAAGGTTGACGCGCGCGCGTGCGCCGACGCCGTCGGGATCGAAACTCAGCATCCCGGTGGCCGTGTTGAAGAAAAAGCCGAAAGCCGCCGGATCAACTTCTGCGCCAGAGGTGACGGTGGCCGGCAGAAAGCTTGTCAACGGGGTGCGAAGCTTGTCCCCTTCGGCGCGCGAGAAATCGGTGATCACATCCACCCCTTCCAAGGAAGAGTTGAACAGGAACACATCCGCCCCACCGCCGCCCGTCAGCGTATCGCGCCCGGTGCCACCCAAAAGGAAATCGCGCCCGGCACCGCCGTTCAACTGATCATTTCCCGCGCCACCGCGCAGGATATCCGTGCCATCACCGCCGAACAGACGATCATTGCTGTCATCACCGAAAAGCTGATCCGTTCCGGCGCCCCCTTCCAGCCGGTCCCGGCCCCGACCGCCGATCAGAACATCCTGCCCGCCCGCACCGCGTAAAAGATCATTTCCGCCCGCGCCATCCAATCGGTCATCCAGTGCGCCGCCATCAATCGTGCTGTTGGTGTTGCGCCCCGTCACGACGCGGCCAAGACTTCCGTCGCCGTCAAACAGTTGCCCATCCAGCTGCTGGATCGTGCTGCTGCCCCGGGTGCCCAGCGCATAGGCCAGAAGGTCATCGCCCTGCGCCACCACCCCGATCAGCAGCCCCAGCGCGTTGAACCCGTCCACAGTATCAAGAAGCGGGAAGGGATTGGACAACACCTCGCCTTCGTCATCGAATATCTGCCCGAAGGACAGGCCCAGCGTCGTATCCGAAAACGCGACCGCGAAATTGCCGTTGCCCAAGGCTACGATGTCAAAGGCCATGAAGGCCTGATTGCCCGTGGTCGTCAGCGAAAAGGTCTCGCCGATCGGGGTGCCGGATCCGCTCAGGATCTGGCCACGATAGCCACCTGTCAGGCTGTCAAACCAGGTCGCAACCATGCGGCCGCCCTCCAGCACGATCAACTCGGGCAGGATGGATCCCGACGTCAGCGACGTAGGTCCCGCGATCTGCACCGGGCTACCGACGGCCGTTCCGGCAGGTGTCAGAACCTGAAACTTGATCGCGGCCGCGCCCGACGGTGTGGATTCCTTGTACAACAGCCCGATATTGCCGTTCCGCATCAGCACGGCCGAAGGATATTCCGGGTTCGTCTCCAGCCCCAGAATGGTGTTGATCACCGATTCGCCGATCACCTGCACCGGGTTGCCCACCAAGGCGCCGTTCGCGCCGAAGGTGGCCATCCGAATTCCGTTGGAAAGATTGGCACCAAACTGGCCGACCCCGGGTTCGGTGAAGAACGTCAGCGTCCGGCCATTGCCCAGAACGACCGACGAAAAGTTGTCAGTCGTGTTCTCGCCCGGGGCATCGGGGTTCACGGGGCGCGGCGCGCCGCGCGGCGCGGCACCATCATAGCGCTGCGTCGCCAGCGCAAAGTTCCCATCATTGTTGATATTCGCGTTAAACCAATGGGTTGTGATCACCGCATCGTCACCGCGCGCAGCATCTATTTCGATCCGCCGAAGCGTTGATGCAAACCCGCCGGTCCGCGCGATCACCTGCGTCGAGATTGCGCCCAGCGTATCGCCCGCCGTGTCCAGAAGGGCCGTGTAGATCACCGCGCTCTGCCCGCTTGCGCCGCCAAAGGCAACCAGAACGCCGCCATTCGCCAGAGCGGTTACATCCGCTGTCCGCATGTCCAGCCTGGCCGAATTCGTGAACCAGGTCCGAACGCCTTCAAGTGCATTTGCCATCATTACCACCAACAATTTACCAGCTAACGCGCTAAGTATGTCGCACCGCGGCCCTGCATGACAACAGGTCTGTTGCAGGCATGGCCCCGCGCGGCTTCGGCCCGCATTTCCGGCATTGTGTCCCCCCGTGGGTCTTCCCATATTGCGCATGGGATTGAAGGGGTTTGACACATGACCAGCGAAGGCAGCCCCGGCTGGCACGGGACAACGATACTCGCCATACGCAAGGGGGGGGAGGTCGTGGTGGCGGGCGACGGGCAGGTGAGCCTTGGCAACACTGTCATCAAGGGAACCGCCCGCAAGGTGCGCCGCCTGTCGCCGGGCGGGCGCGACGTGGTCTGCGGCTTTGCGGGGTCCACGGCGGATGCCTTCACCCTTCTCGAACGGCTGGAGAAAAAGCTGGAATCCCTGCCGGGGCAACTGGCCCGCGCCTGCGTCGAACTGGCCAAGGACTGGCGGATGGACAAATACCTCCGCAATCTCGAAGCGATGCTGATCGTGACCGACGGGCGCGATCTGTTTGTCATCACCGGCGCGGGCGATGTGCTGGAACCCGAACATGACGTCGCCGCCATCGGATCGGGCGGAAACTTCGCGCTGGCCGCTGCGCGCGGGCTGATGCACGCCGATCTTCCGGCCGAAGAGATCGCCCGCAAGGCCATGGCGATTGCGGCGGATATCTGCGTCTACACCAACGGCAACCTGACCGTCGAAACGATCAAGGGCTGATCCATGACCAACCTCACCCCGCGCGAGATCGTCTCCGAGCTTGACCGTTTCATCATCGGCCAGCGTGATGCCAAGCGCGCCGTCGCCGTGGCCCTGCGCAACCGCTGGCGGCGCAAGCAGCTGGGCGATGATCTGCGCGACGAGGTATACCCCAAGAACATCCTGATGATCGGCCCCACCGGCGTCGGCAAGACCGAGATCAGCCGCCGCCTTGCCAAACTGGCAAAAGCGCCCTTCCTGAAGGTGGAGGCCACGAAGTTCACCGAAGTGGGCTATGTCGGCCGCGACGTGGACAGCATCATCCGCGATCTCGTCGATGCCGCCATGATCGAAACCCGCGCCCGGATGCGCGATGAGGTGAAGGCCCGCGCCCAGCGCGCCGCCGAGGATCGGGTGATCGAAGCCCTGGCCGGGCGCGATGCCCGCGACCAGACCCGCGACATGTTCCGCCAAAAGCTGAAGCGGGGCGAGCTTGACAGCACCGTGATCGAGCTTGAGGTGCAGGATACCGCCATGCCCATGGGCATGTTCCCCGGCGGCAACGGGATGGAATTGCAGATGCAGGGCCTGCAAGACCTGTTCAAGGCCTTCGGTGGCCGCTCCACCCGCAAGAAGATGACCGTCGCGGAAAGCTATGACATCCTGATCGGGCAAGAGGCCGACAAGCTTCTGGATGACGATGCGGTCAAGGCCGCCGCGCTGGACGCCGTGCAGGAAAACGGCATCGTCTTTCTGGATGAGATCGACAAGATCTGCGCCCGCGCTGATGCACGCGGCGCCGATGTCAGCCGCGAAGGCGTGCAGCGCGATCTCCTGCCGCTGATCGAGGGGACGACCGTTTCCACCAAATATGGCCCGGTGAAAACCGACCATATCCTCTTCATCGCCTCAGGCGCCTTCCACATCGCCAAACCGTCGGATCTGCTGCCGGAACTGCAGGGCCGCCTGCCCATCCGCGTGGAACTGCAACCCCTGACCGAGGGCGACTTCGTCCGCATCCTGACGGAAACCGACAACGCCCTGACGCGGCAGTATTCCGCGCTGATGGCGACCGAAGATGTCGCCGTCACCTTCACCCAGGACGGCATCGCCGCCCTTGCCCGCATCGCGGCCGAGGTGAACGGCAGCGTGGAAAACATCGGGGCGCGCCGGCTCTACACCATCATGGAACGGGTGTTCGAAGAGTTGTCCTTCACCGCTCCCGATCGTTCGGGCGACAGCGTTCAGGTGGATGCGGCCTTTGTCGAGGCGAATGTCGGACAATTGGCAAGATCGGCGGATATTTCGCGCTATGTGCTCTGACGTGGTGCGAAGGCTTGACCGGCGGATCGGCACGGCGGATCACTGACCCAGCGTTTCTAAGGATCCCTGCATTGCGCCCGATTCGTTTCCTCGTCCTCGCGCTCTGCCTTGCTGCCTGCACCCCGCGGGGAACGATGGTCGTGGTGCCGCCGGAAACCGTGGAAGGCACGATCAACCGGGTCTTCGTCGGCTCCACCCGCGGGCTGGAAAGCACCGGGGTCTTCGGGGGTGGTCGGTCGGAAGAGATGCGCTTTGCCCGCTATGATGTGGCCGTCCCCCCGGATCGTGCGCCGGGCGAAATCAAATATGCCCGCCCCCGCAGCGCCAATGTCACCACGGATTTCGTGACCACGGGGCAACGCATCTATTCCGCTGATGCAGATTTCCGTTCCGACCTGCGCGAGGCGCTGGCCCAGAACGGGCGCGAGGCGATCATCTTCGTCCATGGCTTCAACACCACCTTCACCGAAGGGCTGTATCGCATCGCCCAGCTCAAGCACGATCTCGAGGTGCCGGGTGTGGCGCTGCACTATTCCTGGCCTTCGGCGGCAGAGCCGCTGGGCTATGTCTATGACCGCGATTCCGTGATGTTCGCCCGCGACGGCCTGCAATCCCTGATGCGCGAAGCGATCGCCGCCGGGGCAACCCGGGTGACGCTGGTCGCCCATTCCATGGGCAGCTTCCTGACGATGGAGGTGTTGCGCGACGTGGCCCTGCGCGATGGCGCGATCATGCCGCAACTGCGCGGTGTGGTCCTGATCTCGCCCGACATCGACGTCGAGGTGTTCCGCTCGCAGGCAAAGGATATCGGCACACTGCCGCAGCCCTTCCTGATCTTCGGATCCGACCGTGACCGCGTGCTGCGCCTGTCGGCGCTGATCACCGGGCAGCGCGGGCGGCTTGGATCGCTGGACAATGTCGATCAGCTTTCCGATCTCGAGGTGACCTATCTCGATGTAGGGGCCTTCTCGCAGGGGTCCGGCCATTTTGTTCCCGGCACCTCGCCGGGTCTGATCCGCCTGCTCAGCCGGATCAGCGATGTGGACACCGCTTTCGGCAATGATGCGGCCGGGCGTCCCGGCCTGTTGCCCGGCGTGATCCTGACCGCGCGCAGCGCCACGCGGATCATCCTGACGCCGGTCGCCGAAATCACGGGCGACGCGCTGAACTGACATTTCCGCGCGCGGGCGCGGCTATCGCCGCCGCAGATAAACGTAATAGGCCCCCGCGCCGCCATGCTTCAGATGCGCCTCGCTCACCTGCAGCACGACTGGGCCAAGCGGTGGCATGCGCAGCCATTGCGGCACCTGATGGCGCAACGCACCCATGCGCTGCGGGATCGGCCCCCAATCCTCGGCCCGCTTGCCCTTGCCGGTGATGACCAGAACCAGCCGCAACCCCGCCGCCTGCGCGTTCAGGACAAAGCGGATCAATTCGGGATGCGCCTCGGCCAGCGTCATCCCGTGCAGGTCGATCCGCGCCTCGGGGGCCAGCTTGCCGCGGATCATCCGGCCATGCTGCTTGGCATCCATCTGCACCGGGGCCGCCCGCAGCGCATCGCCCAAGGACGGTGCAAGGTCATGCCCCCGCGCCACCCGCGCCTTCTGGCCCAGACGGAACGGCTCCAGCCACGCCTTGGGGATTTCCGTTTCCGCAGGCTTCGCCTCGGGTGCCAGCGGATGGGGATGCACGGCCCCCTCCACCCGGTTCTGCGCTGCCTTGCTGCGCGGGTGCATCGGGCGCGCCGTCCGCGCGACGGATTGCCAAAGTTCCTCTTCCTCGGGGCGCAGGGTGCGGCGGCGCGTCATCACAGACCATCCGGCAGCATTGCATAGGCCCGGTCGATGGGCAGCAGCACCACCATGCGCCCGCCATCCTTGACCGTCCCCGCCGCATCGCCTGCCGCACGGCCCGTGCCATAGAAGATATCCGCCCGCTGCGCGCCCTTGATCGCACCACCGGTATCCTGCGCCACCATCAGGCTGCGGATCGGTTCGGCCCCGTCCTTCTCCACCCAGACCGGCGCGCCGAGTGGCGTGAAATCAGGATCAATCGCCACCGACCGAAAGGCTGTGATCGACCGCCCCATCGCCCCGATCGGCCCCTTTTCGGGCGGCACCTCATCCACGGTGCGGAAGAACACGTAAGACGGGTTGATGTTCAACAGTTCCGTCCCCGCCTGATTGCGCACATGGGCGGCGATCTCCTGCGCCGAAACCTGATCCAGCGTATGCGTGCCGCGCCGCACCATTTCCTGCCCGACAGAGCGGTAGGCATGACCGTTCCGCCCGGCATAGCCCACCCGCATCACCCGCCCGTCGGGCATCCGTATCCGGCCTGACCCCTGCACCTGCAGGAAATACACATCCACCGGATCATCCAGCCATGCCAGTTCCAGCCCGCGCCCGCGCAGCACGCCCCGCTCGATCTCGGCCCGGGTGTGATAGACTTGGCCCTCGCGCAGTTCCGGCGGGCGGCGATAGATCGGCCAGGCGAAGCGCGGGGTGCGTACCGGGGATCCTTCCAGTTCCGGCTCGTAATACCCGGTGAACAGCGCGGGCGGCGTGCCGATCACCACCGGGCGGAAGAACAGTTCAAAGAACTGCCGCGCCCCAGCGGCGCTGTCGCCCGCATCCTCGGCCAGCCGGCACAGCGGCACCCAATCCGCATCCTCCAGCAAGCCGCAGGTTTCCCGAAATGAGGAAAGGGCGGCCCGATGATCATCGGCCGCCCAACCGTCAAGTTCGGCAAAAGTCAGGATTTCGGCATGGCTGGGCGCGGTCGTCATCACGACCGCCAGCATAGCCGCTGCCAGCGCCGCGCGCATCAGTCTCCGGTGGCGACAAGTTGCCAGTTGGGATCGTCCGATCCCATCGTGCGGGCAAAGGTCCAGACATCCCGCTGACGCTTGATCTCGGTCGGGCTGCCCTCGACGATCTGGCCATTGGCATCCTTCACGACCGATGTCAGCTCGCCCACGAAGCGCACCGAAACCTCGGCCTCGCGCGAGCTGCGGTCAAAGGTCGCGTCATGCAGCGCCAATTCGCGCAAGCCCACGAAATTCGCCTCAACCGTCAGGCCCTGCGCTTCACGCGCGCGGATCGCCTCGTCGAACGTATCGGCCACCTCGGGCGAAAGGAAGGCGCGGACCTTGTCCACCTCGCCCTTCTCATAGGCCATCAGGATCATCTCATAGGCACCGCGCGCACCCGACAGGAACTGCGAAACGTTGAAGCCCGGCTCCGCCAGCTTCATCGCGCCCAGCGCCTTGGCCGCGTCCGATCCTTCGGGGGCGTGGTCGATGATGTCCCGGTCCGGCCCGCCCTCGATCACCTCAAAGTCGCGGCGCGGTTTGGCGGCCGCGCGCACCTCATCCAGCGGGATGGGCGGTTTCTCAAACCCCTCGCGAGAGCCCAGAACGGAACGCAGCTTGAGAATCAGGAAAACGGCGATCCCGGCCAGAACCAGCAGCTGGATCAGGGAAGAACTCATCGGAACCTCGGTCTTGCGATGCCGCGTGTCGGCTTGGGGTTGGTAACTGTCTTGCTTGGCCCCTATGTAGGGTTCATGGTCGCGCCTGTCTATGGCGCGCCCCCCGTTTTGGCCCTGAGGACCATTCCGATGCCCGTTTTCGCCCTGCTTCTGGCCTGGCCCCTGATCGAAATCGCCCTTTTCGTTACCATCGGTGGCGCAATCGGCCTGTGGCTGACCCTGCTTGTGGTCATCGGCACGGGCGTGCTGGGTGTGGCCCTGCTGCGGCGGCAGGGCCTGCGCAGCGCCGAACGCCTGCGCCAACAGATGGGCGAGATGCGCGATCCCCTTGGTGCGGCCGGGGATGGCGCACTGCGCGCGCTGGCGGCCTTGCTGTTGATCCTGCCCGGTTTTCTGACAGATGCCCTCGGTGCGCTGCTGTTGGTGCCGCCGCTCCGCGCCGCCCTGATTACACAGATCGCGCGGCGCGTCAGCGTGGTGTCGATGCGGTCGGACCAGCCCGCCCGGCGGGCTGACGGCATTGTGATCGACGGCGAATTCGTCGAGGTGGACCCCGACCCGACCCAAACCCCACCGCGCACCCCGCTGGGCACCCCCCAGCGCCCCTCCGGCTGGACGAGGCATTGAGGCAGCGCCACCTTCCTGCTAGGAACACGCTCGACCAAGGAACGTCGAGGAGAAGCCGCCATGGCCGATGAAACCCCCGCTGCCGGCACCGACGGCGCGCAACCCGCCCCCCAGCAGCTTCGCATGCAGGTGCTTGCCCAGTTCATCCGCGACATGTCTTTCGAAAACATGGTCGCGAAAAAGGGCATCAGCGGCGCCGATGTGCAGCCCGACATTCAGGTTGCTGTCAGCCTGGACGCGCGCAAGCGCCCCGTCGATCATCAATATGACATCGTGTCGAAGTACCGCTGCACGTCGAAGAACAAGGCGAACGGGGAAACGCTGTTCCTGCTCGAGGTGGAGTATGGCGCGATCTTTCATGTCGAGGGCGTGCCGGAAGAACAACTGCACCCCTTCCTGCTGATCGAATGTCCGCGCCTGGTCTTCCCCTTCGTGCGGCGCATCATCTCGGACGTGACGCGCGACGGTGGCTTCCCGCCGCTGAACATCGACACTGTGGATTTCGTGGCGCTCTACCGCCAAGAACTGGCCCGCCGGGCGCAGGCGGCGCAATCCGCACCCGCGGCGACAGCACCGATCAACTGATCCGGGTCATCTTGGGCAATAGGGCAGGGCGCGCCGGTCAGGCGCGCTTTTTCCATATGGCGGCATCGCCAAGCTTTGCGACAAAGGCCTCATGCGCGGCGGCCTCCTCCGCGCTGATCCGGGGCGGCAGGGGGGCGGGGCGCCGGCGCGGGCGCCAGACATCGCCCGTCTCGCGCTGGCGCGATGCCGATTGCGGGCTTCCCGCCGTCGCCAGCCCGAAATCAGGCTGACGTCCGCCCACCAGTTCCAGATAGACCTCTGCCAGAATTTCGCTGTCGAGAAGCGCGCCGTGCTTTTCCCGGGCCGAGTTATCCACGCCGAACCGTCGACACAGCGCATCGAGAGAGGCCGGCGATCCCGGAAACCGCTGCCGCGCAATCGCCAGCGTATCAACAGCCCGCTCCCACGGCAGGCCGGGCAGGCCTGCCCATTGCAGTTCGGCATTCAGGAATTTCATGTCGAAGGCGGCGTTGTGGATGACCAGCTTCGCATCGCCGATGAACTCCAGAAAGGCCTGCCCGATGGCCTTGAACACAGGCTTGTCGCGCAGGAAATCGTCGCCCAGCCCATGCACCTCGAACGCCTCCTTGGGCATGGCGCGTTCGGGGTTGATGTATTGGTGATAGGTGCGCCCCGTTGGCAGGTGGTTCAGCAGTTCCACCGCCCCGATCTCCACGATGCGATGGCCTTCGGTTGGTTCAAAGCCGGTGGTTTCGGTATCCAGAACGATTTCACGCATCAAGGGTTGTCCGTATATAGCCGATCAGCGCCCGCACAGCGGCGCGGGCGGCGTCCAGTTCCAGGGTTTCGATGATATGGGTCGCGCGCCCACGTTTTTCGCTGTCAGGCATCTGCCGGGCAAGGATGGCGGAGAACTGCGCCTCGGTCATCCCCGGGCGCGCCAGCACACGCGCGCGCTGCAGGGCTGGGGGCGCGGTGACCAGAAGGGTGGCATCCATCTCGGCCTCATATCCTTTTTCGAACAAGAGCGGGATATCCAGAACCACGATATCCGCAGCGACGGCCTGCAAAAAGGCGTGCCGGTCCGCTGCCACCAGCGGATGCACGATCGCCTCGATCCGCCCCAGCGCCGCAGGATCGCGCGCGATCCATGCCTTCAGCGCCGCCCGGTCGATCCCGCCCTCGCTCTGCGCGGCGGGGTGGATCGCGGCCAAGGGCGCAACCGCCGCCCCACCCGGTGCATAAAGCCGGTGCACCGCCGCATCTGCATCCCATACCGGCAGGCCTTCGGCGGCGAACATCGCCGCAGTGGTCGATTTTCCCATCCCGATCGAACCGGTCAGGCCAAGGCGAAAGGCCGTCATGCCGACAGGACCGCCGCGCGCGTGGCATCATCCACTTCGGGCCGCAGGCCGAACCAGCGTTCAAAGCCGGGCGCGGCCTGATGCAGCAGCATCCCCAGGCCATCCACCACAGTGGCGCCCCGCTCTTCCGCCTCGATCAGGAATTGGGTCTTGAGGGGGGTATAGACAAGATCAGTGACCAGCGCATGGGATGACAACGACCCGAGCGGCAACACAAGATCGGGCTTCCCGGTCATCCCCAGCGATGTAGTGTTCACGACCGTGGCCGCGCCGTCGATCATCGCATCGGCCTGCACCCATTCATGCACATGAACCTTGGCCCCGAAATCCGACCGCAGCGCATCGGCGCGCGCCCGCGTCCGGTTGGCAAGGCGGATCTCCGGCACGCCCACCTCGATCAGCGCGGCGATCACAGCGCGCGCGGCACCCCCGGCGCCAAACACCGCCGCCGGGCCGGCCGACGGCACCCAATGCGGGGCCTTCTGCCGCAGATTGGCGATGAAGCCCGCCCCGTCGGTGTTGTCGGCCTGTATCTTGCCATCCTTGCGGAAGATCAGCGTGTTCGCCGCCCCGATCAGCGCGGCCCGGTCCGAGATGACATCGGCAATCTGCAGGATCGCCTCTTTGTGCGGGATGGTCACGTTCGCCCCCACGAACCCCATCTTGGGCATCGTGCGCAGCACCGTGGCCAGATCCGCCTGCGCCACATCCATGGGAATGTAAAATCCCTTGATCCCGTAACGTTTCAGCCAATAGCCATGCAGGATGGGCGACCGGCTATGGGCGATGGGCGATCCGATGACGGCCGCAAGCGGGATGCGTGGAAGTTCGGTCATGCCGGGATGAACCCCCGTTGGCCGAGATAGGTCAAGAGCGGGACAAGCGGCAATCCCAGCACGGAGAAGAAATCGCCCTCCACCCGCGCCATCAGGCGAACCCCTTCCCCTTCCAGCTGATAGCCCCCGACGCAGTGGCGGATCTCATCCCAGTTGCGTGCCAGATACTCATCAAGGTAATCGTCCGTAAACGGGCGCATCGTCAGCCGCACCTCCCCCACATGCCGCCAGACAGGCTTTTCGCGTTCATATAGCACGACCGCAGAGATGAGCTTGTGCTCCTTGCCACGAAGGCGGCGCAACTGTGCCCGTGCTGCATCAGGGCTGTCCGCCTTTCCCCAGACCTCTCCTTCAAACTCCAGCACCTGATCGCAGCCGATCACCACCGCATCCCCGTGCCGTTCGGCCAGTTTGCGCGCCTTCATCTCGGCCAGAGTATCCGCCACATCCCGCGGTTTCGCCCCTTCGGCCTCCAAGGCGGCGCGGATCTGCTCTTCATCCACCCGCGCGGCCATCGCCTCTACCGCGATCCCGGCGCGCCGCAGCAAGTCGTGCCGGATCGTCGAAGCCGAGGCGAGGATGAGGCGGGTCATGGGCGGCGCTCCGTCTTGGGGGTGAAGCTGTGGAAAGGCTCGTTTTGTTCCTGCGCCCAGACTGTGCCCGGATCCCGGGCAGGCCGCGCCGGGCGGGCCGGAAGGGGATAAATCGACCAGCCGGGGCAATTTGTCCACCTGTGGGTTCGCAATTGGGAACGATGGGGACAGGGGCGGCGCGAGCCTCTTTACTGTTGCCGGTCTGTGGACAATTTCTGGCGCAAGAAGAGTGTAACACATTGATAGTAATACAGTGTTTTTCTGACCGGACTGCAGGGGACGGGTTATCCCGAAACGATCCACAGGTCATTTGCTGTGGATCAAACGCGGGATGATCCCCGGAATTCCGTTTTGCACAGGGCCAGCATCATCATTCTCTCTTCTCTTCTATATTGATAAGAAGAAAGAGGCAGAGACAAAGGATCGGGCATGGGTGACTTTCTGGCGAACTGGTATCCGTGGACGAAAGCGCTGCATGTGGTGTCCGTGATCGCGTGGATGGCAGGTCTGTTCTATCTGCCACGCCTCTTTGTCTATCACGTCGAAGTGGTGGCAGCCGGAACCCCGACGGATGACCTGTTCCAGACGATGGAACGGCGCCTTTTGCGGGCGATCATGAACCCGGCGATGGTGGCGACCTGGGTGTTCGGGCTGGCCTTGGTGTTCACACCGGGCGTCGTGCCTTGGTCCGAGGTGTGGCCCTGGCTGAAAGCGGCCTCCGTGCTGGGGATGACATGGTTCCACCACTGGCTGGGCCTGCGCCGCAAGGATTTCGTGGCCGGGCAGAATGCGGTGACCGGCCGCCAGTACCGCATGATGAACGAAGTGCCGACGCTGCTGATGCTGGTGATCGTCTTTTCAGTTATCGTGAAGTTCTGATGCGCGCGCAGTCGCGGCCGGGCGACAGCCGCGAAAGCGCGGCAAGATTGACTTTGCCCACCGCGCCGCGTATCTGCTGCCGGGCAGGGCCGTCCGGCCCACGGCATTTCCCGCTTCCATACTGGTGAACCTGCGCCTTTGCGCGGCACCCTAGGACCATTCCGCACATGACCACCGAACGCCTGAACCTTTCCGACCTGAAGGCCAAGACACCTGCCGATCTTCTGGCAATGGCTGAGGAATGGGAGATCGAAAACGCCCCGTCGATGCGCAAGGGCGAGATGATGTTCCAGATTCTGAAGGAACATGCCGAGGAAGGGTTCGAGATCGGCGGCGACGGCGTGCTTGAGGTTCTGCAGGACGGCTTTGGTTTCCTGCGCAGCCCCGAGGCGAACTATCTGCCCGGTCCCGATGACATCTATGTCAGCCCCGAGATGATCCGTCAGTTTTCCCTTCGCACGGGCGATTCCATCGAAGGCGTTATCCAGGCCCCGCGCGAGAACGAGCGGTATTTCAGCCTGGTGAAGGCGACGAAGATCAACTTCGACGATCCCGAACGCGCCCGCCACAAGGTGCATTTCGACAACCTCACGCCGCTTTATCCGGATGAGCGACTGAAGATGGAGATCGAGGATCCGACGATCAAGGATCGCTCTGCCCGTATCATTGATCTGGTCTGTCCGATTGGCAAAGGCCAGCGCGCCCTGATCGTGGCGCCGCCGCGGACGGGTAAGACCGTTCTGTTGCAGAACATCGCCCATTCCATCGCGACCAATCACCCGGAATGCTACTTGATCGTTCTTCTGATCGACGAACGCCCCGAAGAAGTGACCGACATGCAGCGGTCCGTGAAGGGCGAGGTTGTGTCATCCACCTTTGACGAACCGGCGACCCGTCACGTGGCCGTAGCCGAGATGGTGATCGAAAAGGCCAAGCGTCTGGTGGAACACAAGCGCGACGTGGTGATCCTTCTCGATTCGATCACCCGTCTGGGCCGGGCCTTCAACACCGTGGTCCCGTCCTCCGGCAAGGTGCTGACCGGCGGTGTCGATGCCAATGCCCTGCAACGCCCGAAGCGGTTCTTCGGGGCGGCCCGCAACATCGAAGAGGGCGGATCGCTCACCATCATCGCGACCGCACTGATCGACACGGGCAGCCGCATGGACGAGGTGATCTTCGAAGAATTCAAGGGCACCGGCAACAGCGAGATCGTGCTGGATCGCAAGGTCGCCGACAAGCGCGTCTTCCCGGCCATCGACATCCTCAAGTCTGGCACCCGGAAAGAGGATCTGCTGGTGGACAAGGTCGATCTGCAAAAGACTTATGTCTTGCGCCGCATCTTGAACCCGATGGGCACGACAGATGCGATCGAGTTCCTGCTGTCGAAACTGAAACAGACCAAGACCAATTCCGAATTCTTCGATTCCATGAACACATAAGTGTTCTGAATCAAGGGGTTGCAGGAAAATGGATACGATCTATGCCTTGGCCAGCGCGCGCGGCAAGGCCGGGGTGGCGGTATTGCGCTTGTCCGGCCCGGCGTCACATGCGGCGGTCCGTGCGTTGTGCGGTGATGTGCCGGAACCCCGTCGCGCCAGCCTGCGGCGCCTCAGCCATGACGGGGTAGAGCTTGATCAGGCGCTGGTCTTGATCTTTGCCGACCGCGAAAGCTTTACGGGCGAGGCTGCGGCCGAACTTCATCTGCACGGCTCGTTGGCCGTAGTGCAGGCCGTGATGCAGGCCCTGTCGCAGCAACCGGGGCTGCGTCTGGCGGAACCGGGAGAGTTCACCCGGCGTGCGCTGGAGAACGGAAAGCTTGATCTGGCGCAGGTCGAAGGTCTGGCAGACCTGATCGAGGCCGAGACCGAGGCACAGCGTCGCCAGGCGCTGCGCGTGCTGTCCGGGGCGATCGGACGACGGGCCGAAGCGTGGCGCAAGGATCTGATCCGTGCGGCGGCGCTGATCGAGGCGACGATCGACTTTGCCGATGAGGATGTCCCGGTCGATGTGCGGCCAGAGGTTCTGGCCCTGATTGACGTGGTCCTGACGGACCTGCGCCGCGAGGAAGCGGGCGCGACAGCGGCCGAACGGATCCGGGACGGGTTCGAAGTGGCCATCGTCGGGGCGCCGAATGCCGGCAAGTCCACGCTGCTCAACGCCCTGGCCGGACGGGATGCCGCGATCACCTCTGACCTTGCGGGAACGACGCGGGATGTGATCGAAGTCAGGATGGATATTGGCGGTCTTCCTGTCACGCTGCTCGATACGGCGGGCCTGCGCGAAACCGAGGATCGGATCGAACAGATCGGCATCGACCGCGCCTTGGAACGGGCGCGAATGGCGGATCTTCGCGTATTTCTGGACAGCGGCGATCAGGTTATCGGCTTATCGCCAGCCGAGGATGACATCATCATCTCCGGCAAGGCAGATCTGACGGGCCGGGGCGTTTCGGGCAAGACGGGGCAGGGCATCGCCGAGCTGATCTCAATGATCCAGGAACGGCTGCAACCGCGCAGTGCGCGGGCCGGTTTGGTTATCCGCGAACGGCATCGTCTTGCGCTGGTCCGGGCGATCGGGGCTATGGAATCAGCGCGCCATGAGGTAGAGAAGGGCGCAGAAAGAGCAGAGCTGGCAGCGGCAGATCTCCGCATCGCCATCCGGGCGCTGGAGGCGTTGGTCGGGCGGGTGGATGTCGAAAACCTTCTGGACGAGATCTTCGCCAGCTTCTGCATCGGAAAGTAAGGACGTTTCACGTGAAACAATTCGATGTCATCGTCATCGGCGGGGGTCACGCCGGGTCTGAAGCCGCCGCTGCCGCCGCCCGGATGGGCGCCAGGACGGCGCTGGTCACGTTGCGGGCCGAAGCCATCGGCGTGATGTCCTGCAATCCGGCGATCGGCGGGCTGGGCAAGGGCCACCTGGTGCGTGAGATCGACGCCCTTGATGGCGTCATGGGCCGCGCCGCCGATGCCGCCGGTATCCAGTTTCGCCTGCTCAACCGTCGGAAGGGGCCTGCTGTGCAGGGCCCCCGCGCACAGGCCGACCGTAAACTGTATCGGCAAGCGATGCAGCGCCTTCTGGCCGCGGAACCCTGCCTGACGATCATCGAGGGTGAGGTTGCGGATCTCGTCGAAGACGCGGGTCAGGTGCGCGGTGTGGTTCTGGCGGATGGCAGCCGCATCGACGCCGCAGCCGTCATCCTGACGGCAGGCACATTCCTGAACGGCCTGATCCATATCGGCGACAGCAACCATCCGGGCGGTCGCATGGGCGATCGGCCATCTGTTGCATTGGCACAGCGGCTTGCCGCGCTGGACCTTCCGCGTGGGCGGCTCAAGACCGGGACGCCACCGCGCCTATCCGGCCGTACGATCCGTTGGGATCTGTTGGAAATGCAGCCCGGGGATGAAGACCCGGTCCTGTTTTCGTTCCTCAACACAAGGCCGCAGGCCCGCCAGATTGACTGTGGCATAACCCACACCAACGAACGGACGCATGACATTGTGCGCGCCAATCTTGGCCGCTCCGCCATGTATGGGGGCCATATCGAAGGCGTTGGTCCCCGCTATTGCCCGTCGATCGAAGACAAAATCGTTCGCTTTGCCGACAAGACCTCTCATCAGGTTTTTCTGGAACCAGAGGGGCTTGAGGATGACACCGTCTATCCCAACGGCATCTCGACATCGCTTCCCGCCGACGTGCAAGAGGCCTATGTCCGCTCCATCCACGGGCTGGAGGATGTGGTTATCCTGCAGCCGGGCTATGCCATCGAATATGATTACTTCGATCCCCGCTGCCTTCGCCCGACACTCGAGGTGCGGGATCGGCCTGGCCTCTACTTCGCCGGGCAGATCAATGGCACGACCGGCTATGAAGAAGCAGCAGCGCAAGGTCTCTTGGCCGGGCTGAATGCCGCCGCCGCCGCGCTCGGGCGGGATCCTGTCACCTTCAGCCGCGCCGAAAGCTATATCGGCGTGATGGTGGATGATCTTATCACGCGCGGTGTCACCGAACCCTATCGCATGTTCACCTCACGCGCCGAGTTTCGGCTTGCCTTGCGTGCCGACAACGCCGACCAACGCCTCACGCCGCTGGGCATTCAGATCGGCTGCGTCCGCGATGATCGCCGACACGCCTTTGAGTCAAAGGCCGAACTGCTCCAGCAGGCCCGAAAAACGCTTGAGGGGCGCCGCTTGTCGGCCAAGGATATCGACGGGACGGGTCTCGTCGTCAGCCAGGATGGCGCGCGGCGCAACGGTTTTGATCTTCTCGCCTTTGGCGAAGACGCGCGCCCCGTGGTGGAAGGCCTCTTTCCGGATTTCGCAGAACTGCCCGATCCGATCCGGGAGCAGACGGCAATTGACGCGCTGTACGCGCAGTATCTGCACCGGCAGGAACAAGACGCACGCCTTCTTCAGCGCGAAGAGGATACGGTAATCCCGGATGATCTGGATTTTCGGGCCATGGCGGGGCTGTCCAACGAGCTTGCCCTGAAACTGACCCGGCATCGCCCGTCTACGCTGGCACAGGCCGGCCGGATCGAAGGGATGACACCGGCGGCACTTACCCTGATCCTCGCTCATCTGCGCAAGGCACAGCGGACAAAGGCCAGCGCATGACGGTGGCATCCCTGCCGGAGGGTGTTTCACGTGAAACGCTGGACCGATTGCAACGGTTGACCGAACTCCTCGCAAAGTGGAACCCGGCCATAAATCTGGTCTCCCGGTCCACGGTTGATCAGGCATGGGATCGGCACATCCTTGATTCCGCGCAGATTTTCGGCCTCGCCCCGCCGGTGGCCACGTCATGGGTGGACATGGGCAGCGGCGGCGGTTTCCCCGGCCTCGTCATTGCCTGCCTCGCCGCCGAACTGCGCCCCCAGATGACCGTCACCTTGATCGAATCGGATCAGCGCAAGGCCACCTTCCTTCGGCAAGCCGCGCATGACCTTGGCCTGACCATCCAGATCTATGCGCAGCGCATCGAAACATGCGAACCTCAGAATGCCAGCGTCCTGTCCGCCCGCGCCCTTGCGGCGCTGCCTCTGCTGCTGGGCTTTACCCGCCGCCACCTGTCAACAGACGGCATCGCGCTATTCCCCAAAGGCGCATCCTGGCGCGCAGAGGTTGAACAGGCGCGCAAAGACTGGCAGTTCACGCTCACATCCCATCCCAGCGCGACCGATCCTCAAGGCGCCATCCTTGCCGTGAAAGCCGTCTCTCATGTCTGACCCGAGCCGCCCCAAACAACCACGGATCATCGCGATCGCCAACCAGAAGGGCGGGGTGGGCAAGACCACCACCGCCATAAACCTCGCCGCGGCGCTGGCAGAGATTGGCGCGCGGGTCCTGCTTGTCGATCTCGATCCGCAAGGAAACGCGTCCACCGGGCTCGGCATCGAACCGGCGGATCGAAAGGTCACAACCTACGATCTGCTGCTGGAAGATGCGCCGCTTGACTCGGTCATCCAGCCCACCCGCATCCCGGGTCTGTTCATCTGCCCGGCCAATGCCGACCTGTCATCAGCGGATATTGAACTCGTCGCCAATGAAAAGCGCAGCTTTCTCTTGCACGATGCGCTGCGCCAGCCGGCGATTGATCGCTATGCCCTTGATTTCGTGCTGATAGATTGCCCACCGTCGCTCAGCCTGCTCACCGTCAACGCCATGATCGCCTGCCATTCGGTGCTGGTGCCGCTGCAATCCGAATTCTTCGCGCTGGAAGGTCTGTCGCAGCTGATGCTGACGGTGCGAGAGGTACGGCAAACGGCCAATCCGAACCTGCGGATCGAAGGTGTAGTGCTTACCATGTATGATAGCCGCAATAGGTTGAGCCAGCAGGTCGAAACAGACGCGCGCGAAAATCTGGGTGATCTCGTGTTCCGCACGATCATCCCGCGCAATGTCCGCCTGTCCGAGGCGCCAAGTTTCGCCATGCCGGTCCTGACCTATGATCCGGCCTCCAAGGGAAGCGAGGCTTATCGCGCCCTTGCAACGGAATTGACGGCCCGCCACCCGTTCGACCGCACAGAGGAACCCGCCTGATGGACAAGAAACCCGAACGTCGCAGCCTTGGCCGTGGTCTTTCTGCGCTCATGGCCGATGTGGCCGTGGACAGTGATCCGCAGACGCCGGATCGGCCGCGCCGCCCCGATCTGTTGATCCCGGTTGAAAAGCTCGTTCCCAATCCCAACCAGCCGCGCCGTGATTTCCAGCCCGAGGCGCTGCAGGAACTGGCGGCGTCCATCCGGGTGAAAGGCGTCATCCAGCCCCTGATCGTGCGCGCCATGGGCAATGGCAGCTATGAAATCGTGGCGGGCGAACGGCGCTGGCGGGCCGCGCAGCTGGCGCAGTTGCATGAACTGCCCGCGATCGTGCGCGATTTCACGGATTCCGAGGTGATCGAGGTCGCGATCATCGAAAACATCCAGCGGGCCGATCTGAACGCGATCGAAGAGGCGCTCGCCTTCCGTCAACTGATGGATCGTTTCGGCCATACGCAGGAAAAACTCGCCGAAGCCCTGTCCAAAAGCCGCAGCCACATCGCAAACCTGCTGCGCCTTCTGAACCTGCCCGAAGACGTGCAGGCCCATGTCCGCGACGGCAAGCTTAGCGCCGGTCACGCAAGGGCGCTGATCACCGCTCCCAACGCGTCGGAACTCGCCCGGCAGGTCATCACCCGCAATCTTTCGGTGCGCGAGACGGAAAATCTGACCCGAAACTCGGATCAGAAGGGCAGGGGAAAGACCAGCGGCCCCCGCCCCAAGTCTGACAAGGACGCCGATACCCGCGCGCTGGAAAACGATCTTTCCGCCAATCTCAACATGCGCGTGACGATTGATCATGGCGGGGCAGGGGATGGCGGCACGCTGTCCATCCGCTATCGCGATCTGGATGATCTCGATTTGCTTTGCCGCGTGCTCTCGGCCATTCCCCGCGACGTGCCGGTTTAGGGGCGCCCGCGCGCCGGGCCTTACGCCAACAACGCCCGCAGCACGCCGTTCAACACGGCGCGCCCCGCGTCGCTCGCCCGCAAGCGTCCGTCATACCGTGCCACAAGGCCCATCTCTTCCAACTCCACCACCTTGGCCTCGTCCAGCGGCACCCCTGCCAGCGCCGCGTGTCGCCGCAGATCCACGCCCTCGCGCAGGCGCAGGCCCATCAGAAGATGCTCCGTCGCCTGCTCCTCGGCGGTCACGGCCTCGCGCGGCTCTTCCCCGCTGCGGCCCGCCTCGACCATCTCCAGCCAGGCCCCCGGCGCCCTTGGCGCCACCGTCGCCCAGCGCGTCCCAGCCAGCGTCAGCCGCCCATGCGCCCCCGGCCCGATCCCGATGTAATCCCCCATCCGCCAGTAGATCAGGTTATGCCGGCTTTCCGCCCCCGGCCGCGCGTGATTTGACACCTCATAGGCCGGCATCCCATGTGCGGCGCAAACCTCCTGCGTCACGGCATACATGTCGGCCTGAACGTCCTCGTCCGGCAGCCCCCTCAAACCGCCGCGGGCAAACCGGTCGGCAAAGGCCGTGCCCTCCTCGATGGTCAGCTGGTACATCGACAGATGATCCACCGCCATCGACAGCGCCTCCGTCAGTTCCGCCCGCCACGCGGCAAGCGTCTGCTCCTGCCGCGCATAGATCAGGTCAAAACTCACCCTGTCAAAGCAATCTCGCGCAATATCAAAGGCTTGCCGTGCCTCTGCCACGGAATGAAGCCGCCCCAACCGCCGAAGATCGGCATCGTTCAGCGCCTGCACCCCCATGGAAACCCGCGTCACGCCCGCATCCCGAAACCCACGGAACCGCCCCGCCTCCACCGATCCGGGATTGGCCTCCAGCGTTATTTCGGGATCGTTGACCATCGGCCATGTCGCACGAACGGCCGCCAGCACATCCGCCACCACCTCCGGCTCCATCAGCGATGGGGTGCCACCGCCAAAGAACACTGTCTCCAGCACGCGCCCAGGCGTCTCTGCGCCCACCCGGGCGATCTCTCGCAAATAGGCGTCGCGCCAGCGGCGCTGGTCAATCCGCGCCGCGACATGGCTGTTGAAATCGCAATAGGGACATTTCGACTGGCAGAAAGGCCAGTGGATATACAGCCCAAACCCCCCGGCCCGCCAATCTTCCATGGGTTATCCCTTGAAGGCCGTCACCTCGATCTCGACCTTCATCTCGGGTCGGATCAGCCCGGCGATCACCATCGTCGCAGCGGGCCGGATTTCGCCCAAGGCTTCGCCCAGCGCGGGAACCAGCGGATCCACCAATGCCGCATCCGTCACCGTGTACTGGACCCGCACGATATCTTCCATCGTGAAGCCACCCTGTTCCAGCACGCCCTTGATCGTGCGAAAACAGTTGCGCGCCTGATCTGCTACATCCTCGGGCATGGTCATCGTGGCGTAATCATACCCCGTCACGCCCGAAACAAAGCACCACCCGCCCTTCACCACGGCGCGCGAATAGCCCATCGTCGCCTCGAACGGCGATCCTGTCGAAATGCGCTTCATGTGAAACATCCCTCCACCAGCTTGCGGAACGCGTCGGCGCGGTGGCTGATGCGGTTCTTTTCCCAACGATCCATCTCGCCAAAGGTCACGTCAAACCCCTCGGGCTGGAAGATCGGGTCATATCCATGCCCCTGATCCCCCCGCATGGGCCAGACCACCTGCCCTGGCATCACACCTTCGAACACCTCGTCATGCCCATCCGGCCAAGCCAGCACCAGCGTGCAGCGGAATTGCGCGGTGCGGGGGTAGGGGGCCTGTGCCGCTTCCAACTCGGCCCAGGTCCGCGTCATCGCCATCACAAAATCCCGCCCGGTCGGCGTTTCCGCCCAGTCGGCGGTGTATACGCCCGGCGCGCCGCCCAATCCGTCCACCGTGATCCCCGAATCATCGGCCAGGGCGGGCAGGCCCGATGCCTTGGCCGCGAAATGCGCCTTGATCCGCGCATTGCCGACAAAGGTCGTCTCGGTCTCGGCAGGCTCTGGCAACCCCAAGGCGCCCGCGCTGACCACGGCCACAGAAAACGGCTCTAACAAGGCCGAAATCTCTTCAAGCTTGCCCTTGTTATGCGTCGCCACCACCAGCCGATCGCCCGCGAACCTGCGCATCACAACCCCAGCGCTGCTTTCTGCGCCGCCACCAAGGCCCCGCACCCCGCCTCCGCTAGGTCCAGAAGCTGCCCCATCTCATCGCGCGAAAACGTCGCCCCCTCCGCGCTCATCTGCACCTCGATCAGCCGCCCGCGCCCGGTCAGGATGAAATTCCCATCCGTGCCGGCGGTCGAATCCTCGGCATAATCCAGATCCAGCACCGCCTGCCCGGCATAGATGCCGCAGGACACGGCGGCGACATGGTCGATCATCGGATCGCTGACGATGACACCCGCCTTCAGCAGCTTGTCCACCGCCATCTTCAGCGCGACCCACCCCCCGGTGATCGACGCGCAGCGTGTCCCGCCATCCGCCTGGATCACGTCGCAGTCGATGACGATCTGCCGCTCGCCCAGCGCCGATCGGTCCACGCCCGCGCGCAGCGCCCGCCCGATCAGGCGCTGGATCTCCTGCGTCCGCCCTGATTGCTTGCCCGCCGCCGCCTCGCGCCGTGTCCGGCTGTTGGTGGCGCGCGGCAGCATCCCGTATTCCGCCGTCACCCAGCCCAGCCCCGTATTCTTCAGAAACGGCGGCGCCTTGTCCTCGATCGTCGCCGAACACAGGACATGCGTCTCGCCCATCTTGATCAGGCACGATCCTTCTGCATGTTTCATCACACCGACTTCGATTGAAACCGGCCGCATTTCGCTTAGTTGTCGGGCAGAGGGGCGCATCAGATCATCCTTTTTGGGTTGGGGCCAGATATCCACCCCCATCCCCCGGATGCAACCCCGATTGACGCCCCGACGCCCGCGCCGATAATGGCAAACCGGCAAGGATCGACAGATGACAGACGGCTCGAAAATTCTGTCCGAAATGAATGACCGCTCGCGCGAGGTGTTCCGCCGCGTCGTCGAAGGCTACCTCGCCTCCGGCGATCCGGTGGGGTCGCGCACCCTAACGCGGTCCATGTCGGAAAAGCTGTCCGCCGCCACCATCCGCAACGTGATGCAGGATCTCGAATTCCTTGGCCTGCTCGACAGCCCGCATATCTCGGCCGGGCGCATCCCCACACAGCTTGGCCTGCGGATGTTCGTCGATAGCCTGCTCGAAGTCGGCACCGTCGCGGAAGAGGATCGCGAACGCATCGACGCCACGCTTGGCAGCAACGATCAGGACGTGAACTCGCTCCTCGATCACATCGGCGCGGCGCTGTCCGGCATCACCCGTGGCGCTTCCCTCGTGCTGGCGCCCAAGGTCGAGGCGCCGATCCGCCACATCGAATTCGTCTCATTGTCACAGGACCGCGCGCTGGTGGTGCTGGTCTTCGCCAATGGCCATGTCGAAAACCGCATCTTCACCCCGCCACCGGGACAGACGCCCTCTTCGATGCGCGAGGCTGCGAATTTCCTGAACGCGCTCGCCGAAGGCAAGACGCTGACCGAACTCCGCCGCTCCATGACGGCCGAGATCGCCAAACGGCGGCAAGAGATCGATTCCCTCGCCCGCGATCTGGTGGAATCCGGCCTCGCCGTCTGGGAGAACCCCGGCGAGACCTCAGAACGCCTGATCGTGCGCGGCCGCGCCAACCTGCTCGAGGAAGAATCGACCGATCTCGAACGCATCCGCACCCTGTTCGACGACCTCGAAAGGAAACGCGATATCGCCGATTTCCTCGAACTCGCCGAAACGGGCGAGGGCGTGCGCATCTTTATCGGGTCCGAGAACAAACTCTTCTCACTTTCCGGTTCAAGTCTCGTCGTTTCTCCCTATATGAACGCGGACCGAAAGATCATCGGCGCCGTCGGCGTCATCGGTCCGACCCGGCTGAATTACGGCCGCATCGTCCCGATCGTCGATTACACGGCGCAGCTCGTCGGGCGGCTGGTGTCCGAACGGGGCAAGTGAAGAAGGCAGTAGGAAAATGGCAGACGACAAATCGGTTCCGGAAGATTTCGCCATCGAGGAAGGTCTCGAAGATCTCGCCGCGCTGGACGAGGTCGAGGCGCTGCGTGCCGAACGGGATGAGCTGCGCGATCGTTTCATGCGCGCTTTGGCTGACGCCGAAAATGCCCGCAAGCGCGGCGAACGCGACCGGCGCGAGGCGGAACAGTATGGCAGCACCCGCCTTGCCCGCGATCTGCTCCCGGTGTTCGACAACCTCAACCGCGCGCTGAACGCCGCCACCGACGAACAGAAGGCCGCCGCCTCGGCCCTATTCGAAGGCGTGCAGCTCACCCTGCGCGAACTCACCAACGTGATGACGCGCCATGGCGTGAAACCGATCACGCCCAAAGTCGGCGACATGTTCGATCCGCAGAACCACGAAGCCATGTTCGAAGCGCCGGTTCCCGGCACCAAGGCCGGCCAGATCATTCAGGTCATGACCGAAGGTTTCATGCTGCACGATCGTCTGCTGCGCCCTGCGCAGGTGGGCGTTTCGTCCAACACGGGCGCCTGACTGCCACCGTCGACCGGGGGTTTCACACCCCGTCAGCCATCGGTTCTCGAACCGATGGCGCACTCGATGGCTGACCCCCGTGGGATATTTGACCAACGGAGAAGGGGCTAGGGCTTCAGCAAGTCCTTCAGTTCATAGACAAAGCGCAGCGCCTCCATCGGCGTCATCTCATCGGGATGCGCGTCCTTCAACCGCGCCTCCACCACGGATTCCTTCGCCACCACACGCGGGGCAGGGGGCGCGGCCGGGGCGACGGAAAACAACGGCAGATCGTCGATCAACGCCTTTGGCCGCGCGCCGCCCTGCCGTTCGCCGGATTCCAGCGCCTCCAGCACCACCTTGGCGCGGTCCACCACCGCCGCAGGCAGGCCCGCCAGCCGCGCCACCTGCACGCCATAGGACCGATCCGCCGCCCCTTTCCGCACCTCGTGCAGGAAGATGACCTCGCCTTCCCATTCCTTGACGCGGACGGTGGCGTTCTCCACCCCGTCCAGCTTCCCCGCCAGCGCCGTCATCTCATGGTAATGCGTGGCAAACAGCGCGCGGCAGCGGTTCACCCCATGCAGATGTTCCATCGTGGCCCAGGCGATGGACAGCCCGTCATAGGTTGCCGTCCCCCGCCCGATCTCATCCAAGATCACCAGCGCCCGGTCATCCGCCTGATTCAGGATCGCCGCCGTCTCCACCATCTCCACCATGAAGGTGGACCGCCCCCGCGCCAGATCATCCGCCGCGCCCACGCGGCTGAACAACTGGCTGACGATACCGATATGCGCCCGCGACGCCGGCACGAAACTCCCCGCCTGCGCCAACAGCGCGATCAGCGCATTCTGCCGCAGAAAGGTGGACTTACCCGCCATGTTCGGCCCGGTCAGCAGCCAGATCGCGGGCGTCTCCCCCTCGGTCAGCGCGCAATCATTGGCCACGAAGGGCCCCGCCCCCTGCCGCCGCAGCGCGCGCTCCACCACCGGATGCCGTCCCCCCTCGACCACGAAGGCGCGGCTTTCATCCACCACAGGCTCCGCCCAACCCTCCTCTGCCGCCAGATCGGCAAAGGCCGCCGCCAGATCCACCTCGGACAAGGCCCGCGCCGCCGCGCCCACCGGGCCGCTTGCCGCCAGCACCGCCGCGCGCAACGCCTCGAAATGCCGCTTCTCGATCTCCAGCGCGTGGTTCCCGGCATTCAGGATGCGCGTCTCCATCTCCGACAGTTCCACGGTGGTAAACCGCACCTGCCCCGCTGTCGTCTGCCGATGGATGAACGTCTCTGACAGGGGCGGCGACAGCATCCGCTCCGCATGGGTGGATGTCGTCTCGATGAAATAGCCCAGCACGTTGTTATGCTTGATCTTCAGGCTCTGGATGCCGGTTGCCGCGATGAAATCCGCCTGCATCGCGGCGATCACCCCGCGCCCCTCGTCCCGCAAGCGCCGCGCCTGATCCAGCTCCGCGTCATATCCCGGCGCGATGAAGCCCCCATCCCGCGCCAACAGCGGCGGTTCCGCCACCAGCGCCTGATCCAGCAGGTCCACCAGCGCCTCATGCCCCACCAGCGCCCGCGCTGCATCGGCCAGCAGCACCGGCGCCCCCTCCAGCCGCGCCGCCACCGCCACCGCCTGCGTCAGCCCAGCCCGGATCGCGGACAGGTCGCGCGGCCCGCCCCGATCCAGCGCCAGCCGTGACAGCGCGCGGTCCATATCCGGCACCCGCCGCAGCGCATCGCGCAATTCGGCGCGCAACAGGCTCTGTTCCAGCAGAAAACGCACCGATTCGAGCCGCGCATGGATTACTGACAGGTCGCGCGACGGCGACGATATCCGCCGTTCCAGCAGCCGCGCCCCCGGCGCTGTCACCGTCCGATCCACCGCTGCCAGCAGCGATCCATCCCGCCCGCCGCTCAGGGCCTGCGTCAGTTCCAGATTGCGCCGGGTCGCGGCGTCGATCTGCATCGCGCCCCCCGCCGCCTCCTTCACCGGCGGGCGCAGCAAGGGCAGCTTTCCCCGCTGCGTCAGATCCAGATAATCGACCAGCGCCCCCATCGCCGACAGTTCCGCCCGGTCAAACCGCCCGAACCCCTCAAGCGTCCCCACATCGAACAGCGCGCACAGCCGCTTTTCGGCAGAGACAGAATCGAATGATCCCCGCGCCAGCCGCGTCAGCGACGCGCCGGATTCCGTCACTATTCCGGCCCAATCCGCCTCTCGTGCCTCGGAAATCAGCACCTCGCGCGGGGCCAGCCGCGCCAGTTCCGGCCCCAGCCGCGCGGGCGCACAGGGCATCACCCGCAACTCGCCCGTAGAAATATCCGCCCAGGCCAGCGCCGCCTCGTCCCGCACCTCGCTGAACGCACAGAGGAAGTTATGCCGCCGCGCCTCCAGCAGCGCGTCCTCGGTCAGCGTGCCGGGCGTCACCAGCCGCACCACATCGCGCCGCACCACGGCCTTCGATCCGCGCTTCTTCGCCTCGGCCGGGTCCTCCAGCTGTTCCGCGATCGCCACGCGAAACCCCTTGCGGATCAGCGTCAGCAGATACCCTTCCGCCGAATGAACAGGCACCCCGCACATCGCGATGGGCTCACCCAGATGAAACCCCCGCTTCGTCAGCGCGATATCCAGCGCCTCTGCCGCCGCAACGGCATCGTCAAAGAACATCTCGTAGAAATCGCCCATCCGATAGAACAGCAGCGCGCCGGGGTTCTGCGCCTTGATCTCCAGATATTGCGCCATCATCGGCGTCACGCTGTCGTCGCTCATCGGTCCCCCACTTGCCGGGGAAACCCTACAAAAGCGCCAAGTCCCGCGAAAGGCCCCGCCCGCTATTTCGCAAAGGCCGCCTGATCGCCCCAGACCGCCCGCACCCGATCATCCCGGCCACAGGCATTGCGATAGAAGGTATAGGCGTTCCGCTTCTGCTTCGGCCCGGCCCGCGTCAGGATGATATCCCGGCTCTTGTAGTAATCCTGATGGTAGGCCTCGGCCTCGTAGAAAGGCCCTGCCGCCAGAACGGGCGTTACCACAGCCGCGCCCAGCGCCTGCGATGCCTCTGCCACTGCCGCCTCCGCACTGGCCCTTTCAGCCGCGTTAGAGACGAAAATTGCCGTCCGATAGCTATCGCCCCGGTCACAGAACTGCCCGCCCGCATCCAACGGATCGACAGACCGCAGGAACAGGCGCACCACCTGATCATAGCTGATGCGGGTCGTGTCGAAGGTGATCTCCACCGCCTCGTAATGCCCGGTTCCGCCCGCCGTCACCTGCTTGTAGGTCGGGTTCGCCACCGTGCCGCCGGTATAGCCTGACACCACCGACAAAACCCCCGGAACCCCCTCGAAATCCGCCTCCACGCACCAGAAGCAGCCCCCCGCCACGACGGCCTTGCCCGTGGCGGCATGGCTCGCCGCGCCGAGAACGGCCGAAAGGAACAGCGTCACGCCAACGGCAACGATGGTGAACAGGCGATGCATGGGTGGCCTCCTCGTTTTGGGCAACCTCACCCGCCGCGCGCTAGGCGGCAACTCACCCTGCCGTGACATCACGCTAAGGTGACGGCCCCCCTTCCCCTTCCGCCAGCCCCCCACTACCCTCGCCCCAACAGCAGAGGGCCCCATGACCAACCCCGTGACCAACCCCACGACCGACCACGTCTCCACCCACGCCGCGGAAGAGGATATCCGCAACGAAAGCATCCTCATCTACGTCAACGGCCGCATCGTCCCGAAGGCACAGGCGCTGATCTCGGTCTACGATTCGGGCTTCATGCTGGGCGATGGCGTCTGGGAAGGCATCCGCCTTTACGATGGCAAATGGGCCTTCATCACCGAACACATGGACAGGTTGTATGAGGCGGCAAAGGCCATCGACCTCGACATCGGCATGACACCGGATCAGATGATTTCCGCCGTGTCAGAGACGCAAAAGGCCAACGACATGCACTCTGATGCGCATTGCCGCCTGATGGTGACGCGCGGGGTAAAGACCCGCCCCTTTCAGAACCCGCGCCTGTCGCAGCAGGGGCCGACCGTCGCCATCATCATGGAGCACAGCCGCCCCAAACTCCCGCGCCCCATCACGCTGGCCACCGTGCCCCACCTGCGCGGCCTGCCCATGACGCAGGACCCCAAGCTGAACAGCCATTCCAAGCTGAACTGCATCCTCGCCTGCATCGCCGCCCAAAAGGCCGGCGCGGATGAGGCGCTGATGCTCGATGTCCATGGTTTCGTGAACACCACCAATGCCTGCAACTTCTTCATCGTCCGCAAGGGCGAGGTGTGGACCAGCACGGGCGACTACTGCATGAACGGCATCACCCGGCAAAAGGTCATCGACCTTTGCCGCGAAAACGGCATCCCCGTCTTTGAACGCAACTTCTCCCTCGTCGATACCTACGGCGCGGATGAGGCGTTTCTCACCGGCACCTTCGGCGCGCAAACGCCCGTCGGCATGATCGACGGGCGGCAGATCGGCACCGGCCAGATGGGGCCGATGACCGAACGGCTGCGCGGCCTTTACAAGGCGTTGATCGCCCGTTCGTAGCGTATGCACGCTTTGCTGCACCACTTTCTGCACAGGGAAATGCCATGAAGATCGCCATGTGGTCCGGCCCCCGGAACCTCTCCACCGCCATGATGTATGCCTTCGCGTCGCGCGGTGATTGCGCGGTGATTGATGAGCCGTTCTATGGCGCCTATCTCGCCCGTACCGGCATCCAGCACCCGATGCGTGATGCGGTGATTGCCGCACAGCCCGGTGATCCGGCACAGGTGGCGGCAGATCTTCTCGGCCCGATCCCCGATGGAAAACCGCTGCACTACCAGAAACACATGACGCTCCACATGATCCCCGGCTTCGACCGGGGCTTCATGCGCGACCTCACCAACGTCTTCCTGATCCGTCACCCCGCCCGCGTTGTGGCCAGCTACAGCCAGAAACGCGAAGCGCCGACCCTCGCCGATATCGGCTTTGTCCAGCAGGCCGAACTCTTCGACGAGGTGGCGCAATGGATGGGCCGCGCCCCCATCGTGATCGACAGCGCCGATATCCGCGCCAACCCGCGGGAATCGCTGGAAAAACTCTGCGCCGCGCTGGGTATCCCCTTCACCGAGAACATGCTGCACTGGCCCGCCGGCCCCAAACCCCATGATGGCGTCTGGGCCCCCCATTGGTACAACGCCGTCCACGCTTCCACCGGTTTTGGCGATCCCGAAGGCCCCCTTCCCACCCTTCCCGCCGACTACGCCCCCCTCGTGGAACAGGCTCTCCCGCATTATCAAAGGCTTGCGCGGTTCAAACTCTGACGCGCGCCCCGCTTGCCCCGGGCCGCGCGGCAAAGCACACTCCCCCCAACCAGCATCGGGGAGGATGCCATGCTCAACCATTCCACCGCCGCCGCCCGCACCGCGCGCGTCTACCTCAGGGCCGAGGATTGCAGGTTGGAAGACCTCGCAACCCTCTGCTCCCAAGCTGTATCCCTGGCGGATTACCCCTTCGCAGCGGATGTGCAGAAGAATGTCCTGATCTACGATTGCCCCGCCCTCCTGCCCGCGCTGTCAAGCCCCGATGACCGCCGCGCCCTGATGGCCGAATGGGCCGAAGCGATGCTGACAGGCCCCGGTGTTGTGGTGCTCAAGGGCGCCGAACCCGACCTCGCCATGATCGACGAGGCCAGCGCCATCTTCTGGCGACTGATTGCAGAGCAGAACCGTGCAGGCACCGGCGGCGGCGACCATTTCGCCAAGCCGGGCGCGAATGACCGGCTTTGGAATTCCTTGGAAAAACATTGCCTTGCGGACCCTGCCAACTTCGCCCGCTACTACGCCAACCCATTTCTGGCGGCGATATCCGAGGCATGGCTCGGCCCCCATTACCAGATCACCGCGCAACTCAACGTGGTCAACCCCGGCGGCGCGGCGCAGTCACCGCATCGCGACTATCACCTCGGCTTTCAATCTGCGGCGCAGATCGAAAGCTATCCCCGCCATGTCCAACTGCTGTCGCCCGTCCTCACGCTTCAGGGTGCCATCGCCCATGTCGATGCCACCATCGAAACCGGGCCGACCCAGCTCCTGCCCTTTTCACAGGCCTATGATGCGGGATATCTGGCGATGAACCGCCCCGACTTCCGCGCCTTCTTCGTTGAAAACCATGTGCAATTGCCGCTCTCCAAGGGCGACATGCTGTTCTTCTCGCCCGCCCTTCTGCATGCCGCAGGCACCAACCGCAGCGCCGATATCCGCCGCATGGTGAACCTGTTCCAGGTCTCCTCCGCCTATGGCCGCGCGATGGAAACGGTGGATCGCAACCGCATGACCAAGGCGCTCTATCCCACCCTCCGCGCCGCGAAACGGGATGGCAGCCTGACCCCCGGCCAGATCGCCCACGCTATCGCCGCCAGTGCCGAAGGCTACAGCTTCCCCACCAACCTGGACCGCGACCCGCCCCTCGGCGGCATGGCCCCCAAGACACAGGCCGCGCTGGTGGCCGAGGCACTGGCGGCGGACTGGAACCCGGAAGAACTGAACCACGCGCTGGATGAACAGGCCGCAAAAAAGCGCAGTTGAAACGAAAAGGGCGGGCAAATGCCCGCCCTATCCCAAAGCGTAAAGCGAGGGATCACTTCACCCGCGCATTCCGCGTGGCGATCAGCTTCAACCGCAGCGCGTTCAGACGGATGAAGCCTTCGGCATCCTTCTGGTCATAGGCGCCGGCGTCTTCCTCGAAGGTCACGTGCTTCTCGGAATACAGCGAATGATCCGACCACCGCGCCACCGTCCGGGCCGATCCCTTGTACAGCTTCACCCGTACCGTCCCGGTCACATGTTCCTGCGTCTTGTCGATCAACGCCTGCAGCGCCTCGCGCTCGGGGCTGAACCAGAAGCCGTTATAGATCAGCTCCGCATAGCGCGGCATGATCGAATCCTTCAGATGGCCCGATCCGCTGTCCAGCGTGATCTGCTCGATCCCGCGATGCGCCTCCAGCAGGATCGTCCCGCCGGGGGTTTCGTACAGGCCGCGCGACTTCATGCCCACGAACCGATTTTCCACCAGATCCAGCAGGCCAACGCCATGCCGCCCGCCCATCTCGTTCAGCCGGGTCAGGATCGTGGCCGGCGACAGCGCCTCGCCATTGATCGCCACGGCATCGCCGCGCTCAAAGGAAATCTCGACAAACTCTGCCTGATCCGGCGCCTTCTCCACCGGGACCACGCGCTGATACACGAACTCCGGCGCTTCCTCGGCGGGGTTCTCCAGCACCTTCCCCTCGGACGACGTATGCAGCAGGTTCGCATCGACCGAGAACGGCGCCTCGCCCCGCTTGTCCTTGGCGATCGGGATCTGGTTGGCTTCCGCGAATTCCAACAGCTTCGTCCGCGAAGTCAGATCCCACAGCCGCCACGGCGCGATCACCTTGATCGACGGGTCCAGCGCCGCCACGCCCAGTTCGAACCGCACCTGATCGTTGCCCTTGCCCGTCGCGCCATGCGCCACGGCATCGGCCCCGGTTTCCTGCGCGATCCGCACCAGTTCCTTGGAAATCAGCGGCCGCGCGATGGATGTGCCCAGCAGATACAGCCCCTCATACACCGCATTGGCCCGGAACATCGGGAAGACGAAATCGCGCACGAACTCCTCGCGCACATCCACGATGTGGATGTTCTCGGCCTTGATCCCCATCAGCAGCGCCTTCTGCCGCGCGGGTTCCAGTTCCTCGCCCTGTCCCAGATCGGCGGTAAAGGTCACTACCTCGCAGCCATATTCCGTCTGCAGCCATTTCAGGATGATCGACGTGTCCAGACCGCCCGAATAGGCAAGGACAACTTTCTTCGGCTTGAACATGGCGGCCCCATCTTACCCAAGGTTCATCGGCGCGCGGTGTAACGGGTAATCCCCTTGCGGGCAAGGGCGGCCCGGTCCATCAGGGGCGGGCTCCCTGCAGGCCCCGGCATCAGGATGGCACCTTGGCGAAAGCTCGCATAGGCTGCCGCACCACAGGGCCGAAACCAGGGGCCGGAACAAGAGGATTGCCATCGCATGTCGGATTTCACGTCCAGCGCCCGGTCCAACGCCGATGCCCTGCGCGCCCTCTTTCCAGAAACGCCCCTGCAGCGCAATGATCACCTGTCGCAGCGCTATGATGCCGACATCTGGCTGAAACGCGAAGACCTGACCCCCGTGCGCAGCTACAAGCTGCGCGGTGCCTTCACCGCCATGCGCAAGGTGCTCGACACCACGCCCGACCGGCGCCATTTCGTCTGCGCCAGCGCGGGCAACCATGCGCAGGGGGTGGCCTTTGCCTGCCGCCATTTCGGCGTGCAGGGCACCATCTTCATGCCTGTCACCACCCCGCAGCAAAAGATCGACAAGACCCGCACCTTTGGGGGCGATCATGTCCAGATCGTGCTGACCGGCGACTATTTCGATCAGACGCTGGCCGCCGCGCAGGCCTTCTGCGCCGAACAGCAGGCCCATTTCCTGTCGCCCTTCGATGATGCCGACGTGATCCTTGGTCAGGCCAGCGTGGGGGTGGAAATCCTCGATCAGCTGGGCCGCGCGCCCGATCTGGTGATCCTGCCCGTGGGGGGCGGCGGCCTGTCTTCCGGCGTGACCGCCTATCTGCGCGCCATGTCGCCCGATACCGACTACCGCTTTGTCGAACCGCTGGGCGGGGCAAGCCTGCTTGCCGCCCTGCGCGATGGCACGCCGGTCAAGCTGCCGCGCGTCAACAGCTTTGTCGACGGGGCCGCCGTGGCGCGGGTGGGCGACCGCACGTTTGCGCACCTCAACTGGGTGCCGGTGGAAAACGTGCTGCTTGCCCCCGAAGACCGCATCTGCGTGACCATGCTAGAGATGCTGAATGTCGAAGGCATCGTTCTGGAACCGGCGGGCGCGCTCTCTGTCGATGTGTTGCCCGAACTCGCCGATCAAATTCGGGGCAAGACCGTGGTCTGCGTCACCTCTGGCGGGAATTTCGATTTCGAACGCCTGCCCGAGGTGAAGGAACGCGCCCAGCGCTATTCGGGCGTGAAGAAATACTTCATCCTGCGGATGCCCCAACGCCCCGGCGCGCTGCGCGAATTCCTGGCGATGCTCGGCCCGGATGATGACATCGCCCGCTTCGAATACCTCAAGAAATCCGCGCGCAACTTCGGGTCCGTCCTGATCGGGATCGAAACCCGCAAGCCCGAGAATTTCCGCGATCTTTTCCGCAAACTGGACGATGCCGCCTTCACCTATCGCGACATCACCAATGATGAAATCCTCGCCGAATTCCTGATCTAGGCCACGGCCAGCGCATCGCGGCTGCGCAGCCACAACTGCTGCAGATCCCCCGGCGCGACGGCGGCCCCCGCTTCCGACCGACGGCACAGATCGGCCAGATCATCAAAACCCAGCGTTAGCGCGCTCCCTTTCAGAAAGTGCATATCCGCATCCGACAGCCTTCCCTCCTTCTGCGCAGACAGCCGTGCCACCACCTCTTCGCTTTCGCGCAGGAACAACTGCAGCAACTCTTCAAACCCGTCCTCGCCGATCTCGCCCCGCAGCGCGGCGAGGCGCTCCTTGTTCACCAGCATCACATCACCCACTTCCACAACGCCCCCGCCCTGTCAGATCGCGAAAAACGGTCAAGCAAAGGTGAATCCGCCCGGGTTCAGTAGCTAGAATTTTCCGCATTACCGGGATCTTAAGCGTTCTGCGCCACGGTGGGCGGAATGTGTCTGGGATGGGGTTTCCGTGCAGCGACCGATCACACAGCCGCCATCGGCCCGGCGCGTGCTCGTCACCGATGACAGTGCCGCGCAACGCCAGATGCTGGCGATGCAGCTTTCCCGCTGGGGCTATGATGTGGCACAGGCCGCCTCCGGGCCGCAGGCGCTCGCCCTCGCGCGGGATGCGCGCTTTGACATCGTCCTCAGCGATTGGGTGATGCCCGGCATGTCGGGGCCCGACCTCTGCCGCGCCTTCCGGGCGCTTCCGCAGGATTCCTACAGCTATTTCATCCTCATCTCGGCCAAATCCGGCACGGCGGCGGTGGCCGATGGTCTTGCAAGCGGGGCGGATGATTTCCTGACCAAACCCATCGACCCGGCCGAATTGCAGGCCCGCCTTCATGCGGGGGAACGCATCCTGCGGATGGAGTCGGAACTGCGCCACCGCAACCGCGATCTGCAACGCCTCTATGATGCCCTGCAACGCGATCTGGCCGAAGCGCGGCGCCTGCAACTGTCGCTGATCCCCGATCCCGTGATCCCGCTGGACGGGGGCGAGGCGGTGTTCCTCATGCAGCCATCCGGCCATGTGGGCGGCGATCTGGTGGGCTGGTTCCCGCTGGAGGACGGGCGCATCGCCCTCTTCTCGATCGACGTGGCGGGGCATGGCGTCGCTTCCGCGCTGATGGCGGCGCGGCTGGCGGGCCTGCTGTCCGCCGGATCGCGCGAGCAGAACATCGCGTTCCAGGCCGGTCGCCCCCTGCCGCCCGATGCCGTGGTGGGCCGCCTCAATCGCCTGCTCTGCGCCGATCCGCCCGGCGATCTGTACCTGACGATGATCTATGCCGACATTGATCTGCGCGGTGGCGTGGCCCGTCTGGTGCAGGCGGGCCATCCCCACCCGCTGCTCCTGTCGCCCCGACGACCGCCCCTGCGCATCGGGGATGGCGGCTTTCCCGTGGGGCTGTTCCCGCAGGCCAGTTACGCCCCTGTCACCCTGCATCTGCAACCCGGTGACCGTCTGGTGATCCCGTCAGACGGGGTGACGGAATGTCCGGTCCCGGGCGGCGCCCCGGGTGATCCGGCCCCGGCCGATCTGGGGGAAGCGGGGCTCGCCGCGATCATGGACGCGGCGCGCGATCTGCGGGGCCGGCCCCTGCATGACGCCCTGCTCGCCGGCCTTGCCGCCCATGCCGGCACGCGGGATTTCCCCGATGACGTCTCGGCCGTGATCCTTGATTTCAAGGGCGCTCAGCGCGCGCCGGTCAAGGCGCGGGCCAGCATGGCGCGGTCGCCGGGGTTGCCCAGCACCTCCAGCGCCGCCGCCACCGACATCCAAACCGCCTCATGCCCCGGTTCGGAGGGCGGGCCAAGCCGCCGCACTGGCCGCGCCAGATAGACGGTGCACAGCTTTTCCGCCCACAGGTCATATTCCGGCATGTAGGTGAACCGCCGGAACGCGCCCAGCCGCCGCTCCAGCGCGACGCGCCATCCCGTTTCCTCGAACACCTCGCGGTGCAGGGCCGCGATGGGATGCTCTCCCGGGTCGATCCCCCCGCCCGGAAGCTGATACTCCGGCACCGGTTCGGCCTGATGGGTGGCCAAGAGATGATCCCCGTCCAGCAGGATGGCATAGACCCCGGGCCTGCGCTTGTACCGTTGACCTTGCTGCAAAGGCTCCCCATATCGACGGATCATCAGTTCTGCCCCCTGCCGCGCACCGCATTGCCCAATGCATATTGCCGCGTTATTCGGGGCAGGCACAACCGGGAAACCCCCATGACCATCGGCTCTCAACTCGCCTGGGACGATACCGTCCTGCCCTTTCAGCTTGATCGCTCCGACATCCGGGGTCGCGTGGCACGTCTCGATGGCGTGCTCGAACAGGTGCTCAAACAGCACGCCTACCCCCCGCAGATCGAGGCGCTGGTCGCCGAGGCCGCGCTGCTGACCGCGCTCATCGGCCAGACGATCAAACTGCGCTGGAAACTGTCGCTGCAGGTGCGCGGCAAAGGCCCGGCCCGCCTGATCGCGACCGATTACTACGGCCCCAGCGAAGACGGCCAGCCCGCCCGCATCCGCGCCTATGCCAGCTTTGACAAAGACAGGCTCGATCCCAACGCCGCCCCCTTCAGCCAGATCGGCGAAGGCTACCTCGCCGTGCTGATTGATCAGGGCGAAGGCAACCTTCCCTATTCCGGCATCACCCCCATCGCGGGCGGGTCGCTTTCGTCCTGCGCGGAAACCTATTTCGCGCAGTCCGAACAGTTGCCCACCCGCTTTGCCGTCACCTTCGGCAAAAGCCAGCAACCGGGTCAGCCGGAACTCTGGCGCGCAGGCGGCGTGATGCTGCAGCACATGCCCAAGGCTTCGCCCTTCGTCGCCAACGCGGGCGGCAGCGGCGAAGGCGGCCTGCTCACCCATGCCGATATCCTGTCGGGGGATGAGGGCGAAAACTGGAACCGCGTGAACCTCCTCCTCGATACGGTGGAAGAGATGGAACTGATCGGCCCTTCCGTGCAGCCGACCGAACTGCTCGTCCGTCTGTTCCACGAAGAAGAGCCGCGCGTCTTCGACGCCCAGCAGGTGCGTTTCGGCTGCTCCTGTTCCGAAGAAAAGGTGCGCAATTCGCTGTCGATCTATTCGGCCAAGGACATCGCCTACATGACCACGCCCGAAGGCAAGGTCACGGCGGATTGCCAGTTCTGCAGCGCGCATTATGAACTCGATCCCGCCACCGTCGGGTTCGAGGCGACAAAGTCGCCGGATGCGTGATGTCGAAGACAGGCTGCGCGCGGCCCTGAACCGCCCCGCGCGGCCTTCTTCCGATTTCGATCTGAACCCGGCCATCTCCCTGCCCCCCGGGCGCGTCCTGCGCCCGGCGGCGGTGCTGCTGGCGGTCTGGCTGCGCCCCGAAGGCGCGCGCCTGATCCTTACGAAACGGGCCTCGCATCTCAAACACCATCCCGGCCAGATCGCGCTTCCGGGCGGCAAGGTCGACCAGGGCGATGACGGCGTCATCGCCACCGCCCTGCGCGAAAGCGTGGAAGAGGTGGGTCTTCCCCCCGCGCTGGTCGATATCGCAGGCACGCTGCCCGCGCATGAAACCGTCACGGGCTTTTCCGTGACCCCCGTGCTCGGCTTCGTGCGCGCCCCCTTCACCCCCACGCCCGAGGCGGGCGAGGTGGAAGAGGTCTTCACCGTCCCGCTCGCCCATGTGCTGAACCCGGAAATCTACAGCATCGAACGCCGCCGCTGGCGCAATGAATGGCGGCGCTACTACGCCGTACCCTTTGGCCCCTATTACATCTGGGGCGCCACCGCGCGCATCCTGCGCGGTCTGGCCGATAGGGTGCAGCCATGAAACTGCACGGCGCATGGCTGGAAGACCCCGCCGCACAGGCCGCCTGCGCCGCGCTCATCGCGGGCGGCCATCAGGCGCTCTTCGTGGGTGGCTGCGTCCGCAACGCCCTGTTGAACATGCCCATCGGCGATATCGACATCGCGACGGATGCCACCCCCGACCGCGCCATGGCGCTGGCGGCGCTGGCGGGCATCAAGGCCCTGCCCACCGGCATCGAACACGGCACCGTCACCTTCATCATCCGCCGCCACCCGCATGAGGTGACGACCTTCCGCCGCGACGTGCAGACCGATGGCCGCCACGCCGTCGTGGCCTTCTCCCGCCGGATCGAGGAAGACGCCGCCCGCCGCGATTTCACGATGAACGCGCTCTACGCCCGCCCTGATGGCACGCTGGTTGATCCGCTGGGGGGTCTGCCCGATCTCCTGGCCCGCCGCCTGCGCTTTGTGGGCGATCCTGCCACCCGCATCCGCGAAGATTACCTGCGCATCCTGCGCTTTTTCCGCTTCCACGCCTGGTATGGCGATCCCGAGGCCGGGGTGGATGCCGAAGGGCTCGCCGCCTGTGCCGCGGGTGTTGATGGATTGTCGTCCCTGTCGCGCGAACGGGTGGGGGCCGAATTCCGCAAGCTGCTCGCCGCGCCCGATCCTGCCCCCGCGCTGGCCAGCATGGCCCATGCGGGCGCGCTGCACGCCCTGCTGCCGGGCACCGATCCCCGCTACCTTTCGCCCCTGATCCATCTGGAAGACGGCCTTCCCATCCGCTGGCTGCGCCGTCTGGCCGTGCTGGGCGGCGACAATCTGGCCGATCTCCTCCGCCTGTCGCGGGCCGAAGCGCGACAGCTTGCCCATCTGCGGGCCGCGGCGACCGGCACCGACAGCCCCGCCGTTCTGGCCCAGAAGTACGGCGCTGACGAGGCGACCGATGCGCTTCTGGTGCGCGCCGCCCTTAACGAAACACCCCTCCCGCCCGGCTGGCAGGCCGAGGTCGCCCGCGGCGCAGCCGCGCAATTTCCCGTGACCGCCGCCGACCTGCCCGCCCTCATCGGCCCTGCACTTGGCCAGGAACTCAAGCGTCTTGAACGTCTCTGGCGCGATTCCGATCTGCGGCTGACGAAGGCCGACCTGCTGCGCTGACGGTTTTCCTTTCCGGCGAAGGGGTCTATATGGTGACCTCGCACGCAAGAGGCTTTGTCCGTGTTTCGTTTTTTCGAAGGCCTCGTTGACCCCTACGGTCCTTACGAGCAAACCGATACGCCGCCCCGGCGGCTCTGGCCCTTTCTGAAAGACTATATCCGCCCCTTCCGGATGGTCTTTTCGATCACGGCTGCGCTGTCGGTGGTCACCGCCTTCGCCGATGTGGCGCTGATCTGGTATGTCGGGCGGCTGGTGGACCTGTTGGCCGATAACGGCCCGCAACAGGCCTGGGCGCTTTATGGGACAGAGATGATCCTTGTCGCGCTGGCCGTGCTGATCCTGCGCCCGATCCTTCTGGTGGCCAATGTGGCGCTGTTGCACAACGCCATCCTGCCCAATTTCGGCACGATGATCCGCTGGCGCGCCCATGCCCATGTGATCCGCCAGCCGGTGGGCTGGTTCGAATCCGATTTCGCCGGCCGCATCGCCAACCGCATCATGCAAACCCCCCCTGCTGCGGGCGATGCGGTGTTCCAGACCTTCGATGCCGTGGCCTTCGCCTCTGTCACCGTGGTGGGCGCGGGCATCATGCTGGCCGAGGCCGACCCCCGGCTGCTGTTGCCGCTGCTGATCTGGTTCGCGCTCTATGCGCTCCTTGTCCGCTGGACCGTGCGCCACGCAGGCCCCGCCTCCAAGGCCAGTTCCGACGCCCGCTCCGCCGTCACGGGCCGCGTGGTCGATGCCTATACGAACATCCATTCGGTAAAGCTTTTTGCCCATGACGCGCGCGAACTTGATTACGCGCGCGACTCGATCGAACACGCCCGCAAGACGTTTCAATCGGAAATGCGCATCATCACCAAGATGGACCTCGCGCTCACCGTCCTGAACGGCTTCCTGATCGTGGCCATCACCGGCTGGGCCATTTTCCTGTGGTATCAGGGCAATGCCACCCTTGGCACCGTCGCCGCCGCCACCGCGCTGGTCCTGCGGCTCAACAACATGACCTACTGGATCATGTGGGCCTTCTCCTCGCTCGTGCAGGCGCTGGGCGTGGTGCAAGAGGGGATGGAAACCATCGCCCAGCCCATCACGCTGGTGGATCGCCCCGATGCCAAACCGCTGCAATTCCGCGAAGGCCGGATCGACATCGAAGGCATCAGCCACCATTACGGGCGCGGCTCGGGCGGGTTGGAAAACCTGTCGCTCTCCATCCGCCCCGGCGAAAAGGTGGGCGTCGTGGGTCGCTCCGGCGCGGGCAAATCCACGCTGGTGAAACTGATGCTGCGCTTCTACGACTGCGAGGAAGGCCGCATCCTGATCGACGGTCAGGACATCGCCCATGTCACGCAATCCAGCCTGCGCCGCCAGATCGGCATGGTGCAACAGGACAGTTCGCTCCTCCACCGCTCGGTGCGCGACAACATCCTCTATGGCCGCCCCGATGCGTCTGATGCCGACATGATCGCCGCCGCCAAACGTGCCGATGCCCATGATTTCATCCTGACGCTGGAAGATCCGCAGGGCCGCCGCGGCTATGATGCCCATGTGGGCGAACGCGGCGTAAAACTGTCGGGCGGCCAGCGCCAGCGCGTGGCGCTGGCCCGCGTCATCCTGAAGGACGCGCCGATCCTTATCCTGGATGAGGCCACCTCCGCCCTGGATTCCGAGGCAGAGGCCGCCATCCAGTCCGCGCTTTACGGTGTCATGCAGGGCAAGACCGTAATCGCCATTGCCCACCGCCTGTCCACCCTGTCCGAGATGGACCGCATCGTTGTTCTGGACGGCGGCCATATCGCCGAACAGGGCAGCCATTCCGAACTGTTGGCGCAGAACGGGCTGTATGCCCGCTTCTGGGCGCGCCAGTCGGGTGGTTTCATCGGGCTGGAAGAAGAGGCTGCCGAATGAACCTGTCCGCCACCCTTGGCAATCTGATTGATGCCTTCCGCCCCGCCGACGGCCCGCCGCCGCGAAAGCTGGGCGCCTTCATGAACTGGTCGCTGCGCGGATCATGGCCCATGCTGGTGATCGCGGGCATCCTGTCGTCGCTCGCCGGGGTGACAGAGGTCGTTTCTGCCCTCATCCTCGGCTGGGTGATCGACGCGGCCCTTGCCTCCGGGCCGGATCGCTTCTTCGTCGATCATGGCCTGCTGATCGCCGCGTTCCTGATCTTCTACATGCTGCTGCGGCCGCTCGCCTTTGGCATATCTTCAGCGTCGAACTCCATCATCGTGGGGCCGAACGTCCTGCCCCTCGTCCTGTCGCGCCTGCACCGCTGGACGCTCGGTCAGGCCGTCACCTTCTTTGACAACGATTTCGCGGGCCGCATCGCCACCAAACAGATGCAGGCCGCCCGCGCCGTCACCGATGTCGCGACCGAGGTGATCAACACCGTCTGTTTCGCCCTCGCCTCGGTCATCGGGTCGGTCGTGTTCCTTCTGGTGATCGACGCCCGCATCGCCATGGCGCTGGCCGTCTGGCTCGTGGTCTATGTCCTTCTGATCCGCTTCTTCATGCCGCGCGTCCGCGTGAACTCCGCCGCCCGCGCCTCGGCCCGCGCCATGGTGTCGGGGCAGGTGGTGGACACGATCACCAACATCAAGACGGTGAAACTCTTCGCACATGCCGCGTTCGAGGATCGCGTCGCCCTGAAATCCATGGAAGTGTTCCGCGAAAAATCGCTGGAATTCGGCGTCATCTCCACATGGTTCCGCTTCTCGCTGATGACGGTGGCGGGGATCCTGCCCGTCCTTTTGATCGGCGGCGCGGTCCTGCTGTGGATGCAGGGCGCGGCCACGGCGGGCGACATCGCCGCCTCGGGCGCCATCGCCATGCGCATCGCCCAGATGTCGGGCTGGGTCAGCTTCACCCTGATGTCCATCTACACCAGCGTGGGCGAGGTGGAGGATGGCATGAAAACCCTCGCCGTGCCGCACGCCCTTGCCGATGCGCCGGATGCGCACGACCTGCCACCGATCCGGGGCGAAGTTCGCTACGACCATGCCAGCTTTGCCTATGGCCGCCAGCGCGGCGGGGTGGAACAGATCGACCTCACCATCCGCCCCGGCGAAAAGCTGGGCATCGTCGGCGCGTCCGGCGCGGGGAAATCCTCGCTCGTCTCGCTGCTCCTGCGGCTCTACGATACCGAAGAGGGCGCGGTCCTGATCGACGGGCATGATGTCCGCACCGTCACGCAGGAATCCCTGCGCCGCCAGATCGGCATGGTCACGCAGGAAACCGCGATGTTCAACCGCTCCGCCCGTGACAACATCGCCTATGGCAATCCCGGCGCAAGCGACGAGGCGATCATCGCCGCCGCCCGCGCGGCCGAGGCGCATGATTTCATCGTGAACATGGTCGATCACAACGGGCGCAAGGGCTATGACGCCTTCCTCGGCGAACGCGGTGTGAAACTCTCGGGCGGCCAGCGCCAGCGCATCGCCCTTGCCCGCGCCTTCCTCAAGGATGCCCCCATCCTCGTGCTGGATGAGGCCACCTCTGCGCTGGATTCCGAGGTGGAGGCGAACATTCAGGAAGCGCTCGGCCGCGTCATGCAGGGAAAGACGGTGCTTGCCATCGCGCACCGACTGTCCACCATTTCCGCCATGGACCGCATCATCGTCATGGACAATGGCCGCATTGTCGAAGAAGGCACCCATGATGCCCTTCTCGCCAAAGGAGGCCTTTACGCCCGCTACTGGAACCGCCAATCCGGCGGCTTCATCGGGACGGATGAACAGGAAGCGGCGGAGTGATCCGCCAAAAGGGGCAGGAATGGATTACGCAACCGTCGGGGGCGCAACGCTGGGCCAGTCGCTGCGCGGGATCGGGCTGAACATCCTGACGCGCGACGCGGGCGCGCTGGCCCGTTTCGTGGCCGATGTGTTCGGCCTTGATCTTCTGCGCGCCAGCCCGGATTTCGCCCTTGTCCGCCATGACGGGCAGATCCTGCAATTCCACGCCGACAGCACCTTCGCGGGCCATCCGCTGCATGATCTTCTGCCCGAAAACCCGCCGCGCGGGGTGGGCCTGCAGATCTACCTCTTCGGCACCGATCCCGATGCCGCCGCCACCCGCGCCCCGGCCTTGGGCGGCACCGTCGCCGAACCCCCGCGCGACAAACCGCACGGCCTGCGCGAAGCCACCATCCTTGCCCCGGAAGGCCAGGCCTTCACGGCGGCCCGGGCGCTGCCATGATCCTGACAATCGAACGAATCGGCCATCTGGGCGATGGCATCGCCCGCGGCCCGGATGGCCCGATCTACGCCCCGCAAACCCTGCCGGGGGAACAGGTCGAAGGCACCCTGCAAGGCGACAGCCTGACCGATATCCGCATCCTCACCCCCGCGCCCGACCGCAAGAAACCGCCCTGCGCCCATGCCCGCACCTGTGGCGGTTGCCTGATGCAGCACGCCTCCGATTCCTTTGTCGAAAACTGGAAAGAGGGAATCGTGCGCGGCGCCCTCGCCGGGCAGGGGCTGGATGCGCCCTTCCGCCCCACCCATACCTCGCCCGCCCGCACCCGCCGCCGCGCCACGCTCGCCGCGCGCAAGACAAAGGGCGGCGCGCTTCTGGGCTTTCACGCCCGCGGGTCCGACCTGATCATCCCCGTCCCGAATTGCCAGCTTCTCCACCCCGATCTCATCGCTACCTTCCCCGCGCTCGAGGCGATCACCCGCCTCGGCGGGTCGCGCACGGTCGAACTCGCGCTCACCGTGACGCGCAGCCTTGCCGGTCCCGATGTGGCCGTCACCGGGGGCAAGCCGCTGGATGCCGCGCTGCACCTTGATCTCGCCCGCCTCGCCGAACAGCACGGCCTTGCCCGCCTGACATGGGATGGCGAAACCGTCGCCCTGCGCGCTGCCCCGATGCAGCGCTTTGGTCAGGCGCTGGTCGCCCCGCCCCCGGCGGCCTTCCTGCAAGCCACGGCTGATGGCGAATCGGCCCTCCTCGCCGCCGTGGCCGATGCCATCGGCCCCGACGCGCGCCGCATCGCCGATCTTTTCGCAGGCTCCGGCACCTTTGCCCTGCCGCTGGCCGAACGGGCCGAGGTGCACGCGGTAGAAGGCGATGCCGCCATGATGGCAGCGCTGGAAAAGGGCTGGCGCAACACGCCCGGCCTGAAACGCATCTCGACCGAGACGCGCGATCTCTTCCGCCGCCCGCTGGAACCCGATGAATTCAAAGGCATCGACGCCGTGGTGATCGACCCGCCCCGCGCCGGGGCCGAGGCGCAGTTCGCCACCCTGTCGCGCAGCGCGGTTCCCGTCATCGCAGCGGTATCCTGCAACCCCGCCACCTTCGCCCGCGACGCGCGGATGCTGGTGCAGGCGGGCTGGCACCTCGATTGGGTGCAGGTCGTGGATCAGTTCCGCTGGTCATCCCATGTCGAACTCGCCGCCCGGTTCCGCCGCCCCGCATGAACGATGACACATCCGTGAGCGGCCCCTCCGAACGGCTGCCTAGCCAGACCGGGCGATTTGCGCTATGCGCAGGAAAAAAAAATCAAACAAACGGCGAGGCGGGCAGTGGTATGCGGTTCCTGAAGGTTTTTCTCATCCTTGCGCTGGCGGTGGGCTTGTCCGCCTGCGGCCCGCGGTCAAAATTCCTGAAATATCGCGGCCCCGAGGTGACGTCGGTGCAGGTCCACAAGGCCGACCGCAAGATGTATCTGCTGCACAATGGCCGCGTGCTCGAATCCTATGACATCGCGCTGGGCTTCGCCCCGCAGGGCCACAAGCAGTTTGAAGGCGATGGCAAGACGCCCGAAGGCACCTATTACATCACGCACAAGAACCCGCGCTCGCGCTTCCATCTGTCCTTGGGCATCTCGTACCCCAACATCGCGGATGCGGAATATGCCGAAGCGCAGGATAAATCCCCCGGCGGCGACATCTTCATCCATGGCGGCCCGCTGGGCCCCATCGCGCGCCGCGACTGGACCGAAGGCTGCATCGCCGTGACCAACCGGGAAATGGAACAGATCTATTCGATGGTCGAACCGGGCACCGTGATTCACATCCTGCCCTAGGTGCCGTGGCAAACGGGGGCCAATGGCCCCCGGATGTCAGACCAGCCCGGCGCTGCCCATGACCAGCGTCCACCAGATCTTGCCATTCTGTTCCTGGAACCAGGCAAAGCCCATTTCGGTGGCATTGGGATCAAGGATCACCGCCCGCATGTCGGGGCTTTCCATCCATGTGGCCAGCGTTTCCAGTTCCGTCTCGAACGTCTCGGAAATCAGCTCACCCGTCAGCTTGCCGCCATAGCCCACGCGCCGCACCCGCTCCAGCGGCGAAGACCCGTCCGATCCGAAATGCCAGGGCCGGTTCTGCACCGACATGTCGCGCGAATGGGTCGCCGCCGCCGCGTTCAGCTGCGCGTTCAACGTGACCGGCCGCAGGTTGCGCGACTGCCGCAGCGCATTCACCGAATCCAGAAGCCGGTATTCGATCACGCCCGCACCCTGCGCCTGCGTGTTATAGACCTGCGGCAGCGGCAACCCGTCCGGCCCCAGCTTCGGCCCCTCACCCATCGAAGGCGCACAGGCCGCCAGCAGAACCGCAGCCCCGCCCAACATCAGCATCCCACGTCTGTTCATCGTACCGCTTGCCCCCTGCGCCCCGGCGCCTGCTCCTTTGCCTGCTCTTAGCGAAACCGGCCCTTCAGTTCAAACGCAACCCGCAACCCCGCGTCAGAGTCGCGCGGCTTTGCCGATTGACATGTCTTTGATTTGCCCAAAGGCGCAAAAATCGCTATTGCCCTAGAAAAACGGGTTGCCAACGCGCGCAGACGCGGCCGCCCGAAGACCTGAAGGGGCAAGCAGACCATGACTGATGATCCGAAACTCCGCCTGAACCGCCGCCATTTCGTGACGGCTGCCTCTGCCGCGCTGGGCGCGGGCGCGCTGGGTGCGATGCCCGCCTTTGGCATGGAGGGCTCTACCGAAGTGCTGCCCGGCGCCTCCAGCTCGGTGCGCAACAACGCCTCCAGCTTCCGCATGCTGGATTGGCAGGGCTATTTTGAGAATACCCGCAACGGCGCGATCCTTGTCGATCTCACCTCGCGCGCGCTGCATTTCTGGTCCGAGGATCAGTCGATCTATCGCCTCTACCCCACCTCGGTCCCGCTGTCCGAAGACCTCACCCGCCGGGGCCGCACGGAGGTTGTGCAAAAGGTCGTGGCCCCCACATGGCGGCCCACCCCGGCCATGCTGGAACGCAATCCCGAATGGCCCGCCGTGGTCGAAGGCGGCGCACCCGACAACCCGCTGGGAACGCACGCACTTTACCTGTCATGGACCTATTACCGCATCCACGGCACCCATGACACGCGCAAGATCGGGCGCCGCTCGTCGAACGGCTGCGTCGGGCTTTACAACGAACATATCCAAGAATTGTTCGCACTGACCAAAGTCGGCACTCAGGTGTTGCTAATTTGACGATATGCGCCTCAACGGCGCGTTTTGGCGTCGAGCCAAGTTGCAATCCGGCAAAGTTGCTGCTTAACAGAAGCCACGAGGTATATCTTGGGTGCATGTCGTCGCCTCTGCAACATTCGGCGTCATGCGATAACTGGAGGTTAATATGAAGAAACTTGCGCTCGCTGCCGCTCTGACGGTTGCCGCCTCGACCGCTTTCGCCGGCGGCATGGTTGAACCGGTCATGGAACCGGAAGTTGTCGAAGCGAACACGTCGTCCTCGGCTGGCGGCATCGTTGTTCCGCTGCTGCTCCTGCTGGTCATCGCGGCTGCTGCCTCGAACTGATCTGTCGGATCACGATACAGGAAAGGGTCGGTGGCTTGGCCACCGACCCTTTTCCTTTTCCGCCCCAAGGGGTCTGATCGCCGCGATCCGGCCCGACCGGGTGCTCAGCGCACCCAGCCGGTCAGGTTTTCCTCGATCACGCTGACCAGCGCGTCGATATGCGCATCGTCATCGTTCAGGCAGGGGATATAGGTGAACACCTCGCCCCCCTCATGCTCGAACGCCTCGCGGATCTCGCCGTTGATCTCTTCCAGCGTCTCGATGCAGTCCGCCGAAAAGGCAGGCGCAATCACCGCGATCTTCTTCTTCCCCTGCTTGGCCAGTTCGGCCACATGCTCCACCGTGTAGGGGCGCAGCCATTCCTCGGGGCCAAAGACCGACTGGAACGTGGTGTCGATCGACCCCTTCTCCCATCCCAGCCGCTCCCGCAGCAGGCGCGAGGTTTTGGCGCATTGGCAATGGTAGGGATCGCCCTCCATCAGATACCGCTTGGGCATCCCGTGATAGGACGCGACAAGGACATCGGGCTTGTGGTCCAGTTCCGCATAGGCCCGCTCCACCGATTGGGCCAGGGCCTCGATATAGGCCGGATGCTCGAAATACTCCGGCACGGTGCGCACCGAAGGCTGGCGCTTTTCCTTCATCAGCGCGCGAAAGAACTGGTCATTCGCCGTGGCCGACGTCGCACCCGCGTAATGGGGATACAGCGGGAAGAACAGGATCTTCTCACACCCCGCCTCCACCATTTCCCGCACCTTCGATTCCGTCGAAGGGTTACCATAGCGCATGCAGAAATCGACCATCACCTCATCGCCATGCTTGGCGGCCATGGTTTCGGCGATCTTGCGCGTCTGGTTCTTGGTGATCGTCAGCAGCGGGCTTTCATTCAGCTCGTGGTTCCAGATCAGCTTGTAATTCGCCCCCGATGAAAAGGGCCGCTTCGACAGGATCACCAGCTGCAACAGTGGCTGCCAGATCCAGGCCGAATAATCCACCACCCGCTTGTCCGACAGAAACTCGTTCAGATAGCGCCGCATCGACCAGTAATCGTAATTGTCCGGCGTCCCCAGATTGGCGACCAGAACACCGACCTTGGCCCGCCGCACCTTCGGATGGTCTGCCGGGGCATGGGCAAGCCGCCCCTGACCGGGCTGAATCATGGCCGGGCGCGCGTCCGTCTGGGCGAAGCCCGCGTTCTGTGCCTTGGCATCCAGCATGGTGTTTTCCTTGAAATCCTGATCCCAAAGGCGGGACATATAGGCTTATACGCCCCGGTCAACCATTCGGTTCAGTGTCAGGCAGCCGCACCTCGCGCACCGACAGCGCGTCGGCCAATCTTTGGGCAGCCGTGCCGGGACGCAGCGGTTTTTGCTGGCTTTCATGCGGGGCCCAGCCCGTCAGTCCGATGATCTCGAATGTCGCGCTCAGCCGCCCATCGGCCAGGGCGTGGTGCTCTGCATAAAGCTCGGCCGCGCGGGCGAACACCGCGCGCCGCGTGGGCCGCCGCAGGCGCGCGGCCAGCGCATTGCCCTCGCCCATCTGCCGCAGATCGCGCAAAAGCGCGCCGAAATCGCCATAACTCACTGTTTTCGTGAAACTGTCCGCCACCGGCAGCGCAAAGCCCGCCCGTTGCAACAGCGCCCCCAGATCGCGGATCTCGCCCATCGGCAGCACGCGCGGCGACAGGCCACCCGTCACCTCGGCCTCGGCCTGCGCCAGACAGGCCCGCAACTCCGCCAAGGTCTGCCCCCCGAACAGAAACCCAAGGAACAGCCCATCCGCCCTGAGCGCCCGGCGGCACTGCACCAACTGCCCCACCGGATCATTCGCCCAATGCAGGCACAGCGCATGGATCACCAGATCGTGACCGCCCGGCGGCAGGTCCAGCACCTCGTCATCTGCCACCTTGCGCGCCGCCATCGGCCACAGGTCGGCAAAAGGCGTGACCACGGCCACATCCGTAAACGCCCTGTTAACCTCTGCCAGTCTCTCCTGCGCCTCCAGGGCCACCTCGTCATGCAGGAACAGCGCCGCGCGCTCGGCGCGCTCGCGGTTGCGGGTCAGGGCCTGCCGGTCGGTCAGAAGGGGCGGTGTCTGCATGGCGCGGAACATGAGGAAGCGGGAATGGGAATGCAAGCGCTGGTCAGGCTGATCTACCCCGCGCAATGCCTGTCCTGCGGCGACAAGGTGGACACCGACTTCGCCCTCTGCCCGGCTTGCTGGCGGGATACGGGCTTCATCACCGGCCTTGTTTGTGACACATGCGGCACCCCCCTCCCGGGCGAAGATACCCAGCCCGTCCAGTGTGACGACTGCCTCACCCTCGCCCGGCCCTGGCATCAGGGCCGGGCGGCGCTTTTGTACCGCGATACTGGGCGCAAGCTGGTGCTGGCGCTCAAACATGGCGACCGCGGCGATCTCGCCCCGCCTGCCGCCCGCTGGATGCAGCGCGTGGCGGCACCCATCGTCACCCCCGGCATGATCGTGGCGCCGGTGCCGCTGCACTGGCTGCGCCTTGTCCGCCGCCGCTACAACCAGTCGGCCCTTCTCTCCGCCGCTTTTGCCCGCCTCGCCGCGCTCGACCATATCCCCGACCTGCTGCAACGCACCCGCCGCACGCCCACACAGGATGGCCGCGACCGCGACGGTCGCTTCCGCAATGTCCAGACGGCGATTCGCGCCCATCCCCGCCACGCCTCCCGCATCGCGGGCCGGGATGTCCTGCTCATTGATGATGTCATGACCAGCGGCGCCACCCTTGCCGCCTGCACCGAGGCCTGCCTTGCCGCAGGCGCAAGCCGGGTATCCGTATGTGTGCTGGCCCGCGTTGCTAAGGATGCCTAAATCCCTATAGTTCCGCGCAATCGCCAAAGGACCGCATCCCGTGAAACCCGTCGAAATCTACACCACGCCCATCTGCCCCTATTGCATGGCCGCCAAACGCCTGCTCACCCGCAAGGGTGTGGCCTTCACCGAAATCGACGTCAGCCGCGACCCCGCCCTGCGCGATGCCATGACCGCCCGCGCCGGGGGCCGCCGCACCGTGCCGCAGATCTTCATCGGCGGCACCCATGTCGGCGGCAGTGATGACCTGCACGCGCTTGACCATGACGGCAAGCTTGATCCGATGCTCGCCTGATGCGCGCGGGCCTTGTCCAGCTGACCGTCTCTGACGACCCGGCCGCCAACCTGCCGGACACGCTGGCGCTGGTCCGTGCTGCGGCACAGGGGGGCGCGGGCTTCGTCCTCACCCCGGAATGTACCAACGCGCTCTCCTCCAACCGCACCCGCCAGCGCGCCCTTTTCCACCCCGAGGAAACCGATCCCACCCTCGCCGCCCTGCGGGATGAGGCGGCGCGCGCGGGCATCTGGCTGCTGATCGGCTCGCTCGGCCTGCTGACGGACGATGCCGATGGCCGCTTCGCCAACCGCTCCTTCCTGATCGCGCCGTCGGGCGACATCGCCGCCCGCTACGACAAGATCCACATGTTCGATGTGAACGTCTCGGAAACCGAGGTGTACCGCGAATCCTCAGGCTATCGCCCCGGCAACCGCGCCGTGCTGGCAGATACCCCCTTCGGCCGCATCGGGATGACGGTCTGCTACGATCTCCGCTTCCCCCATCTCTATCGCCGCCTCGCGCAGGCCGGGGCCGAAATCCTCACCGTCCCCGCCGCCTTCAACCACATCACCGGGGCCGCGCATTGGGAAACGCTCCTCCGCGCCCGCGCGATTGAAACCGGCTGCTACGTCCTCGCCCCCGCCCAGACCGGCTTTCACCCCGAGGTTGAGGGGAAGGGTCGCCGCACCCATGGCCACAGCCTCGCCATCGCCCCTTGGGGCGAAATCCTCTCCGACGCCGGAACAGAACCCGGCATCACCTTCGCCGATCTCGACCTGGCCGAGGTCGCCCGCGCGCGCGACCGCATCCCCTCGCTCTCCCATGACCGCGATTTCACGGGGCCAGCAGCATGAGGCATGGGGGATGACCGGCAAACCCGCTGACGAAAAGACCGAAGACATCGCCGTTGCCCTTTTCGGCGAACTCTTCATGGCCGATCAGCTTGCCCGCAACCGCATCTCGCGCGTGCTGCCCAAGGGGATGGAACTGTCGCATTTCGGCGTGCTGAACCACCTCGCCCGGGTGAATGACGAACGCACCCCGGCGCAGTTGGCCCGCGCCTTCCACGTCACGCGCGGGGCGATGACCAACACCCTTGCCCGGCTGGAATGGGCGGGACATGTCCATATCCGCCCCGATTGGGATGATGCCCGCCGCAAGTTCGTGGCCATCAGCCCCGCCGGACGCGCCGCCCGCGACGCCGCCGTTCAGGCCGTCGCCCCCCTGATCGCCGAAGTGGTGCAACAACTCGGCGCCGACCGCGTCCGCGCCGTCCTCCCCGTCCTGCGCGAAATGCGCACCCGGCTCGAGGGTGAGGGTTAGCCCGGCACCCCGCGCCCGCGTGACACCGGACCCTCGGCCCGATGGCGCGATCTCATCCCCAGAACGCGGGCGGGCCTTCTCGCGGATGCCTGCCACCGCTATCATCACGGTCACCCTCCGTGATCCGGCCGCAGTGATCACGCCACCGGGGGAAAGCAGGGCTGACCATGCGGAATCCAAGGGTCACCCGGCCAATGCAAAGGGGATCGTCCGTGCCGCAACCGCCCGTCGTCCTTGTCGTGGGCTCCCTCCACCATGACATCATGGTCGAGGCCGACCATCTGCCGCGCGTGGATGAAACCGCCGTGGGCCGACGCTGGTATCCGAAATTCGGCGGCAAGGGCGGCAATCAAGCCGTGGCCGCCCGCGCCGCCGGGGTGCAGGCCCGGATGTTCGGGGCGGTGGGCCGTGACGCCTTTGGCGACTATCTCCTCGCCGCCCTCGACCGCGGCAAGGTGGACCGTCACTTTGTCCGCATCCTTGATGATGCACCCTCGGGGATGAGCGTTGCGATACAGGATCGCGCGGGCGACTACGCGGCCACCATCGTTTCCGGCGCCAACCTCTGCCTTGATCCGGCGCTGCTGACGGATCCCGCGCTTTGGGCCGATGTGGCCGTCCTCGTCCTGCAGAACGAGGTGACGCCCGACATCAACCTCGCCGCAGCCACCGCCGCCCGCGCGCGGGGGATTCGGGTCATCCTCAACGCGGCCCCCGCGCGTGAGGTGCCGCCCGCCCTCGGGGCCTGCGTGGATGTTTTGGTCGTGAACGCGGTCGAGGCTGCGATGTTCGGCGCCGATCCGGTGACAGACCTCGCCTCCGCCCGCGCCGCCGCCGGCCACCTCGCGGCGCGTTTCGGCAGTGTCGTAGTCACTGCCGGGGCGGCGGGCCTTGCCGCCTGCACGGCCGGGGGCGCAAGGATCACCCTTCCCGCGCGCAAGGTCACGGTCGCCAGCACCCATGGCGCGGGCGACTGCTTCACCGGCACCCTCGCGGCGGCGATGGCCACCGGCCACGATCTCGAATCCGCCTGCCAACAGGCCTCTGACGCCGCCGCCCGCCATGTCGCAGGCGTGGGGGCCGCCACCGCCTGATCCACCACGGGGGCATCGGGGCCAGTGCGACGCCGCCTGTCACCGCGACGCGCCAGGATCGGCTTCGCCCGGGCGGACAGGATTGCCCCGTCCCCCATCCTCCCCTACCTTCCCGGGATGCAACTGCCCAACATCCCGACCCTGATCAAAGATCTCTGGACGCTGTCCGACGAACGCGAGCTGGATCTCATCGCCGCAGGCATCGCCTTTTACGGCTTTCTCGCCCTGTTTCCCGCCGCCGCCGCCGTCATCATGATCTGGGGCAGCTTTTCCGATGCCACCCTGATCCGGCAGGAACTGGAACTTGCGCGCGACTACCTTCCCCCCGATGCGTGGAACCTGATCTCACAGCAGATCGAGGCGATCCTTGCCGGCCCGCCCGGTGGCTTCGGTCTGGCCACCTTCCTGTCGCTCTTCCTTGCGCTCTGGACGGCGCGCGCCTCGGTCGCTGCGCTGATGCGCGGCCTCAACGCCATCCACGGCTTGCCGAACCGCGCCGGGCACCGGCATTTCGTCCGCTCGCTCCTGCTCACGCTGGTGATGGTGGGCCTTGCCATCGCCGGGCTTCTGGCGGCGGTCGTAGGCCCGCTGATCCTTGCCTTCCTGCCGCTGGGCGGCCTCACCACCGTCGCGCTGGAACTGCTGCAGCTTCTGCTCAGCCTGATGATCGTCATCCTCGGCGTGGCGCTGGTCTACCGGCTCGGCCTGAACCGCGAAATCACCCACCGCCTCTTCACGCGCGGCATCTTTGTCGCCGTCCTCATCTGGGTGGCGGCCTCACGCGGGCTTGTCGTCTATCTGGCGAACTTCGACACATACAACCGCATCTACGGGTCCATCGGCGCGGTGGCGGCGCTGCTGGTCTGGCTGTATCTCTCGGGCTACGCCATCCTTCTGGGGGCTGCCGTCGATGCCGCCCGGGCGCAGCGCAAGCGGGTGGATCAGTAATCCTTCTCGAAATAGACGCCGATCCCGGTATCGCCCGAACTGCCCGTCCGCCCTCGCACAGTGACCGAGTCCGTCACATCAAGATTCAGGTTGATTTGGCTTTCGCCGCGATCATCCACCTCCACCTCGGTATAGACATTCTCCGACAGGTATTTCCCCGCCCGCACCGTCGCGCCGCCATCGGCCCCGGTCTGCACATCCAGATCGTCCAGCCCGAACCCCTGCCGCAGCCGCCCCACGATGCCCACCCCGCCCCGGCCCGCCAGCGTGGCCACGGCATTGGCCAGCTGCGCCGCCTGCAAGACTGACAGCGTCTCGATCCCACGCCCGAACAGCAGGCGCGACAGCACCTCCTCCTCGGGCAATTCGGGGCTGGACCGGAAGCTTACCACCGGCTCGGTCGCCGGGCCGTCGATGCGGATGAAACTGGTGATCCCGTCGCTTTCATTCGATGCCGCCACCGCCAGCACAGGGGTAAAGTTCCCCGCCAGCGTCATCGTCGCCTCGCTCAGGTCCAGCCGCCGCCCAAGGATATCCAGCCGCCCCCGGATCAGGCTGAACGTCCCCGACGGCACCACCGCCGCTGTCGTCCCGCCCAGCCGCAACGCGCCCCCCAGTTCGGCATCAAGGCCCCGCCCGCGAATGTATATCTGTGACGGGGCGGAAATCAGCAGGTCCAGCGCAAAGGGCCGCGCGCCCCCGCCGCCCGCGCCCGCCGTCTCAAGGCCCAGCAACCCCGCCCGCGCCCGCGTGGCGCGCACCTCTGCCGGTTCGTTCACATGCCGCAGATCCGGGATATCCGCCGAACCGCCCAGACCGGTTGACGGGATCTGCACTTCGGTCTCGGCCAGATCAATCTGGCCGCCGATGGTGCCACCCCCTGTCAGCGGGCCGCGCACCGTCACGGCGCCATTCGCGGTGGTCTGGTACAGCTGCGGGTCGCGCAGCACCGCGCCCTGCAATCCGACGCGCAGATCGGCATTGAACGGCGCGGCCAGCCCGACCGTCCCGCCCAGATCAATCCGCCCGCCGCTGCTCAGCGCGCCACCCCCCGAAAGCTGCGCCCGCCCGCCGCCCAGATCGGCATTCACCGCCACATCCTGCAATGCAAAGGCAAGGCCCGGATCGGCGATCCGCCCCCCGCTCAGCCCCACCCGCCCCGACAAGGACGCCGCAGAAAGCGGCCCGTTCAGCCCGAGGTCGAACCGCACCAGCCCCGAAATCAGCCGCCCGGAAAGGAAGGCATTGGCCAACCCCGCCTGCGCGCTGCCCGCGATGCGCAGATCACCGCCCGATCCATCGGGCCGCAGCCGCCCGGTCACCCGCGCGTCGATCCCGCCCGGCCCCTGCCCGCGCAGGTTCAGATCATACCCCTGCCCGTCATCCGCCGCCGTTCCGCTGACCGTCAGCACACCGGGAAAATCCGGCAAGAGCAGCGCCAGATCGGCCAGCCGCGCCTCAAGGTTGATCCGCCGCGCCGCGCCCTCGGCGCGGCCATCCGCCACCACGCGAAGCTGCGGGTTCTCCACCCGCGCCGCGTTCAGCACCACCTGCCCCCCCGCGATGGACAGATCCCCCGAAAGCACCGTCTCGCCCCGCAGCAGCCGGTCCGCCTCGGCCTGCCCGATGGCAAGGTTCCGCCCCCGCCCGTTCACCGTCACCCGGCCCGCATCCGCCGCGCCGGCAAAGCGCACGTCCCCCGCAAAGCCGCCGCGATAACCCCCGCCCAGCACCGACAGATCCGCGAAATCCACCGTCCCGCGCAGGTCGCTCTGCCCGCTTGTCACCGTGCCGCTGGCCTGCGCCCGCAGGCCATTCGCCGTCACCGTCAGGTCGCGCAGCACCGTGCCGGTCGCCGTCCGCGCCGCGTCCAGCGCGATCCGTGACGTCCCCGCCAGCAGCCGGTCCACCTCGGCCTGCGCCAGCGCCACATCCTGCCCCGTCAGGGCCACCTGTCCGTCAAAGGCGCCCGTCAGCGGGCTCGCACTGCCCTCGACGGTCAGCCCCGCCGCCCCGGTCAAGGGCCGCCCCACCAGCGCCGACAGCCGCGCCAGATCCTCCACCCGCGCCTCGGCCGTGCCGCTGATCGCCAGATCGGTCTCCAGCCCCGCCACCAGCGCGCGCCCGCTCAGCCCGTAATCCGCCCCCTCCAGCACGATGCGCGGCAGCCGCAGCCCCGGCCCGCCCTCCTGCCAGGACAGGATCACCTGCCCGTCCAGATCGGCCCCCAGCGCCTGCGCCAGCGCCGCATCCTCGGGCGCCAGCCCGCGCGCGGTGAAATCCAGCGTCGCGCCGACATGCGCCCGCCCGTCGCGCTGCCAGATCCGCCCCGCCCCATCCAGCGCCAGCCGATCCGCCCGCAACCCCCGGCGATCCAGCCCGTCGATCACCACATCGCCGGTCCACCCCTCGCCCGCGGCCCGGTCATAGGCCACATCCAGCGTCACCGACCGCACCCGCGTCTCATCCTCGCCCGACAGCGGCAGCAGCACGGGTTGCCCCGACTCCAGCCCGATCCGCCCCGTCAGATTAAAGGCCAGCGGCAACCCCCCCGCCGACAGCGTCGCCTGCCCCGACAGATCCATCGCCTGCGTGTCCAGCCGCAACCGATCCAGCCGCAGCACCCCTTCAGCCGACCGCGCACCCGCCGCCTGCACCACGATGCTGTCACCGAAGAAGGCGGCATAGTCGGGCATCCACAGCGGCGCCAGATCGCCCGCCAGATCGACATCGAACCCCCGGCTGCCATCCTCGGCCCCGATCAGCTCCACCGTCCCGCTCAGCCGCTCCTCGCCATCCGTCGTCAGTGCGACATCGGCCACGAAATCGGTGATCGGCCCCGCGCCCTGCACCGCCAGCCGCGCCGAAGGGGTGCCGGGGATCCCCAGCTTTGCCACCGCGATGCCGCCCGCCTCTTCCTCGGCCACAAGGTTCAATTCGAACTGCCCGGTCGCATTGGCAAAGGCCGCCGTCAGGTCCAGCCGCCCAGCAGGCCCGTCATCGCTCCGCTCAAGCAGCAGTTCCGTGCGCCCCTCACCCCCGGCAAGCTGCGCCGATGCCTCCAGCCGCGCCTCCAGCGCTTCGCCCAGCACCGCCTCGCCCAGCACGATCCGCTCTGCCGCCAGCCGCCCGATGCTGATCGACACGGGCAGATCGGGCAGGGCGAATGTCCCCGCCTCGGGCGACGGCGCCGCCGGTTCGGTCTCAGGGATGCGCTCCAGCACGATCTCGCGCGCCGAAAGCTCCGACACATCCACCACCCCGCGCAACAGGGCCGACCGGCTCCAGTCCAGCGTCACGCCTTCCAGCGTCAGCCAGATGCCCGAATCATCCGCGATGGTCAGCCGCTCCATCGTCGCGCGCGACGACAGCGCCCCCTCAAAGCCGGTGATCGTCACCGCCCGCCCGGCGCCGGAAAGGTTGTCCTCCAGAAAGGCCGTCAGATAGCCGCGGTCATCCTCTTGCGCCGTGGCAGAGAGGGGCAGGCAGATCAGGGCAAGAACAGGCCACCACCGCATCAGAACGCCTGCCCCAATCCCACATAGATCTGCACCCCGTCGCCCGTGGTGCCGCTCACCGGCGCCGCCACGTCCAGCCGGATTGGACCAAAGCCGGTATCATAACGCAGGCCCAGCCCCGCGCCCGAATGCCAATCCCCGCCCGTGCCAAAGAACCCGTCCAGATCCACCCGCCCGGCGTCAAAGAACCCCACCACGCCGATTCGATCCGTCACCATCGCCCGCGCCTCAAGCTGCGTGCCGATGAAATGCGTGGCCCCGATCTTGGGCGACAGCGCGCCCCGCGCCACATTCACCCCCAGCGACTGATAGGGTTGTCCGCGCACCGTGCCGCCGCCACCGCTGTAGAACAGGTCATCGCGCGGCGTATCCAGCAGGGCCGATCCCGTGATCAGCCCCAGTTGCAGCCGCCCCGCCAGAACAACCCGGTCCGCCGCGCCAAGGCCCAGATAACCGCGCGCGTCGATCTTGGTCCGCGCGCCCGTGCCTGTGGTGCCAAGGCCAAAGAAGGGCTTCACCTCGGCATCCAGATAGAACCCTTCCGTCGCGTTGGTCTTGTCGTTGCGGCGGTCCCAGTTCACGCCGATGGGGATGGATACGTTGCGGAACAGGAAATCGCTCACCCGGTCGCGGCCATTGGCATATTCATAGCCGATCCCCAGCCGCCCGGTCAGCGTGTCGCTGAAATAATGCGTCAGGTTCACGCCGATGGTCGCCACATCGGCCACGTAATCCTCTTCGTCCAGCCGCCCGATCTCGGCGGCAAAACCCAGCGTGGTGTCGGGCGTCAGCGTGGCCGGTCGGTCCAGCGTTACGCCCAGTGTGTAATCCACCCCGCTGTTCTGCGCGCCGATATTGGTGATCTCGCCATCCACACGCAGCCGCTCGGCCCCGCCCAGAAGGTTGCGATGCAGCCAGTAGCCGGTCAGCGACAGCCCGTCCTGACTGGCGATCTCGGCGCCGAAACTGTAGCGGCGCGGCAATTCCTCGACGATGGCCGCGGTGATCGGCACCAGATCGGGCGACAGTACGTCGCCCTCGGTCATGGCGACCGACCGAAACACCCCCGTCCGCCGCAGCCGGTTCGCCGCGCGTTCCAACTCCTGCGGCGAAAACACCTCGCCCTCGGGCAGACCGGCGATCTTGACAACGCGGCGCACCTCCATCCGCTCGGCCCCTTCCACCGTCAGCGGACCAAAGCGCAGGCGCGGCCCCGGCTCCAGCGCGATCCGCGCGGCCAGCGTCGCATCGCGGTGATTGGCGGTCACGTCCTGCCCGGCCACACGCGCCTTTGCATGGCCCCGGTCGCGCCAGCCCGAAACGCCCGCCGCCGCCGCATCCCGCACCACGCCCGACAGGGCGGGTTGCCCGGCGGCAAAGCCGGGCGGCAGCGCCGTGCCGGGCGCCAGCGGCGCCACCTCGGCCTGTGACAGGCGGAAGGCAGGCCCCGGCTCTACCGTCACCTCGATCACGTCGATGCGTCCGGGCGCATCCAGCGGCGCGATCGACGCCGCCTCGCGCCCGTCCACGCGGATCGTGATCACGCCGGAATAATGCCCCTTGGCGTAAAGCGCGCCCAGCAGTGCGGCATATTCCGCCCGCGCCGCAGCGAACAGGTCCTGAGCATCGGTCTGCCCGTCCAGTTCCGACGACACCAGCAGCGAAGCGGCGCGCAGCGCATCGGCCACATCCTCGGCCGCGCCCGGGGTGCGAAACTCCAGCCGTTCCAGCGCCGCCGCAGGCCCGCTCAGCACGCCGAACGCAAGGACCGCCGCCCCGCAGGAACGGCGCAGGGGCCGGATGGAAAAGGGCGGCACGACAACCTCCGAAATCAATGCCCCTGACTATCGCAACCTATCCCGTCCGGTGCAATCTCCCGCACCGGCCAACTGCCATAATCCGCCGCTCCGCCGGGTCACGTTCCGGTGCGCGGCGCACATTCCGGGCCGACGCAGGGTTAAGGAATTCGCTCCACCCAGCGCGCTGCGTATGCACGCCTTGCTGCACTGGGATGCTGCACCACTTGCTGCCCGGGCGTCGCGCTACTGCGCCGCCATCTCCCGCGCCGGGACGAGCAACCCCTCGCTCACGAAAGACAGGGCCAACGCCGCCGCCCCATGCGCCCAAAGCAGATCGCCCCAGGCATGGATCTCGATGGGCGGGCGGGGGCGCCCGGTCTGGATCGCCAGCATGTCCATCTCGGCCAGCGTCTCCTGCGCATAAAGGTAATCATAGCGCATCCGTTCGCCCGACAGGATGATCAGCGCAGGATCGAACAGGTTGATAACATTGGACAAACCCACCGCCAGATAGCGCCCCGCCCGGCGAAAGATCGACCGCGCCGCCGTGTTCCCGGCCTTGGCATGGTCATACAGGCTCTCCAGCAGCACGCTGATCGACTGGCCCTCGCGGTGTGTCCAGTTCAGCGCCGTCGTGGCCTCGCGCGCCAGCGCGTAGTCGGCGATATAGGCCTCAAGGCAGCCACGCTGCCCGCAGCGGCACAGCGCCCCGTCCAACTGCACCTTGGTATGGCCCAGCTCCATCCCAAGTCCTTGAGTTCCCCTGTAAATCCGGTGGTTGATCACATAGCCCATCCCCACGCCATGCTCGATCGTCACCACCGCAAAATCCGCCAACCCCCGCCCCGCCCCGAACCAGAGTTCGGCCAGGGTCACAAGGTTGGCGTCATTGTCCACCGTCACCGGCAAGCCCAGCCGCGCCTGCGCCGCCGCCGCCAGCGGCACCGCCCTTTCGGTCAGGACAGAGGACCACATCACCATCCCCGCGACCGTATCGACAAAGCCCGGCACACCGATGCCCACTGCCGAAAGTTCGCTCCGCGTGATGCCTGCCTTGGCGCAGACCCTATCCAGAAGTGTTTGAATAGCCGTCAGAATTTCATCCAGCGCCATCGGTCCCGGGCGGCGCGGAATGACGTCGTCGGCAATCAGGTTGCCCGCGAAATCCACGATCACCGCCGTATGTTCCCGATCCGACAGCTTCATCCCCGCGACGCGATGGGCATTGGCCCGCACCCCCAATGACACCGCAGGCCGCCCCCGGCCCTGATCGCCCTCGCGCGGCGCCGCGACCTCTTCGATCAGCCCCGCCTCGATCAGTTCCTGCGTGATCGTCGTCACCGAAGCCGGGCTCACACCCAGATCCTTGGCCACCTGCACCCGGGGAATCAGCCCCGCCGCGCGCACCCGTTCGAACACCTGCTGGCGCAGCGGGCGCAGCGTATCGGAAAGCGGCGGGATCAGCGGCCCGCACCCGCGGCGGCCCTCTCCCCCGTCTTCCATCGGCCCTTTGGGCTGCATTTATTCGGTCTCCGAACTAAAAATCGGCAGAAATCCTGCCCTAATCTTTGCAGCCGCTCTGAAACTTGCTGCACCGCCGCATGATTTTGCCTGTTTCCTAAGCAGCCCAAGATTTGACGAACAAAATTATTTTGACAACTGAAATTATTCGCGCCAATTTTCGCCCGTGCCGACGAATCCGTCGTACCGGCCATACGCTGGCCGCATCCATAGGGAGGATAACAATGCGTATCGCAATTCTCGCCGCCGTCATGGCGGTGACCGGTTTCTCGTCTGCCGCTCTGGCAGAAGGCAAGAAGATCGGCGTGTCCTGGGCGCAGTTCCAGGAAGAGCGCTGGAAGATCGACGAAGCCGCGATGAAGGCCGCCATCGAAGCCGCCGGCAACGAATACATCTCGGCCGACGCCCAGTCGTCCGCTGAAAAGCAGCTGTCCGACATCGACGCGCTGATCGCACAGGGCGTGGACGCGCTCGTCATCAACGCCTGGGACAAGGATGCGATCGGGCCTGCGATCGAAAAAGCCGCCGCCGAGGGCATCCCGGTCGTGGGCTACGACCGCCTGATCGAAGACGCGCGCACCTTCTATCTGACCTTCGACAACGTCGGCGTCGGCCGCATCATCGCCGAGTCGGTCTTTGCGCAGGTTCCGGAAGGCAACTACGCGATCATCAAGGGTGACCCGGGCGACCCGAACGTCGGCTTCCTGCGTCAGGGCATGGAAGAAGTGATTGGCGCCGCTGTTGCGGAAGGCAAGATCACCATCGTCGGCGAAGCGAACTCGGACGGCTGGAAGCCCGAGAACGCCCAGCGCAACATGGAACAGATCCTGACTGCCGCGAACAACGACGTTGACGCCGTGCTGGCCCAGAACGACGGCATGGCCGGTGGCGCCGCTGCCGCTCTGGCCGCGCAGGGCCTGAACGTTCCGCTGGGTGGCCAGGACGGCGACCTCGCCGCGATCAACCGCGTGGCGCGTGGCACCCAGACCGTTTCGGTGTGGAAGAACGCGCGCGATCTGGGCAAGGCCGCGGGCGAAATCGCCTCGGCGCTGGCTGATGGCACCGCGCTCGACGCGATCCCCGGCGCGACCAAGTTCTCGGGCGGTGAGAAGGGCGTTGAAATGAACGCGATCCTTCTGAACCCGACCCCGATCACGAAGGAAACGCTGAACCTCGCGATCGACGCGGGCCACATCACGAAAGAGCAGGCCTGCGAAGGCGCCCTGCCCGACGTGGCCGCCTGCCAGTGATCTGATCCTGGGACTGCCGGCCCGTCCGGGCCGGCAGTCCCGCCCCTTTTTCCTGCATGCGGGCCAAGGCCCGAAACCACGGTGCAGCACGCTGCGCGACGCGCGCCGCCGTATCTGGCCGGGCGAAAGATCCCCCTCAACGTCAAGGACGGGACATGACCGACACAACCCATCAACCGCAGGCTCAGGGCAAGGAAGACGGCCTCATCGGCCGCTTTCTTCGCGCGACGGAACTCGACCCCCGATTGATTGGGATGGTTGGCGCCCTGTTCCTCATCTGGATCGGCTTTCATGCCTATGGCGCGCTGTTTCTTGGGGAAGGATCGTTCCTGACGCCGCGCAACCTGTGGAACCTGTCGGTGCAGACAGCCTCCATCGGCATCATGGCAACGGGGATGGTGCTGGTCATCATCACCCGCAATATCGACCTTTCGGTGGGCTCGATCGTCGGTGTCACCGGAATGTACATGGGCCTGCTGCAGGTGGAATGGCTGCCGCAGATGCTCGGCCTCGGCCATCCGGCGATCTGGATCATCACGGTGGTCTTCGGTCTGCTGCTTGGTGCGCTGATCGGCGCGATCCAGGGCGGGATGATCGCCTATCTGTCGATCCCGTCCTTCATCGTCACGCTGGGCGGCCTTCTAATCTGGCGCGGCGTGGCCTTCCTAGCCGCGGGCGGACGGACCATCTCGCCGGTGGATCCCACCTTCGCCCTTCTCGGCGGCGGGCCATATGGGGCGATCGGGGCCATGGGCAGCTGGATCGTCTGCGCGATCGCCTGTGTCGGGGTGATCTGGCTTGTCCTGAACGGGCGCAAGAACCGCCGTCTGCACGGTTTCGCGCTGCGCCCGGTCTGGGCGGAATGGTTCATGGGCCTGCTCGGCTGCGGTTTCATTCTAGGCGCGACCTTGGTCGTGAACGCCTATCCCTGGCCCAAGGGCATCTTGCAGCAGTATTATCAGGCGCTTGGTCAGGACGTGCCGGAGGATGCCTTCATCGCGCACGGCTATGCCTATCCGGTGCTGATCCTTGCCGTTGTCGGCATCCTGATGACGATCCTGATGACCCGCACCCGCTTTGGCCGCTACGTCTTTGCCATCGGCGGCAACCCGGAGGCCGCGGCCCTGTCGGGCATCAACACCCGCGCCATGACGGTGAAGATCTTCACCCTGATGGGCGCGCTGGCGGGCCTTGCCGGTGTCATCGCTTCGGCCCGTCTGAACTCGGCCACCAACGCGCTGGGCGATCTTGACGAACTCTACGTCATCGCCGCCGCCGTCGTCGGCGGCACCTCGCTCGCCGGTGGCGTCGGCACGATCTACGGCGCGATCATCGGGGCGCTTGTCCTCGTGTCGCTGCAGACGGGCATGGTGCTCATCGGCTTTGGCGACGGGTCCTACCGCAAGATCGTGATCGGCGCGGCGCTCGTTCTCGCCGTCTGGCTCGACATCGTCTACCGCAAGCGCATCAAGTAAGGGGGACACCACCATGACCAATCGCGGAACCCCTCTGGTCGAGATGCGCGACATCTCGATCTCCTTCGGCGGGATCAAGGCTGTCGATCATGTCACCGTCGATCTCTATCCCGGCGAAGTCGTCGGTCTGCTGGGCCATAACGGTGCAGGCAAATCGACGCTGATCAAATGCCTCTCGGGCGCCTATCAGCCGGATTCCGGCGAAATCCGGATCAACGGCGAAAAGGTGGAGATCAACAATCCCCGCGACGCCCGCGCCCAGAACATCGAGACGATCTACCAGACCCTCGCGCTGGCAGACAATCTCGACGCTGCCTCGAACCTCTTTCTCGGGCGCGAGATCGTGAACTCGCTGGGCTTCGTGGACGAAACGAAGATGGAGGCCGAGACGCGCAAGATCATGGCGCGGCTCAACCCAAACTTCCGCAAGTTCAACGTGCCCGTCTCGGCCCTGTCGGGCGGTCAGCGCCAGTCCGTCGCCATCGCGCGGGCGGTCTATTTCAACGCCAAGATCCTGATCATGGACGAACCCACCGCCGCGCTCGGCCCGCATGAGACGCAGATGGTGTCGGAACTGATCCAGGAGCTGAAGGCACAGGGTCTGGGCATCTTCCTGATCGAACATGACATCCACAACGTGATGAAACTGTGCGACCGCGCCTCGGTCATGAAAAACGGTCAGCTTGTGGGCACCGTCAACGTGGATGAGGTGACCGACGAAGACATCCTTGGCATGATCATTCTTGGCAAGAAGCCGGCGAAGGCCGCCTGATGTATATCGGGATCGACCTTGGCACATCCGGGGTAAAGGGTGTGCTGATCGACGACCGTCAGACGGTGGTGGCCGAGGCCACCGCCACGCTGATGGTATCGCGTCCGAAGGAAGGCTGGTCCGAGCAATCCCCGGCCGATTGGATCGCCGCCACGGAAACCGTGCTGGATGCCCTTGCCGCGCAGGGCCTGTCAAAGGTGCGCGGGATCGGCCTGTCGGGGCAGATGCACGGCGCCACGCTTCTGGACGCCAGTGACGAGGTGCTGCGCCCCTGCATCCTGTGGAACGACACGCGCAGCCATGAAGAGGCGGCCGAACTGGACGGTGATCCGCTGTTCCGGCGGGTCACGGGGAATATCGTCTTTCCGGGCTTCACGGCGCCCAAGCTGCTCTGGGTGCAGCGCCATGAACCGCGCCTGCGCGAACGCGTGGCGCGCGTCCTGCTGCCCAAGGATTATCTGCGCCTATGGCTGACCGGTGAACATGTGGCCGAGATGTCGGATGCCGCCGGCACAAGCTGGTTTGATACCGGGGCGCGCGACTGGTCGGACGATTGCCTTGCCGCCACAGGCCTGACGCGGGCGCATATGCCGCGGCTGGTGGAAGGTTCCGCCGTTTCCGGCACGCTGCGCGCGGCGCTGGCGGCGCGCTGGGGCCTGCCCAAGGATGTGGTGGTCGCGGGCGGGGGCGGCGACAATGCCGCGTCGGGCGTGGGCGTCGGCGTGGTGAAGGCGGGCGATGCCTTCGTCTCGCTCGGCACCTCGGGTGTGCTGTTCGCGGCCAATGACGGGTATCAGCCTGCGCCGGAAACGGCCGTGCACACCTTCTGCCATGCCTTGCCGGACACATGGCACCAGATGGGCGTGATCCTTGCGGCGACAGATGCGCTGAACTGGTTTGCCGGTATGGTGGGCGAAAGCGCCGCGTCGCTGACCGGCGCGCTGGGCGACCTGCACGCGCCGGGCAAGACCATTTTCCTGCCCTATCTGGGGGGCGAGCGCACGCCGCTGAATGATGCTGCGGTGCGCGGGGCCTTTATCGGCCTTGAGCATGCCACAGACCGCGCCGCCGCAACGCGTGCCGTTCTGGAAGGCGTCACCTTCGCGATCCGCGACTGTCGTGATGCCCTGCGCGCCACGGGCACGCAGATTGACCGGCTGCTTGCCGTCGGTGGCGGGTCGCGGTCCGACTACTGGCTGCGCGCCATCGCAACGGCGTTGGGCACGACCGTCCACCTGCCCGCGGCGGGGGATTTCGGCGGGGCTTTCGGTGCGGCGCGGCTTGGCCTTATGGCCGCCACTGGCGCCGGGGCAGAGATCGCGACACTGCCCCCCATCGCCCGCAGCATCGACCCCGATCCGTCACTGACTGACGCCTTCGATGCGGGCCATGCCCGCTATCACGCCGCCCAAATTGCAATCCGAGGACTGAAATGACTGATTTTTTCAAAGGCATCCCCCAGATCAAGTATGAGGGACCTTCCAGCACCAACGAATTCGCCTTCCGCCATTACAACCCCGATGAGGTCATCCTCGGCAAACGGATGGAAGATCACATGCGTTTTGCCGTCGCCTACTGGCACAGCTTCGCATGGCCGGGCGGTGATCCGTTCGGTGGCCAGACCTTCACGCGCCCGTGGTTCGGGGACACGATGGCGCTGGCCAAGATGAAGGCCGACGTGGCGTTCGAGATGTTCGATATCCTCGGCGTTCCCTTCTATTGCCTGCACGATGCCGATGCCCGCCCGGAAGGCGCGACCTTCGCGGAATCGAAGCGCAATCTGGATGAAATCGTCGATTACCTCGGCCAGAAGCAGGCCGGCCACAAGACGCAGCTTCTGTGGGGCACCGCCAACATGTTCAGCCACCGCCGCTGGATGGCGGGCGCGGCGACGAACCCCGATCCGGACGTCTACGCCTATGCCGCCGCGACGGTGAAGGCCAATATGGACGCCACGCAGAAGCTGGGCGGTCAGAACTATGTGCTGTGGGGTGGGCGCGAAGGGTATGAGACGCTGCTGAACACCGACCTGAAAGCCGAGCGCGAACATGCGGGCCGCTTCCTGCAGCAGGTGGTCGAATACAAGCACAAGATCGGTTTCAAGGGCGCGATCCTGATCGAACCAAAGCCGCAGGAACCGTCAAAGCACCAGTATGATTACGACGTGGCCACCGTCTATGGCTTCCTTGTCCAGTTCGGGCTGGAAAAGGAAGTGAAGGTCAACATCGAACAGGGCCACGCCATCCTTGCCGGCCACAGCTTTGAACATGAAATCGCGCTGGCGGCATCGCTGGGGATCTTCGGGTCCATCGACATGAACCGCAACGATTACCAATCCGGCTGGGACACGGATCAGTTCCCGAACAACCATGCGGAAAAGGCGCTGGCCTTCTACGAAATCCTGCGTGCGGGCGGCTATACCACGGGCGGCACCAACTTTGATGCCAAGATCCGCCGCCAGTCGCTGGATGCCGAAGACCTGATCCTAGCCCATGTCGGCGGCATGGACACCTGCGCCCGCGCTCTCAAATCCGCTGCCGCGCTGCTTCAGGATGGCGCGCTGGAGAAGGCCCGCGCCGACCGCTATGCCGGATGGGAAAAGCCTGAAGCGAAGGCGCTTCTCTCCGGCTCGCTGGAGGATGCGGCGGCGGTGGTCACGGCCAAGGGTCTGAACCCCGAACCGAAATCAGGCCGTCAGGAGCGTCTGGAAAACCTCTGGAACCGTTTCGTCTGACCCGGTCTCCGTGACACGATCAAAGGGGCGGCGATGCCATCTACATCGCCGCCCTTTTATCCCTCTTATGGCGCCCGGATCGTGGCGATCCGATCACGACCTTTGACCCTGCCCCTCCAGATGGGTGCCAAGGGCGTGCACGATGGCCCCGGCGGCAGCCTGACCGAAAAGCCCGATGGGAAGCAGCACGCCATCGGGCCGTTCGACGGGGCGGTAGGGGCTCTTGGCATGGGCGATCTGCAGCAGAGTCATTCGGCTTGAACTGGGTGGCGCCGGATCCTCGTTTGGCAGCCAGATGGCGCTGACCTGCCGTCTCGACGGTTTCGCGATTGGCGTGACACCCGCGATCTGCGACCAACCCAGATGCACCTGATCAGGACCCACCCGATAGTCGATGCCGCTGGGCCCGATTTGCAGCGTGCCTCCGGGCGCACCCGGCGGGATGCGTTTCCACTGACGCCAGACGAAAGCCAGCAGCGCGGCGATACTGACGGCAAGCATGGGCCAGACGATATGCGCGATGCTTTCGGGTGGCAGCGGGTCATGCCATGGATAGAACAGTGCAATCATCACCAGCCCGTAGGCGCCAAGCGCGATACCAGTCCCGCGCTTGATCACCACGACGCGGCGAGGGACAGAAAAGACGGCAATGCGCAGGTCCGTCATGGAAGCACCCGGTGGCGGCATGGAACACAATCTCTGCACCGATCCTTTCGGGCAACCTAGGGCGACCACCGATCAAGGGGCAAGGGCGACCACCGGGGAAACATCGCAATCTCTCGCGCCGATGTGAGGAAAGCCTCTGGCACCTGCGCAACCAATCTGATGAAACTGCCCGCCAAATGCGGCCTTGCGACCCTCGCGCCGCCGATTTCCATGACGGAGGACCCCATGCCCTACACCCCTGCCGCCGACCGCTATTCGCGGATGATCTACCGCAACTGCGGGAAATCCGGGTTGAAACTGCCCGCCATTTCCCTTGGCCTTTGGCACAATTTCGGCCATGACACCCCGCATGACACGAAACGCGCGATATGCCGCACGGCCTTTGACCTTGGGATCACGCATTTCGACCTTGCCAACAACTACGGCCCGCCCCCCGGCAGCGCCGAAGAGGCATTCGGCGAGATCCTGAAAACCGATTTCGCCGGCTACCGCAACGAGCTGATCATCTCTTCCAAGGCGGGCTATCTGATGTGGGACGGCCCCTATGGCGAATGGGGCAGCCGCAAGTACCTGATTGCATCCTGCGACCAGTCGCTGAAACGGATGGGTCTCGACTATGTCGATATCTTCTATTCCCACCGTTTCGATCCCGACACGCCGCTGGAAGAAACCATGCTGGCGCTTGATCACATCGTCCGGTCCGGTCGCGCGCTGTATGTGGGCATCTCCAGCTACAACAGCCAGCGCACGCGCGAGGCCTATGCCATCCTGAAGGAGCTCAAGACCCCCTTCATCATCCACCAGCCCAGCTACAACATCCTGAACCGCTGGGTGGAACATGACGGGCTGAAGGAAACGCTGGCAGAGCTTGGCCTAGGCTCCATCGCCTTCACGCCGCTGGCGCAGGGCATCCTGACCAAGAAATATCTGGGCGGCATCCCGCAGGACAGCCGCGCCGCGCAGGGCAAATCGCTTGACCCCGGCACGATCACCGAAAGCGCGCTCGCCTCTGTTCGCGCGCTTGATGATATGGCGGCGCAGCGGGGGCAGACGCTGGCGCAGATGGCGATCGCCTGGGTTCTGCGCGATGGCGGGATCACCACGGCGCTGATCGGGGCATCGCGGCCCGAACAGGTGGTGGATTGCGCCGGTGCGATCGGCAACCTGACCTTCACCGCCGAAGAGCTTGCCACCATCGACCGGATCAGCCGGGAAGAAGATATCAATCTCTGGGCGCGATCCTCTGCCGAATAGTGATTGGCAGCGCATCCCAAGACTGTCACATTCGCAGTTTAAGAATCTTGAAGATGCGCACCCTGCCGCTGACATGCGGCAGGGTGACCCTGAAAAGGACAGACTGGCGGGCATGCAGCCAACAGGCAGCGACACCTCGCACTTCACGCTGCTCCTTGCAGCGCCCAGCGCAGTGGCACACCTTGCCGCGCCGATACTGGCTGATCATCTTGGCATCACTACAGGGGCGGCCCTGCAGCGGTTGACGGAAAGCCCGGGACCGATCGCCCGCAGATTGGCGCCGCAACCGGCACAACTGCTCTATTCACTCTTGTCTGCCTTGGGCTTGAACCTGCTGTTGCAGCGCGACGATGATCGAAGTCCGCTTTTCGATCTGTCGATCCAGCCGTCGATCTGGGTTGATCCGGGCCGCCTGTCGCGCCGCTTGGCGCGCGTCCTTGGGCTGGCGGCCGAAACGATCGAAGTGGCCATCGCGCGACCCGGCGGCCTGATGCTGACCGCGCTCCCGCTGGCCGAGGCGCATGCCCTGGAACGGCGCCTTGCCGCGATACGAGGCCTTATCGTTCTGCGATTCGAGCGGGAGGGTGCGTTCTATGATCTGTTTCCCACCCGGGTGCTGCTTTCGCCTGAACGGGACGCGCTGGCCCTTGCGTTGCAGGCCGAGGATGCGCGGCCCGATCCCCTAACCGGGGCCTGTGCGGCAGGGTTGAACGAGGCGGCCTGCACACGCGTTCTCGCCGCTGTGCCGGCGGCGGGTTTGCTGGCTCTGGACCGCAGCATCCAGAGGTTTGACCTGCATCTTGTGGGCGTGCATGGCTGGGTCACGGGGGACCTTGCCGACTTCCTTGCCACGCGCACGTCGCTGCCCCGCGCAAGGTTCGAGGTGATTTCGCAGGATGATCCGATCACGCTGGATCGGGGGCTGACCCATGCTGTGCTGCGGCAGTTCTGCGCAGATTATGCCGCCATCGGCTTGCAGACCCGGCCCTGCCTGCGCGGTCTGACGCGATTTCCCGACAATCCGACACTTTAGCCCTTGCTTCACCATCCCGGGCTAATCTGTGCCTTGGGTGAATATGGGGTGGTGGAATGGCCAGGCAGGGGAATGCCGCGCCAGTCGTCATCAAACGGAAAAAGGTCATGGGTGGCGGCGGCCACCATGGCGGCGCATGGAAAGTGGCCTATGCCGATTTCGTGACCGCGATGATGGCCTTCTTCCTGCTGATGTGGCTGCTGAACGCGACGACGGAAAAGCAACGCAAGGGAATCGCGGATTACTTCAATCCGATGATCCCGCTCAACCGCGTATCAGGCGGTGGTGAGGGGGTATTCGGCGGCACGGATGTGATGTCGCAGGAAACGCCGGCGCGGACGGAAACGGGTGCCACGACCCCCAATCCGATCCAAAGCACAAGTCCCGCCGCCACGGGCGGCCCCACACCGGGCGAGATCGCTGCAGAAGAGGCGATCCTGCGCGACATCGAACAGCGGCTTCTGGCACATTCCGGTGAAAGCATGATCTCGGATCGCCTGCAGCGCCATGTGGTGACGCGCCTGTCGGATGAAGGGCTGGTCATCGAACTGTTCGATACCGAGGATGAGGCGCTGTTCACCGCAGATACCGCAGAGCCGCGCGCGATCCTTTACGATCTTTCGGCCCTGCTGGCCGAGGTGATGGCCCTCGCCACAAACCGCGTTGCAGTTTCCGGCCATGTTCGGGCCTATCCGATCACCTTGAAGGAAAACCCGTCCTGGGATTTGTCGAGCGCGCGCGGCCACAGCCTGCGCGGCCTGATGGTGCAGGCTGGACTGGATGCCGCGCGATTGCACAGGGTAAGCGGCTTTGCGGATCGTCGCCCGGCAACGGCGGATCCAACGGCGGCCCGGAACAATCGCATCGAGGTGACGTTGTTGCGGCGACACGTCGGGATTGGTGGGAATTGAACGATTAGGCGCGCGTTAATGCCTTTGGCCCAAACATGGCAGCCGACTCAGGTTCAGGCTGAAAAGGGCTATTCATGTCGATCACGTCTTCGCTCAACGCCGGTGTTGCAGGTCTCAATGCCAATGCCACCCGGCTGGCCACGATCTCGGACAACATTGCTAATTCGAACACCTTTGGCTACCGCCGCGCGGCGGCGGATTTCGAAAGCCTGATCGTCGGCGGCAGCAGTGCGGGCGCTGGCGCGTTCAGCGCGGGCGGCGTGCGTGCGGTTGCGTCGCGCGTGCTGGATGACGCGGGGCCGCTTGTCGCTACGTCGAACCCGCTGGATCTCGCGGTTTCCGGGCGCGGCATGCTGCCGGTCCGGCTCAGCGCCGGCCAGAATGGCGCGATCGGGGATCAGGCCATGCTGCTCACCCGGACTGGGGCCTTCCGCGTGGATGCACAGGGCAACCTGACCACCGCATCCGGTTTGATGCTGCTGGGCTGGCCTGCGAATCCCGATGGCACGATCCCCGGCTTTTCGCGCAACTCGGAGATCGGGCTGGAACCCATTCAGGTCGACACGAATCAACGTGTCGGTGATCCGACAACGGCGATCCGCCTTGGCGTCAATCTTCCGGCCACCAGCACGATCCCGGGCGCGGATGGTGAAAGCCTGCCCCTCTCGGTGGAATATTTCGGCAACCTTGGTTCGTCCGAAACATTGCAGATCAGCTTCACTCCGACCGTGCCCGCCACTGGCGCGGCATCGAACACCTGGACGATGGAGATTCGCGATTCCGCACAGAACGGGGCGCTGATCGGGGAATATTCCATCACTTTCGATGCGACCCGTGGGTTGGGCGGTTCCATCGATTCGGTCACGACTGTCTCGGGCGGAGCTTACGATCCGGCACAGGGCACCTTGACCATCAACGTCGCAAGCGGCCCGATCACGCTGTCCATCGGTGCGCCGGGGGCGTCGGATGCGCTGACGCAGCTCGACAATGGTTATGCGCCGGTCGGGGTGTTCAAGGATGGCTCGCCCATCGGCACGCTGGCCGCACTCGAAGTCGATGATGAGGGTTTCCTCACCGCCAGCTATGACACCGGCTTCTCGCAGCGGCTCTACCAGATTCCGCTTGTCGATGTGCCGAACATCAACGGCCTGCGGACCCAGCCGAACCAGACCTATCAGATCACACCGCAATCGGGGGCCTTCACGCTCTGGGATGCCGGAACCGGGCCGACGGGTACGATCTCGGGCTTCACACGCGAAGGATCGACGACGGATGTCGCGGCCGAACTGACCGCCCTGATCCAGACACAGCGCGCCTATGCGTCGAACGCGAAGGTCATCCAGACCGTCGACGAAATGTTGCAGGAAACCACAAACATCAAACGCTAGGTAGGACATGGCCCTCTCATCCGCGCTCAGCGCCGCTCTGTCCGGCCTCACCATCACGTCCCGCAGGGCAGAGACCGTATCTTCGAACATCGCCAATGCCGCAACGCCGGGATACGGGCGGCGCGAGGTCGTGGTGCAGCCCGACGCCCGTGCGCCCGGTGTCCAGATGATCGAAGTGCGCCGACAAAGCGACATGATCCTTACGACGGACCGGCGCAGCGCGGGCGCCGCTGCCAGTGCCGCGGATTACCTTTCCGGGCAGTTGCTGCGTCTTGAACGGGCCTATGGCGCGCCGGGCGAAGCCGGAAGCTTGACGGACACGATCGCCGCACTGGACAGCGCCCTGATCACGGCTGCGGCGACGCCGGACAGTGGCACCGCCCTGACGGCGGTCGCGGATGCGGCAAAGCTTCTCGCCCGCCGCTTTGGCGACATGTCAGACATGCTCACCAATGTCCGGGCAGAGGCAGATGCTGGCATCGCTGATGACGTATCGGCGCTGAACACGGATCTGTCCCGCATCGCCGATCTGGATCGGAAGATCGTCGCTGAACGTGCCTCCGGGCGGGATGCCTCGTCGATGATCGACCAACGCCAGCAGATAGTGGATCGTGTTGCCGCATTGATCCCGCTGCGCGAGGTGCCGCGTCCGGATGGCCGGTCTGCCCTCATCTCCCTGAATGGCGCGGTGCTGCTGGACGGACGCCCGGCTGTATTCGGCTTTACGCCGACAGCAGGCATCACGGCATCGGGCCCGTCCGTCCTTTCGGGTCTCACGCTGAACGGTCAGGCCATCGGAACGGGCCCGGATGCGCTGGTTTCCGGCGGCATGCTGTCGGCCCGTTTTGCGCTGCGCGATACACTTGTGCTAGAGGTTCAGGCCGGTCTTGATGCACTGGCGCTCGATATCGGAACACGCCTGTCCGCAGCGGATGCCACCCTGGGGCCCGCATCGGCCGGCCTGTTGACTGATGCCGGCGCTCTGATCGACGCAGGCGCGGTTGCCGGGCTTTCGGCACGGCTGGCCTTGAACACCATCGCTGATCTGGATGCCGGGGGTGATATCCGCTTCATCCGGGATGGCCTTGGCGCTGCGCAGCCAGGGCCCGTCGGGGAAAGTCGGCAACTGCTGGCCCTTCAGGCGGCGCTCGCCAATGCCGCGCCGATCAGCGTTTCTGGACGCGCATCCTCTCTTGTCGAAACGCTGTCCACACGTCGCATTCAGGCTGAAGAGGATGCAAGCCGCACCTCTGCCCGTGCAAACACCCTGTCCGAGGCAGAGGCCGCAAAGGGCGTTAACACCGACAGTGAGCTTCAGGACCTGCTTCAGATCGAAAAGGCCTATGCCGCGAATGCCCGCGTGTTGCAGGTCGTGGATGGCCTGCTTCAGAACCTGCTGGAGATCTAGCGATGACGACCGTGACCATAGGCGACATGGCCCAGCTTTTCCTGCTGCGCCGGAGCAATGCCGAAACCAGCCGGGAAATCGGCGCCCTCAGCGCAGATCTTGCGCGAGGGACGGCTTCGGATGTCGGCCGTCAGTTGGGCGGCAGAGTATCCTCACTTGCCGCCATCGAGACAGAACTCACCCGGATCGCGGCTTTCGGGCGTGTGGCGGATCAGGGCGCGCAACGCGCCACAGCGATGCAAACCGCTCTTGAACGGCTGTCTTCTGCCGCCGATAAAAGCGCGTCCGTGCTGCTCCGCGCTGCGCAGTCGGCGGATGCGCGCAGTCTCGGCATAGCGGCCCGTGACGCAAGGGCCGCATTCGAGGATGCGGTTGCTGCGCTCAACACGCGGTTTGCCGATCAAAGCCTGTTTTCCGGCACCGCAACCGATCGCAGACCGCTGCCTGAAGCCGATACGCTGCTCGCCGCGGCGAAGACGGCCATTGGCACCGGTGCCTCCGCTTCCGATGCAGCCACGGTGATTGAGGATTGGCTTTCCGATCCGGCGGGCTTTCTGACGCAGGTCTATTCTGGTTCTGCCGATGTCGCGGATCTTTCCGTGGGAACACAAGATGTTGTGCGCCTTGACGTCACAGCCGCTGATCCGGCTCTGCAAGCCACGCTGAAGGGGCTGCTTCTCGGGGCCCTCATGTCGGAACCGGGGTTCGATGATCGGTCGGGTCAGTTGGCATTGGCAAGCCTGGCGGGAACCGCCCTTCTTCAATCGTCGGGTGAACGGGTCATGCTGTCCGCGCGGATCGGCTCTTCCGAGGCGCGCATCGCCCAGTCCCAGGCCCGACAATCAGCCGAGGCGCTGGCCCTCGAACAGGCGCGGACAGACTTGATCGCGGTGGATGGCTATGACGTTGCCACCCGTCTGGAAGAGGCGCGCGCCCGGCTTGAGATGATCTACACCCTCACCGCGCGTCTGTCGCGCCTTTCACTTTCGGATTACTTGTGATGTTGCGTGCCACTGCGCTGTTTCTTTTCCTCGCTGGCCCGGCTTCGGCAGAGGTCATCCGCCTCAAGGATCTGGTCGAGGTGGATGGCGTCCGGGGCAATGATCTGGTGGGGTACGGTCTGGTTGTCGGCCTGAACGGCACAGGAGATGGCCTGCGCAACGCGCCATTCACCGAAGAGATCATGGCGAACCTGCTGGAACGCCTGGGTGCCAATGTCGCGGGTGAGGAGTTTCGTCCCCGGAACGTCGCCGCTGTCTTCGTCACTGCCTCGCTGCCACCCTTCGCACGCGCCGGATCGCGGATCGACGTCTCTGTTTCGGCGATCGGTGACGCATCCAGCCTGCAGGGCGGGACCCTGATCATGACGCCCCTGAATGGCGCGGATGGCGAAATCTACGCTGTCGCGCAGGGCGGGCTCATCGCAGGGGGTATTTCGGTCGAAGGCGAGGCTGCACGCGTGGTGCAAGGCGTGCCGACATCCGGCACCATCCCCTCGGGCGCGCGCGTGGAGCGAGAGGTCGATTTCGATTTCTCGGCAATGTCCACCTTGCGTCTAGCCCTGCGTGCGCCGGATTTCACCACAGCAGGGCGGATCGAGACGACGATCAACCGCGAGTTCGGGCGTCCCGTTGCGGCCATGCTGGACGCAGGGACTGTGGCGCTCGATCTTCGCGCGGCGCGCATGCCCTCACCCGCGCATGTGGTCGGCAGGATTGAGGGCCTGCCGGTGGAGGCTGAGACACGCGCCCGTGTCGTGGTCGATCAGCGGTCGGGTACCATCGTGATGGGGCGCGACGTGCGCATCAGCGCCGTTGCCGTGGCCCAGGGCGGCCTGACACTGCGGGTTGCCGAAACGCCGGTCGTGGTGCAGCCAAACCCCTTTGCCGAGGGAGAGACGATCACCGTACCCAGAACGGACGCACAGATTGAGTTGGAGCCCGGCACGGGTCTGGCTGAACTTCCGCCGGGGACATCACTCTCGGAGGTTGTCGCCGGCCTCAACGCGCTGGGCGTTGCACCGCACGACATGATCGACATCCTCAAAAGCATTCATGCCGCCGGGGCCTTGCATGCCGAACTGATTGTGAACTGATCCGGCCAGCTGCCTTACATATACCCACGCACCAAGGCGGCCGCGATCAGCGACCAGCCATCCGCAACCACGAAAAATGCAAGCTTGAAGGGCAGCGAAACAAAGGCGGGCGGCACCATCATCATACCCATCGCCATCAGGATCGCCGCAACCACCAGATCAATGATCAGGAAGGGCAGAAAGATCATGAAGCCGATTTCAAAGGCACGTGCCACTTCCGACAGCATGAAGGCAGGGATCAGGATCGACAGCGGTGCCTCAACCGCGGGCTGCAGGATGTCTGCATTCGGGCGAAGATCACGCAGGGCTGCGAAGGTATCGAGGTCAAGCCGCGCTGCCATGAAGATTCGAAATGGCCCCATGGCCGCATTGATCGCTTGGGCTGCGTCCATTTCTCCGCGGTTCAACGGCTCGATCCCCGCCGTCCAGGCATCGGCCAGCACGGGTTCCATGATGAACCATGTCAGGAAAAGGGAAAGACTGATCAGCAGCATGTTTGGTGGCGATTGCTGCAAGCCGATGGCTTGCCGCAGGATGGACAGCACGGTCACGATGAAAGGGAAACACGTGATGGTCACCGCGATTCCGGGTGCGAGGCTTAGCACGGTGATCAGCAGCATCAGCTGAACCGTCCGCGTCGACAAAAGCGGCCCTTCGCCGAGGTCGAGCGTCATTTCCTGAGCGACGCCGCCACTTGGCCAGATCGAAACCGCCAGGCAGGCGAGGAAAACCACCCGAAGGGCGCTCACAGCCCGCCTCCCGGGACGGCGACCTCTGTCAGGCGAACAGCAAGCTGCCCTGTCCCATCCTCTGCCTCCTGCAACTCGCCTCGTGCGATCAGTCGGTCGCCGATAAACAGTTCGACCGGATCGTCCACGCGCCGATCAAGCACAAGCACGGCTTCCCGCTCCAGCCGAAGCAGGTCTCGAACCAGAGGGCGCGCGCGGCCCACGGAAACGGCGATCTCGATGGGAACCTGGGTAAAGGGATTGTCATCCGGCATGGGCCTGCTCCGTTATCTGAAGTTCAAAGAAGTCTGAAATGGCCCGGGCGATGGCCGCCGAAGCAGCATCAAGGTCCACACGCGCCTCGGCCTTGGCCGTGGCAATCATGACCTGTCCCTCGTCAAGCTGCGGATCCACACGCAGGATCATCGGGATGCCTTGCGAGATCGGCGGCAGAAGACGCTCAACCAGATCGTGGACGTCCGGCGCGACACGAAGAAGCACTGGCGTATCAGCCAAGCGCTCTGCCAAAGGCATGAGTGTCTCTGCAATGACAGGCGCGAGGGAGGCGCGCGCAACCCTTGGCAACAATTGGGCAGCGACATCATTCAGAAAAGGCTCCAGAGACCGCAGGATGTGATGGCGCACCTCCTGGTATCCAAAGGCCAGCATCTGAAGGTTTCTTGTCGCTTCGGCTTCCCGCTCGGCGCGGGCATCGGATTGCGCTGTGACCGCATCCTCCCACCCGGCGCCATACCCCTCTTCATAGGCGCCGAGACGTATCTCTTCCTCCCGGTCGTTCCTGGTTGGGCTCACCTCGGGTTCGGCCTGTGCGCTGGTGAAATCCTCAAGCTTAAGCGGTGCCATCAGGCTCTGCCTCCGTCCGCATCCATCCAGGTTTTCAGGATCTCGAGCGACTCCGTCTGCCGTTCGCCGATCATTCGGCGCAGGCGGCTCACCGGATCTTCCGTCTCAAGGTGCGCTGGCCTGTCCCCACCGATAACAGGCAGATCGCCGGTATCGACGCCGTCCGCGATCTCTCCCGTAAGGACAGGGCCAAGCGGACGGGGCTCTCGCATCATCGGCGGAAGGGGCAACGCTGGTGGCGCTGCGCTTCGTGACTGTCGCAACGCCGGACGCAGCACAAACAGCGCGATCGCCAGAACCACCGCCGCGAGGATGGCAAAACCTGCGATCCGGGTCAGGTCCAGCCCCAGATCCGATGGTGCCGTGGCTTCTTCCGCCTGCGGAGCGACGATTTCCAGCGACTTCAAGGTAAGGACGTCACCCCGCGACTCGTCAATGCCCGCCGCCGAGGCAACAAGTTCGCGGAGGGCCGAAAGCTCCTCATCCGACCGGGGCTGCCACGTCTGGCTTCCGTCCTCACTGGCGATCCGTTCTCCGTCAACGAGAACCGCCACGCTCAACCGGCGGATATCGCCGGGCACGCGCGTCACCTCGCGCCGCGTCTCGCTCAGCTCGTAATCAACGCGCTCACGGCTTTCCTGCGATTGTGTTGCGGTTCCTGCTTCACTTCCGGCATCGCCATCGGGCAGGTTCGACGCAACGGTGACTTCTCCTCCCGCCTGATTCTCCGATCCGCTTGAACTTTCCGTCTCCGTGCTTGTGGCGACACGCCCCTGGGGATCAATGCGGCGCTCTGACAGCAGTTCACTTTCCGTGACCAGATCGACCGAAACCTCAACCACCGCGCGTCCCGGGCCGACCCGCGCGGCCAAGAGCCTTTCGACATTCTGCCGGATTGCCGTGGCTCGATCGGCGGCATTGCCCTGAGACAGGCCCCCGTCCTCCACAGGAATAAGGCCTTGCACGGCATCAATCACGGCAACCTTGTCAGGGCTCAACCCCGTGATGGCTGAGGCAACGAGATGCCGCAACGCGCGGGCCTGAGCGGGCGAAAGGCCGCCTGCCGTGGTCACAAAGACGCTGGCACTGGGCGCGGAACCCATGTCGAACGGCCGATCCGACCCACGCGCGATGTGCACGCGCGCGGCACGAATCTGTGGATTGGCAAGGATTGTTCGCGCAAGCTCTCCCTCAACCGCGCGGCTCCATGCGGCATCAAACATCTGGGCCGTCGTCCCGAAGCCCGAGAGCGAATCGAGCAGCTCGTATCCTGCGCCGCCCTGCGACGGCAGGCCTTCTGCCGCCAGTTCCAGACGCAGCGCATCGCGCTGATCCGACGGGACATGGATCGCCGTTCCCTTGATTTCATAGGCCACATCGCGCGATTCGAGCGCGGCGACGATCTCTCCGGCAGTGTTCGCTTCCAGACCTGAATAAAGCAGCGCCATAGACGGCGCTGCCGCCATGCGGCCCAGCATCAAAACCATGACGAACATAGCCAAACTCGCCCCGATGGCCAGAGCTCGACGGCGCATGTCCAATGCAGACCAAACGGAAACCAACTGATTCACAGGCAACCCCAGACTTCTGTCTTGGGCCCAGAATTCCTGATGGGACTTAATAATCGGTTAGGGGCAAACGGCTAAGACGGTCGGCATCGCAGAAGTGGAGGATCCCCGATGTCGGATGCCGTGCAGCCAGATGAACCGCCCGCAGGTCGCAGCAAGCTGCCTCTCATGATGGGGCTGGTGCTGGCGCTTCTCTTGGGCGCTGGCGGGTTCTTCGTTACCAATTCCGGTCTTATCGGCCCCCGGTCGGAGGTGGTGGGAACCGATCCCCCGGCCGATCTTCCGGAAATCGCCTTCCTTCCGGTGGCACCGGTCACCATCTCCATGCCCGGTTTGGCGTCTGATTCGCACTTGCGCTTCACCGCGCAGCTAGAGGTGGTTTCGGCTCACGCGGGCGAGGTTGAACTGCTGATGCCGCGGATCGTCGATGTCTTGAACGGCTATCTTCGGGCCGTTCAACCCGCAAGTCTGCAGGAGGCCGGCGCCCTCATCCGGATCCGGGCCCAACTTCTTAGGCGGATCCAGATCGTCACCGGCGAAGGGCGCGTCCGGGATCTGCTGGTGACCGAATTCCTCTTCAGCTGAAAGGTCTGATCGTGGATATACTCGCTGATATCCTGCTTGCTGCGGGGGCCTTGGGTGCCGGGCTCTATTGCCATATCCTCTCCGGTCGGCTGAAGCGTTTCAACACGCTGGAGCATGGCATGGGCGGCGCAATCGCCGTTCTTTCCCAACAGGTTGATGAAATGACCCGCGCCTTGGAACAGGCGCGCGGTGCGGCCATCGGATCGTCCGACAGGCTGTCCGAACTTGTGGATCGGGCCGAGGCGGCCGGCGCCAGGATCGATCTTCTGCTCTCTTCACTGCACGACTTGCCCGACGCGGATGAAAACGCGCGTCGCGTGCGGTTCGTGCGCCGTCGACGTGAGATGGAGGCCGCCGAATGATGCGGTTTCCGCGCCTGACCTTCACCCTCATTGCCGTCCTCCTTGCCGCATCCGGCGCACTTCGGATCGGCTTTGGCGTGGGCACGGCCCTGGCCCGCGCGCCTGAGGAGGCAGAGGTTGCCAGTCCCGCCGAATGTCCGGCGCCGCCTGTAGCCCTGGCGCAGGCGCTGTCAGATCGTGAGGCGCGCCTGTCGCAGCGCGAAGATGCGCTGGAAGAGCGTCTTGCTGCACTCGACCTCGCCGAGGCGGCGATAGAAACGCGTCTGCAAGAGCTGCGGCAGGCCGAGGCGGACCTGGACCGTGTGGTCACGCTGTCCGACGGCGCGGCCGAGCAGGATCTGACCCGCCTCACCGCCGTCTACGAGGCGATGAAACCAGCCGATACCGCCCGTCTCCTTTCGGCAATGCCGGTTGAATTTGCTGCCGGCTTTCTCGGCCGGATGCGCCCCGAGGCGGCGGCCGCCGCCCTTGCCGGTATGGAGCCTGACACGGCCTTCGCCATCACGGCCCTGATTGCCGGGCGCAACGCCCTGGCACCGACCGAATGAAAGGACCCACACCGTGTTCGGCATCATCGGTATCGCAGTGATCATCATCATGGTCTTCGGTGGCTACATGGCCGCGGGGGGCAAGATGGGAATCATCCTGAAGGCGCTTCCGTTCGAAATGGCGATGATTGGTGGGGCCGCCGTCGGGGCATTCCTCTTGTCCAACGACAAGGCGACGGTGAAGCACACCCTTCACGATATCCCGAAGGTTTTCCGCGGCGCCAAATGGCAGCCGGACGACTATCGCGATCTGCTGTGCCTTCTGTTTGAACTCCTGCGCCTGTCACGGGAAAACCCCGTTGCCCTGGAAGAGCATATCGAGGCTCCGGATAACTCCGCGATCTTCGCCCGTTACCCTCGCATCCGCGATGACCACGATGCTTCCGAACTCATCTGCGATACGTTGCGGGCGCGCACCATGAATTATGACGACCCCCATCAGGTCGAAGAGGTGCTGGACAAGCGCATGGAGGCGGCGCTTCACCACGCGCAACATTCCAGCCATGCGCTTCAGGCGACGGCGGATGCGTTGCCGGCCCTCGGGATCGTTGCTGCGGTTCTGGGCGTTATCAAGACGATGGGTTCGATTGACCAACCTCCCGAAGTGCTTGGAAAAATGATCGGCGGTGCACTTGTCGGCACATTCCTCGGCGTGTTCCTCGCCTACGGTATTGTCGGGCCCTTTGCTTCTCGTCTCAAGGCCGTTGCAGATGAAGAGGCCCAGTTCTACCGACTGATCCGCGAGGTACTTGTCGCCAGCCTGCACAATCATCCTCCGACCTTGTGCATCGAAGTGGGCCGTCAGAATACGCCACACCCGGTGCGCCCCCGCTTCGGCGATCTCGAGCAGGCCTTGCGCGCCCTCAAGGCAGAGGCCGCCTGAAGATGCGTTTCCTGCTTGCTATCTTGGTCATCTTTACTCTGCGACCGGCTGTCGCGCAGACGGTCGCCGTGACGACCGGCGACCATGCAAGCTTTACGCGCTTGGTTCTCACGCTTCCGGCCGCAACGGATTGGACGCTTGGCCGTACGCAGGATGGTTACATCTTTCGGGTCGCCGGCGCGCAGCCCGGCTATGACCTAAGTCAGGTATTTCAGCGGATTTCCCGCGCCCGCCTGTCTGCAATCTGGGCTGATCCAGAGGATGGAAGCCTGCGACTGGGCGTGGGCTGCCCATGCCATGCACTTCCCTTCGAGTTTCGCCCGGGTACCGTTGTGATTGATCTGAAGGATGGTCCACCACCGCCCGGATCTTCCTTCGAGCTCACCCTTGACGGAGAGGCCCTTGCCGCCTTGACACCGAAAACTCCACCACGGCCAAAACCGCGCGCGACGCAGATCCCCTCCCCCTTCGTCTGGCACCGCCTTGCGCTTGAAGCGGCCCGCCCGGGCGAACCGATCGCACCCGCACCCGCGCCGAAAGCGCCTGACCCGGCCCTGCTCGCGCTGCGGGAAGACCTTTTGATGGAATTCAGCCGCTCTGCCGCCGAGGGCTTGATTGATCCCGCGCGTCCCTCACAGGGAAATCCCCCGTCTCGGATGCGGTCCGCATCCGTACCTATCAACCTGCGTCTCGGCGAACCTCTGGACGCGCGAACAGGCCTGGCTCTTCCGCGCAGCATGGCCGCACAGGGGCAGACCTGTCCGGACGACCAAAGCCTTGCCCTCGCGGAATGGGGCGACGGGCGCCCGATCCCGGTCCAGATGGCAGAAGCCATGGCCGATCTTACGGGTGAGTTTGACGAGCCGGATCCCGCTGCGGTTTCGCGCGCGGTCCGCTTCCTGCTGCATGTCGGCTTCGGGGCGGAGGCCGCTGCCTTGCTCAAGGCATTGCCCGTGGATCACCCCGATGCGTCTTTATGGCAGTCACTCGCCCGTCTGGTGGATGGCGATGAAGATCCGAATGGCGCCTTTCGCGCTCTCGCCGCCTGCGACAGTCCTGCCGCGCTCTGGGCGGCTTTGGCAGACCGGTCGCTGTCTGCGGCTGACATCAATACCACGGCCCTGCTCCGGGCGTTTTCGGCCTTACCTCCGCAGCTGCGTCAGTCGCTCGGTCCCGATCTCGCTGAAAGCTTTCTTCAAAAGGGTGATCGCAACACCGCAACTGCCCTGCATGACGCGCTTTCCCGTCTGCCCGGACTACAGGATCCGCGCAGCAGGATCCTTGCCTCGCGCATCGCCTCTGCCTATGGCGCTACACCCGACGCGACAGAAGCGCTGCAAGCGGTTCTCGAAGATCCCGGCCCGGCGCAGCTAGAGGCGCTTGTCACCTTGGTCGAACTGCATGCCGCTGAAGGTCGCCCTCTTGATCCAGCGCAGGCCGATGCCTTGGCGGCGTTCCTATCCCAGGCTGCGTCTACACCGATGCAGTCCGATGTCGCGCGGGCACATGTTCTTGCGCTTGCCCTGACAGACCGGTTCGATGCCGCTTTCAGCGCTTTGCCGCAGGCTCCGGATGCAACGGCGGATCTGTGGCGCCTCTTGTCCCTCGGCTCGGACAGCGCGCTGTTGCATCACGCCATCGGTTCGCAAGGTGACGGCGTTCCCCCTGCCGTGCGAGAGGTGATTGCCACCCGTCTGCACGATCTGGGTTTTCCTGAAGAGGCCGCCGCATGGATGCCCGGTCGTCAAGCAGACACGCCCCCTGCTTCAACGACCGAGCAAAGCGCAATACTTGCCCGAGATTGGGGTGCCTTGGACGAAGCGGCGCCGGCGCCATGGCAATCCCTTGCCGCGCAGCTTGACCCGATACCACCCACGGATGCCCAACCGCTCGCCCGCGGCCGCGCCCTCACGGCCTCCAGCGCAGAGACCCGCGCCGCAATTTCGGCCTTGTTAGACACAGTTCCTGCGCCCTGAGACCTGACCTGCTGCTTTCCGCACGTTGACCCTTCGGAAAGAAGTTTGGGCTACGCCTGACGCCAACACGCCCTCTGCGCCCCCGAATCGGAGCATTCATCCTGTGAAACAGGTGGCCTCATTCCTGCTGCTGATCATGATCTGTTCCCCCGTCATGGCGCGGACGGAGTGTGACCTGGCAGCACATCACGCCGCAGCAGAGACGGGCGTTTCCGTAGATCTGTTGATGGCCATCACCCGAACCGAAACACAGCATCGCGGCGCGTCCTGGCCCTGGACATTGAATCATCAGGGAGAGGGCTACTGGTTCGAAACAAAGGATCAGGCAACCACTGCGGCAGAGTCTGTCCTGTCCGCCGGCGATCATATTGATCTTGGCTGTTTCCAGATCAACACCCGCTGGCATCTGAACGAGTTTGCATCCGTCGCAGCCATGCTCGACCCTGTCGAGAATGCCCTTTACGCGGCGCGCTATCTTCAGTCGCTACATTCAGAAACCGGGGATTGGGATCTCGCGGTGGCCGCCTACCATTCGCGCGATGCGGTGCGGGGCGCAGCATATCTTGATCGGGTCCGCGCCGCTCACAAAGTGCTACAACACGGAGACGCGCCCAACGATTGGGCACCCGCAACCGATCCAGATCAAGCCCCGCTTCGCAACCGCCGGAACAGGTTTCCCCTGCTGCTTGCGGGTGATCCGGCAAGTCCGAGCACCATCGTGCCAACACTGTCGGGCAGGACGCCCCTCGTGGGTTCGCCCTGATGTTGCAGCGTATGTCCCTACCCGCGCGACTGCGCGTTCAGCCCACGGTCATCCTTGCGCTCGCGCTCATGACCGTGATTGCCATGATGGTGCTTCCCGTGCCTGCTTGGCTTTTGGATATCGGGCTCGCCTTGTCCTTCGCGCTTGCGATCCTGATGCTCACGGTGGCGCTGTTCATCGAACGCCCGCTCGATTTCTCTGCATTCCCGACGATCCTGCTTGCCTCGCTGCTGCTGCGACTTGCACTGAATGTCGCTTCGACGAAACTGATCATCTCGCAAGGGCACACCGGTACCGATGCCGCCGGTCACGTGATCGAAGCCTTCGCCGAATTCGTGATGGGCGGCGATCTGGTGCTTGGCCTCGTTATCTTTGTCGTGATCCTGATCGTTAACTTTCTTGTGATCACAAAGGGCGCGGGCCGCATGGCCGAAGTGGGTGCGCGGTTTGCGTTGGATGGGTTGCCAGGGCGGCAACTGGCCATTGATGCGGATGTCGCCGCGGGCGCGATTGATCACGCCGAGGCGAAACTCCGGCGCGAACGTGAACTTGCGGAAACGAGCTTCTTTGGCTCGCTTGATGGGGCTTCAAAGTTCGTAAAGGGCGATGCCATCGCCGGCCTTGTGATTACGGCAATCAATCTGATCGTCGGCCTTTGTGTCGGGGTATTCGGGCATGATCTTCCTTTCGGTCAGGCGCTCGAGACCTATACCATCCTGACCGTGGGCGACGGCCTGGTCACCCAGATACCCGCGGTGATCATCTCGGTTGCCGCCGCGTTGCTCATGGCGCGGGGTGGTGGAACCGGGGCGGCGGATGTTGCCTTCTTCGCCCAGCTCAGCCGTTATCCGGCGGCCTTGCTTACGGTTGCTGGCCTTCTTGCGGCCTTTGCCCTCGTGCCCGGTCTTCCCATCATCCCATTTCTGACTGGTGCAATCCTCATCGGCTACATGGGCTGGCGTCGCTTGAACCTTCCCCCGCCGACGATCGTTGAACCGGTTCCTGCCGGTCCTCCGCCGCCGCGCCCGATGGGTGACATGTTGGATTTCGACGAAATCCACGTCGAGTTTGCCTCTGACCTTGTTGCCATGGCGCTCGACCCTGCAACCGGTCTGGACCGGCGCGTCGGCAACATGCGCAATCACATCGCGACCGGTTTCGGCTTCATCCTGCCCGAGATCCGGCTCACCGATGAGCCGAGCCTTGCTGCGGGACAGTATCGCATCAGGATCCAGGGGGTGGAGCGTGTGCGCGATCGTCTCATGGCGGATCGCGTGCTGGTGCTTCTCGTCGATGGTGTGCCTGCTCCCCCGGGGGTCGATGTGCGTGAACCGGTTTTCGGCGCTCCGGCACGTTGGATCATGCCGGACGCGCAGGAAACGGCGGCCCTCTCCGGCCTGACAACCGTTTCACCCGCAGAGGTCCTGTCGACACATCTGCTGGAAACCATCCGTGCCAATCTGTCCCGCCTCCTTTCGCTGCGCGGATTGCGCCGCCTGCTGGATGAGTTCGCCAATGTCTCTGATCCCGCGCGTGCGCAGATGAACCGCCGTCTGCTGGATGAAATGATACCGGAGAAAGTCGCTCCAGAAACGCTGTTGGCAACGCTGCGTCTCTTGCTGGACGAGCGGGTTTCGATCCGCAACCTGCCCCTGATCCTCGAAGCTATTGCCGAAGCGCGATCCCTGCCATCGGCAGAGGCGATCTGCGACCATGTGCGACAGCGTCTCGGTTTTCAGATCACGGCCGAACTGCGACGTGATGACGGAACCATTCCATTGATCCAGCTTGCGCCGGAATGGGAAAGAACCTTCACGCAATACCAGTTGGATCAGGGCCCCGTGGCGGGAGACGTGGCTCTGCCACCCGACATGTTCTCGCGGCTGGCCAATGCAATTGCCGAACGGCTCGGCAAGGTGACGGAAGCGGGAACCCAACCCGCCCTCGTCACCTCTGCGCGGCGCCGCCGGTTCTTGCGAAACGTCCTTGCCGCAAAAGGCGTATCGGCACCGGTTCTGTCTTACGAAGAGATCGGTCTTGAGGCACGCCCCGCCATTCTTGGCCAGGTCCCTGCATGATAGAACTGGCAACCCTCTTCGTCGAACAGGTCCAGGCCCTGCTCCGCCCGGCCACACTGGTCTTTCTACGGGTTGGCGCCGCAGTGGCGATCCTTCCCGGGTTCGGCGAACAGGCCATCCCGGCGCGCATCCGCCTGGCGGCGGCGCTTGCCTTCACGGCCGTCATCCTGCCCGCCGTTGCTGGACGATACCGGGGTGACGACATCCTTCTTCCTGCCGCGGCAGAGGTGTCTGCAGGCTTGCTGATCGGCCTGTCGCTTCGCCTCTTGATCCTCGGATTGCAGACCGCAGCCGCCATTTCCGCACAATCCGCGTCACTATCCCAGTTCTTCGCCAGCGCAGGGTCGGAGCCTCAGCCCGCGCTCGGTATTCTCTTCACGCTTGCGGCGACCGCTCTCGCGCTTCAGGCCGGATTGCATGTCAAGCTGGCGGCCTACCTGATCCTGTCCTACGATGTTCTTCCAGCCGGTCGCATGGTAGCGGGCGCGGATGTCATGGCTTGGGGAGTTGGGAACGTCGCCCGCGCAACCGCGCTGGCCTTCTCGCTGGCCCTTCCCTTTGTGATGGCTGCCCTTCTTTGGAATGTGGCTTTGGGCGCGGTCAATCGCGCCATGCCGCAACTGATGGTCACCTTCATCGGCGCTCCGGCCCTGTCGATCGGGGCCCTTGCCCTCGCGGCGGTCATCACGCCTGTCATCCTTTTCATCTGGCTTCGGGCGCTGGATGCCCAACTCGTCACGCCCTTTGGTACGGGGTGACAGATGGATGAGGAAAGCGACGACAAACCGTATGATCCTTCCGAGAAACGGCTTAGCGATCTGCGGGAAAAGGGCCAGATCCCCCGATCTCAGGACCTTCTGACCGCTGCGGCCTATGCCGGCTTTGTCCTATCCGCCGTTTTCCTTGGTCCAGGCGCACTGCTCTCCATGGCGGAAACCGGTATGCTTTTCCTGGCGCGGCCAGAGTGGGGAAATGCCATCGGCTCTTCCCTGGCCATGGTGGTGGCCGTTTTGCCTATCGTTCTCGTGCCGGCGCTGCCCGTAGTTGCGGGGCTCGTGATCCTGCGGGGGATCGTCTTCACGCCAGAAAACCTCGCACCGAAACTGTCCCGGACTGATCCCCTGGCAGCAGCTCGCCAGCGATTTGGACCTGATGGTCTGGTGGAGTTCGCCAAAGGCGCCGTAAAGCTGGTGCTCGTGGCGGGCCTTCTCGCGTGGTTTCTCAAGGGCGAAGCCGACACGCTCCTCACCGTTCCGTGGCTTGACCCCGGGCAAGGCAGCGCCCTGATGGCAGGAATGCTCCTCCAGTTCCTCATGCTCATCTGCGCTCTCGCTGCGGTTCTCGGCCTTGTTGATTACCTCTGGCAGGTCTATCGCCACCGTCAGCGCAACAGGATGTCGCGTCAGGAACTGCTTGACGAACACCGCGAGACGGAGGGTGACCCGCAGGCCCGCGCGGCCCGTCGTCAGCGCGGCCAGGACATCGCGATGAATCGCATGCTTGCGGATATTCCCAAGGCGGATGTGATCGTGGTCAATCCGACGCATTATGCCGTGGCACTGAAATGGAACCGGGCAAAGCGGCAAGCGCCGATCTGTCTCGCCAAAGGGGTGGATCAAACGGCCGCGCGAATCCGCGACATCGCACGCGAACACAACATACCGATCCATTCCGATCCCCCGACGGCGCGCGCCTTGTTCGCGACGGTCGAGGTCGGCGATCAGATTCGGCCAGATCATTATCGCGCTGTTGCCGTTGCCATTCGATTTGCTGAGGCCATGCGCAAGAAACGGGCAAGACGGTGGAGATCATGACCATAAGAAATCACCGCCTTTTGCAGGCTGCCGCGTTGGTGCGGGATTTTCGGCTTGGGCAAGTCGCTCAGGCCCATCGGGCGCTTTTGCTCAGCCGCACCCGCGCCGCGGCGCTTGCCCCTGAACCTGTTTCGGGCGCGGATCCCGCGCTGCACGCGGCTGCCCTTCAGCATCAGATTTGGGCCGAAGGGCGCCGACGGACGCTGGAATCCATCATGGCGTATCAGGAACAGGTCCTTTCAAACGAAAGGGACCTGGCCGCGCGGGCGATTGCCCGTCAGCGCGTAATCGAACGATTATTCATGAAATGATGCTGTCAGGTATCCTGACGCACAATGTCGCCGATCAGGACATCGGTGACCACCCCAGGCATCACCACCGATGCTGCTTCGAACAAAGCCATCCGCAGCGGCACAAGGTTCGCTGAATCGGTAAAAGAGCCACGAAATCCGCCGGAGTTTGCATGGTTGAAGAGAACCTGCAGAAACTCATCCCGCAGTTTCGGCTCGTTCTGATATACCAGTTCGGTCGCACCCTCGCTGACCTCGAGGCTTAAGGAAAGCACTACTAGGCTGACGACAGCACCGTCTTCAAGCACAGGAACGATGAACTGGTTGGCAAGCTTTGCATATTCTGGCGGTGCCGCAGGTTCTTCCGCGTCTTCCGCAGTTGTGGCCGTCGCATCTTTACGGAGAAAATAGCCCGCACCGGCCCCAACCCCGAGGCCAAACATTCCAAGCACGACCGGAAGGATGAGCTTTTTCATGATCAGAACGGCAGGATGATATCGGTGATCTGTTGACCGTAGCGAGGTTGCTGCACATCGGTGATCTGACCCCGGCCGCCATAGGAAATGCGCGCCCCTGCGATCTTGTCATAGGTGATTTCATTCTGGCGGGAAATGTCGACGGGCCGAACATAACCGGTCAGGATCAACTCCCTCAGTTCGAAATTCACGCGCACTTCCTGTTGCCCTTCAATCCGCAATACACCGTTTGGCAATTCTTCCACGACAGTTGCCGCGATCCGCAGCGTCAGCCGCTCCTGTCGCACAACCGATCCCTCGCCCTGATAGCTTGAGGCAGAACTGACCTCCGCCGCTTCGGCCATGCTGGCCCCCTCAGGCAATTCGCGGTCCAGACGCTGCGGCAGGCCCAGCAGCGACGGAATTCCCATCTCCTCGTCCGAGCTTCGGCTGCGCCCGGAGGAATTGTTGATGCGTGCGCTGTCGTCGATTTCGATCACGACGGTCAGGATATCACCGCGCTGGGCGGCACGCCGATCCCCGAACAGCGCCCCCCTCTCCGAACTCCATAGCGAGGAGGGTGCACCCGGACCATCGGGATCGGAGCTTTCAGGGAGTGGGGCTGAATACATCGCGTGATGCTGGGTTGAACCTTCAAGCGGCGAAAAGCCGGGTGCGCGACCCACTTCCTCCAAACGGCCACATCCTGCCGCAACAGTCACGATCAGCAGCCAGCGCATGCGTCATCCCCCACGGCCACATTGCCATCCGCCATCACGCGGCCAGAAACCACGGTCTTGGACCCAAGGCTGATGACACGGATCACCTCGCCCGCACCGCCCTTGTCCAGCGCCCGCCCTTCCGCAGCGATTTCCAACCCCCCGCGCAGATAGCGCATCTGCACGATCGCATTTCGCCCGATCAGGATGGGCGGACCCACATCACTGGCCAGTATCGGACGCCCTGGATAGATCGTCCGTCGGGCCTGCAGGCCGATGGCCTGCGCGGGATCGACCAGCGCGCCGGGAATGGCAGCCTCTACCACCGCCATGTCCGCCGATGACAAGGTGCTCTGCGCCGCGATGACGCGGGTCGCGACAAGGCTTTCGGCACCTTGTGCCGCCAGCGCGCCGATGGTCGCCGATCCGAACAGACTGATCAAACAGGCAAGGACGCTTTCGGCCTTCATCATCGCACCTGTGTTGTGGCGGCCAGCATCTGGTCTGCGGCGGTCAGCACCTTGGCATTCAGTTCGTACCCGCGCTGCGCCTTGATCAGTTCGGTCACCTCGCGCACGGCATCGACGGAACTTTCCTCCAGATAGCCCTGCCGCAAGGTGCCCAGCCCATCGACGCCGGGCGTCCCGGGCAAGGGTGGGCCCGATGCAGCACTTTCCATAAAGAGGTTGGATCCGATCGCCTCTAACCCCTTCTCGTTCGTGAAGCCGGTCAAGGTGATCTGGCCCAATTGTTCAGGGTCGGTCCGATCGGCGAAATAGGCCCAAACTTCGCCCGCCGCATTGATCGAAAGACTGCGCGTCTCGGGCGGGATCGTGATGCCCGGTGCCACGGCATGGCCGTCCGCCGTGACGATCAGCCCATCAGCGCTGCGCCGAAGCGCTCCGTCGCGCGTGTAGCCGGCAAGGCCCGAGGGCAGCGTCACCTCAAGGTAACCCTGTCCCTCGATCGCAAGATCAAGATCGCCACCCGTTTCCGAGAAGGTTCCCTGCGACAGAACGACAGAGACCGCGGCCGGTCGCACCCCCATGCCCAACTGGATGCCGGTTGGAAGCATCGTCCCGTCTTCGGCCGTCACCGTGCCCGGGCGCGCAATCTGATCATAGTGAAGGTCAGCAAAATCCGCGCGGCGGGCATTATACCCGGTGGTCGACATGTTGGCGAGGTTGTGGGACACCACATCAACGCGCATCTGCTGTGCCGCCATCCCTGTGGCGGCGATCTGCAAGGCCTTCATATCACTCTCCGATCGTGCGGATCATGCCGCGCATCCGTTCGTCTTCGCGGTCAAGGAAGCTCTGCCCCATCTCGTAGGCGCGCTGCACCTCGATCATCCGGGCGACCTCGGTCACCGGGTCGACGTTGCTTTCTTCCAACGCACCCTGAACCAGATCGGCACCCTCTGCGGGTGCGGTCTGACCAGCAGAGAACAGTGTCCCCGCGTCGTGTCGAAGGGTCAGCGGGTCTTCGGGCAGCCACAGGCCGATCCGCGCCACCGGCGCGCCATCGGCGGTCAGCGTGCCATCTCGCCCCAGCATCACCTGCCGCGCACCGGGCGGCAGCACCACCGGCGCACCCCCGGCATCAAGAAGGCGATCTCCGTTCGCTGTCGCCAGGCTGCCATCGGCCCCGGGCGTGAAGGCCCCCGCGCGCGTCAGCCGATCGCCATCCGGTGTCTGCAGCAGGAAGAAACCCTCGCCGCGGATGGCGAAATCGAACTGCCCGCCGGTTTGAACCAGCCCGCCTTCGGCAAGATCTATCTGTCGTGTTCCGCCCAGCGCCATCGAAAGCGAAGGCGCCTCTCCCGCCCGGCGCACGTATTCCGAGAAAATCACCCCCTCACGCCGAAAGCCGTTGGTCGCGCTGTTGGCGATGTTGTTTGCCACCACCTGCATTTCGCGCATCAGTCCGGATTGGCGGGTCAGTGTGACGTAACCGGTTGCCTCCATCCATCAGCCCCCCGCAACCACAGGCAGGACGCTGCGCTGAAAGAAGTCCACCAGCCGGGCGGTCATGAAGCTCATGCTGGCCCAGAACACGACCATCATCGCCGCGACTTTGGGGACGAAGGTCAGCGTCGCCTCTTGCACGCTTGTCAGGGCCTGCAACAGGCCGATGGCCAGGCCAGCCAGGAGCGCCACAGCAAGCATCGGGGTTGAGATCTGTACAGCGATCCAGAGCCCCTGCCGCAGCATGTCGAAGATCAGGGCCTCGCTCATACCGGCATCCTCAGGATTTCCTGATAGGCCTCAACCACCCGATCGCGCACGGCGGCGACCGTTTCCACCGCAGACTGGGTTGATGTCAGCGCCTCGACCAGTTGGTGGATGCTTGCCTCACCGGTCATGGCGGCGCGGGCGGTTGCTTCGTTCCGGTTCAGCGTGGCTGCGAACTCTGCGGCGAAATCGGCCGCGTGCGACGACAGGGACGGATCGGCGGGTTCCGGGCGCAGCGCCGCCCGGTCGCGCAGGTAAAGGTCAGGGGCAATGGAGGCAAAGATGGTCATGTGCGGGCCCTCAACGACGGATGAGATCAAACAGGCTTTGCATCATCTGCCGTGCCTGATCAAAGATGCGGAGATTGGCCTCGTAGCCACGCTGTGCCTCGCGCGCGTCGGCAAGCTCCATGATCAGATCGACATTCGAACCGTCATAGTGCCCCGTTTGATCGGCGAGGGGATGGGCAGGGTCATGGACCCGCTGCCCAGGGCGGTCATCCAGCCGCAGCGGACCCAGTCTCACGCCGCCATCGGCGATCTGAAAGGTGGCAATCTTTCGCTGGTAGCCCGGCGTATCGGCATTTGCGATGTTTTCGGACACATGGCGCAGCCGCATCGCCTGCGCATCCATCCCGCTGCTGGCCGCGGCAAGCGCTGTGGTCAGGGAGTTCATCACTGACCTCCCCGCCCGAGCGCCACGCGGACGACGGCCGATGTGCTGCGATAGATGGACAGCGCCATTTCATGGCCTTGCCGGGTTTCCGCCATGCGCCGCATCTGATCTTCCAGCGCGACCGTGTTTCCGTTCGGATCTGCGGCAAGCTTCAAGATGGCAGGGCGGGCCGAGGCCGCCCCGTCCCCCGTGGCGCCGTTCGGCCCGCCACGATACACCTGCGCAAAAGCGGGAAGGTCTGCCGCACGGTAGCCCGGCGTGTCTGCATGGGCGATATTTCGGGCAATCACGGCCATGCGTGCGCCCGCATGGGCCGCAAGACCCTGCGCCATCCGTGTCAGTTCAAGCTTCTCGAACATCTCGGGCTTCTCCCTCGATTGGTTTCACCAAGGCTTAAGCCCGATTCGCTAAGGAAGGGTTGAAGCCCCCAAAAAAGGATGCCGATCATGTTCGACAGTCTCCGCGCCCGCATCGCCGGTATCCGCAGCACCACGCGCATCGGGCGGGTGGCTGCTGTCGGGCCTTCCACCGTGCAGGTGACCGGCCTGTCGGATGTGGCGGCGCTTGGGGACCGCGTGTTTGTCGGTCTGATGGGGGCCGAGGTGATCGCCTTGGGTCCGCAGGGCCTGACGGTTCTGCCCGACTCCCCGACCGAAGGCATTTCGATCGGTGATCCCGTCGGGCATCAGGGACCGGCCGCGATTGCCCCAGATGCCAGCTGGATCGGGCGCATCCTTGATCCTGATGGGCAGCCCTTGGATGGCCGCCCGCTGTTGTCCGGTCTGCAAAGCCGCCCGTTGCGTGCTTCGCCCCCCGCGGCCGCGTCCCGTCGCCGATTGGGGGAAAGGCTTGCCACCGGGTTGGCGGCCTTCGATACGATGCTGCCCCTTGTTCAGGGCCAGCGTCTTGGCCTTTTTGCGGGTTCAGGCGTTGGGAAATCCACGTTGCTGGGTAGTTTCGCGCGACATGTCGCCGCCGATGTGGTGATCGTGGCCCTTGTGGGTGAACGCGGGCGAGAAGTTCGCGCCTTCGCCGAGGATGTTCTCGGGGCGGCGGGGCTTGCCCGCAGCGTCATCATCGCTGCCACGTCGGATCAGTCGCCGCTGGTTCGGCGTCGCTGCCCTTTGGCTGCAATGGCGGTTGCTGAACATTTCCGCGATCAAGGCGCGCAGGTCCTGCTGCTGTGCGACAGCATCACCCGGTTCGCCGAAGCCCATCGCGAGGTTGCCGCCGCGGGTGGCGAGCCGATCAGTCTGGGTGGCTGGCCGCCGTCCCTGTCGCATGCCATCATGTCACTGGCCGAACGCGCCGGTCCGGGCGGTGATACCACAGGCGGGGACATCACCGCCATCTTCACGGTCCTGGTCGCCGGTTCGAACATGGAAGAGCCTGTGGCCGATATCCTGCGCGGGGTTCTTGATGGCCATGTCATTCTTGACCGCGCGATCGCCGAGCGCGGGCGCTTTCCTGCGGTCAACCTGCTGCGCTCGCTGTCGCGCAGCCTGCCTGACTGCGCAACCGATGAAGAAAACACCATGATTGCAGAAGCAAGGCGCCTCCTTTCAGCTTGGGACCGCGCCGAACTCATGGTCCAATCCGGATTGTACAGCGCTGGATCGGACAGCCTGACAGACCGCGCCATCCGCCTTTTTCCGCAGTTGGACGCCTTCCTCGCTGAAACTGCACCAACCGATGTACCCGGCCATGCGTTTCAGCGGTTGCGCCATATTCTGTCATCCTGACCGCGCAGCGAATGGTCGCATCTATGCGCGCCACCGGCAATGGATGCGTTCTCATTGGGTGCAAGTGGAGTATGGGTTGGTAGCTCACAGCCGGCGCAGAAAAGACCGGCTCTGTTGCAGCAGGGTAAGCGCCGAATTGGCGGAACCCGACCCTTCGCCAAAGCTCGCCGTGACAAGGAAACGCTGGATCAGGCGCTCTACGGTGCTGCTGTCCTTGAACTGGCTGATCGTATCAGCCCCGAAGACAGCGGCAGCCCGGGATCGCATGGCGGAAAGCTGTTGATCCAGATCTAGTGCCGCCGTGCTCCGTGGCAGGTTGAGCGCGCCCCGCATCACCGTGGACAGAGGTGCATCGCCAAGAATGCGCAGCCACTTCGTTGTCTCGCTCGACGATCCGGCCGCAAGGCTCGCCAGTTCCCGGCGCGCGTTCAAGGCCAGACGCAAGTTACCGTCCACCCCTCCGACCGCCGTCTCGAACCTCTGCTGCTTCCAGCGCGTCATCACCTCGCCGGGAAAATCAGAAAGAACAGTCCGCGGCACTGAAAAATCGCCAAAGCCGAAGGCCGAAGAAAGCTCCAGATACCGCTTGTCGGTCAGCCTGTTTGCAAGCGCGTCTTGCCGCAGCGTCCCGTCTTCCAAGACTTTGCGGATGAAGGCCCGGGCGTTGACATCCGCCTCCAAACCAAAGGCTTCAAGGGTAATCCGCAGCAGGCGCCGGTCGTTCACAAGCGCCTCTGCAGTGCGAACCGATCCGATCTTCCCGCGAAAATATGCCTCGTCACGTTGGATCGCGGGCTGTCGTGCAAAGGTTGCGCTTTGCATGGCTTCGGTCCGCTTGAGAAACGACCAACCGCCGGGGCCCGACAAGGGAACGAGCGGCTGGAATGTCATGACCGGTGCGCCGCCAACAGCCGCTCCTCCCGTGGCAAGAGGGTGCGCAGGGCCTTGAGCGCAGGATAGTACTGCTCCGCCAGAACCGACTTGGACGCAAGGCCAAGCTGCGCGCGGCTGTCAGGGTCCGTCAGGACCTGGCTCAACTGCTCCACCGCGCGCAGGATGGCCATGCGCATCGCCTCCGGCTCCGCGTCGCCTGACAGCACAAGCTGCGCCATATAGCAGACGCGCCGGACCGGGGTGGTGGCTTCACCCGGATGGATCGCATCGCGCAGGCGCAGGATGTTGGCATTCGGGGTCATCACCGAAAGCCGGCTGCGTTTGTCGCCGTTCTCGATGACGGCGCCGTTGATCAGCACGCGCTCATGCGGGCCCAATTTGAGAACCAACCCCGTCATGTCGACGCATCTCCCCGCAGCCCGCGCATGACCGAGGTGTTGATCCCGATCAGGACGGAAACATCGGCGCGGCCGTCCAGCACGGCCGCGCTGTGCTGCACCGTGAATTGATAGAGGTAGAACAGCCGGGCGCGCAGATCCGTGGGCAGGCTGTTGCGCGATCCGGCCACATCGGCGGCCAAGGCTGACCAAAGCAGAAGGTTGCGGTTCAAGGCACTTGCCAGCGCCGAAAAGCCCGCCTTGCCGCCTGTTTCGGCATTGCGAAGGGCGGCTGTGGCCTGCGCCAGCAAGTCGTATTCCAAGGCCCGGGGATTGTTCAGCGCGATATCCGGGCGCAGATAGGCGGATCTTGCAAGTTGTTGTGCCGTCATTCTTTTCTCCGGCGGATTTGGATGGGTGAGGGGCCGGGATCATCCCGGCCCCCTTCTGGATCCACCCGCGTCAGCGGAACAGAGACAGCAGGTTCTGCGGCTGCTGGTTCGCGATCGACAGCGCCTGGGTCGCCAACTGCTGCTGCACCTGCAGGGCCTGCAGGCGGGCCGATGCCTCCTCCATGTCTGCATCGACCAGCGATCCGATCCCGGATTTCAGCGCGTCCGACAGTTTGCCGACGAATTCGGACTGCGTCTTGATCCGACCCTCGATCGAACCGAAGGCGGCCGATGCATCCACCGCCGTATCCAGCAGCCCGTCAATCGCCCCAAGCGCCAGTTCTGCGCCGGCCGCCGTCGATACGTCGATCCCGTCAAGTGCGCCCAGGGCGCCAGAGTTGGCGTTGCGGAACTGACCGCTCACCGCCAGATCGACGTCACCATCGTTGGTGAACGAAAGCTGCCCGGCCGAGCCGCTGTCGTAATCCACGGTCAGCCCGTCGATCCCCAGCGCATCCACCGCGTTCTTCAGGCCGACAGCCACCAGATCGGCAACCGAGTTGTTGCCGCTGGCCACGTCGGATTCGGTCACCGTGTAGGTTGCCTGCCGGTCGCCGATCCGCAGGCTGACCGTGTCACCCGCAGCCCATGCGGTCGTGCCATCTGCAATGGTGATATCATCCGTTCCACCCGCCGAATCGAGCGACAGAACGAACGTGTCCCCTGCGCCCGAAATGGTGCCACCCGTCGTGGTCGAGAAGATGTCATTCGCGGCGTAATCGCCGGTCGAAAGGTTCTGGCCATTCACCGTGATGGTCGAAGCAGTGACACCGCTCGAGGACCGGTCCAGCGATGCCAGCACCTCGATGCTCGTCGTCGAGCCGTCAACGAGGTTCAGACCGTTGAACTGCGCCGAGTTGACGACGGATTCGATCTGCTCCTTCAGGGCCGTCACATCGGTGTTCAGCTTCGCCCGATCGACGTTTTCGGCCTGCGCAGCGACGATCTTGCCTTTCATCTGCTTTAGCAGGTCCGTCACCGTTTCCGACGCCTGCCGCGCCACCGCGATGGTCGATGTGGCAAGAGATAGGCTGTCGGAAATCCCCTTGAAGCTTTCGACATCCGACTCCATCACCTTCGAGATGGCCCAGACCGAGGCATTGTCCTTGGCCGAAGCGATGGATTTCCCGGTGGAAATCTCCTGCTGCGTCATGCCGAGGTTGTTGTTGATCGACTTGATGGTTTGCAGCGCGACCATCGCGCTGTTGTTGGTCAGAATGGACGACATTTTCATATCCTCATGGAACGGCGCCTTTGGCGCAGGTTTGCCCGACGGTTTCTGCCCGGTACGCGCGGTTGGCTACCGCCGTGCCACCCCGCTGCGGGATGCCCCCTCATCTCGTCTGACAAGGGTTAAGTCTTTGCTGATGGGTCGGGGGCGAATGCGCCGCATTTGAAACAATCAAAGCCTGCGCCCGATGCCTTGCAGGGGCAGGGCCTGCCGTACCCCATGGCGGTCATAAGTGTCGGCACGTTCTGCCGATGCCATTTCCGACAGGCGCCGCTGGCCCGCGCGCAGGCCTTGCGCCGCGGCGTTTAGGCAGGCTGCGGATCGCTCTGCTTTTCGACGCAGTCGCAACAGCGCTTGCTGGTCTAGCTGCGGGATCAGGTCCAGAAATGTCTCTAATTCTGCCGAATACGTCTCGATCCTGCCATAGAAGGCCTGCCGAAGATCTGTGACGAGGTGATCCAACAGATCCTCGATTTCCCGCGAATCAGTCATTGCGCCCCCCAGTCAACGCCCGGAACAGCGGTTCGGTCAGACCGATTCCACCGGCCGATACGATGGCGCCTGCCTGCGCGTCCCGGAGAAAGGAGGCGAACTGCTCTTCGCCGATCCCCCCGCCGAACGGGCCCTTCTGGGCCGAAAGCCCGCTGTGGCGCAGCATTTCCGCAAGGAAGGCAGTCTCCATCTCACGCGCCTTCTGTCTCAGGTTGTCGCGGGGTGTGGGCGGGTGAAGGGCCGGTGTCGTGATGTCCAAAGGTCATCTCCTTTTCTGTGTGGGTGACCTGACATTCCCGCCTCGCGGTAAAGGATTGGTAATTCGTCTGGGGCACGGTGCAGTTCGCAGCAAAGGCCGGATTGACGGATGATCATCCCAACGATTCTCGTTCCCCTTGGCGATCTGGGCTTTGCGGCCCGGTCCTTCGCAGGCAAGACAGGGATTGAAAACGGCTCTAATCAGGCCGAATTTGATCCCGCGCTCCTGTTGGATGCGTCCAGCCTGCCGCAGCGGTCAGATATGGCTGCGGTCGAACAGCCTACCCAGTCCGACAAGGCCGATGCCCCTTCGCCCACCGACCTGCTGCTGCAAATGTCGGCTTCGCCTGACCAAGGCAGAATGGTGCAGCAAATCGCGGCGCCCTCTCGGGTCGTTGGCGAAGTTCCACTTTCTGCGCCCGCTTCGCCTGAACCTTCAGGTCCGGATGCAACGCCCGTCATTCGCAGGGTCACGCCAACCCTTCATCCCGCTGATTCAATCGTCCCGCTCGCCACTTCAGGCGTGGCTGAGATCATCGCCCCGCCCGTGGCCGATATGCCGCCGACACGGGGTGAACCGGCAACCACGGCCGCGGATCCCCTTTCCCAACCCGTTGGAATCATCCCCGCGCCGGATCGCCCTGCCATGCCGCGTCCCGCGCCGGTGGTTGCCTGGCCTGCCGCCCCGCTTGATCCTGCCCGCCCGGCCCAACCGCGCCCGGAGGGGCGACCGCCGTCGGGAACCGCCGCGCCTCCGTCTGTCACGCTGCCTTTGCCAACCGTCACGCCCTTATCCGGCCCGCCTGCTCCGTTGGCCGCCGCGCCTCAACCCGATGCGCGGCCTGCGTCCACGATAGATCTTTCGGCAGGAACAGCGTTTTTGCAGCCGCTGCTGGGTTCTGTCCCACGTCCCGATACGGATGCGCCGATGATGCCAGTTGGGCAAAAACGTGTCGAACATAGCAGAAAAAGCGATTCTTCTGCTGATGGGAGCGCTCCGCCACCGCTACCCTTTGTTTCCCGACGGGAACCCAGTCCCACCCCCGCCACGGTTGCCACCCCGATCCTGATCCCTCCCGCGGCCCCGGTTCCCACCTCGGCCCCGCCGATAACCGACCGCCTGCCAGAGGCGCCTACCGTTGTCACCGCAGCACTGCTGCGGCCTGTGCGCGATGGCAAACGGGAACAGGACATCGCGGCGCCGTCGGCGCCTTCGCCCCTGCCTACAGCATCGGTGCAGCAAGAACCCGTCACCCTGCCAGCGGCGATAACTGCCGAAGGCCGGATTGATCGTCAGACCCCTGCCGTTCCGTTCGACAGCCGGACGGCTGCCCTTCCTGGTGATAACCTTCAACCGCCGCAGTCACCTGCATCTGCCTTGCGTTTAGAGCCGAACATGGCAGAAAATGCGGAAATCGCGCCAGTTTCCGGCCCGGTCCTATCGGCCGTTCTACTTGCCATCCCCGATGGTCCGGCTGAACCTGTTCCACTGCCGCCTCCCGTGGTGACTGCAATCGTCGATCACGTTACGCAGCAGCCGTCCCCCCGCCTGACAGCGCCGCTGTTGCCGCTGATTGTAGAAACGGCGACAGCGGCGCAGGACGGCCCCGTCACCGTCACGCTGCGCCCGCTGGAACTTGGCACCCTGCGGTTTGAGGTCAGCTCCCGCGATCAGGGCATCCATCTCCATCTTTCTGTCGATCAACCGGCAACGCTCGATCTGCTCCGCCGTCATTCTGATCTCATTCTGCAAGACCTGCGACAGGCGGGGTTCGTGGGCGTCACGCTCAGCTACGCCGACGGCGGCGCCTCCGGTCAAAGCAGCTTTGGCGACACGGGACGAGAGCAGGCGCAACACGGTCAATGCCCCTCGGCCATCGCGCCGCAGGGCCCTGTGCCGCCGATCGAAACCGCCTCCAACACGCCACCCGCCGTTGGTGCGGGCACCCTCAATCTTCGCCTTTGAAAGGACCAGCATGGAACCGATCAGTGCCACCACCACCCCCACCACGCCAACGCAGGCAAGCCGCGGTTTCGCGGCATCGCCGGGGTCGGACTTCAACACCTTTCTTCGGATGCTGACCGTTCAGATGCAGAATCAGGATCCCCTGAATCCGCTCAACGCCACCGATTTCGCGGTGCAACTCGCCACGTTTTCGGGTGTGGAACAGCAGGTCCAGACCAATCAGATGCTGTCGGGCCTTGCCGCGCAGTTCAGTCTGATGGGGATGGCGCAACTTTCCGGCTGGGTGGGGCAGGAGGCCCGCACAAAGTCCGACGTCTGGTATGACGGCGCGCCGGTGCTGCTGGCGCCCGATCCCGCACCCGGGGCCGACAACGCGGTGCTGACGGTGACGGACGCCACCGGTCGCCTCGTCTCACGCGAGACGGTGCCACTGGATGGGCGCAGCTACGCTTGGCTCGGGGCGGATGCGACAGGAAACCCTTTGCCGGAGGGCAGGTATCAGCTGCGCCTCGAAAGCCGCCTTGGGGACGAGGTGCTGCGCACCGATCCCATCCCCGCCTATGCCGTGATCGAAGAGGCGCGCCGGGATGGTGACCAGATCACCCTGCTCCTCAAGGGCGGCATTTCCGTATCGGCCGATGATGTGACCGCGCTGCGAAAACCGTGAACGGTCTTGCGGCGGCCGGGGGCTGCATTAGGCTTGCATCCCATGCAGTTGCCGCCACCCGCCGCCCTTTCCGCCCTGACGCGGCTTGATCCCTCGCTGTCGCAGGCGGCGTTGCAGGCCTTGCCGGGGGGGCGGTCCAATGGCGTGTGGCGGGCGGGTGACTTCGTGCTCAAGCACCACAATCGCGCTGCAGCAAGCCCGCTCTTTCCCAACGACCCGCTGGCCGAGGCGCGCGCGCTTTCCCTCTTCGCGCCGCTCGGGCTCGCGCCGCGATTGCGCGCCCGCGGGGCGGACTGGATCATCTACGATCACGCCCCCGGCGCGCCCTGGCGGGGCGATCCTGCGCCCCTTGCCCGCATGCTTCACCGCCTGCATGGCACCGATCTTCCCCGTGACAGCTTCCGCCTTCTGCCCAATGGCAGCGCCGCCCTGCTGGCCCATGCCGCAACCTTCGCCCCGCCCGGACTGCCGCCACCGCCCGCCGATCCGCATCTGCCCCCGGTCTCGCCGCGTCCGGTTCATGCCGATGCCGTGCTCGGCAACATCCTCGCCACGAAGGACCGCCCGCTGCTGATTGATTGGCAATGTCCCGGCATGGGTGACCCGGCGGAAGACCTCGCCACCCTCGCCTCGCCCGCGATGATCTGGCTCTATACCGGCCAAATCGCGCAGGATGGCTGGGCCGATGCGCTGTTTGATGCCTATCCTTGCGCCAGCACGGCCGCCCGCGCGCGGGCGCTGCGTCCGCTCTATCTGTGGCGCATCGCCGCGCATTGTGCGTGGAAGGCGGCGCTGGGCGATGCCGATTACGCCCGCGCCCTGCCGATGGAGCTTGCCGCGCTCTAGACCAGCGCGCCCAGCACCACGCCGGCCGCAAAAACACCGGCCCCAAGCGGGATCAGATACCACCGCGACCGCCGCCGCGGCGGTGCCAGCGGCTTGGGCTGCTCGGCCTGCGCGATCAGCGCGGCCTCCACCATGCGCGGCAGCTTTGGCCCGAACCGGCTCAGGACCTTCGCGGTCAGCAACAGGTCACGCAACAGCGCCGCCGGCCCCACATTCTTGGCGATGTAGCGCTCCACCACCGGGCGCGCGACCTCCCAGATGTTGATATGGGGGTCCAGCGACCGCGCCACACCTTCGACCACCACCATCGTGCGCTGCAACAGGATCAGTTCCGTCCGCGTCTGCATCCCGAACCGTTCCGTCACATCGAACAGATAGGCCAGCAGCCGCGCCATCGAAATCCGGCTCGCATCCATGCCAAAGATCGGCTCGCCCACCGCCCGCAGCGCGCGGGCAAATTCGTCGATGTCACGATCTGCTGGCACATAGCCCGCTTCGAAATGCACCTCCGCCACGCGGCGGTAATCCTTGCGGATGAACCCCATCAGGATCTCGGCATAGACCCGGCGGGTATATTCGTCGATCCGCCCCATGATCCCAAAATCCAGCGCGATGATCGCCCCATCCGCGCCCACCTTCAGGTTCCCCTGATGCATGTCGGCGTGAAAGAAGCCGTCCCGCAGCGCATGGTTCAGAAACAGCGCAAGCACCCGCGCCGCCAGAACCTTGCGATCATGCCCCGCCGCATCAATGGCGGCGTTCTCGTTCATCCCGATACCCGCCGCCCAGCCCAGCGTCATCACCGTGCGCCCCGACAGCGCCCAGACGGGCCGCGGTACGCGGAACCCCTCGTCCTGTTCGGTATTCGAAGCGAACTCTGCCGCGGCCGAAGATTCCAGCCGCAGGTCCAGCTCGCCCATGACCACGCCTTCGAAATGCGCAATCACATCCATGGGGCGCAGCCGCCGCGCGGCGGGCGCCACGATCTCGATCGTCCGGGCGATCAGGTAGAAGGCATCAATATCCTTGCGAAATGCCCGTTCGATCCCGGGGCGCAGCACCTTGACCGCCACTTCCTCGCCGGTCTCGGCCAGCCGCGCTCGATGCACCTGCGCGATCGACGCAGCGGCGACAGGCTCGGAAAACTCGGAAAACACCTGATCGACCGGCACCTCAAGCTCTGCCTCGATCATCTTCTTCGCCACTGCCGTGGGAAAGGGGGGCAACTGGTCCTGCAGATATTTCAACTGCTCGGCCAGATCATCGCCCACGATATCGGGCCGCGTGGAAAGGATCTGCCCGAACTTGATATAGGCCGGCCCCAGCGCCGTCAGCGCGCGTGTCGCGGGCGGCAGCGCCGGGTCGCCCCGCAGGCCCAGCCATTTGAACGGCCAGCCCAGCAGCCGCGCCGCCACGCGGATGGATGCGGGCGCGCGGAACGCCTCCAGCACCACGGCCATTGCCCCGGTCCGCTCCAGCGTCGCGCCGGTCCGCACGAGGCGCCAGATGTTATGCGGTCCCCGCACGTCAGAGCTTCCAGCCGGAATGAAGCGCCGCCACGCCCATGGTCAGGTTGCGATACTTCACCTGACCGAACCCCGCCTTCCGGATCATGCCCGCAAAGGTTTCCTGATCGGGAAACTTGCGGATCGATTCGACCAGATACTGATAGCTGTCGCGATCCTTCGCCACGATCTGCCCCATCACCGGGATCACGTTGAAGGAATAGGCGTCATAGGCCTTTTGCAGCAGGTCATTCGGGATATGGCTGAACTCCAGCACCATCAGCCGCCCGCCGGGCCGCAGCACGCGGTACGCTTCGGCCAACGCATCCTGCACCCGCGTCACGTTCCGGATGCCGAAGCTGATCGTATAGACGTCAAAGCTGTTCGTCGGGAAGGGCAGCGCCATCGCATCGCCCACCACCCAATCCAGCCGCTCGGCCTGCCGCTCGGCCTCGGCCCGCTTGCGCCCTTCCACCAGCATGGACTCGGTCATGTCCAGCACCACGGCGGATGCGCCTGTCGCGCGCTTCAGGAAGCGAAAGGCGATGTCCCCGGTCCCCCCCGCCACATCCAGCAGCCTCTGGCCCGGACGCGGGGCCAGCCAGTCCATCATCGCGTCCTTCCACAGCCGGTGCACACCGCCCGACATCAGATCGTTCATGATGTCATAGCGGCTGGCCACGCGGGTAAAGACGCCATGCACCATGCCTGCCTTGTCGGCCTCCGGCACGGTCTGGAACCCGAAATGCGTCGTGCCTTGATCTTGGTCGGTCATGGGGTCTTGCCGTTCCTCTCGCTTGCCCCCTCTTATAGGCCGGTTCCCCGGCGCTGCAATGCGCCCACATGTCCGACAGGCCCCGAATGCCCGAACTGCCCGAGGTTGAAACCGTCCGCCGCGGCCTTGCCCCGGTGATGGAGGGGCGCCGCATCACCCGCGCCACCGTCAACCGGCCCGATCTGCGCTGGCCCTTCCCGCCGCAGATGGCCGAACGCCTGACCGGCGCGCGGGTGATCGCCCTGCGCCGCCGCTCGAAATACATCCTCGCCGATCTGTCCACGGATGAAACGCTGCTCATCCATCTGGGCATGTCGGGCCGGATGCTGATTTCTGCACCGCCGCCGATCTCGGGTGACGGTGCGGCACCCGACCGTGCCACGCTGGGCGAATGGCACCATCATCACCCCGCGCCGGAAAAGCATGATCATGTAGTCCTCGACATGGATACCGGCGCCCGCGTCACCTTCAATGACGCCCGCCGGTTTGGCGCGATGGACCTGATGCCCACCGCTGCGGCAGAGGCGCACCCGCTTCTCGCCGCACTCGGCCCCGAACCGCTGGGCAATGCCTTTGACGAAACCTATCTCGCGGCCCGCCTCAAGGGCCGCAACACGCCCATCAAGGCCGCGCTTCTGGACCAGCACCTCGTCGCGGGGCTGGGCAATATTTATGTCTGCGAAACGCTCTACCGCGCCCGCATCCACCCTTCGCGCAAGGCGGGCCGGATCGCCGCCCCCCGCGCCGCCGCGCTCGTCCCCATCATCCGCGACGTGCTGGCCGAGGCGATCACCGCCGGGGGGTCCTCCTTGCGCGATTACCGGCAGGCCGATGGCGAACTGGGCTATTTCCAGCACAGCTTTCAGGTCTACGGTCGCGAAGGAGCGCCCTGCCTCACCCCCGGTTGCACGGCGACGATCCGGCGCATCGTGCAATCGGGCCGCTCGTCCTTCTACTGCCCGTCCTGCCAGAAATGACGCGCCGTTAATCGCGGCGCGTGGGGCTTGATAACCGCCCGGTTGCTGCTACGAGTCTGCCCAACCAGAAAACGGAGCCGCGCCATGGCCTATGAGACGCTGATCGTCGAGATCGAGGATTACATCGCCCTCATCCGCCTGAACCGGCCCGAGGCGCTCAATGCCCTCAACGCCCGGCTCATGCAGGAACTGGCGGCCGCCGTCACCGCCGCCGATCGCAACGACAAGGTCCGCTGCATCGTCATCACCGGGTCTGACAAGGCCTTCGCCGCAGGCGCCGATGTGAAGGAGATGGCCGAAAAGTCGTTCACCGACGTCTTCTTCGACGATCTCTTCGCGCCCGAGGCCGACGCCATCACCCGCGTCCGCAAACCCATCATCGCCGCCGTTGCTGGCTACTGCCTTGGCGGCGGCTGCGAGCTGGCCATGATGTGCGATTTCATCATCGCCGCCGATACCGCCAAATTCGGCCAGCCCGAGATCAACCTCGGCATCGTCGCCGGCATGGGCGGCACCCAGCGCCTCACCCGCGCCGTGGGCAAGTCCAAGGCGATGGACATGAACCTCACCGGCCGCTTCATGGAGGCGCCCGAGGCCGAACGCTGCGGCCTTGTCTCGCGGGTCGTCCCCGCCAAGGACCTTTTGGCCGAGGCGATGAAAGCCGCCGCAAAGATCGCCCAGAAATCCGCGATCACCACCATGATCGTGAAAGAGGCGGTCAACCGCGCACAGGAAACCACCCTGCGGGAAGGCATCCTCTTCGAACGCCGCATGTTCAACGCCGCCTTCGCGACCGAAGATCAGGCGGAAGGCATGTCCGCCTTCCTGGAAAAGCGCGAACCGCAGTTCCGCGACCGCTGATCGCCCGCGCGCTGCGGAAATCGCCTTATTTTCCGGCTTTCCTTTCCATCCGGCTTGCACTATAGCCCGCCGTCACATGCGCGTGGGCCCGCTTAGGCAAGAATCGATTCCGCACCTCGGGGCGGAGCCTTGGGTCTTTGTGCAACCGATCTGAAACAAAGACCTACAGGATACGAACCGCCCATGGCAAATACGGCCCAGTCCAAGAAACGCGCCCGTCAGTCCGAAACCCGCTATGCGGTGAACAAGGCTCGTCGTTCGCGCATCCGCACCTTCGTGCGCAAGGTGGAAGAGGCTATCGCCTCCGGCAACGCCGAAGCAGCACTCGCCGCTCTCCGTGCCGCCCAGCCCGAGCTTGACCGTGGCGTGACCAAGGGCATCCTGCATGCCAACACCGTGTCGCGCAAAATGTCGCGTCTCGCTGCGCGCGTGAAGGCTCTGGCGACCCCCGCCGCCTAATCCACACACAGTTTTTCCAACAGACAGGGCGCATCCCGCAGGGGCTGCGCCCTGTTCGTTTTCGGGGCTTCTGAACCCGCCGGTTTTGCGTTTTCGGCACACGGCGTTGCTCATTTGCAAGGGGTGCCGGATTCGGTTTGGTCATACTTCTGTCAAGCGTGAAGTTCGGTTGCACCCCCGCGTGGCGGCTTGCTAGCGTCTCCTTGCGATTCACTCTCGTCTTGGGGGACAAAGCGGAATCGCGAACGGATTTCGACAGGTTCGCAAGGCTGCCAAGCGTGTGCTTACGCCGTCGATTTCTGTTTGCGTTTCAGTTGGTTGTGGTGTCTGCACAGGTTGTGTGGAAATCAGGTCAGGCAGGTTTGGGCCAGATAGTCATCTGGTCTGGCTTTGTGTGACTTGCCGGTCTTGCAGGCTGGAAATGGGCTCTGGGTGCCCCGGCGAAGGGGTGTGGAAATGGGCTGTTTCCGCAAGGCAAGCGCTGTGCGCAGCCATGCGATGAACCCCGGTCGCGGGCGATAGCCCCGGCAGTCATGCCGGTGCAACAACAACAGGCGTGCCGGATCTGCCACAGGTTCAGAAGCACGCCGCCGCACGGGTCAGGAAGAATGACGAACGAGACTTGGGGTTTGGTCCGCGAGGAACTGATCAAGAGGGTTGGCCGCAATAACTATGTAACCTGGATCGAACCGCTCAAATTCTCCGACCTCAAGCACGGGGTCGCCCGCTTTGAAGTGCCGACCTCGTTCTTCGGCGATTGGGTGTCCCGCAACTTCTCTGACCATATCCGCGCGCAGTTGAACACGGCGGGCGCACAGGTCGAACGGGTGGAGTTTGCCGTGGCCAACCGCCCCTCTGCCCCCGAAGCGGCTGTTGCGCCCCGTCCTGCTGCGGCGGCGCAGCGCACCCGTTCCGCCACCCGCAGCGCGGATCTTGAAGAGGTGCCCGGTGCGCCGCTCGATGCACGCTTCACCTTCGATTCCTTCGTCGTGGGCAAACCCAACGAACTCGCTCACGCCGCCGCCCGCCGCGTGGCCGAAGGGGGCCCCGTCAGCTTCAACCCACTTTTCCTCTATGGCGGCGTGGGGCTCGGCAAGACGCACCTGATGCACGCCATCGCGCATGAACTGCAGAACCGCCAGCCGCATCTGCGGGTGCTCTACCTGTCTGCCGAACAGTTCATGTATCGCTTCGTGCAGGCCCTGCGCGAACGCCAGATCATGGATTTCAAGGAACTGTTCCGCTCTGTCGATGTGCTGATGGTCGATGACGTGCAGTTCATCGCCGGCAAGGACAGCACGCAGGAAGAGTTCTTCCACACCTTCAACGCGCTGGTCGATCAGAACAAGCAGATCGTCATCTCCGCCGACCGCGCCCCGGGCGAGATCAAGGATCTCGAAGAGCGGATCAAGTCGCGTCTGCAATGCGGCCTTGTGGTGGACCTGCACCCGACCGATTACGAACTGCGTCTGGGCATCCTGCAGCAGAAGGTGGAACTCTACCGCAGCCAGTATCGTGGCCTTGTCCTGTCGGACGGGGTGCTGGAATTCCTCGCCCATCGCATCACCACGAATGTCCGCGTTCTCGAAGGCGCGCTCACCCGCCTCTTCGCCTTTGCCTCGCTGGTGGGGCGCGAGATCACGCTGGAACTGACGCAGGATTGCCTGGCCGATATCCTGCGCGCGTCTGACCGCAAGCTCACGATCGAAGAGATCCAGCGCAAGGTGGCGGAACATTACAACATCCGCCTGTCCGATATGATCGGGCCAAAGCGCAACCGCACGATCGCGCGCCCGCGTCAGGTGGCGATGTATCTGGCCAAGCACCTCACCCCGCGCAGCCTGCCGGAAATCGGGCGCCGCTTCGGGGGGCGTGACCACACCACCATCATGCATGGTGTCCGCAAGATCGAAGAGCTCATGGCCACCGACAGCCAGCTCAACGACGATCTGCAACTCCTCCGCCGTCAGCTTCAGGGCTGACGGCAGGGCTTTCGTCGCCGATCAGGCCGGGATCGCCTCTTTCGCAGCGCGCCGCCGCGCCACCAGCCCGGCCACGCCCAGCGCCGTCAGCAGCAGCGGCAGCGTGCCACCAATCGGAACCACCGAAACGCCAAGCCTTGCCGCGTCTTCAATCAACTCGCTGCGCGTCACCCCTTCCGTCTTGAAGATCCTAGGGAAGCCGTCAGGGCTATAGGTGATCGTCGCGTCGGCATAGCTTTCCAGATAGCTGGTGACGCTCAGAAACGCCGGACCTGTCACGCTGAATGTCCAATCGAAGGTGAACAGGTTGTTGGCCGGAAAGGGAAAGCCGAACCTGCCAAAGTAATCCCCATTCACCCCATCGTTGACCAGCAAATTCAGGATGTAAAAGTCATACCCGTCCAGCAGGTCAACCGGGCCGGCGTCATAGGTATAGGTGTAGCTCTGGCCTGCCAGAACACTCGTCGGTCCCGTGATGATCGCGGCCTGTGCCTGCGACCCCATCAGCGCCAATGCCGCCAGCATTCCCAAAACTTTCCGCATCGGTCCAATCCCTGCTTAAACCCAAGGCCCGATTTTGCGCCCGTGGCTGTGGCGTTTCAATCAAGATTAACAGAGTCACCGGGAGTCCGGCCATCTTTTAGCCATATTTCGTATCTGACCTGCTGCCGTGGCGCGGCTCCGGCCACGGATGCAACCGCAGGTTACTCCAAGCCGGTCCACTGCCCGCGTCGCAGGCGCCCTTCGTGGCGAATCGGTCCCCGTTCCGGACCCAACTCCAACCGGGATCACGCGCGCATCGCGAAGCCCCGCGCGATGTGGTTGCGGACGAACCAGATCATCCCCAGGCCGGGGATCAGCGATACCACCGTCATCGCCATGACCAGCCCGATATCCGTCTGGAAGCCGAACAGCGCATTGATCGCCATTGTGATGGGCTTGCCCGCCGTCACCGTCAGGATGCGTGCAAACACCACCTCCACCCACGAGAACAGGAAACAGAAGAACGCCGCCACCCCGATCCCCGGCGCGATCGCCGGGACCAGCAGCCGCAGGATGAAGGACGGCAGCGAATGGCCGTCCAGAAACGCAGTCTCGTCAAACTCGCGCGGTACGGCGGAAATGAAACTCTCAAGGATCCAGATCGCGATGGGCAGGTTGAACAGGCAATGCACCAGCGCGATGCCGACCGGCGAATTCACCAGCCCCAGATTGGCGAAAAGGATGAAGATCGGCAGCGAAAGCACCACCGGCGGCGTCACCCGGAACGCCAGCAGCAGGAACAGGAAATGCCGATCCCCGGCAAACCTGTAGCGCGACAGCGCATAGGCCGCGGGCAGCCCCGCCCCGATACACAGCGCGACATTCAGCAGCACATAGATCAACGAATTCAGGATCGATTCCCGCAGCGCGGGTTCGGCCAGAATGTTGCGATAGTTGATCAGGCTCCACTGCCCCTCCACCATCCCCTCGCGCGGGAGGGTGGACATAAAGCTCAGAACAAAGGTCTGCGCCAAAGGCAGCAGGATGAACAGCGCAAGCAGGGCGAAAACGGCCAGCCGCAGGATCAGGCCCCCCATCGTCATGCCTCCTGCCGCGACAGGCCGCTGATCCGCACAAAGGCCCAGACCACCGTGATCACGATCAGGAAATAGACCATCGACCGCGCCGCCGCCGACCCATAGCTGAACCCCTTGATCTCTTCCCCAAGGTCGATGGCCAGGAAATGCGTCGCCATGTCCGGCCCGCCCGCGTTGATGGCGAAGGCCTCGGTGTAGATCATGAAACTGTCCACAAAGCGCAAAAGCAGCACGATTCCCAGCGGCGCCGCGATCTTGGGCAATTCGATGAACCGAAACACCGCCACCCGCGACGCCCCGTCAATAGCCGCCGCGCGATAGTAATCCGGCGATATCCCCGACAATCCCGCATAGGCAAGGATCACCACCAGCCCGATCCAGTGCCACGTGTCCATCACCACCAGCAGCACCCATGTCTGCCACGCGGTGAACTTCCAGTCGAACACCACCCCCGCCGCCGCCAGCGCCCGCCCCACGATCCCCGTGGCCGGGTCGATCAGGCCTAGCCACATCATCGCGATCATGTTCCACGGCACCACAAGCGGCAGCGCCACCAGCATCAGCAGCATCACCGCCCAGCGCCCCGTCCGCCGCACCAGCAGCGCCAGCCCCACCCCAAGCGGCACCTGCACCGACAGCACCACCGCCGCGAACAGCAGGCTCCGCAGCAGGCTCGCATGGAACCGGTCCGAGGTGATGATCTCCTCATACCATTCCGCGCCCACCCAATGCACATCGGCCAGCGAAAAGATATCATGCAGCGAATAGTTGAAAACCGCGATCAGCGGGACCACGCCAATAAAACCCATAAGCCCCGCCGCAGGCAGCAACAGCAGCCACGCCTCATTCCGATAAGGTTTCATTCCTGCCCGCCTGCCAATCCCGGGGCAATTCCTGCACGGATCGCCGCGCGGCGCAACGCCCCACCGGCGCCGCGGCGCCTCGCCTCATGCGACTTTGGTATCGGTGCCGTGCCTCTTGCCTTGCCGGATGCCGCCACGCTTTACTTGAATAATCATCCATCCGTCGGAGGGATCATCGTCAGGGAGGACAGATCCATGTGTCAGGTTTTCGCGGGGCAGGACCCCGCCCGCTATGAAAGCATCACCCGCCGCCTGCGGCTGAACGGCCAAAGCACCAGCATCCGGCTGGAACGCGCCTTCTGGGAGATCGTAGATGAAATCGCCGCGGCCGAAGGCAGCACAACCCCCGCCTTCGTGTCCAAACTCCATGCCGAGGTTCTGGAACAACGCGGAGAGCCGGAGAACTTCACCTCGCTCCTGCGCTGCGCCTGCCTTGTCCATATGGACCAGCGCGCCCATGTCCGCGCCGCCCATGCGATGGCTGCCGAATAAAAAGTTGCGCGTAGTATAGACCTACTACCAGCGCGGCCCGGAACGACCACAGACTTCTCCTCAGGACAGTCCAGAAGACCTGACGGAGGAAGACCTTGGCCAAGGCCATTCACAGCATGATCCGCGTGCTTGATGAAGCACGCTCACTCGCATTCTACGAACAGGCCTTCGGCCTGAAGGTTGCCGACCGTCTGGATTTCGAGACTTTCACCCTGATCTACCTGTCCAACGCCGAAACCGGGTTCGAACTGGAGCTGACGGTCAACAAGGGCAGGACAGAGCCTTACAACCTTGGTGATGGCTATGGCCACCTCGCCTTTTCGGTTGCGGATGTGGATGCTGAACACGCCCGCCTCACCGCGGCAGGGCTCGCCCCGCGCAAGCTCGTGGATTTCGCGCCCGGCGGCACCGTGATCGCGCGCTTCTTCTTCATCGCCGACCCGGACGGATACCAGATCGAGGTTCTGCAAAGGGCCGGTCGCTACCTTTGAACGTCGCCCCGCGGCGGGTCAGAGGAACCGCCGCGCGGCCCAAGCTTCACCGTCATTCTCAGGGAGGAGAAAATGACACAACAGTTGAAGGAACCGGCGCTGAAAAGCCGGGGTATGACGCGCCGCCAGCTACTGTCGCGCTCTGTCGCGGTCGGGGCCAGCTTTGTCGTCGGCGCGGGCTTCGTCGCCTCTGGCAATGCCGCCTGGGCGATGGAAACCACCGCGATCAAGCCCGAATCCATGGCCACGCTCATCCAGATGGCGCGCGATATCTACCCGCATGATCAGGTGGGCGATGAATTCTACGCCACCGCCGTCAAGGGCTATGACAGCGCTGAAAACGCCGAACAGGTCGAGGCCGGGATCACCGAACTCAACGCCGCTGCCGCCGCTGCCGGCCATGCCGACTATCTGTCGATCGGCTGGGAGGAAGACCGCGTTGCCGTGCTCAAGGCCATCGAAGGCACCCCCTTCTTCCAGACCGTGCGCGCAGGTCTCGTGACCGGTCTCTATAACCAGAAAGCCCTGTGGCCGATCTTTGGCTATGAGGGCGAAAGCTTCTCGCTCGGTGGCTACATCGAGCGTGGCTTTGATGACATCAACTGGCTGTAAGAGGGGGCGATCCAATGGTTGCGAAGTTTGACCTGACCGACGACTCCGTGGTCGTCATCATCGGCACCGGCGCGGGCGGCGGTGTGCTGGCCAACGAACTGGCGCAAAAGGGCGTCAAGGTCGTGGCGCTGGAAGCGGGCGGTCGCTATCTGCCCGAAGATTACCTGAACGACGAATGGGACAGCTTCTCCCAACTCGCGTGGCTCGACACCCGCACCACCAGCGGCACATGGCGCGTGGCCAAGGATTTCGCCGGGCTTCCGGCCTGGATCGTCAAGGCCGTGGGCGGCACCACCACCCACTGGGCGGGCGCTTCGATCCGTTTTCAGGAACATGAATGGAAGGCGCTGACCACTTACGGCAAGGTCGAAGGCGCCAGTCTGCTCGATTGGCCCATCGACGCCGCCGAAATGGCCCCCTGGTATGACAAGGCCGAAGAAAAGCTGGGCGTCACCCGCACCGGCAACCGTCCCGGCCTTCCCGGCAACAACAACTACAAGGTCTTTGAAAAAGGCGCCCTCGCGCTGGGCTACAAAGAGGTCAGCACCGGCCGCATGGCCATCCAGTCCTCCAACGAAACCGGCAGCCGGATCGCCTGCCAGCAGACCGGCTTCTGCTTCCAGGGCTGCAAATGGGGGGCGAAATGGTCCGCCGCCTATACCGACATCCCGGAAGGTGAGGCGACCGGCAACCTCGAGGTGCGCGAACGGTCCCACGTCGCCCGCATCCTGCACAATGACGCGGGCAAGGTGACGGGTGTCGAATACTTCGACAAGGACGGCAACCTGCAGTTCCAGGCTGCGCGCATCGTCTGCGTGGCGGGCAACACCTTCGAATCGCCGCGCCTCCTGCTGAACTCGGCCTCGTCGATGTTCCCCAACGGGCTTGCCAACTCGTCCGATCAGGTGGGCCGCAACTACATGCGCCACACCACCGGGTCGGTCTACGGCATCTTCGACAAACCCGTCCGCATGTGGCGTGGCACCACCATGGCCGGCATCGTTCAGGATGAAGCGCGCCACGATCCGTCGCGCGGCTTCGTTGGTGGCTATGAGCTGGAAACGCTGGCGCTGGGCCTGCCCTTCATGGCGGCCTTCCTGAACCCTGGCGCATGGGGCCGTGGCTTCACCACCGCGCTCGACCATTACGAAAACATGGCCGGGATGTGGATCGTGGGCGAAGACATGCCGCAATCCACCAACCGCGTCACCCTGTCGGATGCGACCGATCAGTATGGGCTCAAGGTCGCCAACGTGCATTTCGATGATCACCCGAACGACATCGCGATGCGCAACCACGCCTACAAGCAGGGCATGGCCATCTATGATGCTGTGGGCGCGACCCGGTCCTTCCCGACGCCGCCCTATCCTTCGACGCACAACCTCGGCACCAACCGCATGTCGGAACGGCCCGAGGATGGCGTCTGCAACAAATGGGGCCAGACGCATGACATCGCGAACCTGTTCATCTCGGACGGCTCGCAGTTCACCACCGGCGCGGCAGAGAACCCCACGCTCACCATCGTTGCGCTGGCCATCCGTCAGGCCGATCACATCGCCCGCGAGATGAGCGCAGGCAACATCTGACCACGCCTGTCACAGCGGAAAGGGCGGCCCCGTCGTGGGCCGCCCTTATCCGTTTCCGACCGACACATGGTTAATTTCCCGGACACCCGCCGTTCGCGGCGTGCATACACTTTGCTGCACGCCCGTCTGCACCCTTTCCTGCCACCGCTGGAATCGATGATTAACCGCCGCTCCGCTTCACGCTGGCGGTCACGTAATTGCACGAAAGATCCCGCGCCGACAGCGACCAGGACCAGCTTATGGGATTGAAAACCATACCCTTTTTGTCCACCGGCTCCAGCCCCGCGCGGCGGATCAGATCATAAAGCTCGTCCGGCGTGATGAACTTCGCCCATTCATGCGTGCCCTTGGGCAGCCAGCGCATCACATATTCCGCCCCGATGATCGCCATGACAAAACTCTTCGGATTGCGGTTCAAGGTAGAGCAGATCATCAACCCATTGTCTTTCAACAACATCTGACACGCTGTCAGATAGGCCAACGGGTCTGCCACATGCTCCACCACTTCCATGTTGAGAACGACATCGAACCGCTCGCCCGCCGCCGCCATGTCCTCCGCAGTCGTATGCCGGTAATCAATCCGCAACCCCGATTGTTCTGCATGCAACCGCGCCACCGGGATGTTCCGCGCCGCCGCATCCGCCCCCACGACATCGGCCCCCAGCCGCGCCATGGGTTCTGACAAAAGCCCGCCACCGCAGCCAATATCCAGTATTCTCAACCCCTTGAAGGGCAGGGGCTGGGTCAGGTCACGGTCAAACTCCGCCGCGATCTGGTTGGTGATATAGTCTAGACGGCACGGGTTGAGCATGTGCAGCGGCTTGAACTTGCCGTTCGGATCCCACCATTCGGCGGCCATCGCCTCGAATTTTGCCACCTCTGCCGGATCTACGGTCGTCGTTGCCGTCATGGCGTCCTCTTGTTTAACTTTGGTTCAACAGTTTTGCGCGTTATATAGGGCAACGATGGACCACAGATCAGGCCAAAAGCGCGCAGTTGAATTTCTCTACCCGCCGATCGACCCGTTCGATCAGCGCGTGATCGCCATGGCCGATGGGCATCGCATCTATGTCGAACAATGCGGCAATCCGAACGGCATACCCGTCATCGTGCTGCACGGCGGCCCGGGCGGCGGGTGCAGCCCCGCGATGCGGCGTTACTTCGATCCGACCGTGTTTCGCATCATCCTGTTCGATCAGCGCGGCTGCGGCCGATCCCGCCCGCACGCCGTGGTGATCCAGAACACCACATGGCACCTCGTCTCGGATATCGAGGTGATCCGCAACGAACTGGGCATCTCGCGCTGGATCTGCTTTGGCGGCAGTTGGGGCGCGACGCTGGCGCTCATCTACGCCATCACCCATCCCGAACGGGTGGTGCACATGGTTCTGCGCGGCGTTTTCCTCATGACCCGGTCCGAACTTGACTGGTTCTACGGCGGTGGCGCCGGTGCCTTCTTCCCGGAGCTTTGGGCGCGCTTCGTCAACGCCATCCCGTCGGATGAACGTGGCGACCTGATCGCCGCTTATCACCGCCGCCTCTTCTCGGGCAACGTGATGGAAGAAACGCGCTTTGGCCGCATCTGGGCCAATTGGGAAAACGCGCTGGCCTCCATCCACCATGATGGCCCGTTAGGGGAAAGCCCCGCCGAATACGCCCGGGCCTTCGCCCGGCTGGAGAACCACTACTTCTACAACGGCGGCTTTCTGGAAGAAGACGGCTGGATCCTGCGCGAAAAGGGCCGGATCAAGCACATCCCCGCCACGATCATCCAGGGGCGGTATGACATGATCTGTCCGCCCGTATCGGCCTGGAAACTGGCGCAAGGCTGGGACAATTGCGAAATCCGCCTGATCCCCTTTGCCGGTCACGCCCTGTCGGAACCCGGCATCAGCGAAGGGCTGGTGCGCGCGATGGATGGCCTGCGCCGCTTCTGATCGCGGCGGTCCTGACCAAAACCCTTGCAGACTCGGGCCCCGCCACGTATATGGCCTTACAACAGCGGTGTCGGGGTCCAAACCCGGCCCCACCGAACCTGACATGCGGGCCGCTGAGCCCGCTTTTTTGTTTCCATCGGAACCCGAATGACCGACCTGATCGCCAAGACCGCCATCGACCGCCGCCTCGCGGCCATCGTCGGCCCCGTCATCGAAGGGCTGGGCTTCGAACTTGTTCGCATCCGGCTCATGGGCGGCAAGACCCGCGTCCTGCAGATCATGGCCGACCGCCCCGATGGCGGGATCGAGGTGGACGATTGCGCCGCCATCTCCACCGCCGTCTCTGCCGTGCTGGATGTCGAAGACCCGATCGAGGAAAACTATGTCCTCGAAGTATCCTCCCCCGGGATCGACCGGCCGCTGACGCGGCTGAAGGATTTCGACATTTGGGCCGATTACGAGGCCCGGATCGAGACCACCGAACTCATCGACGGCCGCCGCCGCTTCAAGGGCATTCTGCAAGGCACCGAAGGCGACGAGGTGCTGATCGAAATCGAAGAGGCGGGTCAGCCCCTGACCATCGGCCTGAAATTCGACTGGCTGTCGGATGCCAAGCTGATCCTGACCGACGACCTGATCGCCGAGATGCTGCGCCAGCGCAAAGCTTCTGGCGCGATCGACGAAAGCAAGTTCACCGACATCGAAGAATTCGAAGGCGAAGAGGAAACCCCCTCCGACGCGCCCGAAACGAAACACTGACGAAGCCCGGAGGCCATCATGGCAATCACCTCTGCGAACCAGCTCGAACTCCTGCAAACGGCCGAGGCCGTGGCCCGGGAAAAGATGATCGACCCGGATCTGGTGATCCAGGCGATGGAAGAATCGCTCGCCCGCGCCGCCAAGTCGCGCTACGGCAGCGATCTCGACATCCGCGTGAGGATCGACCGCAAGACGGGCCGCGCCACCTTTGCCCGCATCCGCACGGTCGTCGAAGATGAGGCGGTGGAAAACCACCACGCCCAGCTGACCGTCAAGCAGGCCAAGGCCTACAAGGCCGATGCCGCCGTGGGCGATGAAATCATCGACGAGGTTCCCCCCGTCGATCTGGGCCGCATCGCGGCGCAATCGGCCAAGCAGGTGATCCTGCAAAAGGTGCGCGAGGCCGAGCGGGATCGCCAGTTCGAAGAATTCAAGGATCGCAAGGGCAGCATCATCAACGGCGTGGTGAAGCGCGAAGAATACGGCAACATCATCGTCGATATCGGCCGTGGCGAAGGCATCCTGCGCCGCAACGAAAAGATCGGCCGCGAAGCCTATCGCCCGAACGATCGCATCCGCTGCTACATCAAGGATGTCCGGCGCGAGGCGCGCGGTCCGCAGGTCTTCCTGTCGCGTACCGACCCGATGTTCATGGCCGAACTGTTCAAGATGGAAGTGCCCGAAATCTACGACGGCATCATCGAGATCAAGGCCGTCGCCCGCGATCCGGGTTCGCGCGCCAAGATCGCCGTGATCAGCTATGACAACTCCATCGACCCGGTCGGTGCCTGCGTCGGGATGCGCGGCAGCCGCGTGCAGGCCGTGGTGAACGAACTGCAGGGCGAAAAGATCGACATCATCCCGTGGAACCAGGATCAGGCCACCTTCCTTGTGAACGCGCTGCAACCGGCCGAGGTGTCCAAGGTCGTGATCGACGAAGAAGCCGGCAAGATCGAGGTTGTCGTCCCGGATGAGCAGCTTTCCCTCGCCATCGGCCGCCGTGGCCAGAACGTGCGTCTGGCGTCGCAACTGACGGGCCTTGATATCGACATCATGACCGAGGCCGAGGAATCGCAGCGCCGTCAGGCCGAATTCGCGGAACGCACCAAGCTGTTCATGGACACGCTCGATGTCGATGAGATGATGGCGCAACTCCTTGTTTCCGAAGGCTTCACCAACCTCGAAGAAGTGGCCTATGTCGAAGCGGACGAACTTCTGTCCATCGACGGCTTTGATGAGGATACGGCGGCCGAGTTGCAGGCCCGCGCGCGTGACTTCCTCGAAGAGCAGAACCGCAAGGCACTGGAAGCAGCCCGCGCGATGGGCGTCGAGGAAAGCCTCATTGAATTCGAAGGTCTCACCCCCCAGATGGTAGAGGCGCTGGCCAAGGACGGCATCAAGACGCTGGAAGACTTCGCCACCTGCGCCGACTGGGAACTCGCCGGTGGCTGGACGACCGAGAACGGCCAGCGCAAGAAAGACGAAGGCGTGCTCGAGAAGTTCGAGATGTCGCTGGAAGAGGCGCAGCACCTGATCATGACCGCGCGCGTCATGCTGGGCTGGGTTGATCCGACCGAACTGGAAACCGCCGCCGCCGAAAGCGACGAAGACGAGGAGGCCGAAGCCTGATCGCAGGCTTCGGGTTCAGGGAACGCCCATGACGCGGGGTGGCCGGGAAACGGATCAGGACGGACCAGAGCGCAAGTGCATCGTCTCTGGCGAAAGCCAGCCGAAGGCTGGACTGATCCGCTTTGTCGTGGATCCCGACGGCGGGGTCGTTCCCGATGTGATCGGGCGTCTGCCGGGGCGGGGCTTCTATGTCGCGGCGGATCGCAAGGCGATTGACAAGGCGGCGGCAAAGGGGCTTTTCTCCCGGGCCGCGCGCCAGCCGGTCAAGGTGCCCGACGGTTTGTCGGATCTGATCGAGGCGCAGCTCTTGCGGCGGGTGATCGACAGCCTGTCGATGGCGCGCAAGGCAGGGCAGGCCGTCACCGGCTATGAAAAGGTGAAGGAATGGCTGGCAAAGGGGCAGGCGCGCGTCCTGATCCAGGCCAGCGACGGATCGGAACGCGGCAAGACCAAGCTGCACCCGCCCAAGGACGATGGGGCCTTTATCGGCTGTCTTTCCTCGGGGGAATTGGGTTTGGCTTTCGGCCGTGAACGTGCGATACACGCCGCGCTTGCGGCTGGTGGACTCGAACGACGTGTTGTAGAGGAAGCGGCAAGGCTTGCGGGAATCCGCGGGCATATCGGCGGAATTTCCGCCGGAGAGGATACGAAGACGGCATGAGCGATACTGACGGCAAGAAACCCCTCGGCTTGGGTGGCGGGGCACGTGGCCCCGGCCAGGTGAAGCAAAGCTTCAGCCATGGCCGCACCAAGAGCGTCGCCGTAGAGGTGAAGCGCAAGCGTGTGGTTGTCCCCACGAAGCCCGGCACGCCGGGTGCGACCGGTGGTGCATCCGGCACCGCAACGCATCTGGGTGATCCTTCCAAGCGTCCCGCCGGCATCACCGATGCCGAAATGGAACGGCGTCTCGCCGCGCTCCGTGCCGCCAAGGCGCGCGAGCAGGAAGATGCCGCCCGCCGGGCCGAGGAAGAAAAGGCGCGCGAGGAAGAACGCCAGCGCCGCCGCGAAGAGATCGAGGCGAAGGAACGCGAAGATCGCGAACGCGAAGCCGCGCTCCGCGCCAAGGCCGAAGAAGAGGAACGCGCCGCCCGCGCTGCCGAAGAGGCACGCATCGCCGCCGCCGCCGCCCGCAAGGCCGAGGTTCTGGGCACCCGCCCGAGATCGGCCACCGCCGCCGCGCCCGAAGCGCCGGCCGCCAAGGCCGCGCCTGCCGCCCCGGCAGAGGATGCCGCCCGTGGCGGTGCCGCCGCCGCCGCCGCGCCCCGCGCGCCGCTGGCCCCGCGCAAGGCCGAACGTGAACGCGACGAACGCGCCACCGACCGAGACCGCGGCAAGGTGAAGGGCGACGAAGGCCGCCGCGCCGGCAAGCTGACGCTGTCGGATGCCATCTCGGATGAAGGCGGGCGTCAGCGCTCGCTTGCCGCGATGAAGCGGAAACAGGAAAAGGCCCGGCAAAAGGCGATGGGTTTCGGCCAGAAGGCCGAAAAGCAGGTGCGCGATGTGCAGCTGCCCGAAACCATCGTCGTGTCGGAACTGGCCAACCGCATGGCGGAACGTGCCGCCGACGTGGTCAAGGTGCTCATGAAAATGGGCATGATGGTCACCATGAACCAGACCATCGACGCCGACACCGCCGAACTGGTGATCGAAGAGTTCGGCCACAAGGCCGTGCGCGTGTCCGATGCCGATGTGGAACAGGCGATTGAAACGGTCAGCGACCGGGACGAAGACCTGCGCCCGCGTCCGCCGATCGTCACCATCATGGGCCATGTCGACCACGGCAAGACCTCGCTTCTGGATGCGATCCGCAAGGCCAATGTCGTGGCGGGCGAAGCCGGTGGCATCACCCAGCATATCGGCGCCTATCAGGTGAAAACCCCCAACGGCTCGCTCGTATCCTTCCTGGATACGCCGGGCCACGCGGCCTTTACCTCCATGCGCGCGCGTGGCGCGCAGGTGACCGATATCGTCGTTCTGGTGGTGGCGGCAGATGATGCCGTGATGCCCCAGACGATCGAGGCGATCAACCACGCCAAGGCCGCCAAAGTGCCGATGATCGTCGCCATCAACAAATGCGACAAGCCGGATGCAAACCCCCAGAAGGTTCGCACCGATCTGCTGCAGCATGAGGTGGTCGTCGAACAGATGTCAGGCGAAGTGCAGGATGTCGAGGTTTCGGCCAAGACGGGCAAGGGTCTGGACAACCTGCTGGAGGCGATCGCCCTGCAGGCCGAAATCCTTGAACTCAAGGCCAACCCGAACCGCGCCGCCATGGGCGCCGTGATCGAGGCCAAGCTGGACGTGGGTCGCGGGCCTGTGGCCACCGTGCTTGTCCAGAACGGCACCCTGCGCAAGGGCGACATCTTCGTTGTGGGTGAAAAGTGGGGCAAGGTCCGCGCACTGATCAACGACAAGGGTGAAACCGTCCCCGAGGCCGGTCCCTCCGTCCCGGTCGAGGTGCTGGGTCTGAACGGCACGCCCGAAGCGGGCGACGTTCTGAACGTCGTGGAAACCGAGGCGCAGGCGCGCGAGATCGCGGATTACCGTGAAAAGGCCGCCAAGGACAAACGCGCCGCTGCCGGTGCCGCCACGACGCTGGAACAGCTTATGGCCAAGGCCAAGGCGGATGCTGACGTGGCCGAACTGCCCGTTCTCGTCAAGGCGGATGTGCAAGGGTCGGCCGAGGCGATTGTTCAGGCTTTGGAAAAAGTCGGCAACGATGAGGTGCGCGTTCGCGTGCTGCATTACGGCGTGGGTGCAATCACCGATTCCGATGTCGGTCTGGCCGAGGCGTCCAAGGCCCCGATCATCGGCTTCAACGTGCGCGCCAATGCCACGGCCCGCAACGCGGCCCAGCAGAAGGGCGTGGAGATCCGCTACTATTCGATCATCTACGACCTGATCGACGACATCAAACAGGCCGCCTCTGGCCTGCTCAAGGCGGAAGTACGCGAAAACTTCATCGGCTACGCACGCATCCAGGAAGTGTTCCGCATCACCGGCGTCGGCAACGTCGCGGGTTGCCTTGTCACCGAAGGTGTGGCCCGCCGCTCGGCCGGTGTGCGCCTGCTGCGCGACAACGTGGTCATCCACGAGGGCACGCTCAAGACACTCAAGCGCTTCAAGGACGAGGTCAAGGAAGTCCAGTCCGGGCAGGAATGTGGTATGGCCTTCGAACGCTACGAAGACATCCGCGCGGGCGATGTGATCGAAATCTTCGAACGCGAAGAGGTGCAGCGCACGCTTGCCTGATGGCAGCAGCGCCTGAAAACGAAACAGGCCGGGCAGCGATGCCCGGCCTGTTTCGTTCGCGCGGTGGTGATCAGTTGGCGCTGGCCATCTCCCCCTTGGCCGGTGCAACGGGCAGACCGACGAAGGTCTTTTCATCCACGCGCACCATCAGCTTTCCATCCGAAAGCTGCCCAACAAGAATCCCCTGCACCGACACGCAGCTACCGATCGTGATTGTTCTAAGCATACTGTTCCCCCCATACGGAAAGAAAGATTAATACGAATTGTTGCCAAATCCAGAACAATTCTGTCCGCGTCGGGGGTAAGCCGAGAAATTTCGTATAGATTGCGCTACAGCCAATCCCGCAGGATCGGGATCAGCGGAATGTCCGCCGGTGGCATCGGGTAATCCCGCAGGTTCTGCGCCCGCACCCAAGCCAGACGCTGGCCTTCGCGCCCCTGCACGATTCCCTCCCACTTGCGGCAGGCGAACAGCGGCATCAGCAGGTGGAACCCCTCATAGCTGTGGCTGGCAAAGGTCAGCGGTGCCAGGCAGCTGGACCAGGTGTCGATCCCCAATTCTTCCTTCAACTCGCGGATCAGCGCGGCCTCGGGCGTCTCGCCCGGTTCCACCTTGCCGCCGGGAAACTCCCACAGGCCGGCCATGGATTTCCCCTCGGGGCGCTGCGCCAGCAGCACCCGGCCCTCCACATCAATCAGCGCGACGGCCGAAACCAGAACGACCTTCACGAACGGTAATCCGCGTTGATCTCGATATACCGGCTGGTCAGATCGCAGGTCCAGACCGACCGCTTCCCCCGGCCCAGCCCCAGATCCACCCCGATCACCAGTTCCTCGCCGCGCATATAGGCCGCGCCGTCCTCTTCCCGATAGTCGGGGTTGCGCCAGCCCTTCTGCGCCACAAGGATATCGCCGAAACGGATTGTCAGCCGGTCACGGTCGGCCTCGGCCCCCGATTTGCCCACGGCGGCGACGATGCGCCCCCAGTTCGGATCCTGCCCCGCGATGGCCGTCTTCACGAGCGGCGAGTTCGCCACGGCAAAGGCCACCCGCGCGGCATCGGCATCATCCTTTGCCCCGGTCACCCGCACCTCGACAAACTTCGTCGCACCCTCGCCATCGCGCACCACCTGATGCGCAAGATCCATCATCACGCCCCGCAGCGCCGCCTCAAAGGCCTTGGCGACCGGTCCCTTCACCTCGGCCGCAGCCGACTGCCCCGTCGCCGCGACCAGCAGCGTGTCGGAGGTTGAGGTATCGCTGTCCACGGTGATGGAGTTGAAGGTCGCATCCACATTCCGCGACAGCATCTTTTGCAGATTGGCCGCCGAAATCGTTGCATCGGTAAAGATATAGACCAGCATCGTCGCCATATCCGGCGCGATCATGCCCGATCCCTTGGCGATCCCGGCGATGCGGATCTCGCCGCCATCGCCCTGCACGATGGCAGAGGCGCCTTTGGGAAAGGTATCCGTGGTCATCATCGCATGGGCGGCCATCTCGATGGCATCCTCACGCAGATCGGCCACAAGGGCCGGGATCTGCGAGGTGATCCTTTCAAAGGGCAAAGGCTCGCCGATCACCCCGGTAGAGGACGAGAACACCCTGCTCGCCGGTATCTCCAGTGCTTCGGCCACGCCCCCGGTCACGGCGGCGACGGCCGCATCGCCCACCTTGCCCGTAAACGCGTTGGAATTGCCGGAATTCACGATGATCGCCGCGCCCGCACCGCCAGGCACCTTCATAGCCAGCTTGGCCTGGCAGTCCCGCACACAGCCCGACCGGGTGGAAGACCGCGTGAACACGCCCGCCATCGCCGTTCCCGGCGCCAACCGCACCAGCATCACATCCTTGCGGTTCTGATAGCGCACCCCCGCCTCGACCGCGGCAAACTCCACCCCTGCGATCACAGGCAGCTTGGGAAAACCATCCTTCGGGGCCAGCGGCGATACGGGCTTGGCCTTCTTCTTCACCGGGGCGGCCGTCAGCGCCGCCCCGATCTCTTCTCCCATCACACGGGCCTTCAGCTTGCGGACCTTCTTCTTCAGCGCCCGCGCTTCTGCCTTCCAATCGGTCTTTGCCATCGGCCCGTCTCCCGGTTTTACTTGTCCAGCAGAGTTGCATCCCGAAGCAGGGCCGGGTCAATACCCTCGCCGGGGCGGGTGATCTCGGCGGCGCCGGTCAGTTCCGCCAGCTTCGCCTCGACTGCCTTTTGCTCGATCTCGGCCGCCAATTCCTCGCGCACCTCGTCAATCGTGGGCTTGGTGGCATCGCGCACCTCGTTCACCTTGATCAGGTGCCAGCCAAAATCCGTCTGCACCGGGTCGGTCACCGTGCCGGGCGTCGCCGCCACGACCGCCGCCTCGAACGGGGCCACCATCATGCCTAGCCCGAACCAGCCCAGATCGCCGCCATTCACCGCCGAACCGGTATCGCTGGAATTGGCCTTGGCCAGTTCCGCGAAATCCGCCCCGCCGTCGATCTGCGCCTTCAACTCCTTGGCCTTCTCCTCGCTGTCCACAAGGATGTGCTGCGCCGAATATTCCTTCGATGCCGGGGCATTGGCGTATTTCGCGTCATAGGCCGCCTGCAGCGCCTCATCCGTCACGGCCGCATCCACGATCTCTTGCAGCGCCTTGCCCGCCAGATAGCTGCGCGCGTCGGTGCGCATCCACAATTCATCGCGCTTCGTCGTGCCGGCGGCGGCAACCGACTGCTCCAGCGCCGCCTGCTGGATCGCCTGATCCATCAGCCCGGTGAACAGCATGTCATCGGGCAGCGCCTGATACTGCGGCGGCAGCTTTTCCCGCAGGATGATCAACTCGCCCAGCGTGATCTCCGTGCCGTTCACCGTGGCCACTACCGTATCGGCTGTGGCCGCGGCGTCATCCTGCGCCAGTGACGGCAAGGCCATGGATCCGGCAAGCAAAAGCCCCGCCCAGAACCCGCTATGTTTCGCCATCTCACCTTCTCCTGATCGGGCCGCTTCCCTCAGCGACGTTGACTATCCCCGGCCTGTCCCTTATTTCGCGGGGGTCGCGTGCGACGGGGCCTGCCGGGCCACTTGGCTCTTCTATGGAAGGCGTTGGGGTCGGGCAAGGCCACTGCCTCACACGATGATGTCAGGTAGGCGGAGAAAACATGCTGGGTCTTGGAACACTTGCACGGAAGGTGTTCGGAACGCCGAACGACCGCAAGGTGAAGTCGGTTCGTCCCCTCGTGGCGAAGATCAACGCGCTCGAGCCGGAATTCACGGCGCTGAGCGATGACGCGATCAAGGCAAAGACCGCCGAATTGCAAAAGCGCGTGCAGGAAGGCGGCGAAAGCCTGGATGCCGTGCTGCCCGAAGCTTTCGCCAACTGCCGCGAAGCCGCGCGCCGCGCGCTGGGCCTGCGCGCCTTTGACGTGCAGCTGAAAGGCGGCATCTTCCTGCATCAGGGCAATATCTCGGAAATGAAGACGGGCGAGGGGAAAACCCTCATGGCCACCTTCCCCGCCTATCTGAACGCGCTGGCGGGCAAGGGCGTGCATGTCGTCACCGTCAACGACTACCTCGCCAAACGCGACGCCGAATGGATGGGCAAGGTCTACGCGGCCCTCGGCATGACCTGCGGTGTCGTCTACCCCTATCAGGGCGATACGGAGAAGCGCGCCGCATATCGCTGCGACATCACCTATGCGACGAACAATGAACTGGGCTTTGATTACCTGCGCGACAACATGAAAATGTCGATCGAGGATATGGCCCAGCGCGGCCATTTCTTCGCCATCGTGGACGAGGTTGACAGCATCCTGATCGACGAGGCGCGCACGCCCCTCATCATCTCCGGCCCGTCGCAGGATCGCAGCGACCTGTATCAGAAGGTCGATGCCCTGATCCCGCTCCTGCGGGACGAAGATTACAAGATCGACGAAAAGACCCGCACCGTCACCTATACCGAGGACGGGAACGAAAACATCGAAAAGCTGCTGCAGGAAAACGGCCTGCTGCCAGAGGGCCAGTCGCTTTACGATCCCGAAAGCACCACGCTGGTTCACCACGTCTCACAGGCGCTTAAGGCGCACAAGCTGTTCCACAAGGATCAGCAATACATCGTCCGCGACGGCGAGGTGATGCTGATCGACGAATTCACCGGCCGCATGATGCGCGGTCGCCGCCTGTCCGAAGGCCTGCATCAGGCGATCGAGGCCAAGGAACACGTCACCATCCAGCCGGAAAACGTGACGCTCGCCAGCGTGACGTTCCAGAATTACTTCCGCCTTTACGAAAAGCTGGCCGGGATGACCGGCACCGCCCAGACCGAGGCCGAGGAATTCATGGAAATCTACGGCCTTGGCGTGGTGGAGGTTCCCACGAACCGCCCCGTCGCGCGCCTGGACGAACATGACCAGGTCTACCGCACCGCAAAAGAAAAGTACGAAGGCATTGTCCGCACGATCCAGGGGGCGCATGAAAAGGGTCAGCCGATCCTTGTCGGCACCACCTCCATCGAAAAGTCGGAACTGCTGTCGGGCATGCTGACCAAGGCCGGCATCGCCCATAACGTGCTGAACGCGCGGCTTCACGAACAGGAAGCCAAGATCGTGGCCGATGCTGGCCGTTTCGGCGCTGTGACCATCGCCACCAACATGGCCGGTCGCGGCACCGACATCCAGTTGGGCGGCAATGTCGAGATGAAGGTGATGGAGGCTATCGCCGCCGATCCCCACCTTCACCCCGATGAGGTGCGCGCCCGCATCGAAGCAGAGCACGCCGAGGAAAAGGCCAAGGTCATCGCTGCCGGGGGCCTGTTCGTGCTGGGCACCGAACGCCACGAATCCCGCCGCATCGACAACCAGCTGCGCGGCCGCTCGGGCCGTCAGGGCGACCCGGGCCGATCGTCCTTCTTCCTGTCGCTGGAAGATGATCTGATGCGCATCTTCGGGTCTGACCGGCTGGATTCAGTGCTCTCCAAGCTTGGCATGAAGGAAGGCGAGGCGATCGTTCACCCGTGGGTCAACAAATCGCTGGAACGCGCGCAGGCCAAGGTCGAAGGCCGCAACTTCGACATCCGCAAGCAGCTTTTGAAATTCGACGATGTGATGAACGATCAGCGCAAGGCGATTTTCGGCCAGCGGCTGGACATCATGCAGTCCGACGACATCAACGACATCGCTGGGGACATGCGCCAACAGGTGGTGGAAGATCTGGTTGATTTCCACATGCCGCCGAAAACCTATTCGGATCAGTGGGATATCCCGGGCCTTGTCACTGCGGTCAAGGAAAAGCTCAACCTTGATCTGCCGATTGGCGACTGGGCCAACGAGGAAGGCGTCGATCAGGACGTGATGCGGGAACGCATCGCCGAGCGGTCCGAGGCTGCGATGGCCGAAAAGGCCGCCGCCTTCGGGGCCGATACGATGCGCAACATCGAAAAGCAGGTCCTTCTGCAGGCCATCGACAGCAAATGGCGCGAACATCTGCTGAAACTGGAACACCTGCGCTCTGTCGTGGGTTTCCGGGGCTATGCGCAGCGCGACCCGCTTTCCGAATTCAAGACCGAAGGCTTCATGCTGTTCGAATCCATGCTGAATTCGCTTCGTCAGGAGGTGACGCAGAAACTGTCGCTGATCCGCCCGATGACCAAGGAAGAGCAGGACGCGATGATGCAGCAGATCCTTGCCCAGCAGCGCGCCGCGCAGGCGGCCGCCCCGGCCGCGGCACCGGCCCCTGCTGCAGCGCCCGCGGCGGCAGCGGCACCCGCCACTGCAGCCGCTGGCGCAGGTGTCGCTGTGGCCGAAGCCGCCGCACGGTCCGGGTTCGATCCGGCCAATCGCGCGACGTGGGGGAACCCGTCACGCAATGATCCCTGCCCCTGCGGTTCGGGTCTGCGGTTCAAGCACTGCCACGGGGCGAATGACTGATCGGCGCACCGTTTCGTAAATTGCCACAATCCTGCCCCGTGCAGGACGCGATCCCGTGGCACCTGACGCATCTGTAACGGTGCGTCAGGGGCTGACATGGATCGTAAACGTAGTTTCATCATGGCGGGTGGCACGGTGCTTCTGGCGCTGGGCGCCGGTCAGTACATGCAATCGGGAACCGCGCAGTCATCTGCCGCCATGGTTCCAGTCCCACAGGTCGCTCCGCCGCCACCCCTGCGGCAGGCCGCAGGCACACCCCTTGGCGCGCATGATCCGATGCCGCCCATGGCCGCCCCGCAGGTAACGCCGGTCGCCTTGCCGACCGCAGCGTCGGCCGATGCCCCTGCGCCAGAAGCAGGGGCCGCCCTGCCGCGTCCCACGCCCATGGCCGACACCTGCCCGATCGCGCTGGATGCCTTCGCCACCGCCGATGCCGTGCTGTCCATCAGCCTTGCCGCCCCATGCCAACCCAATCAAACCGTCGTACTGGCCCATGCGGGCCTTGCCGTCACCTATCAGACCACCGCTACGGGTGCGCTCTTTGCCGATATCCCGGCGCTGGATCCGGCAGGGGTTTTGTCGATCCGCTTTCCCGACGGGCAGTTGGCCGAGGTGGCCGCGCCGGTGCCTGAAGTGGCCAGCCTGCGCCGTCTGGCCGTGCAGTGGATGGAAGGCGACACCTTCAACCTCACCGGCGCCGGTCCTGTGACCACCCTCGGAACGCTCTCCGGCCCGGTCCCGATGCAGGCCCGCCTCATCGACCTGCCCGACACGACGGCGCCCCTCGCCATCGAGGCCGAGGTGACCGCCCGCACCTGCGGACGCGAACTGCTGGGTGAAGTCCTGTTCAGCGAAGGCGGCCGCGTCACGCGCGCCGACCTCACCCTCGCCATGCCCGAATGTGACGGGGCCGGCGGTTTTGTGGCCTTGAATAATCCCCTGCCGGACATGAAACTCGCCGCCGCAAGGTAAGGGCGGCGGATTGGAATGCAGCGTGTCTGGTGGTGTGCGGCGGCGGTTACGGCCTGTCTGGTGGCGTCGGGGGCGTGGGCACAGGATGTGACGCTGACCGCGCGCGACGGTGGCCTGGCGCTGACCGGCACACTGCAGGGCTGGGATGGTGAGTTCTACCGCATCGAAACGGAATACGGCGCACTGACCGTGGACGGGCAGGGGGTCATCTGCGATGGTCCCGGCTGCCCCGATCTGACGGCGCCCCGTATCCCCGTTCGTATCGTCGGCGAAGGCGATCCCGGCCGTGCCTTGCTGCCGCCGCTTGTGGCGGCCTTCGCCCGCGCGCGGGGTCTCGATCATGTGGTTGACGGTGATGCCACCATCCTCACCGATCCCACCACGGGGCAGGTTCTCGCCGAGTTTTCGTTTCAGCCCATGGATCAGGACAGCGCCCGCGCGGCGCTGATGGCCGGGCGGGCCGAACTCATCCTTTCCGCCGGGACAGAGCCGGATCTCGGATCGCGGACGCTGGCGCTGGATGCGCTGGTGCCGATCATCGCCGCCGATAACCCGGTGGCGCAGCTGTCCTCTGCCGATCTGGCCCGCGCCCTTTCGGGCGAGGTGCAGAACTGGTCTGAAATCGGTGGCCCCGACATGCCGCTGGTCCTGCACGGCCTGCCTGCCACCAACGGCCTGCAACGTGCCCTGTCGGGGCGGCTGGGGCGGGATGTGGTCGCCAGCGTGATCCATCCGGATTTCAACACCCTCGCCGCCGCCGTCGCCCGCGACCCATGGGCGCTGGCCGTCACTGCGCGCGCCGTGGCAGGCCCCGCCCGGATCGCGACCCTGACCGATAGCTGCGGCTTCCCCCTTCTGCCCACGTCCCTCGCCGTCAAGGCCGAGGATTACCCCCTTGCCCTGCCGCTGCACCTGCTGACGCCCCGCCGCCGCCTGCCGCTCATGGCGCGCGAGTTTCTGGAGTTTCTGAACCTGCCACAGGCGCAACAGGTTATCGCGCAGCAGGGATATGTGGACCGCCAGCCGGAACGCCAGCCCATGACGGCGGATGGCCTTCGCCTGATCAACGCAATCCAGGGCGCAGGCGCCGAAACCACGCTTGCCGATCTGAAGCGTCTGGTCGATGTGATGGACGGCGCGGATCGCCTGTCCTTCACCTTCCGCTTCGAGGATGGGTCCAGTACGCTTGACGCCCATTCCCGCACCACGTTGGAAGATCTTGCCCGCCTGCTCGAAGCGGGCGGCTTCACGGACGAGACGCTGATCCTCGCGGGTTTCTCCGATGGGTCCGGCGCCGCCGAGGCAAACCTCTCCCTATCCCAAACGCGGGCGGAAACCGTTCAGGCCGCCCTGCAGGCCGCGGCCCCCGGGCTGGAAGCGGACCGCCTGCCACAGATCATGGCCTTTGGCGAGGCGCTGCCCATGGCCTGTGATGAAACTGGGGCAGGCCGCCGCCTGAACCGCCGGGTGGAGCTTTGGCTGCGCCCCGATTTCCTCAGATCAGACGTTCCGCCCGCAGACTGACCTCACGGCTTTTGCCGATGATCAGGTGGTCGTGCAGCGTGATGCCAAGCACCGAACAGGCCTGCACGATCTGGCGTGTCATCTCGATATCCGCCGCCGATGGGGTAGGGTCACCCGACGGGTGGTTGTGAACAAGGATCAGCGCCGAAGCACCTAGTTCCAGCGCGCGTTTCACCACCTCACGCGGATAGACCGGCACATGATCCACGGTCCCCTTCGCCTGTTCCTCATCGGCGACCAGCACGTTCTTGCGATCAAGGAACAGGATGCGGAAATGTTCCTGCTCGGCATGGGCCATGACCGTGTGGCAATAATCCAAGAGCGCGTTCCAGGATGAAAGGACTGGGCGCTGGATCACCCGCGACCGGGCCATGCGTTGCGCAACCACTTCCATCAGCTTCAACTCCATCACCACGGCGTCGCCCACCCCGTGCACCTGCAACAGCCGTGCGGGCGAGGCAGAGGCGACCCGGGCCAGATCCCCGAACGTATCCAGCAGCCGCCGCGCCAGCGGTTTGACGTCCTGCCGCCCGATGGCACGGAACAGGATGAGTTCGAGAAGCTCATACTCCGCGACGCCCTGACCGCCACTTTCCATGAAGCGCATCCGCAGCCGTTTGCGATGGTCGGCGATATAGCTGGGCAGCCGTCCCGTCAGAGGTTGGGCCGTGACAGCCTCATCCTCATCCCCGATGGGGAAGAGCGGAAGCGTTGCCTCATGGAACTGGTGCTGCGGTTTCATGCGGACAATTTGCCCCAAACTCATGAACACGCCCTTAACGCGATCCCGCCCATGCAAAGGGGGCGACGGTCACCCGTCGCCCCCCCCCTTTTCCGCCGCTGGTGGGATCAGCTTTTCATCCCGTCCCAGAAACCCTTGACCTTGGAAAAGAAACTTTTCCCCTCGGGGTTGTTCTCTTCGCTCAGCTTTTCGAACTCTTGCAAAAGCTCTTTCTGCCGCGCCGTCAGGTTGACGGGTGTCTCAACCGCCAGTTCCAGCACCATATCCCCGAGGCCGCCGCCGCGCAGGGCGGGCATCCCCTTGGCGCGCAGGCGCATCTGTTTGCCCGTCTGCGCGCCGACCGGCACCTTCACGCGGCTGCGGCCCCCGTCGATGGTGGGTACCTCCACCTCGCCGCCCAAGGCGGCGGTCGTGATGCTGATCGGCACACGACAGAACAGATGGATCCCGTCGCGCTGAAAGATCGGATGCTCGCGCACCTCAATGAAGATGTAGAGATCGCCCGAAGGCCCGCCCCGCAGCCCTGCCTCGCCTTCACCGGCCAGCCGGATGCGGGTGCCCGTCTCCACCCCGGCGGGGATGTTGACGGAAAGCGAACGCTCTTTCTCGATCCGTCCCGCGCCGCCGCAGGACCGGCAGGGGTTCTTCACGATCTGGCCCATGCCGTTGCAGGTGGGGCAGGTGCGTTCCACAGTGAAGAAACCCTGCTGCGCCCGCACCTTGCCCATGCCGGAACAGGTGGGGCAGGTGACAGGCTCCGCCCCGCCTTCCGCCCCGGTGCCACGGCAGGTGTCGCAGGCCACAGATGTGGGGACGTTGATCGTCTTCTGGACGCCCTGATAGGATTCCTCCAGCGAAACCCGCAGGTTGTAGCGCAGGTCCGATCCGCGCTGCGCGCGCGACCGTCCGCCGCCACCGCGGCCGCCCATGAAATCGCCGAACAGGTCTTCGAACACATCCGAAAAGGCGCTGGCGAAATCGGCATTGCCGCCGCCGAACCCCGGACCGCCGCGCCCACCGCCGCCCATGCCGCCTTCAAAGGCTGCATGGCCATAGCGATCATAGGCGGCCTTGCGGTCGGCGTCCTTCAGCACATCATAAGCCTCGTTCACTTCCTTGAACTGGGCCTCGGCATTCGGATTGTCCGAATTCCGGTCAGGGTGAAGCTCCTTGGCCTTCTGCCGATAGGCCTTCTTCAACTCTTCGGCTGAAGCTCCGCGCGCCACGCCGAGGATTTCATAGTAATCTCGTTTTGCCATTCGGGACAAAATCCCCTCTCAGAACCGGGTGGGGGCGGTTCGTTGCCGAACCGCCCCCTCTTCCGATTCACGCGGTGTCACTTCCGCTTGTTTTCGCCCAGATCCTCGAAGTCCGCATCGACGATGTCGTCATCCACCGGACGCGGCCCATCTTCTTCGGCCCCGCTGGCCTCGGACTGGCTGGCCTTGTAGATCGCCTCGCCCAGCTTCATCGCGGCCTCGGTCAGGTTCTGGATGCCGCCCTTGATCTTGCCGACATCCTCGCCCTTCAGCGCCTCTTCCAGCGGCTGCATCGCCAACTCGATCGCTTCCACGGTCGAGGCATCGACCTTGTCGCCATGCTCGGTCAGCGACTTCTTTGTCGAATGCAGCAGGCTTTCGCCCTGGTTCTTGGCTTCTACCAGTTCGCGCCGCGCGCGGTCAGCCTCGGCATTCGCCTCGGCGTCCTTGACCATCTTTTCGATGTCCTCGTCGCTGAGGCCGCCCGACGCCTGGATCGTGATCTGTTGCGTCTTGCCGGTGCCCTTGTCTTTCGCGCTGACGGACACGATGCCGTTGGCGTCGATGTCGAAGGTCACTTCGATCTGCGGCATGCCACGCGGTGCCGGGGGGATGTTCTCAAGGTTGAACTGGCCCAGCATCTTGTTGTCTGCCGCCATCTCGCGCTCGCCCTGGAACACCCGGATCGTCACGGCGTTCTGGTTGTCCTCGGCGGTCGAGAAGATCTGGCTCTTCTTCGTCGGAATCGTGGTGTTGCGGTCGATCAGCCGGGTGAACACGCCACCCAGCGTCTCGATCCCAAGGCTGAGCGGCGTCACGTCCAGCAGGACCACGTCCTTCACGTCACCCTGCAGCACGCCCGCCTGAATCGCGGCCCCGGCGGCCACGACTTCATCGGGGTTCACGCCCTTGTGGGGTTCCTTGCCGAAGAACTTCGTCACTTCCTCGATCACGCGCGGCATCCGCGTCATCCCGCCGACCAGCACCACCTCGTCGATATCGCTGGTGGTCAGACCGGCATCCTTCAGCGCAGCAGCGCAGGGCTTCATCGACTTCTTGATCAGGTCATCGACAAGGCTCTCCAGCTTCGCCCGCGTCAGCTTCACCACAAGGTGCAGCGGCTGCCCGGTGTTCTTGTCCATCGAAATGAACGGCTGGTTGATTTCCGTCTGCTGGCTGGACGAAAGCTCGATCTTCGCCTTCTCAGCCGCTTCCTTCAGACGCTGCAGCGCCATCTTGTCCAGCGTCAGGTCGACGCCATGCTCTTTCTTGAACTCGTCCGCCAGATAGCTGACGATCCGCATGTCGAAATCTTCACCGCCAAGGAACGTGTCCCCGTTGGTGGATTTCACCTCAAACAGGCCATCGTCGATCTCAAGGATCGTGATGTCGAAAGTGCCGCCACCAAGGTCATAGACCGCGATGGTGCGGGTTTCCTTCTTGTCCAAACCATAGGCCAGCGCGGCCGCCGTCGGTTCGTTGATGATCCGCAGCACTTCCAGACCGGCGATCTTGCCTGCGTCCTTGGTCGCCTGACGCTGCGCGTCGTTGAAATAGGCAGGCACCGTGATCACGGCCTGCGTCACCGTCTCGCCCAGATAGGATTCGGCGGTTTCCTTCATCTTCTGCAGGATGAAGGCCGAGATTTGCGACGGCGAATACTTCTCGCCCCGCACCTCAACCCAGGCGTCGCCATTGCCGCCGTTGATCACCTTGTAGGGGATGTTCTTCTGATCCTTCGTCACCGCCGGATCGTCATGCCGGCGCCCGATCAGGCGCTTCACGGCAAAGATCGTGTTGGCGGCGTTCGTCACGGCCTGCCGCTTCGCCGGCTGGCCCACCAGTCGCTCGCTTTCCGTGAAAGCGACGATCGAGGGCGTGGTGCGCGCCCCTTCCGAATTTTCGATGATCCGGGGCTGCGACCCATCCATGATGGCCACGCAGGAGTTCGTGGTCCCGAGGTCAATCCCGATGACTTTGGCCATGATATGCTACCTCTTCTTTCGGCGATGTTTTGGCGCTGGACCCTTGCAAGGCATCCAGCCCCGATCCCAAGTGCATCCGGGGCAGGCGGCCCGCCCACATCCCGGCCTGCGCTGTATATAAGGGGGGTGTCGGGGGCCTGCAAGCGCCTGCCCGGGTGGAAAGTCGTACCAATACGAAGGAATGTCTCGATGGAACCAGCCATGGCCGAACCGATGGAAATCAGGGGGTTTCGCTACTGGCCGGGGCTTCTCGATGCTGCGGCGCAGGCCGCGCTCGTGGCGGAACTGCGGGCCGTTGTCGCGGCGGCGCCGCTTTACGCCCCGGTCACGCCCGGGGGCCGCCCGATGAGCGTGCGGATGACTTCGGCTGGTCGTCTCGGCTGGGTGACCGACAGGCGCGGCTATCGCTATGAGGCCGCCCATCCATCAGGCGTGGCATGGCCGCCGATCCCGGCATCGGTGCTGGCGCTCTGGCATGGTCTGACGGGCCTCGACCGCGCGCCCGACTGCTGCCTTGTGAACTTCTATGGCGAAGGGGCGAAGATGGGCCTGCATCAGGATCGGGATGAGGGCGATTTCACCTTCCCAGTCCTGTCCATCAGCCTGGGGGATGAGGCGCTCTTCCGCGTCGGCGGCACCGATCGCCGCGATCCGACCGAAAGCCTTTGGCTGCGCTCTGGCGATGTCCTCTTGATGGGCGGCGCGGCGCGCCTTGCCTGGCACGGGATCGACAGGCTGCGCTTCCGGTCCTCGCGCCTTTTGCCCGGGGGCGGCCGCATCAACCTGACGCTGCGGGTGGTCGCTACTTCCCCATCGTCCAGCTGATCGAGGCGCGCTTGCCCGTGTAATACTCTCCGATCAGGCCCAGTGTGACGCAGGTCAGCATCACATAGACCGGGTATTCGATGCTGGTGTAACGCGGCGCATAGTTCAGGAACAGAAAGCCCCGCCCCTGATCAATGGTGTGGAACAGGGGGTTCCAGTCGAAAAAGGACAGCACGATTGTCGGCATGGCATTGGCGACAAACATCTTTCCCGACGCGATCATGTTGATCCGTGCATAGACCGTGGCCAGCGTGCCGAAAAACCTCGGCTGCCACGGCGATGCCGCGCGGAACAGCATCCCGACACTGATTCCCGTGGCCCAAGCCAGCAACAGCATCGCGACGGTGCCCACCGGATCGTCAAAGGTCAGCGGGTTGATCACGGCGTGATAAATGAACAGGATGATCGCCGCTGAAAACACCTGAATGTACAGCGCCCCCAGCGCGGCTGACGACACCGCGATCAGCGTGTTCATTGGCGCGTGCTTCATCATCGCCGATGTGGGGCCGTCCGCCTTCATCACGCTGTTCATCGTCTTGACATGCGTCATGAACATAAACACGCCCGACATCAGGAACAGGATGTAATCCCCGCGTATGGCGTTGGGCCGCGCCCCGGCAAAGGTGAACATCAGATAGAAGCCGACGATCATGAGCGTCGACTGCACCACGTTCAGGACCAGCCCGATCACTGCGCTCGTATGGCTTTTCCGCACGTTGTGGACCGCGCCATGGAACACCAGTTCCAACATGCCCAGCGCCGTCCTCGACCGTGTCCGCCTGACTTCCGCCTGAAACCGCACGCCTGCCGATCCTCGAAATTCTGCCCGCAGCCCATTGATGTGGCCCGCGCCTGCGCCGGGAAACCTTGCCCTTGTCGTTGCGTCGGATGATAAGGCGGCCCAGTGTCCAGTTCAACTGTGGCGTCCCTTCCGCCACAAAGATGCGAGGTATTCTATGCAGTTTGATCACCTGATCCCCGTCATCCGCCGCCTTGCGCTGCAGGCCGGGGATGCGATCCTCGCCATCTATGAAAGCCCGGATTTCGAGGTGAAGTCGAAATCCGACGCCTCCCCCGTCACCGAAGCGGATGAAGCGGCCGATGCCCTCATCTCTGCCGGGCTGCGCGCGGCCTTTCCTGACCTGCCCCTCATCACCGAAGAACAGGCCGACAGCCATGCCCTGTCCGCTCGCACCTTCCTGATCGTGGATCCGCTGGACGGGACAAAGGAATTCGTCCAGCGCCGCGGCGATTTCACCGTCAACATCGCCTATGTGCAGGATGGCGTGCCCCTGCGCGGGGTCGTCTATGCCCCGGCCAAGGGGCGGCTGTTCTACACCCTGCCCGATGGCACCGCGGTAGAGGAGACGGGCGCCTTCGACAAGGAAACCCCCGGTCCGGTCACGGCCCTGCGCGTCTCCACCCCTGACAATGCCGCGCTGATGGTCGTGGCATCCAAGTCGCACCGCGATCAGGCGACGGATGACTACATCGCCCGCTATGCCGTGCGCGACATGACCTCGGCCGGGTCCAGCCTGAAATTCTGCCTCGTGGCCACCGGAGAGGCCGATCTCTACCCCCGTCTCGGCCGGACGATGGAATGGGATACGGCGGCGGGCGATGCCGTGCTGCGCGGGGCAGGGGGGCAGGTCGTGCGTTTCGACACGCACCAGCCGCTGGAGTATGGCAAGCCGGGCTGGGACAACCCTTTCTTCATCGCCTTTGCCCCCGGCGTGGATCTGCGCAAATGACCCTGCGCCGCGGCCTTGCCCTTTGCGCGCTGCTGGCCACCCCGGCGCAGGCCGATTTCATCGACACGACATGGACCGTGACCGCCTTCACCGGCGAGGCATGGTTCATTGATCCCGATGCGTTGACCGGCGCCACCCAGTACTTCGAGGCAGGCTTTGCCGAAGGCGCCTTCTACGGCTGCGATTTTGCAGGCCAGTCTGCCACCTACACCAGCTACGACCCGGCCGCCTTCTTCGAGAATCCGGAATTTGCAGCCTTCGCCGCGCTGGAAGACACGCGCCTGACCGGGGCTTCCACCCTCTATGTCCACCGCATCACTTGCGAAGGACAGGGCGACCCTGCCGCCCGTCGCGTCCTTTATCCCTTCGTCACGACCGATGGCCGCGACGTGGCCTTCTACCCCTTCGAAGGCGGCATCTTTACGCTGGAGCCCGACCGTTGACCGTTCTCATCGCCATTCCCGCCCGCTACGCCTCATCCCGCTATCCCGGCAAACCGCTGGTCGAGTTGAACGGTCCCGACGGGCGCAAATCGCTCATCCGCCGCTCGTGGGAGGCGGCGATGGCCGTGCGCGGTGCCGACCGCGTGGTGGTGGCCACCGATGATGCCCGCATTGCCGATCACGCCACGGCCTTCGGGGCCGAGGTGGTGATGACCTCCACCGCCTGCCAGAACGGCACCGAACGCTGCGCCGAAGTGGCGGCAAAGCTGCCCGGCTTCGACATCGTTGTAAACCTGCAGGGTGACGCCCCCCTCACCCCGGCCTGGTTCGTCGAAGACCTGATCGCCGGGCTTAATGCCAACCCGCAGGCCGAAATCGCGACCCCGGTCCTGCGCTGCGATGGCGCGATGCGGGCCAAGCTGCTGGAGGATCGCCGCCACGGGCGCGTGGGCGGCACCACCGCCGTGTTCGGCGCGGGTGGGCGCGGGCTGTATTTTTCAAAGGAAGTCATCCCCTTCACCGGGCGCGACTATGCCGATGACGAACCCACCCCGGTCTTTCACCATGTCGGCGTCTACGCCTACCGTCCCGCCGCCCTTGCCGCCTATCCCAGCTGGCAGGTGGGCCCCCTCGAGACGCTGGAAGGTCTGGAGCAGCTTCGCTTTCTGGAAAACGGCCGTTCCGTCCTCTGCGTGCAGGTCCAGGCGCGGGGGCGCCAGTTCTGGGAACTCAACAACCCCTCTGACGTCCCGGTGATCGAGTCGATGATGGCCGCCATGGGTTAATGCCTGTTTTTCGGGCGCAACCGCCGCTGAACGGCCAAATGCCGCCGGATTTTGTGATGCTTTTTCGTGCAGATCAAAGGGACGCTTGCGCTGAAACGCGCCGCGCGTTAGCGGCTGCGAGATAAGGTGTCAGCAGGAAATCGCTGTTATTCTGCCATAATGCTGCAATATGTGGCATGAGATACCAAGTAGTGGGTTCCGATGTTACAACCCCGTTGGACGCGGGTAAGAATTGGGTGAAGACATGAAGATCAAGAAGGTCACAAAGGCAGTTTTTCCCGTGGCCGGGCTGGGAACGCGGTTCCTGCCAGCCACCAAGTCGATCCCGAAAGAGATCATGACGCTCGTCGATCGCCCGTTGATCCAATATGCGATTGATGAGGCCCGCGCAGCAGGCATCAAGGAATTCATCTTCGTCACCTCGCGCGGGAAATCCGCGCTTGAGGATTACTTTGACAGCGCCCCCGAACTGGAAAGCGCCCTGCGCAAATCCGGCAAGGAAGACCTTCTTGAGGTGCTCAAGGAAACCAACATGGATTCGGGCGCCATCGCCTATATCCGCCAGAACCGTCCCATGGGTCTGGGCCACGCCGTCTGGTGCGCGCGCCGCCTGATCGGGAACGAACCCTTTGCCGTGCTCTTGCCCGATGACGTGATCGCCGCTGAAAAGCCCTGCCTCCAGCAGATGGTCGAGGCGTATGAGCAGACCGGCGGCAACATGGTCGCCGCGATGGAAGTGGCGCCGGAAAAAACGAAATCCTACGGCGTGCTCGACATTGCCGATGACATGGGCGCCATCGTCAAGGCCAAGGGCATGGTGGAGAAGCCTGCCCTGGGAACGGCACCCTCGAACCTCGCCGTGATCGGCCGCTACATCCTGTCGCCGCAGGTGCTGACCAACCTCAACAAGGTCAAGCAGGGCGCGGGCGGTGAAATCCAGCTGACCGATGCCATCGCGCAAGAGGTGGATGCCGGTGGCGTCTATGGCTATCGCTTCCGCGGTCAACGCTACGATTGCGGCTCCAAGGCGGGCTTCCTGCAGGCAACCGTCGCTTTCGGCCTGTCGCGCCCTGATCTGAGCGAAGAATTCTCGTCCTATCTGCATGAGATGATCGCGCTGCAGAAAGCCGCGCAGTAACCCGACGCGGGGGTCCTTTGACCGCCGCGCCGCGTGATCTTTTTGCCGCCTATCGCCTGCGCTGGAAACGGCGCAGGTTTCTTGCCCGCGCTTTCGCGCGCCGCCGCGAACTCAATCCCCTTAACGACCGCACCGCCACGATCCGTCAGGGCGATATTCTCGGCTTTTCCACCGTGCGGAACGAGGCCGTCCGCCTTCCGTGGTTTCTCGATCACCACCGGCGCCTTGGCGTTGCCCATTTCCTGATCGTCGATAACGGCAGCGATGACGGCACGACCGATTTCCTTGCCGCCCAGCCAGACGTGTCGCTCTGGGTGACGCAGGCCTCATACAAGGCGTCGCGCTTCGGGATGGATTGGATGAACTGGCTCCTGATGCGCCACGGTCACGGGCACTGGTGCCTTACGCTCGATGCCGACGAACTGTTCATCTATCCCTACCATGACAGCCGCGACCTGCGCGCGCTGACGCAGTGGCTGGATCGGCAGGGCCGCCCGATGCTGGGCGCGATGATGCTCGACCTCTATCCCAAGGGGCCGGTGGGCGATCACCCCTACCGGGCGGGCGAAGATCCCTTGGCCGCGCTCCACTGGTTCGATCCGTCAGGCTATGGCATCCGCGTCCAGCAACCGATGGGCAATCTCTGGATTCAGGGCGGCCCCCGCGCGCGCGCCTTCTTTGCCGCCGAACCGCGCCGCGCGCCTACGCTGAACAAGGTGCCGCTGGTGCGCTGGCACTGGCGCTATGCTTACGTGAATTCCACCCATTCCCTGCTGCCGCCCCGCTTGAACCGGATCTACGAAACCGACGGGTCCGAGGCACCGTCGGGCCTTCTGCTGCACACGAAATTTCTGCACACGGTGGTGGACCGCGCCCGCGTCGAACAGGCGCGGGGCGAGCATTTCTCCAACTCCGCCCTCTATGACCGCTACTACGACGCGCTGACCGAAAACCCCGATCTCTGGTGTCCCCACTCCCGCCGTCTTACGACATGGCGCGCGCTGGAATCCATGGGGCTGATGTCGCGCGGTGGCTGGCTGTGATGCGTGGCATTTGCATCAATCCGGGGGCAACGAACTATACCAATGTCTAGCAATTGTTTACTTATGCCGACCCAAATACTAAGCTTATCCACAAGATGTGGCTGGGTAAGCGCCGGGACCCCCGCATGAAGGCAAGGAAACCGGGCGACAGATTGGGTGCGTGCTGCTGTCGGCGCCGGAACGGGCGGTGCGGTGGATTGGAAAGCGGGCAGGTTCGGTGGGATTGATCGGGGCATATCGTCTGCGGCTGCGCCGAAGGAGCCTGCATCTGCGCGCTTGGGTAAAGCGGCGCGAAATGACGAATGTCGTGAATCGCACGGGCGCCATCCGGGGCGATTCCATCATCCTGCTCTGCACGCTGCGGAACGAACGCATCCGCCTGCCCTATTTCCTGCGCTATTACCGCGATCTGGGGGTGAACCACTTCCTCTTTGTCGATAACGGATCAGAGGACGGGTCGGCCGAATATCTGCAGCAGCAACCCGACGTGTCGCTCTGGTCCACACCGGGCAGCTATCGCAAGTCCCGCTTCGGGATGGACTGGATCACCGCGCTTCAGCGCAAGTATTGCCACGGGCATTGGACGCTTGTCGTCGATCCGGACGAATTCCTCGTCTACCCCTTTTGCGAAACCCGTCCCCTGCGCGCGCTGACGGATTGGCTCGATACTTCGGGCATCCGGTCCTTCTCGGCCATGATCCTCGACATGTATCCCAAGGGGCCGATGGATGCCCAGCCCTATCGCGAAGGTCAGGATCCGTTCGAGATCGCGCAGTGGTTCGACAGCGCGAATTATTCGGTCAAGCGCAACCCCGGCAACGGCAACCTCTGGATTCAGGGCGGGCCGCGCGCCCGTGTCTTCTTTCCCGAAGACCCGATCAAGGCGCCCGCGCTGAACAAGATCCCGCTGGTGAAATGGAACCGCGCCTATGCCTATGTCAGTTCCACCCACATGCTGATGCCGCGCGGGCTGAACCTCGTCTATGACGAATGGGGGGGCGAAAAGGCTTCGGGCTGCCTGCTTCATGCCAAGTTCCTCGACACCTTCGCCGCCAAGGCCGAGGAAGAGCTGAAGCGTGGCCAGCACTACGCCGACAGCGCCGAATACCGCGCCTATCGCGACGGTCTGAAGGCCCAGCCAGACCTGTGGTGCAAGTGGTCCGAGAAATACATCAACTGGCGGCAGTTGGAGATTCTGGGCCTGATGTCCAAGGGGAACTGGGCATGACCGACGGGCGCACCGATCTCGTCGCTCCGCAGCCGCCCAACGGCACGCTCGGCTTTGTCATGCTCAGCCACACCGCGCTGCACCGCGCGGCAGATACCGCGCGGCACTGGGCCGAACGCGGCTGTCCGGTGGTGATCCATGTCGACAAGCGCGTTCAGAATTGGAGCGTCGAGAAACTGCAGGCCGATCTTGCCGATCTGTCCAACGTCCGCTTCTCGGAACGCTTCGCCTGTGAATGGGGGACATGGGGCATCGTGGCCGCCACCCAAGCCGCGACCGAGGTCATGCTGGCCGAGTTTCCGTCGGTCCGCCACGTCTACCTCGCCTCCGGGTCCTGCCTGCCGCTGCGCCCGGTGAAGGAACTCATCGCCTATCTCGATGAACGCCCCCGCACCGATTTCATCGAATCCGTCACCACCGAAGAGGTGGGCTGGACAATCGGTGGCCTGAACATGGAACGCTTCACCCTGCGTTTCCCCTTCTCCTGGCGCACGCAGCGCTGGCTGTTTGACCGTTACGTCGCGCTGCAGCGCAGGGTCGGATTTCAGCGCACCATCCCCAACGGCATCGTCCCCCATCTGGGCAGCCAGTGGTGGTGCCTGACCCGCCAGACGCTTTCCGCCATCCTGCAGGGCCCGGACCGCGCGCTCTATGACCGCTATTTCCGCCGGGTCTGGATCCCCGACGAAAGCTATTTCCAGACGCTGGTCCGGCAGGTTTCGGCCAATGTGGAAAGCCGCTCGCTCACGCTGTCCAAGTTCGATTTTCAGGGCAAGCCGCACATCTTCTATGATGATCACCTGCAACTCCTGCGGCGGTCGGATTGCTTTGTCGCGCGCAAGATCTGGCCCCATGCGAACAAGCTCTATGCCACCTTCCTGTCCGACGATGCTGAAGGGCAGGCGGGCGGCGAACCCAATCCGGGCAAGATCGACAGGCTATTCTCCAAGGCCGTTGAACGCCGCGTGAAGGGCCGCCCCGGCCTTTACATGCAAAGCCGTTTCCCCAATGAACATTGGGAAAACGGGCGCACTGCCGCACCCTATTCGGTGTTTCAGGGCTTTTCCGACGTGTTCGAGAATTTCGAAGGCTGGCTGGGCAAGGTCACCGGCACCCGCGTGCATGGCCATCTCTTCGCGCCCGACCGGGTGGAATTCGCGGGGGGCGAGGCGGTGTTCAACGGCGCCCTGTCCGACAGTGCGGCCCTGCGCGACTACAATGCCAAATCCTTCCTTGCCAACCTGATCTGGGCCACCCGCGGCGAACGGCAGTGCTTCCAGTTCGGGCCGGGCGACAATCAGGAACTGAACTGGTTCATGGCGCTGGATTCCAACGCCCAGATCTCCGTCATCTCGGGCGCATGGGCGGTGCCGCTGTTCAAATCCAACCTGAACTTCACAGACATCCGCCGCGAAGCGGCGCGGTTGCAGAAGATCGAACTGGAACATCTCTCCGTCCTGCGCCACGGCGCCGCCAAGGCGCGCATCCGCATCTGGAACCTGGCCGAGTTCATCGAAAATCCGATGGAACCCCTGCAAACCATCGTCGATGAGATCAGCCCCCGCTCGCTCCGCCGCCTGACCGAAGCGCCGCGCCTGACCGATCTCACCGGGTTCGGCCAGTTCCTGCAGAACCTGCGCAATCAGGGGATGCAGCCTGTCCTGATGGGCGATTTTCCCGTCACCAACGACTCCCGCCCCTCCGATTCCCGAAGGGGCCGCCCCTACCTTGTGAAGTGATCCAGTGACCCGCCCGTTCGACAGTTTCGTGATGTTCGCCGAAATGCGGACAGGTTCCAATTTCCTCGAAGCCAACCTGAATTCCCTGCCGGGCGTTACCTGCCATGGCGAGGTGTTCAATCCCGTCTTCATCGGCCGCAAGGATCAGACCGAATTCCTCGGCGTCACCCTTGCCCAGCGCGAGGAAGACCCCGCCCTCCTTCTGCGCCGGATGCGGGAACGCACCCCCGGTCTGTCAGGCTTTCGCTATTTCCACGATCACGATCCCCGCATCTTCGATCTGGTGTTGGAGGATCCGCGCTGCGCCAAGATCGTGCTGACGCGCAACCCGGTGGAAAGCTATGTCAGCCTGAAGATCGCCCAGGCGACCGGTCAATGGAAACTGACCAATCCGAAGAACCTCAAACAGGCCAAGGCGCGGTTCGATGCCGCGGAATTCACCGATCATCTGGATCAGGTGCAGCAGTTCCAGATCCGCCTGATGCGCGCGCTGCAGGCGCGGGGACAGACGGCCTTCTACATCGACTATGACGACATCCCCGATCTGGCGGTGCTGAACGGTCTTGCCGCCTTCCTCGGGGTCGATGCCCGGCTCGAGGCGGTGGACAGCAGCCTCACCGTCCAGAACCCCGAACCGCTGTCAGACAAGGTGACCAACCCCGCCGCGATGGAACAGGCGCTGTCGCGGCTCGACAGGTTCAACCTGTCGCGCACGCCCAATTTCGAACCGCGCCGCAACGCGGCCATTCCGGGTTATGTCGCCGCCCGCAGCACGCCGATGCTGTTCCTGCCCATCAAGGGCGGCCCGAATGACCCCGTGATCGGATGGATGGAATCGCTCGGCGGGTTGGAGCGTGATTTCACGCACAAGACCCTGCGCCAGTGGAAGCGCGCCCATCCCGGCCATCGCAGCTTCACCATCCTGCGCCATCCGCTGGACCGCGCGCATCGCGCCTTCTGCGCGCTGGAACAGGGCGGGTTGCAGGGCGAACAGCGCAACATCCTCGCGCGTGTCCATTCCGTGCATCTGCCGCGCCCCGGCACCCCCTTCACCGATCCCGTCGAACGTCGGGCGGCCTTTCTGGCCTTCCTACGGTTCCTCAAGCGCAACCTCGCCGGCCAGACGGGCTTTCGCACCGATGCCGGATGGGCCAGCCAGTCGGCCACGCTTCAGGGCTTTTCGCTGTTCCAGCCCCCCGATCTGGTGCTGCGCGAAGACACGCTCGCCGAAGGTCTGGCCTTTCTCTGCGCCGAACTGGGATGCCCCGCGCCGGATCTGCACCTTCCCCGCGACGCGACGGATGCCGCGCTCGACGCGATCCGCGATGGCGAACTGGAAGAGGCCGCCCGCGACACCTATCAGCGCGACTACCTCGCCTTCGGCTTTTTCGCGAAACGCTGACCGCGCTCAGGCCGCCTGCGTTGACCGGGCTTCCGTCAGGATCGCATAGATCTTGGCGGGGTCACTGTTGGCCCGCAGCTTCGACACCACGGCCTGATCGCGCATCGTGCGGCTGACCAGCGCCAGCGCCTTCAGATGATCCACGCCCGAATCCTTCGGCGCGAACAGCCCGAACACCAGATCGACAGGCTGCCGATCCACGCTGTCATAATCCAGCGGCTTCTCCAGCCGGATGAACACGCCGCGGATCTCTTTCAGATCCTCCAGCCGGGCATGGGGCAGGGCGATGCCATGCCCCACGCCGGTCGGCCCCAGACTTTCGCGCTCCTGCAACCCGTCGATCGCGATGGCGCCGCTCATGCCATAGGCTTGCGCGGCAAGTTCCCCAAGCTCCTGAAACAGGCGCTTCTTGCTCGTCAACTGACCGACGACCCGAACGGCCCCCGGAATCAATAGCTTGGAAAGTTCCATCAGCGGTCGTCGTTCCTGTGCCGCGCGACTGCGGGCGTCATTTTGCGTTGCGCGGGTCGATCCAGCCGATATTCCCGTCGTCCCGACGGTATACGACATTCACGCCGCCATGTCCTTCATTGCGGAACACCAACATCTTCTGACCCGCCAGTTCCAGCTGCATCACCGCTTCGCCGACGGTGATCGAAGGAATCTTCGTCTCCATCTCGGCGATCACGATCGGTTGCGCCAGATCCGAATGGTCGTCCTCGTCGGGCTCCTCAGATGGCGCGAGGATATAGGACGAACCTTCGGCGAACTCAACCGGTGCTGTCCGGGCGCTGTGATGGTTGCGCAGGCGGCGCTTGTAGCGGCGCAGCTGCTTGTCCATCTTCTCGCGGCAGGATTCGAAAGCCGCATAGATTTCGGTGGAATGGCCCTTTGCCTGCGCTGTCAGGCCGGTCGACAGGTGGATCGTGGCTTCGCAGACATGTTCATGCGCGGCGCGGGAAAAGATCACCACGGCATCCGTCGGGCGCTGGGCGTATTTTTCAACCACTTCGCCCAGTTCGGCCTTCACATGCGTCTGAAGCGCCTCCCCGATGTCGATCTGTTTGCCGCTGATCTGGTATCGCATGGTGCGTCCTCCGCTTGAAAACGGTCCGGCCGTGCGCCTTGGCACGGGCGAACCCCTGTAATTCTGACGTGGTACCGAAGGGGCGATCCTGCAAGGCGGCCAGCCGTCACGGCGGCGGCAACTGCAGATCGGGACAGGGCGAATGGCGCACTCATCCCCGTCATTTGGCATCCGGCCATGCCGTCTTGTCAACAGCAGCGTTGGGATGGGTCCGCGCCGCGCCAATGCGGCCCGGGCGCACGCGCGGGGATCAGCCGATGCGGAAATTCTGCCCCAGATAGACGCGGCGCACCGTCTCGTCGCGCACCACCTCGTCGGTGGTCCCGCTCATCAGCACCTTGCCGTCATGCAAGATATAGGCGCGATCCACGATCTCGAGCGTTTCGCGTACGTTGTGATCGGTGATCAGCACACCGATGCCGCGCCCCTTCAGATCCTGCACCAGATGCCGGATCTCGCCCACGGCGATCGGGTCCACCCCGGCAAAGGGTTCGTCCAGCAGCAGGTATTTCGGATCAGCCGCCAGACAGCGCGCGATCTCCACCCGCCGCCGCTCCCCGCCCGAAAGCGCCAGCGCAGGCGCGCGGCGCAGGTGGGTGATCGAGAATTCCGACAGCAGTTCCTCCAGCCGCTCGCGCCGCTTGTGGCGGTCGGAATGGGTGATCTCCAGCACGGCAAGGATGTTGTCCTCGACCGACAGGCCGCGAAAGATCGAAACCTCCTGCGGCAGATAGCCGATCCCTAGCCGCGCGCGGCGATACATCGGCAGCGCAGTCACATCCCGCCCGTCGATCAGCACCTCGCCCCCTTCCGGCGTCACCAGCCCCGCAATGGCATAGAAGCAGGTCGTCTTGCCCGAACCGTTCGGTCCCAGCAGCGCCACCACCTCGCCCCGGTTCAACTGCATGGAAACGTCGCGGATCACCGGCCGCCGCTTGTAGCTTTTCCGCAGATTGCGGATCGACAGCCCGGCGGAACCGGCGGTCACCGTCAGATCCGGCCCGCCCCTCACGGATTGGCCTTGCCGGGAACGAACACGGTCTGCACCCGCCCCTCCATGCTGCCGGTCCCGGCATCGAGGTTGTACACCAGCCGGTTGCCCGAAATCGTGGTCTGCCCCTGCGTCAGCAGGACATCGCCCGTCATCACCACCTCGCCCGTGGCGATGGTATAGACGGCGGCATCCGCCTCGGCTGCATCGGTGGGGCTTGCAAACATCACCCGCCCGTCCAGCAGCACCTTGGCGATCCCCTGCCCATCGGCCAGATACTCGATCCGCGCCGTCCCGGCGGAGATCGTCATCTCGCCCTGCTTGACCTGCACATTGCCCGAGAACGTCGCCTGTCCAGTGCCCTGATCCACGCTCAGGCTGTCGGCCGTCACCTCGACGGGCAGCGATGTATCCTGCCGCAATCCGGTCAGGTTGATGCTGGTCTGGGCCAGGGCCTCCGCGCCCGTCACCGGCAACAGCGCCAAAATCAGCATCAAGGCGCGCAGGGCGGCGGGCATGGCTTCCTCAAATCGGTCGGGGTCTACTGTGCCGGTTGATATACCAGCTTCACCGCGCCGTTGAAAACCAGAAGATAACCCGTCTTTCCAGCCCCCGCCTCTGACAGCTGCATGGATTGGGCGGTGATCCGCCCTCCCGGCCCATCGGCCACCACCGGCGCGGTGGATTGCACATCCGTCATATCCAGCCGGGCGCGCATGCCATCCGACGTCACCCGATAGCCCGAACTGTGATCCAGCTGCACATTGCCGGTAAAGGTGATCTCGCCCCCGCCCGGCGACATCTGCGCCGTCTGGGCGACCAGATCGGTGCGCTGGCCGTCGGGTGTGGTCAGACGCGCCTGCACGCCCTTGGCCTGCGCGCCCGTGGCGCCTTCCTCCGCCGGTCGCGCCTCGGCCGCCGTCACCTCCAGCGCGGCGCCATCCGTAGTGGTGCCGGCATAAGTGGGCGCGGTCATCCGCGGTTCGCGCAGCCGTTCTTCCACATCCACCTCGGCATAGGGCAAGGCCTCATCCGGGTTGATGCGGTTGGAGATCAGGAACAGCATCGACAGGATCGCCAGCGCCGTCAGCGGCAACAGCACCTTAAGCGCCGCCACCAGCCGCGACCAGCCATCCCGCGCGGCCGGCCCCGCCATCACGCGATCCCGGCGCGCAGGCAGTCGTGGATATGCAGCAGCCCGGTCACGGTCTGGCTTCCCTCGGGGTCCACCACGAACAGGCAGGTGATCTTCTTGTCGTTCATGATCCGCACGGCCTTTTCTGCCAGCGCCTCAGGTCCAATGGTCCGTGGCGCCGCCGTCATCACATCCCCGGCCGACAGATCCAGCAAACCCGCCATATGGCGGCGCAGGTCGCCATCGGTGATGATGCCCTGAAGATATCCCTCGCCATCCGTCACGCCAACCACGCCGAACCCCTTGGCCGACATCGTCAGCAAAGCCTCGCTCATCGGGGCGTCATGGGCGATCAGCGGCGCCTCTGCATGCATCAGGTCGCGCACCCGCGACAGCCGCGCGCCCAGTTTCCCGCCGGGGTGGAACACGCGGAACTGGTCCGGCGTAAAGGCCCGATGCTCCATCAGCGCGATGGCCAGCGCATCCCCCAGCGCCAATGTCATCGTCGTCGATGTCGTGGGCACGATCCCCGTCTCGCAGGCCTCGGGCGCGGGCGGCAAGAGCAGCGCCACATCCGCCTGCTTCAACAGCGTCGATTCGGCCCGTCCCGCCACACCGATCAGCGGGATGTCGAACCGCCGCGTATGCGCCACGATATCGGCCAGTTCCGGCGTCTCGCCACTGTTCGACAGCACCAGCGCCACATCGCCCCGCATCACCATGCCCAGATCGCCATGGCTCGCCTCGGCCGGATGCACGAATTGCGCAGGCGTGCCGGTGCTGGCGAATGTCGCCGCGATCTTGCGCGCCACATGCCCCGATTTGCCCATCCCCGACACGATCACCCGGCCCTCTGCCCGAAGGATCAGGTCCACCGCCGCCGAAAAGGCCCCGTCCAGCCCGTCCGCCAGCATCGCCAGCGCCTCCGCCTCGCGCCGGATGACGCGCTGGCCCGTCGCCAGAAAATCAGTGGTGGAAGAGGTCATTGGGTTCTTCCCATCCCAGCAGGTCCAACTCCGCCCGCGTGGGCAGGAAATCAAAGCAGCGCTGCGCCAGATCCATCCGTCCCTCGCGGATCAGCCGCGCCTCAAGCTCTTCCTTCAGCCGGTGCAGATACAGCACATCCGACGCGGCATATTCCTTCTGCGCCTCGGTCAGGTCCGCCGCACCCCAATCGCTGGTCTGCTGTTGCTTGGATACGTCCACGCCCACCAGTTCCAGCAGCAGGTATTTCAACCCGTGCCGGTCGGTGAAGGTGCGGATCAGCTTTGATGCGATCTTCGTGCACCAGACGGGCGCGGTGGTCACGCCAAAGGCGTTCTTCAGCGCCGCGATGTCGAACCGCCCGAAATGGAACAGCTTCACCACGGCAGGGTCGGTCAGCAACCGTTCCAGATTGGGCGCCGACCGTTGCCCGCGCGCAATCTGCACCAGATGGGCGTTCCCATCCCCGGACGAAAGCTGCACGACACACAGCCTGTCCCGCCGCGGGTCCAGCCCCATCGTCTCGGTGTCGATCGCCACGACCGGGCCAAGATGCAGGCCATCGGGCAGGTCGTTCTGATGCAGGAAGATGGCCAAGGCAGATGTCCTTTCGGCAGGTCTCCGGCGTGCAATACCCACGCGCCGGGCAGGGGTCAACGGACGGGGGGCGACGAACCCGGGCAAAACACAAAGGGCGCGGCCTTGCGCCCGCGCCCTTTCGTCAAATCGACATGGTGCCCAGAAGAGGACTCGAACCTCCACGCCTTGCAGCGCTGGTACCTGAAACCAGTGCGTCTACCAATTCCGCCATCTGGGCCCAAGTCGATGGAGGGCTACCTAAAGAAGGCCGCCGATGGTGTCAACGGGCGGCGCAAAGATTCTTCACCCCGCCCCCAGATAGGCCGCCAGCGCGGGCGGCGGGTCGGCAAACAGCGCCGGCGTCGCCACGGGTGGATGCGCCCGCCCGTCGGCCACCAGCATCGTCACATCGGCAAAGCGCCGCGCATCCTGCGGGTCATGCGTCACCATCAGCACGGTCGCCCCCGTCTGCGCCGCCACCTCCCGCACCAGCGCCAGCATTTCGGCCTTCAGCGCAGGCCCCAGCGCGGCAAAGGGTTCATCCAGCAAAAGCACAGGCCGCGCCCTGAGCAGCGCGCGCGCCAGCGCCGCCCGCCCCTGCTGCCCGCCCGACAGCTGCCCTGGCTTGCGCCCGCCCAATCCCTCTAGCCCTGTCCGCACCAGCGCCTCCGCGATCCGCGCCTGCGCCGCCGCATCCATCCGCCCGTCCGGCGACAGGCCGAGCGCGAGGTTCCGCTCCACCGTCAGATGCGGGAACAGGTTCTGATCCTGAAACAGGATCGTCACCGGCCGCTGCCCGGGCGGCAGGCGGGTGATGTCCGCCCCCTCCCACAGCACGCGCCCGGCCTGTGGCGCGACAAAGCCCGCCACCGCATTGAGCAGCGTGGATTTCCCCGCCCCCGACGGCCCCACCACAGCGCAAAGCGCGCCCTTCGGCAGGGTCAGATCTGCCTCCAGACGAAACCCCGCCGCCGCCAGCACAAGATGGTCAAGCTGCAACATGGCGTCCGATCCTGTCAAAGATGGAGAAAAGCGCAAAGGACACCGCCATCAGGATCAGCGCCGCCGCCGCCGCCGCTGCCATCCGGTAACTGCCCATCAGCCCGTGGATGAACAGCGGCAGCGTGGCGTTGTTCTCGGCGGCGAACAGGGTGATCACCCCCAGATCGCCCATCGACAGCGCCGCTGTGATTCCTGCACCAAATCCCAACGGCCGCGCAAGGCAGGGCAGGGTGACCAGCCGGAACCGCGCCCCCCGCGTCAACCCCAGGGCCTGCGCCAAACGATCATGCCCCTGATGCAGCGCCCGCGCCTCGGGCAGCAGAAGGCGATAGGTATAGGGCAGCGCCAGCGTGGCATTCACCGCAACCGTCACCGGCAGCGCCATAGCCGAAGGCGGGGCAACGCCCCGCAGCGCCAGAAACAACCCCGTCCCGATCACCAGCGAAGACGCAGCCAGCGGCAAGGTCGCCGCCGCGTCGAACATGCGATGCCCCGCCGCCTGCCGCGCCGCCGCCAGCGCCAGCACCAGCGCCGCCCCCGTCGTCAGCGCTGTCGTCGCCAAGGCCACCGCGACCGACCGCAGCGTCGCCGGGATCAGGCCCGCCGGCAACTCACCCAGTCCGGCCAGCCCCCGGATCATCAGCGCCCCCAAGGGCAGCATCAGGAACCCCGCCGCCACGGCAATGGCCAGCACATCCATCCCCCGCCGCCACCCGCCCGGCGCAGGCATCTCCACCCGCCGCCCCATCCCGGTGCCAAAGCCCGTGTCGCGGATCAAGGACCAGCCCAAAGCCAGCGCCGTCAGGCACAGGGCGAATTGCAGCACCGCCAGCGTGGCCGCCCGCTCCGGCGCGAAGTCGAACCGCAGCGCCTGATAGATCGCCAGTTCCACCGTCGTCGCCGCAGGCCCGCCGCCCAGCGTCAGCGCTACCGTGAAACTCGTCAGGCAGATCGCAAAGACCGTCAGCATAACCCCGGGCAATGTGGCCCGCAGCATCGGGCCTTCCAGATGCCGGAACTGCGCCCCCGGCGTCAGGTCCAGCGATTGCGCCAGCCGGAATCGCTCGGCCGGGATTGCCTGCCAGCCCAGAAGCAGCATCCGCGTGGCCAGCGGCAGATTCAGGAACACATGCGCCAGCACCACGCCATGCAGCCCATAGATCGACAGGCGCGGCAGCCCCAGCGCCACCAGCCCGTCATTCACCACCCCGGCCCGGCCGAACACCGCCAGCAGGCCCAGCACCGCCACGATCACCGGCAGCAGGAAGGGCGCGCCCATCAAGGTGATCAACGCCTCCCGCCCGGGAAACTGCCGCCGCGCCAGCGCCCGCGCCACCGGCACCGCCAGCAGCCCCGAAAATGCCGCCGACAGCGCCGCCTGCGTCACGGTGAACCGCACCGCCGCCCAATCCGCCGCGCCGGGCCGTGCCGCCCCGGCATGGCCCAGCACCACGGCGACCGTGCCCAATGTCATCGCCCCCAGCAGGGCGGCGACCAGCGCCGCCCCGACAGGTGGCTTCAGCGCGCCAGCGCGGCTTGCCATTCGGCCAAGGCCCCGTCGCGCAACGCCGCGGCCTCATCCGGCGGCAGAAGCAGCGAAGTCACGGGCGTGATCAGCGTCTCGAACCCCGCAGGCAACCCCGCCGCCGGCGTCACCGCCGGATACATCCAGTTGGTCGTCGGGATCACCGCCTGAAACGCCTCGGTCCCCATGAAGGCGAGGAAGGCATCCGCCAGCTCCGGCTGATCCGTCGCCGCCAGCTTGCCCGCCACCTCGACCTGCAGGTAATGCCCCTCGGTGAAGGGGGCCGCCGCCTTGGTCGCGTCCTCTTCGGCGATCAGGTGATAGGCGGGCGATGTGGTATAGGACAGCACCATGTCCGCCTCGCCCTCCAGAAACAGCCCATAGGCCTCGGACCAGCCGGGCGTCACCGTCACGATATTGTCGGCCAAGCCCTCCCAGATCGCCCCGGCCCGGTCGCCATAGGCGGCCTTGACCCACATCAGAAGGCCAAGGCCGGGCGTGGAAGAGCGGGGATCCTGAATGATGATCTTCACTTCCGATGCCGCCAGTTCCTCAAAGCTCTTGGGCGGTGTGGCAAGCTTGGTCTTGTCATGCACGAAGGCAAACCAGCCCCAGTCATAGGGCAGGAAGACCGGGTCATCGAAGGTGACGGGCAGGGTGTTTGTCCAGCCCTGCCCGTGCGGCGCGAACAGCCCGGTGGCGGCGGCGGCCGTAGTCAGGTTGGTATCCAGCCCCAGCACGATATCGGCATCCGAGGCCGCCCCCTCCATCTGGATGCGCGCCAGCAGCGCCGCGCCATCGCCTGCGGCGACGAATTGCAGATCGCAGGCGCATCCCGCCTCGAACGCCTGCTCGATCGCCGGGCCGGGGCCCCATTCGGCGGTGAAGCTGTCATAGGTCAGAACGGTGAGCACGGGCTTGTCCTGCGCCGCAGCCATGGTGGCAACGGTGGCAAAACCCAGCGCAAGGATCGAAGTTTTCATGTCTTCCTCCATGTGCGACGGGACAGGTCGGGGATGGAGTGATCCATGCACCTTCCCTCCGCCGGTATGATCCGGTTCAGGTTCAACGGGTCCGCTTTCGCATCTCAGCCTGTCGCCAGGCACCCCGAGGTAGCCGCGAAGATAGGCGAGGGCCCGGCAGGCGCAAGCAGAAATCGGGGGGGGCAAACTGGCCCCCCCGAACCCCCCCTGCACCCTGCCTTCGAGCGCCGCGTCGGGCGGAGGCGGCGCCCCGGGTATTTTTGCCAAGGTGAAAGGGCTTTGCGCGCATCCCTTGATTGGCCTATGGACAGGGCCGAACCAGACGGAGCAGGCAGGCATGTCCTTCAACACCTTCGGCCACATCTTCCGCGTCACCACATGGGGCGAAAGCCACGGCCCGGCGCTGGGTTGCACGGTGGACGGGGTGCCGCCGGGCGTGGCGCTGCGCGAGGCCGACATCCAGCCCTGGATGGACAAGCGCAAGCCCGGGCAGAACAAGTTCACCACCCAGCGCAAGGAACCCGACGAGGTCCGCATCCTGTCAGGCGTGTTCGAAGGCGTGACCACCGGCACGCCCATACAGTTGATGATCGAAAACACCGATCAGCGGTCGAAGGATTACGGCGACATCGCCCAAGCCTTCCGCCCGGGCCATGCCGACATTACCTATCACCAGAAATACGGCCTGCGCGATTATCGCGGTGGCGGGCGGTCCAGCGCGCGCGAGACCGCCGCGCGGGTGGCAGCAGGGGCCGTGGCCCGCGCCGTGCTGGCGCGTCTGGTGCCGGGCCTGCGGATCACGGGCTATATGGTGCAGATGGGGGTGAAGGGGATCGACCGGGCGCGGCTCGATCTGGCCGAGGTGGAGAAGAACCCCTTCTGGTGCCCCGATCCCGTGGCCGCCGCCGACTGGGCGGCCTATCTGGATGACCTGCGCCTATCGCACAATTCGGTGGGCGCGGTGATCGAGGTGGTGGCCGAAGGCGTTCCCGCCGGTCTCGGCGCGCCGCTCTATGGCAAGCTCGACAGCGACCTCGCCTCGGCGATGATGTCGATCAACGCGGTGAAAGGCGTGGAGATCGGCGACGGCATGGCGGCGGCGGCGCTTACGGGCGTCGAGAATGCCGATGAAATCCGCATGGGTGATGCGGGCCCGGAATTCCTGTCGAACCATGCGGGCGGCATCCTTGGCGGCATCTCGACCGGGCAGCCGGTCGTCTGCCGTTTTGCGGTGAAACCCACCTCGTCGATCCTGACCCCGCGCCGCACCGTTAACGCGCGGGGCGAAGAGATCGACCTTGTCACCAAGGGCCGCCACGACCCCTGCGTCGGCATCCGCGCCGTCCCGGTGGGTGAGGCGATGATGGCCTGCGTGATCCTCGATCACCTGCTGCTGGACCGTGGGCAGACCGGCGGGGTGCGCGGCCGGATCGGCTAGGTGGATCTGCTAGGCGGGGCGGCGGCTCATCTGCACCGCCAGAATCCCGCCCGCCACCACCGCGACACCGATCCCGTCCAGCAGACCCATCCCTTCGCCCAAGAGCAGCGCCGCGATCAGCGTGCCGAAGAACGGGTTGAGGAAATGGAACGTCGCCGCCCGCGTCGCGCCGATCCGCCGCACCAGCACGAACCAGATCAGCGTCGCCGCCAGACCGGGGATGAACAGCTGATACAGGAAGGCCAGCGCCAGTTCCGGCGTCGGGTTCACGCGCCACGTCTCCAGCCCCGCCGACAGCACGGCCAGAACCGCCGCCCCTGCCAGCATCTGCAACCCCACCACCATCAAGAGCCCCGCCAACCCGCCCTCGCTGCCCGAGGCCGAACGCAGCGTCATCGTCGCCACGGCAAGCGCCAAGGCCCCCAGCACGCACAGCACCACACCCAGGGGATCGGCCCCACCGGTCAACCGCGTGCCCATGATCAGCGCCACGCCCGCAAATCCTGCCGCCAGCCCCGCCAGCCCCAGCGGTGGCAGCCGCTCCCCCCGCAAGACCCATGACAGCGCGGCCACCATCAGGGGCATCGACGCCGCGATGATCACCGCCAGCGATGCGTCCACCCATTGCAGGGCCACGAAGTTCAAACCCAGATAGGCCGCGTTCTGCATCACCCCGAAAATGGCGACCGAACGCCACTGCGCCGCACCCAGCCGAAACCGCGCCCCCATCGCCCAGGCGATCGCGATGGCCAGCAGCCCCGACAGCGCAAAACGCAACGCCAGCGCCGCCAGCGGCGGCGCATCCGCCACGATGATCCGTGCCGTGGCAAAGGCGGAAGACCACATCAGGCTGAAGATCAGCCCCATCCCAAGGGCGCGCAGGTCCATATGTCATCTTTCCAAAGAACAAGGGCCGCCCGTTTCGGGGCGGCCCATCATGCGGCGATCGGCCTGCAATCAGGCGTTGACGCTGTCCTTCAGCGCCTTGGCGATCGAGAACTTCACCTGCTTGTCGGCGGGCTTCGTCACAGTCTCGCCGGTGGCCGGGTTGCGGACCTGGCGTTCCGGGCGGGCGCGGCAGACGACCTTGCCCAGACCCGGCAGCGTGACGGCGCCGCCCGCGGCCACTTCGCGCGCCACGACAGAGGCGATCGCGTCCAGCGCGGCGCCCGCTGTCTTCTTGTCCGAACCCATCTGGTCGGCAAGGGCGGCAACAAGCTGGGTCTTGGTCATCGGTTTCGACATGTGTTGTTCCTTCGTTTACTGGTCCCGCAGTCAGGCGGGGATGTCCCTGTCCGAGAAGTGACTGTCGTCGCTAAAATCTGTTTTGCCGAACAAATCAAGCGCATTCTGTCCCCTTTTCCCCCTTTACCGGGAGAGACATGGCGGAAATATGCCGTGTCCGTCAGAGAAACGCCGTTTCATCAAAACTCCGCAGCTTGCGGCTGTGGATACGCTCGATAGGCATCGCGCGCAGCATCTCCATGGCCCGGACGCCGATCTGCAAATGCCGCGCAACCTGCGTCTTGTAGAACTCTGACGCCATGCCGGGCAGCTTCAGTTCGCCATGCAGCGGCTTGTCCGACACGCAGAGAAGCGTGCCGTAAGGCACACGGAAGCGGAAGCCGTTCGCCGCGATGGTCGCGCTTTCCATGTCCAGCGCGATCGCGCGGGATTGCGACAGGCGCTGCACCGGGCCGGACTGATCGCGCAACTCCCAGTTGCGGTTGTCGATGGTGGCCACCGTCCCTGTCCGCATGATGCGCTTCAGTTCATACCCTTCCAGTTGGGTCACTTCCTCGACCGCATCCTCCAGCGCGATCTGGATTTCCGCCAGCGCCGGGATCGGCACCCAGACCGGCAGGTCGTCGTCCAGAACGTGGTCCTCGCGCAGATAGGCATGGGCGAGGACGAAATCGCCAAGGCTCTGGCTGTTGCGCAGCCCCGCGCAATGCCCCACCATCAGCCAGGCATGGGGGCGCAGCACGGCGATGTGGTCGGTTGCCGTCTTGGCGTTGGATGGCCCCACCCCGATATTGACCAGCGTTATGCCCTGCCCATCGGCCCGCTTCAGGTGATAGGTCGGCATCTGTGGCATCTTCGCGGGGTGGTGCAGCGCCGCATCCGCCGTCTCGATCACCTGATTTCCCGGCCCGACAAAGGCCGTATAGCCCGAAGCAGGATCGCCCAGCACGGCCCTTGCATAGGCCTCGAACTCATCGACGTAGAACTGATAGTTCGTGAACAGCACATGGTTCTGGAAATGCGCCGCATCCGTGGCGGTGTAATGCACCAGCCGGGCCAGCGAATAATCCACCCGCTGCGCCGTGAACGGGGCAAGGGGGCGTGACCCGTCGGCATGCACCTGCCGGGTGCCGTTGACGATGTCATCATTGGTCGTGGCAAGGTCCGGCACATCGAACACGTCGCGCAGGGAGAACTCCAGCACGCCCTCCTGCGGGACGGAAACCTTTGGGTTGCCCGCCACCGCGAAATGCACCGGGATCGGCGTGTCGGACGCACCGATCAGCACCGGCTGGCCGTGGTGCCGCACCAGAAGCTCGATCTGCTGGATCAGATAGTTGCGAAACAGGTCCGGCCGCGTGACCGTGGTCGAATAGGTGCCCGGCTCGGCCACATGGCCAAAGGACAGGCGCGAATCCGTCTTCACATGGCTTGTCGTCGTCAGCCGGATCTCGGGGTAGAAGGCGCGGATGCGCGATGCGGGCCGGTGCCCGGTTACCGCGCGGGTGAAATGCTGCGACAGGAAGGTTGTCGCCGCGAAATACAACTCTTCCAGCCGGTCCACGGCGGCCACGGCATCCGTGAACGCCTCCGCCTCAGGGGTGTCCGGGCTCAGGATCAGGTGGGAATCGTCGGTCATGTCGTTGTTCTTGTTCATTCGGTGCTCGTAATTTGATCACGCATCTAATCCGAAACCGCCCTGTCTGCGCAAGTAAAGGCTTTGCAACAGCTTGCACCGCCGCCCGCGTCACGAAATAGTCGCCGCCATGAAAACGCTCCTCTCCATCGGCCACGGCTATTCCGCGCAGGCGCTGGCCCGCCTTCTCGTGCCGCAGGGCTGGCATGTGATCGGCACCACCCGCAGCGACGACCACGCCCGCGCCTTCGCCGCTGACGGGGTAGAGCCGCTGTTCCTGCCCGGCTCGCTTGAGCCGGCACTCGGGCGGGCGACCCACATCCTCACCTCGGTCGCCCCCGATGCCACGGGTGATCCGATCCTGCGCGATCATGCCGATGCCTTGCGCGCCGCGCGGCCGCTCTGGGTGGGCTACCTCTCCACCACCGCCGTCTACGGCGATCATCAGGGTGGCTGGGTGGATGAAGACACCCCCCTCACCCCGGCCACGCCGCGCGGTCAGGCCCGGGTTGCTGCGGAAACGGCATGGGCGCGGCTCGGCCTGCCCCTGCACATCTTCCGCCTTGCGGGCATCTATGGCCCCGGACGCGGCCCGTTCGAAAAGGTCCGCGACGGCACCGCCCGGCGCATCCTCAAACCCGGTCAGATCTTCAGCCGGATCCATGTCGATGACATCGCGCAGGTGGTGGCCGCCTCCATGCAGCGCCCCGATCCGGGCGCCGTCTACAACGTCTGCGACGATGATCCCGCCCCGCCGGAAGACGTGCTCGCCCATGCCGCCACGTTGCTGGGCCTGCCGCTGCCGCCTGCCATCCCCTATGACGAGGCCGACCTCACCCCCATGGCCCGCAGCTTCTATGCCGAAAGCAAGCGCGTCCGGAACGACCGGATCAAGCGCGATCTCGGCATCACCTTGCGCTACCCCACCTATCGCGACGGGCTCGCCGCCCTGCTGGACAGCGAAGCCTGACCAACGCGCCTCACGCCGGGTGCCGGGCGCCCAAATCACGCAGGCGTTACTTTTTCCGCCCGACGGGGTTGAAATGTGGCATCCCATGCCCACCTTCCCGCTGCGGGCCGGGCCCCTCTGACGCAGATCGCGCCATGTCGGACCGCATCGAGTGCGTCTCGATGTCATGCCCGGACCTGTGATCGGCGGACTTCCAGACGCGTTATGTTTGACATGTCAGGAAAGGCCCACGGGGATGGAATTCCTTTACCTTTTGTTTCTGGGCAAGCCGCTTTGGATGTGGCTGCTCTTCATCACGTTGGTCATTGCGCTGCTGGCCTTCGACCTCGGCGTTCTGCACAAGGACGGCGACCATGAGATCGGCGTCGCCGAAAGCCTGAAGCTGTCGGCGATGTATATCGCGCTGGGCCTGGGCTTCTCGGGCTTTGTCTATTGGCAGATGGGGTGGGAACCGACGGCCCATTACCTCACCGCCTTCGTTGTGGAAAAGACGCTGGCGATGGACAACGTCTTTGTCATCGCGCTGATTTTCACCTTCTTCGCCATTCCCCGCGCCTATCAGCACCGCGTGCTGTTCTGGGGTATCCTCGGCGTGATCGTGCTGCGCGGCATCATGATCGGGCTGGGCGCGACCATCGTCGCCTCCTACTCATGGGTGCTCTACATCTTTGCGGTGTTCCTGATCTTCACCGGGATCAAGATGATGTTCGTGGGCGACAATGAACACAACATCGCCGATAACCCGGTGCTGAAGTTCATCAAGCGCCGCTTCCGCGTGACCGAGGAACTGCACGGCAACAACTTCTTTGTCCAGAAGCCCGATGCCGGGGGCAAGATGGTGCGCTATGCCACGCCGCTCTTCATCGCGCTTATCCTGATCGAAATCGCCGATCTCGTCTTCGCGGTGGATTCGGTGCCTGCGGTCTTCACCATCACCACCGATCCCTACATTGTCTACACCTCGAACATCTTCGCCATCCTCGGCCTGCGCGCGCTCTACTTTGCGCTGGCCGCGATCCTGCATCGCTTCGCCTATCTGAAATATGCGCTGTCATTGCTCTTGGTGTTCATCGGTTCGAAGATCTTCATCGCCGACCTGATGGGTTGGGAAAAGTTCCCGCCCAGCTGGTCGCTCGGGATCACCTTCGCCATCCTGACGGCGGGTGTCGTCTTCTCGCTCTGGAAGACGAAGGGCGACGCCAAGCACGATCTGGCGAAACCGGCCGAGTGAGGCTACTCCAACAAACGCCCGGGCCGAAAGGCCCGGGCGTTTCGATTCCATCAAGACAGGCCCCCGATGACCGCCCTGCGTTCCCAAGTTGCCGCTTTCCTCGACCGCCCCGCCGTCACCCGCTTCATCCTTGCGGTGATCCTCTTCAACGCGGCTATCCTCGGGCTTGAAACCTCCAAAACCGCGATGGCCGCGGCGGGGGACACGATCCTGTTCCTCGACAGGCTCTGCCTTGCCATCTTCATCCTCGAACTTGCGCTAAAGCTTTTCGCCCTTGGCGGGCGCTTCTTCCGTTCGGGCTGGAACATCTTCGATCTCGCCGTCGTCGGCGTGGCCCTGCTGCCCGCCAGCGGCGGCCTGTCGGTGCTGCGGGCGCTGCGCGTGCTGCGGGTGCTCCGCGTCATCTCCATGGCGCCCAGCCTGCGTCGCGTGGTCGAAGGCTTCCTCCGCGCCCTGCCGGGGATGGGGTCGGTCCTTCTGCTGACGCTGATCCTCTTCTACGTCTCGGCCGTCATGGCGACCAAGCTGTTCGGGACAAGCTTCCCGGACCGCTTCGGCGATCTCGGCGCCACCGCGCTGACCCTGTTTCAGGTGATGACACTGGAAGGCTGGGCCGATGCCGTCGTCCGCCCGGTGATGGAGGTCTACCCCTACAGCTGGATCTTCTTCATCGGCTTCATCCTTGTGACGACCTTCGCCGTCATCAACCTGCTGGTCGGCCTTGTGGTGAACGCCATGCAAGAGGCGGCCGAGGCCGACAAACCCGACGATGCCGCGATGCGCCATGCCGAACTGCTGGCGCGCATCGCGGCGCTGGAGCAGCGCCTTGCCGATCGGCTGCAACCCGACGCGCAGATCAGCGATCCGGCACCGGGTCCCCGCGCCTAGTGGGGGCGGGGCGCCCCGCCCCACCCTCCGGGCGGCGCGATCACGGCACCAGCACCGACCACCCGCAACGAGAGGCAAGCTGTTCCACCGGGCTTGACGTCTCGACCGCCATCTCCGTCAGGATCTTCGCCGCCCGGCGGTTTCGCAAATGGCCGCGCCACAGGTGCAACCCGGATCGGCTGATCTTGGTCACGGCGGTCTGCAAAGGCAGCCTGTCCTGCCATTTGCGCTGCATGAACCTGTAGGCCGCGTCAAAATCACCATCCAGCGCCAGATGCGACTTGTCGTTGTGGATGCACGGCAGCGCCCCGGCATAGGCACCGCGTCCGGCCGCAAGCGCCGTCTGGACAATGTCGGTGCCGTACATGTGCCAACTGCGCAATTCCGGATCAAAGCGCACCCCGCTGTCGCGGCGCAGAACGATCAGCAGCTCGTCAAAAGCCTGCACCGGCACCGGGTCAAGCGGCACGCGCCCCACGATCGACCCAAGGGATGAAGACCAGACCGGTCCGTAAGACTGGCCATCCAGCCCGACGCCGAAACTGCCGAACACGGCCCAATCTTCTGGCAATTCCGCGATGCGCGCCCTCAGAAGATCGTCCCAACCCTGGGGCAGATAGACGTCATGATGGGCGAAGACGATGATCGGGGCGTCCGTCTCGTCGATGGCGGCATTATAGGCAAGCGCCGCCGAAGGCGCGTTCGTCTGCACGACCAAGGGCAGGGCGCCATCGCGCACGGCGGGCGATTTCCCCAGATTTTCGGCCAGCGTCTTCGGCGAATGGCTCGCACAGGCAAGGACGATGTCGCTCATGACCGGGCCACGCGCGGTTTGGCAAGGATCGTCAGGAACGGCTCTTCAACAATCAGGGTCAAGGACGGCCTCTTCATCTCCGCTTGGCCAACATGCCGATGCCCAAGGTTTCCAGAACCTTATCACCGATCTGCGCCGCATCCATCCCGGCCACCTGATACATCCGCTCCGGGCTTGCCTGATCTATGAACTCATCGGGCAGCACCATGCTGCGATATTTCAGCCCCTGGTCGAACACCCCCTCCTCGGCCAGAAGCTGTGCCACATGGCTGCCAAAGCCGCCCACTGCGCCTTCCTCGACCGTGATCAGGGCCTCATGGTGCCGCGCCGCGTTCAGGATCAGATCCCGGTCCAGCGGCTTGGCAAAGCGCGCATCAATGACCGTCGGCGCGATCCCGCGCTGGGCCAGCGCCTCGGCGGCCTTCACCACCTCGGCCAGCCGCGTGCCAAAGGACAGGATCGCCACGCGCCCGCCTTCGCGGATCACCCGGCCCCGCCCGATCTCCAAAGGCACACCGCGCGCGGGCATGTCGCAACCCACCCCTTCGCCACGCGGAAAGCGGAATGCGATGGGCCCGTCGTCATGGGCCACGGCCGTGGCCACCATATGCACCAGTTCCGCCTCATCCGCCGCCGCCATCACCACGAAGCCCGGCAGATTGGCAAGGAAAGCCACGTCGAAACTGCCCGCATGGGTCGCCCCATCCGCGCCCACCAGCCCCGCCCGGTCGATCGCAAAGCGCACGGGCAACCGCTGGATCGCCACGTCATGCACCACCTGATCATAGCCGCGCTGCAGGAAGGTGGAATACAGCGCACAGAACGGCTTCATCCCCCCCGCCGCCATCCCCGCGCTGAACGTCACCGCGTGCTGCTCGGCAATCCCCACGTCGAAACAGCGGCGCGGAAACCGTTCTGCAAACAGGTTCAACCCCGTGCCATCCGGCATCGCCGCCGTCACGGCCACGATCTTTTCGTCCCGCTCGGCCTCGGCGATCAGGCTCTGCGCGAACACCTTGGTATAGCTCGGCGCGTTCGACACCGCCTTCGCCTGCACGCCGGTCAGCACGTCGAACTTGCCCGTCGCATGGCCCCGGTCCCGCGCGGCCTCGGCCGGGGCATAGCCCTTGCCCTTCTTCGTCAGCACATGGATCAGCATCGGCCCCGTCGCCCGCGCCTTCACCGTGCGCAAGACCGCCAGCAACTGGTCCAGATCATGCCCGTCGATGGGGCCCAGATAGGAAAACCCCAACTCCTCGAACAGCGTGCCCCCCACGGCCATGCCTTTCAGCATCTCCTTGGCCCGCCGCGCCCCTTCCTGAAACGGCTCCGGCAACAGGCTCATCGCGCCCTTCGCCGCCGCCTTCAGATCCTGAAACGGCGCCTCGGCATAAAGCCGGGACAGATAGGATGACAGCGCCCCCACGGGTGGCGCGATGCTCATCTCATTGTCGTTCAGGATGACGAACAACCGCTTCTTCAGATGGCCTGCGTTGTTCATCGCCTCGAACGCCATGCCAGCGCTCATCGACCCGTCACCGATCACCGCGATCGCATCGCCCGCATCGCCGCCCAGATCGCGCGCCGCCGCAAAGCCCAGCGCCGCACTGATCGAGGTCGAAGAATGTGCCGCCCCGAACGGATCATAGGGCGACTCGCTGCGTTTGGTGAACCCCGACAGCCCGCCCTCCGTCCGCAGCGTGCGGATACGGTCGCGCCGCCCGGTCAGGATCTTGTGGGGGTAACACTGATGCCCCACATCCCAGATCAGCTTGTCGCGCGGCGTGTCGAACACGGCATGGATCGCCACCGTCAGTTCCACCACGCCCAGACCCGCGCCCAGATGCCCGCCTGTCACCGACACGGCGGAAATCGTCTCGGCGCGCACCTCATCGGCCAGTTGCCGCAACTCGCGGTCCGACAGGCCCTTCATATCGGTCGGCTGATGCACCCGGTCCAGCAGCGGGGTCTTGGGTCGGTCGGTCATACTGCCCTCCAGCGGGCCACGGGGCGCTTCACATCTCGCGGCTGATAACGAAGCGCGCGCAGGCAATCAAGTTTACCGCCCGCGCGCCATAAGGCGAAAGATGGCCCGCCGCCGCGTCGATCAAAGCCCCCGCGCGCGCTTTTGCCGCGTCCAGCCCCAGAAGCGATACGAACGTCGCCTTCCCCGCATCGGCATCCTTCTGCAACCGCTTGCCGGTCTTGGCCACGTCGCCTTCGACATCCAGCACATCGTCCCAGATCTGAAAGGCCAAGCCCAGCTTTTCGGCATAGGCGCGCAGGGGCGCAGGGTCCGCCCCGGCGATCACCGCCCCCGCTTCGGCCGACCAGCGGATCAGCGCCCCGGTCTTGCCCGCCTGCAACGCGGTGATGTCCTCCAGCGTCAGCGGCGCCACCGCCGTCTCGGCGGCAATGTCCAACGCCTGGCCCAGCACCATCCCTTCGGCCCCGCTCGCACGCGCCAGCCCGGACACCAGCGCGATGCGCACATCCCCCGATCCCAGCGCCGGATCGGCCAGCAACTCAAAGGCCAGCGTCTGCAACGCATCCCCCGCCAGCACCGCCGTCGCCTCATCCCATTTCACATGGACGGTGGGTTGGCCACGCCGCAGATCATCGTCATCCATGCAGGGCAGGTCATCATGGACCAGCGAATAGGCATGCAGGGCTTCCACCGCTGCCGCCGCACTGATGGCCTGCGCATCCGGCAGCCCATGCATCCGCGCGCCCTCCAGCACCAGAAAACCGCGCAGCCGCTTGCCCCCGCGCAGCGCATAGCGCATCGCCTGCACCACGGGCACCTCGGCCCGGCCCTCCAACGCGGCCATCAGCCGCGCCTCGATGGCCGCGGCATCCCGGGCCAGAACCTCCGAAAAGCTCACATCCCCTCCGCCGGGGTCGTGCCGACAACGCGGCCCTCCTGCGCGCGGATCAGTTCCACCTTCTCTTCCGCCGCCTTCAGCTTGGCCGCGCAATGCGCCTTCAGCGCCGCGCCGCGCTCATATAGGGCGATGCTCTCCTCCAGCGCCACCTCGCCGCGTTCCAGCTGGTTCACCACCTGCTCCAGCGCGGCCATCGCCTCTTCGAAACTCATCTCGGATACGGCTTTCCCGGTCATCTGCTCCGCTCCTCAAGCACGCCCACATGCGCGGCGACCGACGCCGCCAACGCTTCCAGATCATATCCGCCTTCCAGTGTCGAGACGACCCTCCCCCCCGCATGTCGCGCGGCCAAATCGCACAGCCGCCCCGTCAGCCAGGCATAATCCTCCGCCTGCCACTCCAGATTGGCCAGGGGATCGGCGGCATGGGCATCGAACCCGGCCGAGATCAACAGAAACTCCGGCGCGAAATCCTCCAGCGCGGGCAGGATCACCCCCTCATAGGCCGCCCGCATCGCCGCCCCGCCCGTCCCCGCCCGCAAAGGCACATTCACGATCTGCCCCTGCGCCCCCCGCTCCTGCGGGCTGCCGGTGCCGGGATAAAGCGGCATCTCATGGGTCGAGGCGAACATCACCCGCCCCTCCTCCCACAGCAGATCCTGCGTGCCATTGCCGTGATGCACATCGAAATCCACCACCGCCACGCGGGCCAGCCCGTGATGGTCCAGCAACCGCTTCGCCGCAATCGCCACGGTGCCGAACAGGCAAAACCCCATCGCCGTCGCTGTCTCCGCATGATGCCCCGGTGGCCGCCCGGCGACAAAGGCCGCCCGTGCCTCCCCCGCCATCACCGCATCCACCGCCGCGCAGATGCCGCCCACGGCGCGCAGCGCGGCATCCAGCGACCCGGGCGACAGGATCGTGTCGCCGTCCAGCGCCACGAACCCCGCCTCAGGCACCGCCCGCCGCACCTTCGCCAGATAAGCTGCCGGGTGACAGCGCAGCACCTCCGCCTCCGCCCCCAGCGGGCAATCGCGGCGCACGACGTCCAGCCCCGCCAGCCCCCGCTCCACCGCCGCCAGACGCTCCACCCGCTCCGGGTGGCCCGGCGGGGTCACATGGCGCGCGCAATCCTGATGTGTGTAGACCAGCACCCTCTCCGCCTCTCGCTTTGCTCAGGTCAGGGCGAAGGGGGGTCCGGGGGGGACGCATGTCCCCCCCGGCCTTCGCCTCAGCCCTGCTCGTCCTGGCACTCCAGCACCGCCGCCAGCCCGGCCATCGTCCCTGTCAGGTCGATGGCCATGACCTCGGCCCCGTCGTGATACATCGTCATCGTCTGCCGCTCGGCGATCGACATGAAGAAATCCACATTGTCGAACACCACATCCGCCCCGGGCACGCCGTCCAGATACATGCCCCGCGCCTCGCCCTCGAACGCCTCGCCGTCCAGATCGAAACGGATCGGGTACAGCTTGCCCTCCTCGATATCGCCCCAGGCTTCGTTGAAGGCTGTCACATAGCCCGTGCCCTTGGTCGCATCCAACCCGATCCGCACCACCGACCCGTCCTCGAACGCGCTCTGGATCAGGCAGCCATTGCCCAGCGTGGGATCAATCATCACGTCCCAGTAATCCGACGCCCCCCACGGCATAAGGCTCTGCGCCCCCGCCGTTCCCGCCGCACCCAGCACCAGCAGCGCCGCCACCGCGATCCTTCCGTGAAACATGCCAACCTCCTAAGAACACCACACCGCCGCAGTCCTATCAGCCCCGCCCGGTTCTGCGACAGGGAAATCGTCCTCAGTCCGGTTGCAGAAGATACCCCTCGCCGCGCACCGTCTGCAGATAGCGCGGCACCTTCGGGTCATCCTCGATCTTGCGCCGCAGCCGCGTGATCTGCACATCCACCGCCCGCTCCTGCGCGCCGCCCTCGTCGCGCCCCAGATCGCCGGCCAGCTTCTCGCGGCTGATCGCCTGCCCCGGCTGGGCCGCGAACATCCGCATCAGCGCCGCTTCCGTCGCCGTCAGCCGCACGGGATCGGCCCCCCGCCACAACTCGCCCCGGTCCATGTCATAGCGCACCGCGCCCAGATGCAGCACCTTGGGGGCAGGGGGGGCCACCTGCACCTGCGGCACCCGCCGCAGGATCGCGTTGATCCGCAACAGCAGTTCCTTCGGCTCAAAGGGCTTGACCAGATAATCATCCGCCCCCGCCTCCAGCCCCTCGATGCGGTTCGCCGTCTCGCCCCGCGCCGTCAGCAGCAGGATCGGCACCGCCATCCGCCCCCGCAACTCGCGCGTCAGAAGGATGCCGTCCTCGCCGGGCATCATCACATCCAGCACGATCATGTCGAACTCCAGCCCCGCCAGCAGCCGCCGCGCCTGCGCTGCGTCGCGTGCCACCGTGACCAGATAGCCGTTGCGCATCAGGAACTTCTGCAAAAGGCCCCGGATGCGTTCGTCGTCATCGACGACCAGAAGATGTGGCTGCGGTTCGTTCATTTCTCCCCCTCGCGCAGCGATTGATACTGCCGCCGCATCTCCGGGTCCATCATCGCCTCAAGCACGGTGCGAAATCCCTGCACCGCGGCCGGTCCCGCCGCCCGATAGGCCGCCCGCATCCGGGCGCGCTGGGCATCCGACAACTGCCGCTCCAGCTCTTGCCCCTTGGCCGTCAGATGCAGGTTGCGCTCGCGCTTGTCGTCCTTGCCCACGCGCGCCTCCACCAGACCATCGTCGATCAGCGTCCGCAGCACGCGGTTCAGGCTCTGCTTCGTCACCCCCAGAATCCCCAGCAGGTTGGAAACCGTGGTCCCGGGCGAACGGTGGATGAAATGGATCGCCCGGTGATGGGCGCGCCCGTAATCCATCCCTTCCAGAATACGGTCCGGGTCCGCGGTGAACCCGCGATAGGCAAAGAACATCGCCTCGATTCCCTTGCGCAACTGCTCGTCGGTCAGAAACAGCAGGCTTTCCCCGCCGGTATTGCCTTCGGCCATGCTCACCCCTCGCCGTCGCCCCGTCCCGTCACCCCGAATTTACGTCAGCCTTGTTGACTTTCCAAGAACCAACTGCTAGCTCGACACCAGTTTGACGCAACTTTATGTCCACCTTGGACCTAATCGGCGCAACATTCGCAAATTCATCCCTTGGGAGTGGGACATGGCCAGCTATGACGATCGCGACGGGTACATCTGGATGGATGGCAAACTGGTGGAATGGCGCGGGGCCAATGTCCACATCCTGACCCATGCCCTGCACTACGCCAGCGCGGTGTTCGAAGGCGAACGCTGCTACAATGGCAAGATCTTCAAATCGACCGAACATTCCGAACGCCTGCGCACCTCGGGCGAGTTGCTCGACATGCCGCTTCCCTATTCGGTGGAAGAGATCAACGCCGCCAAAGAGGCAGTGCTCAAGGCCAACAACCTGACCGATGCCTATGTCCGGGCCATCGCCTGGCGCGGCGCGGGCGAAGACATGGGCGTGGCAAGCAAGCGCAACCCGATCCGCCTCGCCGTGGCCTGCTGGTCCTGGGGCAATTACTACGGCGACGCCAAGATGAAGGGCGCCAAGCTCGACATCGCCAAATGGAAGCGCCCCTCGCCCGAAACCATCCCCCACGCCGCCAAGGCCGCCGGTCTCTACATGATCTGCACCATGTCCAAACACGCGGCCGAGGCGAAGGGTTGCTCGGACGCCATGATGTTCGACTACCGCGGCTACGTGGCCGAGGCGACGGGCGCCAACATCTTCTTCGTCAAGGATGGCGAAGTGCACACCCCCATCCCCGACGCGATCCTGAACGGCATCACCCGGCAAACCGTGATCGGGATGCTGCGCGACATGCAGATCAAGGTGCACGAGCGCCGGATCGAGGCGTCCGAGCTTGAAGGGTTCGAACAGTGCTTCCTCACCGGCACGGCGGCCGAGGTCACGCCGGTGGGCCAGATCGGCGACTACAACTTCGAGGTCGGCGATCTGACCAAGCGCATCTCGACCGAATACGAAAAGCTGGTCCGCGCCTGATCCGCATCACGCCCGCAGGCAGATCGTCAGCCACAGGCAGACAGCACCGCAGACGAAGGCGAAGGTTGCCCCCGCAACCTTCGCCTTTTCATTTCTGGGGCGTCGCAGCACCCGTCCCGCACCGGGATCGGCAGCGCCCGCCTCTGATCGGGTCAGACCCAGAAAGACCTGCGGCCCGATCATCCGCGCAAGGGCGCGGCGGATCCGTCTGGCAACTCCTTTCCTGGCCCTCCGCATGGCGCATCCCGTACGGGCCGATGCGCCCGGCGTGCAGCCCAGACCTTTCGATCCGCTTCACACCCCATCCCGGATCAAGGGCGTGGTGGAACAATGCAGCCCGCCCCCGTTCTTCTGCACCTCGGCATAGGGGATCGTCACCCAACTCACCCCAGCCGCTGCCAGCCGGTCCAGCGTGCGATTGGTGGCACCCTCGGGCATCAGCACCTTGCCCGGCGCGATGGCCAACGAATTCACGATCCACCCGTTATCCGCGGGGTCCGTCTCGATCCACCGGATCCCCCGCGCCCTCAACTCTTCAAGGAATGAAAACGGCAACCCCATCGGGTTCAGGATCGCCAGATCGCGGTCGATCATCAGGAAACTCACATCCAGATGGATGTCATAGCCCACCAGATCCACGATCAGCAGTTCCACCCCCTGCCGCGCCAGCACCTCGCGCACCTGTTCGGCCCCGTCGCGGTTCACCCGCACCCCCACGCCGATGGCGCAGGTCCGGGCGTTCAGCCAGGCAAAACTGCCGCCCTCCATCACACCCGTGCCGTTGATCGTGCGCAGGATCGGCACGCCCAGCCGCCCCAGCGTGCGGGTGATCGCCAATTCCTCGCCCCGCCGGATGCGCGCGCCCATCCGGCAGATGATCGCGCCCCCCTTCACCATGATCAGCGGATCGCGGGTATAGACCTGCTTCAGCCGGTTCCCCGCCTCGCCATCCACATAATGGACAACCACCCCCTCCGCCTCCAGTGCCGCGACAAAGGCTGCATGCTGGGCCTGCATCAGCGGGATGTCGGGCGGCGTGTCCGATTGGTAATACCACCCCACCGCCGGATCCCCGAAAGACCCGATCTCCGCCAACCGCTTCGACGGGTCCACAACCCCCATCTCCGGTCCCGGCCGGTGCATCAGGATTTCGCGGATGCGGCCCACATCATTGTCGATCCCCCAGACCTTGCCCCATGTCGCCGCCAACTCGCCCGGGTCTTCAAATCCCGGTTCCGCGCCCGCGGCAAAGGTCTTGATCGTCTGGGTATAGATCCAATGCGGATTGCTCATGACTGGCCCCTTCCTGTTGCAGGGCACAGCCTAAGGCGGCACCCCGCAAGGCCGCAAGGCGGCTGCGGGGTGCAAATCACCGGCGCCCGATCAGGCGATTACCGTTTCCACGGTGATGTTGCCCTTGGTCGCGTTGGAATAGGGGCAGATGAAATGCCCGCGCTCGGCGATCTTCTCCGCCACCGCGCGCTCCACCCCCGGCAGGGTCACCACCAGCTTCACATGCAACCCGAACCCGCCATCCGACCGCGGCCCGATCCCCACATGGGCGTTCACCGTTGCATTGTCCGGCACCGTCCCCAGCTTCTCGCTGCTCGCGGCAAAGCGCATCGCGCCAAGGTAACAGGCCGCATAGCCCACCGCGAACAACTCCTCCGGGTTATGCCCCGCGCCCGATCCGCCCAGTTCCTTGGGGCTGGTCATCGTCACGGTCAGCTTGCCATCCACCAGCTTGGCCACACCATTGCGCCCACCGCCGGTGGCCTGTGCTTCGGTCCAGTATTTCGGATCCACAGACATCTTGAGCCTCCTTGTAATTCCTACGCGATTAAATCGCACGCGATCATTCTAGCGCGCCCTGCGGCAAGGGTCAACCGCTTGCCGTTTCATCGCGCGCGATATAATCTTCGGCCATGAGCGACCACCCCATCCCGCCCCCACCCCAGATGCTGTGCTTCGCGCTCTATTCCGCAGGCCATGCCATGCAGGCCGCCTACAAACCCCTGCTCGATCCGCTCGGCCTCACCTATCCACAATACCTCGTCCTCGCCGCGCTCTGGGATCGTGACGGCCAGACCGTCGGTCAGCTTGGCGCCACCCTCTTTCTGGAAAGCAACACGCTGACACCGCTCCTCAAGCGGCTGGAACAGGCCGGATGGATCAGCCGCGGCCGCGACAAGGCCGATGAACGACAGGTCCGCCTCCACCTCACGGATGCCGGTCGCGCGTTGCAGGACAAGGCCGCCCCCGTGCCGCTCTGCTTTCTCGAAAACACGGGCCTCAGCGCCGATCAGGCGACCGACCTGCGCGATGTCCTCGCCATCCTGCGCGACAGGCTCCGCCGGCGCTAGGCCATCCGCCCCCGCTCGATCCGCAGGAACTGCAACAGCCGCTGTCCCCCCGCTGCGCCGCGCGGGCGGTGCCATGTCTCGCGCGGGGTCCGCGACAGCCGCATAAACTGCTTCACGCGGCTGCCCGTCGACGGGCTGCGCTTGTCGGCAACATGCTTGCTCATGCCATCCTCCATGACAGGTCGGATCATCAGCCTAACACCGAATCCCCGCTTCCCGAAACCCTGCCTTGGCGGGCCCCGGTTCAGGACAGGCGGTCCACCGCCCAGCTTGCCGCCTCCGCCACCGTCGGATCGGCATCTTCCCGCAACCCTGCCGCCACGGCGCGCAAGTCCGGCATCCCCGAATTCCCGATGGCATAAAGCACATTGCGCACGAACCGATCCCGCCCGATCCGCTTGATCGGGCTGCCCGCGAACCTCGCCCGGAACCCCGCATCGTCCAACACCGCAAGTTCCGCCAATTCCGGCGCCCCCACGCGCGGCTGATAGCCGATCTCCGTCGCGGCTTTCGCAAACTTGTTCCAGGGGCAGACCGCCAGACAGTCATCACAGCCATAGATGCGATTGCCCATAAGGCCCCGCAGCCCCTCCGCCACCGGCCCGCGATGCTCGATCGTCAGATAGGAAATGCAGCGCCGCGCATCCAGCTGATAGGGCGCCGGAAAGGCCCCGGTCGGGCAGATGTCCAGACAGGCGGTGCACGTCCCGCAATGGCTCTGCTCGGGCACATCCTTGGGCAGATCCAGCGTGGTGAAGATCGCGCCCAGAAAGAACCAGTTCCCCAAATCCCGCGACAAAAGGTTGGTGTGCTTGCCCTGCCAGCCCAGCCCCGCCGCCTGTGCCAGGGGCTTTTCCATCACCGGCGCGGTATCGACGAAAACCTTGATCGCCTCCCCCGGTTCCGCCTGATCCAGAAGCCAGCGCCCCAGACGCTTCAACCGCCGCTTCACCAGATCGTGGTAATCCTTCCCCTGCGCATAGACGCTGACCGCCCCCCGGTCGCGCGCCTCCAGCACCGCCAGCGGGTCACCCGTGGGCGTGTAGCATTCCGCCAGCATGATCACCGATCGCGCCTCGGGCCACAGCGCCGCCGCGCTCCCCCGCCACGCCACCCGCTCGCCCATCCACGCCATCTGCCCCTGGCGCCCCTCGGCCAGCCACGCCGCCAGCCGCCCCGCCGCCTCCGGCACGGCATCGGGCGCGCAGATCCCCAGCGCTGCAAACCCCTCGGCCCGCGCCTGCGCCTCCAGCCTGTCCTTCAGGATGTCCAGCTTCATCTTGGCCCAAATACCCTCTGGGGGTGCGGGGGGCGAAGCATCCCCCGCCCGATTTTTCGCAGGAAAATCGTACCCGCCCGCCGTCAGAAATCCAGATCGGCGTAATGGGCAGGCGGCGGAAAGCCCGGCACCTGATCGGCCAGCAGCGTGCGGAAACAGGGGCGCGATTTCACCTTCGCATACCAATCCTTCACCGCCGCCGACCGGTTCCAGTCCACGTCCGAGATGTAATCAAGGCAGGACAGATGCGCCGCCGCCGTCAGATCGGCCAGCGTCATCACATCACCGGCCAGCCAGCGCCGCTGATCCAAAAGCCACCCCATATAGTCGAGGTGGTACTTGATCCGGCTCGCCCCGAACTTCACGTTCTTGCTGTCGGGGTAACCCTGACCCATCACCTTCTTGTTCACCCGCTCATACAGCAGCTTCGACGTCACTTCCTCATGGAACTTGTCGTCGAACCACGCGCACAGCCGCCGCACCTCATAACGCGCCTCGGGATCGCGCGGCATCAGCTGCGGGGTGGGAACGGCCTCCTCCAGATATTCACAGATGGCCTGGCTTTCCGACATCACCCGATTGTCCCAGCGCAGCACAGGCACCTTGCCCGCCGGGTTGCGGCGCAGGAAATCGGGCGAAGGCTCCCAGTACCGCTCTTCCACCAGTTCCACCTCCAGCCGCTTCTCGGCCAGCGTCAACCGCACCTTGCGGCAATAGGGTGACAGCGGAAAATGATAGAGACGGATCATCTGAAACGGGCATCCCGTGATGTCATGAAACGGTCAGACGTCTTTGCCCCGTCAGGGACGGGAATTCAACGGCTCATTCCTCGAAACAGGCCGCCCGGCCATCCGCCGCTATCGTTTCCGCGCCCCCGATGATCGCCCGCGTCCGCGACCGCACGAAATCCGACGGGTTCGATGCCGACCGCCCCTTGGGATCGGGCAGCACGGCGGCCAGACGCGCCGCCTGCGTGGGTGTCAGATCGCGCGCATCCACCCCGAAATGATGCTGCGCCGCCGCCTGCACGCCAAAGACGCCCTCATCGAACTCCGCCACGTTGAGATAGACCTCAAGGATGCGCCGCTTGCTCCAAACCGTCTCCACCACCGGCGTGATGAGCCCTTCCAGCGCCTTGCGCAGCCAGGACCGCCCATGCCAGAGAAAGACGTTCTTCACCGTCTGCTGGCTGATGGTCGATGCCCCCCGGTTCGACCCCTCTGCCACCGCCTCGCGGATGGCCGCCATGTCAAAGCCCCAATGCAGGCAGAAATTCGCATCCTCCGCCGCGACCGCCGACCGCGCCATCACCGGCGCGATCTCTTCGATCGGCACCCAGTCCCGCTCGATGCCGCCCAGCCGCAGCGACTCGCCCAGTTGATAGAAATTGATCGGCGGCGGAACGAAGGAAAACAGCACGATCAGCACGGCAAACAGCGCGGCCACCCCGCCCGCGATCCGTCCGGCCCAGCGCAAGACACGCCGCTTCAGCGGTGGCCGCACGGCAGGAGCGGCCGCCTTGCGCGGCTTTCGGACGGGTTTTTCGGGGCTGTCGGTCATTGCGGCACCATAGCCATGCAGAGGGCGGCGCGGTCAAGGCACGGCAGTCACCCCGCCGCCCCGCCCCCGCCCGCGCCTACGATTTTCCTTCGAAAAATCAGGCGCGGCGGCCCCTGAATTTTCGAATGGAAGTTCGTGGGGGCCGCCCTCACCTCACTCTGCCGGGACCTTCGCCACCTCGTCCGACAGGGGATGCGCCAGATGCGGCAACATCTCCTTGGGGCAGACCTGCAGGAAGTTGCGCTTCTCGCTCTCCCAATTGGCAAGGATCCGCTCGGCGATGCGCGAACCCGTCTCGGCAAGATGCACCTCGATCAGCCCGCGCAGCTGCGCCTCCCAATGCGGATGCCCGATGCCGCAGGTCAGGATCGACTCGAGGTTCATGAACTCTTCCGCCATCCCGTCGGGATCATAGACATAGGCCATCCCCCCGGTCATGCCTGCGCCAAAGTTCGCGCCGATCCGGCCAAGGATCACCGCAACGCCGCCGGTCATGTATTCACAGCCGTTCGACCCGCAGCCCTCGACCACCACCTTGGCGCCCGAGTTGCGCACCGCGAAGCGCTCACCCGCCCGCCCGCTGGCAAACAGATAGCCATCCGTCGCGCCATACAGCACCGTGTTGCCGATGATCGTGTTCTCCTCCGCCCGCAACGGCGAAGACATCATCGGCCGCACCGTGATCATGCCGCCCGAAAGGCCCTTGCCCACATAATCGTTGGCATCGCCCTGCACCTCGATCTTCAGACCGCGCACCGAAAACGCGCCCAGCGACTGGCCGCAGGATCCGGTCAGCTTCACCGTCAGATGGTCGGGCTGCAGGCTGTTGCGCATCCCGAACTTCTTCACGATATGGCTCGACGCCCGCGTCCCGATGGTGCGATGCGTGTTCCGCACCGCATAGGACAGCTGCATCTTCTCGCCATCCTCGAAGAACCGCGCGCCGTCGCGGATGATCTCGGCATCCAGCGTATCTGGCACCGCATTGCGCGGCTTCGACCGGTCATAGGTGATCTTCGATGCGCCATCGACCGTGATCAGCAGCGGGTTCAGGTCCAGATCATCCAGCGCCGCATGGCCCCGGCTCACCTGCGTCAGCAGGTCCGCTCGCCCGATGATCTCATCCATCGACCGCGCGCCGATCGAGGCGAGTATTTCCCGCACCTCCTGCGCATAGAAGGTGATCAGGTTCACCACCTTGTCGGCATTGCCGGTGAACTTGGCGCGCAGCGCCTCGTTCTGGGTGCAGACGCCCACGGGGCAGGTGTTCGATTGGCACTGGCGCACCATGATGCAGCCCATGGCGATCAGCGCGGCCGTGCCGATGCCATATTCCTCGGCCCCCATCATCGCGGCCATCACCACATCGCGCCCCGTCCGCAACCCGCCATCGGTGCGCAGCGTCACCCGCTCGCGCAGGTTGTTCATCGCCAGCACCTGATGCGCCTCGGTCAGCCCCATCTCCCAGGGCAGACCGGCATATTTGATCGAGGTCGCAGGCGACGCGCCCGTCCCGCCGTTATGGCCGGAAATCAGGATCACATCCGCCTTTGCCTTGGCCACGCCCGCCGCGATGGTGCCCACGCCCGAGGCCGACACCAGCTTCACCGTCACCTTGGCGCGCGGGTTGATCTGCTTCAGGTCATAGATCAGCTGCGCCAGATCCTCGATGGAATAGATGTCATGGTGCGGCGGCGGCGAAATCAGCGTCACCCCCGGCGTCGAATGGCGCAGCCGCGCGATCAGCGCCGTCACCTTCATCCCCGGCAACTGCCCGCCTTCGCCGGGCTTTGCCCCTTGGGCCACCTTGATCTCCAACTCCTCGCAGGCGTTCAGATACTCGGCGGTCACGCCAAAGCGGCCCGACGCTACCTGCTTGATCTTGGCGCTCGGGTTGTCGCCGTTCGGCTCCGGCACGAAATGCGCCGGGTCCTCGCCGCCCTCGCCGCTGTCCGACTTGGCGCCGATGCGGTTCATGGCGACGTTCAGCGTCTTGTGCGCCTCAGGCGAAAGCGCGCCAAGGCTCATCCCCGGCGTGACGAACCGCTTGCGGATCGACGTGATGCTTTCCACCTCTTCGATCGGCACCGGCTTGCCCAGCGTCTTGATGTCCAAGAGGTCGCGCAGATGGATGGGCGGGTTGGCCCGCATCGCCGCCGAATACTGCTTCCACAGGTCATAGCTCGCCCGGTCACAGGCCGATTGCAGCATGTGCATCGTCTGCGCTTCCCAGGCGTGCTTCTCGCCCGACCGCCGCGCCTTGTAGAACCCGCCGATGGGCAGCACATCTGCGCCCCCCAGCCAGCCCTTGGCATGCACCTCTTCCAGCTTCTGCTCGATCCCCGTCAGGCCGATGCCAGAGATGCGGCTGTGCATCCCGGGGAAATACTCCGCCACCATGGCCCGGCTCAGACCGACGGCTTCAAAGTTCAGCCCCCCGCGATAGCTGGAGATGACCGAGATCCCCATCTTCGACATGATCTTCAAAAGCCCGGCGTCGATGGCATCGCGATAGCGCCGCATCGCATCGGTCAGGCTGCCTTCCAGCAGCCCGCGCGAAATCCGGTCGGCAATCGAATCCTGCGCCAGATAGGCGTTCACCGTGGTCGCACCACAGCCGATCAGCACCGCGAAGTAATGCGGATCAATGCACTCGGCCGACCGCACATTCACCGAACAGAAGGTCCGCAGCCCCTTGCGCGTCAGCCAGCTATGCACCGCGCTGGTGGCCAGGATCATCGGCATCGGCACCCGGTCCGGCCCCTGATGCTGATCGGTCAGCACCAGATGCCCCGCACCCGACCGCACGGCATCCTCGGCCTCGGCCCGGATCCGCTCCAGCCCCTGCCGCAGATCATCCAGCCCCGGCGACACCGGGAAGGTGCAGTCGATAAAGGCCACCTGATCGCCGAACTGCTTCACCATCACGTCGAACTCGGCGTTCGCGATGAAGGGGCTTTCCAGAACCAGAATCTCTGTCTGGCTGGAGTTTTCATCCAGCACGTTGCGCAGGTTGCCGAATCGCGTCTTCAGGCTCATCACGCGCCCTTCGCGCAAGCTGTCAATCGGCGGGTTCGTCACCTGGCTGAAGTTCTGGCGGAAGAAATGGCTCAGCGGGCGATAGACCTTCGACAGCACAGCCGAAGGCGTGTCATCGCCCATGCTGGCCACCATCTCCTTGCCGTCTTCGGCCATCGGCGCCAGCACCTGCTCCAGCTCCTCCACCGTATAGCCGGCGGCGATCTGGCGGCGGCGCAGGTCAGGCCCGCTGAACAGGGCGCTTTCCGGCACGTCACGCAGCAGGCTGTTCAGATCGACGATCTTCTCGATCCAGTCGCCATAGGGCTGGCTCGCCGCCAGTTTGTCCTTCATCTCGGCATCGTGGTAGAGCTTGCCCTCCAGCATATCCACCGCGATCATCTGCCCCGGCCCCAGCGCGCCCTTCTCGCGCACCGTGGTTTCATCCACCGGCACCATCCCGGCTTCCGACCCCGCGATCAGCATCCCGTCCCCGGTGATGACATAGCGCATCGGGCGCAGCCCGTTCCGGTCCAGACCGCCGCAGACCCAGCGCCCATCCGTCATGGCCAGCGCGGCCGGGCCGTCCCACGGCTCCATCACGGAATTACAATAGGCATACATGTCCGCCCATGCCTTCGGCATGTCGGTCGTGGTCTTGGACCAGGCTTCCGGCACAAGCATGGTCTTCGCCATCGGGGCGGAACGGCCAGACCGCACCAGCACCTCGAACACCGCATCCAGCGCGCCACTGTCCGACGTCCCCGACGGGATGATCGGCTTGATGTCCTCGGCCGCGTCGCCAAAGTTGTTGCTGGCCATGCGGATCTCATGGCTCCGCATCCAATTCACGTTGCCCTTCAGCGTGTTGATCTCGCCGTTATGGGCCAGCATCCGGAACGGCTGCGCCAGCCACCACTGCGGGAAGGTGTTGGTGGAATAGCGCTGGTGATAGATCGCAAAGGACGATTCAAACCGCTCGTCCATCAGATCGGGATAGAACACCGCCACCTGCTCGGCCAGCATCATGCCCTTGTAGATGATGCTCCGGCAGGACAACGAACACAGATAAAGCCCCTGGATCTGCGCCGCCACCGCCGCCTTCTCGATCCGGCGGCGGATGATGTACAGCTCGCGCTCGAACTGCTCCTGATCAATGTCCTTCTCGCAGCGGATCAGGATCTGCTCGATCTCGGGCCGCGTCGCATTGGCCTTCTCGCCCAGCACTTCGGTGTTCACCGGCACGTGCCGCCAGCCATAGATGTAATGGCCCATCCGCAGCACTTCGGTTTCCACGATCGTCCGGCACCGCTCCTGCGCGCCGAAATCCGTGCGCGGCAGGAACACCTGCCCCACGGCGATCAGCTTGCTCGGGTCGGGTTCATGCCCCGTGCGCCGCACCACATCGTAAAAGAACTTCACCGGGATCTGCACATGGATTCCCGCGCCGTCGCCCGTCTTGCCATCGGCATCCACCGCGCCCCGGTGCCACACGGCCTTCAGCGCGTTGATCCCGTTCTCCACCACCTTGCGCGACGGCTTGCCCGAAACCGCCACCACCAGCCCCACGCCGCAGGACGAATGTTCGTCATCCTGCTTGTACAGCCCATTGTCATGCAGCCACTGCCGCTTGGCTTCCTCGGCCTTCACCCAGGCTTCATCATAGATCGTCATGGCTCGGGTCTCCTTACGACTTTGGCGGCAACGGCAGCGATGACATCACGGCATCGCAATCGAACAGCGGTTGGGTGCTGGCGAAACCGGGTTCGCCAGGAAAGATGAACTGCACGGGGCTTCCGTCCAGCGGCAAAAAGCTTCCTTCGCCGCCGTCCCATTCCGACGGGCCGGAAAAGAACATCCGCCACTCGGGATGGATGTATTCATTCCCGCGCGACCGGCGCAGGACGTTTCCGCTCAGGTCCGTCTCGGTATAGTTGAACTCGGTCTCCTGCAGGGTGATCCCGTCGATCACCACCTGCCGCCCGGTCAGCCGGTCGCCGCCGCGCACGCGGGTGCGCTCGCCTGTGTCATCCGACAGGCCGAAGATGTAATCGTCGCGCCCCTGCGCCAGCAGATCGGAAAACGATGCCGGGTCAGACGGGTTGGGATCCAGCGTCTGACGCACCGTCGGGTCGATCTCGAAGCTTTCCACCCACTGCGCCTCGTAATCTATGCGCGACAGGAAGAACGGTCCCTCCTGATCGAAATCCGCCCGCCACTGATCGCCCGGCGCATTAGCGGTGCATTTGTAATGGTTCGACACCCGGCACCCCTTGGCCTGCACCGTCATGAAGGTGGTGCATCCCTCAGGCGGCGTGAAACTGCCCGCCACGGCAGGGGTCGCAAAGCCGATGGCCACACAGGGCAATACGGGCAACAGGGGCAGAAGGGCGCGGATCATGCGGCAACTCCTTTGCTGCGGGCGTTCAGTTGTTCGGCCAACAGACTGGCCAGCGCCTCGCCCCGGCGGGAAAAGGCATGGTCCAGCACGGCGGGCAGCAGCCCCGCGCGCTTGATCCGCGGCGCGGTGTCGTGCCGCGTGCGGGGCAGGAAATACAGCGCCGCATTGGCCGCCCGCGGCAGCAGGCGGATCTGCGGCTTCTCCATCCGCGACAGGCCCATCACGATGTGATGGTCCGTCCCGGCGGCCATGTGATCGGCGGCATTGCGGATGCGGATCGCCCCGATCCGGCGGCGATAGCGAGTCCACCGCCCCTCATCAGGCACCAGCGCCGGGTCGATCGACATCTGCGGCGAAAAGGCCAGCGCCGCCCGCACCGGGACAAAGCCGCCAATCACCAGCGCCGCGAAACCGCCCATCGAATAGCCCAGCGTCACCGTCTCATCCGTCCCGGCCTCGTCCCGCGCCGCCTCGATCACCTCGACGATCTCTTCGATCAGCCCGGGCGCGTTCAGCCACGACCGCTGCGGATCGCCGATGAACACCGCGCTGTCGCGCCCGCCTGCCGTCGCGCTTTGCGCGAATTCCAGAACCGGGGGCGTATCCGGGGCATGGCCCACCGAACAGAACACCACCACCAGCCGCCGACTGGTGCCGCGATGCCACCACACCCACAGCCGCCGGTCCTTGCGCAGCAGCGGGATGTCCAGACGGGGCAGGGCAGGGGCCATCACCCCGCCCACCGCATCCGCCTGCCCCTCGCCGGCTGACATGCCCACTCTGCGCCCTCCGGCCCTATTCCGCCGCCACTTGGGCAGGCTGCGCCAGATAGTCGAGGATGGCCTCCGCCGCCTCGCGCCCATCGCGGATCGCCCAGACCACCAGCGAAGCGCCCCGCACGATATCGCCCGCCGCATAGACGCCCGGCAGGCTTGTCTCATGGGTGCGGAAATCGGCCTTGATCGTCCCCCAGCGCGTCACCGCCAGATCCGGCACGCCCCACAGCGTCGGCACATCCTCGGGCTCGAACCCCAGCGCCTGCACCACCAGATCGGCAGGCTCCACATAATCCGCGCCCTCGATGATCTCGGGCGACTGCCGCCCGGTGGCATCGGGGGCACCCAGACGCATCCGCTGCACCATCACGCCCTCGACGGCATCCCCCCCGGTGAACCCCTTGGGCGCGGTCAGCCAGACGAACTCCACGCCTTCTTCCTCGGCATTCTGCACCTCGCGCTGCGACCCCGGCATGTTCGCCCGGTCGCGCCGATACAGGCACTTCACCGATGTGGCGCCCTGCCGGATCGCGGTGCGCACGCAGTCCATCGCCGTGTCGCCGCCCCCGATCACCACCACGCGCTTGCCTTCTGCGTTCAATTCGCCGCTGTCAAACTCGGCCACATCATCGCCAAAGCTCTTGCGGTTCGACGCCGTCAAATAGTCCAGCGCCTTCACGATGCCCTTCGCCCCCACGCCGGGGGCCGCGATATCGCGCGCCTTGTAGACACCCGTCGCGATCAGCACCGCGTCATGCTGACCCCGGATCGCGTCAAAGCTGATATCCTCGCCCACGTTGCAATTCATCACGAACTGCACGCCCGCCTCTTCCAACTGGTCGATGCGCTGCATCACCACGGGCTTTTCCAGCTTGAACCCCGGGATCCCATAGGTCAGCAGCCCGCCCGCCCGGTCATAGCGATCGTACACCGTCACCTGCACGCCCCGGCGGCGCAGCATGTCCGCCGCCGCAAGGCCCCCCGGCCCGGCGCCGATGATCCCCACCGATTCCGTCCGCTCGGCATGGGGGCGGATCGGCTGCACCCAGCCGTTCTCCCATGCTGTATCGGTGATGTATTTCTCCACCGATCCGATGGTCACCGTGCCATGGCCCGACTGTTCGATCACGCAATTGCCTTCGCACAGCCGGTCCTGCGGGCAGATGCGGCCGCAAATCTCAGGGAAGGTATTGGTCGCCTGGCTGATCTCATAGGCCTCCTGCAACCGCCCCTCGGCGGTCAGGCGCAGCCAGTCGGGGATGTTGTTGTGCAAAGGGCAGTGCGACTGGCAATAGGGCACGCCGCACTGGCTGCACCGCCCCGCCTGTTCGGCGGCCTTCTCGGCGGCATATTCCCGGTAGATTTCGTGAAAATCCTGCGCCCGCAGGTTGGCCGGCCGCTTTTCGGGCGTCTCCTTGCCCACGGTCACGAACTGAAGCATGCGGTTCTTTGCCATGAGGCGCCCTCTCTGACGGGTTTTCTCGGGTGCGCCTTCTTACCCTGCCTGCCTGCAGGATAAAAGTCAGTATAGTTTACCTATTATGATGTTTTTTCAGGAACAGGTCAAAATCGCTGCCCATTTTCCCGAAAATTAGGTCAGCACAGTTTCCAATCCTGCCTAGAAACCCAGCAAAAGCAGGATCAGCGCCCCCCCGCCCACAATGATTCGCCACCAGCCAAAGATCGCAAACCCATTCCGGCTTACGAAATCCAGCGTCCAGCGCACCACCAGCACCGCCGACACAAAGGCCATCGCAAAGCCCACGCCGATATCCAGCACGGCGGAAAAATCCAGAACGTCCCGGCTCTTGTACAGGTCATAGGCAAAGGCCCCGGCCATCGTGGGCATTGACAGAAAGAACGAAAACTCGGCCGAGGCGCGTTTGCCCACGCCCAGCATCCGCGCCCCCACGATCGTCGCGCCAGACCGGCTCACCCCCGGGATCATGGCCAGACACTGGATGAACCCGATGATCAGCGCCTTGCGAAAGGGCAGGGCCATCGCCTCCTCATGCACGGACTCCGGCGCCACCCGGTCGATCACCAGCAAGACAAACCCGCCCAGAATCAGCATCACCGCAATCAGGATGGGTGTCTCGAACAGCACGGTCTTGATGATGTCATGCGCCAGTACGCCCACCACCACCGCCGGAACGAAGGCCAGCAGCACCGACGCCACGAACCGGGCCGAGGCCGGATCGCTGTGCATGGTCGATGCGACGCGCCACAGCTTGCCCGCATAGACCGTCAGGATCGCCAGCACCGCGCCCAGCTGGATCACCACCTCGAAGGTGCGCCCGGGGCTGTCAAACCCCAGAAAATGCCCCGCCAGCAGCAGATGCCCGGTCGATGACACGGGGATGAATTCCGTCAGCCCCTCGATCAGGCCAAGGAAGGCGGCGATCAGCGTGTTTTCCATCTGTCCCTTCCGGCCCGCGATCCGCCCGCTGGCAGATCAGACCTTGCGCAGGTTCTTGGCCGATTCCTTGATCGCCGCATACTGGCCCGACGGGCGATACCGCCACAGATACTCCGGCAACACCGGATCCATGGCCGTGGGCGTGATCCCCAGATCGACCAGCCCCTTAGCCCCCGGCGCCACCACATTGTCGGTCCGCAGGTTGCGCACCTGATCCCGCGTGATCAGGCCGTTCTGGAACAGGCCCAGCGTCACCGCCTGCAACAGATCGAACGCACCACCCATGATGCTGGCCACAAAGAACGGCACGTTCACGATCATCCGCCGCCGCCGGATCACCGTCAGCATCTTCTGCATCAGCGTGCGGAAGGTCGCCACATCCGGCCCGCCCAGTTCATACACCCCCGGCGCCGCTGCGCCCGTGATCCCCTTCACCGCCGCCTGCGCCACATCATCCACATAGACCGGCTGGAACTTCGTCCCCGCGCCCACCACCGGCAGCACAGGCCCGAACCGCGTCATCGCGGCAAAGCGGTTGAAGAACCCGTCCTCGTTGCCGAAGATGATCGACGGCCGCAGGATCACCGCGCCCGGAAAGGCCGCCAGAACCGCCGCCTCGCCCGCCGCCTTGGTGCGCTGGTATTCCGATGCGCTGTCCGCATCCGCGCCGATGGCCGAAAGATGCACCAGCCGCGCCACGCCCTCTTCGGCCGCGAGCCGCGCGATGCGCGCGGCGCCGCCGGACTGGACGGCGTCAAAGGTGTTCTTGCCAGACCGGTTCAGGATGCCTACGCAGTTCACCACCGCATCCGCCCCCCGCATCGCCGCCCGGACAGAGGCATCGTCGCGGATGTTGCAGGCCACAGGCTCCACCTGACCCACCACGCCATAGGGTTTCACGAACAGCGCCTCGTTCGGCCGCCGCACGGCCACGCGCACGCGCCAGCCCTCCTTGGCCATGCGGCGCGCGATGTATCGCCCGACAAACCCCGACCCGCCATAGATGGTGACAAGCTTGTTCATGTCCGGTTCCCCAATCCACTTTGCGCCGTGATTACACGCTTGCACGCCGAAGGCCAAGCATCCGCAGCGCCGCAGGCGCGGGGCTACGATCTTCCTTCGAAAAATCACCCCGCGCTGCCGGCCACCCGATGGCACCCAGAATTTTCGAAGGAAATTCGTACTGTCCCGCGGCAAAAGAAAAACCCCGCGTCGGGCGCGGGGTTCTTCAATCTCGTCACCGATCCGGCGGTATCAGGCCTTCTTGCCCTTCACGCCCGCCCAGATCCGCTTGTTCGTCAGATACAGAAGCGACGCGAGGATCGTCAGGAAGATCACCGCCTTGAAGCCCGCCTCGCGGCGGTCCATCAGCTTCGGCTCCGCCGCCCACATCAGGAAGGACGACACATCCTCCGCCATCTGGCTCTTGGTGGCGGGGGTACCGTCGGCATAGGTCACCAGATCATCTGCCAGCGGCTCGGGCATCGCGATCCAGCTGCCCGGAATGGTGGACACGCCATGCTCGTCCTTGCAGGTCTCGGGGATCGCGCCTTTGTCGAAGGACGTGTTGTAGTAGAACCCGTCGATGCCATCGGGGGCACATTCCGGGTTCTCTTCGTAATGGGTCAGCAGCGAATACATGTATTCTGCCCCGCCCATGCCGTTGAACAGCTGGCTCATCCCCGTGCCATAGGGCCCGGAAAAGCCCGCCCGCGCCTTCGTCATCAGCGAAAGGTCAGGCGCGCCTTCCATGGCCGAGGCCGGGAAGTGATCCGTCGGCAGGCCGGCGCGATCCTCACCGGTTTCCGCATCGGTCACGGTGAACTGTTCGGCATAGGCGCGCACCTGATCTTCGGGCAGCTGCGGGCCGCCTTCGTCGGCCAGCGTGCGGATCGGCACGTATTTCAGCCCGTGGCAGGCCGAGCAGACCTCGGTGTAAACCTGAAGCCCGCGCTGCAGCTGAAACTGGTCAAACTTGCCGAAGGGGCCTTCATGGGCGAAGGCCACATCGGTGATCTCCCGATGACCACCGCCCGCCGCCAGTGCCGCGCCAGAGGTCGCCACCACCGCCAGCGCGGCCGAGAGTGCGATTTTCCTGATCATGGTCTCAGTTTCCTCTCTCACTCGGCCGGTTGCGCGATGGCATTGCCACCCGAACCGCCGCTGCCCTTGCCGTAATGGGCATTGAAGTCATCCTCGATCGTCGCCGGCTGCGGCAGCGGCTTCTCGATCACGCCCATCAGCGGCAGGATCACCAGGAAGTAGGCGAACCAATAGGCCGACGCGATCAGCGAGATGGTGGCATAGGGCTCTTCCGCCGGCATCGCGCCGACCCACATCAGAACCATGAAATCCACCACCAGCAGCGCGAACCACCACTTCATCATCGGGCGATAGCGGCCCGACCGCACGGTGGAGGTGTCCAGCCACGGCGCCAGCGCCATCACCGCGATCGCCCCGAACATCGCCAGCACGCCAAAGAACTTGGCGTCGATGATGCCAAAGGTGATCCACTCCGCCGCGATCACGACCCAGACATCGGCCGTAAAGGCGCGCAGGATCGCGTAGAAGGGCAGGAAGTACCATTCCGGCACGATATGCGCGGGCGTCGCCAGCGGGTTCGCCTCGATGTAGTTGTCGGGGTGGCCCAGATAGTTGGGCATGAAGCCCACGATCGCGAAGAACACCGCAAGGATCACGGCCAGCGCGAACAGGTCCTTGATCACGTAATAGGGCCAGAACGGCACCGTGTCGCGCGCGGCCTCTTCCTTCGACCCGCGGCGCACCTCAACCCCGGTCGGGTTGTTGTTGCCGGTGGTGTGGAACGCCCAGATATGCACGGCCACAAGGCCCGCGATCACGAAGGGCAGCAGATAGTGCAGCGAGAAGAAGCGGTTCAGCGTGGCGTTGTCCACCGCAGGCCCGCCCAGAAGCCAGGTCTGGATCGCCTCGCCCACGCCCGGGATCGCGCCGAACAGGCCGGTGATCACCGTGGCGCCCCAGAACGACATCTGCCCCCACGGCAGCACATAGCCCATGAAGGCCGTGGCCATCATCAGCAGATAGATCAGCATCCCGATGATCCACGTCACCTCGCGCGGGGCCTTGTAGGACCCGTAGTATAGGCCGCGGAAGATGTGCAGATAGACCGCCACGAAGAACAGCGACGCGCCGTTCTGGTGCAGGTAGCGGATCATGTAGCCGCCATTCACGTTGCGCATGATGTGTTCGACCGACGCGAAGGCGTAATCGACATGCGGCGTGTAATGCATCACCAGCACGATGCCCGTGATGATCTGCAGCGCCAGACAGAAGGTCAGAACGATGCCCCAGATCCACATCCAGTTCAGGTTCTTGGGCGTGGGGATCATGATCGTGTCGTACATCAGCCCCACGATCGGCAGCCGCTTGTGCAGCCACTTCTCGCCGCCCGTCTTGGGCTCGTAATGGTCGTGCGGAATTCCAGCCATATCTCCGTTCCTCACCCAAGCTTGATCGTGGTTTCGTCAACAAAGGCCGCCACCGGCACCGGCAGGTTGCGCGGGGCGGGGCCGCGGCGGATACGCCCGGCCGTGTCATAGTGCGACCCGTGGCAGGGGCAGAACCAGCCCCCGAAATCGCCGGCGCCATCGCCCAGCGGCACGCAGCCCAGATGGGTGCACACCCCCATCATCACCAGCCACTCACCCGCCTCGTCCAGCGTGCGGTTCTGGTCAGATGCGTCGGCACCCGGCTGCGCGTTGGCATTCTCGGCCAGCGGATCGGGCAGGTCGGTCAGCGCCGTGGCGCGCGCGGCTTCGATCTCTTCCGGCGTGCGGCGGCGGATGAACACCGGCTTGCCCAGCCATTTTACCGTCAGCTGCGTGCCCTGCTCGACGCCCGAGACGTCGACAAAGATCGACGCCAGCGCCTGCACGTCGGCAGAAGGGTTCATCTGGTTGATCAGCGGCCAGACAGCGGCGCCCGTGGCAACCGCACCGGCCCCTGCCGTAGCGTAGTACAGGAAATCCCGACGGGTGCCTGCGTTCTCTTCAGCGTGGGACACGAGATCTTCTCCCTTCCAAAGCCGCGGGGCCGTCCCGCGACTCGCATATCAACATGGGCCGCGGTTCCCCGCAGCCTTGCCCGGCGGCTTTTAGACGTGTCGCGCTGGCTCGTCCAGCGGACAAACGGGCGCATCCCGGCCAAAAGCCCAAGGAAATCACGCCCTCCGCCCGCGCGCACCGTCCAGCGCCACCCAACGCCCGGCTTACGACCTGACTTTCGCGTTGTAGAGTCTGGCCCACCGCGCGCCCGTCTCAACCCCCTGCGACAAGTCGTAGCGCGAATCCCGCAAACAGAAACCCCGCCAAGGCCTGCAAAACCCATCCGGCCCGCAGGTAGAGCCGGGCCGCACCCACAGTTGAAAACAGAATCACATAGATTCCGTGAATCGCGAAAGACGCCACACAGGCCCCGGCACACAGGATCGCCACATCTCCCGGCCCGGCCGCCTGCAGCGGAAACATCCCCAGCACCGCCAGCCACGAGGTCAGCGCCTTGGGATTGACCGCGTTCACCGCCAGCGCGCGGCGAAACCCTGTGGCAAAGCCCGCCCCGTCCTGCCCCTGCGGCAGGGCCATGCCCCGCGCCCGAAAGCCGCGCCACGCCGCCCGCAGATAGCGCCACGCAAACCACGACAGCAGCACCACCGCCGCCCCTGTCAGCACCGCCTGCGCGCCGGGCAGCACCCCGATCACCGCCGCCACGCCCAGCACCATCCCCAGACACCACAGCCCGATGCCAAGACCCACGCCCGCGGCCGATCCCATCCCCGCCGCCCGCCCCGACCCCAGCGCCAGCGCCACCGTGTTCAAGACATTCGGCCCCGGCGTGGCGATATTGGCCGCCAGAAACAGCCAGACCGCCGCAAACTCGCCCCAGGGCAGGGTCATCGCGCCAGCCTCCGCGCGGGCCGGGTCAGACCGGCACGGTCGCCTGCATCGACGGGCGGGCCGCAAACTGCGCATACCACGCCGCCAGACGCGGGCGGCCAACGCGCCAGCCCCGCGCGTCATGGCGGAAATCCAGATAGCCCAGCGCACAGCCCACCGCGATCTGCCCAGCGTCCAAAGACCCCTCCAGATGCGCGATCCACCGCGTCTCAAGCGCGTCGAGCGCGCGGTCCACCTTGGCCCACTGCCCTTCGACCCAGGGGCCAAAGCGCATCTCCTCGGGCCGGATACGCCCCTCATAGACCATCAGCAGCGCGGCATCGAGGATGCCATCCCCCGTCGCCTCAACCGTCAGCGTATCCCACAGCCGCGCTCCCGTGGGGTAGAGCCCTGCACCCGCCCGGTCGTCCAGATAGCGGCAGATCACCCGGCTGTCATAAAGCGCAGGCCCATCCGCCCGCTCCAGCGCAGGCACCTTGCCCAGTGGATTGGCCTCAAGCGGCGCGGTCCCCGGATCGACCGGGTTTCCCGAACCCGTGATCCGCTCCACATCGCCCAACTGCCCGGTCTCGTGCAGCAGCACCATGACCTTGCGCACATAAGGCGAGGTGGGCGAATGATAGAGGCGCATGTCAAAACCCTCCGCAGGCCATCGCCCGCGACCCTAGGCCCGTCCCCGCCAACCTGCAACCACCCGCCGGAGCGGTTCTTGACGCAAAAACCGCTCCGGAATTTGCGCCAAATTCCGCTTCCCCCAAAGGCAGGCCCACGACACCGCGGCAGGCCGCGGCCCACCCCGCCATTCCCCTTACCCCAAGGCCCGCATCAATGCCGCGATCTCCGCCGCCATCCCGCCCTGCGCCTCCAGCGCCGCGATCACCCCGGCCCGCACTTCCGGCGTCTTGTTCTGGTTCAGCTTCCACGTCCCGTCCACCGCCGTGACCTCAAGCCGAAAGGGCAGGATGCCCCGCATCATCCGCTCCATCACGCCCTCGCCCATCTTGTCCTTGGTCCAGGGCCGCTTGTCCGCCAGCCGTCCTTCGAACACCCCGGTCAGCGCGTCCACCTGCGGCTCCAACTCTGCCGCGCCCATCGGGTGCAGCATCCCGCGCAGATGCACCGCAACATAGTTCCACGTCGGCACCTGATCCGGCACCCCGTACCAGTCGGGCGAGACATAGGCATCCGGCCCCTGCACGGCCAGAAGCGCGGGCGCGGGCAGCGCGGCCCGCGCGATCCCGTTCGACCGCGCCAGATGCACCTCCACCGCGCCGCCGGGGGCGATCACAAAGGGCACATGCGCCGCCAGCGGCCCCTCCGGCCCGTTGATGCACAGCATCCCGAAACCGCGCCGGGCGGCAAAGGCCAGGTTCTCCTCCCGGCTTGCGCCGCGAAAGGCCGGATTCGGATGCATGACATGACCCTCCAAAGTATTCGCCGTTTCATGGTTAACGCACCGCGCAACGTGCGCTGCGTGCATACGCCCGTCTGCACGCGCGCCTGCACACGATCCGGCACGCCCCGGAACGGCACACCGGCAGGATTTACACAGCGTTCCCGGTCACTTGGCAATCCATCCTGCCACCCCGGCGCGGTCGCCCCCGGCTGCGGCACGCGCGACGAAGAGATGAAGTTTCTGTAACGCAACGCCCTTGTTACATCCCGGCCACCGAACCGTCATCCCGCTGTCATCCCCACTGCCTACCCCGCTTCCACCAGTTGCACATCCGTGGGGGACAGCATGAACAACCTTCTGAAATCCGGCCTACTCAGCCTCGCCCTGATCACCGGCGTCACCGGCATGGCCGCCGCTCAGGACGTGATCCGCTTCGCCGTCACCGATATCGACGGCGCCGAAGCCGTCCAGCGCGAGATGGGCCCCTTCAAGGATGCCTTCGAACGCCTCTCCGGCCTCAAGGTCGAATTCTTCCCCGTCTCCGGCCGCACCGTGGCGGTGGAGGCGATGGCCGCGGATCAGGTGGATTTCGTCCTCACCGGCCCGGCGGAATATGTCGTCTTCAACGCCCGCATGGATGCCCAGCCGGTCGTGACTTGGAACCGCCCCGACTACTATTCCAACGTGGTCGTTCTCGACACCGCACCCTATCAGGCGCCCGCCGATCTGAAGGGCCAGAAAATCTCGTTCGGCGAGATCGGCTCCACCTCGCAACACCTCTCGCCCGCCACCCTGCTGGCCGAGGCAGGGCTTGTCTATGCCACGGATTATGAACCGGTTTTCCTCAAGCGCAACGTCGCCATGGAAGCCCTGATCGCGGGCGAGATCGCGGCCATCGGGCTCAACCGCACCCATATCGACCAGATGACCGAAGCCTTCCCCGACCATAAGCTGCGCGTGCTGGTGCGCGGCGACGGCCTGCCGAACGACGTCCTCCTTGCCTCCTCCAAGGTGCCCGCCGAAATCGTGGACACCGTCCGCCGCACCTTTGCCGACCATGGCGAGGAACTGATCGCCGCCGTCACCACCACCGAAGAGAATGAAAAATATCTCGGCGGCGGTTTCACCGCGGATGTGACCGATGCCGATTACGACAACGTGCGCAAAATGTTCGAAAACGTGGGCGTGACCGAATTCACCGAATTCGTGGGCGAGTGATCGGCGCATGACCGCGCACCCCCGCGCCGCACAGCTTCAGGCCGACCCCGCGCAGGCGGGGTCTGCCCTTGTTGTGTCGCGGCTGGCAAAATCCTTTGATGGCCGGCCGGTGCTGACGGGCCTTGATTTCACTGTCCGCGCCGGGGTGGCCACGGCCCTGATCGGGGCCAATGGATCGGGCAAGTCCACGCTGATGAAATGCCTCATCCGCCTGATCGAACCCAGCGCAGGCCAGATCACCATGCTGGGTCAGGATGTGCTGTCGCTCTCGCCGCGCGCGCTGCGGGCCTTCCGGTCGCAGGTGGGGGTGGTCTGGCAGAAGCACAACCTCGTCCCCCGCCTGTCGGCCCTGTCGAATGTGGTGCACGGCGTGCAATCCCGCATGTCCGGTCCGCGCACTTGGTTCCAGTCGCTCGCCCCCGCCGCCGTCCGCGCACAGGCGCTGGCCTGCCTTGACCGCGTGGGTCTAGCCGACCGCGCGCTCCAGCGGGTGGATAGCCTGTCGGGCGGGCAGGCGCAGCGCGTCGCCATCGCCCGGATGCTGATGCAAGAGCCGCGCATCATCCTCGCCGACGAACCCGATGCCAGCCTCGATCCCCAATCGGGGCAAGAGGTGATGCGCCTGCTGGCCGATCTCGCCCGTCAGGACGGGCTGACGCTCATCATCATCTCGCACCGCATGGAACACACGCTGGAATTCTCCGATCACATCCTCGGCCTGCAACAGGGCCGCATCGTGATGGACCGGCCCACCCGGGGCGTTGATGCCGCGCTCCTGCGGCGCTTCTTCGAACATCAGGATTAGGCCGGATGGCGGATACCACCCCCCAGATACCGCGATTCCAGCACCGCAGCCTCGGCGAATATTTCGGCATGATCATCGTGCTGGCGCTGGTCCTGTCCTCCATCGCCGCCACCGCGCCGCAACTCGATGCGCTGGGCCGCGGCCTGACGCGCCTCTTCGCGCCCTCGGGCCTTCTGGCGCAGATGTTCCCGCCCGACATCAGCCGGATCGACCGCATCGCGCTGCAACTGCTCGAAACCCTGCAGATGGCCGTCGCCGGGGCCGCGCTGGGCCTGATCTTCGCGCTGCCCTTCGCCATCCTCGCGACCGACCGCCTCTCCCCCCACCCGCTGATCCGCATGGCCGCCCGCGGCATCATCGCACTGTTCCGCACCATCCCCGATCTGGTCTGGGCCATCTTCTTCATCATCATGGTGGGCCTCGGCCCCGCCGCGGGCGTGCTGGCCATCATGGTGGACAAGATCGGCTTCGCCGGCCGCTTCTTCGCCGAAGCGATGGAAGAGGCCGACACCGGCCCGCAGGATGCGCTCCGCGCCATCGGGGCCAGCCGGATGGGCGTCATCTTCTCTTCCGTCATCCCCGCCTGCCTGCCCTCCTTCACCGCAACCTCGCTCTTCTCGCTGGAAAAGGCGGTGCGCGGGTCCGCCGCGCTGGGCCTTGTGGGCGCGGGCGGGATCGGGGTCGATCTCAAGGTCGCCTTCGATCTGTTCAACTACGACGAGGCGCTGACCATCATCCTGATGCTCTTCGCCCTCGTGATTGCGGTGGAACAGGGATCCAGCTGGATCCGCTCGAAACTGATCTGAAAGGGGGGCAGGGGATGACCACCGACACCGCGCATCGCTACTGGAACGAAGAATGGCGCCGCGCCGATGCCACCTCCAAATGGGCCAAGGCCGAGGAAGAGGTGCTCGCCCATGCCGCCCGCCTGCCCAAAGGCGCGCGCGTCCTTGATCTGGGGGCAGGCATCGGCCGCCACGCCCTCGCGCTGGCCCGTCTCGGCTGCACCGTCGATGCGCTCGACGCCGCCGCCGAATCCGTCCGCATCATCGACATCGCCGCCCGCGCCGAAGGCCTGCCCGTCACCGCCCGTCAGGGCGCGATGACCGAACTGCCCTACCCGGACGCCGCCTTCGATCACGTCCTGTCCTGGAACGTCATCTATCACGGCGACGAGGCGATCGTCCGCACCACGCTGGCCGAGGTGGCGCGCGTCCTGCGCCCGGGTGGCACCGTCATGGCGACCATGCTTTCGGCCCGCCGCCTGCCCGTGGAACGCGCCCGCGCCCCGGGACGCGAGATTTCGCGCAACACATGGGTGTTCGACGGCGAAGGCGACAAGGTCCATCCCCACTACTTCTGCCATGCCCGCGATCTGCTGGCCCTGTTCTCCGGTTTCGAACCGATATCGCTCGTGGACCGCGAACATGAACGCCCGGGCACATGGCACTGGCACATTCTGGCGGAGCGTCTCTGATGGATCCCATCCTCATCGAAGGCGCGCGCCTCATTCTGGATGACCGTGTCGAACGCGCCTCCCTCCGCATGGAGGCAGGCCGCATCACCGGGCTGGACGTGGCCCGCGACGGTGCCGCCGTGATCGACGGGCGGGGCCGCATCCTTGCCCCCGCCTTCGTCGATATCCACGGCGATGCCTTCGAACGCCAGATCCAGCCCCGCCCCGGCGTATCCGTCCCGATCGACGCCGCGCTTCTGGAAACCGATCGCCAGCTTGCCGCCAACGGCATCGCCACCGCCTATCACGCCCTCACGCTCAGCTGGGAACCCGGCCTGCGCTCGGTCGAGACGGGGGCTGAGATGCTGCGCGCCCTCCACCGCCTGCGCCCCCGCCTGACGGCCGAGAACCGCCTGCAACTGCGCTGGGAAACCTTCTGCCCCGAAGCCATCCCCCTGATGGCCGAGGCGCTCGCCGCCCGCGATCTGCCCGCCGTGGCCTTCAACGATCACACATCCGCCGCGCTGCTGCACCCGTCCATCGCGCTGCATGACCGGCCCTTCGACCTGATCCCCGAATACCCAGTGACCGATGTCCAGGCCCCCGCCTTCCGCGCCAAGATGGAGACGCGGGCGAAACGGTCGCACATGACGACCGATGATTACGTCTCGCTCATGCTGCGCATCTGGAACCGCCGCCCGCGCGTGGCCGATGACATCGCCGTGGTCGCCCGGATGGCCGCCGAACGCGGCGCGCCGATGCTCAGCCATGATGACAGCCAGGTGGAGACGCGCGATTTCTACCGCGCCCATGGCGCGCGCATCGCCGAATTCCCCATGCACGAACGGGTGTTTCTGGATGCCCGCGACAGGGGCGACTGGATCGTTCTGGGCGCGCCCAACGCCATGCGCGGCGGGTCGCATCTGGGCTCCCCCGGCGCGGCCGACATGATCCGCCGTGGCCTCTGCGATATCCTCGCCTCGGATTACTTCTACCCCGCCATGCTGGGCGCCGTGGTGCGGCTTGCCGCCGATGGCGTGGCCGCGCTGCCCGATCTGTGGCGCCTCGTCGCCGCCAATCCGGCCGCGGCCATGGGCCTGTCCGACCGGGGCCGCATCGCGCCGGGCCTGCGGGCCGATCTTTTGCTGCTCGACTGGCCCGATCAGGGCGCTCCCGCCCCACTGCGCACATGGGTCGCCGGGCGCGGCGGCTATTCTGCGTTGCCCGACGGCGCGCTTCATGTGGCCCAGATGGCCTGATCGAAAAGGGGGGATGCCATGACCGACAGTTTCGCCGCCGAAGATGCAGGCACCGATTTCACCTATTCCCATCCCGGCCAGTCACCCTTCCGCCGCGCCCTGATCCGCGCCGTCGAACGCGCCAGCGGCCAACCGATGCTGCGCAGCCTCTACAGGGATTGGCAGGCCGGTCCCCGCCGGGACGAGACCGTCTTCGACGCCGCCCTCCGCCTTTTGCGCATCCAGCCGCAGGCCACATGGCACAGCCCCGCCGCCCATATCCCCCAGACGGGCGGCCTCCTCCTGATTGCCAACCACCCTTATGGTATCGTCGATGGCCTCGCCCTCGGCCAGCTCGGCATGCGCCTGCGCGGCAACGTGCAGATCCTGACGAACAGCGTCCTCTGCCAGCCGCCCGAGATTGCGCCCCACCTCCTGCCCATCGACTTCAGCGGCACGCCCGAAGGGCGCAAGACTTCGGGCCAAAGCCGCCGCCTTGCGGTGGAACTCCTCACCGCGGGCAAGGTCGTTGCCATCTTCCCCGGCGGCGGCATCGCCACGGCGAATGCCCCCTTCCGGGGCCGCGCCCATGATGCCGAATGGCACGGCTTCCTTGGCCGCCTCGCCACCATCCCCGGCGTGACCACATTGCCGGTGCATTTCGGCGGCCAGAACTCACGCCTGTTCCAGATCGCCAGCCACCTGTCCTATCCCCTGCGCATCGCGCTCATCTTCCACGAAACCCGCCGCCTGATGGGCCGCCCGCTGCCCATGACCGTGGGCCGCCCGATCACCGCCCACAACCTGTCCGGCACCCCGCGCACCGAAATCGCCGCCGAACTGCGCCGCCGCACGATGGAACTGGGCGGTCAGGGGGATGAGGTCTTCATCTGGCCGCCCCACGTGAAATGGTAGGGCGGAAATGGCCGGGCAGGGCTCACCCCGGGCCGATGCCCATGGGTAGCGTGGGCTAAAGCCCACCCTACCCACGAACGCACAGCGAGGCGCCGCTCCCCCCGCCATCGCCGGTAACGTGGGCTTAAGCCCAAGCTACGCCTGCGCACACGGCGAGGCGCGCCCATCCCACCCGATCCACCGTCGCCCGTAGCCTGGGCTTCAGCCCACGCCCCGCAGGGGTGCCATTACGGCGGGGTTCACCCCGCCGCCCTTCATCCCACGCGCCGCCCAGCCACCCATGTCCCGCGCAACATCCCCGCCTCGCCAAAGCGATGCACGCGGATCACATCCGCCCGCTTGCCGATGGCGATCTCGCCCCGGTCCGTCAGCCCCGCCGCCCGCGCGGGAGCGTGCGTGACCGTGGCCACCGCCCGCGCCATATCCCCCCACAGATCGCCCAGCATCAGCGCCGCCGACAGCAGCGACGACGGCACATAATCCGATGACAGGATGTCCAACAGCCCCTCTTCGGCCAAAGCCTGCGCCGCCACATTGCCCGAATGGGATCCCCCCCGGATCAGGTTCGGCGCCCCCATCATCACCGCGATGCCATGCGCGCGGCAGGCCCGCGCCGCCTCGGCCGTGGTGGGGAACTCGGCAAACTGCGCCCCGTGCCGCGCCGATTGCGCCACATGCCCCTCGGTCGTGTCATCATGGCTGGCCAGCACCGCGCCATAGCGCCGCGCTGCCGCGACAGCCGCCGCTTCATGGGCCGCGCCCATCAGGGCCGACAGGGCCTTCTGCCCCTCGACATGCTCAACGAACTCCGCTTCGGAAAACCCGTGTTTGCCGCAGACGTAATTCTTCAACTGCGTCATGTCGCGAAACTGCCGCTGCCCCGGCGTGTGGTCCATGAGGCTGACAATACCCACCCCATCCTCGGGTCCGAACTTGCCCAGTTCCGCAATCAGCGTCTCGGAGCAGACCTCGGCCCGCAGATGCAGCAGATGGTTGATCCGCAGCGCCCCCGCCTCGCGTAGCGCGATGATCTCATTGGCCAGCGCCCGGGCATATTCGCCATAGTTGGATTTGGATTTCGAAACCACAGATCCCACCCGCAGCGCGTCGAACACCGTAGTGATCCCCACGCTCGCCAGTTCCGCATCATGCGCGATGATCGCCGCCGCATGGGGCCAGGCCACCTTGGGGCGCGGTTCGATATGCCGCTCCAGATTGTCGGTGTGCAATTCGATCAGGCCGGGCATCAGCAGATCGCCCCCCATATCCTCGGCCCCCGCAGGCACGCCCCCGCCATCCCCGATCTCGGCAATCACCCCATCGCGCAGCACCAAGGCCCCGGTCCGCATCTCGGCCCCCAGAACAAGGGTCGCATTGGCAAGGATCGTCTCTGTCATGTCAAAGTCCGGAAAATGCTGGCGGCTCGGGCCACCTTGTTGCGATAGGATCGGGGCCGAATTGCGCAAATTGCGTCACACCCATGTGACAAAGCCGGGCTAGGCCTCTCCGCATGACCGAATACACACGCTACGCCGTCTACTACGCCCCCCGCCCGGGGGATTTCGCCACCCGCGCGACCCTCTGGCTTTCCGACGCCGCGCCCCATCTGCCGGGCCTGCCGCGCCCGCCCGCCGACCTGACCACCGCCCCCCGCCGCTACGGCTTTCACGGCACGATCAAGGCCCCCTTCCGCCTTGCCGATGGCACCACGGAACAAGACCTGCGCGACGCCCTCGCCGCGCTTGCCGCGCGCCTTGCCCCGGTGCGCATGGCGGGGCTGAGGCTGGAACAGGTGAAGGGCTTCCTCGCCCTCCTCCCCGAAGGCGACGAGACCGATCTCCTCGCCCTCGGGGCCGAGGTGGTCAGCCACCTCGATCCCCTCCGCGCCCCTCTGACCGAGGCCGAGATCGCCCGCCGCCGCCCCGACCGCCTGACCGCGCGCCAGCGCGACCTGCTCGCCCGCTGGGGCTATCCCCATGTGATGGAAGAGTTCCGCTTCCATCTCACCCTCACCGATGATCTGCCGCCCGAACTGGCACAGGCGACCGCCGCCATCCTCGGGCCATGGTTCGCAGACGTGCTGCCCCGCCCCTTCGACATCGCCGATCTCTGCCTGTTCGGCGAAGATGCCGCAGGCCGCTTCCAGCTTCTGCATCGCTACCCGCTCACCGGCTGAAGCGCGCCCAGAAACCGGGCCACACCCTGCTCCAGCGGTCCGTCGTTGCACACATCCACCACCGCCAGCTGCTCCGGCACCTCATAGCTTGCCCGCTGCAGGCGCGCGGTGATCTCTTCCCGCGTCTCGCGCCCGCGCGCCAGCAGCCGTTCCATCAGCACGGCCGAAGGCGCGGTGACGCGGATCACCGTCAGGTCGGGATAGATCGCCGCCGCCGCCTCCAGCGCCGCGCGCGATCCGTTGAACAGCACATCCCGCCCGGTCATCCGCTCCGCGATCTGGATCGCGGGCAGGCCATAGCGCAGCCCATGCGCCCGCCAGTCCAGCGCGAAGGCGCCCTGCGCCTTGCGCTGCGCGAACTCTGCCTCGGTCACGCCTTCGAAATCCTCGCCGCCCATCGCTTCCGGCCGCGTGATCACCCGCCGCACGATCAGCAGATCGGGCCGCGCCGCGCGGCCTGCGTCAATCAGTGTGTCCTTCCCCGCGCCTGATGGCCCGACGACGGCAAACAGCCGCCCCATCATGCCGCAGCCTGCGGGGTAAAGGCCGTGACATCCACGAACCGGTCACAGACCTGCGCCCGCGCGGCCTCGTCATGAAAGATGCCAAGGATCGCCGCCCCCCGCGCCTTGGCCGCCGCGATCAGCCCCAGCACCACCTCGCGGTTCGCCGCATCAAGGCTGGCCGTGGGTTCATCCAGAAGCAGCGCCGGATAGGGGTGGATGAAGCCCCGCGCGATGTTCACCCGCTGCTGCTCGCCCCCCGAAAACGTGGTGGGCGACAGCGACCACAGCCGTTCGGGGATGTTCACCTGACGCAGCAGGGCCGCCGCCCGCGCCCGCGCCTCTTCTGCCGGATGGCCCAGCACCCGCAACGGCTCGGCCACCACCTCCAGCGTCGGCACCCGCGGCACCACGCGCAGGAACTGGCTCACATATCCCAGCGTCGCCCGCCGCAGCGCGATGATCTCGCGCGGGGTGGCCTTGGTGATATCCGTCCCCGCGATCACGATGCTGCCCGTCGCGGCCAGATAGTTGCCATAGACCATCCGCATCAGCGTGGATTTCCCCGCCCCCGACGCGCCGATCAGCCCGACACATTCGCCGGGCGCCACCGACAGCGCCGCATCCGCCATCACCCGGATCACCGCGCTGCCCTGATTGTGCAGCGTGAAGGTCTTCGAAAGCCCCGAAATTTCGATCATGTCACACCTGCAGAACGGAAGAGACGAGAAGCTGGGTATAGCCGTGCTGCGGATCGTCCAGCACCTGATCGGTCAGCCCCTGCTCCACCACATGCCCCGATTTCATCACCATCAGCCGATCGGCGAGCAGCCGCACCACGGCAAGGTCATGCGTCACGATGATGACCGACAGCCCCATCTCGCGCACCAGCCCGCGGAGCAGGTCCAGAAGCCGCGCCTGCACGCTGACATCAAGGCCCCCCGTCGGTTCATCCATGAACACCAGCCGCGGCCCCGTCACCAGATTGCGCGCGATCTGCAACCGCTGCTGCATCCCGCCCGAAAAGGCGCTCGGCCGGTCGTCGATCCGCTCGGCGGCAATCTCCACCCGCCCCAGCCAGTCCGTTGCCCGGTCGCGGATCGCGCCATAGTTGCGCGCCCCCACCGCCATCAGCCGCTCGCCCACATTGCCGCCCGCCGTGACACCCATCCGCAACCCGTCGCGCGGGTTCTGGTGGACAAAGGCCCAATCCGTCCGCGACAGCCGCCGCCGCTCAGGCTCGGTCATGGCCAGCACATCGCGCGGGCCCTCCGACGTGTCAAAGACGACACTGCCCGCATCCGGCGCCAGATGCCCCGCCAGACAGGAGAGCAGCGTCGATTTCCCCGATCCGCTCTCGCCCACGATTCCCAGCACCTCGCCGGGCCACAGGTCAAACCCCACATCCGCACAGCCGATCCGCGCCCCATAACGCTTGGTCAGCCCCCGCACCGCCAGAAGAGGACCGACTGACGTCACTTCGGGCTTCATCTTGGCGGAAATACCCAATTCCACGGCCCCCATCAGGCAACCCCCTCTGCCACCGGCGCACCCAGCCGCCCCACATGTCCCGCCGCACGGCGGCAGCGGCAATGATCCGTGTCCGAACAGACGAACATCCGCCCGCCCTGATCATCGGTGATCACCTCGTCGAGATAACTGTCGCTTGCCCCGCACAGATCGCAGTCATGCGGCGCCTTCGATGCCTCGAACGGGTGATCCTCGAAATCGAGGCTGACCGCCCGGCTATAGGGCGGCAGCGCATAGATGCGCTGCTCCCGCCCCGCGCCAAACAGTTGCAGCGCGGGCGACCCCGACAGTTTGGGATTGTCAAAGCGCGGAATGGGCGACGGGTCCATCACATAGCGCCCCTCCACCTTCACCGGATAGGCATAGGCCGTGGCGATATGGCCGTGTCGCGCGATATCCTCATACAGCTTCACATGCATCAGCCCGTATTCCTCCAGGCTGTGCATCTTCCGCGTCTCCGTCTCGCGCGGCTCCAGAAAGCGCAGGGGTTCCGGGATCGGCACCTGATAGACAAGGATCTGATCCTCGGTCAGCGGCGCTTCCGGGATGCGGTGGCGGGTCTGGATCACGGTCGCCTCCGCCGTCGCCTCGGTCGTGGCCACGCCCGCCGTGCGCTGAAAGAACTTGCGGATCGACACTGCATTGGTCGTGTCATCGGCCCCTTGGTCGATCACCTTCAGCACATCCTCGGGCGTCAGACAGGCCGCCGTCACCTGCACCCCGCCGGTGCCCCAGCCATAGGGCATCGGCATCTCGCGGCTGGCGAAGGGCACCTGATAGCCGGGCACGGCCACGCCCTTCAGGATCGCGCGGCGGATCATCCGCTTGGTCTGCTCGTCGAGATAGGCAAAGTTATAGGCTTGGTCGGTCATTCCCCAATCTCCTCGGCAAGGCGGCGCAGGACGGCAGACAGGTCGGCAAGCACATCTCCGGGCGCCAGATGGATCAGCCGGTATTCAAGGCGGGCCAAGCCCGCCGCCGGGGCACGATCCGCCGCATGGTCATGTGTCTTATCGAGTAGATCGATCGCGATGCGGCGCGACGGTATGGCGAAATCCACGATCCAAGGCCCCACCGGCGCCTGCCGCCGCACCGGCAGGCAAAGGAAGCGATGGCCCCGCAGCGCCTGCCAAAGCACGGCTTCGGCAGGCGTCATGCTCGCCCGCAGGATGCGGGCGTGCAGGCGCTGTGTATCTGACCGATAGGCAGGCATCCCGCGCACCCCCTCCCCGACCCTCCCCCGTGCCGGGGGAGGGAGCTTCACCCCCCACCCTGCGGCAGCATCGGTGAACACCGTGTTAACCGTGACATGCCGCCACCCGCCGGGCGCTCTCCCTCCCCCGGCACGGGGGAGGGTCGGGGAGGAGGTCGCCCCGGTCGAAATCAGGGCGCTCATTCCGCTGCCTCCCGCATCGCGCTGGCCTCGACCTCGGCCCGCAGCTTGCGCACCAGTTCCAGCTCGCTCTGGAAATCCACGTAATGCGGCAGCTTGATATGCTCCAGAAACCCGGTCGCCTGCACATTGTCGGCATGCATCAGCACGAATTCCTCGTCCTGCGCGGGTGCGCCGGTGAAATCCTCGCCCAGCTCCTTCCAGCGCAGCGCCCTGTCCACCAGGCTCATGGCAATCGACTTCCGCTCATTCTGGCCAAAGGTCAGCCCATAGCCGCGGGTGAATTGCGGCGGTTCCGTGCGCGATCCCTTGAACTGGTTCACCGTCTCGCATTCGGTCACCTCGATCTCGCCGATGCAGATGGCAAAGCCCAGTTCCGGCACCTCCATCTCCACCGCCACCATCCCGATCCGTAGCTCGCCCACAAAGGCATGGGTCCGCCCGTAGCCGCGCTGGGTCGAATAGGCCAATGACAGGATGAACCCCTCATCCCCCCGCGCGATCGCCTGCAGGCGGGTCGCCCGGGATGCGGGCAATTCCATCGGCTCGCGCGTCAGGTCGGGCGGCAGCGTGTCGTCGCGCGGGGCGTCCTCGATCATCCCGTCGCGGTTCAGGAAAGATGTGATATGCGGCACCATGCCCGGGGCGGCGGGCGCGCGCGGCGCCACCGGCGCCTCGCCATTCGCCGCCAGCGTGAAATCCAGCAGCCGGTGCGTGTAGTCGAAGGTCGGCCCCAGAACCTGCCCCCCCGGCGCATCCTTGAAGGTCGCGCTGATCCGCCGCGCGACCGCCATCTGGGCCGTCTCCACGGGCAAGGACACACCATGCCGGGGCAGGGTGGTGCGATAGGCCCGGATCAGGAAGACCGCCTCGATCAGATCGCCCCGCGCCTGCTTGATCGCCAGCGCCGCAAGGTCGGGGTCGTACAGCGACCCCTCCGCCATCACCCGGTTCACCGCCAGCCGCAACTGCTCGCGGATCTGCGGGATCGTCAGGTCCGCGACAGACGGATCGCCCCGCCGCTCCTCGGCCAGCCAGGCATGGGCATTGTCGATGGCCCGCTCGCCGCCCTTCACCGCCACATACATCAGACATCCTCCACGATGGTTGACCGGGGCAGGGCCGCAACCCGGCCCCCGGCGGTGAAGACACAGTCAAACCCCAGCGGGAACAGCGCCCGGTTGGCACGGAAGGCCGCGACCTCGGGCAGCGACAGATGCGCGTGATCCCGGATCCCCGGCCCGGTCAGCCGCGCGCCCTCTGCCAGCAACTCCGCCCGCTCAACGATCAGCGTGCAGGCCCGGTCGGGATATTCCGGTGTGCCGATGGCAAAGCGGCCCACGGGCTGCAACGCCTCCCACGTGCCGATGGCGAACATCGCCGCTTCGGCCCCCACCAGCGGCGCGCCGGTGTGAAAGGTGATCCACTCCCGCACCGCTGCCACGTCATGCGCCCCCGCCAGATGCACCGGCGTGGTGCCATCCAGCAGCGTCAGCGCCACCGTCCCCGCCGCCACCGACAGCGGTGCCGGTGGCACTGCGCCCCCCAGATCGGCAATCCGCCCCGGTCGCGCCATCACATCCAGCAGCGCGCGGAACGCCCGCGCCGCCTCCAGCGGCGGATCGGCAAAACCACCCGCCAGCGCATCCACCGCCGTCATTTGTCCTCTCCCCGCACCATGGTGAAGAACTCCACCTTCGTCGCCGCCGCCTTCTCGGCCCGCACCTGCCGCGCCTCGGCCTCGGCCTGCGCCAGCGGGTCCAGCACCGCCGCCCGGATGGCCGCCGCCGCGCCCGTCTGCATCAGCGCATCCACCACAGCGGCGCGGCGCGCGTGATCCCGGTCCCGCCCCTGCACCACCGCATGGCCCACCGCGCCCGAGGCCAGCCGCAAGCTGCACCGCACCACCGTCATCTCGCCCAGATTGAACGGCGCACCCGTCGCCCCGGCCCGGCCCCGCACCATCACCGCGCCGATCTCCGGCGCGCGCAGCAGGGCGTGATCGGGCAGCGGATCCGGCAGCAGCCCCGCCAGCGCCGCAGGCCGCGCCCGCGCCAAAAGCCCCATCCATTCCTGCCGCGCCGTCTGGGGTTCGGCCCTGTCCATGCTGTGACTAGACATCTTTTTCCGCTTGTCGAGTTGCCTATACAACTATACAACTCTCATACAGCCGATGTCGAGACGTCGGTGCGAAGCTTTGATGAAACTTCAATGACAAAAGGGGGTTGGAATGGCCCGATCCGCGATCTGGCGTGAAATCGCCGCAACCCTGCGGGCCGAGATCGCGCGCGGCCACGTCCCGCCCGGTGGCCGCCTGCCGACCGAGGCCGACCTCGCCGCCCGCTTCGGCGTGAACCGCCATACCGTGCGCCATGCGCTGGCCGATCTCGCCGCCGAAGGGCTGGTCCATTCGCGGCGCGGGGCAGGGGTCTTTGTCACCGGGCGCGCGGCGGATTATCCGCTCGGCCGTCGCGTCCGCTTTCATCAGGCCGTGACCGCCGCCGGGATGACACCCTCCCGCCGCCTGACCCGCACCGAAACCCGCCCCGCGGACAAGGTGGAAGCCGGGCATCTGGCGATTGGCGAAGGCGAGGCGGTCCATGTGTTCGAAGGCGTCTCGCTGGCCGATGGCCACCCGATCGCGATGTTCCGCTCGGTCTTTCCCGCCGCCCGCCTGCCCGATCTGCCCCGCCGCATGGCCGAGACGAACTCTGTCACCGCCGCGCTCGCCGCCTGCGGGGTGGCCGATTACACCCGCGCCTCCACCCGCCTCACCGCCAAGACCGCCAAGCCGATGCTGGCGCTTGCCCTCCAGATCAAGGAAGGCGCGCCGGTCCTGCGCTCCGTCGCGATCAACGTGGATCCCGCCGGGGTGCCGCTGGAATACGGCATCACCTGGTTTGCAGGCGATCGCGTCACCTTGACCGTGGGACCTGTGGAAATGTCATAAGCCCGTTGCAGGCCGCGTTTATCCACAGCAAAAACCAGATCGTGAGAGCAGCCCATGCCCCCCTTCCTGCCCCCCTTGCGCCTGACCGGCGCGGATGTCCTGTCCGGTGACGGCTTTGCCAGCCGCCCGGTCGGCATCGCGAACGGGCAGATCGTCGAGGCCGGCGCCACGGCGGATGTGGATCTGTCGGGCTACTGGCTTCTGCCGGGCATCATCGACCTGCACGGCGACGGCTTCGAACGCCAGATCTTCCCCCGCCCCTCTGCCCCCTTTCCCATCGCGCAGGGCCTTGCCTCCACCGCGCGCGAGGCGGCGTCGCATGGCGTGACCACCGCCTTCCTCGCCCAAAGCTGGAGCTGGGAAGGCGGCTTCCGCGGCCCCGATCAGGCCGAGGCGCTGATGGCCGCCGTGCAGGCGTTCCGCTCCACCGCCCCGGTCGACCTGCGCGTGCAGATCCGCGCCGAAACCCATCTGGTCGAGGCCGTCCCCCGCCTCATCGCCGCGGTCGAGCAGTTCCGTGTGGGCTATGTCGTGTTTAACGATCATCTCGAAGAAGGCTTCCAGATGCATCGCCGCAATCCCGATGGCTTCGGTCACTGGGCGCGCAAGGCCGGTCTGACCGAGGTGCAGTTGCTTACAAGGATGGAGGCCGCCCGCGCCAAGGCGCGCGACGTGCCGCGCGCGCTCTGCATGATGGCAGGCGCCTTCGACAGGCTCGGCGTGGTCTATGGCAGCCACGATGACCCCGATGCCGAAACGCGCGAGGTCTACCGCATGATCGGCGCCCGCGTGTCCGAATTTCCCACCACCCGCCGCGCCGCCGCCGCCGCCCGTGCGGCGGGCGATCCTGTCATCATGGGCGCACCCAATGTGGTGCGCGGCGGATCGCAGGCGGGCAACATCGCCGCCGTGGAACTGATCCGCGACGGGCTCTGCGATGCGCTGGTGTCGGATTACCACATCCCCGCGCTGCCGCTGGCCGTCTGGGCGCTGGTCGATCAGGGCATCCTGCCCTTGGCGCAGGCATGGCGGCTGGTGTCCGAAGGCCCGGCGCAGGTGCTGGGGCTGGTGGATCGCGGCACGCTGCAGAACGGCCTGCGCGCCGATCTCGTCGCGGTCAACCGCGACACCCGCGCCGTGGAACTGGTCATCTCCGGTGGCCGCATGGCGCATCTGTCGGGCGAAGCCGCCGTCCGCTTCTGCGCCGTCGCAGGCAGCGCCCGCATGGCCGCCGAGTAACGCTAACCCGCGAAGAGGCGCCGCAAACGCCCCGTGTCGATGGCGCGGACCACATGGCCCTCGGGCTTCACCGTCGCCACATCCTCGCCCGCCACCAGCGCATTGACCACGGCTTCCTCCACCGCCTCCACCCCCGCCAGATAGACCGGGTCCATCCCTTCCCCGTTCACCTCGCGCCGCGTCAGGATTGCGGGGGCGTGCTGCGGCATCGGCCCTGGGTCCGCCACCGACAGGGCAAGGAAAATGTCCCCCGAACTGTTCCCCCCCGGCGTGCCACCCCGCCCGATCCCCAGCGCCGCCCGCTTCGCCATCTGCCGCAGATGCAGCGCCGACAGCGGCGCATCCGTCGCCAGCACCACGATGATCGACCCGTCCTCGCGGTCCTTCAGCCCATCCTCGGGGAACATCTCCCCCACCGGGCGGCCAAGGATCCGCAGCCATGGCCGCAGCCCGTGATTGGCCTGCACCAGCGCACCCACGGTGAACGCCTCTCCCCCCACCTCCACCAGACGTGACGCCGTTCCCGTCCCGCCCTTGAACTCATAGCAGATCATCCCGTTCCCGCCGCCCGTGGACCCCTCCGCCACCGGCCCGCCCGCCGCCGCGCGCAAGGCCGCCAGCGCATGATCCGGCGTCACATGCAGGGCGTTGATGTCGTTCAACACCCCGTCATAGGTTTCCGCCACCACCGGCATGGCCCAGGCGTGATCTTCCGCGAAATAGCGGTCATAGGTCTCGATCATCCAGCGCACCGCGCCGTGATGCACCGCGCCCACGCCATGGGTGTTGGTGATGCAGACCGGCCCGATGAAATAGCCCGCATCGTCGATCCAATGCGTCCCCGTCATCTCGCCGTTGCCGTTCAACGCGTAATGCCCCGCCCAGACCGGCACCGGCATGCCTGCGTCCGCACGCGGCAGGATCGCCGTCACGCCCGTGCGCATCTTCCGTGCCGGATCGGTCAGCGTGCAGAACCCCACCCGCAGCCCCGGCACATCGGTGATCGCGTTCCACCGCCCCGGCCGCCCCGGAAAGGGCAGCCCCAGATCGCGCGCGCGGGGTTTCGTCATCGGGCCTCACCTGTGCTGAACGCTCGCCCCAGTCATCGCCCATCCCGCGCCCGGCGCAAAGCCGCAAATTCCGCCCCCTGCCACCAAGGTCGTGTTGAGCGCTTGGCCACACAGGCGCAGGATACCCCCACAGCCAGACCTGGGGAGAGGCCTGTGCGCGACCGCGATCATGTCCGGGAAATCGACCATGTCCTGAACGGCCGCCCGTCCGAACGCGACGGCGTGGTCGCCCAGTCGTGGCGCCGCTGCGTCAATGATTACGGGCTCGATCCCACTCGCCCCAGCCCCCCGCATATCGTCACCGAAAGCCGCCTGCGCGAACATCGCGAACAATCCGAACGCCTCATCGCCATCGCCCGCAGCGGGCTCGAGGCGCTGTTCCGCCAGATCGCCGGTCAGAAATATGTCCTCCTTCTGGCCGATGCCAAAGGCGTGACCGTGGATTACTTCGGTGATCCGAAATTCGAAGATGAACTGCGCCGCGCGGGCCTCTATCTCGGCTCCGACTGGTCGGAACAGCTTGCCGGCACCTGCGGCGTGGGGTCCTGCCTCGTGACGCAACAGGCCATCACCATCCACCAGACCGATCATTTCGACCTGACGCACACGCCGCTCTCCTGCACCGCCGCCCCGATCTTCGATACCTCGGGCAACCTTACGGCGGTGCTCGACATCTCGCTTCTTCGCTCGCCCCAGCCCAAGATCAGCCAGAGCCTTGCGCTGAACCTCGTCACCGCCAGCGCGCGGCGGGTGGAAATGGCCAACCTCATGGCGATGAACCGCGGCGACTGGGTGCTGCGCTTCTCCACCAGCCCCGAATTTCTGGATGTCGATCCCGAAGCCGCCGTCGCGCTGGATGGATCCGGCCGCATCATCGGCATGACGCATGGCGCCGAAACCGTTCTGGCCCAGCAGGGCACGGGCGCCGTGCTGGGCGAACGGATCGACCGCTTCTTCGACCTGTCGGTGGACAACCTGCCCGATCTGATGCGCGGCCGCCCGACCGAGGATCGCCTCATCACCCTGCGCGACGGGCAGGGGATGTTCGGCCATGCCATCGCCCCGCAATCCGAACGCCTCTCCCTTCCCGTGGCGCGCGGCGGGCCAACCTCGGCGTTCCAGAGCATCGGCGGCAGTGATCCCGCGATCCAGCGGCTGGTGGCCGAAGCCGCCCGCCTTGCCCCCACCTCGATCCCGGTGCTTGTCACCGGCGAAACCGGCACGGGCAAGGAACGGCTGATCCGCGCCATTCATGCCAGCCAGCCGGGCAACCGCCCCTTCGTTGCCCTCACCGCCGCGACCCCGCCCGAAGACTGGCCCGCGCTGGCCGAGGCCGCCCAGACCGGCACCCTGTTCCTCGACGCGCCCGAAGACCTGCCCCCCGCCAGCCAGTCGCATCTGTTGCGCCTCGTGGCGGGCCTCGATACCCTGCCCACCCGCCGCCGCCCCCGCTTGATGACCGCCACCGCCGCCGACCTGCCCGCGCTGGTGCGCGAGGGGGCGTTCCGGCCCGATCTGTTCTTCCGGCTGGCGGCGGCCCGGCTGTCCCTGCCGCCGCTGCGCCTGCGGCAGGATTTCGACTGGCTGCTGGATCGCATGATGCGCCAGTTCAGCCACCTGCGCCCCGACAGCCTGCGCCTCTCGCCCGCCGCGCGGGCGGAACTGCAATCGCGCGACTGGCCCGGCAACCTGCGCGAACTGGCCAATACGCTGGAGGTGGCGGTCGCCCTTGCCGAAGGCGCGGTCATCGACCTGCCCGATCTGCCCCCCGCCCCGCTTGCGCCCGTGGAACGGCCCGACACCCTTGCCGATGTGCTGGCCGCCTGCGGCGGCAACATGGCGCTGGCCGCGCGGCGGATGGGGGTCAACCGCTCCACCATCCTGCGCCGCGCCCGGCGCGACGGGCTCCTGCCCAACTAGGCCGTTGCACGCGCCGTTGCGTCCGCAACGCCCGCGCCGGGAAACTGCACCGCCCCCCGCATCCCCCGCAGGAACAGGATGACAGCATCCCCCAATCCGCGCCCCCTTATGGGCAGAGGAGCGAAAGGGAGGACAAAATGCTCGATTCATCCGCGACCACCGAGGTGCAGGCCGCTCTCGATACTTTCGGCGCGGCGCTGGAACGCGGCGACATCGCCGCCGCCACCGCCTGCTTTCAGGACGATTGCTATTGGCGCGATCTGGTGACCTTCACCTGGAACATCCACACCAGCGAAGGCAAGGACCAGATCGCCGCCATGCTGGGCGCGCAACTGGCCGCAACCCAACCGTCCAACTGGCGCATTGCCGACGGCGAAACCGCCAGCGAAGACGGCGGCATCTCCACCGCATGGATCACTTTTGAGACCGCCGTCGCGCGCGGCTATGGCCTGATCCGCCTGAAGGATGGCCTGATCTGGACCTTGCTCACCACCATGGTGGAACTCAAGGGGCATGAAGAACCCAAGGGCTTCGCCCGCCCGCTGGGCGCCAAGCACGGCGCTGACAAGCACCGCCCCACCTGGAAAGAGGAACGCGAGGCCGAGGCGCGGGATCTGGGCTACACCACCCAACCCTATGTCGTCATCATCGGTGGCGGGCAGGGCGGCATCGCGCTGGGCGCACGCCTGCGGCAACTGGGCGTTCCCGCGATCATCGTGGAGAAGAACGAAAAGCCCGGCGACAGCTGGCGCAACCGCTACAAATCGCTCTGCCTGCATGACCCGGTCTGGTATGACCACCTGCCCTACATCAAATTCCCGGAAAACTGGCCCGTCTTCGCACCGAAGGACAAGGTCGGCGACTGGCTAGAGATGTATACGAAGGTGATGGAACTGAACTACTGGTCCCGCACCACCTGCAAATCCGCCAAATATGACGAGGTGACAAAGGAATGGACCGTGGTGGTGGACCGCGACGGTCAGGAAGTCGTGCTGCGGCCCAAACAGCTTGTCCTCGCCACTGGCATGTCGGCCAAGCCGAACCTGCCCAGCTACAAGGGGATGGAGACGTTCCGGGGCGATCAGCACCATTCGTCGCAACATCCCGGCCCCGATGCCTATCGCGGCAAACGCGCGGTGGTGATCGGATCGAACAACTCCGCCCACGACATCTGCGCCGCGCTTTGGGAAAACGATGTCGATGTCACGATGGTGCAGCGCTCTTCCACCCATATCGTGCGGTCCGAACCGCTGATGGAATATGGGCTGGGCGCGCTCTACTCCGAACAGGCGGTCCGCTCCGGGATGACCACCGAAAAGGCCGACCTGATCTTCGCCTCGCTGCCCTACAAGATCCTGCACGAATTCCAGATCCCCATCTATGACAAGATCAAGGAGGTGGATGCCGAATTCTATGCCGGCCTCGAAAAGGCAGGGTTCTGGCTCGATTGGGGGGCCGATGGATCGGGCCTCTTCATGAAATACCTCCGCCGCGGGTCGGGCTATTACATCGACGTGGGCGCCAGCCAGCTCATCATCGACGGCAAGATCAAGCTCGCCCATGGCAATGTGGCCGAGGTGGTCCCCGATGGCGTGGTGCTGGAGGACGGCACCCACCTGCCCGCCGATGTGATCGTCTACGCCACCGGCTACGGCTCCATGAACGGCTGGGCGGCTGACCTGATCGGCAAGGACGTGGCCGACAAGGTCGGCAAATGCTGGGGCCTCGGGTCCGACACGCCCAAGGATCCGGGTCCCTGGGTGGGCGAACAGCGCAACATGTGGAAACCGACGAAGCAAGAGGCGCTGTGGTTCCACGGCGGCAACCTGCACCAGTCGCGCCACTATTCGCAATTCCTGTCGCTGCAACTGAAAGCGCGGATGGAAGGCATCGACACCCCGGTCTACGGCATCCCCGAAACCTACCATCTGGGGTAAAAGGCGGCCGCCCCGGCCTCAACCGGGGCGGCGCACCTGCGGCCCGCGCGTCTCGATCTGCCGGAACAGCAGCACGATCGCCCCCGCCAGCAGCATGTAGACCAGCGCCAGCAGCAAAAGCGGCTCGTAAACGATGAACGTATCCTGCCGCACCCGGCTCGCCACGGCATAGATCTCCACCACCGTGATCGTCGCCACCAACGGCGTCGCCTTCATCTGCAACACCGTCTCGCCCCCCAGCGTGGGCAGCACCGCGCGCACCGCCTGCGGCAGCCAGATGCGCCACAGGATCAGGTGCCGCGGCATCCCCATGGCGCGGGCCGCCTCCAACTGCCCGCGCGGCACGGATTTGAACGCCCCGCGCATCACCTCGCCCTCATAGCCCGCAAAGGACAGCGTCAGCGCCAGCAGCGCATAGGGCCATGCCTGCCGCAGGATCGGCCACAGGTCGCTCTGCCGGATCCACGGAAACTGCGGAAACAGCGACCCCAGCCCGTAATAAAAAAGCCAGATCTGCAGCAGCAGCGGCGTCCCCCGGATGACCGTGCAGAACACCCGTGCGGGTGCCGCCAGATACCAGGGCCCCGCTGCCTGCGCCAAACCCAAAGGCACCGCCAGCGCCATCCCCAGCACCGATGACAGGACCAGCAGCCAGATCGTCCGCCAGATGCCCTCGGCCATCATCGGCGCGTATTTCGGCAACCAGTCCCAGCGCATCGTCGTCGCGCACCAGATCACCAGCCCCAGCCCGATCAGGCCCAGCGCTATCCGATGCGGTTGCAACCACGCCCGCATCTCAGCCCCCCGCATTGCGCGGCTCACCGCGCCGCGCCCAGGCTTCGATCCGGGCAAAGACCCAGCCCGACAGCAGCGTGAGGATCAGATAGATCACCCCCGCCGCGATGAAGAAGGTAAAGAACGCCTTTGTCGATGCCGCCGCCTGCCGCGTGGCAAAGGTCAACTCGCCAAAGCCCACCACCGCCAGCAGCGCGGTGTCCTTGGTGGCAATCAGCCACAGGTTGGAAAGCCCCGGCATCGCCAGCCCCAGCATGGCCGGAAAGATGATCCGCCGCGCCATCAACAGGGGCGGCATCCCCATCGCGCGCGCGGCCTCCACCTGCCCCGGCGGCACCGCCAGCAGTGCGCCCCGCAACACCTCGGTCGCATAGGCGCCCTGCACCACGCCAAGAACGGTGATCCCCGCTGCAACCCCGGAAATCTGGATCCGCTCATGGCCGAAGGCGATCAGCACCTGATTCACCAGATCCGTCACCCCGAAATACAAGATCAGGATCAGGATCAGCTCCGGCACGGCGCGCACGATCGTCGTATACATCGCCAGCAGGTCGCGCGTGACAGGCCCGCCATGGATCTTGCCCCATGCGCCAAGGCCACCCAGCACCAGACCCAGCGAAAACGCCCCCACCGCGATCAGCAGCGAATTCCACAGCCCGGCAAGCAGCGTCGCCCCCCATCCGGGGGGCGAGAGGGCCAGAAGGTCCAGCGGTCCCATCCCGCCCTCTCCCCGAACTCAGCCTCAGTTCCCGTAGATGCTCGACGCGAAATAGCCCGCCGTGATCTTGTCATAGGTGCCATCGGCCAGCACGGCGGCGATCCCCTTGTTGAAGGCCGCCTTCAGATCTTCCTCGCCCTTGCGCAGGCCCACACCCACGCCAAGGCCCAGAATCGCCGGATCATCCGCCACGGCACCCTTCACCTCGCAGCAGGCCGCCCCTTCCGGCGTGGCAAGGAAGGCATCCAGCGCGATGCTGTCGGCCTGAATGGCGTCGATGCGGCCCGCGACCAGATCCTGATTGGCCTCGTCCTGCGTCTGGTAGGTCTTCACCTCGGCGGCGGTGGGGGCAAAGTACTTCTCGACATAGGCCTGATGCACGGTCGACACCTGCACCCCCACGATCTTGCCCGCCAGCCCCTCGGGCGTCGGCGCCATCTCCACACCCTTGGCACCCACCACGACCGTGGGCGTGTTGTAGTACTTGTCGGAAAAGTCGATGGTCTGCATCCGCTCTTCGGTGATCGACATCGACGCCATGATCGCGTCGATCTGCCCCGCCGTCAGCGACGGGATGATCCCGTCCCAGGCCACCGGCACGATCTCGCAGGTCAGCTCGGCCGCAGCGCAGATCGCGCCGATCATCTCCACCTCCCAGCCGACCCATGCGCCGCTCGCATCCTGGCTGGCAAAGGGCGGATAGGCCTCGGCGGCGATCCCCACCTTCACGGCCGTCTGGGCCTGCGCCGCCCCCGCCATAAGGCCCAGCGTCAGCGCCATCGCGGTCATCGTTCTTTTCATCGTCGGTCTCCCTGTTGGTTTCTTCTTCTTCCCCGTCCGGCCCGCCGCTTACCCGACAGACCGGAGGAATTGCTGCAGGCGCGGCGATTGCGGCGCCCCGAAAAGCCGCTCGGGCGGTCCCTGTTCCTCCACCAGCCCATCGGCAAGGAACACGACATGGCTCGCCACCTCGCGCGCGAATTTCATCTCATGCGTGACAAGGATCATCGTCCGCCCCTCGGCGGCCAAGGCCCGGATCACCGCCAGCACCTCACCCACCAGTTCCGGGTCCAGCGCCGATGTGGGCTCATCGAACAGCATGGCCTTGGGCTCCATGCACAAGGCCCGCGCGATCGCCGCGCGCTGCTGCTGCCCGCCCGACATGAAGGCCGGATAGGCCCCGGCCTTCTCGGCCAGCCCCACCCGCGCCAAAAGCGCCATCGCCCGTTCCACCGCTTCGGCCTTGGGAACCCCCATCACATGCACCGGCACCTCGATCAGGTTTTCCAGCACCGTCTTGTGCGTCCAAAGGTTGAAACTCTGGAACACCATCCCCAGACTGCGGCGGATGCGTTCGATCTGCTTGCGGTCGGCGCAGGTGCCATCGGCGCGCTGCCGCACTTCCTCGCCCGCGATCACCACGCGCCCAGCGCTGGGCGTCTCAAGAAAGTTGATGCAGCGCAGCATCGTGGATTTGCCCGAACCCGACCCGCCGATCACCGCGATCACATCGCCCTCATGCGCGGTCAGATCGACACCTTTCAGCACATGATGCGGGCCAAAGGATTTGTGCAGCCCCTCGACCCGGATCGCCTCACGCGCCGCGCCGGGGGCGGTCGCCGATGCCGTCTGCGGTCCTGTCTCAGCGGCGGGTGCAGCCAAATCTGCGCTCCTGTACGGTTGTGGAACAATTTAGACGGGGCGTCGGCCCGTCTGGCAAGCAAAATCGCGCGACCAGTCCCCGCTTCGCCCCCGTCCCGCATCCCCCCGTTGAACTCTGCGTGATCGGGTGCCGCGTTCCGCGCCGTTCCGCGCGATTTCCCGCCCTAAGGTGACGCTGCGGCAGGCTGCCGCACTTCCGCCGGGCGCGGGGCTTGCCACCTCAGGGGCAGAGAAAAAACAACCGCAGGAAGGTATCGCCATGACAAAACTCCACCGGGGAACCTGGATCGTCGCCGCCTGCCACGAAGGCGCGCTGATCCTCGAAAACGCAGGCGCCGCACAGGAACCAGACCTGCGCCTGATCGACCGGCTGGAGGCCCCCGCCGCCCATCCCCTGCCCACGGGACAGGCCCACCCCGAGGTGACGGATCGCGCCAGCCTCGCCCTGTCGGCCTTTGCCGCCCGCGTCGTGGGCCGCCTCGCGCGCGAGGTGGCGCGCGGCAATGCCCGCCACCTCGTCCTCGCCGCGGCACCGCCGCTCCTGACCGCGATCCGTGATCGGATGGACGATGACCTGCGCGCCCGGCTGATGCTCACCCTGCCGCAGACGCTGACCCGCCACCCGGTCCCCCGCATCGCAGCCGAGGTGCAGACCGCGCTGTCGCGCGCCGCCTGACACCCACACCTTCGGACGGGCGGATTCGCGCTCATTGGCGCCAAAATCCCCCGTTTCCTCCCTTTGCCTGTCCGCACCAGCCTAAAGGACAGGTTCCCGCCGCCGTAATCTCAGCTAGAACGCGCCTGTGGCTGGAGGCGCGCATGGTGCTCAACGCAGAGGTCATCGAAGAGGTCCGCGAAACGCTGGGTGATGCCACCCTGCGCAGTTTTCTCGCGCGCATGTTGGCCGAGGTCGAGGAAACCCGCTTCCAACTGCTGTCCCTGCTTTCTTCGGCGGATTACGCGACCCTCGCCGCAACCTCGCACCGCGCCTCGGGATCAGCGGCGTCGGTCGGCGCCGTGGGCCTGCACGCCGCACTGAAAGAGATCGAGAATACCGCCCGCGGCCCCGCGGCCCCGACGGCGCTGCCGGATCTCATCTCCGGCCTCTCCGCGCGCATCGCCGAAACCCGGCTGGCGCTGATCTCGCTCATCGGCCCGCTCTGACCGCACCCCCCCGGGTGGAAATCCGCTCAAGCCCCTCGCGCACCCGGCCTTGCGCCTTGCCCATCGCCGCACAAGGCGGCACCTGTGCCCCATGACCCAGCAACGCCTGCCCCTCCTTGCCCTCTCCCTCGCCGCGCTCGCGGCCATGGCCACGCCGCTCCCGGCGCAGGCGGGGCCGCAGAACTGCCCGCCCGGTCTTGCCAAGAAGGCCGTGCCTTGCGTGCCGCCCGGGCAGGCCAAGAAGTGGCAGGTTGGCAACCGCATCCCCGGTGGCGTCCCGTGGTACGAGGTGCGCGACTGGGACCGTTACGATCTGCCCGCGCCCCCCGATGGCAGCCGCTATGTGCTGATCGACAACGATCTGCTCCGCGTGGCCATCGCCACCGGCATCATCCTCGAATATCTCGGCCGCTATTAGGCCGCGACTGGCCCGCTACTGGGCCAGCGCCCGCGCGAACAGCGCGGCCAGCCGCGCCTGCCCCGCGCGATAGTCGGGCATGGACCGCGCGCTGGTCTTCAACCCCTTCACCGCCGCGATGATCGCCTGCGCCACCTCCGGCCCGCTGCCCAGCCCCGGCGGCACCCCCCGCCGTGCCAGCCACGCGCCCAGCGTCTCCACCATCCGCGCCTCGCCCGCCGCCGCCAGATCGCCCGTCACGGCGAAACCCACATCCATCAGCTCTTCGCCATGCGGGGTGGACAGCACCGCCTCCATGAACTTGCCATCCTTGGCGACAAAGGCCGCCAGCAGCGCCTGCTCCAGCGTCTGCCCCGGCACCTCCAGCGCCGCCGTCATGTCGCGCAGCGCCTCTTCGAAATACCGCACCGCCAGCGACCGGAAGATATCCTCCTTGTTGCGGTAATGCAGATAAAGCGCCGTCCGCGACATCCCCGCCCCCCGCGCGATGTCATCCATCGAGGTGCGGCGATAGCCATAGCTGGAAAAGGCATGAAAGGCCGCGTCAAGGATCGCATCCTGTCGGTCCACGGGGGCAGGGCTGGGCGGCAAGTTCACGGCCATGCCGACACCCTGACAATTTTCCCCCAGATTGTCAATTGACAGTATGACATTTCACGCTCAATATGTCAGAAAGAAATGGAGGCACGCATGCCCACGACCCTCACCGTGAATGGCCGCACTGAAACGCTCGACCTGCCGCCCGACATTCCGCTGCTCTGGGCGCTGCGCGACGGGCTCAACCTCACCGGCACCAAATTCGGCTGCGGCGTCGCCGCCTGCGGGGCCTGCACCGTGCATGTCGATGGGCAGGCCGTCCGCTCCTGCCAGACCGCGCTGGGCGATGTCGCCGGCGCCAGCGTCACCACCATCGAAGGCTTGGGCAACCCCGCCGCCCTGCACGCCGTGCAGGCCGCGTGGGCCGCGGCACAGGTCGCTCAATGCGGCTATTGCCAGTCGGGCCAGATCATGCAGGCCGCCGCCCTGCTGGCCGAAAACCCCACCCCCACGGATGCCCAGATCGACGAGGCGATGTCGGGCAACCTCTGCCGCTGCGGCACCTACCCCCGCATCCGCGCCGCCGTGCAGGATGCCGCCACCCGCCTGAAGGAGGCCTGATCATGGGACGCGTGATGAAGATCGCCCGCCGCGGATTCCTCTTCGGTTCGGTCGCCCTTATGGGCGGCGTCGCCTTCGGCTGGTATCGCTACGCCACCCCCCACGGCAACCCGCTGGAAGGCACGCTCCCCGAAGGCGCGGCCACCCTCAACCCTTACGTCATCATCGACCAGACCGGCGTCACCGTCATCGCCCCCCGGGCCGAGATGGGGCAGGGCATCCACACCACCCTCGCCGCGCTTGTCGCAGAAGAGATGGATCTCGACTGGTCGCAGATCCGCGTGATGCACGGCCCCGCGTCAAAGGCCTATTACAACGCGGCCATCCTCGGCGAAGGCGTCCCCTTCGCCCCCACCGATGACAGCCGCCTCGCCAATACCGTGCGCGGCGCGATGGACATCCCGGCCAAATTCCTCGGGCTTCAGATCACGGGCGGCTCCTCCTCCATCCCCGACGGGTATGAAAAGATGCGCCTCGCCGGGGCCGCCGCCCGTGCCGCGCTGGTCGAGGCGGCGGCACAGCGCCTCAACGTCCCCGCCGCGCAGCTTTCCACCGAAAACGGCGCCGTGATCGCCCCCGATGGCACCCGCATCCCCTATCCCGAACTGGCCGTCGCCGCCGCCGCCATCGACCTGCGCGCCGAACCCGCGCTCAAGCCCCGCGAAGACTGGCGGCTTCTGGGCCGCACCCTGCCGCGCACCGACATGCTGGCCAAGGTCACGGGAACAGAGACCTACGCCATCGACCTGCGCCTGCCGGGGATGCGCTTCGCCACCGTCCGCACCAACCCGCGCCTCGGGGGCGAAATGCTGGGCTATGACGCCACCGCCGCCGAAGCCATGCCCGGCGTCGAACGCATCGTTCCCCTGCCGGGTGGCGTGGCCGTGGTCGCCACCAACACATGGACGGCGATGCAGGCCGCCGATGCCATCACCTTCGACTGGGGTCCCGCCCCCTATCCGGCCACCAGCGCCGAGATCGCCGAAGAACTGCGCGCCAGCTTCACCCCCGACCGGCTCGACAGCACCAACCGCGATGATGGCGACGTGGACGCCGCCCTTCCGCCCGATGCCTTCACCGCCGAATACACCGCGCCCTACCTCGCCCATGCCACGATGGAACCCATGTCCAGCGCGGCATGGCTCAAGGATGGCCGCCTCACCGTCTGGACGGGCCACCAGCTCCCCACCCAGATCCTGACCGAGGCGCCCGCCCTCACCGGCCTCCCGCCCGAGGCGATCACGGTCGAGGTGCTGCCGATGGGCGGCGGCTTCGGTCGCCGGGCCGAAATGGACATCGTCCGTCAGGCCATCGCCGTGGCACAGGCCATGGAAGGCACCCCCGTCCTCGTGACTTGGTCCCGGGAAGAGGACATGACCCACGATTTCTACCGCCCCGCCGCCATGGGCCGCATCTGCGCCGCCGTGGCTGACGGTCGGATCACCGCCTTCGATTTCGCCACCTGCGCCACCTCCGTGGTGGAAAGCCAGATGGGCCGCATCGGCCTGTCGATCCCCGGCCCCGATGGCACCATCGTGCAGGGCGCGTGGGAACAGCCCTACCGCCTGCCCAACCACCGCGTGACGGGCTACCGCGCCCCGGCCATGGTCCCCGTGGGATCGTGGCGGTCGGTCGGCGCGTCGCAGAACGCCTTCTTCCACGAAACCGCGATGGATGAACTCGCCCATCTCGCGGGCGCGGATCCGCTGGACTTCCGCCTGTCCCAGATCGACCACGATCCCTCGCGCAAGGTGCTCGAGGCTGTCCGCGACATGTCCGGCTGGGGCAGCCCCACCCCGGGCCGCGCCAAGGGGGTGGCCTTCTGCCTGTCCTTCGGCGTCCCCACCGCGCAGGTGATCGAGGTCGAGGAAACGCCCCAAGGCCTTCGCCTCACCGGCGCATGGATCGCCGCCGATGTCGGCATCGCCCTCGACCCCGGCAATATCGAGGCACAGTTGCAAGGCGCCATGGTCTATGGCCTCTCCGCCGCGATCCGGGGGGAAATCACCTTTGGCGATGGCATGGTGCAGCAGGCGAACTTCTGGGATTACGAACCCCTCCGCCTGTCGCAATGCCCGCCCATCGCGGTGCAGATCCTGCAAAACCAGCCCCATATCCGCGGCATCGGCGAACCCGGCACCCCGCCCGCCGCCCCCGCGCTCGGCAACGCCATCTTCGCCCTAACGGGCCAGCGCCTGCGCGACATGCCCTTCGCCCGGACAGTCAGCTTCGCCTGACGGGGCCGGATAGGGCCAGCTAGGGCAGGGTGGGGGCCACTTATGGCAAAAAAGACAGGCGGGGTGGCAAAACCCCGCCTGCTCTTCATTTGATCAAAGACTCGCCACGATCTGCCTCTATGCTGGCAGCCCTTGGTAATTTTGAATGAAGGATTGGGATCATGGCCAAAGCACCGCTCAAAACCGTGACCGATACGCGCGAACAGCTTCAGGATGACGTCGAGGCCCGTATTCAGGCCCTGCGCGACGAAATCGCCGCGCTGACGAAATCCGTCCGCGATCTGGGCCTGCAAAGCGCGGCCGAGGCAAAGACCAAGGCCCGCGACATCGCCGATGACGCCACGGCCGAGGCGCTGCAAGCCGTCAAGGACCTGCGCGCCCATGTGGACACGCTGCAATCCGATGTCGAAGACCGGGTGAAAAGCCACCCTTTCGCCTGGCTGGCGGGGGCGGTCGGTCTGGGCGTGATCCTCGGCCTCATCCTCACGCGCCGCGATTGATGCGGCGCGCGGGTCCCATGGCCCCCGTGATGGGGGCCATCGCCCTGATGGTTGTGGCCGTGCTGGTCACTCTGGCCGCACTCGGCCTCTTGACCGCCGCCGCCGTCACCGCGCTTGTCCCCCATACGGGCCTGCCCGGCGCGCTCGCGCTTGTCGCGCTGGGCCTTCTGCTGCTTGTGGCCCTCGTCGCGCTCGCCATCCGCGCCGCCTTGCGCGCCGCGCAGGCCCGCGCGCGCCAGACGGCCACCGTGGCGAACCTCGCCAAACTCGCCATGGTGCTCCTGCCCCGGGCCGGGGGCACGCGCCTTGCCAAAGGCCTGCAGATGGGCCTCGGCCTCGCCCTCATCGCGCTGCCGCTCCTGCGCCGCAAGGGTTGATCCTTCCCAACCGCCCCGCGCCCGCCCTATGCTGCGGGCCGGAGGAACCGCCATGACCCGCATCACCGCCATCCGCGCGCTGGACATCCGCTTTCCCACCTCGCGCAGCCTTGACGGCTCCGATGCGATGAACCTCGCCCCCGACTACTCCGCCGCCTATTGCATCATAGAAACCGATGACGGCACCGAAGGCCACGGCCTCACCTTCACCATCGGGCGCGGGAACGAACTTTGCGTCGCCGCCATCCGCGCCCTCGCCCCCCTGATTGAACATATCCCCGTCGAAGACCTGCTCGCCGATATGGGCGCGACATGGCGCCGCCTCACCGGCGACAGCCAGCTCCGCTGGGTGGGGCCCGACAAGGGGGTGATCCACCTCGCCACCGCCGCCCTTGTCAACGCGCTGTGGGATCTCTGGGGCAAACGCGCGGGCAAACCCGTCTGGCGCCTCCTCTGCGACATGACGCCCACAGAGACCGTGGCGCTGGTGGACTGGCGCTACCTCTCCGATGCGCTCGACCCCGGCCGCGCCCGCGAACGGCTCGAAGAACACGCCCCCACCCGCGCCGCCCGCATCGCCGAGATGCGCGCCACCGGCTACCCCGCCTATACCACCTCCGCCGGCTGGCTCGGCTATTCCGACGAAAAGATGCGCCGCCTGTGCCAAGAGGCGATCGCCCAAGGCTGGTCCCATTTCAAGATGAAGGTCGGCGGCAATCTGGAAGATGACATCCGCCGCGCCCGCATCATCCGTCAGGAAATCGGCCCCCACCGCCGCCTGATGATGGATGCCAATCAGGTCTGGGGCGTGGCACAGGCCATCGAACACATGAAAGCGCTGGCCGAATTCGACCCGTGGTTCATCGAAGAACCCACCAGCCCCGATGACATCCTCGGCCATGCCGCCATCGCCCGCGGCGTGGCCCCCATCAAGGTGGCGACGGGCGAGCATTGCCAGAACGCCGTGATGTTCAAACAGTTCCTGCAGGCCGACGCCCTGCAGATCCTCCAACTCGACAGCGCCCGCCTCGGCGGCGTCAATGAAATCGTGGGCGTGTTCCTTTTGGCCGATCACTTCGGCACCCCCGTCTGCCCCCATGCGGGCGGCGTGGGCCTGTGCGAATATGTCCAGCACCTGTCGATCTTCGATTATGTCTGCGTCTCGGCCAGCCTCACCGATCGGGTGCTGGAATATGTCGATCACCTGCATAACCATTTCCTAACGCCCGTTCATATGAACGCTGGCCACTACATGCCGCCCGAGGCGCCCGGCTATTCCATCACTATGAAACCCGCCTCTCTCGCCGCGCACCGCTACCCCGACGGCGCGGCGTGGCAGGGCTGATCGGGCCTCCAGGTCGCCACGCGGCATGGGCCGCAGAGGCCCCAACCCCGGCGCCGGTCACATCACGCCAATATCCGCCTGTGCCACCGACACCGATTTCACGATGGCAAACACCGCTGCCCCCTCCCGCAACTCCAACGCCATAGCCGACCGCCGCGTGATCCGCACCAACAGCGCATCCCCCCCCACCGACAGCCGCACCAATGCGCCGGGTCCATCCCCCATCCGCACCGCCGCCACCACCGCCGGAAGCACGTTCAGCGCCGAAATCCCCTCGGGCCGCGCCCGCGCGATGATCACGTCCTGCGCCGCGATCCGCACGCGCAGCGCCGTCCCCACCGCCGCCTCCACTCGGGGCAGCCAGACCGGCCCCGCCGCCGTTTCCAGCCGCGTCAGCCTGTCCTCCTCCTGCGCGGCCACCCGTGCGGGCAGGATCGACCCCGCCTCCCGCAGCCCCAGCACCGGCGCCAGCGCCGGATCGGCCAGCACCTCGGCCACCGGCCCCGCCGCCCGGATGCGGCCCGCCTCCATCACCACCAGCGTGGTCGCCAGCCGCGCCACCTCGGCCATCGCATGGCTGACATAGAGGATCGGGATATCCGTCCCGTCCCGCAACCGCTCCAGCCAAGGCAGGATCTCGGCCTTCCGCGCCTCATCCAGCGCCGCCAGCGGCTCATCCATCAGCAAAAGGCGCGGGTTCGACAGCAGCGCCCGCCCGATGGCCACCCGCTGCTTCTCGCCGCCCGACAGGGCGACGGGGTGCCGCTCCAGCAGCGCGCCGATGCCCAGCATCTCCACCACCGCCTCCAGCGAAACCCCACCCTTCGGCGCGAACCAGCGCCCATAGGTCAGGTTCTGCCGCACCGTCAGATGCGGAAACAGCCGCGCGTCCTGAAACACATAACCCAACCGCCGCCGATGGGGTGGCAGGGCCACGCCCCCCGCCCGGTCAAACAGCACCGCGCCCCCGGCACTGATCCGCCCCCGGTCTGGCATCAACAGCCCCGCCACCGCATTCACCACCGTCGTCTTGCCCGATCCCGACCGCCCGAACAGCGCCGTCACCCCCGGCGGCGCGTCAAAGGCCACGTCCAGCGCGAATCCCGGAAACGCATGTTCCAGCTCCACCGACAGGCTCATCCCAGCCCCCCGATCCGCCGCGCCACCCGCCGTCCGATCCATTCGCTGGCGATCAGCGCCCCCATCGCCACGGCGATGGACACGATCACCAGCCGGAACGCCTGCGCGTCGCCCCCCGGCACCTGAAGGAAGGCATAGATGGCCGATGGCAGGGTCTGCGTCTCACCCGGAATGTTCGACACGAAGGTGATCGTCGCCCCGAACTCCCCCATCGCCTTGGCAAAGGCCAGCACCGCCCCGGCCAGCACCCCGGGCAGGATCAGGGGCAGCGTCACCGTCAGGAACACCCAGGCGGGCGACGCGCCCAACGTGCCTGCCGCCTGCTCCAGCTTGGGATCCACCGCCTCGAACGCCAGCCGTATCGCCCGCACCATCAGCGGGAACGCCATCACCGCCGCCGCCAGCACCGCGCCCGTCCAGCGAAAGGCCAGCACGATGCCGAACCACTGGTCCAAAAACTGCCCGACATAGCCCCGCCGCCCGAAGGTGATCAGTAGCAGATAGCCGGTGACGACAGGCGGAAGGATCAAGGGCAGATGCACCAACCCGTTCAGCACCTGTTTGCCCGGAAACTCCCGCCGCGCCAGCAGCCACGCCACCCAGATGCCAAGGGGCAGGCTGATCACGGTTGCCCAGAACGCCACCCGCAGCGACAGCGCCACCGCCTGCCATTCCGTGGGCGACAGCCAGTCCGTCATCAATGGGCGGTCCCTGTGGGCGGCATGGCATCCCTGCGCTTGCGATATATCCGGGCGAACATATCACCACGGCCCCGGCGCGGGGCAAGCCCCTTCTGCCCCGCTCAGCCCGCCAGAACGATCAGGTCGCGCGCGTGCAGGCTCACCTCCGTCTCGGCCCCGATGGCCGGGGGTGGGGCATCCATGCGGTTGAACGTGTCCAGCGCCACGACAGACCCGCCCGCCCGCGCCCGCACCCGGATGATGGAGCCAAGGAATTCCACACTCTCGATGGTCGCGGGCAGCACCACATCCGCGCCCTCGACGCGGCCCAACTGCACCGCCTCCGGCCGCAGCGCCAGCGCCACCGTCGCGCCCTTGCTCGCCTCCACCGGCTCGGCCAGCGTCACCGGCACACCCGCCAGCGTCACCGATTGCGGCCCCGTGACCGCGCCGTCAAAGACGTTCAGCGTCCCCACGAAGGTGGCCACGAACCGCGTCGAGGGGCGGTTATACACCTCGAACGGCGCGCCCACCTGTTCCGCGATCCCGCCATTCATCACCACCACGCGGTCCGACATCGACAGCGCCTCTTCCTGATCATGCGTCACGAAGATGGTGGTGATCCCCAACTCCCGCTGGATCTCGCGGATCTCGTTGCGCAAGGACACCCGCACCTTCGCATCCAGCGCCGACAACGGCTCATCCAGCAACAGCACCCGCGGGCTGGGCGCCAAGGCCCGCGCCAAGGCCACCCGCTGCTGCTGCCCGCCCGACAGCTGGAACGGATAGCGCCCCCCCATCTCGGGCAGCCCGATCAGGCGCAGCATCTCCTCCACCCGCGCATCGCGCTTGTCCTTGGCCACGCCCTTCACCTTCAGGCCGAAGGCCACATTCTCGGCCACCGTCATGTTGGGAAACAGCGCATAGGCCTGAAACATCATCCCGATATTGCGCTGGTTGGGCTTCAGCCCCGTCACCTCCTGCCCGTCGATCACGATCCCGCCCGATGTCGGCGTCTCGAACCCCGCCACCATCCGCAGCACCGTGGTCTTGCCGCATCCCGACGGACCCAGCAGCGAGATGAACTCCCCCTTCTCCACGCTCAGGTTGAAATCCTTCACCACCCGGTTGGTGCCAAAGGTCTTTTCCAGATGGGACAGCGACAGGAACGACATCAGGCCTTCGCCCTTTCATGTTTGGCAAATCGCGTGGCAAGCTGCATCAACCCCATGCAGCCCCAGGTGATGGCAAAGGCGATCACCGCCAGCGCCGGCGGCTCATAGGCGCGGTTCGCCCCCAGAAGCTGCATATAGGGCCCGAAGGCCGGCCGGTTCAGCAGCGCCGCCATCGTGAACTCGCCCAGCACGATGGCCAGCGTCAGAAATGCCCCCGACAGCACCGCCACCATCACGTTGGGCAGGATGATCCGCGCCAGAATCGTCACCCACCCCGCGCCAAGGCTCTGCGCCGCTTCCGTCAGCGTGCCCACGTCAATCGTCCTCAGCCCGGTATCCACCGACCGGTACATGTAGGGCAGGGCCAGCGTCGCATAGCCCATGGTCAGCAGGATATCCGTCCCCAGCGCTGACCCCGTCAGCGGCAGGAAGGACGAAGTGTTGTACATCCGTATATAGCCGAACACGATCACGATGGCCGGGATCACCAGCGGTAACAGCGTGATGAACTCCACGAAGGGCCGCGCCTGCGGCAGGCGCAGCCGCACCCAATAGGCCGTCGGCACCACCAGCACCACGCCCACCACAATGGTCGCCGCCGCCAGGGCCAGCGAATAGCCGAACGTGGCCCAGAACGCCGGATCCCCGAACACCGCGGCATAGGCGTCAAAGGAATAGACCCCGCGCCGCATCTTCAGGCTGAATTCCGTCATCCCCACCAAGGGCAACAGGAAGAACAGACAGCCCAGCAGGAACACGCCCCAGGCGACAACCCGCATCATTTCAGCCACCTTTCCGACCGCACCCGCAGCCAGATGTACAGAAGGTTCGCCCCCGCCGTGATCAGGATCATCCCGAAGGCCAGCGCATAGCCAAGGTTCGGATTGCCCAGCACATCGCCGCGGATCTGCGCGAACAGCTTGATCGGCACGATGTTCAACTGCGGCCCGGTCAGGGCGAAGGCCGTCGCCACCGCGCCAAAGGCATTGGCAAACAGCAGCGCGAAGGTGCCAAGGATCGACGGAAACAGGATGGGCAGGGCCACCATCCGCCAATACTGCACCCCCGTCGCGCCCAGCACCGCCGCCGCCTCACGCCATTCCCGCTTCAACCCGTCCAGCGCGGGCGTGATGATCAGGATCATCAGCGGGATCTGGAAGAACAGATAGGTGATCACCAACCCCCAGAAGGACAGAAGGTTGAACCCATAGGCGCGCAGGTTGATCCCGAACTCCGTCCGCAGCCAGACCGTGATCAGCCCCACCGGGCCGATCGTCGCGATAAAGGCGAATGCCAGCGGCACGCCCGCGAAATTCGACGCCACGCCGGAAAATGTCAGCAGGGGCGACCGCACCCCCTTGGGCAGGCCGCCGAACACCACCGCCGCCGCCATGGCAAAGCCCACGGCACAGCCCAGCGCGGCGGTGTAAAAAGACAGCTTGATGGATGTCCAATAGGCCGCCCGGATCGAATCCGTGTTCAGATCCAGCATGTTCTGCAAGGTGAACCCGCCATCCGGCGTCTGGAACGCGCCCAGTACGATCCGCATCGTCGGCAGGATCAGGAACAGGGTCGCGAAAATGGCAAAGGGCAGGATGCCCAACCAGTGCAGGGGAAACCTGCGCGGCGCGCGCCGGATCGGTTCGGTCGGCATCGGTCCCCCTTCGTGCGGGCCGCTCTCGCGGCGGCCTCTTCGAAAAACCCCCGCCGCAGCACGGCTGCGGCAGGGGATCGTAGCATCAGGCCGGATTATTCGGCAACGTTCGCGCCGACGGTCGCATCCCAGCCCGCCGTCACGGCCGCCTTGTTGGCGTCCTGCTCGGCCACGGTCGGGAAGACGGCGGTCTCATAGGCCTCTGCCGGGGGCATGGCGTCCAGCATTTCCTGCGGAACCTTGCCCGCCGCCACCAACTCGCCAAAGCGCGCGGTGGTGCAGCCGCCCTTGATATAGCCCAGCTGCCCCTCGTCCGAGAAGATGTGCTCCATCCACAGCTTCGCGGCATTGGGCTGCGGTGCATAGGCGCTGATCGCCTGCACATAGAGACCGGCCACCGTCGATTTCGGGATCACGATCTCCACCGGCGGGTTGCCCGCCAGTTCGCGCGCCCAGGACTGGCCGTTGAAATCCCACGCGATGACGATGGGCGTGGTGCCCTGCGCCAGCGTGCCCGCCTTGCCGATGACCGGCACGAAATTGCCCGCGTCATTCAGCTGCTTGAAGAACTCAAGCCCCGCCTGACCCGACGCTTCGCCAGCCGCCGCCCCGGTGGACAGACCCGCCGCCAGCACCGCAAGGATCGCCTGGTTCGACGCGCGCGGATCGCCCGCCAGCGCCACCATGCCCGCATATTCCGGCTTCAGCAGATCGGCCCAGTCCTGCGGCGGGTTCGGCACCAGATCGGTGTTCACCACAAAGCCCATCACGCCGTAATAGGCGCCCGCCCAATGGCCATCGGCATCCTTGATTTCGGCCGGGATCGAATCCCAGGTCGAAACCTTGTAGGGCGACAGCAGCCCCTCGGCCTGGGCCGACGGACCGAAGGCCAGACCCACGTCCAGAACGTCGGGCGCCTGCGGGCCCTTGTTGTCCTTGTTGGCCTTCACGGCCTCGATCTCGTCCGCCGAACCCGCATCGGGGTTCAACTCGTTGACGGTGATCTCGGGATACTTCGCCTTGAACGACGCGATGATGTCGCCATAGCCGCACCAGCTGTGGGGCAGGGCGATGGTCGTCAGCATGCCCTCTTCCTTGGCGGCAGCCACGATCTCATCCATCGACTGCGCCTGTGCGACGGGCGCGGCCAGCATCCCGGCGATGCTTGCCGATGCAAACAACGTGTTACGAATCTTCATGTGAACGTCTCCCCGTTCGTGATTTCCGTCCCGATCCGGCTGCCCGCCCTCCAGCAGGTCATCTTCTCCAGCCACCAGCACGTCACGGCTCTACGCCGTTAGGGCAGGTTAGCGGCGGCACAGCCGACTCGGCAACGGTCCTCGCACAGCAATGTAACATTTTTTTCGCTTTTTCCGCGCCTGAAACAAAATCGACAGCTGCCGCGCGAAAAGGAAAGTTTCAAAGCGCCCCGTAGCACCTAATCGGCCTTGATCGGCACCGGGCGGCCTTCGTCATCCAGCGCGACAAAGGTGAAATTCGCCTCGGTCACCTTCTCGCTCACGGCGCTCTGACGCGGCCTGCGCCAGGCATCGACGTGGATCGTCATCGACGTGCGCCCCTGCCGCACCAGCGTGGCGTATAGCGATACCTCATCCCCCACCTTCACCGGGCGGTGAAAGATCATCGCATCCACCGCCACGGTGGCGCTGCGCCCGCCGGATGTTTTCGTGGCGATGCTGCCAGCGGCAAGGTCCATCTGGCTCATCAGCCAGCCGCCGAAAATGTCGCCCGACGGGTTGGTATCGGCGGGCATGGCGATGGTGCGGATGGTCGGGCTCATCTGCGGTGGCTGGTCTTCGCGGCCCATGGCGCTGGCTCCCCTCTGCGTCGGCAGGGATAGGGATGCGAATTCGCCCCGCCCTTGGCAAGGCAGAAACCCGCCCCCCAAAACCGTGCCGCCGCCGCCCCTGCACCGCCTTCCCGCGCGGGCGACTCATGCCATGGTTAATTCAACCCTTTCCGTTCCGTTGCGGCACCGCGCGTATGCACGCCCGTCTGCACCCGTTCCTGCACCCGTTCCGGCACAGGCGCCGTCAGCCAAACCGTTGGAAAACTGCAAGATAAACACGGCGCGCGCAGGCTTGCGCCGGGTGCATGGCGACCATGCATATCTGCCCCTTACGCCCGCCCGCCCACAGGCCTAAGTGAGGCGCGTAACAGGAGACATGCGATGTCGAACCCCATTCCCCACGCCCGCCCGGCCCGGGCCCACGCCGCCGCGCTGGCCGCGCTTGAACAGATGTTCGGTTATTACGCCTATGCGTGGCAACCCTTCGCCCCCGCCCGATCCCCGGACGCAGACAGGGCCATGGACACGGCCTTCGACAAGGCCGCCTGACCGCCCTCAGCGGGCGCGGAAGGCCACCACGTTGCCGCCCTCAAAGCGTTGTTTTTGCGCGATCATCTGGCTCTTGCGCAGCTTCTGGCCGGCATCCATGTGATCCAGCAGCATCAGCCGGAAGGTCGCTTCCATCAGCTGCGGCGGGATTGTCGCGCCTTCGCCCCCGGTCAGCTGTGCCAGCCGCCACGCGCCATCCTCGCGGTCCACCTGCCGCCGCACGGCGGCGCGGTCGGCCACGCCATAGGTGATGCAGAAACTGTCGAGGAACTCCTCATCCTCCGCCGTCAGATCGGGCTCGGGCAGCATTTCTTCCATCGGCAACAAACCCTTGACCGAATAGGTCAACGGCGCCGCCTTGTGCGCGCCGATGGAGTCCGAAAACAGAACCCCCCGCCCCCCAGCCAGATGCCACCCCTGCGCCAGATACATCAACCGCTGCAGATCAAAGAAGCCAAACCCTTCCCACGCATGGTGAAAATGGTGGGAAAGATAGATCGCCACATCCTGCGCCCGGCTCGTCATCTGCGTGTCTCCTCGTCTCTGCATCCATCACGCGCGCCCCTGCCATCCGGCAAAGCGCCATTCCCCGCCCCGAAATCCCGGGGCAGCGACCTTGTGTTCTTCTGCTGCTTATGCGCCCCGAAAGCGCCGCGCCCCCTTGCCCTCAGGCGGTGAAGCGCTCCCGTCCGTCGCCCACCCCGTTCATGCGCTGCACCTCCAGCACGACCTCCAACCGGTTGCGCGCGTTGAATTTTTGCATGATCTGGGTCATGTAATGCTTCACCGTCTTGTCCGAGAGGTTCAGCTTGTTCGCGATCTCCTTGTTGGACGATCCGTTCAGCAACTCCCGCACCACCTGATCCTCGCGCGAGTTCAGGCCGACCGACGCCCGCACCGCCTTGCGCTGCTCGGCGGCGCGCATCTCGCGGATGATCCGTGTCGCCATGGACGAAGAGATGAACTCCTTGCCCGCGGCCACTTCCTCGATGGCATAGTGAATATCCGTTCCGGAACTGCCCTTCAGCACGATGCCATGCGCACCCGCGGACAAGGCCTGCATGCACTCCTCGGTGCTGTTCGACGCGGTGAAGATCAGGATTTTCACCGCCGGTTTCTCGGCCCGGATCTGGCGGATCATGCCCAGCACATCGCCCGGCAGCGTCAGCTCCGTGATCAGCATGTCGCAGCGCCCGTCCAGCACATGCCGCAGCGCGGCATCGGCAGTCGCGCCGGTCGCCTGAATGGTGTAATTCGCCTGCCCACGCAGGATATCGGCCAGCCCTGCCAGCACGATCGGATGGTCATCCACAAGTACAAGGTTCAGCATCTCAGTTCCAATTCACAAGATCGGATCGGGCCCTGATGGGGGCCGGGCCAGTTGATCCAGCCGCTTCCTATCCCTTGGAATTAAGCTACCTTAATTGCTGCCCCGATCTATCCGAAACTGTGCGTCATGCCGACTTTCGGACATGTTCCTGCCATCATTGATATGGGCTGCACTTATCAATTCCCGTTGCGCCGTCGGTCCGTTTCCCGCCCGTAAACAAAGCCCGAAATGGCGGATTTGGATTGCGGCGGAACTGCGGCAGAACGGGGGCGCATCTTCAGATGGAATACACGCAAAGATTGTAGAACCAATCCCGCATTCGCCAATGGATTACCCGCCCAGCGAAACTGATTCGCGGTTTGCGCCCGCCCGCCCGCCCGCCGCTGCGCCGTGGCGGGCTTGGCCCCGTGATTAGCGGCCAGCTTCGCCGATGTGCGGCCGCAGAAAGGCCCAGCAGGCCGCCCGGGCATCCGCCTCGGTCAACAGCGCGGGTTCCACGCAGCGCTGCACCCCAAAGCCGTCGATCAGGCAGATGAAGGCCGCGGCGACCGTCTCGGCCTCGATCCGCCGCCCGTTCGCCGCCGCCGCCTCGTCCAGCGCGGCCATGATCGTGGCGCGGTAATCGCCATACAGGTTGCGATGCGCTGCCCGCAGCACCGGGTTGTTCGCGATCTCGCCCCACAGGGTCAGCCAGATGTTCAGGACATCACGGTTGAACAGGTCGGGCGACACCAGCGCCTCCACCATCGCTTCGATGCGCGACAGGCCCGGTCGCGGCGCGTCGAACACCTCGATCCATTCGCGGTACATCCTCTGGTAGACCGCCACCAGCAGCCCGTCCATCGACCCGAAGTGATGCGTGATCAGCCCCCGCGACACCCCGGCCTCGGCGGCCACCTTGTCCACGGTGAATTCCCGGATGCCGCCCCGCGCCATGCAGGTGCGGGCGGCGTCTTCCAGCAGCGCCCGCCGGTCGGCGGGCGACAGGCGGGCCTTTCTCTTGGTCGCGTCCGTCACGCCTGTCGTTCCGCTCTGGGGCTTGCGCCCGGGTCATGCCTTGCGGAAGGCTACCGGGTCGGGGTGGCCATCGGCAAGGATCACCGGCACAAGGTTCGCGTCATGGATCGCCAGATAGGGTTCAAAGCAGATGAAGATGAACCCGCCCGATTCCTCCATCAGGTCCTCCATCCGGTTGAACATGGCCCGCCGCTTGTCGGTGTCCTGCTCGGTCATGGACGCCTGATACAGGTCCTCATATTCCGCGCTGTCAAAGAAAGACCAGTTGTAGATCCCGATCTGATCGGGGCGGAACCACACCAGATTCTCCGTCGGGTCGATCCCGCCGGCAAAGTTCATCAGCACCAGTTCGACGGATTTGTAACCCTCGCCCGCCGTCTTGTCGCCCAAGGCCCAATAGGCGGCCTCTTCCGTCGGCTGGATGTTCACCGTGATGCCGGCCTCGGCCAGATTGGCCTGAATGATCTGCGCAATCGTCTGGCTTGTCCCGTCGGTCAGGGCGTAAAGGTTCACCTCCAACCCCTCTGCCCCCGCCTCGGCCAGCAATTCCTGCGCCCGGGCCACATCCCGCGCCGCAATCAGGTTCGACGCCCGCGCATAGCCCGATGTCGGCGGCACCACACCCGTGGACCGCGCCACCAGCCCGTCATAGGCCCCGGCCAGCACCGCCTCGCCGTCATAGGCATACTGGATCGCCTGCCGCACGCGGATATCCTTCAACGGCTCGGCATTCATGTTGATCGTCAGCCAGGCATAGCGGGTAGAGGCCGCCTCGATCAGCGCCGCCCCCTCCGGCATCGCGCCTTTCAGTTGCGACGCCGCCCCCACCGCCACGCGGGTAAAGTCGAAGGCATCCGCCTCATAGGCGAGTTGCGCCGCCTGATCGTCGGTGACGATGTAGAACTCCACCCGCCCAAAGGCGGGCTTCTCTCCCGTCCAGTCCGGGTTGGCGACCAGCGTCACCTTCTGGTTCTGCTCCCACGCTTCCATCAGGTAAGGCCCGCATTGCGCCGGGATTTCGGTCGTATAGCTTCCCCCCGCCGCCTCTACCGCCTTCTGGCAGACGATATGCCCGCCATAATAGGGCAGGGCGATCACCATGAAGGGCGCGAAGGCCTCGGTCAGGTGGATGATTCCGTTGCGGTCGTCAATGACCTCCACCTCCTTCAGCTTCTCGAACTGATAGGCCCAGGCGCTGTCAGACCCCGCGATCCGCTCGAACGAAAACTTCACATCCGCCGCCGTCACCGGGCCGAAATCCCCCGTCCATGTCAGCCCCTCGCGCAGCGTGAAGGCCAGCCGCGTGCCATCCAGCCATTCGATCTTCTCCGCCGCCCAGGGCCGCACCGCATTCCCCTCGCGCATGTCGCCCAGGCGCACCAGCGTTACATTGGTGCAGCGCGGGATGATGTCGTCCAGTTCGCCGATGATCCCGAACGGGTCCAGCACCTGAAAATCCGCACCCACCCGCAGGCGAAGCGTGTCGCCCTCCGCCGCCCAGCCAAAGCGCGGCATCGCCGCCGCCGCCGCCAGACCCATCCCTGCGGCCTTCAGGAAGCCGCGCCTATCGGTGTTCCACTGCATGTTGTTCTCCCTGTTGGTCTTTTCGTTGATCGGCAAAATGGCACCGCGCCTGCCGCCCTGCGCCCACCGGCGCAAGGTCCGGCGCCGTCACGCGGCAAACCTCGCGCGCCATCGGGCAGCGCGTATGGAACTCGCATCCCGACGGCCGCCGCAGGACCGACGGCACCTCGCCCCTTATGGCCAGATCCATTCGCCTTTGGCGCGGATCGGGCCTCGGCTCGGCGGCGATCAGGCTCGCGGTATAGGGATGGGCGGGCGCGGCAAAGACCTGCGCCGTCGGCCCCTTTTCCACCACCCGGCCGAGATAGAGGACAACCACCCGGTCGGCCACATGCCGCACCAGCGCAAGGTTGTGGGTGATGATCAGATAGGCGAGCCCCATCTCCGCCCGCAGGTCCGCCATCAGGTTCAACACCTCGGCCTGCACCGAAACATCCAGCCCCGCCGTCGGCTCATCCGCGATCACCAGCCGGGGTTTCAGCGCCAGCGCCCGCGCCACCCCCACCCGCCGCGCCTGCCCGCCCGACAGTTCATGCGGATAGCGTCGCGCCATGGCCGGCGGCAGCCCGACCTTGGCCAGCAACTCCCGCGCCATCCCCTCGGGGTCCGGCAAGGCCACGCCATGGATGCGGAACGGCTCTGTCACCAGATAGCCCACCGTCAGACGCGGCGACAAAGACGCGGTGGCATCCTGAAACATCATCGCCGCCGCCCGGCGCAGCCGCGCATGGCCCGCCGCCCCCTCCACCGCCTGCCCGTCCAGCGCGATGCTCCCGCCCGACACGGCCTGCAACCCCATCACCGCCCGCGCCAGCGTCGTCTTGCCCGATCCGCTCTCCCCCACCAGCGCCACGCTTTCCCCGCGCCCCACCGACAGGCTCACATCCATCAGGATCGGCAGGCGCGCCCGCGACAGGAACCCGCCCAGAGGCAAGGCCACCGACACCCGCGCCAGGTCCAGCACCGCGCTCATGCCGCGCTCCTGTGGCACAGCACCGACCGCCCCGCCTCCTGATGCCGCGGCACGGGCGCCGCGCACCCCGCCTCGGCCATCCCGCAGCGCGCCGCAAAGGCACAGCCCGCAGGCAGCGCCATCAGGTCCGGAATGCGCCCCCCGATCGTCGGCAGATGCCCGCTTCCCGGCATCACCACCGCCGGATCGCAGGACAAAAGCGCCCGGGTATAGGGATGGCGCGGATCGCGGAACAGCGCATCCACCCCCGCCTCTTCCACCACCTCGCCCGCATACATCACCGCCACCCGGTCGCAGAGTTCGGCGATCACCCCCAGATGATGCGTCACCACGACAATCGCCCCGTCAAAGCTTGACCGCAGGTCGCGCAGCAGATGGATGATCTGCGCCTCCATCGTCACGTCCAGCGCCGTCGTCGGCTCATCCGCGATCAGAACATCGGGCCTCACCAGCAGCGCCGCCGCAATCGCCACCCGCTGCCGCATCCCCCCCGAAAGCTCATGCGGATAGCGCCGCAAACACCGCCCCGGATCGGGTATCCCCACCCGCTCCAGCATCCCCGCAATCTCCGCCGCCCCCTTCACCCCGCCATGTGCGCCTGCGAAATCCGCCAGTTGCCGCCCGATGGTCAGCACCGGGTTGAAGGCCGTCATCGGGTCCTGGAACACCATCGCGATCCGCTGCCCCCGCAGCCGCCGCTTCTCTTCCCCCGACAGGCGCAGCATGTCCGTCCCGTTCAGCCGGATCGCCCCCGCCGCCACCTCTGCCCCCTGCGGCAAAAGCCCGATCATCGCCGCCGCCAGCGTGGACTTGCCGCAGCCGCTCTCTCCCATGATCCCCAGCACCTCGCCCCGGCCTACCGCCAGCGTCACATCGCGCACCGCCTGCAACCGCCCCCCCAGCACGCGGTAACTGACCGACAGCCCCTCCACCGACAACACGCTCATCCCCAGCGCCTCCCGGCCCCGCGCGGGTCCAGCACATCGCGCAGGCCTTCACCCAGAAAGGTGAAACCCAGCGTCGCCAGAACCAGCGGCACCCCCGCCACCACCACCACATGCGGCGCCTGCCGCAGCGCGTTGTAGCCTTCCGAAAGGATGTTCCCCCAGGACGGCGACGGCGGCTTCACCCCAAGATTGAGGTAACTCAGCCCCGCCTCCAGCATGATCACCACCGGGATATCCATGCAGATCAGGATGACCAGCGGCCCCACCACATTGGGCAGCAGATGGCAAAAGATGATCCGCCCCGCGCCCGCCCCCATCGCCCGTTCCGCCAGAATGAAATCCGCCCCCGACAGGGCCAGCGTCTGGGTGCGGATCAGCCGCGCATAGGCGGGGAATGACACCAGCACGATCACGATAATCAGCGTGGTTGTCCCCGGCCCCAGCACCGTGATCACCGCCAGCGCGAAAAAGATCATCGGCAGCGACGACATGCTGTCAAAGATCAACACAAGGATGCTGTCCAACCAGCGCGGCCCATAGCCTGCGATCAACCCCAGCACCAACCCGATGGCCCCCGCGATGCCCACCGACGTTATCGCAATCCCCAAGGCGAGCCTTGCCCCCCAGATGATCCGCGACAACAGATCCCGTCCCAGATGATCCGTCCCCGCCCAATGCGCCGCCGAAGGCGGCTGGAACTTCGCCTTCACGTCCAGCGCGATGGGATCATAGGGCGCGATCCATGGCGCCAGCAGCGCCATCAGCAGGAACACCACCACCAGCACCAACCCCGCCAATCCCATCGGATCGGCCAAGAGCGCCCGCCCGATCCCCCGCCGCCCCGGCACCGTTTCCTCAACCGCGAAGGACATCGCGCACCCTCGGATCCAGCCGCGCGATCAACAGATCGGCAGCAGTAACGACCAGCAGGTAAAAGCCGGTCATGAACAGCACGGTTCCCATCACCACGGGATAGTTCCGCTTCTCCACCGCCCCGGTGATCAGCGTGCCGATGCCGGGGCGGGAAAACACGCTTTCCACAAACACCGCGCTGGAAAGGATCGACCCGAACCCCACCGCCAGAATGGAAATCGTCGGCACGATGGCCACCCGCAGCGCATGGCGGAACACGATATCGCGCTCGCGCATCCCGAAGGCCCGCGCCGTGCGGATATGCGGCGCCTCCATCACCTCCAGCATCGACGCCCGTATCAGCCGCGCCAGATAGCCCACCCAGCCGATCCCCACCGCAAAGGCCGGCAGGATCAAGGCCCGCACCTGGCTCCAGAAATCCCCCGCCTCCCCCGCCCCGATGGCGGGCAGCCAGTTCAGCCAGACCGCGAAGACGATCAGCGCATAGATCGCCACCACAAAGGACGGCACCGAAATCACGCTGACCGACAGCACGCCCAGCAACCGGTCCGCCCATGTGTCCCGCCAGACCACCGCCGCACAGCCCAGAACGATGCCCATCACCAGCGCCCAACCCAGCGCCACGACGCCAAGGATCAGAGTATTGGGAAACACCTCCAGGATCTGCTCCAGCACCGGCCGCTTCGACCAGACATCCACCCCCAGATCACCGCGCAGCACATTGCCGAAGAAATACGCAATCTGCGTCAGGATCGGCTGGTCCAGCCCCATCCGCTCGCGCAGCGCCTCTTTCAATTCCGGCGTCGCGCGCGGCCCCAGCGCCAGCGATGCCGGATCGCCCGGCACCAGAAAGACCATGCCATACATGGCCACCATGACCACGATCAGGATCAGCAGGGACAACCCCATCCGCCGGATCGCATAGGCCAGCATCAGCCCGCACCCCCCTTGCTACATGTGGTCACGCGCGATCCTTTCGTTCCAGTCGCGGCTGAACACCGGCACCCCGTTCTCGCTGATCCGCAGGCACATGCTCACGATGAAATGCGTGGCATCGCAGGTCAGCGACCCCTCGCTCTCATGCAGGATGGTCGTGTCGGCGCGCTCGATCCGCACGGTATATCCCGTCTCGCAACGCGCGCTCAGCGGGTCGCACTCGGTGATGCGATACCGCGCATAGCCCGTTCCCCGGTGGGTCTGCCCGATGGCGGGCATTTCGGTCGCATAGGTCCAGCGCGGAAACTCCACCAGGCTTTCGCCGCTCAGCAGATCGCGCGTGACCCGCCGCCGCGCGATGGGCGCGTCGGGGGGTATCGGCAGATCATGCTGCGCCTCCGCCGCCGCACATTCCGGCGCATCGAACATCCGCAGGTCTGCATCCTCTGCCCGAACGGGCCGCACCGGCAGAACCAGCGCGCTCTCCCCCCGCCGCAGCGTCAGCGTCGCCAGTTCCGGCGAAGGCCAGGCAATCGGCCAATAGACGGTGGAAATTGACACAGCGATCCGATGCCCTGCCGGAAAGCGATGCCCGATATCATCCAGATCCACCGTCGCCACCGTCATCTCACCGGGGATCAGGTCCTGCGGGGCGCCATGCCCGAACCTGTGGCACAGGTTCAGATGCCCGATGGCCACCCGCGTCGATGCGCCCCCCGGCGCGACATCATTCACCCGCACCGATACCAGCGCCCGGGGCTTGTCGCTGGCAAAGGTCAGATGCAGCTGCGGCGCACCCAGTATCTCCACATCCTCGGCCAAAGGCTCGGTCACAAAGACCAGCGATCCGCCGTCATCCTCGCGCTGATCGGTCGCCCATTCCGCATCGTCGCCATAGCGCCCCACCTCGCCCGCCGCCGCCCCAACCCAGAGGGGCGAACAGATCGACACCTCGCCCGCGCCTGCCGCCCCCAGACGCCCGTGATCCCCCAGCGCCATCCGCCGCGCCTCGATCCTGGGCGATGGCCACTGATCCTCGCCCACCCAATAGCCCGGCCGCTCACGATAGCAGGTCTGCGGTGGCACGCTCTCCTGCATCCAGGCGCGCAGCAGGGGTTCGTCCATGATCCCCGTCTCGCGCCCCTTCAGCCAGTGGTCGCACCAGCGCAGCACCTCCTGCAACCAGCCGATCGCCGGCTCCACCGTCACGTCATGCGGAAAGGAATGCGCCCAAGGCCCGATCAACCCCCGCCGCGGCCCCGACAACCCCGCCATCAGGCGCGGCACGGCTTCGGAATAATTGTCCGCCCAGCCCGACACCGCATAGACCGGGATCGTGATGCGCGACAAATCCTCGCAGACCGACCCCTGCTTCCAATAGGCATCCCGCGACTGATGCCGCAGCCATGTCAGGATCCACGGGCTGTTCGCCTCCATCCGCGCCCGCCACATGTCACGCCACCGATCCCCCACGATGGCCGGATCGGGCGGCAGGTCCTGACTGGCGAACATGGTGGAGGACCAGTCGAAATTGTCCTTCGACAGGCAACCGCCGACCCAGTGGATATCCGTGGCATAACGGTCATCCGTCGATCCCACCGTGATGATCGTCTTCAACGCCGCAGGCTGCCGCGCCGCGATCTGCAGCCCGTTAAACCCGCCCCAGCTGATGCCGATCATCGCCACCTGCCCGTCGCACCAGTCCTGCCGCGACAGCCAGTCGATAGCCGCCACGCCATCCTCCTGCTCCTGCACCGAATATTCGTCGGTGATGATCCCCTCGCTGTCGCCGGTCCCCCGGATGTCCAGCCGCAAGCAGGCATAGCCGTGCCGCGCCAGATAGCGGTGCATCTTCTCATCCCGCGCCCGCGTCCCGTCGCGCTTGCGATAGGGCAGGTATTCCAGGATCAGCGGAACCTTTCCGGGTTGGTCGGGTCCCGCCCCCTCGGGCAGCCACAGCCGCCCGGCCAGCCGCACACCATCGGGCATCGGCACCCAGATATTTTCGATCTCCGTCAGACCAAAGGGATAGGACTGGGCGATCTCGGGCATGGATCAGCCCCCGAACAAGGTGGTGTCGAAGGAAATCGCAACGCCCAGATAGCCCTGAACATATTCCGATCCGTCATACCACCGCAGATCGACGGAGGTGCTCTCTGCCACCTGATGGCTCGCGCCGAAATCCCACTCCCGCTCGCTGCCCGCCCCGGCCACCTCATAGACACCGTAATTCGCTGAAACGGTCCATGTCGCGCTGGGGTAAAGCTCCACCCCGACATAGGCATTCGCAAGCGCATTGTCCGGGTCATAGGCCAGATCCATCGACACCGACGCCGTTTCCGCCAACGCCTGCGCGATCCCCAGCGTCAACTCGCCGTAATTCGACGCGCTGTCGTTCACATAGCCATAGCGATAGTAACCCAGATCATAGGAAAACCCGCCCTCAAGGTCGTTGCGGTAGCCCAGATAGGCATCCAGCCGATCATAGCTGTCCACATTCGCCATCCGCGCCCAGACGCCCGCATAGAAACCCGAAACCTCGGCCTCGGCATAAAGCGCGAGGCTGGACACATTCGGCTGGTCATCCCCATCCGGCCGGTGCAGGAATTCCGCCGTCCCTCCGCCATAGACCGTGACATCCTGCGCGAACACGGGCGCGGCAAGGCCCGAAGCGGCGATCATGACCAGTGCGGCTGCGGCTTTCATGCGTCCCTGTCCCCTTGTTCTGTTCTGCGCATCAGTTCATCGGCGCCCCGCCTTCGGCCTTGCGCTGCGCGACATAGGCGGCCAGCGCCTCGTCCACGGCGGCATCAAGGGGGGGATCCTCGGCCTGCGCCAAAAGCTCTTTCCAGACGGTGTTCGCCCGCTGCGCCGCGTCGATCCCGCCGCGCTGCACCCAGTTCGGGTAATTGTCCCAGTTCGATACCATCGGCGCATGAAAGGCCCGCTCATAGCGTTCCATCGTATGCACCGTCCCAAAGAAATGCCCGCCCGCGCCCGCCTCGAGGATCGCGTCCAGCGCCAGATCGGCCTCGGTCGTCGCAAGCGGCTCGAACCAGGCATCCATCATCTGCAGCATCTCGGCATCCAGGATCAGCTTCTCGAAACTCGCCGTCAGCCCGCCATGCAGCCAGCCCGCCGCGTGCTCCAGAAGATGCGCCCCCCCGGTCAATGCCCCCCACAGCGCCATCTGCGATTCATAGGCCGCCTGCGCATCCACCGCATTCGCCGCCGTCACGTTGGACGATCGGAACGGCACGCCCACATGCCGCGCCAATTGCCCGCTTGCCTGCGCCGCCTTGGCGTATTCTGGCGTGCCAAAGGCGGGCGCGCCAGACCGCATGTCCACATTGCTGGTGAACCCGCCATACATCACCGGCACGCCCGGCCGCACAATCTGCGTCAGCACGATCCCGGCCAGCGCCTCGGCATGTTGCAACACCAGCGCGCCCGCCAGCGTCACGGGCGCCATCGCCCCGGCCAGAGTGAAGGGCGTGATCACATTCACCTGCCCATGCGCCGCCATCGCAATCAGCCCCTCCGCCATCGGCACATCCAGTTGCAGCGGCGAATTGGTGTTGATGATCCCCAGCAGCACCGGCCGTTCCCGCAGCCCCTCTGCCGTCGTGCCCAGCATAATCGCCGCCATCTCGATCCCGTCCATCGTCCGGGCATGGCCCAGCGTCTGGGTCTGCCAGCTTTTGTCCAGATGCCGGATCTGCGCATGATAGATGTCCAGATGCCGCGTGTTCGCGGGCAGGTCCAGCGGCTCGAACGGACAGCCGCCCTCCTGATGGAGGACGTTCAACCCCTGCACCAGCCGCAGGAAATCGCACATCTCGGCATAGGTTCCGTCCCGCCGCCCCTTGTCGTTGCACATCACATAGGCCGGCCCCCCGACCGAGGCGTAAACGCAATGCGCCCCCCCGATCTTCAGGGATTTCCGCGGGTCCCGCGCTTCCAGCGTGAATTCCCCCGGCACCGTCGCCAACCGCTCCGCCACCAGCGCCGGGTCAAGGCGGACCGTCTCGCCCTCCACCCGCGCCCCGGCCTGCGCGTATAGATCGCGCGCCGGGCCATGCAGCACGCGCAGCCCCTGCCGCGCCAGCACATCCAGTGCCGCCGCATGGATCGCAGCGACCTGATCGTCGGATATCACCCGCACCCAATCGACCCGCCGCTCCACCTGCCCGAAGGGCCGCTGCGGCACCCCGCCCGAGGGGCGGCTGCCTTGCCGTCTGCGCCCCTCGACCCGTGTCATTCCGCCGCCTCCGGCATCTGGAAATCCCGCGGCGCAAAGGGCGCATCCCGGCGCGGCCTCGCGTCCGCCGCCGACACCCCCACTTCCCGCGCCGTCTTGTGCCCCTGATAGACGGCATGCACGATCGCCCCCGGCGCCAGCGCATCCCCCGTCAGATGCAGTCTTTCGCGCGGCATCACCCCGGCCAGCGCCTCATGCAGCGCACTTCCCCCCTGCCGATAGCCCACGATCACCAGGGACCGCACGGCCACCTCCCGCGCCTCACCGCTGAAGATCTGCGCCAGCCGCAGCCTTTCGCCATCAAACCCCGTCACCACCTCCAGCGTCCGCAAGGCGATGCCCTTCGCGGCAAAGGACTGATGGACCAAAGGTTGTTCATTCGTCATGAACCCCCAGGCCGCCGCCGCGCCCGCCGTGGTGACATAGGTCACAGCGCAGCCCTTCCCGACCAGATGTTCGGCAATCGCAGAGCCAAGGTAATAGTTGTCATAGTCGAACACCGCGACCGGCCCCTCCGGCACCACGCCTGCGGCGATGTCATCGGGCGTGTAGACGCGCGGCGCCTCCAGCGGCACCGAAGGCAGCTCGTTCGCCCCGCACAGATGCGGCAACCAGCGCGCGCCGGTGGCGATCACCACATGATCCGCCGCGAAGTCCCGCACATCCGCCGCCGACAGCGTGCTTTCCGGGTAAAGCGTTACATTCGGCAGTTTCCGCAACTGCCCCATCCGATAATCCACCACCCGGTGCCATTGGTTCAGCCCCGGAAGGCGGCTTTCCCAGCGCAGCCTCCCGCCGAACTCCCGCGCCGCATCGGCCAGCGCCACCTCATGCCCCCGCCGCGCCAGCGTCAGCGCCGCCTCAAGGCCCGCAGGCCCGCCGCCCACCACCAGAACCTGTCCCCGGCCATCCTTCCGCACGATCTCGGGATGCCAGCCACGCCGCCATTCCTCGCCCGCCGTCGGGTTCTGCGTGCAGCGCACCCAAACCCCGTCATGCCAGCTGGAAATGCACATGTTGCAGCCGATGCATTCGCGGATGTCCTCCACCCGCCCCTCTTCGATCTTCTTCGGCAGGAACGGATCGGCAATTGACGGCCGCGCCCCCCCGATCAGGTCCAGCACACCCCGCTTCACCATAGAAACCATCGTATCGGGGCTGGTGAACCGCCCCACCCCCACCACCGGCTTGTCGGTGATCGTCTTCAGGAAATCGACGACAGGCTCATGGCTCCCCTCCGCCGTGTAACGGCTTGCCGCGCAATCGGTGGCGGAATAGTCCATCTTCACGTCGAACAGGTCCGGCGCATCCTTCAGATGCTCGATCACCTCATGCGCCTCGCTGGGTGCTACCTCGGACGGCCGCCCCCGCAACTCCTGCATGGAAATCCGCAGCGCCACCGCACAGCGCCCGCCCGTCGCCTCGCGCACCGCGTCGATCAATTGCTCGACCAGCCGCACGCGATTGCGGACCGATCCGCCATAGTCATCCGTCCGCCGGTTATAATCCGACAGCAGGAACTGATAGGGCAGATAGCCCATCCCCGCATAGACATAGAGGATGTCGAACCCCGCCCGCTCGGCCATCACCGCCGCCTCGGCGTGCCAGCGGATCAGATCGCGGATATCCTGCGCATCCATCACCTTCGGCCGGGCTGAAGACATGAACCCCACATGCGTCGCCATCCACGGCACGCCCGATGGCGACAGGGGCGCGTGCCGCGTCGTCCGGTTCACCGCCGCCGCTCCACCATGCCACAACTCCACCGCCGCCAGCGCCCCCTGCCGATGCGCCGCTTCGGTCATCAGCATATGCGACCGCAGATCCGCCTCATCCCACAAGGTGGCGCAGGGAAAGGGGCTGTCATCCGAACTGGGATGGATGGAACAGGCCCCTGTGGATACGACAGCCCATCCCCCTTCCGCCTTCATCTCGCGAAAGGCCGCACGCACATGCGGTGCGGCATTGGTCATGCCGGATGCATGGGGAACCTGAAAGAACCGGTTCCGCGCCACCTTCGGCCCGATCTTCACCGGCTCGAACAGGATGTCATGGCGCGGATCGCGGGGCATGCAGCCTCCCGGATGATTCTTTTATTGAACTACCGTATAGTAACAAGCTGCCCCGATCTGGCAACAGTTTCCGCTCAGGCCCAAACGGCCACGCGCCGCGCTGATCTTTCGCGCCTAGGAATCTGCAGTGCTGGTTAACGCTGATTCGCGGCCCCGGCGCGCGCCCCGCATCCTGCAACACCAAAGCAAAACCCAATGATTTCAGTGGTCTGAGGCCGTCCTTCTCCGGGCTCTCGGATGGCAGTCTGCGCTGTCGGCCGGGTGATCCGCGCATCCCGCCATCGCTGCCGCGAAACGGAGTAAAAACTGCCCGATTTCGGCCGTCTTTCCCCGGAATGAAGGGCGTCTGACGGGATCGGCCCTTGGTTCGTGTGGGGTCAGTCAGATGACGAATGTGAAGGTGCGGTGATGGTAACGATTGCAGCAATGCCAGTGCGGTTTGATCTTCAAACCTCGGCCCTGTCCATCGCGGGGCTCCGCGTCCCCCATCATGCAGCCTTCCGATCCGCCGCCCGCCGTGGGCTCCGCGCCCATTTCGCTGTGCATTGAACTGAGGGGTCTTCCGCGATGCCCACCAGTTTCGAAGTCATCTTCCTCGGTACGCTGCCCCGGATCGACACGGGTCAGGGCGATGAGGATATGGAAAACCCGGAGTTCCTCTTTGGGACCTACGGCACATCCGCGGCACCTCTCAGCACGCAGATCCGCAACCTGACGGCAGAGCGGCTCAGCGAAGATGACAACAGCAGCTATGACATCGACAACAACGGCGGCTACGATTCGTTCCGCATCAATGGCGGCGCGCCACAGAACTTCGATGGCTGGGCCACTTACAACGCACTGATCACCTATTCCGATGGCTCCTCCGCCAACATCACCGCGGTGGTGATCCAGGATGTGAACGGCAATACCTATCTGGTCCCGGAACAGACGGCGAATGCGGATCAGGCCGCGCTGACGGCGCGTCCCATCATGTCGCTCACGCTGCAAAGCGTGGCTGCGAATGGCGGCGATCTGATCGCTGACCGCGTGGCAGGCGATTTCAAGGCCGCGGTCGATGGCACATCCGGCAATGATTCCATGGGTCTGGGCTATACCGATGCCCAGGGCGACCAGATCACCAACACCAACGACGACATCATCGCCGGCGCTGGCAACGACACGATCAACGCCGCGAACGGCAATGACTACGTCAATGCCGGCGATGGCAACGACAATATCGAAGGCGGTGACGGGAATGACCGGGTGCTGGCCGGGGCGGGAAATGACACGCTCTTTGGCAGCATGGGCATCGACACGCTGGAAGGCGAAGACGGCAACGATTCACTTTTTGGCGGCTTCGGCGTCGATTCGCTTCTGGGCGGTGCGGGCTCTGACAACCTGTCGGGCGACGCCGGGGATGACACGCTGTTTGGCGGCACCGAAAATGACACGCTCTTCGGCGGCGCCGACAATGACCTGCTTTACGGGGGGGCCGGGAATGACGGCCTGGCGGGCGAAGCAGGCAATGACACGCTGTTCGGGGATATGGGCGATGACACGCTGAACGGCGGTGCCGGCAACAACGCCCTCTACGGCGGCGCAGGGAACGACAGCCTCATCGGGACGACCAGCGCCAGCGCGGATAGCCTTTTTGGGGGTGACGGGGCCGACCGCTTCGTCGGCGGCGCGGGCGACAGCATCTTCGGCGGCGAAGGCGGCACCGATTCCGATATCCTCTACCTCACCTACGGCTCTGGCATCACCTACGGCGGCGGCAACAACGAGGCGGGGACAGTCAACCTCGCCGGCGGCGGCACCCTGACCTTCGCCGAAATCGAAAGCATCCGCTTCTTCGGCTCGGTCGATGGCAGTTCCGGCAATGACACCATGACCTTGGGCTTCACCGACAGCGATGGCGATGCCATCACCGTCGGGAACGATACGATCGACGCAGGCGCGGGCGATGACAGCATCAACGCAGCCGATGGCAACGACATCATCTTCGGCGGCAGCGGCAACGACGCGATCGAAGACTGGAACGGATCCGATCTCGTCTATGCCGGGTCCGGCAATGACCGCGCCGACATAGGCAGCGGTAACGACACCCTGTTCCTTGAGGATGGCAACGACACCGCCACCGTCTGGGACAACAGCGGCACGAAAACCATCTCGGGCGGTACAGGCACGGACCGGCTCGATTTCGCGAACTGGCAAAGCAGCTCCGGCGCGACCGTCACCTTCACCGGCAACGGCGCAGGCAGCTTCAGCCACTTCGGCGGCGCCACGACCGGCACGTTCACCGAATTCGAGCAGGTCTCCGGCACAGCCAACAACGACACGATCAACGCCGCCGCCACCACCGCCGGGGTCACTATCGACGGCGAGGCGGGCAATGACGTCGTTACCGGCGGGACGGGTGGCGATACACTGTCGGGCGGCGACGGGTCTGACACGATCATCGGGGGTGCCGGCAGCGACAACATCCTCGGCGGCAACGACAACGATTCCCTCTCCGGCGGTGCGGACGGCGATACCCTGCGGGGCGAATCCGGTGACGACACCGTCAACGGTGATGCTGGCAGCGATGCGCTCTTCGGGGGCGCCGGAGAGGATCAGCTTTTCGGCGGCACCGAAGATGACCTGCTGTTTGGCGGGATCGGAAACGATCTCCTGTCCGGTGGGTCGGGAAATGACAACCTCGCGGGCGAAGGCGGCAACGACACGCTTCAGGGTGGTGTCGGCGATGACGGCCTCTTCGGCGGCGACAATGACGATGTGATCACGGGCGGCACCGGGAACGACACGCTCGACGGCGGCGCAGGCACCGACCGTGCGGTGTTCACCGGCCCGGTCACGGAGTACAGCTTTGACTACGGCCCCGGTGGCGCGCTGATCGTCACCGATACCGTTGCCGCCCGCGACGGCACCGACACGCTGACGGGGGTGGAGTTCGCTACCTTCAACGGCGTCACCTACCGCGTGATCAGCGGGGATGACGGGTCCAACACCACACTGCAAGGCCCCGATGACGGCACGCCCAGCATCATCATCGCCCATGACGGCAATGACTGGGGCGGCGGCCATGCCACCAGCGATGCGGTCTTCGGCGGCGCGGGCGATGACACGCTCGACGGTGGCGGCGGCAATGACACGCTGGCGG